>CAVUBM010000101.1:0-159380 GCA_963739645.1 uncultured Actinomycetota bacterium
CATCATCGCGGTAGCCATATAGAGCTTCCCTCATCGGCGTGGATCTCGGTGATGTCCCTACGCCATTTCACGTCCGACGCGGGCGCGGTGAAATCACGTTTCACCAGGTCCGGAACGGGCGCTTGGGCTTATCGGGACGGGTCAGCCCCTACGGCGTTTCTTCACCCGTGCCGCCAGGTGCTGGCGGGCAATGGACTTCGCGACGGTCTTCTCGCTGACCCGCCACCGCGACCAGGTCGGCGTGAAAGCGCGGAGAGGTCTATTACTGCAACGGCACTTGCCGATCCAGGGCATCATTCTGCACATGATGGATGAGGCGCTGTTGCGAATCTCGGCGATCAGCCTGGGCCGGGGCGTGCCTCACGGGTTCGGGCGTGCTGTCTGGTGATCGCGGGATTTGCTGGTGACGAGGCGATGCTTCCCGGTGACGAGGCCGGGCTTGTGCAGCCGAAGCACTGGTCGGGCCGGTTCAGCGCGATCCGGGAGTGGCGCAGCGTGACCGGAAGCTCTGTGAACAGCCCGCCGCCTTGCACCGTGATGCCAGGGCTGCCGGTGAGCGAGTTGCGGATCACTACCGTGTGATCCAGCGTGAGCTGAACCGGCGGGCCGGAAATATCGGTGCCGTTCCATATCCCTGCGCCCTGCGCCACACCCGTAGGCCCAATCGCCTGGCCCGTATTGCCGATGACTGCGACTCCGTACAGGTCAAGGAGGCTGTCGTTAAAGATTCCCGAGCCCTGGCTGGTCGCTGACCCTGTTGAGGTTTTGGCTATGGCGGTGTTACCGCTGATAACGCCGCCGCGGACAGTGACCAGCCGGGCGTCGTTGTTGAAGTTGAGCATCACCAGTCCGGCACCGGCGTTGCCTGCGACGCCGCCCGGGCTCACGATCGTCGTGGTGTTACCGGTGATGAGCGTATTGCTGATGAATCCGCCGCCGTCGAGTTCAAGCGCGTTGCCAGCGGCCCCGGTGTCGGCCGTGGTCGCCACTTTGCTGAACAGCTTGTTGCCGGAGATGATGCTATTGCGCATGGTGAGCGGGCTGTCGCCCACGTTCATGGCCACGTCGATTCCGCCCGCCTCGCCGCGGGGATCCTTACTCGTCACCGAGTTACCCGTGATCGCGGTCTTGTCGACCGTGGTTGGGACGTCGTCCCCGACATGGATGCCGCCGGAGTTCGCGCCCAGGCCGATGAGCTTCCCGGCGGCGAACTTGGGCAGGTTGCTGGTGAGGCTCACGCTGTTGCGGGTAACAATGCTGCCCCTGACAGTGAGCGAATCGCTCACTGCGAAGAAGGGAAAGCCAACAAAGGCCCCGGCGCCTTCGGCGAAGCGGCCATTCGGAATGGCCGCGGTGGCATGATTGCCCGCCACGAGCGTCTTGGTCATCGTCACGCTGCCCTGCGCGCTGTAGATCCCTGCCCCATCCGAATCGCTCGGCACCGCGGGCAGGCCCGCCGCCGGGCCGACGCTGTTGCCGATGACAGCCGTGTGCACCAGTCTCAGGTACCCCCAGCTGTCGATGCCGCCGCCTGCCGCCTGCGCGAACGGGCACTGACCGGCAGGGAATCCGCCCGGACACGTGATACCCGAAGGAACAGCCCTCACCGGGTCGGCGCGGTTACCGGTGATCACGCTGTCCGAGATCGTCACCGTCGCGCCGCCGGTAGCGGTACTGCTCGTGGGTATGGCCTTCGGCGGGATCTCGACGCCACCGCCCGCGGCGATCACGCCATTCCGACCGACGAACGGCTTTGATTCCGGGCTGGAGCGGGCCACGCCGCCGGTGATCGTGACACCGGAGATCGACACGACCGGCTCGCTCGATGCGCCAAAGGCGCCGATCGTCAGCACATGCCCGCCGCCGCGGATGATCGTAGACCCCGGTCCCGCCCCGGCAAGCTGCACGCTGACATCAATCGTGATACCGCCACGGTAAGTGCCAGGCCCGACCCTTATCGTGTCGCCGCTCTTAGCGGCAGCGACCGCGGGCGCGATCTGGGTGTACGGACAGCCGCTCGGGCAGACGTTCAGCGTCGTCGCCGACGCCGCTCCGGCCCCCGCTAAGAGCAGCGTCGTTACCGCGGGAACCAGCAGGACCAGCATCCCGGCGCCACGCCACGCACGACAACGCCTCATCGCCAACCCCCCTGTCTGTCCTGGCCAAGACCAGACAAGAGCACGCTTTACAAATCGATGAAGCTACTCCCACTGGCCTGCACCGGCAAGAGGCGCCGTGCTTCCGCAGGCTGCCCTGCACGACGTGCGAGTCGTCCCTCACGCCATTTGCTTCCCCGCAGCGGCCGGGTTCGCCATCTACCAGCAACTCAACCGGGAACGATCGACCGGGCCATGCACGCCGGTCAGGTCACCGCCAGCGAGGTGGCCGCATGGTGGGCAGGTTTGGAGAGCCGCCGAGGCGCAGACGTTCTTAGCAGTTCTCGGATTCATTGCCGCTGGCTACAAGCCGTAACGACAGGACCGACATGATCATGTATGTGCATAGCCGCGGCGCCGGTAGTGACACAGCCGGGCCTGGTACTGGCGTCGCCGGCGCCAGCGTGACCAGGACCAGACCGTTCGGGGTCGGGTGCCCGGGCCTGGAGTAAGCTGGTCAGCAGGCGGCGGATCTCCGGTAGCGTGTAGCCGATCATGCCCGGGTCACCGGTGCCGGTTCCCCTTTTACCGCCCGGGCCCGGGTGGCGGCGAGCCAGGCCAGCGCGAGCATGGACAAGGTGATGTGGGCGTGCCAGGCCCGCCAGCTGCGGACCTGGTAGTGATCCAGGCCGGCCTCGCCTTTGGCTTGCTGGAAGCATTCCTCGATGTGCCAGCGGCTGCCCGCGGTCCAGGCCAGGTCTGCCAGGCGGGACCGGCGGGGACCGTAGCAGGCGTAGTAGGCGATGTCGGCGGGGTCGGCAGATGGAGCGGCGGGCCAGCAGCCAGTGCCCGCGGCCGGGCCGCCACGCGGCGGTCCGGACCGGGATCCGGGCCCAGTCGAATTCGCGCAGGCCGTGCGCCCCGGCGCCGGTGGACAGCCGCTGCCAGGCCCGGGCGGGCGCGGCGGCGATCAGCGCGTCGGCCCGCTGCTCGCCGCTGGTGGTGGTGAGGGTGTCGCTGCGCCGGATGGCCAGCACGTAGAACACGTCGCTGGTCTTCCAGCCAGGCCTGCAGGTACTTGGCCTGCCCGTAGGCCTCGTCCGCGGTGAACCAGGCGAACGGCACGCCCGCCTCGATCGCCCGGCTGATCATGGCCTGGGCCTGCCGCGGCTTGGTGCTGAACTCGACTCGTCGGGGATGCCCGCCGCGCGGCACCGGTCCCGGTCCTCAGCCCAGGACTGCGGCAGGTAGAGCTCCCGGTCGATCAGCGCGTGCCCGTGCGCAGAGGCATAGGCCAGGAACACCCCGACCTGGCAGTTCTCCGTCCGCCCCGCCGTGCCCGAATACTGCCGCTGCACCCCGGCCGAGCGGCGTGCCCTTCTTGATGAACCCGGTCTCATCGGCGATCAGCACGCCGTCCCGGTCCCCAGGTGCTCGATCACGTAGTCCCGGACGTCATCGCGGACCTCGCCGGTGTCCCAGTCCGCCCGGCGCAGCAGCCGCTGCATCCCGTCCGGGCTGACCTCGCCCGCCCGCTCGGCCAGGGTCCACCCGTTCTTCCGCTCCAAGCCCGCGACCAGCCCGGACACGTACTCCCGCACCCGGGCCCGCGGCTCCGACGCGCGAACCGGCCCGCGATCCGCTCATGCACCGCATCCAGTTCCGCCGCTACCAGATCCACCACCATGCACCCATGATCCCAGAAGGATCACGCAAGTGCCGTTGCAGTATTAGGTCTTATCCGAAGCGTCGAACGCGGCCTTCACCGCGGCGTCCAACCGGGCACGGCGTAGCCCGGCCGCCGACGGCGCCGCGCTGCCACTTGCAGAACCAGACTCGCGGACCTGCAGAGCCCGGCAGGACACCGCGTACTCGGGACCCGGTAGCTGGCCTTCTGGTCGGCGCTAACGCGGCCCGGCCAGCGGCGCCGCGGGTGGGGCCAGACGAGGTTCTCGCCGACCGTAATCGCCTGCAAGTGCACATCTTCCGCCTTCGCAAGGTGCTCGGCAGCGAGCTCAACCTCAGCCACGCGGTCAGTGACGGTCGGAATAGTCTTGCCGTGGCGCTCTACGCTGACCGTTTTCGGCGAGGAGATCGCTGACGGCCGCGCAGCCCTGGAGCGCAGGGTGATGACTGGAGCTTGGCACTGGCTGCGCTGACCAGGGACGTTGCGGAACAACCGCTGGATGGTCCCCGCTGACGCCCACTGGGGCAGGCGGCATACAACAGCTACTACTGGCTGCCCGGGTTCACTTCGAGCGTCGGGCCGTCCCTTGACGAACTGTCAGCCGGACTGGTCGGCACCTCGGACTACACGGACTTAACCGCGATGAGAGACTTGGGCAGCCCCATGAAGCGCTCAGCCCAGATCGCCGAGCCGGGGAACAGGAACTCCATCTCGGAGCGGGACAGCAGCTCAACGGCCAGCGCCCGCCGCACACCCTCCTCCCTGGTTGCGGCAAGGCTGGGGGCGAGCGGCCACCGCCGGGAGATCTCCGCGCGGGAGGCCAGCGGGAGGAACTGGAACCCGGGAAACAGCCAATGCGGCTCTACCGGGAAATACCTGTACGGAGTCTGCACCCAGTGACTGGCCGCCAGCTTGTGCACGGCATCAGCGAACCGCTGTCGCTGCGCGTACCCGCCGACATGCTCGATCACCGAGTTGGAGAACACAAGGTCATACCCGCCGCCGATGATCCGTGGCGGCAGGTCGCAGGCATCGGCCTGGTCGGTGCGAATCCAGCTTGGAAGATCACCGTCCTGCGGGGCGAGATTGACGATGTGCAGCGATGCTGGCCGTACCGGCGCGCGCAGCCACGACTGCACGGTGCCTCCGAGGTCGATCACTGACATCGCCGCGGCGGCCGGGAATGCGGCGGCGAACCGCTCCCACCGCCTGGCGCGGCACCGCTCTCCAGCGGATCCCGGGCCTTCAACCAGTCGGCGGCGCAGGCATGTGGATCCATCCCGACCCCTCCTCCATGCAGAGGACTGAGCTTAGCGCAACGCGGTCAAAGACGGCGTGGGCGCGAAGCGGCCTAGGCTTCAGGGCGCGACAGCTCGTTCAGCGCTATTGCCCAATGCGGCGCGCGGCAACCTCATCAGCGGCCGACTCGGCCATCGCTGCCACAGCCTCGGTCTTTCGTGATCTTGGCTGTCTGGCCTGAGGCTTTGGTCGGCTGCCCTTTTCAGGGCTTGGCGGTGCCTGGTGGCCCGGCTGTCGCGCCGGGTGTGCGGGGTTCCACGGGCCCTGGCTGGTTCCTTTCCTGTAGCTGGGATGTTTTCCGCTGGTCAGCCGGGCGCGAGGGCGCGCAGCCGGGTGATCGCGGTGGTGATGTGGCCGGCCCAGGGCCATCGGGCGGCCAAGCGCAGCCGCAGGCGGCGGCCGCCGCGCACGAGGCGCCCGGCGCAGGTGAAGATCCGCAGCCGCAGCCGTTTGGGTTCCCAGCGGCGGGCTGGCCCGGCCAGGGCGAGCATCGCCGTCCAGGCCAGCAGTTCGCAGGCCAGGGCGACGATCTCGCACCAGATCTGGTTCTGGGCATAGCCGTGCAGCGGGAGGTTGCGCAGGCCGGTGTCCTTGGCGTTGCGGATCCGGTCCTCGCAGCGGGCCCGGAGCCGGTGGCGCAGTTCCAGGTCGGCGAGCTGCCCGCTCTTAGTGCTGGTGGCAAAGCAGGTGAAACGGTGGCCGTCGATGTCGGTGAACCGCAGCTGGGCGCCGGGGTGGGGGCGTTCCTTGCGGACAATGACCCGCATGCCGGCCGGCGAGGACGACAGGTCCAGCATGCCGGTGATCTCCGCGACCCAGGCGCCGGGCCGGACCTGCCCGTCGGCGTCGTAGGCCGGGGCCCAGACACGAGCGGGGATAGCCAGGATGGCGTCGGCGATCTCGTCGGTGATGGTGAACCCGACCGAGTAGGCCAGCCGCCGTCCGGGCCGGGTCAGCCAGTTCAGGAACTCGTGGGTGCCGCCGCCGGAGTCGGCGCGGATCAGTACCCGCCGGCGCAGCGCGGCCGGCAGCTGCGCCAGGCCCAGCCTGGTGGCCTCGATGTGATCGGAAGCGGTGTTTGATCCGGCGTTGCCCGGGCGCAGCAAGATCGCCAGCGGCTCCCCAGATCCGCCGGCGCCGTGATCGGCGAACACCGTCAGCGGGTGGAACCCGAATGTCTTCTTCCACGTGGGCGCGGCCTGGTCCTTCTCCGAGCACGACGTCACGATCGTCGCGTCGATGTCGACGGTGACCAGGCCCCCGTCAGATCCGGGCGCGGCGCCTCCGGCCAGCGCCCAAGCCCGTTCCCGCGCGGCGGCGCGCGCGGCCCGGACCGCCCTCAGCGCCCGCGGTGCATCCGCCGCCAGGAGGCTGACCAGCCGGGATACCACCGGGTCCGAGGCCACCGGCCCGAACAGCGCCGGCTCAGCCCGCAGGGCGCCGATGTCAGCCAGGCAGTCCCCGCCCAGCGCGAGCGTCACGGCAAGATCAGCGATGATCTTCCCCGGGTCGTGCACCGCCCGCGGCGTCTTCCACCGCCCCAGCGCGGCGGCCAGGCCAGCGTCCAGCCCGCTGACCCGCAG
This sequence comes from uncultured Actinomycetota bacterium, assembly GCA_963739645.1. Taxonomy (GTDB): domain Bacteria; phylum Actinomycetota; class Actinomycetes; order Streptosporangiales; family Streptosporangiaceae; genus JASHPR01. The sequence goes on from CAVUBM010000101.1 coordinate 6,666, forward strand.
CGTCTGGGTCAGCAGCACCGCCCCGGCGTGGGACACGATCCCGGTCCCGTCAGCGGACACAGTGATCTTGGGACGGCAGGCGGTATTCTGCATCTGCAAAGTGCCTTCGGCTGGTGGCGGACAGGTCCTTCGACAAGTCCTATTCTCCCAGGCCAAAGGCACTTTTTACATGTAAACGATCAAGCTAGCCAATGCTCAGGCGAAAGCGCGAGGTTAGTGAGTGTCTGATTAATCGGGTCTGGGGCGGGCGGCCTGACTACGGCTGTCCTGCCGGATCGGTGTGTCGTACCGGCCAGATGCCAGGCGCGGGCCCCATGATCCCGATTTGTGACGACCAGGACGACACGAGAGCCCGCGCGTGCCCAGGGTATGCGCCGGCCCGGACGCCAAGCCAGGGGCTATCCCAGCGACCTGAGCGATGCCCAGTGGCAGGTGATCGCCGCGCACCTGCCCGCTGACCGGCCCGGCCGTCGGGGACGGCCCCGGATCTGGCCGGTCCGCCGGATCGTCGAGGCGATCTTGTACGTCGACCGGACCGGGTGCGCCTGGCGGTACCTGCCCGCCGACTTCCCGCCCTGGCAGACCGTCTACGGGTACTTCGCTGCCTGGCGCGATGACGGCACCCTGGCCGGGCTGCACGCCGAGCTGCGCGCCCAGGTCCGGGCAGCCGCCGGGCGCACGCCCCAGCCCACCGCCGCGGTCATCGATTCCCAGTCCGTCCGCGCCGCCGACACCGTGCCGAAGGCCACCCGGGGCTGGGACGCCGCCAAGAAAGTCAACGGCCGCAAGCGCCACATCGCCGTCGACGTGATGGGCCTGATCCTGGACGTGGTCATCACCGCCGCGTCCGTCCAGGACCGCGCCGGCGCCCGGCCGCTGCTGTGGAACACCCACCGCGCCTGCCGCCACGTCCGCCTGGTCTGGGCCGACGCCGGCTACACCGGCACGCTGGCCACCTGGGCCGCCACGCTCAAGATGACCCTGCAGATCGTCGCCAAACGCGACCCCCGCACCTTCGAGATCCTGCCCCGCCGCTGGGTCGTCGAGCGGACCTTCGCCTGGATCAGCAAGCACCGGCGCACCACTCGCGACTACGAACACCTGCCCGCCAGCCACGAAGCAATGATCTTGTGGGCGATGATCGCCCTCATGACCCGGCGCCTGGCCGCGACCGCCCATTAATCAGACACTCACTTAGACCGAGCGTCCCGAGCGCGGCCCTGGCGGCCCTCCGCCCGGAACCTCGGTCGGACCGCGTCCCGCCCCGCTGGGCCGCTAACCCGAAGAGGGGAACGGCCCGGGTATGGCGGCTGAGTGCTGAGACTTTTCGCGTTCTTGCTGCCGCATCGTCCTGTTTCCGTTAATGTCCAACGCTGTTAGCCCCGCTGCTGCCCGCTTCATCCGCGACGGGCAGCGAACCGCCGAGTCCCTGGCGCATCCAGGGAGCCGGGGACCCACCGTTCCCCGGGGTGAATCGGCGTGCCGTCCGGCGCGAAAAGGTCGGCACCCGTAGGGCTCCTCCGGCCCGAACCCGTCAGCTAACCCGGTAGGCGGCCAAGGAGAGGAGCGTCCATGCCCCGTGGCAAGCACGCACCACAGCACGCAGGCCGGCAGCGTCACGCAGAGCAAGCCCGCGCCGGGCGAGATCCGGTTCCGGCCAGGCCGCGACGGCGCAGCCGGACGCTACGCTACGGAAGCGCGGCCTTGGCTGTGGCCTTCTCCCTGCTGGCGGGGACGACCGCGATGCGAGCCATGGCCAACCACGCAAGCCCCACGGCGTTGTCGGTGCCGAACTGCTCGCGGATGCCCCAGCTGGCCGCCGACACCTCGGTCACCCCGGTTACCACCACACCGCTCGGCGCGAACCTCAGCGGTGCCGGCAGCCCTGCGGCGGCGACAGCACAGTTCGGGCACATGCCCATCATCCGCGTCTATTACGGCGCGGTGGTACCCTCCCCGCAGCAGTGGAGCACGAGCGCGCTGGGGCTCAATAAATCAGCGGTGGTCGTGAGCTTCCGTCCGCTGCCGAAGGACATCCTGTCGGGTGCCGACGACGCTGCGCTGGCGCGCTTCTTCGATGCCGCTCCGAGAGGGCATGCGATTTACTATTCGTATTACATCGAGCCTGAAGCTCTTATTAAGCAAGGCCAGTTTACCTTCGCCCAGTACAAGGCAGCCTGGACCCACATCGTGGCGATCGCTGATGCGGCGCACAATCCCTATCTCCATTCCACGCTGATCCTGCAGCACCAAGATGCCCGTCCCGGCGATCAATACAACTTCAGGAATTACCTGCCAGCCGGCGGAGTTATCAGCACTCTCGGCTGGGATGCGTACCCAAACGGCACCGATAACGGGCACCCGCAGCCTACTCCGCCCGCCCAGTTCATGGGTCCGGAGGTGGCCGCCTCGAAGAGCGTCGGCCTGCCCTTCGGCTTCGCCGAGTTCGCTCTCGGCACGCCGACCGACCGGCCGCAGTGGCTGACCGAGGTCGCCAATTACATGCAAAGTAGCGGTGCGCTGTTCGGCACGCTGTTCGATGCCGGCGGGTTCCCCTGGTCGGTGCTCCAGGACAGCGCATCGATCCAGGCGTGGCGGGCGGCGGTGGCCAGGTCCGTTAGGGGCGCGCCCGTACCCGCTCCCCCGAGCACCCCCGCCCCGCCTGCCCCGACGTCGAGCCCGAGCACGCCGGTCCCGGTGCCCAGCCGGTCAGCGCACCCGAGCCCCTCGCCCGCTACGCGCAGGCTGGTGATCACAGGGCTCACCATCACCCCGCCCACGCTGTCGGTCACCGAGGACACCACGTAAGGATCAGGTTCAGGCTCAACCACGCTGCTGACGTGTCCATCTGCGTGCTCAACCGTCAGGGTAATGTGGTCCGCGAGCTGGACCGGCCGGATTTGTCCGCCGGATGGGCAGTTCTGCGCTACTACGGTTACGGTCAGCATCACCGGCTGCTTCCACCTGGGCATTACCAGGTCAGGGTCGTGGCCAGCAACGCTACGGGCAGCGCTACCGCCCAGCTGGCGCTGAGTCTAAGGCGCCCTGGGAAGAGGTGACTGCGCATCGCCAGGGCGGCCAGGCAGTGGATGCCCTGGCCGCCTGGCACTGCCCGCGCTGCTGGCCTGGATACGCACCGACCGGCCCGCCAGGAAGAGCCGCTCGACCGACACGCGGGCCGGGTGAGGGAACAAGACAGGAAAGATCTCAGGAGTGCCAGAGCCAGTATTCACGTGCCGCCGACAAAGGCTCTTGGCGTAACCTCGCTGGCCCACACTAAACGCCCTGACGACTGGCTGAGGTCTTAGCTCGTACGAGGAGCAGCTCAACATCAGACGACCTGGCGATGTCGGTGTTACTCTGCCCACATTGAGCGGTACAGTGAAGTGTCGTCTCAGAACGGCTGATTTCGAGCTGACCTGTGACTAGTCGGCGTAGACGGCAGGTTGCGGACGGGCGCCGGATGGATCACAACGCGAGTCTATAGAGACAGCGCAATGAGGTTAATGCGTCTCGTAGGGAGCACTATGCGATCGGCAATCACGAAGAGAATCGCTATTGCAGTTGCAGTTACCGTGGTCGCCGAGTTGACTGACCGTATCCTGGATAGAATGGGCACGACGCAAAAACAAACCGCTGTTCTTCGCTTCTTCGCTAAGGCAGTAGCCACGTCATCGACTAGAGTCATACTGGCCAAGGCACTTGAGACGATCGGCGACGATGAAGGGTCTCTAACTGATTCATATCCAAGCTCGTAACAGTTACGGCTGATTCTCTAAACTAGTAGGCCCCGGAGCCACGCCTGACCGCTGACCAGGTCTTCCACAGGATCTGCAGGTCAAGCAGGAACGACCAATTCTCCACGTAACGGAGGTCAAGCCGGACCGATTCCTCCCAGGACAGGTCAGCGCGGCCGTTGACCTGCCACAGATCCGGTGAGACCGGGCCGGACCACCAGCCTGCGCCGGACATGGTCACGGTACAGCGCCGCCTCCTCCGGCAAGGCCGGCCGTGGCCCTACGAGTGACATATCACCACGCAGCACATTGAGCAACTGCGGCAGCTCATCCACTGACCAGCGCCGCAGCCATGTGCCGACGCGCGTCACGCGCGGGTCGTTACGGATCTTGAAAAGCACGGCATCGGTCTCGTTGATCGCCTCTAGCTGATTCTTTTGCGCCTCGGCGTTGGGCACCATCGTCCGGAACTTGTACAGGGTGAAGAACTTGCCGTCCTGGCCTACCCTCACCTGCCGAAACAGCGCCGCTCCCCCATCAGACCTGCGGATGATGACCGACACGATTACGAATAGCGGGCTCAGGAGCAGCAGCGCCGACGCGGCAACCACCCGGTCGAATGCCGTCTTGATGAGCCGCCGTGTTCCGGAGAACTCCGGATGGTCCATGTGCAGCAACGGCAGCCCGGCCACGGGCCTGATTGTGGTGCGTGGTCCTGCGACGTCGAGGAGAGCAGCCGCCACACATAGGTCCGTGCCCGTCTTCTCGAGTTCCCAGGCGAGATCGCGCAGTCGCACCCCGCTCATCTCCGGGCACGCGAGCACGGCCACGGTGTCGGCCTGGAACCGCTGCACCGCATCGGCCACAGCGCCGAGCCCGGCGGTGGCAGGGACTCCCGCGATCTCGTTGCTGTCCGGCGCAGGGCCAGCCAGGCACGCTGCCACTACAGATAGGCCGTGGTAAGTCTCTCTGCGCAACTCGGCCGCGAGATCAGCTACCACGGATGCGTGCCCGACGGCCACGACCCTGCGTAGGCACCGGCCTCGGCTTCGGAGCTTGTGCAGCCTCTTGCGCAACGCGTAACGGCCGAACAGGTCAAAGACCGTAGCGGACGGCAGCGCGACAACCACGTAGCCGCGTGCAAGGTCGGTTCTTGTGGCGTAGGCCAGGATGGCGACAGCAGCGGTGAGGCATAGGCCGGCATTGACTATCTTGCGGAACTCATCTGAGCCGACACCAATGAACCGAGAGTCGTACCCCCCGGACAGCGCCACGCAAGGCAGCCAGATCAGGGGCAGGAGCAGGCTGAGGAGGAGATATGCACCATAGGCATGACCGCGGCTATCAAAGCGGATCTCGTAAGCTAGGAGACCACCGGCCAGGGCGCATCCGCAGTCTACGAGCCCGGCCAGTCGGCGATAGGCAACCGTCCAAGCGGCAGGATCACGCGCGGCAGACAGCGACGCGGTCCTCGCCCGTGCCGGATGAGTGCCAACTGCTGTCCGTCCGGCCAAGTGTTCACCCCGCCCCACCGCCAGGCGCCGTTTGCCCCGGCGACACCCTAGATCCACCTGCTCGTTACGTTGACATGACGCATGAGCTGAATGGGCGGTTGACACAAACTTGAGACAAGCTGAATATTTTAGGGCTTATCCTACTGAAATTATCGGTTAACCAGGGATTTAGTGGGCCTGGGAGAATAAGAAGGGCATCGGGCTGCCACAAGGAGGGCAAGCGGCCGCGAGGAACTTCTGCTAGCTGCTAGCCGGACCGACGCGCCACGTGCAGGGCCACCACGCCCAGGGTCAGGTTCCGCCAGCGCACCGACCGCCATCCGGCGGCGGCGATCCGCCGCGCGAGTTCCGCCTGGGCGGGCCAGTCCGCGATCGACTCGGCCAGATAGCTGTACGCCCCGGCATTGCGCGACAGCCGCGCCGCGACCGCGGGCAGCATGGCCGCCAGGTACCTGGAGTAGACCGCGTCCAGGCGCCGGTCCCGCAGATGGCTGAACTCGCAGATCACCAGCCTGCCGCCGGGCTTGGTGACCCGCAGCATCTCGGCCAGGCAGGCATCAGTGTCGGTCACGTTACGCAGGCCGAACGAGATCGTCACCGCGTCGAAGGACCGATCGCCGAACGGGATGGCCAGGGCGTCTCCGGCCACGAAGCTGACTGTCGCCGTGGGGCTGCGGCCCGCGGACCCCTGCTGGCCGGCCCGCTGTCTGTCCGCACGGGACTTGCCCGCACGGAGCATGCCCAGCGAGAAGTCACACGCCACAACCTGGGCCCCGGCCTGGGCGAAGGCCCGCGACGACGTGCCGGTGCCCGCGGCCAGATCAAGGACCCGCTCGCCCGCGCCAGCCCCGACGGCCCGGGCGACGATGTGCCGCCAGCGCCGGTCCTGGCCCAGCGACAGCACATCGTTCAGCAGGTCATAGCGCTCGGCGAGGCCGTCGAACATCGCGGCGACATCGCCGGGGCTCTTGTCCAGCCCGGCCCGGGTCATCTGCTCATCCTGGCCGCAGTCATGAAGCGGTCATAGCAGCTCAGGCCGCTGCCACGGCTCGCCGAGCAGGTGCTGGGCGAGGAAGGCGAGCACGGTCTCGTACCAGACGATCGCGTGGCCGGGCTTCAGGATCCAGTGGTTCTCGTCCGGGAAGTACAGGTACTTGACGTCCTTGGCCTGGCCCTGGAGGTCCCACCACAGGCGCAGCGCCTCGCCCACAGGCACCCGGTAGTCCTTGTCGCCGTGAATGACCAGCATCGGCGTGCTGATCTGCTCAGCATGGCGGCTCGGCGAGTTGGCCAGGTAGCGCTCGGGCTGGCTCATGGGATGGCCGAAGATCTTCCGCCAGTAGGAGGGTGCGTCTGTGGTGCCGGAAAACTGGCTCAGGTCCCAGAGCCCGGCGTGGCTCACGATCGCCAGGAACCGGTCGGTGTGCCCGGCCATCCAGTTGGCCATGTAGCCGCCGAAGGACCCGCCCATCATGGCGGTGCGCGCCTGGTCGATGTCGGCCCGCGCCACCGCCGCGTCGGTGATCGCCATCAGGTCGGTGTAGGGCCGGCCGCCCCACTGGTTATGACCACGCGCGACAAAGTCCTCGCCGTACCCCGTGGACAGGGCCGGGTCGGGCAGCAGGACCGCATAGCCTCGGGCCGCCATCAGCCATGGGTTCCACCGCCAGGACCATGCGTTCCAGCTCATCATCGGGCCGCCGTGGGCCCAGAGCACCAGGGGCGAGGGCTCGGCCTCGCTGGCGGTGCCCGGCAGCACCAGCCAAGCCCGGATCCTGGCCCCGTCGTCGGCGGTGGCCTCGATCTCCTCCAGCCGGCCCGGCAGCTCCACCGACGATCCCGGGCTGGCCAGCCGCTGCGGCTGGCTGCCCGCAGCGGTGAGATCCAGCCGTACCGGGGTCGGCGGCTCGTCGATCGCGGAGCGCAGCGCGTAGAGCGCCTGGCCGTCGGGCGCCGGGCACAGGTGGTCGTACGCGCCATCGTCCGTGGTCACCCGGCTCACCTCGCCGGTGGCCAGGTCGGCGCGGAACACGGGCCGCCGGCCCTGGTCGTCGGCGGTGAAGTAGACCGAGCCGGAATCAGGGGCCCAGGCCGCCTCGAGCGGGCGCCGGTCCAGGTCCCCGAGCAGGTCCCGGGGGCCGCCGCTGCCTTCCGGGCCGCCGCTATCAAGCCCGGTGACCACCAGGGTGACGGGGCCGGGCACCTCGTAACTGTCGTGGGCCGTCTGAATGCTGGCCACCAGGCGGCCGTCAGGCGAGATCATCGGGCTCTCGAAGTCGACGCCGGGCGCCGAGAGCAGGACCCGCCGGTCTCCCGTCGCCATGTCGATGACCTGGATCTCGTCCGTCGGGTTGCCGGTCTCGTCCCACACCCTCCAGGTCGTGACCGCGAGCCCGCCGTCCGGGGCGACCTCGAACGAGCATTCGTCGAGCGCCCGGCCCGGGTCCGGCGTGAGGTCGCGGAGCTGCGGCACGGCCTCATCAGACACAGTGATCTCCGCGGCGAACAGGCGCGGCGCAGCGGGGCCGAGGTCGTGATCCCAGTACCGGAGCGCGCCCGACTCATACAGGATGGCCGTCACGCCAGCGTCCTTGCGCGCCTTCCTGCGCTTGGCGTCTTCGTCGGCCCCGCTGGTGCCGGGCAGCGCGGGTGAGGCCAGGACGATCGTGCCGGTGTCGTCAGCGGCGGCGATGCCGGCGACACCGCCGGGCAGGGCAGCGATCCTGCGGGCCTCGCCGCCTCCCGCGGGCAGCAGCCATAGCCCCGGCTGGTCCTGATCCTGCGCGGCCCCGTCCTGGCCGGCCTCCCCGTCGTCAGGCCCCGGTGGCGGCCCTGGCCGCTTGGAGACGAACAGCAGCGAGCCGTCCGGCAGGAATTCAGGGCCGCCCTCGCCCTCGGCGCTCCGGGTCAGCCGGACTGGTGGTGGTCCGCCAGCGGTCGTGGAGATCCGGAAGATGCTGGTGACGCACTTCGCTGGCTCGCCGCTGACGTTCTGCACCGCAGCCGCCAGCCAGGACCCGTCCGGCGACAGCCGCAGCGCGGTCACGCGGGGCAGGGCCACGAAGTCGGCAAGGTTCTGGAAGGTCGTCACGGGCTCTCCTCGTGCAGGCATGTCAACCGGACCATACCTCCCACCCCACGCGACACCCCCGCCCGCCCTCGGCCCGGCACGGTGCCCCCGGCCCGGCGTGGTGCCTGGAACCCGGCAGGCCGCACCCGCGGTGGGCCGGGAGCAACGCGCAGGAGGGCTTCAGCCGACCCCGGCGTACTGGCGGACCGCGGCGAGGATCCGCCGGTATGCGGAACTCAGCTCGTCCTCGAACGGCGCGGTCAGCTCGGCCACGCGGGCCAGCGATTCGCGCGACACCACCCGCAGCATGGCGTCGAACAGGCACCACGACAAGGAGTCAAGGGCCGCGCGTATGGTCGCGGGATCCGTGGTGGCCGCGCAGGCGTCCTGCAGGGCCAGCAGCGCGGTGTCGGGTTCCGGCCCGGGCGCGAACGCCGCGGCGAACGTATCGGTCACCCGGCCCGGCACCTGATCCGCGCAGGCGGCCTCGAAGCTGTTCAGCAGCGGGCTCACCTCGCCCGCCGTCCTGGGGTCGTACAGACCGGGGAACGCCGCGCTCTCGTAGCCGGGGTCGTAGCCGCTGAAGTAGACCGGCGCCTGCGACCCGGTCTCGGCCAGCACGCCAAGGGCCAGGTCGAGAAGTCCGATCGGCCAGCCCAGGTCCGTGATCGCGTGCACCCAGAGGCTGCCGCGGGAGGCACCGAGCCCGGTGCGCAGCAGCAGTTGCGCGGACTCCAGGGCCGACTGTGCGTAGAACATGATGTCCGCGGCGTGCAGCCGGATCACGCCGTCCTCACACCAGCCGAGCAGCTTGGCGTAAATGATCGAGTTGTCGACCACGTGCGTGAACCTGGCGGCCGAGTAGCGGGCCGTGCCCCGGGCGGCCGCGCTGGCCATCAGCCATTCGGCCGCCCGCTTGGAGGCCGTGTACACCTCACGCGAGTAGGGGCGCAGGGCCTTGCCGGTCGAAGCGGACACGACCTGCGGAACGCCGAACTCCTCGGCCGCGGAGATCACGTGGCCGGTGCCGAGCACGTTGGTGCTCACCGTGCAGTGCACATCGCGCTCGGCCAGGCCCGGATCGCGCTGCGCGGCCAGGTGGAACACCACGTCCGGCCGGACCTCGTCGAAGATGGCCGCGAGACGGCATCGATCCCTGATGTCGCCGTGGACGTACTCCGCCCCGGCCAGGCGTGGCCATCTGTCGGTCACCCCCCGGCTCACGCTGACCAGCCTGCGCGGGCCGCAGCCGGCGACCTGCGCGATCAGCGACGAGCCGATGCATCCGGTTCCGCCGGTGACGAGCACCGTCGTCCCGCCGAGCCAGTCGTTGAGCTCGGCCTCGGGCACCGCGATACCCCGCTGCCGCAGTCCGAGGAATCTCGCGCGTTCCTCGACCGCGTCGGGCCTGGCGGCAAGCAGCGCCTGGGTCAGGCTGCGCAGCTCCCCGAGCGTCCCGTCCTCAAGGTTGCGCTGCCCCGCAGGGGCCGCCGCACGCATCTCCGAGATGATCTCCGAAACGGTCGCCACAGCCGACTTGCGCCCCTCCTCCGCTTATCCGGATTGTCCAGGGTTGTATTAGACAAGTCGGGACATGCGGGTGGGTCAGCCGACCTGCGACTGCCACAGGGTGCCAGACATGGCTGCTGTTATGCAGGCATAACACTATTTTTTTAAGCTACTGTGCCCACGAGGAGATGGCATGACGTCCCGCAGGGGGGTCATGCGGCGCAATACGGTCGTTTCGCACCCGCGCCCGCCTACATCTCTCTACGCTCTGGTGTAACACCTGCCGGTACGTGGCGTGCCGTAACGATGGCCCGGTCCTGGCCGGCTTCTTGGGGATCAAGGGGAGCTGGAATGGCTGTTGTCGCCAGGGGTGCGCGTTTGGCGCGCCCGGCGACCGCACCCAAGCACCGCAAGACGAGCGCGCCTGAGCAGCCCGACGCCCCCGACACGCCCGACTCCCCGGGCCAGCAGGACGCCGCAGCTGAGGCCGAGGCCGCGGCCCAGGCGGACGCCGCGCGCCAGCCGACCACCCCGGCCTGGCCCGACGCCACGCTCGAGCTGCCCGCCGTGGACAAGCCGGACCCCGTGGGCCGGCGGACCGCCCCTGTCCAGCCCGACACCCGCGACAAGCTCACCTTCCCGGGCAGGCCCGACCCGCTGGACCGGCACACCACCCCAGCCAAGCCCGACTCGCTGGACCGGCGCACCGCTGCGGACCCGCCCGACGCCTACGACTGGTTCATCCCCAGGACCAAGCCCGACGCCCCCGCCCGGCCCACGCTGGACCCCCCCGCCCGGCCTGACCCGGCCCGCCTTGACCGGCTGACCGCCCCGGCGCAGCCCGACGCCGCTCCCGGCCGACCCAAGCCCGGCCCGCTGGACAAGGGCGCGGCTCCGGGCGAGCTCGACGCCCCGGGCCGGCCGACCGGTCCAGGCAGGCCGGCTGCTCCGGGCAGGCCGACCGCGGACAGATCCGGGGCCGCGCGGCGGCCGGGCGCCGCGAACCAGCCGGCCGCGTCGCACCGGCGGGGCGCAGCCCGCGAGGAGCAGGCAGCTCCGAACCCGGTGCTCCCCATCCCGCCCAAGGACCACGAGAAGTACACCTACGTCCGGCGGTACATGTGGGTGCTCACGATCTGCTCGGCGCTCAGCTTCCCGCCGCTGGTGTACAGCCAGTACCGGATGGTGGAGAACTCACCCTGGTTCCTGATCTACGCCCCGTTCGCGCTGTTCGGCATCATGACCTTCCTGCTCTCCCTGGTCGTGGACGGGATGAGCCGCAGCTTCGACCTGGCCGAGCACAAGCGGATCGTGGCCGGATGGCTGCCGCTGTGGTACCCGTCGGTGGACGTGTTCCTGCCGGTGTGCGGCGAGCCCATCGAGGTGCTGCGCAACGCCTGGAACCACGTCGCGGTGCTCAGGAACCGGTACCCGGGGCAGGTCACCCCGTACGTCCTGGATGACTCGGCCAATCCCGAGCTGAAGGCCATGGCCCGCCGGTTCGGCTTCGCCTACGCCACCCGCCCTGACCGCGGCTGGTTCAAGAAGTCGGGCAACCTGAGGTACGGGTTCACGATCTCGAACGGCGACTACATCCTGCTGCTCGACGCCGACTTCGCGCCCCGCGCCGACCTGCTCGACGAGACGATGCCCGCACCTGGACATGTTCCCCGACATCGGGATCGTGCAGACTCCGCAGTTCTTCCGCGTGCTCGACGAGCAGACCTGGGTCGAGCGCGGCGCCGGCGCCATCCAGGAGCTGTTCTACCGGTCCATCCAGACGGCCAGGGCGAAGAAGGACGGGGCGATCTGCGTGGGCAGCTGCGCCGTCTACCGCCGGGCCGCCCTGGAGAAGAACAACGGGATGTCGCTCGCCGAGCACTCCGAGGACCTGCACACCGGCTTCGACCTGTACCGGCTCGGCTGACAAGCTGCGCTACCTGCCGATCGCGCTGTCGACCGGCAACTGCCCGGACAACGTCCTCGCGTTCCTCAACCAGCAGTACCGCTGGTGCTCAGGGACGATGAGCCTGATGCGCGACAAGAAGTTCTGGCGGACCAAGCTGCCGCTGTACATGCGGCTGTGCTACCTCACCGGACTCGTCGGCTACGTGTACACGGCGGTGTTCACGTTCGTGGCCCCGGCCCTGGCCATCGCGATGCTGCTGTTCGTCCCTGGCCAATTGCTGATGCGGAACCTGATCTTCATCGCCCCGGTCCTGTTCTACGCGGGCGTGATCTACCCCATGTGGCACCGTGCGCCCTACCGCCTGGAGGCGTGGTCGGTGCGGGTCATATCCGGGTGGGCGCACCTGTTCGCGTTCACGGACATGCTGCGCGGCAGGCTGCGCGGGTGGCAGCCGTCGGGCAGCGGCAGCAGGAAGCAGGACGGCCGGCGCCGGCTCTGGATCGGCCTGATCAGCTGGAGCGCGCTCTCAGCGGTGCTGTGGGTCGGCCTGGCCCTGTGGCGCATGATGACCATGGACCCGTACAACTTCTTCCTGATCTTCGTGCTCGGCCTGTTCCAGCTCGTGGTCGTCGGCCGCATTCTCATCCAGCCGAGAGCCGGAACCACGTGACCGCAACGTCGGCCGCCCGGGCCCTCGCGGGAATCGTGCTGATCGCGGCGGTGGCCGGCTGCGGGACGCTGTCCCCGCCGCGCGCGCCGTCCAGCTCGGGCGGGGGCGCCGCGCCCGCCAGCCCTACGCCCGCGCCTACCAGCACCAAGCCCTACAACGTGTCCGGGCTGCTCAATCCCACGTCGGGGAAGTTCCTGGGGATCGAGGCGAACGGCGCGCCCGACTCGATCACCCCGCTCACCTCGTTCGCCAGCAACACCGGCCGCAAGCCCAACCTGGTCGGCCAGTACGTCGCCTGGGGTAAGCCCTTTGACGCCTTGGCCGCGAGCAACGCCTGGTCATACGGGGCCCTGTACTACATGGCCTGGGAGCCGTTCGGCGTCACCGTGCAGTCCATCGCGGCCGGCCAGAGCGACACGTACGTCACGCACGTTCGCCAAGGCCGTGCGCGCGCTCAACGTGCCGGTCGCGATCAGTTTCGGCCACGAGATGAACGGCAACTGGTACCCGTGGGGCACCTCACAGGCCACCGCGGCTGAGTTCGTGGCCGCGTGGCGGCACATCCACGACCTGTTTGCCCAGGCCGGCGCCCTCAACGTGATCTGGGTCTGGAACCCCAACGTCATCAACCCCGTGCCGGACGTGCCGCTGCAGCCGTACTGGCCGGGCAACGCGTTCGTCAACTGGGTCGGGGTCACCGGTTACTTCGCCACCACTGGGCCGCACACCTACGCGGGCCTGTTCCTGCCCACGGTCGCGGAGATCAGGAAGTTCACCGGCAAGCCGCTCATCATCGCCGAGACCGCGATCGAGACCGGCCCGGATGAGGTGGAGTCGGCCGCGAACCTGGTGGCGGCGGTCACCAACCATCCTCATCTGCTGGGGTTTATGTACTTCGACTACAACAAGAACGGCGTCAACTGGAACATCGAGTCGCGGCCGCCGCTGCGCGCCGCGATCGCCGGTGACATCGCGGACCTCACCCTCGTCGACCCGAAGAAATGACCAAGAGGCCGCAGCACTCGGCGCCGCCCGACAAGCGAGGTCCAGCGCGGCGCGGCGGCGCGTCCCCGCCGCGCCACAGCAGCTCCTCGCAGCGCGGCAGCGACGCGCCGCCGGAGGACAGCAACCAGCCTCCGGCCCGCGACGGGCCGGCTCCTCCGCGCAGCACCGACCCGCGGTCGCCCCGCGCCAGCTCGCCGCCGGCCCGTGACAGCAGCTCGCCCCCGGCTCGCAACGGCTCGCCCGCACCGCGGCGGAGCGGCTCGTCCCCGACCTACAAGCGCCCGGTTCAGTCGCCCGACGCCGAGACCGTCATGTTGCCCTCCTACAGGAAGGCCGGGACCGACGCCGCCGATCGGCCAGGACCTGCTCCCGCCGAGGCGCCCGTGCTGACCGAGGAGGAGCCGGCCCGAGCACCCGGGTGCTCGTGATGCCGCGCGGCAAGCACGGCCCGGCCCGGGTCAGCGAGTCCAGCAGCCGCCGGAAGTGGGTCAGCCGGGCGGTGCTCGCCGCGATCCTGCTCGTGCAGGCGGCTCTGTCGCTGCGGATGCGCAACACCGCGTTCGAGGACGAGGCGCTGTACCTGTACTCCGGGCACCTCGAGATCGCGCACTGGCTGCACGGCGCGGCCTTGCAGGGCAATTACGCAACGTACTTCTCCGGCGCGCCCGTCCTCTATCCAGTGCTCGGCGCCTTGGCAGACGGCGTGGGCGGGCTGGCCGCCGCACGGGCGGTCAGCCTGCTCGCGATGCTGGCCACCACCGGGCTGCTCTACTCGCTGACCCGGCGGCTGTTCAACGAGCGGGTCGGGCTGTGCGCGGCGGTCATCTTCTCGGTGACCGAGTCCGCCATCTACCTCGGCCACCTGGCCACCTACGATGCCCCGGCGCTCTGCCTGCTCGCGCTGGCCACCTGGATCGTGGTGCGCACCGCGGCGTTCCGCTGGCCGCTGTACCTGCTCGCCACGCCGGTGGTGGCGCTGGCGGTGGCCAGCAAGTACGCCTCGCTGCTGTTCGTGCCCACGATCGTGGCGCTCACCGCCCTGGCCGCGTGGCCGTACCGGGGGCGCCTGGCGCTGATACCGCCGTTCGCGTTCACGCGTGACCCTCGGCGGGCTGCTGGCCGGCGCCGTCTATAAGGCGGGCCCGTCGTACCTGCGCGGCATCGACTTCACGACCACGAACCGGTTCCTCGGCAACACCTCCACCAGCCTGCTGCTGAAGGACAGCGCGGAGTGGGGCGCGCTCGCCGTTCGCGCTCGCCGTGATCGGCGCCGTGGCGTACGCCATGAAGCCGCAGACCGAGACGGGCGAGCGGATCGCGCTGCCCGGCGGCGAGGTTCCGCAGGATTGCGCTCGGCGTGCGTGCTGACCGGCACCGCGCTGCTCGCCCCGGCCGACCAGATCCACCTGCACACGCTGACCGCGCTGCAGAAGCACGTCGGGTTCGGCCTGTTCTTCGCGGCCCCCATGGCGGGCGTCGGGCTCGCGCGCATCGTCGGCGACCACTTCCGCCGCGCGCAGGTCGGGATCGCGATCTGGGGCGGGGCGCTGGTGCTCGGCATGGTGCAGGCCAACAACCTGTTCAACGCCTGGCCCAACTCCGCCGTGTTCACCCGGGACATGGTCAGGTACCTGCAGCCGCACGCGAGGTACCTGGTCGAGGTGGACGAGGTGCCCATCTACTACCTGCGGCATCACCCCGACGCCCAGCCCCGCCAGTTCACGTCCACGTACTACATCGGCTACGTCGACGCGCAGGGGCAGTTCCTCACCGGGAACGCGGGCTACGTGGCCGCGATCAAGGCCGGCTACTTCCGGGTGATCGCCTACAACTTCCAGACCACGCCGGCGGTGGACCAGGTGATCGCGCACGCCGTGGAGACCAGCCCGGACTACCGGCTGGCCGCGGCGATCCCGAACGGCAACCACACCGTGACCCAGTACATCTGGGTCAGGACGAACGCGACGGCCGCGAGGACGTTACCGGGCGTCGGTGAGCACGGCCGCCCCGACGGTGGCGTTGGTCGCCTCGTCGATCAGGATCATGCCGCCGGTGGCGCGGTTGCGGGTGTACGGGTCGGCGAACACCGGCTGGGTCAGCCGCAGGCTCACCCGCCCGATCTCGTTCAGGCCTAGCTGGGTGGCGGCCTCGTCCCGGTGCAAGGTGTTCACGTCGAGCCGGTAGTGCAGGTCGCGGACGATCGCCTTCACGGTCCTGGTCGTGTGCTTCACGATCAGCCTGCGGCGCGGGGTCAGCGCGCTGGCGTCGGTCATCCAGCACACCATCGCTTCGACGTCCTGGGCGGCAGGCGGCTGGTTGTGCGGCCGGCAGAGCATGTCGCCCCGGGACACGTCCAGGTCGTCGGCGAGCAGCAGAGTGACCGACATCGGCGGGAACGCCTCGGACACGGGGCCCTGCGCCGTGTCGATACGGTCGATGATGGTGGTCAGCCCGGACGGCAGGTGCATGACCTCGTCGCCGGGCTTGAGCACCCCGCCTGCGACCTGGCCGGCGTAGCCCCGGTAGTCGTGCAGGGCCGGGTCGGTGGCCTGGTGCGGCCGGATCACGTACTGCACAGGGAACCTGACGTCGATCAGGTTCCGGTCCGAGGCGATGTGCAGGTGCTCCAGGTGATGCAGCAGGGACGGCCCGTCGTACCACGGCATGCTGGCGGACCGCTGCACCACGTTGTCGCCGTGCAGCGCGGAGATCGGGATGAACGTCAGGTCGCCGATCTCCAGCTTGGTCGCGAACGAGGAGAACTCCTCGGCGATTCGCTCGAACACCGCGCTGTCGTAGTCCACCAGGTCCATCTTGTTAATCGCGAGCACCAGGTGCGGCACCCGCAGCAGCGTGGTCAGGAACGCATGCCGCCGGCTCTGCTCGGTCAGCCCGTTACGCGCGTCGACCAGCACGATCGCGAGGTCGGCGGTTGAGGCGCCGGTGACCATGTTCCGCGTGTACTGGATGTGACCGGGAGTGTCGGCGATGATGAACTTCCGGCGCGGCGTCGCGAAGTAACGGTAGGCCACGTCGATGGTGATGCCCTGCTCCCGCTCGGCCCGCAGCCCGTCGGTCAGCAGGGCCAGGTTCGTGTAGTCCTCGCCGCGCTCCTTGCTGGTGCGCTCCACCGCGGCCAGCTGGTCCTCGAAGATGGCCTTGGAGTCGAACAGCAGCCGCCCGATAAGGGTGCTCTTGCCGTCGTCCACCGACCCCGCGGTGGCCAGCCGCAGCATGTCCATGTGCCGGTCCGCGACCGGCTGAACGGCGCCGGAGCCGGCCTGGCTGCCCGTGGTCTGGTCGCCCGTGGTCTGGCTGCCCGTGGTCTGGCTGCCCGTCATCAGAAGTAGCCCTCTCGCTTGCGGTCCTCCATCGAGGCCTCGCTGGTGCGGTCGTCCGCACGGGTCTGGCCCCGCTCGGTGATCCGGGTCGCCCCGATCTCAACGATCACCTCGGGGATCGTCGCCGCGGTCGACTCCACGGCCCCGGTACACGACATGTCCCCGACCGTCCGGTACCGGACGCTCGCATCGAACAGCGGCTCGTCGTCCCCCCTGGTCACGTACTCGCTGTCGGCCAGCAGGATGCCGTCCCGCTCGAACACCTGGCGCTGGTGCGCGAAGTAGATGGACGGGATCTCCAGCTGCTCCCGCTCGATGTAGTGCCACACGTCGAGCTCGGTCCAGTTCGACAGCGGGAACACCCGGATGTGCTCACCCCGGCGGATCCGGGTGTTGTAGAGGTTCCACAGCTCCGGCCGCTGGTTCTTCGGGTCCCACTGGCCGAACTCGTCACGGATCGAGAACATCCGCTCCTTGGCCCGGGCTTTCTCCTCGTCCCGGCGGGCGCCGCCGAACACGGCGTCGAACCGGTTCTCCTCGATCGCGTCCAGCAGGGTGGTCGTCTGCAGCCGGTTGCGGCTGGCCCAGCGGCCGGTCTCCTCGGCGACCCGGCCGGCGTCGATCGAATCCTGCACCGAGGCCACGATCAGCCGGGTGCCGGCCTCCTCCACCCGCCGGTCCCGGAACTCCAGGACCTCGGTGAAGTTGTGGCCGGTGTCCACGTGCATGACCGGGAACGGCACCCGCGCGGGCCAGAACGCCCGCTCGGACAGCGCGAGCATCACGATCGAGTCCTTGCCGCCGGAGAACAGCAGCACCGGCCGCTCGAACTCGGCGGCGACCTCGCGGATCATGTGGATCGACTCCGCCTCGAGGACGTCGAGCTGCGAAAGCAGGTAATCGGAACGCGGCGTGGACATCTGGGAAGCTCCGGGTGGTGAGGGTCCGGGTGGGTGAGGGTCGGGTGGGCGGGGCGAGGGCCGGATGGGTGGGCTAATGAAATTGTGGCCGGGCGGCGAGAGGGCTCACTGTCCGTCCTGCTGCTCCGCGGAGCTGATCGCCCCGAGAAGCCTGTCCGCGAGCTCGGCCCGGCAGATCAGGATATCCGGCACGGAAGGCGGGGCCTGGTTATACGACAGCTTCGAGCCGTCAATACGGGAGGCATGCAGCCCGGCCGCCCAGGCGACGGCGACCGGCGCGGCCGAGTCCCACTCGTACTGCCCGCCGCTGTGCACGTAGGCGTCGGCCGCGCCGCAGATCACCGCGGCGGCCTTGGCCCCGGCCGACCCCATCGGCACCAGCTCGGCGCCGATCTCGTCAGCCAGCCGCCTGGTGAACTCCGGAGGGCGGGTGCGGCTGACCACGAGCCGGAGCGTTCCGGATGAAAAAGAGGGACCGGAACCAGGGTCAGCGGGCGGCTGGGCGGTGCTGAGCGTCCTGCCCTCGGCCGGGAGCGCCACCGCGCCCGCGGTCAGCTCACCGTCCTCCCACAGCGCCACGTGTACCGCCCAGTCCGTGCGGCCGGGTTCGCCGAACTCCCTGGTCCCGTCCAGCGGGTCCACGATCCACACCCGGCTGGCTGACAGCCGGGCCGGATCGTCGGCGCCCTCCTCGGACAGGATCGCGTCGCCGGGGCGCCGCCGGGCCAGCTCGGCCGTGAGGAACTCGTGCGACTGGCGGTCGCCCGCGCCGCGCAGTTCCACCGGGTCACCCCCGCCGGCGCGCAGCTCCAGCAGCCGCCGTCCGGCCTCGGCGGCCAGCTCGGCGGCCAGGCGGTCGTCATCGGACATCGTCTGTCACCCCACAACATCGTCTGTCATCCACACCTCGGCCTCTGGCGCCGCAGCCTCGGTCTGCCACCCCACACCTCGTCCCTGTCACCCCACCACCTCGCCCGGCGCGGCATGGAATTCGGTTTGCGCGGCGGCCAGGCCGTGCTGCAGCAGCGTCTCGACGGCATCGGCGGACCGGCTGAGCAGCTCGGGCAGTTGCTTCTGCTCGGCAGCGGAGAAATCATGCAGCACGAAGTCCGCGGCGTCCATCGCGGCCCGGCGGCCGGCCGATCCCCACCCGCACCCTGAAGTAGTCACGCGTGCCGAGCGCGGCCGTCACCGACCGCAGGCCGTTGTGGCCGTTGTCCCCGCCGCCCAGCTTGAGCCGGACCGTGCCGAACGGGATGTCCAGCTCGTCGTGGACGACCACGATCTGGTCCGGCGGGAGCTTGTAGAAGCTCCGCAGCGACGCCACCGGGCCGCCGGACAGGTTCATGAACGGCTGCGGCTTGGCCAGCGTGACCGGGAATCCGGCCAGCCGGCCGGTGGCGACCGCGGCCCGCGAGCGGTCCCGCTTGAAGCGGGTCCCGATCCGCTCGGCGAGCAGGTCGGCCACCATGAACCCGGCGTTGTGCCGGTTGCCCGCGTAACCCGGGCCCGGGTTGCCGAGCCCGGCGATCAGCCAGCGCTTATCGGCCATGGTGTGCTCCGGGTGACATGCGCCACCACCCCGGGCACACGGCGGGCCCGGGGCCGGGATCGCAGGTCAGTCCGACGGCGCCTCGCCGCCGCCCTCTGGCTGGTCGCCGCCCTCGCCAGCGCCGGGCGCCGCGGCCTCGGGCACGGCACCAGGCACGCCCTCGCCCTCGGCGGCCTCGGCCTCGGGCAGGCCAAGCTCGGCCTCGAGCTGCTCGGCCGTCGGCGCCGCGATCACGTGCAGGACCAGGATGTCGGGCTCCACCGCGAGCGTCACGCCCGTCGGCAGCTGGAGGTCGCCGGCGTGCACCGACGCGCCGATCTCCATGCCCTCGATGTCCACCTCGATGCCCGGCGGGATGTTGGTGGCCTCGGCGTCCACGGAAATCTGCACCAGCTGCTGGTCGAGCAGCCCGTCGGGGGCCACCTCGCCGGTGATCGTGACCGGGATGTCCACGGTGACCTTCTCGCCGCGGCGGACCATGATCAGGTCGACGTGCTCGACGGAACCCTTGATCGCGTCGCGCTGCACCGCCTTGGGCAGGGCCAGCTGGCTGCCGCCGGGCAGGCCTTCGAGCCGGATCAGCACGTTCGCTGTCCGCAGCGCCAGCAGCACGTCGTGGCCGGGCAGGCTGACGTGCCTGGGGTCGGTCCCGTGCCCGTACAGAACGGCGGGAACCCTGCCCGCGCGCCGCTCCCTGCGGGCCGGGCCCTTGCCGAACTCTGTCCGCGGCTCGGCGGCGATACGTACCTCGGGCACGGTGGAACTCCTCAACGACTACCGGGGTGATTCTCGGGGGAAGTGTAGCCGAGAAACGGCCGGCACCGGACCTGCGCCCGTCAGCCCGCGGTCAATCGCGGGCCGGCGCGGCGCCGAGCTCCCGCCGCCGGGTGCGGAACTCGGCCGCGGCCGCGTCGTGGCCCAGGCGCGTCAGCTCTGGCCGTCGAACAGGCTCGTGACCGAGCCGTCGCTGAACACCTCGCTGATCGCCCGGGCGATCAGCGGCGCGATCGAGAGCACGGTGAGCTTGTCGAATCGCTTCTCGTTCTTGATCGGCAGCGTGTTGGTGACGATCACCTCGCTGATCCTGGAGTTCTTCAGCAGGTCCACCGCCGGGCCGGAGAGCACGCCGTGCGTGGCGGTGACGATCACCTGCGAGGCGCCCTGGTCGAACAGCGCGTCGGCGGCGTTCACGATCGTGGCGCCGGTGTCGATCATGTCGTCCACGATGATGCAGGTCCGCCCCGCCACCTGGCCGACGACCTCGAGGATCTTCACCCGGTTGGCGACGTCGGTGTCGCGGCGCTTGTGGATGATCGCCAGCGGGCAGCCGAGCCGGTCGGTCCACCGCTCGCAGACCCGGACCCGTCCGGCGTCCGGTGCCACCACCGTGACCTGGGACAGGTCGAGCTGGTTCTCGATGTAGCTGGCCAGGATCGGCAGCGCGAACAGGTGATCGACCGGGCCGTCGAAGAAGCCCTGGATCTGGGCGGTGTGCAGGTCGACGGCCATGATCCGGTCCGCGCCAGCGGTGAGGAACAGGTCAGCCATGAGCCGGGCCGAGATCGGCTCCCGGCCCCGGCTCTTCTTGTCCTGGCGGGCGTAGCCGAAGAACGGGGCCACCACGGTGATCCGCTTCGCCGACGCCCGCTTGAGGGCGTCCACCATGATCAGGTGTTCCATGATCCACTGGTTGATCGGCGCGGTGTGGCTCTGCAGCACGAACGCGTCGCAGCCGCGGACCGACTCGAGGAACCGGACGAAGATCTCGCCGTTGGCGAAGTCGTAGAGCATGGTGGGGGCGGGCTCGATGCCCAGGCAGGTGGCTATTTCCTCGGTCAGCTCCGGGTAGGCACGGCCGGAGCAGAGAGCAGCATCTCGCTTGCTGTTGGCGATGGTCATGCCGGTCACAGACTGCGCCCCCCCGCTGAGGTGCGCGAACGGCCCCACGGTCGAGCGCCGGGGGCGACGGTCGACGTCGCGCCGCGACTTCGGCGATTCGCAGACCGAGTTGACCACCGTGGCCCCGTCCTCGACCGTCGTGTCCCGCAGCAGGCACCCGGGCCCGACCGTGAGCACCGGCCGCGATCGTGGTGCTGCCCTCAAGCTGGGTGCCGGGGCCGATCTTCGCGCCGGGCTGCAGCGTGACGCCGACATCGATCCAGGTACTCGCGGGATCGACGATCGTCACCCCGGCGCGCATCCAGTTCCCGAGCAGCCGCTCGTTGAGCACCCGGCGCGCCCAGGCCAGCTGCGCCTGGTCGTTCACGCCCAGGACTTCCTCGGGGTCCGGCACAGGCCGTGGTCGCGACCGGGTAGCCATCGCCGCGCAGGATGGAGACGACATCGGTGAGGTACTCCTCGCCCTTGGCGTTGTCGGTCGGGACCCGCTTGACCGTGTCGGCGAGCAGATCGCCGTCAAAGGCGTACATGCCCGAGTTGATCTCGGTGATGGCCCGCTGCTCCGGGCTGGCGTCCGCCTGCTCCACGATGCCGGTGAACGCCCCGTCGGCATCCCGGATGATCCGGCCGTAGCCGGTGGGATCGTCCAGCCTGGCGGTCAGCGACGGTCACCGCGGCGCCGCGCGACTGGTGCTCGGCCACGAGCTCACCCAGCGTCTCCCCGCGCAGCAGCGGGGTGTCCGCGTAGGTCACGACCACGGTGCCGTGGATCAGGCCGACAGCCTCGATCACCGTGCGCACGGCGTGGCCGGTTCCGCCCCGCCGGTCCTGGACGACGATCTCGGCCTCGGGCGCACGCTCGGCCAGGTGCGCTGTGACCAGGTCGCGGCCGTGCCCCGTCACCACGATGAGACGGCTGGGGTTGAGCTCGCGCGACGCCGCGACCACATGGCCGAGCATGGTCCGGCCGCACACTTCGTTGAGCACCTTCGGGGTGCGGTTCTTCATCCGGGTGCCTTCACCCGCCGCAAGAATGATCACGGCGGCCGGACCGGTTAGGCTCACTCGGCTCGGCTCCTCGATATCGCTGCAGGCCCTGGGCTTGTTGCGCGCCGCCGGTGCATGCCCCGGCCATTCACGCTCCCGACCCTCGCAGGATACCGCCAGGCCGCCTGGCCAGGTCCCGCATGCACCCAACTGTGCCCCCGATCACCATCCGGCCCTCGGGCTCGCCCCGGGCTCGCTCCGGCCCGCGTCGGCCCGGCGACGACAGCGGCCGGGCCGACGCAGAGCCGCCCTCAGGCTCCGTCCCGTTTTGTCAGCACCTCGCACTAATATTCGAATATGAGCCAGAAAATAGCATTTCCCCAGTTAAGGGAGCAGGCGATCGCTCTCCGCCGCGCGGGCAAGTCCCGCCGCGAGATCAAGGACCTGCTCGCCATAGGGAGCAACAGGACCCTGAACGAGGCACTCAAAGGTGAGCCGCCGCAGCCATGGACTTGGCGCCCAAACGCCAAAGATCCGCTTCGAGACAAGGCCCGGGACCTGCGCGAACAGGGCCTTAACTACAACCAGATCGCAGCCGAACTCGGCGTCTCCAAGAGCTCCGTCTCATTATGGGTCAGGAACATCCCCCGGCCACCTGGCCTGAGCTACGAGGAGTGCCGCAAGCGAGTCGCCGAGGGCGTACGGCGGTACTGGGCCACAGAGCGGCCCATCCGTGAGGCGCAGCGAGAATCGGTTCGCCTAGCCGCAGCAGCCGAAGTCGGCGAGCTGAGTCAGCGGGAGATCATCATCGCCGGGGCCATCGCCTACTGGTGTGAAGGCGCCAAGACTAAGCCGTACCGCCGAAGGGACGACCGAGTCAGCTTCATCAATAGCGACCCCGCCTTGATCAAGTTCTTCTTGCACTTCCTGGCTACCGCTGGGATCGCGCGAGAACAACTGATCTTCCGCATCTACGTTCACGAGAGCGCCGACACCGTATCCGCTCAGCGCTTCTGGCTGGATGTCACCCAGGCTCGACCGGGCCAGTTCCGGAGCCCTACCCTCAAGCGGCACAACCCGGCGACCGTGCGCAAAAACGTGGGCGACGGCTATCACGGCTGCCTGCGCATCGACGTCCGCCAGAGCGTCGGCCTGTACCAGAAGATCGAAGGCTGGGCCGCCGCCGCCATGGCTGCCACTGACGGCGCCGACTGAACCCAGCCAAATCCCGAACCAGCAATTTGCTCCCGGGCGAGGATTCGAACCTCGGTCAAGGACACCAAAAATCCTGGTCCTGCCACTTAGACGACCCGGGAAAGTCGAGTCACAGCCTACGGGATCGGCAGATCCGAGACGGCGGTTCATCGACGCCAAACCTCGGTGGCATGAACGATAGCGCTCCGGGTAGTGGGCATGATCGTTAGCGGGCCATTCGTCCCGAGATCGTGATGTTCGCCACAAATTCGAGAAATTTTCGCCCAGCCCTTGCGCAACCTACCGTAACCTACGGTAGCGTAGGTTACGGTTACGTAAGCGTATCTGCACACGCCCCAGACCTCGGTACGGGCGGAGCGCTCATCTGGCCGCAACGCTCCAGGGTAAAGCGAGGACTACCATGACCACTTCCGTAGACACCGCCGCGGCCGGCGCCGTAGTCGCACCGCCAGAGCCCGCTCCGAGCCTGGCCCGGCCGGACCTAGACCCGGAGCCGAGCGGCAGGGGCGAGCGGATCCTGGTCGCCCTCTTCGTCGCCGTGCCGATGCTCGCGCTCCTCGCCGCGGTCCCGCTGGCCTGGGGCTGGGGCCTGAACTGGCGTGCCGTCGTGATCGCCGTGGTGTTCTACGCGATCTCCGGGCTCGGCATCAGCATGGGCTTCCACCGCTACTTCACCCACGGGTCGTTCAAGGCGACTCGCGGGTTCAAGATCGCGCTCGCAGTCGCCGGGACCCTGGCCATCGAGGGGCCGGTGCTCACCTGGGTCGCCGACCACCGCAGGCACCACAAGTACAGCGACAAGGAGGGTGACCCGCACTCGCCCTGGCGGTTCGGCAGTGACTGGAAGGCGCTGACCAAGGGACTGGGCTTCGCCCACATCGGCTGGCTGTTCGACAGCAACCGCACCTCGCAGGAGAAGTTCTGCCCGGACTGGCTCGCCGATTCCGACATCTCCAAAATCTCCCGGCGGTTCCCGTGGCTGGTAGCCGTGTCGCTGCTGGCGCCCGCCCTGATCGGCGGGCTCTGGTCGATGTCCTGGCAGGGGGCGGTCATCGCGTTCTTCTGGGCCAGCCTGGTGCGGGTCGCGTTCTTGCACCATGTGACCTGGTCGATCAACTCGATCTGCCACACGTTCGGCAAGGAGGAGTTCGAGGTGCGGGACAAGTCGCGGAACGTTAACTGGCTGGCGATCCTGTCCTTCGGCGAGTCCTGGCACAACCTGCACCACGCCGACCCGACCTGCGCGCGGCACGGGGTACTCAAGGGGCAGATCGACATCGCGGCGCGGATGATCTGGGTGGCCGAGAAGCTCGGCTGGGTCTATGACGTCCGCTGGCCCGACGAGACCCGGCTCAGTGGCAAGCGCACCGGAACCAGGAAGCTGGGCTCCATGACGAAGCGGGCCGCAACCCGCTCGATTGGCTGACTTGCCGGCCGGTTGACATGATGGGTCAGTGACTAGCCAGCCCTCGGGATCAGGCCGCAGGAGGATGACCGGCAAAGAGCGCAGGGAGCAGCTACTCGTCATTGGCCGCCACCTGTTCGCCGAGCGCGGCCTGGAAGGCACGTCGATCGAGGAGATCGCGGCCCGCGCCGACGTGTCGAAACCCGTGGTCTACGAGCACTTCGGCGGGAAGGAAGGGCTCTACGCGGTCGTCGTGGACCGCGAGGTCGAGCGCTTCCTCGCGCTGGCGACCCGGCTGCTCCAGGGCGAGGACACCATGGAGAAGTTCGAGGTGGCCGCCGTCGAGCTGCTCAGGTACATCGAGGACAACTCCGACGGCTTCCGGATCCTGGTGCGCGACTCGAGCCCTTCATCCGGATCTGGGACCTTCGCCAGCCTGATCAGCGACATCGCCGGGCAGGTCGAGTACATACTCGGCGACGTGCTCAAGTCCAGGGGCTACGACCCGAAGCTCGCCCCCATGTACGCGCAGATGCTCGTGGGGATGGTCGCGTTCACCGGCCAGTGGTGGCTCGACGCGCGGAAGCCCAAGCTAGAAGTGGTGGCCGCGCACCTGATGAACCTGGCCTGGAACGGGCTGTCCCAGCTCGACCCGAAGCCGGCGATCTCCGCGGAGGCGACGAAGCGGCTGCAGGAGTAGGCGCGCCCAGCAGCAGCGGCGCCCACCCTGGCCGCGCCGGCTACTTCTTGACCGCCGCCACGAACACCCGCCGGAACGGGAACGGCGTGCCGTACGGCGCGGCCGGGTACGCCTCGCGCATCCGGGCCCGGTAGTCGGCCAGGAACGCGGCGGTCTGCTCGGGCGGCAGCGCCGCGAGCACCGGGCGCAACCCTGTGCCCTTGTACCAGTCGACGACCGCGTCGTCACCCTGCAGCACGTGCAGGTAGGTCGTCTCCCAGGCGTCCACCTCGAAGCCGGCCGGGGCGAGCAGGTCCAGGTACTCGGCCGGATCCGCCGCCTGCCGGTTCAGCTGGACCCCGGCCAGCAGCGGGCGCCAGCGATCCGAGGCCGCGAGCTCCCGCAGTGCCCGGTGGCTCGGCTGGTCGAAGTTCCCGGGAACCTGGAACGCCAGCCAGCCGCCCGGCTGGAGGAAACCCGCCCACCGGGCCAGCACGTCGAGGTGGCCGGGCACCCACTGCAGCACGGCGTTGGAGACGATCACATCGACGGCTCCGCCGGGTTTCCAGTCCCTGACGTCGCCGAGGGCGAAACTGAGCCGGTCGCCAGCGCCGGTAGCCAGCGCCTGAGCGGCCTCGATCATCTCGGCCGAGCTGTCGATCCCGCGCACTGCGGCGTGCGGCCAGCGGCGGGCCAGCGCCGCGGTCAGCGGGCCGGGACCGCAGCCGAGGTCGACAACCACCGCGGGATCCGCGGCCGCCACCCGGCCCACCAGATCGAAGAACGGCCGGGACCGCTCGTCGCCGAACCGCTGGTACTGATCGGGATCCCACATGCCGCCTCCCGGGAGACTGAAGTATCTCGACGTCGAGATAATACCCTCCCCCGTACCGTAGCCGTGGCAAAATCTTGATGTCAAGAGATATGCTGGCGTGTCATGGACCAGGCCAGCGAGCGCCCGCAGCTACGGGACGAGGTTGACGAGCTGGTGGCGGGATGGCGGACGGAGCGTCCCGACCTGGACGTCCAGCCGCTCCAGGTCCTCAGCCGGGTGTCCCGGCTGGCCCGGCATCTGGACCGGGCGCGGACCGCGGCGTTCGCCGCGCACGGCCTGCAGGCCTGGGAGTTCGACGTGCTGTCCGCGCTGCGCAGGCAGGGCCCGCCGTATCAGCTCAGCCCGGGGGCGCTGCTGCGGGCCACGCTGGTGACGTCGGGCACGATGACGAACCGGATCGACGGGCTGGCCCGCGCGGGCCTGGTCAGCAGGCACCCCGATCCGTCCGACAAGCGCGGTGTCCTGGTCGAGCTGACCCCCCGGGGCCAGGCCGCAGCCGACGCGGCCCTCGCTGACCTGCTGCGCAGCGAGCGGGAGTTGCTGAACGGGCTGGACGGCGCGCAGCAGCGCGAGCTGGCGGCGCTGCTGCGGATCCTGCTCGCGCCGTTCGACGCCGCCCCGGCCGGGGACGGGCCCCGCTGACGCGAGTCTTACCGGGTCACGGGTCGAGCGCGGCGCGCTGCCCCCGCACCGCGTAGGCCGACCGCCAGGACAGGACCGACCGGCGGGACATCCCCGAGAGGACCGATCCCACGCTGGCCACCGAGGCCACCGAGTACGCGGAGAGTGCCGAGGCGGCTGACCCGATCGACAGGATCGAGCCCGCGGACCCCACCGACAGGATCGATCCGGCCGAGCCGATCGACAGGATGGAGCCGACCGAGCCGATCGACAGGATCGACCCCTTGGACCCGATGCTCAGGATCGATTTATCCGGCCGGCCGAGGACCGCGAGCCAAGGCGCTCTCTCATGCCCGCATTCTCTCGTCCCCGGCCGGACCGCGGCAACGCAGCCACGCGGGCCAGCGGCGGGCGGAACCGCCCCAGCCGGTTCATATACTGTGCATCCCCGTTGGCAGCGCTGGCTGGACGCGCTGCCTGAGGCGTCCTTGGAGGCCAGGTGCGGCGCGCCGCCACCCTCGTCGCCTTCGCCACCGCGGTGCTGGTCACGGCGTCGGCCTGCGGCGGCAGCAACCCGGCGTCGCAGCCCAGTCCCAGGTCCACCGCCAGCCCCAGAACCACCTACTACGTCTCGCTCGGTGACTCGCTCTCCCGGGGGGTTCAGCCCAACGCGGCCGGAACCAGCCGTCCCACCCAGCAGGGCTACCCCAACCAGCTCTACGCCACGCTGCGCCGCACCCAGCCCGGCCTCCGGCTGGTCAAGCTCGGCTGCGGCGGCGAGACCACCACCACGATGATCAACGGCGGGATCTGCTCCTACCCGGCCGGCTCGCAGCTGGCCACGGCCATCGGCTTCCTGCGCACGCACCGCGGCCAGATCTCGCTGATCACGATCGACATCGGCGCCAACGACTCCGGCTCCTGCCTGTCCCGCCCGTCGGTCAGAGCGGTCGCCTCCTGCGTGGCCAAGAGCATCCCCGACACGGTCCGCAACCTGACGAAGATCATGTCGCGGCTCCGCACGGCCGCCGGCCCCAGCGTGCGCATCATCGGGATGACCTATTACGTGCCCTCGCTCGCGCAGTGGCGCGACGGCCTGATGGGCCAGGCGCTCGCCCGGTTCAGCGAGGAGCTCGTCACCGGCTACAACAAGGTGCTCACCGGCATCTACAAGGCGTACGGCGCCCGGGTCGCCGACGTGTTCACCGCGTTCCACAGCGAAGACTTCGGCGGCCGCGTGACGCTGCCCCAGATCGGCAAGGTTCCCCGCAACGTGGCCGCGATCTGCACCTGGACCTGGGAGTGCGCGTCCGCCCCGCGCGGGCCGAACATCCACGCCAACCCGGCTGGCTACGGCGTCATCGCCCGGACTTTCCTGCTGGCCGACCGCTGAAACCCCGAACTTCAACAGCCAGTACGCAACGTCCGCCCGCTGATCCTCGCCCACGGGAATGGAGCCGCGCCGGGCCGCACCCGGCTCGTGCTCAGCCGGACAATTCTTCGGCCAGAGTGAGCCACCGGTCCTCAAGCCCCGCCTTCTCCTGCTGCACGGCGCGCAGCTGCGCGCCGAGGTCGACCAGCCGGGTGTAATCGCTGGCGTGCTCGACTAGCGCCACGGTCAGCTCGGCCTCCTGGCCCGACACGCGGTCAAGCTGGCGTTCCAGCCGGACGAGCTCCTTCTGCGCCGCCCGCTGCCGCGCCGCGGACGAGGCCCGCGGGCCAGCCGACGGCGACCCGGCGGCCGCGGGGGCAGCGGCAGCATGCTGCCGGTCCAGGCGCTCGAGGTATTCCGCCACCCCGCCGGGCAGGTAGTCCAGCTGGCCGCCGAGCAGCGCGACCACGTGGTCGGTCACCCGCTCCAGGAAGTACCGGTCGTGGCTGACCACAACCAGCGACCCCGGCCAGCCGTCGAGCATGTCCTCGAGCTCGGTCAGCGTGTCGATGTCCAGGTCGTTGGTGGGCTCGTCGAGCAGCAGCACGTTTGGCTCGTCCAGCAGCACCGTCATCAGCTGCAGCCGCCTGCGCTCGCCGCCGGACAGCTCGGCCACGGGCACCCACTGCCGGTCGCCGCGCAGGCCCAGACGGTCGAGCAGCTGGCTGGCGGACATCTCGCGGCTGCCGACCCGGACCGAGCTGCGCACCTGCTCGGCGGCCTCGAGCGCCCGCAGCCGGGGGTCCACGGCGGCCGGCTCCTGGGGCAGGTACCCGACCCGCACGGTCTTGCCGCGCACCACGTGGCCGCCGATCGCGAGGGACCCGTCCGGTGGCGATGGGCCGGCGGCGCCGAGGTCCGCGCCCGCGAGCAGGCGCAGCAGCGTGGTTTTCCCGCTGCCGTTCACGCCGACCACGCCGGCCCGCTCGCCGGGCCCGAGCCGCCAGGTCACATCGTCGAGCAGGACCCGGTCCCCGGCCCGCACCGACAGCCCCTCGGCCTCGATCACGGTTTTGCCCAGCCGGGCGGTGGCCAGCCTGGTCAGCTCCACGCCGTCCCGGGGCGCGGGCTCGCCCGCGATCAGTGCGGTGGCCGCCTCGACCCGGAACTTCGGCTTGCTGGTCCGGGCCGGCGGCCCGCGGCGCAGCCAGGCCAGCTCCTTGCGCAGCAGGTTGCGGCGGCGCTGGTCGGTGGCCTCGGCGATCCGCTCCCGCTCGGCCCGGGCCAGCACGTAGGCCGAGTAGCCGCCGTCATAGGAGTGCACCCGGCCGTCGGCGACCTCCCAGGTCTGCTCGGTGACCGCGTCGAGGAACCAGCGGTCGTGGGTCACCACGACGAAGGCCCGCCCGTGCTCACGCAGGTACCCGGCCAGCCAGCGGATCGCCTCGATGTCGAGGTGGTTGGTGGGCTCGTCGAGCAGCAGCAGGTCGTGGGTTCTGAGCAGCAGCGAGGCCAGCGCGATGCGGCGGCGCTCACCCCCGGACATCCGTTCGGCCCGGGCGTCGGGGTCGATGCCGGGCAGCAGCGCGGCCACGACCGAGCGGCTGCGCTGGTCGGCCGCCCACTCGTGCTCCGGCCGCGTGCCGAAGACCAGTTCACGCACCACCCCGGCCAGGTCCTCGGCCTGCGGCAGGTACCCGAGCCGCAGATCCCGGGCCCGGCTGACCCGGCCCAAGTCCAGCTCGGCCCCCCCGGCCAGCACCTCGAGCAGCGTGGTCTTACCCGCGCCGTTGTGGCCGACCACGCCGATCCTGTCTCCGGCCGCCACCCCGAGCGACACCCGGTCCAGCAGCGTGCGCGGTCCAAAGGCCTTCGTGCCCAGCTCCACGTTGACCAGGTTCATCGGCGCCCAGCGGCCTTCACCGCGGCTCCGTGGCGACCACCGCGGCGCCCGGGGCCGGGCCCTTGACCCGCATCACGGACCGGCAGACCCCGACGCCGGTCAGCGCCACGGCGAGCTCCCGCGCCTGCGCCGCGTTCGCGGCGAGGAAGGCACAGGTGGGGCCGGACCCGGAGATGATGCCGCCCAGTGCCCCGTGCTCGGCGCCCGCGTTCAGGGTGCGGCGCAGGTCCGGGCGCAGCGACACGGCCGCGGGCTGCAGGTCGTTGCTGAGGAGCGGGCCGACCTCGGCCGGGTCACCCGTTCGCAGCGCGGCCATCAGCTCCGTGCTCAGCCCAGGGCCGTCGCCGTCGGTGGCTGCGTGCGCCGAGCGGAGCCGGTCGCAGGCGGCATAGACCTCAGGCGTGGACAGCCCGCCGGAGGCGAACGCCAGCACCCAGTGGTAGGTCCCCGCCGCGAGCGCCGCGGTGAGCTGCTCCCCCCGGCCCTGGCCGACGGCGGTCCCGCCGAGCAACGCGAACGGCACGTCGCTGCCCACCTTCGCCGCCACCTCGCGCAGCTCGGCCGGGGTGAGACCCGCACGCCAGAGCTCGTTGCAGGCGACCAGGGTGGCGGCGGCGTCCGCGCTGCCGCCGGCCAGGCCGGCCGCGACCGGGATTCGCTTGCGAATCTCGATCTGCACCGCGGGCCTGCCCCGGCGGCGGAGCCCGACCGTGGCCAGGGCCCGGGCCGCGCGGACCGCGAGATTCGCCCGCCCGGCCGGAACGCCCGCCACGTCATCCCCGGTCACCAGCACCCTGGTCCGCTCGGCGGGCCGCACGGTCACCTCGTCGTACAGCGACACGGCATGGAACACGGTCACCAGATCGTGGTAACCGTCCGCGCGCGGCGGGCCCACGGACAGCTGCAGATTCACCTTCGCGGGAACCCGGACGGTCACTGGTGTCACGATCTGTTGATCGTACGCGGTCCCGCCCGGCCGCGCCGAGCCTGATGGCGTGACTAGCGGTGTTCCCGGCCGGCCGCGGCGATCCGGGCGAACTCGGCCACGCCCAGGGACTCGCCGCGCAGCGACGGATCGACGGCGGCCTCCCGCAGTACCTGCTCGGCCGCGGCCGGGGACCCCGCCCAGGGCGCCAGCGCCGCCCTGAGGGTCTTGCGCCGCTGCGCGAACGCGGCGTCCACCACGGCGAAGACCTCCTCGCGGCTGGGGCCGCGGTCCGCCCCGCCGCCGCAGTCCGGCGGATCCCGCCGGGTGAACGCCACCAGCCCGGAGTCGACCCGCGGTACCGGCCAGAACACCGTCCGCGGCACCGATCCCGCCCTCCGCACGTCAGCGAACCAGGCGAGCTTGACCGACGGCACGCCGTAGGTCCGGCTGCCGGGCGGGGCGCTCATCCGGTCGGCGACTTCGGCCTGCACCATGACCAGGCCTCGGCGCAGCGACGGCAGCGTGGCCAGCAGGTTCAGCACGACCGGGACCGCCACGTTGTACGGCAGGTTGGCCACCAGCGCGGTAGGCGGATCCCCGGGCAGGTCCCGTACCCGCGCCGCGTCGGCGGTCACCACCTCGAGCCGCCCGGCCAGGCCGGGAGCGCGTTCCGCCACCGTGCGCGGCAGCTCGGCCGCGAGCGCGGGATCGACCTCGACCGCGACCACCCGGGCGGCCGCGGCCAGCAGCGGCAGCGTGAGCGAGCCGAAACCGGGCCCGACCTCGAGCACGACGTCGTCCGGACTCAGGCCGGCCAGGACCACGATCCGTCGGACGGTGCCCGCGTCGGTCACGAAGTTCTGGCCGAGCCGCTTGGACGGCCGGATTCCGAGGCGGTCCGCGAGCCGGCGGATGTCGGCAGGCCCGAGCAGCCGGGGCGGCGCGCCCGGCCCGTCCCCACCCGCCACGTCCTCCACCGCAGCAACGCTAGCGCCCGCGAGCCGAAACGGCCGCTCCGTGGATGTACCGGAAGGGTCGCTCCAACGACCCTTCCGGTACATCGACGAGGGCTCAGCGTGCGGGGCGGGCGGTGACCAGCAGGGAGCGGCCGGGCTCGGCGCCGGTGCCGACGTCTGCGGCGTCGCGGGCCTGGTCCTCCTGCCAGCCGGACTCACGCAGCAGCCGCAGGTGCACGGCGGGCGGCAGGATCGTGAGCCACGGCTCGGTCGCGCCGGTCCGGCGCCGGGCGTTGGCCACGGCGGCGACCTGGGCGGAGTCCAGGTGCTCGCCGTGGACGGCCAGGCTGGCGGCCAGGACGCTCCCGGCGGCGGCCCGGGAACGCAGACCGGTGAGCAGGCGGGCGCAGGTGGGCCGATCCAGGTAGACGAGCAGCCCCTCGCACAGGAACAGCGTGCGCTGGCCGGCGTCGTGCCCGCAGGCCCCCAGGACGGCGGCCACGTCGCCGTGGCGGAAGTCCGCCGGGGCCAGGACCGGCGCGCCGGCGCCCGCCTTGATCGCCCGCAGCCGGCGCGCCTTGTCGGCCTGCGTGGCTGGGTGGTCGAGCTCGAAGAACCGGACTCCTGGCGAGCGGAACCGCAGCGCGCGGTCGTCGTAGCCGGCGCCGAGGATCACGACCTGGCTGATCCCCGCGGAGACCGCGTCGAGCACGCACTCATCGAAGAACCGGGTCCGCGCGGCCAGGCTGGGCCCGAACCCTGTGTCCGGGGCGGCAGGCATCCCCCGGCAGAGCCGGCGCTGGGCCCGGGGATCTCCGCCGGGCGTGTGCGGCCGGTCCAGCCCGGCCCGGGTCACCGCCACCACCTGGCTGGTCCGCGACGGTCCCCCGCCCAGGCGGGGGACCCGGCGTGGTCCGGCCAGTCGCCGCAGCACGGAAAACATAAGCTGTAGCTTACTATCGACTCGCAGAGGCAACGAGCTTGTCCC
The DNA here is from genome assembly GCA_963739645.1 of uncultured Actinomycetota bacterium. Lineage (GTDB taxonomy): Bacteria > Actinomycetota > Actinomycetes > Streptosporangiales > Streptosporangiaceae > JASHPR01. The sequence goes on from CAVUBM010000101.1 coordinate 39,681, forward strand.
CTGCTGGGTGCTGCCTCGCAGTGCCACCTGAGCCATTAAGTACGTGCTAGCGTACTATCCATGGCCGACGAGGACCTGCTGCAGGCGGCCATGATCGTGCGCCGCGGCACCACCCGGCTGGCCCGGCGGCTGCGGATGGAGCGGCAGCGCGCCGAGGGGACCCTGCTAGAGCTGGCCATCCTGGCCCACCTGAGCCGGCGCGGGCCGATGACGCCCGGCGAGCTGGCCGCGGCCGAGCGGCTGCAGCCGCAGTCCCTGACCCGGGCCCTGGCCCGGCTGGAGCGCGACGGCCTGGCCAGCCGCGAGCCCGATCACGGGGACCGGCGGCGCTCGGTGCTGGCTATGACCGAGGCCGGCCGGGCGGTGCTCGCCCGGGACATGCAGCAGCGGGACGCCTGGCTGGCGGCCGCGATGGAGCAGCAGCTCACCCGGGCCGAGCGGGAGTTGCTGCGGCTGGCCGCGGAGCTGATGGACCGGCTGGCCGAGACAGACGAGGCCGGCCAGGTTCCGGGCGCGCTGGGCCTACCAGGGGCCGAACACGCGCTCGCCGGTGGCGCTGACCGCTGAGCACAGCTCGGCCACGTCCACCTGTTTCACCTCGGCCAGCGCGCGCAGCGTGTGCGCGACCATCGCGGGCGCGTTGGGCTTGCCCCGCTGCGGCACCGGGGTGAGGAACGGTGCGTCGGTCTCGGCCAGGATCAGCCCGAGCGGGGCGGCCGCCGCCGCGTCCCTGAGCGGCTGGGCGCTGCTGAACGTGACGTTGCCCGCGAAGCTCATCAGGTACCCGGACTCCGCGCACCGCTTGGCCATGGCCGCGTCACCGGAGAAGCAATGGAAGATCACCTGGTCCGGCGGGCCGTCGGCCTCCAGGATCCGCAGCACATCCTCGTGCGCGTCGCGGTCGTGGATCATCAGCGGCTTGCCGGACCGCTTGGCGATCTCGATATGCGCCCGGAACCACTCCCGCTGCGTCTCGGGCGGCGCCCAATCGCGGTAGTAGTCGAGCCCGGTCTCGCCGATCGCCCGGACCTGGGGCAACTCGGCCAGGGCGGCAATCCCGGCCAGCACCGCGTCGCGTTCCGCGGCGGACCCGGCCGCCTTCGCGGTGTCGTTCGGGTGGATCGCCACCGCCGCGTACACGTCGCGGTGCTGATCCGCGCATCCGGCCGCCCAGCGCGAGGTGGGCAGGTCCACGCCGATGGTCACCACCCGGGTGATCCCGGCCGCGCGGGCGTCGGCCAGGATCTCGGGCACCGGCCGCTCGATCAGGTCGAGGTGGGTGTGGCTGTCGAAGCACTCCGCTGGCAGCGGCTCGGGCGGCGGCGGCAGGGCTGTGCTGGCCCGGGGGGACGACCCCGCGGTCACCCCTGCTCCAGCCGGGCCAGCTCCTCGTCGGCCACGCCGGGGTCGAGCTTGGTGAACAGCGGCACGGGCGGCGCCAGCGGCGTGCCGGGGCGGATCGGGGTGGACTCCCACCGCGCCGCGCCGTCGTAGCTGCCGGTGATCACCGGGTACCCGGGGCCGCCGTCCTCGCTGACCTCCTCGATCCGCGGCGTCCCCGACCAGCTGCCGGATCCGCCGAACATCTCGTAGACCAGCTGCGACGAGCCGGGCAGGAACGGGGTGAGCAGCGTGTTGCCGTCGTTCACGAGCTGGAGCGTCACGTGGCAGACGGTCTGCATCCGCTCCGGGTCGGACTCGCGCAGCTTCCACGGCGCCTGCTCGGAGAAGTACTTGTTAGCCTCGGCGAGCGTGCGCATGGTCTCGGTGACCGCGTTCTTGAACCGCGACCGGGAGAGCGCGTCGCCCACGGTGGCGAACGCGTCCTGTGAGCGCTGGAGGATCTGCCGGTCGGCATCGGTCAGCGCTCCCGGCTCCGGGATCGTGCCGATGTTGCGGGCCGCGAACGACACGCTGCGGTTCACCAGGTTGCCCCAGTTGGCCAGCAGCTCGTCGTTGTTGCGCCGGATGAACTCGGTCCAGGTGAAGTCGGTGTCCTGGGTCTCCGGCCCGGCCACGGCCAGGTAGTACCGGAGCGCGTCGACGTCGTAGCGCTCCAGGAAGTCGCGCACGTAGATGACCACCGAGCGGGACGAGGAGAACTTGCGGCCCTCCATCGTGAGGTACTCGCTGGCCACCACGTCGGTGGGCAGGTTGAGCGCGCCGAGCGAGCCCGGCGTGCCGCCCTTGCTGCCCCTGCCGCTGTAGCCGAGCAGCATGGCGGGCCAGATCTCGGCGTGGAAGACGATGTTGTCCTTGCCCATGAAGTAGTACGACTCGGCGTCCGGCGACTGCCACCAGGCCCGCCAGGCGTCGGGATCACCCGACCGGCGGGCCCACTCGATCGAGGCCGACAGGTACCCGATCACCGCGTCGAACCAGACGTAGATCCGCTTGTCCGGGCGGTCCCGCCAGCCGTCCAGCGGCACCGGGACCCCCCAGTCGAGGTCCCGCGTCACCGCCCGCGGCTTGAGGTCGTCGAGCAGGTTCAGCGAGAACTTGAGCACGTTGGGCCGCCACTGCCCGCTCTTGCTCTGCAGCCAGGTCCCCAGCGCCTCGGCGAACGCGGGCAGGTCGAGGAAGAAGTGCTCGGTCTCCACGAAGACCGGCTTCTCCCCGTTGATCTTCGAACGGGGGTCGATCAGGTCGGCGGGATCGAGCTGGTTGCCGCAGTTGTCGCACTGGTCCCCGCGGGCGTTCGGGAACCCGCAGATCGGGCACGTTCCCTCGATGTACCGGTCGGGGAGGGTCCGGCCGGTCGACGGCGAGATCGCGCCCATGGTCGTGCGCTCGAAGATGTAGCCGTTGTCGTAGAGGCCCTTGAAGATCTCCTGGGTGACCGCGTAGTGGTTCCGGGTGGTGGTCCGGGTGAACAGGTCGTAGGACATGTTCAGGCCGAGCAGATCCTCGGCGATCACGCGGTTGTAGCGGTCGGCCAGCTCCCGGGCGGTGACGCCGGCGGCATCCGCCTGGACCTGGATCGGCGTACCGTGCTCGTCGGTGCCGCTGACCATCAGCACCTGGTTGCCCGCCATCCGCTGGTACCGGCTGAACATGTCGGCGGGCAGCCCGAACCCGGATACGTGGCCGATGTGACGGGGCCCGTTGGCGTACGGCCAGGCGGGCGCGGCCAGGATGTGACGGCTCGTTGCGGACATCCCCACAGCCTAGGGCTACCCGGTGGTGGCTCTGTGCCGGACCACCGAGTCGTACACGTCCCGCTTGCGCAGGCCGAACTCCCGGGCCACGGCGGCGATCGCGTCCTTGCGGGCGCAGCCGGCCCGCTCCCGCGCGGCCACCTCGGCGGCGGCCTCCTCCAGCCCGTTCGTCGGGGCCCGGCGCGGCCCCGACACCCGCGACCACGATGGTGATCTCGCCCAGCGGCCCGGCCGCGGCCCACTCGGCCAGCTCGGCCAGGGTGCCGCGCCTGACCTCCTCGTGCGTCTTGGTCAGCTCGCGGCACACCACCGCGGACCGCGCACCGCCCAGCGCCTCGGCCAGGGCGGCCAGGGTGACGGCGAGCCTGCGCGGCGATTCGAAGAAGATCAGTCGTCCGCGGCTCGGCGGCGAGCTCGGCGAACCGGCGGGCCCGCAGCGCCGCCCGGCGCGGCGGGAACCCCTCGAAGCAGAACCGGTCGCTCGGCAGGCCCGAGACGGCCAGGGCCGCGGTCACGGCGGACGGGCCGGGCAGCACGCTGACCCGGATCCCGGCCGCCGCCGCGGCGGCGACCAGCCGGTAGCCGGGGTCGCTGATGGCAGGCGTGCCCGCGTCGGTGATCAGCAGGACGTCGCGGCCGGCCTCAAGCTCGTCCAGCAGCCCGGGGGCCCGGGCCGTTTCCACGCTCTCGTAGTACGAGACCACGCGGCCGGTCACCCGCACGCCGAGATCCGAGGCCAGCCGGCGCAGCCGGCGGGTGTCCTCGGCGGCCACGACCGGCGCCTCGCCGAGCGCGGCGGCGAGCCGGGGCGAGGCGTCCTGCGGCCTGCCGATCGGCGCGGCCGCGAGCGTGAGCGTCCCGCGCCCGTCCCCACCTTCGGGTTTACTGGAGCCGTCCATATCGCCGCCCACGCTAGTGCCCGGCACCCATACGATTGCAGTCGATGACGGCATCTGAGACCGAGTCTGTGACGGCGGAGCCGCCCAGCCGCGCCGCTGGTCTCCGGGACCGTCTGGTCCCCCCGTTTCCCGGCCACGCGATCTGGGGGTGGGCCGGGCCGCTCCTGGTCACCGCGTTCGGCGGGTTCCTGCGCTTCGACCGGCTGAGCGTGCCCCACGCCGTGGTGTTCGACGAGACCTACTACGTCGGCGACGCGTACGGGATCCTGCGCCACGGCGCGGAGATCAACCACGTCAAGAACGCCAACGCGCTGCTCGCCGCGGGCAAGACCAACATCCTGAGCACCGGCGGCGAGCTCGCCGTGCACCCGCCGCTGGGCAAGATCTTCATCGCCGCCGGGGAGTGGCTGTTCGGCCTGACCCCGTTCGGGTGGCGGTTCGCGGTGGCCGTGGTCGGCTCGCTGGCGATCCTGATGACGGCCAGGATTACCCGCCGGATGACCAGGTCCACCATGCTCGGCTGCGTGGCCGGGCTGCTGCTGGCCCTGGACGGGCTGGAGTTCGTGCTCAGCCGCACCGCGATCCTCGACATCTTCGTGATGTTCTGGATCCTGGCCGCGTTCGGCTGCCTGGTGATCGACAGGGACCGGTCGCGGGCCCGGATCGCGGACGCGGCGGCCAGCGGGCTCACGGACAGCGCGGGCCCGAGGCTCGGCATCCGCTGGTGGCGCGTGGCGGCCGGGCTCTGCATCGGCCTGGCCTGCGCGTCGAAGTGGAACGGGATCTGGTACCTGCCGGTGTTCGCGGTCATGACCGCGGCATGGGACCTGGGAGCGCGGCGTGCCGCGGGGTTCACCGCCCCCGGGCAGGGCGCGCTGTCCGGCGTGAAATGGCTGCCGGTGTCGTTCGGGCTGGTGCCCGCCGCGGCCTACCTGGCCTCCTGGAGCGGCTGGTTCGCCTCGCCGTACGGCTACGACCGCAACTGGGCCGCGCTGCACGGCAACCACGTGCCGGTCTGGTCGGCGCTGGACTCGCTGTACCAGTACCAGCGGTACGACCTGCAGTTCTCCGTGGGCCTGACCGAGCAGCACCCGTACCGGTCGGCGCCGTGGACCTGGCCGTTCCTGAGCAGGCCGGTCTCGTTCTTCTACACCACCCCGCCGGGCTGCGGGGTCAAGAACTGCTCGCAGGAGGTCCTGGCCATCGGCACCCCGCTGATCTGGTGGGCCTTTCTGCCCGGCGCTGCTCGTCTGCCTGGTGTGGTGGCTGGTCCGCCGGGACTGGCGGGCCGGCGCGGTGCTCGCGGGCGTCGCCGCCGGGTGGCTGCCGTGGTTCTGGTTCGCGGCGCACGATAACCGGACCGAGTTCCTCTTCTACGCGGTGGTGTTCGACCCGTTCGTCGTCATCGCCATCACGCTGTGCATCGGCTTGATCATCGGCCCGGCCCGGGCCGCGCCCGCGCGGCGGGCCACGGGCGCCGCCCTCACCGGCGCCTACCTGCTCGCGGTCCTGTGGAACTTCTACTACATGTATCCGGTGATGGCCGCCAAGATCGTCCCGTACACCACCTGGTTCTCGCGCATGTGGTACCACGGCTGGATTTGAGGCGCGCCCGGGCTGGCCTGGACCCGGCCGGAAACCTGAGCGTTGACTGAGAGTTCCCGATGCGTAACCGCAATGTTGCACAGATCACGCATCGTTATGGCAATCACATGCGTCTATAAGGTGACGGGCAATCAACGAGCGGAGCAACGATGAGGTCGCAAGACCTGACCCCGGACCGTAAGGCGCGATTCGAGCAGGACGTCGTGCCGTTCATCGGCCAGCTCTACCCGGCTGCGCTCCGCATGACCAAGAACGCCAGCGACGCCGAGGACCTGGTGCAGGAGACCATCGCCAAGGCGTATGCCGCGTTCCACCAGTTCCGGCCGGGCACCAACCTCCGGGCCTGGCTGCACCGCATCCTGGCCAACACGTTCATCAACGGGTACCGGAAGCGGCGGCGCGAGCCCACGGCCGCGCTCACCGCCGACCTGCAGGGAGACTGGCACACCGGCCATGACCCGCTCGCCCCGCCCGCGCGCTCGGCCGAGGCCGAGGCGCTGGACCGGCTGGCCGACTCCGACATCCTGCGGGCCCTGCGCGAACTGCCGGACGACTTCAGGGTGGCCATCTACCTCGCCGACATCGAGGGCTACCCGTACAAGGAAGTCGCGGAGATCATGGGCACGCCGATCGGCACCGTGATGTCACGCCTGCACCGCGGCCGGAGCAAGCTCAGGGAGAAGCTCGCCGGCTATGCGCCCAAGCGCACTCTCCCGGCCCTGACCGGCTGATACAGGCTCAGCACCACCGACTGGACCGTCCAGCGCCGGATCAGGTGCATGCCGCCGACCAGCGCGAGTTCCTCGCGGTCCAGGCTGGTGACCGGCGCCCGCGGCGGGGTGTCGCGCCACCGCACGACCCACACCCGGCGCGCGCCGCCGCCCGCGCGGCCCGCCCCGGCGTTCCACGCCGAGAACCGGGTGGCCAGCACCTCCGCCGGCACCGGGACGCCGGTCAGGGTGCCCGACGCCACCGGTGACTCGCCCAGGGCCAGATCGCGGAGCCTGCGGAACGGCGCCGGGTAGCCCAGGCTCACGACCCGGGTTTCCGACGGGATGAAGATGACCGCGTCCCCGGACCGCTCGTTCGCCGCGACCACCGCCGAGACCGCCCGCAGGTTGTCGGGCCTGGCCGAGCTGCGCCTGACCGCCTGCTGCGGCCCGATCAGCCCGGCCGCCCACACGGCGACGATCACCACCGGCACGATCCAGGTCAGGGCCGGGATCCTGATCCCCAGCGGCGACCCGGCGATCAGGCTGGCCAGCCCGACCAGCCCGGCCGCGCCGAGCAGGGCCAGCGCCGGCTGGCCGAAGACGACGTACCGTTCGACGTACACCGGCCGGATGAGGGAGACACCGAGCAGGACCAGCGGCGGCAGCACCAGCCAGGGCACGGCCACGGTGGCCACGCTGAGCTCGCGCCGACGGCCGGGCCGCAGGCTGGCCACGACGCCGACCACCGCGAGCACGGCCACCAGCGGGATCAGCTGCCGGGAGCCAGCGGAATGCTCGAACAGGTTGCCCGCGGCGCGCAGGCCGGGCCGGGAGATCCAGCCCAGGGTCCGGTCCTGCCGGTAGCCGAGGACGACCAGCGGAGCCAGCACCACCACCGCGGCGGCCGCGGCGGCCAGCCACGGCAGCAGGCGGGCCCGGTTGCGGGTCACCAGCAGGGTGACGGCGTGCGCGGGCACCAGCAGCAGCGCGAACAGGCTGGCCATCCCGGTCGCCGCGATGGCCACGCCGTAGCAGGCCCACCAGCGCTTACGGCCGTCGGCCAGGGCCACGAGCAGCAGATAGGTAGCGGCGGCCGCGCACGCCGTGACCAGCCCGTAGGGCCGCGCGTCCTGTGCGTAAAAGGTGGTCTGAGGAGTGGCCACGTACAGCAGGCCGGCCAGCAGGCCGGTGAGCCCCGGCCCGGGCAGCCCGGTCATCCGGCCCAGCCGCCGGCCCAGGGCGGCGGTGATCCCGGCCGCGAGGCTGGTGGCCAGCAGCGAGGGCAGCCGCAGGGCCGCCGCGGACGTGCCCAGGACGCCGATGACCACGTGCATGCCCAGGTAATAAGGCCCGTGCACGGCGTCCACGTGCAGCACCAGGGCAAAGATCTGGCCGAACGAGCGCTGGGCCGTGGTGAGCGTGTACGCCTCGTCCCGCCACAGCGACGGGCCGCCGAGCCGGTAGCCGCCGACCGCCAGGGCGGCGAGCGCGGGGATGAGTCACGACCAGCCATCCGGGCAGCTGCCGGGAGGCCGCGCGCGGCGGGATCGCGCCCGCGCCGGCCGGGTCGACGGCCTGGCGGTCAGCGGGCCATGAAGGAGGCGTGGAGGGAGACGGGGAGGTGGGCGGGGGGCGGGGGCTGGCCATAAGCAGGCTCCTGGTCAGCTGCCGAACACGCTGTCGCAGGCCCTGGCCGCGGCCTGGCCGTCGTCCAGCGGGCAGAACTTGGCCGCGAACGCCGCGTAGGCGGCCCGGTGCCTGGCCGCCACGGACTCGATGTCGCCGATCGCCGACACCACCTCGTCGGAGGTGGCCAGCAGCGGGCCGGGCGCCTCCGCCTCGAAGTCGAAGTAGAAACCGCGCAAGTTGTCACGGTACTGCTCAAGGTCGTAGGTGAAGAAGAGCATGGGCTGGCCGGTCGGGGCGAAGTCGAACATCACCGACGAGTAGTCGGTCACCAGCACGTCGCTGACCAGGAACAGCTCGGAGATGTCCGGGTAGCTGGTCACGTTGATCGCGAAATCCGGCCGCGGGCCGGCCGGCACGTCGTCGGCCATGTGGTGGTGCCCGCGGACCAGGATCACGTGGTCGTCGCCGAGCGCCTGCCACGCGCGCTCGAGGTCCAGCCGGAAGTCGAAGCGGTACCGGCCCGACGCGTAGTACTGGTTGTCCCGCCAGGTCGGCGCGTACAGCACCGACCGCTTCCCGTCCGGCAGGCCCAGCCGCCGCCGGACCTCGCCGGCGACCTGGCCGGCGTCGCCGCTGCGCAGGATGTCGTTGCGCGGGTAGCCGGACTCCAGATCTCGCCGTCGTACCGGAAGGCCCGGCGCATGATCGGGGTGCTGAACGGGTTGGGCGACAGCAGCAGGTCCCACTTGGCCACGTCCCTGGCCAGGCGCGTCGAAGTAGCCGGCCCCGCTGATGAACTGGGCCTGCTCGACGTCGAAGCCGATCCGCTTCAGCGGCGTGCCGTGCCAGGTCTGCACGTAGATCTGGCCGTCCCGCTTGTGGTAGATGTCGAGCCCATGTCGTCGTTGGCGATCACGTACCGGGACCTGGCCAGCGCCTCGAAGTAGTCCTCGGTTCGGTGAGCACGACCCGCGCGCCGTCGGGCGCGGGCACGGAGTAGTCGTTGACCACCCAGATGTGCTCGCGGCGGTCGCCGCGGCGGCGCAGCTCATCCGCGATGCCGCGCGGATTGTCCCCGCACTGCTTGCCCTTCCAGCTGATGAACACCACCGCGTCCCGGAACGGGAGCTTCTGCTGCAGCGGGTAGTAGACGCCGCGCAGCATCCGCCGCTGGACCCGGCCGTGCTCGGTGAGCTTGAGCGCGGGCGCCGACGGCCAGGATCGGCGTGTCGTAGCCGATCGTGGTGAAGCGGAAGACCTTCGAGCCCGAAGGCGAGCTTGCGGCCGTCGATGTCGGCCAGCCGGGCGTGGTCGTAGCGCGGCACGATCAGCCCGGCGTCACCGGTTCCGGCCCGGCGCACGAGGATCTCCCAGCTTCCGTCGCGCAGCGGCAGCAGCCGCCCGAACGACGGCATCGCGGGTCGACGTCGATGGTGATGGTGAACGTGTCGCCGTCCCGGTCGAACGCGACCACGTGCTGCTCGGTTGACGAGCGCCGGCGCAGCACGGTCTCGAAGGAGCCCTCGACGGACGCCGGGTAAATGCCGCGCAGCGTCAGCCGCCCGTCATCGCTCCACGCGTGCTCCTGGATCACCGGGCACACCGCGCGGCCGCGATCGCCGTGTTGCCGTCCCTGGTCCGCTCGACCGCGATCTCCTGGTGGCCGGCCGGGTACTGGTACTCGGCCTGCCCGACCGGGAACGCCACCCGCATCCGCTCCTGGCCGCCGGCCGCGACGTACAGGTCCCATTCCGAGCCGTTCTCGCCGGCCTGCTCGCCCTGGGCCGGAGCCAGGAGGCGCAGCGGTATCGCGCCGTGCACCCGCACCGTCTCGCCGTCCGTCCGGTGCACGGTGGCCGGGAGATGCTGCGTGGCCGCACCCTTCGGCCGGGCCAGGATCAGCTCGCGGCTGGCCTGCCGCGGCCAGCCGGTCGACGTCCACGTCGATCCGAGGTCGCTGGCCGTGTGGTCGCACAGCCGCGCAGCACCGCGGGCGTCTGGTACCGCCACCTGCAGCCGCTTCGCCGGCCCAGCGGGCCCCGAACCTGATGCCGGGCGCCACCTCGAGGAACTCCGGGCGCTCGGCGGGGCCGCGGACCGGCGTGTGCAGCCGCGTGGGACGCCACACGCCCGCGCCCCCTGACCAGCACGTAGCAGTCCCAGTCGCCGGTCAGCCAGCGGCGCCCGACCCGGAACCACCGGGAGCTGATCTCGCAGCCGGAAGCCGGCCCAGTCGTAGGCGTACCTGTCCTGTCCCGACCACTTGGTGGCGTCGGGATGGCGGAGCGAGCGGGCCGGGATCACGATCGGCAGCCGCCGCCGCCGGCCGGCCGCAGGATGACGATCTTGGAGGCGTGCCTGCGCTTGGTGATGTCGACCGACGGCACGAACGCGCATCCGGTGATGACCAGCCGGTGGCCGCGCCAGCCGAGGCCCTCGACGCGGACGAACGGGTCGAGCTCCCGCCAGTACGGCCGGTAGACGCGGCCCGGGATCTTCAGGCTGCGGTCGCCGCGGAACGGGCAGGTCGGCCGCAGATCCGGCCGAATCGCCGGACCATCGGCGATGGTCTTGATCGGCTGCCGGGCCTGCCAGGCGTTGAACTCCCTGAGCTGCTCGAGCTGGCCCGTCCTGATCAGGTGGTAGGCGAGCTTGTGCGTGGACGGCAGCTTCGCGATCACGCGCCGGTCGACCTGGCTAGGTACTTGCCGCCGAGCACGATGAACTCGGCCTGGTACTCGTCGCTGGTCCGGGACAGGTCGCCGACGTACAGCCACAGGTCGTTCACCAGCGCCTTGCGCTGATGCTCGCGGAGCAGTCTGGCGCGATCCGCGCTCGCGCAGGAACGCGTCGATCGCGAGCAGCGCGGTGATCCGGTCCCTGAAGTTGCTGATGCTCGGTCCGCGACTGGGTGATCGACAGCTCGCCCTTGCCGCGCTCGCGCCAGTAGTAGATCGGGTCCGGGATCACGTCCACGGCCTTGGCCAGCACGTGAGCGCGGGTCATGGCCTGGAGGTCCTCCCAGAGCCATGACCTCGGGAAAGGACATCCCGGCGGAATCCCAGAACGACCGGCGGAAGAGCTTGTTCCACACCGAGACGTCCCAGAACAGCTCGGGCGAGACGCTGATGTGCGTGCCGATGCGCCTGGTCTTGATCGCGCGGGAGTGCATGCCCGACAGCGTGATCCCGGCCGGGCCGATCCGCTCGACGCCACCCGACACGAAGTCAGAACCCGACGTCTGCAGGGTGTGCAGCATGATCTCCAGGGCGTGACTGGGCAGCATGTCGTCCGCGTCGACAAAGGCGAGGAACTCGCCCGTGGCCTTCTCGATACCCCGGTTGCGGGCGTATCCGGGACCCCCGTTGGTCACGCTCACCAGGAAGAATCTCGGGTCATCGTCGGCCTGGCGCTGGGCGATCTTCGCGCTGCCGTCGGTCGAGCCGTCGTCCACCATGATCACTTCGAGGCTGGTCACGGTCTGGGCGGCGATGGACCGCAGGCAGTCGGCGAGCAGGTCCTCGTTGTTGTAAAAGGGCACAACCACGCTGATCTGCGGACCGGTCATGGCGTCGCTCTCTTCCCGGGGGCGTGCGGGCACGCCTGCATCTATGCCGGGAAGCCTAGGAAGTCAGGCGCAGTACGGTCACTATACGCGGTCGGATAGTCACTCACCGCGCCAGACGGGTGCCCGCTTCTCCGCGAAGGCGACCGCGCCCTCCGTCGCGTCCGCAGATACGAACACCGGGCCGATCACCTCGCCCTGCCGGGCGAACGCCTCATCGCTGGACCAGTCCGCGGACTCGACAATGACTCGCTTGCTGGCGGCGAGCGCAAGCGGGGCTCCCAGAGCAACCCGCGCCGCCAATTCCCTGGCGCCGGCCAGTGCCTGGCCGGCGCCGACCAGACTACTGACCAGGCCGGCCTGGTGCAGGCGATCGGCGGGGAAGTGCTCACCGGTCAGGGCGATCTCCATGGCCAGGTGGTAAGGGATCCGGCGCGGCAGCCGGAGCAGGCCGCCCGCGCCGGCCGCCAGGCCCCGCCTCACCTCGGGCAGGCCGAACTTCGCCGTCTCGCTCGCGACGATCAGGTCGCAGCTCAGCGCGATCTCGAAGCCGCCGGCCAGCGCGTAGCCCTCCACCGCCGCGATCACCGGCTTGACCGGCGGCTGCTCGGTGATCCCGGCCAGGCCGCGGCCCTCCACCACGGGGTGGTCGCCGGCCAGGAAGGCCTTCAGGTCCATGCCCGCGCTGAACGTTCCGCCGGCCCCGGTGATGATCAGCACCCGGACGTCCGGATTCCCGTCGAGCTCGTCGATGGCCGCGGCCATGGCCCGGGCGACCTCGCCGTTGACCGCGTTGCGGGCCTGCGGGCGATTGATGGTGATAACGGCGATCCCGTCGCCAGCCTCGGTGAGAACCGCGTCCGTCATCGCTGCCCCTCGGCCTGGTCGGGTTGAGCTGGCCTGCGTTACCGCTGCCCCGTCACTTGGGCTGGAACCTGACCCCGCCGTCGAACCTGATCACATCGGCGTTCATGTAGTCGTTCTCGATCAGCGCGCGGACCAGGTGCGCGAACTCGGCCGCGGTGCCCATCCGCTTCGGGAACACGATCGGGGCGCTCAGCTTGGCCTTGAACTCGTCGGCGCCCGGCCCGGTGCCGTAGATAGGCGTGTCGATGATCCCGGGGCAGATGGTGTTCACCCGCACCCCGATCGCGGCCAGGTCGCGGGCCGCGGGGACGGTCATGCCGATGATCCCGCCCTTCGACGCCGAGTAGGCCACCTGGCCGGTCTGCCCCTCGAGGCCAGCGACCGAGGCGGTGTTGATGACCACCCCGCGCTGCCCGTCGGCGTCGGCGGGCTCGGTCTTGGCGACCGCCGCGGCGCCGATCCGCATCAGGTTGAACGTGCCGATCAGGTTGATGTCGATGACCTTCCGGTACGCGGCGAGGTCATGCGGGGTCCCGTCGCGGCCCACGGTGCGGGCGGCCCAGCCGATTCCCGCGCAGCTCACGACCACCCGCAGCGGCGGCCCGGCGGAGGCGGCCGCGTCGACCGCCGCCTGGACAGACTGCTCGTCGGCCACGTCGGTCCTGACGAAGACGCCGCCGATGGCGTCGGCCACCGCCTTGCCCTGCGCGTCGTTAAGGTCAGCGACGACCACCGTGGCGCCCGCGGCGGCAAGCTCGCGCGCGGTGGCCTCGCCCAGGCCGCTCGCGCCCCCGGACACTATTGCCCCGACTGCGTTCAGTTCCATGCCGGGAGCTTACTGGCCGCCCGGGCAGGCGGCCCGAACAGGGTTCGGTTTGCTGCGAGCGCAAGCCGTTCACCGGGCTTTATGTCGGTACCCCCGCCTAGCATGCGAAGCAGATAAATGGCACGGCCGCGGAATGCCAGGGCCCCGCGCGGCGCTAGTGCCTAGGCAGCAGGGGGCCTCCGCGAGCCAGTTACCCGGGAATAAGTGTTTGAGATATATCTCGTTTCCGGGTTATCGTGTGAACCCGAGCTGGCTGAGAGGCAATGGGCGGCCCGGAAGGATCGGGGCGGCCCGGAACCTGGGCGGACCTGCGGATGGCCGGCTAGGGGCGGGAAGTCGAGGAGGACAGGTGCGGAAGTACGCAGGGAACCCGTGGCTGGTGCTGCTGGTGGTCTCGCTCGGGTTCTTCATGACCCTGCTGGACCTGACGATCGTGAACATCGCGATCCCCAACATGATCACGAAGCTGCACGCCTCTCTGGATGACGTCCTGTGGGTGATCAACGCCTATGCCCTGGTCCTCGCCGTGCTGGTCATCACGACCGGCAGGCTGGGTGACCTGTTCGGCCCGCGCATCCTGTTCATGAACGGGGTGGCGGTGTTCACCGCGGCATCGGCCGCCTGCGGCCTGGCCCCGAGCCCCGGCTGGCTGATCGCGTTCCGCGCCGTCCAGGGCCTGGGCGCGGCCATGCTGATGCCGCAGACCCTGACGATCATCACGAACACCTTCCCGCCGGAACGGCGCGGCGCCGCGTTCGGCGTCTGGGGCGCGGTCGCCGGCGTGGCCACCATCGCCGGGCCGACGCTGGGCGGGCTGCTGGTGAGCGCGTTCGACTGGCGGTGGATCTTCTTCGTGAACCTGCCGATCGGCGTGATCGTGCTGCTGATCACCCCGGTCCTCATCCCCAACCTGCGGCTCGGCCGCAAGCACCGGATCGACATCCCCGGCGTGCTGCTCGCCAGCGCGGCGCTGCTGGCCATCTGCTACGGGCTCGTCGAGGGACAGAAGTACGACTGGGGCACGATCACGTCGTTCATCAGCATCCCACTCATCCTGGGCGTCGGGGTGGTGCTGCTCGGGGCCTTCCTCGTCTACCAGAGGATGACCCAGGGGCAGGAGCCACTGGTGCCGTTCGCCCTGTTCAGGGACCGGAACTACACGGTGGTGAACTGGGTGTCCGGCGTGCTGGCGGTCGGCATGATGGGCATCTTCCTGCCGTTCACGATCTACCTGCAGTCGGTGCTCGGCTTCTCGGCGCTGAAGGCCGGCCTCGCGCTGGCGCCCGCCTCCGTGATCTCGATGTTCGTCGCCCCGGTCGCGGGCCGGATGACCGACAAGATCGGCGGCAAGTACATCCTGATGTCCGGTCTGCTGCTGTTCGGGTTCGGCATGGGCTGGCTGGCCCTGATCGCGACCCCGGCTTCGTCGTGGCAGGACTTCCTGGCCCCGCTGCTCATAGCCGGGGTCGGCATGGGCTGCACGTTCGCGCCGCTGGTCACCACGGCCATGCGCAACATCCAGCCGCAGATGGCGGGCGCGGCGTCGGGCGTGCTGAACACCGTCCGGCAGGTCGGCCTCGTGATCGGCACGGCCGCGGTCGGCGCCCTGCTGCAGAACCGGCTGGTGTCGGAGATGACCAGCCAGGCCACCGCCCGCTCGGCCGCGCTGCCCGCGCAGGTGCGCGGCCGGTTCATCACCGAGATCCAGAACACGGCCAGGAACGGCATCCAGGTCGGGGCCGGCCAGAACGGCGGCATCAGCAAGCAGTCCGGCCTGCCCGCCAACCTGGTCGCGGAGGTCGCGAGGATCGGCCACGAGGTCTTCACGTTCGGGTACGTGGACGCCATGAAGTCGACCATGGTGCTGCCCGTCGTGCTGCTGACCGTCGCCGCGCTGAGCTGCCTCGCCATCCAGCAGCAGCGCAAGCAGCCGGCCCCCGTGGTCGCTGGCGCAGCGGTGGCTGGCGCCGTAGGTGCTGGCGCGCGGGTGATGCCACAGCGGCTAACGGCGCAGCGGCTAACGGCGCAGCAACTGACGGCGCACCGGTCGGGGGCCCGGCGGCTGAGGACTCGGCCGCCGGGGCGCGCACCCAGCCCACGCCCTAACGGGAGCGGCCCGCCAGGGAGAACCTGGCGGGCCGTGCCCGTAGCGGGAGGGTAACAGCAGGGCTTCAGCTCATCGCGAGCATCTCCGGCGCCCACTGACCGGGAACCCTGGCGGGCTCGGACTCGAAGGGGAACCTCTCGGCGAACGCGGGCTCCAGGTCGGACAGCCAGATCGCGGTCGGGTCGTACCGCGCGAAGAACGGCTTGCCGACCAGATCCGGATTGCGAGCCTGGATCATGTGCAGGGCGAACACCTTCTCGCCCGCCACCTCGACCACCCCGTCGATGCACACCTTGCCCGGGGTCGCCGACATGGACGGGCCGCGCACGGTGCGGCACAGGCCTGAAACGCTCGAGTAGGCGTCGCGGAAGATCTCGTGTCCCCTGGCCAGCGGCACCGCGAAATACCCCTGCGGGCCCGTGTCGCGTTCCACGAACATGTAGTAGGGGACCATGCCCATCCGCATCTGGCTGCGCCACATGCGGGCCCAGAGGACGGGATCATCGTTGATGGACCTGATCAGCGGCGCCTGAGTCCGGATCACCGCGCCCACCGACCTGATCCGGCGCACCGCGTCGGCCACGAGCGACGACTCGAGCTCCCGGGGATGGGAGAAGTGCGCCATGATGGCCAGGACTCTTGCCCGAGGCGATGACCTCCTCGAACAGTCGCAAGGTGTCGTCGGAGTCCGGGTCGCTGACGAAGCGCTGCGGCCAGTAGCCGAGCGCCTTGGTCCCGATCCTGATCGACTCGATATGCCCGAGTTCGGGATCGAGCAGCGGCTCGATGTAGCGCCGCAGCACCGCCGCGCCCATGATCATCGGATCCCCGCCGGTGATCAGGACGCTGGTGACCTCGGGATGCTGCCGGAGATAGGCGGTGACCCTGGTCATGTCGTCGGTGGCCATCTTCAGATCCGGCTCATCCACGAACTGGGCCCACCGGAAGCAGTAGGTGCAGTACGCGTGGCAGGTCTGTCCCTGTTTGGGGAATATCAGCACGGTTTCCGAATATTTATGCTGAACTCCGGGCAGCGGCTCGTCCGCCAGATCGGGGATGTTGAGGGCGAGCTGACCAGCGGGATGCGGGTTGAGCCGGGTCCGCACGGCATGCGCGGCGGCCCGAACCTCGGCCTCCGGGGCATCCCGGGCCAGCAGCCCGGCGATCTCGCTGACGTCCTCGGCCGGGAGCATGTCGGCCTGCGGGAAAACAAGCCGGTAGATCGGGTCGTCTGGCGCCGCATCCCAGTCGATGAGGCGCTCGACGACGTACTCGTTGGTGCGGAACGGAAGCACCGTGGCCACTGCCCTGACCGCCAGCCGCTCGCTGTCGTCCAGGCCCGCACGCGCGGTCAGGTCGTCCAGGTGCTTGGCTGTGTAAGCGCGGAAACGGCGGCCAGGCGATGTGAGGCCGGGCGCCATCTGCTGAAGTCCAGTCACGCATCTCCCTCCGGTTGGTCGCCGCTCGTGAAGCAGAATTGCCCGAGCGCGCGAGTCCCTCGTGTGCGGCGTGATCGCCGCGTAGTAACCGGCTACCCAGCGAAGCGGGTATCTCGCCGGTCCCAACCGACAAATAGGTCACACTAAGAAAACATCCAAGGAACGCAGAGGGTTCCCTTTTACGGCCTATGCCGTCCTCTCGGCTGGTATGCCTCAGCCGACGGGGGGGCCGTACCCACCGCCGGAGATGACCGAGGGCCCCGTGATGACGATCTGCTGACATGATTCCCCCTCGTGCCGGAGCGAAGCAAGCTTCCGGCCGGCATTGCCGACTTGATTGCCCCCGACCGGTTCCGGCCACCGGCAGTGCCGGCGATAGACGGGATGTCCGACGGTGAGAAGCTTGGCCGCATGCGGGACACCGTCCTGGAGCCGCGGCCCTCGTCGCGATCTCCGCTCCCAGCGCGATCGGCGGCGCGCTGAGCGCCGACGGGGGGCGCCCCGCCGCGGCCGACGGCACCCCGGGTGAGGAGCCGCCGCCCCAGCCTGGCCGGCCACGAGGGCCCATCGCCGTGGACGCCATGGGCGGTGATCACGCGCCCGCCGAAATCGTCGCGGGCGCGGTCATCGCGGCCCGTAGCGGCATACCGGTGCTGCTGACCGGCCGCCCGGGGCAATTGCGGCCGCTGCTGGCCAAGCACGGGGCGATGGCCGACATCCGGATCGTGCCGGCCGAGGACTCGATCGCCATGGATGAGGGCGCGCTCGCCAGCTGGCGCCGCCCCCGGTCCAGCATCGCCGTAGCCTGCCAGCTGGTCCGGCGAGGCCAGGCTGAGGCGGTCGTCTCGGCCGGCTCCACCGGCGGTGTGGTCTCCACGGCCAGGCTCCGGCTGCGGCCGCTGCCCGGGGTGCAACGGCCGGCGCTGGCCGTGGTGCTCCCGACCCAGCCCGGGCCGACACTGCTCGTTGACGCCGGGGCGATCGCCGACCCCAAGCCCGAGATGCTGGTCCAGTTCGCGCAGCTCGGGGTGGCCTACGCGCAGACGGCGTTCGGCATCACCGAGCCGCGGGTCGGCCTGCTCACGATCGGCGCCGAGCCGGGCAAGGGCAACAAGCTGGCCAAACGGGCCTACGAGCTGCTCGAGTCCGACCCCCCGCACGGCGGGATGCCGATCAGTTTCTCCGGCAATATCGAAGGCACCGACCTGCTGACGAGCAAGGTCGACGTGATCGTTACCGACGGATTCACGGGAAACGTGGCGCTGAAGACGCTCGAGGGCACCGCCGGATTCATCGGCCGGCTGCTGCGGGAGGCCCTGACCGGGTCCCGGACCGCCCGGATCGGGGCCATGCTGCAGCGGCGCGAGATGCGTGCGCTCGGCGAGCGCATGGACGCGGAGACCTACGGCGGAGCGGCCCTGCTCGGACTGGAGGGCACCGTGGTGATCGCGCACGGCGCGGCCACGGCCCGGAGCGCCGCCGCAGCCTGCGTGCTGGCCGCGGACCTGGCCACCGGCCAGATCACGGAGAAGATCAAGGAACGGCTCGGCTCCCCTCGCGGCGGCCACTTCCTGCGGCGGCCGTGACGCGGCGGCTCGCCCCGTGGCGCCCGCTGGGGATCGGCCGCTTCTCCCGCAGCCGGCCGGAAAATGCGGACGGCAGCCCGATGCCGGGCCGATAGGCTTGACCTCATGACCGATCCGCAGGAGGCGCTGGCCCGGCTGGTGAGCGGCGCGCTCGTCGCCGCATTTGGCCCGGAGTTCGCTGACGCCGATCCTGCGATCCGGCCCTCCCAGTTCGCCGACTACCAGGCGAACGTGGCGCTGCCGCTGGCCAAGCGGCTAGGCCGGCCACCGCGCGAGGTCGCCGCCGAACTGGCCAGCCACCTCGGCGGCAGCGAGATGATCGAGCCGCCCGATGTGAGCGGGCCTGGCTTTATCAACCTCACGCTGCGGGACGGCTGGATCGCGGCCGAGGCTACCGGCCAGCTCGCTGACCCGCGCCTGGGCGTGCGCCCGGCGGAGATGAGCCAGACGGTCGTGGTCGACTACTCCGCGCCGAACGTGGCCAAGGAAATGCACGTCGGGCATTTGCGCACCACGGTCGTGGGCGACTCCATCGTGCGGGTCCTCGAGTACCTCGGCCACAACGTGATACGGGCCAACCACATCGGTGACTGGGGCACTCAGTTCGGCATGCTGCTCGAGCACCTCCTCGACGTGGGTGAGGAGGCCACGTACCAGCAGCTGGCCGCGGGCGAGATCAACGCCTTCTACCAGGCGGCCAAGGTCAAGTTCGACACCGACCCGGCCTTCGCCGAGCGGTCGCGCCGCCGGGTCGTCGCCCTGCAGGCCGGCGACGCCGAGACGATGCGCCTGTGGCAGATGCTGGTCAACGACACCAAGCAGTACTACAACGCGATCTACGCCAAGCTCGGCGTGACGCTCACCGACGCGGACCTGGACCCGGAGAGCTTCTACAACCCGGTGCTGGCCAGCGTCTGCGATGAGCTCCAGGCCCAGGGCGTGGCGGTGATCAGCGACGGCGCGCTGTGCGCGTTCCCGCCCGGATTCACCGGCCGGGACGGCTCGCCGCTGCCGCTGATCTTGCGCAAGTCCGACGGCGGGTACGGGTACGCCACCACCGACATGGCCGCGATCCGGTACCGGATCCGTGACCTGCACGCGAACCGCATCATCTACGTGGTCGGGTCCGAGCAGGCCCAGCACTTCGCGATGGTGCTGGCGGTCGCGCGCCAGGCCGGCTGGCTGACCGACGAGGTCCGCGCCGAGCATGCCGCGATCGGCATGGTCACCGGCGCCGACCGGAAGCGGTTCCGGACCAGGTCAGGTGGCGCGGTGAAGCTCACCGACCTGATGGACGAGGCGGTGGACCGGGCCGAGGAAGTCATCAAGGACCGGTACGACGACCCCGAGGTGCGGGCCCAGATCGCCGAGGCGGTTGGCATCGGCGCACTGAAGTACGCCGACCTGTCGGTCGACCGTGGGTCCAGCTACATGCTCGACTTCGACCGGATGCTCGCGCTGTCCGGTAACACCGGCCCGTACCTGCAGTACGCGACCGCGCGGATCCGCTCCATCTTCCGCCGGGCCGGGATCGAGCCGGACGCCGCGGCCGGGCCCATCCAGCTCACCGAGGACGCCGAGCGGGCCCTCGCGCTGCGGCTGCTCGGCTTCGGCGCCGCGGTGCAGCAGGAGGCGGACGGGGCCGAGCCGCATAAGCTCGCGGCCTACCTGTTCGAGACGGCCAGCGCCTTCACCACCTTCTACGAGCAGTGCCCGGTGCTGCAGGCCGAGGACGACTCCACCCGCCGCAGCAGGCTGGCGCTGTCCGCGCTGACCCTGCGGGTCCTGCTCACCGGGCTCGGTCTGCTCGGCATCCCGGTGCCGGAGCGCATGTAGCCGCTCTACGGCATTTTTCTGGGCGTTCCCAGGCTCCTCCCAGGATCCGCAGGCTGACATCCCAGGCCGTCCCGGCACGCTCGGCGGCATGGACAACATGAATCAGCCGCGAGGCGGCGATCCGCAGGACTTCTTGCCGACCCAGGAACTGGGCCCGGCGGCGGCCCGGTCCGGACAGGGCGGGGGCCTGCCCGGACCGGGCGAGCACGGACACGCGGGACTCGGCGGAGCCCGGCGAAGCCGGGCCAGCCGCGACGGCCGGCCGGAGGTCGGCCATGAAGGGGGAAGGGGAGGCGGGCGGGGGCGCGCGGGGGGGTCTGGGGGGGTCGTCCCCCCGGGGCAAGCACAGCGGAGCCGCCGTGGTCTCTGGTGGGGCGCCGGGCTCGCTCTGGTCGCGCTGCTGGCCGGCGGCGGCGCGGTCGCGGTCGCCGCGCTCACGAGCAGCACGTCCGCGACGCCATCCGCGCCGACCGGGCAGGCCGCGGTGCTCAACACCATGCTCAGCTCGGCGTCCTCACCCGCGTCGGCGGCCACCACCGACAGCATCGCGGCCGGGACCACGGCCGCCGCGGCCCACCCCTGCCTGAGCCGCGCGGCCAAGCTCAGGGCGGCCGGGCACCGGATCGCGGCCAGGGACGCGCTGCGGCGCTGCCACCCGCTGCGACGGATCCGGGCGCTCGGCGGGATTCACGGCCAGTTCACGTTCGAGACCAAGAACGGGCCGCGCACCGTTGCTTACCAGCGCGGCGTGATCGGGTCGGTCACCAGCACCGGTGTGGTCGTCCAGGCCAAGGACAACACCACCTGGACCTGGGAGCTGAAGAGCGACACGGTGGTGCGCGAGAACGGCAGCCGCGCCAGCACGAGCGCGCTGTCCGACGGCGAGCGCGTCTTCGTGGCCGGGCCCGTGGCCAGCGGGACCTACGACGCCAGGGTGATCGTGATCCGGCCCTCCAGCGGCAGTTCCGCATCCGGCGGCTCCGCATCCGGCTCATAGCCGGCGCCAGCCGGTCTCGGGTACTGCCCAGCGTCATCCGGGGCATTCCAGCCCCGGATGACGCTGTGTGCACCACGGCGGCACCCGGCGCGCGAGAATGATCCCGATACCTCATGGCTGACCACGACCAGATTCCCCAGGTGCTCGTCGTCGACGACGAGCCGAACATCCGCGAGCTTGTCGAGGTCGCGCTGAAGTTCCACGGATGCTCGGTGACCACCGCGGCCACCGGGCAGGAGGCCCTGCGGCAGGCGGACGCCAGCGCCCCCGACCTGATCGTCCTCGACGTGATGCTCCCTGACATGGACGGTTTCGAGGTCTGCCGCAGGCTCCGCGCGCTGGGCAACGAGGTACCGGTGATCTTCCTTACCGCCCGGGATACCTCCTCGGACACCGTCACCGGCCTGGCCATCGGCGGGGATGACTACGTCACCAAGCCGTTCTCGGTCGAGGCTCTGGTGGCCAGGGTCCGCGCGGTGCTGCGCCGCGCGTCCCGGAGCACCCACGACGACCAGCCGGGCAGCGACGGGGCGGTCCTGCGCGCGGGGGACGTAGAGCTCGACGAGGCACGCTGGACCGTGCACAGGGCCGGGGTCCAGATCGAGCTGTCCCCCACCGAATTCCGGCTGCTCGCGTACCTGATGCGGCACCCGGGGCGGATGCTCACCCGGGCGCAGCTACTCGAGAACGTGTGGGGGTGGGACTATGCGGGCGGATCCCAGATCGTGGAGACCTACGTCAGCTACCTGCGCCGCAAGCTCGATCCGCTCGGCCCGCCCATGATCCACACCCAGCGGGGGGTGGGCTACAGCCTCCGGCCGCCGGAGCGGGGGCAGGCCGGGCCCGGGTGATGGCCGCGAGCAGGGGGGACGGCGGCGCGGGCGGGAGCGCGGTGCCGGTGACCAGCCGCCGCAGGCTGTCGCTGCGCGCGCGCATGCTGATCGTGCTGATCGCGGTCACCGCGATCTTCCTGCTGATCATGGGCGGGGTCACCGCGATCGTCCTCAGCAACCGCCTGAGCGGAGAGTTCAACGCCGACCTGGTCGCCGCGGCCGCACGCAGCCCGCGGCAGCTCGCGGACAACCCCGGCGGCTTCATCGCCGAGGCCGTCTCCGCGCGGACCGGGCAGGTCGTGGTGCTCACGCCGGGCGCGAAGGCCAGCGCGCTCGCCGGGGTTCTGGGCCAGATGAACCTGGCCGGCTTCCGCAGCCGGTTCGGCCGGGGGACGGCGACCATCAACCTTCCCGGTAACCAGCGGCTTCGGGCGGTGGCCCGGGTGATCCTGGCGGCCCAGCTGGCCAGCGCCGGGCTCGCCGCGCCCGCTGCGGGCCGCTACGTCCTGGTCGTGGCGCATCCGGTCGACACCGTGACCGCTCAGGTGCGAGGGATCATCGTGGCCGAGCTGATCACGGGCGGGGCGCTGCTCGCGCTGCTCGCGATCGGCGGCGGGTGGCTGATCAGCCGCGGCCTGGAACCGCTGGACCAGATGGCCAGCACGGCCAACGAGATCACATCCCGGGGCGATCTCACCGCACGGGTGTCCGACGCGGACGACCGGACCGAGGTGGGCAGGCTCGGGTCGGCCATCAACACCATGCTCGACCGGATCCAGCAGGCGTTTGGCGCGCGGCTGCGCTCGGAGCAGAAGGTGCGCCAGTTCGCCGCCGACGCTTCGCACGAGCTGCGCACCCCGCTGACCACGATCCGCGGCTACGCCGAGCTGTACCGGCAGGGCGCGCTCGGGCCCGACCAGCTGCCGAACGCCATGCGCCGGATCGAGCAGGAGGCCCAGCGGATGAGCACGCTCGTGGCTGAGCTGCTGGAGCTGGCCAGGCTGGACCGTACCTCCTCGCTCGACCTGACCGAGACCGACCTGGCCGGTGTGGTGCGCGATGCGGTGGCCGACGCGGTGGCCGTCGAGCCGGAACGCCCGGTGCGGGCCGAGGCGCCGCCCCGGCTGGTCGCCGTGGTGGACGAGCCCCGGATCCGGCAGGTGCTGGCCAACCTGCTCGGCAACGTGCGCGCGCACACGCCGGTCACCACCGCGGTGGCAGTCCGCCTCGGCGAGCTGACCGGCAGGGGAGGGTGCTGCTCGAGGTCGCCGACGCCGGGCCCGGCATGTCGGCCGAGGACGCCGCCCGGGCCTTCGACCGGTTCCATCGCGCTGCGGAGTGGGCCAACGGCAGCGGCTGGGCCCCCCGCGGCGCCGGGCGCCCCGGCGAGCGCGGCGAAGGCAACGGCGGCGGCAGCGGGCTTGGGCTGTCGATCGTCCAGGCGATCGCCCGCGCTCACGGCGGGCAGGCCACGCTGGAGTCCTGGCCCGGAGGCGGCACCAGGATCCGCATCTGGCTGCCCCCCGAAGCCTGACCACCCGGGAGCACGGGCGTCCGCCGGAGCCGCCTGGCCCCGCCGGGACCTCGGGCTACGCGGGGCGCTGAAACGGCCTGAAACGAGGACCGGTTCTGGCTTGCGCCGGCGGCCGGCTACTCGGCCGGGTCGGCGGCCCGGGCCGTGTCGTCCGCTCCGGTGGTGGCGGCTTCGGGGCTGCCGCGCTGCTCCGGTACCGGGGCCCGTGCGGGCGGCGCGACCTCGCCGGGCGTCTGCGGTGTCGCGCCGGGCGTCTGCGGTGTGCGCGCCGGCGCGGTGACGCCCGAGCCGCGATCGTCGAAGGACACCTCGATGTGCTGCTCCTCGCGCCGCTGGTTCTGCAGGGCCTGCAGGGCCATGCTGGCCCGGTCGGCCTCGGTGAGCGGCGGCTGGACTATGGACCGCGGCCACATCCGCCGGGTCAGGACCACATTGATCTCGGCGGCGTACACGGTTATCTGGACGGCCAGATTGATCCAGGCCAGCAGGCCGAGCACGGCACCGAAGATGTGGTAGGCCGAGGCGTTGCGCAGGAAGTGGTGCACCAGGTAGGTGCCGAGGACCTGCAGCACGGTCGCAGCCGATCCCGCCCGCTACCGCGCCGGGGAGCAGCTTGCGGGTCGGCACGCCCTTCGGCGTCAGCACCCGGAACGCGGCCAGGTACATGCCCGAGTTAACGATCGCAGCGGCCAGTTCCGCGAGGACGACCAGAAGGAAGCCGCCGAAGCCGCCGAGACCGCCGAGCACCGTACCGCCGTACGTGTTGAGGCTGGCGAGCAGCGTGGTCACCACCACGCCGGCGCCGAGCAGGCCCAGGAACGCGGCGGCGCGCCCGAGCCGCTGCACATAGCCAGGCCGGGCGGGTCCCGGCAGGTTCCACACCTGACCCATCGTGAACAGGCCGGCCTGCGCCAGGCCCGTCGCGCCCCAGACCAGGAACAGAAGGCCCACGATCAGCCCGATGATGCTGGACCGCCGGAGCGCGCCCACATTGCTGGTCAGCTGCTGCCCGATCACAGGGAACTGGCCGGCCACGGTATTGAGGGCATGGTCGCGGAAGGCCGGGTTGCTGGCGGCGACCAGGCCCAGGATGGTCGCCATGATCAGCAGCAGCGGGAACAGGGAGACGAACGCGGAGTAGGAGAGGTTCGCGACCAGCACGCCGCCGTTGTCGTCCCCGTACTTCTTCACCACGCCGAAGACGAACGCCAGCGGCGTGTGCCGTTGCTGCACCCGGTCGACCCGCCGGACCGCCCGTTCGATCGGATTCATCGCGCGCCTGCCTACTTCGCTCGCCATTGGGCTGCCCGGGCGCAGGCACGCCAAACCGGCGTGCGGATCCGGGCCACCGTGAGTCGCGGCTTACTCCTCCGTCCCGCGGCTCACTTCCGGGCCGAGCCCCGCAGCTGACGTCTCCGGGAGCGGGTCGGGCAAGTGGTTGAACAGGTAGAACAGGGCGAGCAGGCCGTACACCGCCAGCGCGGCGGCCGCCGACCAGAACGCCGCGATCAGCGTCCCGGCCAGGTAGCCCCCCAGGCCGATGCTCCACCGCGGGATCCGCACGCCCCGGCCGACCCGCGGAATCGCGTCGCGCAGCTGCCGCGCCGACGCCGCTGAACCCAGCGCCTCGGCGTGCCGGACCAGGTGCACAAAGATCGCGTTGTAGCAGACCGAGACCACGAGCATGATGGCCCCGTAGACCACGGCCGCGGGCTGGCCGCCGGTGCCGGTCGGCCCGGTCAGGTGCTCGGCCACCAGTGCGGTGGGAAACGGGATGGCCACGATCCCCATGAGCAGCAGCAGGTTCAGCACCAGCAGCGGCCGGTCGATGACCCGGACGTGCCCGAACAGCGTGTGATGGTTGATCCACATGATGCCGATGGTCATGAAGCTGACCACGTAGGCCGCGTACTGCGGCCAGGCCGAGCCGAGCACCCGGTAGCTCAGCCGTCTCGTGGCCGATGGGCAGCAGGTCGAACACCAGCACCGTGATCGCCACGGCGAAGACGCCGTCGCTGAACGACTCGGCGCGGCGGGTGTCCATGCCGTCCGGTCAGCCCGGCTTTATCCGGGCCCGTGCCGTTCGCCCGCCGCACCGACCGGGCGAGCACCTGCGCCACGTCCACGACCTCCAGCGACTCCTTGGCCTCGCCCGAGCTCTTCTTCGCGCTGACCGCGTCGCCGAGCATGACCAGGCAGTACGGGCACCCGGTGGAGATCGTGTCCGGGCTGGTGCCCAGCGCCTCGTCGATCCGCTCGGTGTTGATCCGCTTGCCGATCCGCTCCTCCATCCACATCCGGGCCCCGCCCGCTCCGCAGCAGAACCCGCGCTCCTTGCAGCGGTGCATCTCCTGCGGCCTGGACGCCCGGCACCTGCTCCATGATCTCCCGCGGGGCGGTGAACACCCGGTTGTGCCGGCCGAGGAAGCACGGGTCGTGATAGGTGATCTTCTCCTCGACCGGGGTGACCGGGGTGAGCTTGCCGTCGGCTACCAGCCGGGCCAGCAGCTGGGTGTGGTGGATCACCTCGTAGTCGCCGCCGAGCTGCGGGTACTCGTTGGCGATCGTGTTGAAGCAGTGCGGGCAGCTGGCCACGATCGTGCGGGCCCCGGCCTCGTTGAGGGTCTCGATGTTCTGCTGGGCCAGCATCGAGAACACGAACTCGTTGCCCATCCGCCGGGCCGGGTCCCCGGTGCAGGTCTCGGCCGGGCCCAGCACCGCGAACGACACCCCCGCGGTGTGCAGCAGCTCCGCGATCGCCCGCGTGGTCTTGCGGGCCCGGTCCTCCAGCGCCCCGGCGCAGCCCACCCAGAACAGGTACTCCACGTCCTCGCCGATCGGGCCGTCCACCACCGGAACCTCGAAGCCGAGCCCCTCGGCCCACTCCAGGCGCCGGGCCGCGCCCATGCCCCACGGATCACCCTTGTTCTCCAGGTTCTTCAGCATCGTGGCCGCCTCGGTGGGGAAGGCGGACTCGATCAGCACCTGGTGCCGGCGCAGGTCGGTGATGTGGTCGATGTGCTCGATGTCGACCGGGCATTCCTCCACGCAGGCGCCGCAGTTGGTGCAGGACCAGATCACGTCGGGATCGATCACCCCGTGCGCGGCCTCGTCGCCCACCAGCGGGCGCTCGGCCTCGGCCTTCACCGAGTCCGGCAGCTTGTCCCTGGCCTCGTCCGACCCGGCCAGCAGGTACGGCGCCTTGGCGAACGCGTGGTCGCGCAGGTCCAGGATCAGCATCTTCGGGGACAGCGGCTTGCCCGTGGCCCAGGCCGGGCACTGCGACTGGCACCGCCCGCACTCGGTGCAGGTGGCCATGTCCAGCATGCCCTTCCAGGTGAAGTCCTCGATCTTGCCGCGGCCGAAGATGTCGGTGTCCGGGTCGGCCTCCTCGAAGTCGAGCACCTTGCCGCCCGAGCGCATCGGCTGCAGGGCGCGCAGGCCGTCGGGGCGCCGGGAGAACAGCACGTTCAGCGGGGCGATCCCGATGTGCAGGTGCTTGGAGTAGGTGACGAAGACCAGGAAGCCGAGGATCACCGCGAGCTGCAGCAGGATGAAGGTGGTCTCGATCGCCTGGTTCGCGGTCAGGCCGAGGGGGGCCAGCCAGTGCCCCACGATCTGCGAGGCGAAGGCACCGTGCGGCGTACGGGAAGTTCCCGGTGTTGATCTGCGCGCCGCGGTAGATCAGCAGCGTCGCTATCACCAGGAAGATCAGGAACAGGACGAGCCACGCCGCGCCGGTATGCGACCCGAAGAACCGTGACTTCCGGCCTTCCTCCTTCGGGTTGTTCCGGAGCCTGATGACGGTGAAGATGGCGAGGCCGACGAGCACCCCCACGGCGAACAGGTCTTCACCGAAGCCGATCACCGCCCAGTGCCCGATCCCGGGGATCGCGAAGGTCTTGCTGAACAGGTCGCCGTAGGCCTCGATGATGGTGAGGATCAGGATGATGAAGCCCCAGAACGTCAGGAAGTGGGCCACCCCAGGCACCGACCACTTGAGCAGCTTGCGCTGCCCGAACACCTCGGTGAGCTGAGTCTCGGTGTCGCGGCCCGGGTGCTCGCGGACGGCCTGGATCCGCTCCGGGGCCGGCTGGCCGGCCTGGCCGATGCGGTAGAGCCACCACAGCCTCCGCCCGGCGACCGCGAACGCGACGACGGTCAGGGCGAGCCCGATGATGATGCGCACTGCCAAGGTGACCTCCGGATGCAGGGCGTGCTCCCCGGCCTGATGATCGCTTAGCGACCACAGGGTGCCAGCGTACGCCGGGGGCACAATCCTACTGTTCGGTAACTTAGCTACAGCCGCCAGGCCAGCACGCCGCCCGCGTGAATGGGCGGCCGGCCGAACAGCCGGGTCAGGTACCGCCCGAGCGCCGAGCCCGGGCTGGTGACCGCCACCACGGCCGCGGGCTGCCAGGTATCGAGGTCGGCTCTTCAGCTCGCACCGGCGACGGCGCGGCGGCGGGCCGTCCCCGGACCAGAGCCCGTCGAGGTACTGGGCGGTGGCGGCCACGCCGTTTCCTTCCACGTAGGCCCGCCCGTTCCAGGCGGGCCCGGTGAAGTACCCGCCGATCAGCGACCCCGGCTCACCGGTATCGGCCTGCCAGCGCATCGCCGCGGTCAGGGTGGCCGTCGGCACCGGGACGACCAGGACCCGGGCGTCCGGGGAAAGGTGCAGCGCGGCGAAGGCCGCGGACCAGCCGGCCGGGAGCGGCTCCGCGGTGGCGGCCGGCAGTGGCCGCGGGATCAGCGGCAGGCAAACCAGGACCGCCCCGGCGGTCACCAGCACCCCGCCGTAGCGGATGGAGGAGGCTCGCGCTCGTGCCATATCCAGCCCGTACGCCAGCAGCGCGGCCGCCATGCCGTCCGCGACGATGGAGAACCGGTCCGGCAGGGCCGAGCCGACCACCGGGACCGCCTCAAGCCAGTGCCAGGGCAGCGTGACGCCCGTGTGGAGGGTCCCGTCCACCAGGGGATGCCCGCCGAGCGACAGCAGTTCGAGCACCACCAGGGTCACCGCGGTGGCCCGGACGGCCGGCCGCCGCCAGAACGCGACCGTGATGGCGGCCAGCGCCACGATCAGCGGCCAGCCGAGATAGGCCAGGTACTCCGGCGCCCCGCCCTGGTACCTGGTGGCCGCCGCGGCGCTGCCCGCCGTGTGGAACAGCAGGTAGCGCGATGGGGTCACGAACGAGGTGATGTCGTTCTTGAAGAAGTCGGGCAGGAACGCGCTGCCGCTCTGGGTCAGCGAGCCGAAGAACTGCACCCACAGCGCGTAGCCGCACAGCAGCAGCGTGACCCCGGCCGCGACCCCGAGCCCGGCCGCCACGGGCCCGAGCCGGCTGACCGCAGCGCGCGGCTGCCCGGCGGCGAGCACCGCGACCAGCAGCACCCCGGCGATCCCGGTGAGCAGCAGCAGTTCCTCCGCGGTGAACAGCTGCGCCGTGACCAGCAGGCCCAGCCAGAGGCCGGTGCGCAGTGTTTGCCTCGGGGGGCGACCCCCCAGACCCCCCCGCGCGCCCCCGCCCGCCTCCCCTTCCCCCTTCACGGCCGACCTCCGGCCGGCCGTCGCGGCTGGCATCGGCTTCCCCCACCCACCTCCCCTTCCCCCTCCGACTCCGCCTCTCCCTTCACCCAGGCACAGGCGCAGCAGCGCATCGATGATCAGCGGCGGCAGGATGGCCAGCTGGAGGTTGTAGTGACCGACCGACGCGTGCAGCAGGGCCGGGGAGAAGCCGTAGACCGCGCCGGCCAGGGCGGCGGCGCCGAGGCTCACCTCCCAGCGCCGCAGCACGTAGAACAGGCTGGCCGCGGACCCGGCGAAGCCCACGGTGGTCAGCAGGGTCAGGGTGGTCTGCGGCCCGAGCGTCAGCGTCACCGGCGCGAGCAGCACCCCGGGCAGCAGCAGGAAGGTGTTCCACATCACGTTGACGCCCTGCGGCGCGTTCATGGCCGCGGTGACCAGCGCGGGCAGGCGCAGGTGCGCCACGGCGGTGGCGTCGTAGCGGAGGAACCAGGCGAACAGGTCGGCGTCGTTCGCGTTGCCGGCGATCGTGCGTGACGCGGGGTCGGCCCACAGCCGCCACGTCACCGCGACCGCGGCCAGCAGGTAGCAGGCCAGGATCAGGCCGGCCAGGACGCGGCGGTGGCGCAGCGGCCCGCGCGCGACGGCGGCCGGCGCGGCGAGCGCCGGCAGGACTCGCGCCACGCGGCCTCCTTCCTGACCTGCCGATCCCGCGTGTCCCCGCCCCCCGGTCCCGGCCTGCCGGACGCGCGGATGGTGCAGGCTAGCCTGCGGGCGCCCGGCCCGCTGCGCCGACCCTGATGAATACGTACACGCCATCGTTGACATAGATCTGGCGGTAGCGCACCCCGTGATTCAGGCCCTCGACAAAGCCGAGGACGTTGCGCGGCGGCGGCTGCCAGTCCGTGCTCGCGGTGTCGAACACCACGTACCTGGTGGCGGGGTTGCCCGAGTTGCCGAGCCAGAACGTGTCGGTCCGGGCCGCGAGCGGGGCCAGCAGGTCAAGGTCGGTGGCGACCGCGGCCCCGTCCGGCACCCGCGCCATGGCCGCCCGGGCCGCGGCCACATGCCGGTCGATGCTGTAGGTCTGCGGGCTCCACAGGCTGCTCAGCGGGAACTGGAAGGCCAGGGCCGCGGCGATGGCCAGCATCATCGCCGCGCCGTGCCGTTCCAGGGCGACCGCGAGCCGGCCAGGCTCCCGCTCCTGCTCGTCGGCCCGGATCCGGGCCAGCGCGTCGATCGCGGCGATGAAGACGATCGGCATCACGGTCGCGTTGTAGTGCCAGTTCGTGCCCCAGTAGGAGCTGTTGGTTCCGACAAAGCGCAGCACCAGGCTCGGCACCGCGGCCAGCACAAGCGGCGACCGCAGCGCGACGAAGGCCGTGGGCAGCAGGATCATGACCAGGGCCGGCAGCTTGGTCCACCCTCCGGTGGTGAGCTGGCTGGCCAGTCCGGCGGCCGAGAGATGACCGCCGACCGGGCTCAGGGCGCCGCCGTCGCTCCAGTACAGGTACTGATGGGTCGGGCTGAACTCCGGGATGATCACGGTGATGGCGAGGAAGGACCACACCAGCCCCCAGGCGGCGAGAAACAGCCCGGCCACCTGCCGCTTGTAGACCACCATGATGATGAGCCCGATGGCCGCGACCGTGAAGCCCTGATCCTCCTTCACGAACACCAGCGGGAGGGCCCAGATCACGGCCGCCCGTGTTCTCCCGCGGACCAGCGCGGACAGGGAGCAGGCGAGCAGCGGCACCGCGAAGGCGATCTCGTGGAAGTCGTAGTTGACCATCTGCTGCAGGCCCCAGGAGAACCCGTACGCGGCGCCTATCACCCGGCCCGCGCCGGTCCCGAGCTTGTATGCCGCGGCCCGGCTGACCGGCACCACGGACACCGCGGCCAGCAGCGCCTGCGCCACGAGCAGCGTGACCGGGGAGGGGAACACCCGGAAGAACGGCGCGATGAGCGCGACGATCGGGTGGAAGTGATCCCCGAGCAGGTTGAAGCCGGCCCCCCTGACGTCCACGATCGGCGCGCGGACGTGGGCGTACTGCTTGACGTACTCGGTGAAGATGCCCAGATCCCAGGATGTCGGGTCGAGCCGCAGGTACCGGAACACCGAGATCGGCAGGTACGCGGCGAAGACCGCCAGGGCGATCAGCCACGGCACCCGGTCGGGCCGCCCGGCCGGGCCGCTCCCGGCGGCCAGCTCGCTCCCGGCGGCCGGCTCCGTTCCGGACCCGGCCGGTCCCGGAATCCGGCCCGGTCCCTGAATCCGGCCCGGTCCCTGAATCCGGCCCGGTTCCGGAATCCGGCTCGGTCCCGGCAGGCTGCGAGCGCGCGGCAGCATCAGGGCCGTCCGGCTCGTCACCGGCGCCCACTAGCTTTCCGTAGCGGCGCGTCACCACGGACTACATGGTAGGCAAGGTCGGACCCGCCACCCAGAGACAAACGGCGGTCCGGTGCGGCGGCGGGACCTGCGTAACGCCCTCGAAGTGTCCCGGTGGGACCCACGCACCGATCCCGACGTGCTCCGGCGGGACCCGCGTACCAACGCCGGGAATGTTCTGGCCGGGCTTCTCCTTACCTGTGCTGGGCCAGATAAGCCCGGCCCTGGCGCTTATCGCGCCCGGTCAGGCCGGTTCGGACACTGGCCGAAAATTCTCTCTGGCCTCGGGGAATGCTGGAGGGACTCGCAAAGTTGAGTCAGGTAGACGCAAGTCATTTGCCAGACGGGTAGCAGCGTGGCAAGCTTGCGCCCGGAAGACTCAACTTAGGCCAACAATCAGACACGAGGAAGAACTCATGGCACGAGCGGTAGGCATCGACCTGGGGACAACCAACTCCGTCGTCGCGGTTCTCGAGGGCGGCGAGCCCACGGTCATCGCCAACGCGGAAGGCTCGCGGACGACCCCGTCCGTTGTCGCTTTCGCGAAGAACGGAGAAGTGCTCGTCGGCGAGGTCGCCAAACGGCAGGCCGTGACCAACGTGGACCGTACGATCCGCTCGGTCAAGCGCCAGATGGGCACCGACTGGAATGTCTCCATCGACAGCAAGAAGTTCACGGCGCAGCAGATCAGCGCCTTCATCCTGCAGAAGCTGAAGAGGGACGCCGAGGCGTACCTGGGCGAGACGATCACCGACGCGGTGATCACGGTGCCCGCGTACTTCAGCGACGCACAGCGGCAGGCCACCAAGGAGGCCGGCCAGATCGCCGGGCTTAACGTCCTGCGCATCATCAACGAGCCCACGTCCGCGGCCCTGGCTTACCACCTGGACAAGGACAACGAGGCCACCATCCTGGTCTTTGACCTGGGCGGCGGCACCTTCGACGTCTCGCTGCTGGAAGTCGGCGAGGGCGTCGTGGAGGTCAAGGCCACCAGCGGTGACAACCACCTGGGCGGCGACGACTGGGACCAGCGGGTTGTGGACTGGCTGGTTAAGGACTTCAAGAACAGCTACGGCACCGACCTGTCCAAGGACAAGATGGCGCTGCAGCGGCTGCGGGAGACCGCGGAGAAGGCCAAGATCGAGCTGTCCAGCTCGACCGAGTCGCAGATCAACCTGCCCTACATCACCCACTCCGAGCAGGGCCCGCTGCACCTGGACACCAAGCTCAGCCGGGCCGAGTTCCAGAAGATGACCTCGGACCTGCTCGACCGGTGCAAGGCGCCGTTCCAGCAGGTGATCAAGGACGCGGGCGTCAAGCTCAGCGACATCCAGCACGTGGTGCTCGTCGGCGGATCCACCCGGATGCCTGCCGTGGTCGACCTGGTCAAGGAGCTGACCGGCGGCAAGGAGCCGAACAAGGGCGTGAACCCGGACGAGGTCGTCGCGGTCGGCGCGGCGCTGCAGGCCGGCGTGCTCAAGGGTGAGGTCAAGGACGTCCTGCTGCTCGATGTGACCCCGCTGTCGCTGGGCATCGAGACCAAGGGCGGCATCTTCACCAAGCTGATCGAGCGGAACACCACGATCCCGACCAAGCGCTCGGAGATCTTCACCACGGCCGACGACAACCAGCCGTCCGTGCAGATCCAGGTGTTCCAGGGCGAGCGCGAGATCGCCGCGTACAACAAGAAGCTCGGCATGTTCGAGCTCGCGGGCCTGGCTCCCGCGCCGCGTGGCATCCCGCAGATCGAGGTCACCTTCGACATCGACGCGAACGGCATCGTGAACGTCTCCGCCAAGGACCTCGGCACCGGCAAGCAGCAGTCCGTGACCATCTCGGGCGGCTCGGCCCTGCCGAAGGACGACATCGAGCGGATGATGGCCGACGCGGAGAAGTACGCCGAGGAGGACCGTCAGCGCCGTGAGGAGGCCGAGGTCCGCAACCGCGCGGAGAGCCTGGCCTACACCACGGAGAAGTTCCTGGCCGAGAACGCCGACAAGGTCCCGGACGAC
The DNA here is from genome assembly GCA_963739645.1 of uncultured Actinomycetota bacterium. GTDB lineage: Bacteria > Actinomycetota > Actinomycetes > Streptosporangiales > Streptosporangiaceae > JASHPR01. The sequence continues at coordinate 73,203 of CAVUBM010000101.1, forward strand.
ATCAAGTCCGAGGTCGAGTCCTCGGTCGCCGAGCTGAAGAAGGCCCTGGAGGGCACCGACACCGAGGCGATCAGGACGGCCAGCGAGAACGCGGCGCAGGTCAGCCAGAAGATGGGTACCGCCATCTACGCGCAGTCGCAGCAGGCGGCGGGTGCGGCGGGCGCAGCAGCCCGGTGCGGAGGATGCGGCGGACGCCGGATCCGACGATGATGTGGTCGAGGCGGAGATCGTCGATGACGACCGTCCGGGCGACCGCGAGGGTGGCGCCGCCTGATGAGGTCACCCGACGATGACAGCCGTGGCCCGGTCATCCGTGACCGCAGGCGTGTCGACCCGGTCACTGGCCAGGTCCGAGACGCCGGGCGGCAGGGCGGCCAGGCCCAGGCTGGTCCACCACAGCGCGGAGCCCAGCCCAGGCCGGGCAGGCACGCGGTGTCCAAGCCTGGCGGCGGCGCCTCCGGGGGCAACTCCGGAGGCGCGCCGCAGGGCGGCGGCCCGGACAACGGCTCGCCGGACAACGGCCCCGCGGCGGGCGCCCAGGACCAGGGGCGCTCCGCCGAGGCGGACCTGACGTCCCGGCTGGCTGAACGCACCGCGGACCTGCAGCGGCTCCAGGCGGAGTACGCCAACTACCGCAAGCGGGTCGAGCGGGACCGGGTGGCGGTCCGGGAGCAGGCGCTAGCCAATGTGCTCACCGAACTGCTGCCGGTGCTCGACGACATCGGCCGGGCCCGGGAGCACGGCGAGCTGGCCGGCGGGTTCAAGTCGGTCGCCGAGTCGCTGGAGGCCGCGGCGGTCAAGCTCGGCCTCACCAGCTACGGCGAGGACGGCGACCCGTTCGACCCGAACCTGCACGAGGCGCTGATGCACTCGTACTCCCCGGATGTGACCGAGCCGACGTGCGTGCGCATCCTGCAGCCCGGCTACAAGGTCGGCGACAGGATTCTGCGCCCGGCCCGGGTCGCGGTCGCGGAGCCCGGCGAGGCGGAGGAGTCCGACAGCAACGCCCCCAGGGGCGAACAGAGCGATGAAGGCGGCGGAGACGACGCAAGCGACAACCACACGCCACCCGCGGGCGGCGGCGGCTAAGACCTACGAGGAGGAGCCCGTTGAGTACTAAGGACTTCCTCGAGAAGGACTACTACAAGGTCCTGGGCGTCGCCAAGGGTGCGAGTGCCGACGAGATCAAGAAGTCATACCGCAAGCTGGCCCGCAAGTATCACCCGGACGCCAACAAGGGCGACGCGAAAGCCGAGGAGCGCTTCAAGGAGATCTCGGAGGCTTACAACGTCCTGTCGGACGACAAGCGGCGCAAGGAGTACGACGAGGCCCGCTCGCTGTTCGGCGCGGGCGGTGTCCGGATGCCCGGTGCGGGCGGCGGCGGTGGTGGCTACGGCTTCGACCTCGGCGACCTGTTCGGCGGCCAGACGGGCGGCGGCAGCAGCACCGGAGGACGGCTCGGCGACCTGCTCGGCGGCGTGTTCGGCGGCGGCGGCGGCCGGACCACCACCCAGCAGCGGCCGAGGCGCGGCGCGGACGTCGAGACCGAGACGTCGCTGAGCTTCAGTGACGCGGTCAACGGCGTCACGGTCTCGCTGCAGCTGGCCGGTGAAGGGCCGTGCCAGGCCTGCAAGGGCACCGGCGCCAAGGCCGGCACCGTGCCGCGGGTCTGCCCGACCTGTGAGGGCACCGGCCAGGGCAGCAGGAACCTGGGCAACTTCGCGTTCTCCGAGCCCTGCAAGACGTGCCGGGGCCGCGGCCTGGTGGTCGACGACCCGTGCCCGGTGTGCTCGGGCAGCGGCCGGGCCATGAGCACGCGGACCATCCAGGCCCGCATCCCCGCCGGGGTCGGCGACGGCCAGCGGATCAAGCTCAAGGGCAAGGGCGTGCCCGGCGAGCGGGGCGGTCCCGCCGGGGACCTGTACGTGCGCGTGCACGTCACCCCGCACCCGGTGTTCGGCCGGTCCGGGCAGAACCTGACCGTCACCGTGCCGGTCACGTTCCCCGAGGCCGCGCTCGGCTCGGAGATCAAGGTGCCGTCCCACAACGGGATGCCGGTGAACCTCCGCATCCCTGCGGGCACGCCGAACGGCCGGACGTTCCGGGTCCGCGGCAAGGGGGTCAGGCGCCCGGACGGAACCATGGGCGACCTCCTGGTGACCGTGAACGTGCAGGTGCCCAAGAACGTCAACGGCGAGGCACGCGAGGCGCTGGAGACCTTCCGCAAGGTCACAGCGGGCGACGACCCCAGGGACGAACTGCTGCGCCAGGCCAAAGCCGGATGAGGTGACGGCATGACCAGCAGGTCGGGTGGACGAGACGATGAAGGGAGATGACGTGATTCAGTTCGAGCTGACCGATGACACGCCCGTGTACGTCATCTCCGTCGCCGCCCAGCTATCGGGGCTGCACCCGCAGACCCTGCGCACGTACGACCGGCTCGGCCTGGTGTCACCAGGCCGGGCCGCGGGCCGTGGGCGCCGCTACTCGCTGCGCGACATCCTGGTCCTGCGCGAGGTCCAGCGGCTGTCCCAGGAGGAGGGCGTGAATCTTTCCGGGATCAAGCGGATCCTGGAACTTGAGCATGAGGAGCAGCGCAGCCGTACCCTGCTCGCCGAGATGCACGCCGAGATCACTCAGCTCCGGGCGGAGCTCGAGTCCACTCGCGCGGTGGCGGCCAGGCTCGCCGGGCTGCTGAGGAGCCGGAACCAGAGCGCCACGCTGGTGCCCGTCCGTCGCTCCGACGCGCCCGTGACGGCCCAGCCGGGACAGGGGGCAAGTTCCGACGGAAGCCGGGCTGAGGCAATGGGGCGCACGGCACAGCTGCGGGAGACTAACGATGGCATTTGAGAAACTGACACATAAGAGCCAGGCGGCTCTGTCCGACGCTGTCAAGCAGGCCGACGCGGCCGGCAACCCGAACGTCGACGGACTGCACCTGCTCGCCGCGCTGGTCGGGCAGGACGGGGGAACGGCGGTCCCGCTGCTGCAGGCCGTGGGCGCCGACCCGGCGACCGTGATGAAGGCCACCAGCGATCAGCTGGCCAGGCTGCCCCGGGCGTCCGGCGACACGCTGAGCGGCCCGGAGATGTCGCGGCCGCTGCGTACCACGCTCAACACCGCGGAGAAGCGGGCCAGCGAGATGGGAGACGAGTACGTCTCCACGGAGCACCTGCTCGTGGGCCTGGCCGCCGACGGCGGCCAGGCCGCGACCGTGCTGCGGGACTCCGGCGCGACGCCGGACGCGCTGCTGGCCGCGTTCGAGAAGGTCCGCGGCTCCGCCCGGGTCACCAGCCAGGATCCCGAGAGCACCTATCAGGCCCTGGAGAAGTACGGGATCGACCTGACCCGCAGCGCCCGTGAGGGCAAGCTCGACCCGGTCATCGGGCGCGACGCCGAGATCCGGCGGGTCATCCAGGTGCTCTCCCGCCGCACCAAGAACAACCCGGTGCTGATCGGGGAGCCGGGGGTCGGCAAGACCGCCGTCGTCGAGGGTCTCGCCCAGCGCATCGACAAGGGCGATGTGCCCGAGTCGCTCAGGAACAAGCGCGTGGTCGCGCTCGACCTGGGCGCGATGGTGGCCGGCGCCAAGTACCGCGGCGAGTTCGAGGAGCGGCTGAAGGCCGTGCTCGGCGAGATCAAGCAGAGCGAAGGCCAGGTCATCACGTTCATCGACGAGCTGCACACCGTGGTCGGCGCGGGCGCGGCCGAGGGCGCAATGGACGCGGGCAACATGCTCAAGCCCATGCTGGCCCGCGGCGAGCTCCGGATGGTCGGCGCCACCACGCTGGATGAGTACCGCGAGCGGATCGAGAAGGACCCCGCCCTGGAGCGGCGGTTCCAGCAGGTCTTTGTCGGCGAGCCATCGGCGGAGGACACGATCGCGATCCTGCGCGGGCTCAAGGGCCGGTACGAGGCGCACCACCAGGTGCAGATCTCCGATGCGGCGCTGGTCGCCGCGGCCACGCTATCCGATCGCTACATCACGGCCAGGTTCCTGCCTGACAAGGCCATCGACCTGGTCGACGAGGCGGCGTCGCGGCTGCGCATGGAGATCGACTCGCAGCCGGTCGAGATCGACGAGCTGCAGCGCTCCGTGGACCGGATGAAGATGGAAGAGATGGCCCTGGAGAAGGAGGCCGACCCGGCGAGCAAGGAGCGGCTGGAGCGGCTGCGCCAGGACCTGGCCGACAAGCAGGAGCAGCTGACCGCGCTGCGGGCCCGCTGGGACCGGGAGAAGGCCGGCCTGAACAAGGTCGGTGAGCTGAAGAAGCTCCTGGACGACAAGCGGGGCGAGGCCGAGCGTGCCCAGCGGGACGCCGACTTCGCGACCGCCTCGCGCCTGATGTACGGGGAGATCCCCGAGCTCGAGCGCCAGATCGAGGCGGCGGCCGCCAGCGACAGCGCCGCGGCCGCCGACGCGCAGGCCCTGCCCGAGTCCCGGCCGATGGTCAAGGAGGAGGTGGGTCCCGACGACGTCGCTGACGTCGTGTCCGCGTGGACGGGCATACCCGCGGGCCGCCTGCTCGAGGGCGAGACCGGCAAGCTGCTCCGGATGGAGTCAGAGCTCGGCCAGCGGCTGGTCGGCCAGGCCAAGGCCGTTCAGGCGGTGTCGGACGCCGTCCGCAGGTCACGCGCGGGCATCTCGGACCCGGACCGCCCGTCCGGCTCGTTCCTGTTCCTCGGCCCCACCGGCGTCGGCAAGACCGAGCTGGCCAAGGCGCTGGCGGAGTTCCTGTTCGACGACGAGCGGGCGATGATCCGCATCGACATGAGCGAGTACTCGGAACGGCACTCGGTGGCCCGGCTGGTCGGCGCCCCGCCCGGTTACATCGGCTACGAGGAGGGCGGCCAGCTCACCGAGGCCGTCCGGCGGCGCCCCTACACCGTCGTCCTGCTGGACGAGGTGGAAAAGGCACACCAGGAGGTCTTCGACATCCTGCTGCAGGTGCTCGACGACGGCCGGCTGACCGACGGGCAGGGCCGCACGGTCGACTTCCGCAACACGATCCTGATCCTCACGTCCAACCTGGGCTCGCAGTACATCGCCGACCCCGCGCTGGACGAGGAGGCCAAGCGCGACGCGGTCATGACCGTGGTGCGGTCGACGTTCAAGCCGGAGTTCCTGAACCGGCTCGATGACGTGATCCTGTTCGACGCGCTGACCACCGAGGAGCTCACCGAGATCGTCGAGCTTCAGGTGGCCCGGCTGGCCAAGCGGCTCTCGGACCGGCGGCTGACCCTGACCGTCACGCCGGCCGCCAGGGAGTGGCTGGCCGTCACCGGGTTCGACCCCGTCTACGGGGCCAGGCCGCTGCGCAGGCTCATCCAGTCCGCGATCGGCGACCAGCTCGCCCGGGCGCTCCTGGCCGGGGAGATCATCGACGGCGACACCGTGGCCGTCGACCTGGACGAGACCGCCGATGCCCTGAGCGTGCGCCCGGAGCGCGCGCTGGCGACCGCGGTTTCGGGGTCCGGCGGCCCGGATCAGGCGTCGTCGAGCAGCTCGTCGTAACGGTCCTCGGGCAGCCCGAGGTCGTTGCGGATCCGGTACCGCAGGCTCAGCAGCAGGCGCAGCTCGGCGTCCGCGTCGCCGGCGGGGCCGACCTGGCCCGGCGTGGGCGTCCCGCTGCGCTGGCCCGCCAGGGCCAGCTCGACCCCGGCTGTCGCCCAGTCCAGGGCGCCGGCGAGGTCGGCGCGCTCGACCAGCAGCTCGGCCACGAGATCGCACATCCGCGGGTCACGGCGGCCCTCGGCCTTCAGCGCCTCCAGCAGGGACTGCGCCTCGACGGGCTTGCCGAGCAGGTACAGCGCCCGGGCCAGCGGAACCCTGGGGTCCACGAAGACCGGCCCGCCGTCCGCCATGGCCAGCCGGAAACCGCTGGCCGCGGCGGCTGGGTCATCGGCGAGCAGCCACTGCTCCCCGGCCCGGAGGAACGCTTCCGAGCGCGGCATCGATTCGCTCTGGGTACCGGTCACGGCGAGCTTGCTCATCCGCCTCGCCGCGGCTTGATGATCACCGCTGCAGGCGGCATCGAATTCGATCGCGTCGAAATCCTCCCGGCTGAGCACAACCACGTTACGTTACGTACCCAGCAGCGGGCGGATTCACAACTGTCATTAGATCTGGCCGGCGTACCTGCGCGAGCGCTCAAGCGCATCCCAGAAACCACGGCGAAGCGAGTGTCGCACCTCGTCGTGCAGCAGCGAGTCGATCGGCAGCGCGGAGCCCTGCAGCAGCCTGGCCTCTAGATCGGAAGGCATCCGCGGCTTGCGGGCGAGAACCGCCTCCAGCCACAGCGCCGGCGCGTCCCTGGCCACCGCGTCGCCGAAACCGAACCCCTCGGCGTGCGCGGCCTGGACCGCATCGGCCAGGGAGACGGCCATGGACTGCTGGGGCGCCGCCTGGGACATGGGCACGAGCGCGCCCTGCGGCCCGCCGTAGGGCCCCTGCTCGTGCTGGGGCGGATACCCCTGGAGCGGCCCGGCCTGAGGGTCGCGGAACTGCTGCGGTGGCCCCTGGGCTGGCCCGGCGGAGCCGAACTGGCCCGGCGGAGCGGGCGCATACGGGGCCGAGCTCTCCGCGAACCGGGCCGCGCCCCCTGGCGGCCGCACGGCCTGGGGCCCGGTCATGCCCATCCGGTCTCGGCCCGGCAGGCCCGGACGCTGCCCGAACTGCGCATCCCCGGGCCCGCCCGGCTGCGGCATTGGCGGCTGAGGCATGCCCTGCTGGGGCATGCCCTGCTGGGGCATGGGGCCCGGCGGCATCGGGCCCGGGGGGCCCGGCGGCGGCATCGCGTGCTGAGCCATGGCCCCCTGCGGCATCGGCGCCTGCGGCATCGGGCCCTGGAGGCCGGGCGCCTGCGGCACGGACGGCGGCATCGGCGCCTGCGGCATGGACGGCTGCGGGTAGGGCTGCGAGCCGGACGCCTGGGGGGGTGACTGCGGCGCGGGCGGGCCCTGGCGGCCGGCGTTGAGCGCGCGCGGTGACCGGCGCGGGTTACGTGCGTTCCGGCCGTCCGGCGCGGACGCGCCCGGCCCGAACCCGGGTCCGCCCGCGGCTGCCTGCTCGCCGGGCAGCGGGCCCGGGCCCTGATACGACGAGGGGCCGGCCGGGAGCGCCGGAAGTCCCGCGGCCGCCGGGGTCGCGGGACCAGGAGGAAGGGGACCCTGGGGGTAGGGACCGGGGAAGGCGCCGGAGGGGGCGGGCCGACTGGCTGCGGCCCGGCCTGGCGAACCATATGCGGACCCGACGGCGGGCCTGGCATCGGGCCGGCCGGCGGGCCGGCATCACCGCGTGCGGGCCGGTTGGCGGGCCCGGCATCACCGCGTGCGGGCCGGTCGGCGGCCCGGGCATGGCCATGATCTGCGGGTCGGTGGGCGCTCCCGAGAGGCCGGCCGGGGTGCCAGCGGCATGCGGGCCGGTCACCGGACCCGAGGGCATGCCGGCCGACTGCGGGCCGGTTACCGGGCCACCGCCCCGCGCGCCAGCGGCGCGCGCACCTCCCGCGTGCGCGCCAGCGCCGCGCCGCCCGCCGGGCTGCGGACCGGTCGCCGGGCCGGCGCCCCGCGTCCCTCGCCCGCCACGCCGGCCATCCGGCTGCGGACCGGTGTCCTGGCCAGCGGCGGGTGGAGCCATGGGCATAGCGGGCAGGCCGGGGGACGCCGCAGGACCGGAGGGCATCGGGCCCGCAGTGCGCTGGTAATCCTCGACCTGGTAATCCTCGACCACCGGGGCGGTGTAGATCGTCGGTCCCGGGGGAAGCGCGGCCGCCGGCAGGCCCTGATGGGTCATGGCCCCGAGACCCGATCCGTTGCCGTTGGCCAGGTTCTGGCGCGGGTAGCTGCCATTCTGGAATTGCCCGTCATGCACGGCAGGCTCGGCCCCGGGAATGAGATCTACGAATGGCCGCAGGTGAGCGGCGGAGATCTCTACGATGTCATCGCACTCCTGGCGCAACGGCTTGGAGATTGTCCAGTCGCCGTCCGCCATGATGTGGATGATGGTCACCCGCATCCCGAAATCCTGCACCTCGGCGACGACCTCGGCGAGGTCCTCCTCGGCGCTGACGATGACCGCGTCACTGACCGCATGGTTCCTGGCCAGCATCGTCAGGTCGCGCTGCATCTCGGCTTCCACGCCCTCGCGCCGTCCCGGGCGCATCCGGCCGAGCCGCAGCTTGAGCCCGGGGAGATCGGCCAGCGCGTCATGCTCGGAATTGCGCTGTCCCTCGACGATCGCCTCATACCAGTAACACCGCAGCACGGGCAGGCCGGTACGGTCCCGGGAGAGCCCGGTGAGAAGCTTGATCAGGCCCGCGTAATCCCAGGAAACGGAGTCCCGCTGGCGGGTCCCGTGGACGGACATGGCGCCGTCGGCGAGCACGTAGCCCGCATCCACGAACAGCGCACACCGATCCACGCGATACCCCTTCTGCCCCGCGATACCCCTTCTTCCCCTCGACGCGAGACGTTACCAGCGCATCGCCATCGTCGTGACATAACGCATAGATCACAGATATGCAGGCCGGGAGGGGATAGAGCGGTCCTCTCAGGGTCCTTTTGCGCCGGCCCGGCCCGGCGATGGACGGCCGGCGAACCGGTGATGTCCGGACGCCTCCCCGCCGGCGCGCACCGGCCGCAGCGGACCGGCCAGGGCGAGGGGCGGCGGGATAGGCTCGGCGCCGTGACCGACCGTGCGGAACTGCTCAGCGTGATCAAGGCCAAGGCCGTGGTGCACGGCGAGGTGATCCTGTCCTCAGGGCAGCGCGCGAACTGGTACATCGACCTGCGCCGGGTGACCCTGGACGGCCGCGCCGCGCCGCTCGTCGGACGGGCGATGCTCGAGCTGACCGCCGACCTGGCCTACGACGCCGTCGGCGGGCTGACGCTCGGCGCCGACCCGGTCGCGACCGCCATGATGCACGCCGCCGCCGCCGGGGGCCGGAATCTGGATGCGTTCGTGGTGCGCAAAACAGAGAAGGCGCACGGCCTGCAGCGCCGGATCGAAGGTCCCGACGTCGCCGGGCGGAGGGTGCTGGCCGTGGAGGACACGTCGACGACAGGCAACTCCGTGCTCACCGCGGTGGACGCGCTGGCCGAGGCCGGCGCCGAGGTGGTCGGCGTGGCCGTCATCGTGGAGCGCGGCGCACGGCCGCGCGTCACGGAGCGTGGCCTGCCCTACCGCGCCGCCTACGAGCTGGCCGACCTCGGCCTCGGCTAAGCGATCGGCCTACGCCAGCGCGTGCAGCGTGGTGATACCCACCACGACCATCGCGACCAGGACTAATACCACCACTATGGTCGGCAGGTACCTGAAGCGTTCCCCCGGATCGGGATCGTGACGTCCCATGGGAGTGACACTAGACCCACGCCTCGTCACCGTCCGTTAACCTGAGCCAATTCGGCCCGTGCGGCGTGGCCCGCCTGCGCCACCCAGGGGGCCGCGGGGTCAGCGGCACCCAGGCGGGGATACTGGGGAAGTACCGAGTGAGAGGGAGCTTCCGTCATGCCCATCGCGACCCCAGAGGTTTACGCGCAGATGCTCGACCGCGCGAAGGAGCACGGTTTCGCCTATCCGGCGATCAACGTGACATCCAGCCAGACCCTGAACGCCGCGCTCCGCGGGTTCGCCGAGGCCGGCAGCGATGGGATCGTCCAGGTCTCCACGGGCGGAGCCGAGTACCTGTCGGGCCAGGCGGTGAAGGACATGGTCACCGGCGCGGAGGCGCTGGCGCACTTCGCCCGCTCGGTGGCGGCCAAGTACCCGGTACAGGTCGCGCTGCACACCGACCACTGCCCCAAGGACAAGCTGGACGGGTACATGCGCCCGCTGCTCCAGATCTCCGCCGAGCGGGTGGCCCGCGGCGAGGAGCCGCTGTTCCAGTCGCACATGTGGGACGGCTCCGCGGTTCCGCTGCCCGAGAACCTCGAGATCGCCCAGGATCTGCTCAAGCGGTGCGCGGACGCGCACGTGGTGATGGAGATGGAGATCGGGGTCGTGGGCGGCGAGGAGGACGGCGTCGTCGGCGAGATCAACGAGAAGCTGTACAGCACCCCGGACGACGCCCTGGCCACCGCCGAGGCGCTCGGTCTCGGCGAGCACGGCCGGTACATGCTGGCCGCCACGTTCGGCAACGTGCACGGCGTCTACAAGCCAGGCCACGTCAGGCTGCGCCCCTCGGTACTGAAGGAGATCCAGGACGCGGTCGGGTCCAAGTACGGCCGGGACAAGCCATTTGACCTGGTATTCCACGGCGGGTCGGGGTCTGCGCTCGAGGACATCCGCGAGGCGATCTCGTACGGCGTGGTCAAGATGAATGTGGACACCGACACTCAGTACGCGTTCACCAGGCCGGTCGCCGGCCACATGTTCCTGAACTACGACGGCGTGCTCAAGGTCGACGGCGATGTCGGCCGCAAGAAGGCATATGACCCGCGGGCCTGGGGCAAGGTGGCCGAGGAGTCGATGACCGCCCGGGTCGTCGAGGCCTGCCAGGACCTGATGTCGGCCGGCAAGAAGATCAGCTGACCGGCCGTTTTTGGGACGGGCTGCTTAATCGCGGGGGGGCGGTTACGTGCGGGGGCGCCGGTTAAGTTACGGGCCAGGCCGGACATGGCGGCGAACTGGTCGTCGGCCAGCTCAACCTGGGCGGCGCCCACGTTCTCCTCCAGATGCGCCACCGACCCGGTGCCCGGGATCGGCAGCATGACCGGGGACCGGCGCAGCAGCCAGGCCAGCGCCAGCTGGACCGGGGTGAAGCCGGACTGCCGGGCCAGCAGCGCCAGCGGCCCGCCGGGGTTCGCGAGCTGGCCGGTCGCGATCGGGCAGTACGGGATGAAGCCGAGCCCTTCCCGCTCGCAGTAATCCAGGACCGGCTCGTGCTGGCGATCGAGCAGGTTGTACACGTTCTGCACCGAGGCGATCGGCGTGGTCAGCCGGGCCTCCCCGATGTCGGCCACGCTCACCTCGGACAGCCCGATGTGCCGGATCTTGCCCTCCTTGCGCAGCTCGTGCAGCGCGCCCACCTGATCCGCGGCCGGGACCATGGGATCGATCCTGTGCAGCTGGTACAGGTCGATGGTCTCCAGGCCGAGGCGGCGCAGGCTGCCGTCCACGCACTGCCTGAGGTACTCGGGCCGGCCGAGCTGGCCCCACCGGTCCGGGCCGCTGCGGGTCAGCCCGCCCTTGGTGGCGATCGTGACGCCGTCGTAGGGGTACAGGGCCTCGCGGATCAGCTCCTCGCTGACGAACGGGCCGTAGGAGTCGGCGGTGTCGATGAAGTCGACGCCGATCTCAACCGCCCGCCGCAGCACCCGGATCGCCTCGCCCCGGTCCGCGGGGTCCCCCCAGATGCCGCGGCCGGTGATCTGCATGGCGCCGTAACCGAGCCGGGTGACCGCGACGTTGCCGCCGATCGCGAACACGCCGCTGGCCAACGCCGTGAGCTCGCCCTCCACCATGGAGCTAACCTATCCGGCAAGATGGCTGGCATGACCCACGAGAACCTGCTTGGCGGCCCGCCCGCCACCTTCATGCTCGACCACCCGGAGGCCAGCGAGGCGCTGCGCAGCGGCGCCGACCCGGCCAGCGTGGCCGCCGCGTACCCGGCCTACTGCGCGGCCTGGGCGGCCCTGGCCGAGCGCGCGATGGACAATGGCGATCCTGTCGCCGCGTACGCGTACGCCAGGACCGGCTATCACCGCGGCCTGGACCAGCTCCGCCGGGCGGGCTGGAAGGGCTACGGCCCGATCCCGTGGGAGCACGAGCCGAACCGCGGTTTCCTGCGCGCGCTGCACATGCTCGCCGTCGCGGCCGCCGCCATCGGCGAGGACGACGAGGCCATCCGCTGCAGCGACTTCCTCGCCGACAGCAGCGCCACGGCCGCCGAGGCGCTCGAATCCGCCTGACTGCAGGTAGCATCGCAGCGGCAAGAGCTCCTGCCGCGCTGGTATGGGTTCCATGATCCCGGACTGAAACCCGCCGTGGTGGGGACGGGGATCATGGAACGTAGGGGGCGCAGCGTGTTCCGGAAGGGCCGGTGAGATGCCCGCCATTGTGATCGTGGGCGCACAGTGGGGCGACGAGGGCAAGGGCAAGGCGACCGACCTGGTCGGCGACGACGTCGATTACGTGGTCAGGTACCAGGGCGGCAACAACGCGGGTCACACCGTGGTCATCGGCGACGAGAGCTATGCCCTGCACCTGCTGCCCGCGGGCGTGCTGTCCAGGAACGCCACGCCGGTCATCGGCAACGGCGTCGTGATCGACCCGGCCGTGCTGATCGATGAGATCGACGGCCTGGCGGCCCGCGGCGTGTCCTGCGACCGGCTGCTGATCTCCGCGAACGCGCACCTGATCATGCCGCACCACATCGCCCTGGACAAGGTGACCGAACGCCATCTGGGCAACGCCCGCATCGGCACGACGGGCCGCGGCATCGGGCCGACCTACAGCGACAAGGCGGCCCGGGTGGGCATCCGGGTGCAGGACCTGTTCGACCCGGGCATCCTGGCCCAGAAGCTGGAGCTCGTGCTGCGCGAGAAGAACCAGGTGCTCACCAAGGTCTACAACCGCCGCGGGATCGACGCCAAGGCCACGGCGGCCGAGTACCTGAGCCATTTCGGGCGGCTGGAGCGGTACGTGGCCGATACCGGCCTGGTCCTCAACCAGGCGCTGGACGAGCAGAAGGTGGTGCTGCTCGAGGGTGCCCAGGCCACCCAGCTGGATGTGGACCACGGCACCTACCCGTTCGTGACGTCGTCCTCGCCCACCACGGGCGGCGCCTGCGCCGGATCGGGCGTGGGGCCGACCCGGATCACCAAGGTGATCGGGATCGTCAAGGCCTACACCACGCGGGTCGGCGCGGGCCCGTTCCCCACCGAGCTGACCGGCGCCAGCGGCGAATGGCTGCGCAAGACCGGCCAGGAGTACGGCGTCACCACCGGCCGGCCGCGCCGCACCGGCTGGTTCGACGCGGTCATCGCCCGGTACGCGACCCGGGTCAACGGGATCACCGACTACTTCCTGACCAAGCTCGACGTGCTGTCGGGGCTGGAGCAGGTGCCGGTCTGCGTGGCCTACGACGTGAACGGGACCAGGCACGGCGAGGTCCCCATGACCCAGACCGACTTCCACCACGCGGTTCCGGTCTACGAGTACCTGGACGGCTGGTGGGAGGACATCTCCTCGGCCAGGGAGTTCGCGGATCTCCCCCGCAACGCCCAGGCCTACGTGCACGCGGTCGAGGACATGATCGGCGCCCCGCTGTGCGGGATCGGCGTGGGCCCGCGGCGCGACCAGACCCTCCAGATCCGGCCCCTGATATGACGGGCCCCTGATCTGATGCGCGTCCTCATCCTCGGCTCCGGCGGCCGCGAGCATGCCCTGGCCCGGGCCCTGGCCAGGGACCCCGGCGTGACCGTGCTGCACGCCGCGCCGGGCAGCCCCGGCATCGCCCGGATCGCCGAGACCCACACCGTGACGCCCACCGACCCGGGCCAGGTCGTCGCGCTGGCCGGCCGGACCGGGGCCGACCTGGTGGTCGTCGGCCCCGAGGCCCCGCTGGTGGCTGGCGTGGCGGACGCGGTCCGGGCGGCCGGGCGCGCCTGTTTCGGGCCGGGCCAGGCCGCCGCGATGATCGAGGGCTCGAAGTCGTTCGCCAAGCAGGTCATGACCGCGGCCAAGATCCCCACCGCGGCGGCCAGGACCTGCGCGACCGAGGCCGAGGTGGCCGCGGCCCTGGACGAGTTCGGCCCGCCGTACGTGGTGAAGGCGGACGGGCTGGCCGCGGGCAAGGGCGTGGTCGTGACCAGCGACCGCGAGCAGGCCGCCCGGCACGCGCGGGCCTGCGGCCGGGTGGTCATCGAGGAGTTCCTGGCCGGTCCCGAGGTGTCGCTGTTCGCCCTGGCTGACGGGCGGGCCGCGGTGCCGCTGCTGCCCGCGCAGGACTACAAGCGCGCCCGCGACGGGGACGCGGGCCCGAACACCGGCGGCATGGGCGCCTACGCGCCGCTGCCCTGGGCCCCCGCCGGGCTAACCGACGACGTCATGGACCAGGTGATCAGGCCCGCCCTCGGCGAGCTGCGCGGCCGCGGCACTCCCTATGCCGGGCTGCTGTACGCGGGCCTGTGCCTCACCCCGTCGGGGCCGAAGGTCATCGAGTTCAACGCGCGGTTCGGCGACCCGGAGACGCAGCCCATCCTGGACCGGCTGGCCACCCCGCTCAGCGGGCTGCTGCTGGCCGCCGCCACCGGCGGCCTGGCCGGCGCGGGCCCCCTCAGCTGGACCCCGGGCGCGGCGGTGGCCGTGGTGATCGCCGCGGAGGGCTACCCGGACGGGCCGGCCGAGGGCGACCAGATAGAAGGCATAAGAGAAGCAGAACGCGTCCCCGACGCCTACATCCTGCACGCAGGAACGACTGTTTCGGAGGCGGGTCACCTGGTGTCCAGCGGCGGGCGGGTGCTCAACGCGGTGGGCACGGGGGCCGACCTGGCGCAGGCCCGCGCCGCGGCGTACCGGGCCGCGGAGCAGATCTCGATGCGCGGCGGCTGGTACCGCCGGGACATCGCCGACCTCCCGGCAGCGGCGCCGTCGCCTGACTCGTGACCTCCGTCCCGGCGAACGGCGATCCGGCGGGAGACCGGCCGGCGCGGTCGCCCCGCCCCCACCGCGCCGGAGGATGACGACGAGCCGCTGCGGGTGACATCACTCGAGCTGTTCTTTGACCTGGTCTTCGCGTTCACCCTCACCCAGCTCGCCGCGCTGCTGGCCGGCAACCTGACCCTGACCGGGACCGCCCAGGTGCTGCTGATCTTCGGGCTGCTGTGGTGGATGTACGAGGGCTACGCCTGGCTGACCAACGCCAGGCCGCCGGTGCACACCGCCGAGCGGCTGCTGCTCCTGGTCAGCATGGCCGGGTTCCTGACCATCGGGCTGGCCATCCCCAACCACGGGTTCGGCGGCAGCGGCCTCGCCCTGGGGCTCGGCTACCTGGTCGTCGTTCTGGTGCACGGCTGGCTCTACTACCGGGTCAACCGGAACATCCTGCGGATCGTCCCGTTCAACATCCTTTCGGCCCTGCTGGTGATCACCGCGAGCCTGCTGCCTGGCCCGGCGCAGAGCCCGGCCGTCTACGCGCTGTGGATCCTGGCCCTGGCCGTGCAGCTCGGCTCGCCGCTGATCGTGCGGCCCAGGAACCTGTTCGGCCTGCGGGCCGCGCACCTCACCGAACGGCACGGCGCGCTGCTGCTGGTCGCGCTCGGCGAGTCGGTGGTCTCGATCGGCGTCGGCGCCGAGGAGCTGGTCGGGCGCACCGGGCAGGAGAACGCGCGGGTGGTGGCCGCGGCCGTGCTCGGGCTCGCGCTGGCCGCCGCGCTCTGGTGGATCATCTTCGCCGGAGGTGACCAGGAGCGGGCCGAGCAGATCCTCACCGCCGCGACCAGCGAGCGGCGCACCTCGCTGGCCCTGTCCGCGCTCTTCTACGCGAACATCCCGCTGCTGCTCGGCGTCGTCGCGATCTCCGCGGGCGTGCGGCAGGCGATCGGGCACGCGGCCCGCCTGGAGCCGGGCCCGGCCCGGGCGGCCGTGGCCCTGGCCGTCGGCGCGGCCCTGTTCCTGACGGGCGACGTGGTCAGCAGGCGGCTGCTGCGGCTCGGGCCGGTGCGGCTGCGGATCGGGACCGCGGTGCTCATGCTGGCCACGGCGGCGATCGGCGCCACGGTCTCGCTCGAGGTGCAGCTCGCCGTGGTGACCGCGGCGCTGGTGTTGATGCTGTTGCTGGAGCGGTACTGGCCCACGGCCGGCGTTGCGGCAGGATAGAGGGGTGATCGAGCGGTACACCCTGCCCGAGATGGGCCGTGTCTGGAGCGAGGCGCACAAGTACGAGCTGTGGTGCCGGGTCGAGACCCTGGTGCTCGAGGCGCACGCGCGCGCGGGCACGGTCCCGGCCGACAGCGTGGCGCCGGTCCGCGCCGCGCCGCCGCCGACCCCGGACGCCGTCGCGGCGATCGAGGCCGTGACCGGCCACGACGTCATCGCGTTCCTGTCCGCCTGGGCCGACAACACCGGTCCCGCGCGAGGCGGCCGCGTATGTCCACTTCGGGATGACCTCGTCCGACCTGCTGGACACCGCCCTGGCCCTGCAGCTCACCGAGGCCACCGACCTGCTGCTGGCCAGGTGCACCGCGCTGACCGCGGCGCTGCGGGACCACGCCCTGGCGCACCGCGGCACGCTGCGGGTCGGCCGGACCCACGGCATCCACGCCGAGCCTGACGTGTGGGGGCACCGGGTGGCCGACTTCGCGTTCGCGATGGCGCGCTGCCGCGACCGGCTGCTGCGGGCCCGCGAGGCCGTGGCGGTCGGGAAGCTGTCCGGCCCGGTCGGGACCTACTCCAACATCGACCCGGCGATCGAGGCCGAGGTCATGGCCGAGCTCAGGCTCCGGCCCGCCGACGTGTCGACACAGGTCGTGCTGCGCGACGGGATCGCCGAGTGGGTCAGCGTAATCGGCCCTGATCTCGACCGTGTGCGAGGCGATCGCGCTGGAGGTCAGGCACGGGCAGCGGACCGAGATCGCGGAGCTGGCCGAGCCCTTCGGCCGGGGCCAGAAGGGCTCGTCGGCCATGCCGCACAAGAAGAACCCGGTCCGCTCCGAGCGGATCTGCGGCCTGGCCCGGGTGGTCCGCGCGCAGGTCGTCCCGGTGATGGAGGGGATCCCGCTGTGGCACGAGCGGGACATCTCGCATTCGTCCACCGAGCGGGTGGCGCTGCCCGACGCCGCCATCGGCACCGACTTCCTGCTCGACGAGACCACTGGCGCTGATCACCGGCCTGTCGGTCGACGCGGACCGGATGCGGGCGAACCTGGACGCGACCCACGGCCTGATCTACACCTCGGCGGTGCTGCTCGAGCTGGTCGCGGCCGGGATGTCCCGGGAGGACGCCTACGCGCTGGTCCAGGCGGCGGCGATGGACACGCTGCCAGACCGGCGCGCCGTTCCGGGAGACGCTGCGCAGCACGCGCGCCGAGCGCGGCCAGCCGCTGGACGAGGCCCGGCTGGACGAGGCCTGCCGCCCGGAACGCTACGTCGAGCGACTCGGCGGCGTGTTCGAGCGACTGGAGCGGCTGTCGTGACCGCCGGCGCCCGGCCCGGCCGGACGTAGCATCTACTCGGGAAAGGTACGCGAGCTCTACGAGACCGCCGACGGCGTGCTGCTGCTCGTCGCCACGGACCGGATCTCCGCCTTCGACTACGTGCTGGAGCCCGAGATCCCGGACAAGGGGAAGATCCTCACCCAGCTGTCGCTGTGGTGGTTCGCGCAGCTGGCCGGGATGGCGCCGAACCATCTGGTGGACGCGCCCGATCCCGGCCCGGTTCGCGGGCCGCGCGATGGCCTGCCGGCGGCTGTCCATGATCCCGGTCGAGTGCGTGGCCCGCGGCTACCTGACCGGCTCGGCCCTGGCCGACTATCGCCGCACCGGCACGGTCTGCGGCATCCGGCTGCCGCCCGGGCTGGCCGACGGCTCGCGGCTGCCCGCGGCCAGTCTTCACCCCGGCCACCAAGGCGCGCCGCGGCGAGCACGACGAGAACATCCCGGTGTCCGCCGTGACGGCTCTGGCGGGCGCGGACGTCGCCGCGGAGCTCGAGCGGATCACGCTGGAGGTGTACCGCCGCGGCGCCGAGCTCGGCGAGCGGCGCGGCATCATCGTGGCCGACACCAAGATCGAGTTCGGCATTCGACGCCGATGGCGCGCTGCGTGCTCGCCGACGAGGTGCTGACCCCGGACTCGTCCCGGTTCTGGCCCGCGACCAGTGGGTCGCCGGGCGCAGCCAGCCGTCGTTCGACAAGCAGTACGTTCGCGACTGGCTCACCTCGCCGGAGTCCGGCTGGGACCGCAGCGGCCAGCCGCCGCCGCCGCTGCCCGGAGGTGGTCGAGCGCACCCGTGATCCGCTACGTCCAGGCCTACGAGAGCATCACCGGGCTGCGCTGGGGGTAGGGCGACATCGGCCCGCCGGAGTCCTCTGATGACATACCGTTGCTGCTTAAGATACGTTACGTAACACCGTCGACATGGTCTGGGGGGCGGGGAGCGGTGGAATACTGGACGCCATCTGAACGGGCTGCCTGCTATCGGGCGGCCTGCCGACCTGGCTGGCCGCAGGCCACGCTCGTCGCAGGCGGCGGACCGCAGTCGCACGCCGCTCACACCTGACGGACAGGAGTTCCGCCTCTATGACCACCGGCCCCCTGACCCGCTACCGCGTACGAGGCGGGCAACCCGCTGCAGGGCACGGTCTTCGTGCAGGGCGCCAAGAACGCGGCCCTGAAGATGATCGCCGCGTCGCTGCTCGCCGACAAGGGCCGGACGGTACTCAGGAACGTCCCGGTGATCGAGGACGTGCGCCGGGCGGTGGAGCTCGCCCAGGCCGTCGGTGCGGTGGTCAAGTTCCACGAGGCGGAGCGGACCCTGGTGGTCGATGCCTCCGAGGCTGACCAGCTCGGTGCTGCCCGCCGAGATCACCCGCAGGTTCCGCGGCTCGGTGCTGTTCGTGCCCGCGCTGCTGCACCGCCTCGGCGAGGCCACCATCGAGGGCATCGGCGGGTGCAATCTCGGCAGCCGCAACCTGGACTTCCACTACCGCGGCTTCGCCCGGCTCGGGGCCATCGTGGATGAGGGCGAGGACCAGATCCACATCAAGGCGGACAAGCTCAGCGGCGCGCACCTGTACCTCGACACGCCCTCGCACACCGGCACCGAGAACCTGATCATGGCCGCCTCGCTGGCGCCGGGCATCACCGTCATCGACAATACGGCTCTCGAGCCCGAGGTCCTCGATGTCATCGCCTTCCTGGGCAAGATGGGCGCCCAGATCAGCGGCGGCGGCACCGGCTTCGTGACGGTCGAGGGCGTCGACGAGCTCACCGCCGTCGAGCACACGGTGATGCCGGACCGCATCGACGCTGCGTCTTCGCGATGGCGGCCGCGATCACCGGCGGCGAGCTGAGCCTGGTCGGCGCCTCGCTGGACCATTTCGGCGTGGTCCGCTGGAAGCTGGAGCAGATGGGCGTCGAGTTCGCCACCCACGGCGCCATCCTGCAGGTCCGCCGGGAGCGGCAGCTACGCCCGATCAACGTCATCACCAGCCCGTTCCCCGGCTTCGCCACCGACCTGCAGTCGCCGATCATGGCCGTGGCCAGCCTGGCCGATGGCACCAGTTACATCCGGGAAACCATCTTCGACGGCCGCTACACGCTCGCCGGCGAGCTCAACAAGATGGGCGCGAAGGTCGAGGTGGCCGGCAACGCCGGCCTCGTGCACGGGCCCGTCGTGCTGAAGGGCGCCGAGGTCGTCGCGCATGACCTGCGCACCGGCATCGCGCTCGTGCTGGCCGGGCTCGCCGCGGACGGCGAGACCATCGTCGCGCCCGGTTACCCGATCGACCGCGGCCACGCGTCGGTCGCGGCCCGGCTCACCACGCTCGGCGCTGACGTCGCCGTGGAAACGGCCCGCTAACCGCGGCTCAGGCGCGGTTCAGCGTCCGGGCCGTAACCTGAGGCTTCCGCCCGGGCGCTATGGCCGCGTGTTAACCTGCACGCGCCCCACCGCGGTCCCGCGGGTCACCGCCCAGCAGGATCCCATGCCACCGCCCAGACCTGGACCCGCGCTGTGGGCGCGGCACAAGCCAATTTCGTCACGTTCCGGCATGGGTCCCGCGTCTTTGCCGCCGGAGCGCCGATAATTGCCTCTTCCAACGATCCTCTTCGTGAGCTACGAAATGTAGGAGTGGAATTCTCAGCACACGGAAGTCGATCGACGATGGGGCAGCGGGAACCCGTCAGAGATGGGGATATGACGTGGGCTATGCATCGCAGCAGAACGGGGGATCTGCCCGGGCACCGCGCGCACGCGGCATGACGAGGGAAACGCCTCGCATGAACGGCCCAGGCGAGGTCTCTGGCGAACTCACCATCGGCATCGTCGGACCGCATGATCTCGTCGAGCGGATCATGCTGTCCGGCACCACGGCGGCCGGGCAGCCGGGTGCCGTCGGCCCCGGGCCGGTCAGGCGGCTGGTCGCGGCTGCTTACCGGGACGAGCACGAGGCCGCCGACATGGTCGCGCGGCTCGGTCCGGCGG
Source organism: uncultured Actinomycetota bacterium (assembly GCA_963739645.1). Taxonomy (GTDB): domain Bacteria; phylum Actinomycetota; class Actinomycetes; order Streptosporangiales; family Streptosporangiaceae; genus JASHPR01. The sequence goes on from CAVUBM010000101.1 coordinate 93,347, forward strand.
TCGACGCTTGCTTGTTCGCCAGCCAGGTCCCGTATGAGGTCGCCCGCAAGGCCGGGCGTGCTGAGCACTCCGGCGACATTCGTGCCGCTGGCCGGCAGCGCGCTATATGCCGCGCTGTTCCGCGCCAGCCGTGATGGCGGCCGCGACCTGAGCCGGGCCAGCATCGACGTGCTGAGCCGCGCCGACGTCGAAGACGCCTTCGCCGAGCTCGGTATCTCCGCCGGCGGCGTGCACGTCCGCGAGGATCCGGCCAGTCCGGCGGTGGCTGGCCTCGTTCCACGAGCGGCTCTGGCGCAGGCAGGAGACCTCGGTCGCGTTCACCTGCCTGCAGTCGGTGGCGGACCGGCTGTCCGCCGCCGATGTCCCGGTCTTCACCTCCGGCCGACCGGCAGCGCGATCCGTGCGGCGCTGCGCACCGCGGCCCTGCTCGGCGGTTACCGCAGGCTCGAGGACGCGCAGCTGGCGGTGATCATCGTGGAGGTGCCCGACGCTGCGGGACTGCGCGCGGCGCGCATCGCCGCGGCAGTCTCGGGAGGAGCTGCGGCTGACCGTGCACAGGTTCCTCGTCCAGGAGGCGCAGCGGCTTCACGCCACGGTCAGCCCGATCGGCGACCACGGCTTCCTGATCGCGGCGACCCGCGGCTCGCTGGCCGGCGTGACCGACGGCTTCCGGGTCCAGCCGTTCGTCGAGCGCGCCCGCAGCGAGCTCGGCCTCACCGTCGAGGACGGCATCGGCATGGGCCGCACGGCGCTCGAGGCGGAGGCGCATGCCCGCGCCGGGCTCGGCCGCGGGCAGACCCGTGCGCCGGCATGCGGCCGGGGCACCGGGTCGGGCCAGGGACGGACATCCCGGTCCCCGCTCCGCGCCAGCCCGAGCGCGCGGACACGCGCCGGATCCGCAGCCTGGATACGCTGTCCAGGCTCGCCGACAAGCTGCCCGGCACCGACCGCCACCTGTCGTGGACGCGGACACCGCCGGGCAAGCTGCTCGCCGTCACGCCGCGCACGGCCAGGCGGCTGCTGCACGTCCTGGTCGAGGAGGGGCTCGCCTGGCCGCTGCCGCCGACCGGACGCCGCAGCCCGGGCCGTCCGCGCCAGTTCTACCGGTTGCGTCGTGGAGAAGCTCGAGCACCGGCGCCGGCGACTGAGTTACGCGAGCGCACTGGGCACTGACCCGCTTACCCGCGGTAACGGCTGATCACCTGCTCGCCGAACCGGGCCATCTCCTCGCGCTGCGGCGAGAACTGCAGCAGCATCAGGCCGACCCCGGCCTGCTCGTAGGCGTGGAGCCGGTCGATGATCTGGTCCGGCGTGCCGATCAGGCCGCTGCGCAGGCCCCGGTTGGACACGCTGTACTCCTCCAGGGAGACCCGCGACTCGAGCTGCGAGCCCTCGATGAAGTCCTGGTAGGACGCGTAGGCCTCGGGGACGTAGCACGGACGTCGAGGATGCGGTCGAGCTCGGCGCTGGCCTCCGCCTCGGTGTCCCGGCAGATCACGTACCCGGACACGCCGAACTCCAGCGGCGGCCCGCCGGCCTGCGCGCCGCAGGCCGCTCAGGTCCGCGACCTTCTGCCGCGATGACCTCGGGCGCGTCGCCGTGCATGACGTACGCGTCGGCCTGCGCGGACGATGACCTCCTTGGCCTTCGGCGACTCGCCGCCCATGTAGACCGGGGGGACCCGGCTGGGCTTCGGCTCCAGGACGGCGCCGTCGAGCTGGTAGAGCGGGCCGCTGGTGGGTCACCGTGTCCTCGCGCAGCAGCCGGGAGACGACGTCCAGCCACTCCTGGGTCCGCGCGTACCGGGCGTCGTGCACGTCGAACGGAGCACCGTACTGCGCCGCCTCGTCCTTCCACCAGGACGACACGACGTTGAGCGACATCCGGCCGGGCGCGATCGTGTCCAGCGTGGACAGGGCCTTGGCGGTCAGCGACGGGCGAGTGGTAGTTGGGCCGGACGGCGAGCATCAGCTCGAGCCGCCGGTGACGGCGGCCACCGCCGGGGCCAGGGTCCAGCAGTCCAGTGACGGTGCGCGGTGCCCCTTGATGTCGTTGAGGTTCAGCTCGGCGATCAGGGTCAGCTCGAAGCCGTGCCGCTCGCTGTCCACGGCGAGGTCGCGGAGGTAGGGCCACGCGATGGACATGCCCTCGTCCGGGACGTTGCGCAGCCAGCCGCCGAAGATCGGCATCCAGTATCCGAACCGCATCAGCGACTCCTCTCGCCGGTTGAGCCGCTCGCCGGCCCCGAGCCCGGGCTCACTAGCCACTTGTACCGGATTTGCTGATGTTTCCCGCATAATATCCCTTATGTCCTGACCAAATCCGGTATAAGTCGCGGACATCGGCTTAGGGCCGCGTTTCCTCAGCGGCAGCAGCTGCCCGAGGAAGGCGGCCACCGCGGGAAGCGCGGGTCGCGGGGCCGCCGCCTCGATGCTGCGCGTTGTAGTTGGTGGTCGTGTTGATGTCGTAGGTGACCAGGCGGCCGTCGGCCGTCTCGATGAACTCGAAACCGGCGATCTCGATGCTCGTGCTGCCGGGCGAAGTCCAGATAGCGACCGACGATCGGATGCTCGAACCGGTCCCGCAGCGCGAACAGGCCGGGGGTCGCCGCCCGGCTGGCCGCCGCTCGCCCACCGCGCACGCGTCGGCCGGGCAGAGCTCGAAGCCGCCCAGCGCAGTGTCGGCGGTGATCGCGTAGACGAACTCGCCGCCCACTATCTCGGCCCTGGTGATGCACGGCTCGGCGGCCCGCAGGTACTCCTGGAGCAGCGTGATGCCGTCGACCGGCGGCTCATAGGCGGCCGAGGCCAGGTAGGCGTCGAAGCTCGTCGTGGCTGTCGAACAGGCGGACGCCGAGTCCCTTGCCGCCCTGGTTGTGCTTGCTGATGAAGGGGACGGCCAGCTTGCGCGCCGCGGCCGGCAGCTCAGCCGGTCCCGGCCACCGCGATGGTGCGCGGCACGTCGAACCCGGCCGCACGCAGCGCGGTGAGCTGGTCCGACCTTGCTCACCTCCAGCTCGAGTACCCGCGCGCCCGTTCACCACCCGCCGTCCGTACGACTCCAGCCAGCTCAGCACGCCGCGGGCGTGATCCTTGGCGTGCGGGTGACCGCGACTGTGCGAGGAGGCACTCATCCGGGACCAGAACACCCCGGGCGGGGGCGGCTCACTCCAGGTCGAGCAGGCCCGCGCCGAGCAGCCACTGCTCGTGCGGCACCGCGGCCGCGTCAAGCGCGGCCCCCAGCGGCGCGTACCAGTCCGGGTTCTCGTGGAGCACATGAACCTTCACTGCTGTCTGGCCTCCACCGCGTCACTGCCGCCACGCACAGGGTATGGACACCGGGCGCCGGACGCCACTCCCGGGAATGTCGTGACCTGCCGCCCGGCCGGCCGAGGGCAGACGGCAGTCGGGGTGACTATGCGTAATGGCTGATGCGGGAGTCAGTGGCGGCGCGGGAACGCCGCGTGACCGCGAGGAACGCGTCGTTGGCCGCCTGGTCGCCGATGGAGATCCGGGCGCCTTCGCCGGCGAACGGCCGGACAGCTGATCCCGGCCCGGTCGCAGGCCGCCGCGAAGTCCACGGTGTCCTCGTCGAGCCGCAGCCAGACGAAGTTGGCCTCGGTCGTGCGGGACCGTCCAGCCCTGCCCGGCAGTTCCAGGCTGACCCGTTCCCGCTCGTCGACGACCGTCTCGACCCGGTCGAGCAGTTCGGCCTCGGCCTCCAGCGACGCCAGCGCGGCCGCCTGCGCCAGTGCGTTCACGGTGAAGGTCAGCATCGTCTTGCGGACCGCGGTGGCCACAGGCTCGTGCGCGACCATGAAGCCGACCCGCAGGCCGGCCAGGCCGTAGGCCTTGGAGAAGGTGCGCAGCACGGCCAGGTTGGGCCGGTCCCGGTACAGGCGTGATCCCGTCCGGCACGTCCGGGTCGCGGACGTACTCGGAGTAGGCCTCGTCGAGCACGACCAGGCAGTCCTCGGGCACCCGGTCCAGGAACTCCTCGAGCTCGGCCCGGTGTACCACGGTGCCGGTCGGGTTGTTCGGGTTGCAGACGAAGATCAGCCGGGTCCGGCCGGTCATCGCGTCCGCCATCGCGGCCAGGTCGTGGGTCTCGCCGTGCCAGCGGCACCCGCACCGACGTCACGCCGGCCAGGTCGGACAGGTACGGGTACGCCTCAAAGGACCGCCAGGCGTAGAGGACGTCAGCGCCGGGCTCGCCGACCGCCTCCAGCAGCTGCTGGGCCACGCCCGACGGATCCGCAGCCGACCGCCACGTGCGAGGCGGGCACGCCGAAGCGGGCGGCGATGGCCTCGGTCAGCGCGGCCGCGCCGTTGTCGGGGTATCTGTTGATGTGGCCGGCGGCTTCGGCGATGACCTTGACCACCGAGGGCAGCGGGCCGAACGGTGACTCGTTCGACGACAGCTTGATGACCGAGCGGCCGTCCGGGGCCAGCGGGGTCTGGCCCGGTTTGTAGGGGACGAACTCGTCCAGGATGGACCGGAAGCGCGGATACTGTGCGGACATCGTTGTCCTCTCGGCTTGGGAACGCCGTGTGCGCTGTCGGCCCCGCCGGCCTGGGCGGCGGCAGGAGCCTCTGACCTCGGAATCTACCCAGGCAGAGACGCAAAACCCAATCGATCTTCGGTCCGGGGCCGGGTCTTCGGGCCGGGCGCCGCCACGGGCACGTGCGGGCTCAGGGCGCCGGCACCGGCGGGATGCGCAGCGGCTGCCGCTGCGCGATCAGGGCGAGCAGGACCACCGCGTCGGTCCAGGCCAGCGGGGCCACCGAGACCGGCCGCCCGTGGGCGTTCACCTGCTCGGGCAGCGCGCCGAGGCTGGTGCGGTGCGCGGCGAGCCAGGACAGGATCGCGGCGCTCCTGGCGTGGTCCCCGGCCGAGGCCAGGTAGAGCGCGAAGAACGCGGTCTCGGCGGTCCACGCGACCGTACGGTTGCCAGGGAAGTCCGAGCCCGGCAGCATCCCGCCGCCGGGCAGCGTGAGCGCGCCGGAGGCCCGCAGGACCGCCTGCGTGACCGCGGGCGCGGCCGCGGCGAACGGCGGCCCGAGGAAGGTGACCGCCGCGTCGGCCCCGGCGCGGTTCCTGGGCAGGCGGTGGTAGCCGTAGGGGCCGAATTCGGTCTGGATCGCGCGGGACAGCCGGCCCGCCGCCACCGCCCAGCGCCGGGCGGGCCCGGGGTGGCCGAGGGCGCGCGCGATGTCCGCGGCGGCGCGCAGGCCGGTCAGCAGGGGGGCGGCCGTGCCCAGCGTGACCTCGACCGAGTCCTCCCAGTAGTCCATGGACGCGGCGGGCAGCCCGCCCGGTGCCAGCGAGCGTGCCGCGGCGCCGGCGGCCGCGCTGACCATGGGCCACAGCTCGGTGAGCTCATCGCGCACCGCGGCGGAAGCTGGCTGCCCGCCGGTTCGGGCACCGGGCACCGCTGGGCCGGCGGCATGGCCCCCGCCGCCGTGGCCCAGGACCAGACCGCCCACGGCACCCAGCCGTCGGCGTCGAGCTCGACCGGCCGCCCGTCGTGCACCGGGCCGGATCCGTCCGGCCAGTACCGGGCCGCCCACCGGCCGTCGGGGAGCTGGGTGCGCTGCAGGAAGCGGAGTATCTGCAGCGAGTCCGCGTCATGGTCGGTGTCGGCGAGCGCCGCTGCGACCCAGCTGGAATCGCGCGGCCACGAGTAGCGCCACCCCTGGTGCCAGCCGGCCACCACCGCCCCGTCCGGGCGGACGGACAGCCGCAGGTCCAGCAGCGCCCGGGTGGCCATCGCCCGCTGCTGGGCGCCGGTTCCCGGGATGGTGCCCGCGGCCAGCCACCGCTGGCTGGCGCGGACGCTGGCCCGCGCGCACGCGGCCACGGCGGCCGTGACCGGGCCGAACCGGCCCGGCGCCAGGTAGACCAGGCCGCCCGACCGCAGCACGCCGCTGTCCCCCTGGTAGCGGCCGCTGGCCCCGGGCGGCACGGCCATCACGTCCTGGGGATGACACGGGTCCTGGGCCAGCCCCTCGGTCAGCGGGGCCGGGACCGGCGGCGACCGGGGAATGGCGGCCACGACCGCACCGCCCGCCACGGCGAGCCCCGCCACGGCGGCGACGGCCCGGGCCCGGACTGTGCGCGGAAACCTGACGCTCGTCACTCAGCCGCTGTGCTCGCCGACCTCGACTACTACCTTGCCGGGCTTCTGCCGGGCGCGCTGGCCGGCGAACGCGTCTGGCAGCGATCCGAGCCCGAAGACCGCGCTGACCGCCGCGTGCAGCTTGCCGCCGTCGACCAGCCGGGCCAGCTCGCCCAGTTGCTCGCCGCTGGGCGCCACGACGAAGAACTGACTGCGCACGTCATCACGTCCGCCCTGGCCATCGGGCTCCTCGGCGATGGCGACCAGGATGCCGCCGGCCCGCAGCACCGGCCAGGACCTGGCCATCATGCTGCCACCGACAGGATCGATCACCACGTCGACCTCGCGTACCTGATCCTCGAACCGGCCCGTGTAGTCGATGACGGCCGTCGCGCCGAGGCTGGCGACGTACGCGGCGTCGCGCGCCGAACAAGTCGCCGTGACCTGTGCGCCATGGATCGCGGCGAGCTGGACCGCATAGCCGCCGACCCCCCCGGCGCCGCCGTGGACCAGGACATGCTGGCCGGGCCGGAGTTCCGCATGCTCGTGCAGGGCCTGCCAGGCGGTGAGCGCGCCGAGCGGGAGAGCGGCCGCGGCGGCGTAACCAGCCGTGACCGGCTTCGCCGCCAGATCCGCGGCGGGGATGGTGGTGTACTCGGCGGCGGCACCGGGACGGTCAAAACCGACGAGCCCGAACACCTCGTCGCCTTCATTCCAGGTGGTTGCCCCGGGCCCGGTGCCGGCCACGACCCCGGACATGTCGTGACAGGGGATGGCTGGCCAGGTCTCCGGCCACGTCAGCTCGCCCGCGGTCACCGCGGTGGCCTGAACCTGCACCAGCACCTCGCCCGGCCCCGGGTCCGGGACCGGCACGGTTTCGTACCGCAGGTTCGCCGGGTCAGCGTCGTAGGCGCGCATGGCGTGCATGGCGCGATGAGGATGAGTCATGGGGAAGTCCCGGTCTCCAGCGGGTTGCGGCTGATGGCAGACATCCCGGTCCAGTGTGCCACCACGGGGCTCAGCCTGGAGCATGGGCAGCCTTGGTCACGTGGCTTAAGAACGCGGCGCAAAAGAATGACTCCCGGGCGAAGTCATGACGGCTCCGGGCGGTAAGGCAGGCGATTGTCTGGCCATAACAACGGGCCGAGGGCGGGTATCTCCGGTAATCCCTGTAACCGCGATTGGGGGGGACCCGCGGTGAGGGGGGAGATGCCCGTCCTCGACGGCTCGATAGTACCGCCCCAATTTCGCTGCGCCTGCCGGGCGGGTGCGGGCCCGCCGGTCCGGCTGGCACAAGTCCGCCTGAGTTGTCCGGCATTCGCCGGGGTACAGTAACGCCGTGAACCGTCTCGGCGAGCTAGAACGCGCAATCATGGACGTACTCTGGGAAAGCCTGGACCCGCTCACGGTGCGGCAGGTCAGCGGGAAGCTCACCGAGCGGGATCTCGCGCACACGACCGTGATGACCGTCCTGGACCGGCTGGCCAAGAAGGGATTCGCGCGGCGGGAGCGCGACGGCCGGGCCTGGCGCTACCGCGCGGCGGAGACCAGGGAAGCGTACGTGACCGAGCTCATGCTGAACGCGCTCGAGCAGACTGGCGACCGGCAGGCGGCGCTGGCCCGGTTCGCGCGCAGCGTGTCAGAGACCGAGGCGGCGGCGCTGCGCCGGGCCCTGGAAGCGCTGGGCCAGGGCACGCCGCGGGACGGCGGCCCGGCCAGGGACGGCCACCGCGCCTACCGGGACGGCGGCCAGGACATCGCTCGCGAGGCCGGACCGAGCGCTGCCCGTGAGGGCGCCGGGGACTGACCGCCCGTGCCCACCGCCCCCCTCGTCCTGGCCGTCTTCGCCGCGGCCTGCCTCCCGGCCGCGTCGGCGCTGGCGGCCGCGCGCTGGCCGCGCCGGTCCCCGGCGGCGGCCATCGTGCTCTGGCAGGCGCTGGGGCTCGGCTGGGGCGTGGCGGCGGTCGGGGCGCTGGCCGGGCTGGGCGCGGCGGACGCACGCTCCAGCGTGGCGCGCGGCGTGGTCGCGCTGACCTCCCGGGTGCTGGACAGGAACACCGCGGCCGCGGCGCGGACCCGGGGCCTGCTGGCGGGGATCCTCGGCCTGCGGCTGCTGGCCCTGATGGCCGGGCTTGTCCTGTTCCTCCTGCTCTGCTGGATCCTGGTCGCCGCCTTTGCCGGCGTGGTCCGGGCGCGCCGCCGGCAGCGGGTGCTGCTCAGCCTGCTGGCGCACGGCGACCCCAAGGTCCCTGGCGCGCTGGTGGTTGATCACCCGGCGGCGACCGCCTACTGCGTCCCTGGGATCCGGTCCCGGATCGTGATCAGCGCGGGTGCGCTGGACCTGCTGGATCAGGCCGAGCTCGCGGCCGTGCTCGCGCACGAGCGGGCGCACCTGCGGGAACGCCACGACCTCGTGCTCCTGCCGTTCATCGCGCTGCTGCGCGCGTTCCGCTGGTGCGCGGTGGCCCGCGAGGCACACGCGGCGGTCGCGCTGCTGGTCGAGATGCTGGCCGACGACCGGGCGCTGCGGCACCGGCCCGCCAGGGAACTCGCCACCGCCTTGCTCCGGGTGGGCGCGGCGGGCGGGGCGTACGCCCCGGCGGGCGCGCTGGCGGCCGCCGACCCCGGCACCGACGGCCAGGTGGCGGCGCGCGTGTCCCGGTTGCTGCGGCCCGCCCCGAGGCTGCCGATCGCGGCCGTGGCGGCGGTGGGCGTGATCGCGGCGGTGACCGTGGCCGTTCCCGCGGCGTTCCTCGCCTTCCCGTTCTGAACTAACCGGTGATCCGGATCCGCAGCCGGCGGAAGCCCCTGCCCTTGTTCTCGATCTTCGCCACCTCGATCCGGCCGATCTGGCTGGTCGAGGCCACGTGGGTGCCGCCGTCCGCCTGCTGGTCCAGCCCGACGATGTCCACGATGCGGACGTCCTGGGCTTCGGCCGGGATGAGGTTGGTCGCGGTGCGGATGATGTCGGGGATGGCCAGCGCCTCGGCGCGGGGCAGCACCCGCACGTCGATCCGCCGCCCGGCCGCGATCTCGGCGTTGCAGGCCGCCTCGACCGCCTCCTTGAACCCGGCCGGGACCTCGGGCAGGTCGAAGTCCATCCGGGCGGTGAACGGCTCCATGTTGCCGCCGGTGACCAGCGAGCCGTAGTCGCGGAACACCACCCCGCACAGCACGTGCAGCCCGGAGTGGGTGCGCATGAGCGCGGTGCGCCGCTCGTCCTCCACCGCGCCCCGGACCGCGGTGCCCGGCGGCGGGACGGGGTCGGACTCGTCCGGGATCAGGTACTCCTCGTCACCCTTCCTGACCCCCACGATGCGGGTCTGCACGCCGCCCCAGAGCAGCACGCCGTGGTCGGGGGGCTGCCCGCCGCCGCCAGGGTAGAACGCCGAGCGGTCAAGGACGATCCCGTCCGGCTGCGCCTCGAGCACCGTGGCGTCCCACTCGCGCAGGGTCTGGTCGTCAAGGTCGAGCCGGTGCGTGCGCCAGCCCGTCCTGCCGTTCTGGGTTTCGCTCACGCCGTGCAGCCTAGTGCAGCCCTCGCCGGGCAGGTCTCGCCGGGCAGCCCGCGGCCGCCCCGGTGATCACCAGGGGCCGTACGGGCCCATGTGCGAGCCGGACCCGCCGCCGCGGAAGTCCTTGATCTTGGGCCGGACGTCGGTGAGGTAGATGGCCGCGGCGACGAACGCGACCACGGACAGGATGCCGATCACGGCGAAGGAGCCGCTGGCGGCGGTGCCGAGGCCGATGGCCGTGGCCACGCCGGTGATGACCAGCCACAGCGGCTTGGTCTGCTTGCTGACCGCGACGAACGCCTGCTTCGGGCGGCGGAGCGCGTCGATGAACGCGAAACCCTCGAAGATGAACGCCCCGATGGCGAGCACCTCAAACAGCCAGTCGAGGACAGAGAGTGCGGCCGGGTGACTGTAAAGCACGATGTCACGCTACCCGGTTCCGGCCCATATCCGGCGCACTATCTGGCTCTTGCGAGGCGTCCTCGGGCGCGAACCACCCGGACGGGTCCTCGGCCAGCTCGGCTTCCCCTGACTCGCTGTCCCCCGGTTCGCCGTTCGCGGGTTCGCCGTCCTGGGGCGCGCCGGTCCCTGACCCGCCGCCCTCGGGCGCAACGTCGCCGACCAGCACGGTCCGCTCCCTGAGCGCCGCCGCCGTCTCCCTCCTGAACGAGTCGTAGACCTCGATCAGCATCTGCTTCTGGCGCTCGCTGAGCTCGGGGTCGGCCAGCACCGCGTCCCGCACACCCGTCCCTGGCGGCCGGTCCTCGAGGAAGCCGGCCTGCACGTACAGCGCCTCGGCCGAGATCCGCAGCCCTCGGGCGATCTGCTGCAGGATGTCGGCGCTTGGCCTGCGCAGGCCGCGCTCGATCTGACTCAGATATGGGTTGGAAACGCCGGCCGCCTGGGCGAGCTGGCGCAGCGAAATCTTGGCCTGCTCCCGCTGCTCCTTGATGTAGGCGCCGATCGCTGGAACATTCACCGGACTCATGGACCCAGTCTCGCCGCTGGTGCTTGCATTTGCAAAACGACCAGCTAGCGGCCGGTTAAGTCCTGATTGATAGCTGTTGACGACCTCAGAACGGCAGCCGGGCGCGGACCTCGCCGATCACCCGCCCGCCGCCGAGCACGGGCGGCCTGGCCAGTTCGTCGAGGGTGTCTTGGTCAGCCGCGGGATCGTCGCCGGCCCCGAGCGCGCGCAGCAGCGCGACCGTCACCGCGGGCCGGGCCCTGGCCGCGCCGTCGTCGATCTTGAACGCCGCGGCGCGGCCGTCGGCGAGGGCCAGCACCTCCACGCCCTCCGCGCCCGACTTCAGCAGCAGGCCGGAGACGGCCTCCATCAGCGCGCGCTCCGGACGGGTGGTGCCCGAGGTCCAGTCCGGGTGCGCGCGCATGGCGTCGGCGACCCGGCGCTCCGGGGTGCCAGGATTCGCGCGGACCAGGGCGCTGAAGGCCCGGGCCAGGCCGGTCAGGGAGATCGCGAACAGCGGCGCCCCGCAGCCGTCCACCCCGACCGCCGCCACGGGCTCGCCCGCGAGCCGCTCGATAGCCTGCCGGATCTCCGCCTGCAGCGGATGATCGGGGTCGGTGTAGCTCGCGGTGGGCCAGCCCGCCGCCACACAGGTGGCGAGCATGGCCGCGTGCTTGCCCGAGCAGTTCATGTGCACCCGGTCCGGCTTCCCCCCGGCGCGCAGCAGCCTGCGCTGCGCCTGCTCGTCGAGCGGCAGGTCCGGCGGGCACTGCAGCGCATCCTCGGTCAGCCCGGCGCCGGCCAGGATCTCCCGGACCCCGGCCACATGGAAGTCCTCACCCGAGTGGCTGGCCGCGGCCAGCGCCAGCAGCTTCCCGTCCAGGTCCAGGCCGCAGCGGAGCATCGTGGCCGCCTGCATGGGCTTGTTCGAGGACCGGGGGAACATGGGTGTATCCACCGCACCGGCGTGCGCCGGCCCCGCATTGGTGCTCAGCGGGCTGCCGTCCGGGCCGACGGCGACGATCGCGCCGCGGTGGATGGACTCGGTGCGGCCGGACCTGACCACCTCGGCCAGGACCGGATTTCCGGCGTTGTCTTCGCTGGCTGCGAGTCCCAGCATGCTCTGGCGTCCCATCAGGGGCAGAATTCCTCTCGTGCGAGCTGTGGTTCAGCGTGCCAGTGAGGCACGCGTCGAGGTAGGCGGGGCGGTGGTAGGCCGCCTGTCCAGCGTCGGCCTGGTGGTGCTGGTCGGGGTGACCCACTCGGACACGGCGCAGACCGCGGCCACTCTCGCCCGCAAGGTTTACCACCTGCGAATACTTCGGGGCGAGATGTCGTGTGCGGATACCGGTGCCCCCCTGCTGGTGATCAGCCAGTTCACCCTTTACGCCAACACCAGGAAGGGCCGCCGTCCCACCTGGCAGGCGGCCGCGCCGGGGCCGGTCGCCGAGCCCCTGGTCAACGCGTTCGCCGACGCGCTCAGGGAGCTCGGCGCCACCGTGGAGACCGGCATGTTCGGCGCGGACATGCAGGTCATGCTCGTCAACGACGGACCGGTCACGCTGATCCTGGAGGCGTAGCCCGGGCCGCGCCCGCCAGGTGCTGGCGGGTGAACTCGAGCGACTCCGCCAGGTCGGCGCTGCGTTCCTCGCTGCTCTGCGCCCTGATCGTCTTCACCTCGAGCACCACGATCCCGGTGTATCCGCGGGCGCCCAGACTGGTGAGCAGTTCCGCGCACGGCTGGGTGCCGCGGCCGGGGATCAGATGCTCGTCGGGCAGGCCCGAGGCGGTGCCGTCGGCCATGTGCACGTGGGCCAGGCGGCTGCCCAGCTCGTCGGCCATGGCCAGTGCGTCGGAGCCGGACACCGCGGTGTGCGAGAGATCCAGTGTGGCGTGCGGAACGTCGAGATCCACCGGATTCCAGTGCGGTGCGTATGCGGTCAGCTCGGCCCCGCGGGCCCGCAGCGGGTACAGGTTCTCGACCGCGAACATGACGTCGGTCTCCTCGCCCATCCTGGTCAGGCCCGCCTCGAAGTCCCTGGCGTAGTCCCGCTGCCACCGGAACGGCGGGTGCAGCACCACGACCTTCGCGCCAAGCTTCTCCGCCACCTCCCTGGCCCGGTTCAGCTTCCCCCAGGGCTCGCGTCCCCAGACCCGCTGGGTGATCAGCAGGCACGGCGCGTGCACGGCCAGGACCGGCACGCCGTGGTAGTCGGACAGCCTGCGCAGCACATCCAGGTCCTGGCTGACCGGGTCCATGGCGACCATGACCTCGATCCCGTCATACCCGAGGCGAGCCGCCGTCTCGAAGGCATCCGGCGCCCGTTCCGGCAAGACCGATGCGGTGGACAACGCCACCTGTACACCGGCGGCCGGAGTTACGTCGCCCAAGGCATCTCCTCCGCTTCCCGGCAGCCCCTATAGCTCGCCTGGTCAGCTTATGCCGCCGACAGCTGCGACACGGCCAGTGCCAGCCGCGACGCCCCGTGCCAGCCGCGCCGGCCAGTGCCAGCACGGCGCAGCCGGTGCCAGCCGCGACGGCCGGCCGAAGGCTGGCCCGAGCGGATGGCACGCCGGGGGGGTCTGGGGGGTGTCCCCCCCGAGACAACACTGTCAGTGCCGGTCGCTACGGTTCAGGCCATGGGGAAGTCTGTGGCCGCCGCCCTCTACCAGTGCTCGGAGTGCGGCTGGCAGTCTCTGCGGTGGGCGGGCCGGTGCGGGGAGTGCCAGCAGTGGGGCACGGTCGTCGAGGCCAAGGTCGCGGTGCCACAGCGCGGGCCGGCCAGGAACGGGCGGGCGGCGGCCAGGCCAGCCACGGCCGCGGTGCCGATCGGGGCGGTGGACCCGGCGGTGGCCCGGGCCAGGCCGACCGGGCTCGGCGAGCTTGACCGGGTGCTCGGCGGCGGCCTGGTGCCCGGCGCGGTGGTCCTGCTGGCCGGAGAGCCGGGCGTGGGCAAGTCGACGCTGCTGCTCGAGGCGGGTGCCCTGGCCGCGGCGCGGGGCCCGGTCCTGTACGTGACCGGCGAGGAGTCCGCCGCGCAGGTGCGGCTGCGGGCCGACCGGATCGGCGCGATCAGCGAGAATCTCTACCTCGCCGCTGAGACCGACTTCGGCGCGCTGCTCGGGCACGTCGAGGCGGTGAACCCCGCTCTGCTGATCGTGGACTCGGTGCAGACCATCTCGGCGCAGGGCATCGACGGCGTGCCCGGCGGGGTCTCGCAGGTCAGGGAGATCACCTCGGCGCTGACCGCGCTGGCCAAACAGCACACCCTGACCACGATGCTCGTGGGCCACGTCACCAAGGACGGTTCGATCGCGGGGCCGCGCACGCTGGAGCACCTGGTCGACGTGGTGCTGCATTTCGAGGGCGACCGCCACGCGCAGCTGCGCATGGTCCGGGCGCTGAAGAACCGGTTCGGGCCGACCGACGAGATCGGCTGCTTCGAGCTCGGCGAGTTCGGCCTGACCGAGTTGCCCGACCCGAGTGGGCTGTTCCTGTCCCGGCTGAGCGAACCGGTGCCAGGGACCTGCGTGACCGTCACGCTGGAAGGCCGACGCCCGCTGCTCGCCGAAGTGCAGACGCTGATCTGCGATGCGGGCACGAACGAGCCGGCGCGCCGGGTGACGTCGGGCCTCGACTACTCCCGGGTCGGCATGGTGGTCGCGGTCCTGCAGCGCCGGGCCGGGGTGACGATCGGCAAGAAGGACATCTACGCGGCCACCGTGGGCGGAGTCCGGCTCACCGAGCCGTCCGTGGATCTCGCCGTCGCACTCGCGCTGGCCAGCGCGACCGCCGACCTGAGCCTGCCCGCGGGGATCATCGCCATCGGCGAGGTCGGGCTGGCCGGCGAGATACGCCGGGTCACCGGGGTGCAGCGGCGGCTGGCCGAGGCCGCGCGGATGGGGTTCAGGCACGCGGTCGTGCCGCCCGGCTCGCCGCGCCTGCCGCCCGGCGAGAGCCCGGGGATCGCCGTCACCGAGGCCGCGCACATCGCGCAGGCGATCGCCGCGGCCATCGGCGGGCCGGGTGGCCACGACGGGACATAGCGGGAACGGCGGGGCCGCAGACGGCTTTTAACCGTGCCCACTGCCTGCCGCACGCCGATACACTGACAGTAATGACGGGATCTTTCGGGGGTCTTGCGCCTGCGGCGGGCAAAGGCCAAGAGGAGCGTCGGCGGGCCGCGCTCGCGGCGCTGGCACCCGGCACCGAGCTGCGGGACGGGCTGGAGCGGATTCTGCGCGGCAGCACCGGCGCGCTGATCGTGCTCGGCTACGACCCGGCCGTCGCGGGCCTGTGCTCCGGCGGGTTCGAGCTGAACGTCGAGTTCTCGCCGACCCGCCTGCGCGAGCTGGCCAAGATGGACGGCGCGATCGTGCTCGACACCGGCGCGCGCACGATCGTGCGCGCCGCCGTCCAGCTCGTTCCCGACCCCGGTGTGCCGACGGAGGAATCCGGCACCCGGCACCGGACCGCGGAGCGCGTGGCCAGGCAGACCGGGTACCCGGTGATCTCGGTCAGCAAGTCGATGCGGATCATCGCGCTGTTCATCGACGGGACCAGGTTCGTGCTCGAGGACTCCGCTGCCCTCCTGTCGCAAGCGAATCAGGCCCTGGCCACCCTGGAGCGGTACAAGCGCCGGCTCGACGAGGTATCCGGCGCGCTGTCGGCGCTGGAGATCGAGGATCTCGCCACCGTCAGGGACGTCACCGCCGTGGCCAAGCGGCTGGAGATGGTACGCCGGGTCGCGGCCGAGATCGAGGGCTACATGGTGGAGCTCGGCACCGACGGCCGGCTGCTCGCCCTGCACCTCGACGAGCTCGTGGCCGGCACCGCCCAGGAGCTGGTGCTGCTGGTACAGGACTACGTGGACGCCCCGCCCGACGGCCGGGCGGCCGCCGTCGCGGCCGTGCTGGCCCGGCTGGAGAGCCTCTCGGCCGGTGAGCTCCTGGACATGGCGGCCGTGGCGGCCGTGCTCGGATTCGATTGCAGCAGGGCCCTGGACGACCTGGTGAGCCCGCACGGGTACCGCCTGCTGGCCCGGGTGCCGCGGATCAGCAGGCCCGCCGTGGACAGCCTGATCGAGCACTTCGGCGGGCTGCAGAAGCTGCTGGCCGCCAGCGTGGACGACCTGAACCAGGTACCGGGCATCGGTCCGTCGCACGCCCGCAGCGTGCGTGAGGGCCTGTCCAGGCTCGCGGAGTCGTCGATCATGGAGCGCTACCTCTAGCGCCATCCTGCGGCGTGGCTGGTTCGCCCGCCGGCCGGTGTCAGCGCAGCCGGAACATGACCGAGTTGCTGGCGGCGCTCCCGTCCGACGCGGACGCCGCGAAGCTCCCGCTCCGCACCTGGCCTGAGGTCGCCGTGCACCCCGGGGCCGAACGCCGGCGGTCCCAGGTAATCGGCAGGACCGTCGGCACCCCCCGGGCCAGGTTGATCATCAGCGAGCCCCGCCCCTGGACGCAGTCGGCCGAACTCCAGATCCGCTTCCGGTCCGCCATGACCACGAGGGACAGGAACTTGGGGCCGACGTTAAAGGCACAGGTCCGGCGGGCGGTTGACACCACGTCCACGTCAAACTCGGGCGACTGGGCCCGGCGGTAGCTGCTGCGGCTGGAGAACACGCTGATAACGATGTCGCTGGCCCGGCAGTGCCGCGGCAGGCCCGAGGCGAAGGCGCTCGTCTGGACCGGGCTCGGTGACGTGCCCGTCCCTGCGCTCCCGCCCGTCCCGCGGCCCGACGCGGTGCCGCTGTGGGTGGCGCCGTTCGGGCTCGCGGGCAGAACGCCGGAAACGGCCCAGCCGACCGCGGCCAGGATGGCCAGCCCGCCCACGAGGGCCAGGAACCGCCTCCTCCAGTAGATCGCGGGCGACAGCGGGCGTTCCTGTGACTCGTAACGGAACGTGTTCATGCACATGCGATGAGTATGCAAGCGGGCCTAGGAGCCCCACAGCCGACCCGCCGACGCCCCCGTTCTGATTTCTGGGTCGCGGGAGACCGTGCCAGGATCGTGTCCGTCATGACAAAGGGCTATGCGGAGCCGGTGCTGCGCTGGTACGCGGCGCACGCCCGCGATCTGCCGTGGCGGCACCCCGACGCCTCGGCCTGGTCGGTGCTGGTGAGCGAGATCATGCTGCAGCAGACCCCGGTGGCACGGGTCCTGCCCGCGCACGCGGCCTGGCTGGAACGGTGGCCAACCCCGCCGTCGCTGGCGGCCGCGGCGCCGGGCGATGCGGTCAGACAGTGGGGGCGGCTGGGTTACCCGCGCCGCGCGGTGTGGCTGCACGCCACCGCGAAGGTCCTGACCGAAGATCACGACGGGCAGGTTCCTGACTCGGTCGACGCGCTGCGCTCGCTGCCGGGAGTGGGCAGCTACACCGCGGCCGCCGTGGCCAGCTTCGCGTTCGGGCAGCGCCACGCGGTGCTGGACACCAACGTGCGCCGGGTCCTGGGCCGGCTGGTGCGCGGTGAGGACCTGCCGTCCCGCAGCACGTCCGTCGCGGAGGTGCGGCTGGCCGAGTCGCTGCTCCCCGGCGCGCCGCGGCGCGCCGCGGCGCTGGTCGGTCGCGGTCATGGAGCTCGGTGCGCTGGTCTGCACCGCTACCCGGCCCGACTGCGGCCGCTGCCCGGTGGCCCGCCGGTGCGCGTGGCGCCGCGCGGGCAGCCCGCCCGCCACGGTGCGCCCGGCGGCGCAGCGCTACGCGGGCACCGACCGGGAGTGCCGCGGCCGCCTGCTCGCCGTGCTGAGGGACTCGGCGGGCGCGGTGCCAGCGGCCCGCCTGGACGCGGTCTGGCCCGACCCGGCCCAGCGGGCCAGGGCGCTGGACGCGCTGATCGCCGACGGCCTGGCCACGGCCGTGGAGCACGAGATGTACGCCCTGCCAGGCAACCCCGCGCCCCTGACGCAGAAATCCCGCGGCCGGTCACCTGGGATGGTGACCGGCCGCGGGATTTGATTGCTGGGCCGGGGCAGTTACTCGGCGGTCAGCCGCCCTTCGGCGCCGGTGCCTGGTCCGCGGCTGACGCCGGTCGTGGTCGCCCTGGTTTCGATCTCGGCCGGGGGCGCGTCCGGGACCGCGTCCGGCTTCGGCTCGCCTTTGAAGACGAACTGCGCCTCCGCGCCGCTGCCTTCCGCGTCGACCATGACGATCTGGCCGGCCTTGAGCTCACTGAACAGGATCTTCTCGGACAGGCTGTCCTCGATCTCCCGCTGGATCGTCCGGCGCAGCGGCCTGGCCCCGAGGACCGGGTCGTAGCCCCGCTCGGCCAGCAGGGCCTTGGCGGCCGGCCGCAGCTCGATCCCCATGTCGCGGTCCTTCAGCCTGTCGTCCACCTTGGCGATCATCAGGTCCACGATGCTGAAGATCTCCTCCTGGGTGAGCTGGTGGAAGACGATGGTGTCGTCCACCCGGTTGAGGAACTCCGGCCGGAAGTGCCCCTTCAGCTCGTCCTGGACCTTGGACTTCATCCGGTCGTACGAGCCGCGCGACTGGCTTGAGGTACCGAAGCCGACCGAGACGCCCTTGGAGATGTCCCTGGTGCCCAGGTTGGTGGTCATGATGATGACGGTGTTCTTGAAGTCGATCACCCGGCCCTGGGCGTCGGTCAGGCGCCCGTCCTCCAGGATCTGCAGCAGCGAGTTGAAGATGTCCGGGTGGGCCTTCTCGATCTCGTCGAAGAGCACCACGGAGAACGGCTTGCGGCGCACCTTCTCGGTCAGCTGGCCGCCCTCCTCGTACCCGACGTAGCCGGGCGGGGAGCCGAACAGCCGCGACACCGTGTGCTTCTCCATGTACTCGCTCATGTCCAGCTGGATCAGCGAGTCCTCGTCGCCGAACAGGAACTCGGCGAGCGTCTTCGAGAGCTCGGTCTTGCCGACGCCGGAGGGGCCAGCGAAGATGAACGAGCCGCCGGGCCGCTTCGGGTCCTTCAGGCCAGCCCGGGTGCGCCGGATCGCCTGCGACAGCGACTTGATCGCCTCGTTCTGGCCGATCACCCGCCGGTGCAGCTCATCCTCCATGCGCAGCAGCCGCTGGGACTCCTCCTCAGTCAGCTTGAACACGGGGATGCCGGTAGCGGTCGCGAGCACCTCGGCGATCAGCTCTTCGTTCACCTCGGCGACGGCGTCCATGTCGCCGGCCTTCCACTCCTTCTCCCTGGTGTCCTTCCGGTCGATCAGCTGCTTCTCCTTGTCGCGGAGCGCGGCAGCCTTCTCGAAGTCCTGGGAGTCGATGGCCGATTCCTTCTCCCGGCGCACGTCGGCGATCTTCTCGTCGAACTCGCGCAGGTCCGGCGGTGCGGTCATGCGGCGGATCCGCATCCGCGAGCCGGCCTCGTCGATCAGGTCGATCGCCTTGTCCGGCAGGAACCTGTCGCTGATGTAGCGGTCGGCCAGCTGCGCGGCCGCGACCAGCGCGTCATCGGTGATCGACACGCGGTGGTGCGCCTCGTAGCGGTCCCGCAGGCCCTTGAGGATCTCGATGGTGTGCGAGATGGTCGGCTCGGCCACCTGAATCGGCTGGAACCTGCGCTCGAGCGCGGCGTCCTTCTCCAGGTGCTTGCGGTACTCGTCCAGCGTGGTCGCGCCGATGGTCTGCAGCTCGCCCCGGGCCAGCATCGGCTTCAGGATCGAGGCGGCGTCGATCGCGCCCTCCGCGGCGCCCGCACCGACCAGTGTGTGGATCTCGTCGATGAACAGGATGATGTCGCCGCGGGTGCGGATCTCCTTCAGGACCTTCTTCAGCCGCTCCTCGAAGTCACCCCGGTACCTCGACCCGGCCACCAGTGCGCCCAGGTCGAGGGTGTAGAGCTGCTTGTCCTTGATGGTCTCCGGCACCTCGCTCTTGACGATCTTCTGAGCGAGCCCCTCGACGACCGCGGTCTTGCCCACGCCGGGCTCGCCGACCAGGACCGGGTTGTTCTTGGTGCGCCGGGACAGCACCTGCATCACGCGCTCGATTTCCTTCTCCCGGCCGATCACCGGGTCGAGCTTGCCCTCGCGCGCGGCAGCGGTCAGGTTCCGGCCGAACTGGTCCAGGACCAGCGAGGTGGAGGGCGCGGTCTCCGACGGGGCGCCCGCGGCCGCGGGCTCCTTGCCCTGGTAGCCGTGCAGCAGCTGGATCACCTGCTGGCGGACCCGGTTCAGGTCCGCGCCCAGCCGGACGAGCACCTGGGCGGCGACGCCCTCACCCTCACGGATCAGGCCGAGCAGGATGTGCTCGGTGCCGATGTAGTTGTGGCCGAGCTGCAGTGCCTCGCGCAGCGACAGCTCCAGGACCTTCTTGGCCCGGGGAGTGAACGGGATGTGACCCGACGGCGCCTGCTGGCCCTGGCCGATGATCTCCTCGACCTGCTGGCGCACGGCCTCCAGGCTGATCCCGAGCGACTCCAGAGCCTTGGCCGCGACGCCCTCACCCTCATGGATCAGGCCGAGCAGGATATGCTCCGTCCCGATGTAGTTGTGGTTGAGCATCCTGGCTTCTTCTTGCGCCAGGACCACGACCCGCCGCGCCCGGTCGGTAAACCTCTCGAACATCTCGTCGCTCCCTCACAGGGCGGTCGGGGAAGGCACTGAGGCTGTCGCCCCTTCCTCCGCATGGTAGCCGGTGCTCCGGGCAACGCCTCGAGTGCAATGTGTCACTCATGTAAAACGTTCCCCGAGCGCCGGGCGTTCATCCCATAAAACCTTTGCCAGACGGGCAGTGTTCCCTTCTACGCCGCGAGCGAACGCCCGCCGGGCTGCCGGCTGGGACTGTCCCGCGGCGGGCCACGTCCCCTGTCCCAGATCACTGGCGCACCGGCAGCACCGGGCGGCCCTTTCGGCAACACCCGCGCGCGATCAGACATGGCCGCCTCTCGGGCACAAAGCGGGCCCTCGCGCGGCTCCGGCGCGGGCCGGCACCTATATGGCGGGCCGGCCCCTACATATAAGGAGTGCCGCGGCGCGGGCCGCTGGGGAGTGCCGCGGCGCTGGTGCCCCCCTGGGCAGATGGGCCGGGCCCGTCGCGCAGCTCCGCGGAACGGCCAGACGCGGCCAGTCTCTGCCCTGGCCACTCATGTTCTGGCCGCCCGTCATGGCGGGCCTATAGATAAGGAGCCGCCCTGCTCTCCGGCTGGCTGGGCTCGCGGGCCGGATGAGTGCCAGCACATAAACCGGCGGCGCACCGCCACAACGTGACGTGGTGCGCCGCCGGTTTTCCAGGTTGTGCTAGCCCGAAACTGGGCTCCGGTATCGGCGCTAGCCGACCCGGGTCGAGCTATACCGCCGATGACTGGCCCGCCAGATGACGACGGCAAGCCGGCTCATGCGCCATGCGCGCTCAATCTGCCCGGCATCTCTGGCTGTGCATCGCTCCTAATGCGAGGCCTCGTACTCCTGGATGATCGTGGCCGGAATGCGGCCGCGCTCGCTTACCTTGTGGCCCCGCTGCCTTGCCCATGCGCGGATCTCAGCACTGCGCTCCCGGCCCGGACCTGTCCTCGCGCGACGGCGCCGACCGCCGCCCCCACCCTTGCGCGCATGATCGATGTACTGGGCGAAATCCTTGCGAAGCTTGCCTGCGTTACCTGAACTCAAGTCGATCTCGTATGCAGTGCCGTCGAGGCTGAACGACACTGTCTCGGACGCCTCGCCCCCATCGAGATCGTCGACGAGCAGCACCTGGACCTTCTGTGCCATGGGAGCCAGCCTTTCTGCTGAGCAAGTCTTTAGGGAGTTGCTAAAACATATACCATAACTCTTGCGTTTGCCAATTCACGTCACACAGATTCGTGCTCGCGAGTTCCACATCGGCAACGTTTGATGGCAATCTGGAAGACGGTAGTAACTCTCCGTAATCAGCACCGGATCGCGCCCGTCAATCGACTCAGGATGCATCCTCATCATCAGACTGCACAGGCGCTTGGTGGTTCGCGGTATCTGCAATCGTGCGGTCATCCGAAATATCGCCAGACGCATCCTGATCGTGACGCCTGCGGGATGTGCCCATCTCATGACGCAGGAAGGCGACGACGCCGACGAGGAATGCCACGCACACGAGAAGCGGGGGCGTCAGCACTGACAGGTCCTTGATCATGGGCCTGGATCCCTTCAGTCCGCGCGATCTCCGCCCTGTTCCAGGCGCCCTACCACCTGCAGGAAGTCCGCGTCACCAAGTCCGTGGCCGGTTAAGCCTGCGCAGCGGCGCTGGCATCTCCGGCCGCACCTCGCACACATTGGCCGGCCGGCCCGGCGAGACTGCCGCCAGGTAACGCTGCCGTCTCATTTCATTCTGGCCGATCGCGGCGCCCACCCTGACACCGGCCCGCACGCAGCAACGGCGCGTCACTTGACGGAATGATTCTTAAGGGATACTCCTCATCCGGCAGAAGGGCGCCAGGTTGTCAGCCCTGCATGGCAGTATCGGATCGGTTGGGCAGACAATTACGGGAGAACGGACGACGACGGCAATGTTTCACGCCGACCTGCACATCCACTCCAGATTCTCCCGCGCCTGCAGCAGGGACTGTGACATCGAGCATCTAGCCTGGTGGGCGCTGCGCAAGGGGATCACCGTCGTGGGCACCGGTGATTTTACGCATCCGGGATGGGCGGATGAGCTGAAGGAGTCCTTGGTCCCGGCGGAGCCTGGACTGTTCCGGCTGGGCGAGGACGCGGAAGGGCGGCTGCGCCGCACCTCCTCCCCGAGCTGCGGCGGTGAGGTCCGGTTCATGCTTTCCGCCGAGATATCCACGATCTACCGGGGCGGCGAGCGGACCAGGAAAGTTCACCACCTTCTCTACGCACCGACATTCGAGGCGGCCGGACCGAATCACCGAAGCGCTATCGAAGATCGGCAACCTGGCCTCTGACGGCCGGCCGATTCTCGGCCTGGACTCCCGCCATCTGCTCGAGATCACGCTCGAGGGCGGACCGGGTTGCTACCTGGTTCCGGCCCACGCCTGGACGCCCTGGTTTGCCGTGCTCGGATCCAAATCAGGCTTCGACGTAGTGGCGGACTGCTACGGCGATCTGGCCAGCCACATATTCGCGATCGAGACCGGGCTGTCCTCGGATCCGCCGATGAACTGGCGCTGCTCAGCGCTTGACGGCTATCGGCTGGTGAGCAACTCGGACGCGCATTCCCCGCCGATGCTGGGCCGCGAGGCGACGACCTTCGGTACATCGCTGGATTACTTCGCGATGGCCGACGCCCTGCGCACGGGCGAGGGTCTCACCGGGACGATCGAGTTCTTTCCTGAAGAGGGCAAGTACCATCTGGACGGCCACAGGAAATGCGGAGTGCGCCTGGAGCCCGAGCAGAGCAACGACTACGAGGGAACGTGCCCGGAGTGCGGAAAGCCGCTTACCATCGGCGTGCTGCACCGGGTAGCAGAGCTGGCCGACCGGCCCGCCGGTTATCGGCCGCCTGGCGCGCCCGCATTCACCAATCTGGTGCAGTTGCCGCAGATAGTCGCCGAAATTGTTGGCACCGGCCCGAAGAGCAAGAAGGTCGGCGCCGAGGTGACGCCGGCTGGTGGCCGCGCTCGGACCTGAGCTCAGCATCCTGACCGAGATTGGCCCCGATGATCTGCGCCGGGCAGGCGGCAGCCTGCTGGCCGACGCGGTGGGCCGCCTGCGCCGGGGCGAGGTGCGGCGCGAGGCCGGTTACGACGGCGAGTACGGCGTAGTCGCCCTGTTCGGCCCCGGCGAGCTGGACCGGGCCGATGCGCTGTTCGACCTGGCCGTCCCGGAGCAGGCCGCGTCCCAGGCCCCGGCCGCCCTGCCCGTGGCGCGTTCGGCCGGGGACACCGAACGGCCGGACAGAGCCAGGGCGCGGGCGGCGAAGCGACAGCCGGAGGCGAGGGGAAGCGACGAAGCGGCCGTGGCGGCGCATCCGGCGGGGCCACGGTACCTGCTCGACGGCCTCGACCCCGATCAGCTCGTGGCGGCGACGGCCGACAGCCCGCTGATGATCATCGCCGGGCCGGGGACCGGCAAGACCCGCACGCTGGCCCACAGGATCGCCCTCGGGGCCTCCGGGGATCAGACCCGAGCGAGCCTGGCGATCACGTTTACCCGGCGGGCCGCCGAGGAGATGCGCGCCCGGCTGGCCGCCCTGCTCCCCGGCCCCGAGCCGGACGTCACGGTCACCACGTTTCACGGGCTGGGCCTCATGATCCTGCGCGAGCAGGCCGAGCAGGCCGGCCTGGCGCCCGGATTCGGGGTGGCCGACGATGCCGCCCGGCTGGAGATCGCCGCCGAGCTCACCGGATCGGCGCGGGATGGCCGGCGGCTGCTGGCCGAGGCGGCCGCCGAGCCCGCGCCCCGGGAGCTGCTCGTCAAGGCGCTGGCCGCCAGGAACCTGGTGGACTTCGACGGCCTCATCGAGCTGCCTGCGGCGCTGCTCGCCGCCGAGCCCGCGGTCGCGGAATCGCTGCGCGAACGCTGGCCGCGGATCAGCGTGGACGAGTACCAGGACATCGACGCCACCCAGTACCAGTTGCTGCGGCTGCTGGCCGGCGACGGCCGCGGGCTGACCGTGATCGGCGACCCGGATCAGGCGATCTACGGCTTCCGCGGGGCCGACGTAGCCCTGTTCCTGCGCTTCGGCGAGGACTTCCCCGGCGCCACCACGCGGCAGCTGACCCAGAACTACCGGTCAAGCAGGCCGATCGTTACCGGGGCGCTGCAGGCTGTCGCCCCGTCCTCGCTCGTACCCGGCCGCACGCTGCGGGCCGCCCCGCCCGCGGCGGCAGCGGTTCCGACGCAGCGCTCAGCGCCAGGCGCCCCCAGGAAGCGCGATACACCGGGGGTTGTAACACCGGCGGCCGACGCGCTGATCGGCTGGCACGAGGCCGCAGACGAGCGCGCCGAGGCCGCCTGGATCGCCCGTGAGATCGAGCGGCTGCTCGGCGGTGCGTCGTTCCACTCGCTGGACACCGGCCGCGCCGCGGGGCATGGCCATGACGGGCTCGGCCTGTCCGACATCGCGGTGCTGTACCGGACCGACGCGCAGGCCGGAGCGCTGGGGCAGGCCCTGACCCGGGCCGGGCTCCCGTTCCAGAAGAGCTCGCACGACCTGCTGGAGCGCCGGACCGGGGTCCCCGAGATCGTCAGGGAGATGCGGCTCGCCCCGGACGGCGAGATCCCGGAGCGGGCAGCGTCCGGCATCCCAGGGGGCACCACCGTGGCCAGCGGGCTGCGCCGCGCGGTGCGGACCCTCGCGGCCAGGGCGGGCGGTCAGGCCGCAGCGGTAGACGTGCGCGCCGCCGGCGAGGTTCTCGCCCCGCTGGCCCGGCGGTGCGGCGGCGACCTGGACCGGTTCCTGACCGAGATCTCGCTCGGCGCCGAGACCGATGCGCTGGATTCCCGGGCCGACGCGGTCACGCTGCTAACCCTGCACGCGGCCAAGGGCCTGGAGTTCGAGGCGGTGTTCGTGGCCGGCTGCGAACGGGGCCTGCTGCCGCTGTGGATCCCCGGCCAGGGACCGGCCAGCGAGGAGGACCTCGCCGAGGAACGGCGGCTGCTGTTCGTGGGGATCTCCCGGGCCCGGGCCCGGCTGTTCCTCACCTGCGCCAGCCGGCGGACCAGGCACGGCAGCACCAGGGACACCGGCCCGTCGCCCTTAGTGGCCGCGATCGACGACACGCTGCTCAACCGGGCCGGGACGCCCGCCCGGCCGGCCCGGCCTGCCAGCCGCCAGCTCAGGCTGCTGTAACCGCGAACGGCGAGGGGCCCCGCGGGGCACCCTCGCCGTCGCTTGCCTCTGGCCGGCGGCGTGCCGACTGACTGTTTACTGGTCGGCGGCCGAGGCCACCTGGCGGAATCCGGGCGGGATGATGACCAGGGTCTTGGCGACGTTGGCCGCGGTCGGCGGCAGCCACTGCACGTCGGTCACGCCCGAGGAGGTCGACCTGGGCCACCGGCCGCCAAATGTCTCATTCCAGCCGTACATCCGCACCGGAAGATACGTCGTGGGGTCCACGTAGAGGGCCCACCGGGCCGTCACCACTTTTCGCCGACGGCCCTCGCCTCACCCGCCGGCAGCCTGAGGGTGACCGGCTTCCCGGTGATCTTCGTGGTTTCCCTGTCGCCGATCCGGACGTGCCCGGTCACGGAGGCCGCCCCGCAGGCGAGCGTCGCGTTGATGAAGGCTGACCAGTGGATGGTGGCGGACGGGGGGCCGCTAATCTCGAGCGCGGCCTTCGGCGAGCACGCGCTCCTCGGCGGGGACCACGGAGCGCCCTCGAGGCTGAACTTGCGGTCGAAGTACGTGACGTAGGCGTTGGTGAGCTTCCCGCCGACCAGGGCGGTCCCGTCGGCCAGGTAGAGCTCGGATCCGCCCCGGTGGGTGCACTCTCCGTTGGCCAGGGCGTGGCCGCACTCGCTCCCGGTGAACTCCTCGAACCGGCTCTGCGAGCCGTATGACCAGGTGACGGTGGGCCCCCAGACCTTGCTCACCCCGCGCCCGACAAAGACCTGGTTCTCGTTGGCGAGCGCTTGCTCGACCCGGCTGGTCACGTACGCGATCGTGCGGGCCTGTGCTGCGCTGGCGCCGGTCGGGCCGGCGCTCCGCTGGCTCCGCCGGTCACGGCGATCACGGCCGCGACGGTCGCAGCGGCGGTGCCGCAGGCCACCGCGGCGCGGATGGCCAGCGAGCGGCGGGCACGGCGCGCCCGGCCCCGGGCCACGAGCGCCTCCACCGGGCGCTCCATGTGCACCCCCTCCAGGGAGTCCCTGACCGCGGTGAGCGATCCCCGCACTGCGGCGAGAGCATCGTCGTCATTCCTGGGTGACCTGGTGTTCATCGGCTGACCCCCGATATTCGTAGTGGTGTCTGATTCGGCGAGGGCGGACCGAGCTCACCCCGCAGCGCGTCGAGCGCCCGTTTCAGGTGTGAGCTGACCGTGCCGCCGGAGATGCCGAGCACCCGGGCGGTGGTCTCGGTGTCCAGGTCGAGCAGCAGCCGCAGCGTGATCACCTGGCGCTGCCGGACGGGCAGCCGCCGCAACGCGGTCACCAGCGCGCCGTCCAGGCCGGGAGACTGGGCGGCGGCAGTGGCCGGGTCGTGGTCCTCCAGTGCGACCTCCCTACGGCGGCGGCGCCACCAGGAGACGTTCGCGTTCAGCGCGGTCCTTATCACCCACGCGTGCGGTACCGGGTGCTCGCGCACCTTCGGCCATGACATCCACGCCCGGGTGAATCCCTCGGCGACGAGGTCTTCGGCCAGGTCCTGGTCGCCCACGTTCACCAGGACGATCCGCAGGCAGTCATCTCGGGTGGCCGCGTAGAACGCAGCGAAGTCGGTCCGGTCCTGTTCCACACCCCAGATACGCACCGGCAGCCCGATTCCTTTACCTCGCCGGCCGGGGATCACCGGCCGGGTCAGAAGCGGAGCAGCATGCGGGCGTTGCCGAGCGTGTTGGGCTTCACCCGGTCGAGGTCGAGGAACTCGGCCACGCCCTCGTCGTAGGAGCGGAGCAGCTCGGCGTAGACCTCGGCCGATGCGGCGTCACCGCTGATCTCCTCGAAGCCGTGCCGGGTGAAGAACTTCACGGCGAAGGTGAGCACGAAGACGCGGCTCACACCGAGCTCGCGGGCCCGGCCGAGCAGCGCCTCAACCAGCAGGTTCCCGACACCCGCCCGCTGGTAGCTTTCGTCGACCGCGATGGTCCGGATCTCCGCCAGGTCCTCCCACATCACATGCAGCGCGCCGCAGCCGATCACCTGCCCGTCGCTGGCGCGGTCGGCGACCAGGAATTCCTGGATGTCCTCGTACAGGGTGACGGTCGCCTTGTCCAGCAGCCGCCCGGACGCGACGTTGGCGTCCACCAGGCGGCGGATCGCACGGACGTCGCCGGTACGAGCCGCCCTGACCGTGTAGTCCATTCCCCCGCACCCTCGCCTGCCCGTGGTCGTCACCACTGCCGTCATCAGCAACGCCGTCATCGTCGGCGCGGCTCCCGGGCGCCATCGTAAACGCCACTCAGGCCCGCCAATCCATCTGCCACAGAACGTTACCGAACAAGTACACATTGCGTTGCCACTCGGGCCAGGGTCATTATTGGCGCCGATCACGCGCCGATCACGGCCGCTTGCATATCGTATGGGCAGCGGCCTCCCGCCGGCTAAAGGCGACGATCCGCGCCCCTGATTACCCTTGGGGGGGAGCTTTGTCGCCCGGTAGGGGCGTAAAAATTTTGTCGTTTCACGTGTGACCCACGCCCCACTTAGATTAACCTGCAACGCTGTCACCAGTTTGTAGCGTGCCCTGCCCGGGTACGCGTGCGACCCGCCGAGTTCCAGGTCCACGGAAACGTGTTCCTGGGAGCCGGGGACCCATTCTCCCCGGGGTGAATCGGCAGGTCACGATCTGCGAAGCGGAGCCGTGACCCGCCGTAGGGCTGCTCCGGCCCGAACCCGTCAGCTAACCCGGTAGGCGGCCTAGGAGAGAAGGAGACTCCACGTGGAGTTCTTGCCTCACGGCAGGTACGGCAAGACAGATTCACGGGAAGCTCGTGCCCGCACGAGCTCACGGCGCGGCTGGAGCCGCGCGGCCGTCCTGGCCTCTGCGGCGGCGCTGGTCAGCGTCCTGCTGCCCAGCGGGATCGGCAGCGCAGCGCAGGGGAGCGACCCGCCGCCGAGCCTGAAGGCCACCGTGGCCCAGGCGAACAAGCTCTCCAATGAGATCGACAGCCTGGGCCAGCAGTACGACAACCTGCGGATTCAGCTGAGCCAGGCGCTCGCAGAGGCCAAGATCGCCCGTGTGACCGCGCAGCGCGAGCAGAAGGCGCTGGGCCTGGGCCAGACCTCGGTGGCCCAGCTCGCGGCCGAGGGGTTCATGGTGGGCGGCTTCAACCCCACGATCCAGCTGCTGCAGAGCACGGACCCGCAGACCTTCCTGGACCGCGCGTCGATCATGCTGCAGCTTCAGCACCAGCAGGGCAGCACGGTGAGCCTGCTGGCGGCGGCCACGGCCGCGGCCAACCGGGCCACGCTGACCTCGACCCAGCAGGCGGCCAAGGCCAAAAAGCTCACCGCTGAGATGAGCAAGAAGGTCGCGCAGATCCAGGCCAAGGAAAACGTGCTCAACAGCGCCGCGTTCAGCCAGGCGCTGACAGTATTCCGACAGACGGGCACTTACCCGAACATCGGGATCACGAGCGACTCAATTGGTGCGCAGGCTCTCAAATTCGCGCTGAGTCAGATCGGCAAGCCCTATGTCTGGGGCGCGGCAGGACCGAATTCGTACGATTGCTCGGGCCTGGTGATGTGGTCCTACGCAAGGGTCGGGATCAGCCTGGAGCACTTCACCGGTGACCAGTGGCTGGAAGGCGAGCACATCTCGCGCAGCCAGCTTGAGCCGGGCGACCTGGTGTTCTTCTTCCCGGACATCAGCCACGTCGGGATGTACGTCGGCAACGGGCTGATGGTCGACGCGCCCAGCGCCGGCCAGGACGTTCAGATCCAGCCGATTTTCTGGAGCGCGTACGTCGGGGCGGTCCGCATCGTCGCCTGACGCCAGTCAGCCAGTCTCGGGCCGCGGCGACCACGCCGCGGCCCGTTGTCATTCCGGCTTGACGAGCGGGAACAGGATCGTCTCCCTGATGCTCGCGCCGGTGAACATGATCAGCAGCCGGTCGATGCCCATGCCCATGCCGCCGCTGGGCGGCATGCCGTACTCCAGCGCCCGGAGGAAGTCCTCGTCGAGCTGCATGGCCTCCGCGTCGCCGCCCGCGGCCAGCAGGGACTGGGCGGTGAGCCGGGCGCGCTCGTCCACCGGGTCGACGAGCTCGGAGTAGCCGGTGCCGATCTCGGTCCCGAACGCGACCAGGTCCCACTTCTCGGCCAGCCGGGGATCGGACCGGTGCTCCCGGGTGAGCGGCGCGACCTCGACCGGGAAGTCGCAGTAGAACGTCGGCTCGACCGTGCGCGCCTCGACCAGGTGCTCGTACATCTCCAGCAGCACCTGGCCGCGGCTCCATTTCGGATCCTGGGCGATGCCCGCGGCCGCGGACAGCTTGCGCAGGGTCTCCTCGCTGGTGTCTGGGGTGACCTCCTCGCCGAGCGCCTCGGCGACCGAGCCGTGGACGGTCACCTGCGGCCACTCGCCGCCGATGTCGTGCTCGCTGCCGTCCGGCCGGCGCACGACGGTCCCGCCGAGCGCCGCCCGCGCCGCGGCCTGGATCAGTTCCCGGGTCAGCGTCCCGATCGTGGTGTAGTTGCCGTAGGCCTCGTAGGCCTCCAGCATGGTGAACTCGGGGTTGTGCGTGGCGTCGGCACCTTCGTTGCGGAAGATCCGGCCGATCTCGTAGACCTTCTCGATGCCGCCGACCACCAGCCGCTTCAGGTAGAGCTCCAGCGCGATCCGCAGGTACAGCTCGAGGTCGTAGGCGTTGCTGTGGGTGACGAACGGCCGGGCGTTCGCGCCGCCGTGCAGGACCTGCAGCACCGGCGTCTCGGCCTCGAGGAAG
Source organism: uncultured Actinomycetota bacterium (assembly GCA_963739645.1). Taxonomy (GTDB): domain Bacteria; phylum Actinomycetota; class Actinomycetes; order Streptosporangiales; family Streptosporangiaceae; genus JASHPR01. Next base: position 123,404 of record CAVUBM010000101.1, read on the forward strand.
CCGCGCGCGTGCAGTTCCTCCCGCAGCGACCTGGTGACCGCGGCGCGCATCTCCGCCATCTGGCGCGCGGCCGGGTTGATGATCAGGTCGACGTAGCGCTGCCGCACCCGCGCCTCGGGATCGCTCAGCCCGGCGTGCTTGTCCGGCAGCGGGCGCAGCGACTTGGCGGTGATCGCGAACGAGTCGGCCAGCACCGAGAGCTCGCCGCTGCGTGAGGTGATCACCTCGCCCTCGACCCCGACCTGGTCACCGAGGTCGACGTCGCGCTTCCAGGCGGCGAGCGCGTCGGCACCCACCCGGTCCAGCGAGATCATCACCTGGAGGTCGCCGGTGCCGTCCCTGATCGTGGCGAAGCAGAGCTTCCCGCCGATGCGCGACAGCATGACCCGCCCGGCCACGCCGACCCGCTGGCCGGTCGCGGTGTCGGGCGGCAGGTCTGGGTGGCGGCCGCGCGCACCTCGGCGATCGTCGCGGTGCGCGGGAAAGCCGACCGGGTAGGGATCGACGCCTGAGGCCCGGAGCCGCTCCAGCTTGTCCAGGCGCACCTGCATCTGCTCGGGCACGTGCTCCTGATCGTCAGTCATCTGCCCGAGGTTACCGGTCCCGCCCGTGGGTGCGGCGAAGCGAGTTTCCGGCCGGCGCGCCGAGCGCTTCGGCGGTGCGCCGGCGGCTGGCTAGCTGGCGTCGGCGTTGCGCTCGTAGACCAGGCGCAGGCCGATCAGCGTCAGCCACGGCTCATACGCGTCGATCACGCTGACCTCCTCGATGACCAGCGGCGCGAGCCCGCCGGTGGCGATGATCGTGACCGAGTCCGGGTCGCCGGGCGCGAGCTCGCTCACGATCCGCCTGGCGATGCCCTCGACCTGGCCGGCGAATCCGAAGATGATCCCGGACTGCAGCGCCTCGACGGTGTTCTTGCCGATCACCCGGCTCGGCCGGGCCAGCTCGACCTTGAGCAGCTGCGCCGCCCGGCGGGACAGCGCGTCCACCGAGATCTCGATGCCGGGAGCGAGCGCACCGCCGACGAACTCGCCCTTCTCGCTGACCGCGTCGAAGTTGGTGGAGGTGCCGAAGTCGACCACGACGCGCCGGGCCGCCGTACAGGTGGACCGCGGCCAGCGCGTTCATGATCCGGTCGCTGCCGACCTCCTTGGGGTTGTCCATCCGCACCGGAACCCCGGTCTTGATGCCGGGCTCCATGACGATCACGCGGTCACGTCGCCGTAGTAGCGGCTGAACATCTCCCGCATCTCATGCAGCACCGAGGGCACGGTCGAGCAGAGCGCGATACCGCTGATGTCGGGCTCGGTGCGCAGCGCGCTCTGGGCGAGCAGGCCCTGCAGGATGACCGCGAGCTCGTCGGCCGTGCGGACCGGGTCGGTGGCGATGCGCCAGTGCTCGACGACCTCATCGCCCTCGAACAGGCCGAGCACGGTATTGGTGTTGCCCACGTCGATCGTCAGCAGCATGACACTCCCTTCACAGCCCGCCCGCCCTGCCGCGTCCCCGCGTCGCGTCCGCCCCCGCGCCGCCGCCGCCGCCTGGCCGCCCAACACTACCGGCGCGTTGTCGATCAGCCTGGTCGCCCCGACCCGGGCCGCGACGAGGAGCAGCGCGGGGCCGGTGTGGCCGTCGCCGGCCAGGCGGAACGTGACCGGGTCGGCCAGGGCGAGGTAGTCGAGCCCGAGCGGCGGGTCGGCGGACGCGGCCTGGCCGAGCACGGCCCCGGCCGCCGCGAGCACCGCGGCCGTCCCGCCCGGCGCGGCCCCGGCCCCGGCCTCGAGCGCGCGGGGCAGCGCCAGCGCGGTGGCCCGCTCGGCCGGCGACAGGTAGGCGTTCCGGCTGGAGACCGCCAGCCCGTCCGGGTCGCGCACGGTCGGCGCCGCGGCGATCTCCACGCCGAGGTCGAGGTCGGCGACCATCTGCCGGATCAGCGCCAGCTGCTGCGCGTCCTTCTGGCCGAACACCGCCACGTCCGGCGCGGCGAGCTGGAACAGCTTCAGCACCACGGTCAGCACGCCGCCGAAGAACCCGGGCCTTGAGCTGCCTTCGAGCAGCTGCCCCACCGGTCCCGGATCGACCGTGACCAGGGGCGGCACGGGATACATCTCGTCGCCGGGCGGTGCGAACACCACGGCGGCGCCCTCCTCGGCGCACACGGCCAGGTCCTGCTCCAGGGTCCGCGGGTAGCGGCCGAAGTCCTCACCCGCCCCGAACTGGAGCGGGTTCACGAAGACGGACACCAGCACGCTGCCGCCCGGCCCGGAGATCTCCCGGGCCAGCCGGAGCAGAGCCCGGTGCCCCCGGTGCAGGGCACCCATGGTCGGGACCAGCGCCACGGGCCCGGGCAGCCCGCTGCGGGCCGCCGCCAGCTCCGCCTTGGTCCGGGCCATTACGGGATGGCCAGGGGCGAGCCTGGCCGCGGCCGCGCCGGAGCCCGGCGGGGTGGATGCCCCGGAACTCACCGCGGGGCCCCGCCCAGCACGCCGAGCAGGCGCTGTGCGTCGGGCGCGGTGAGGATGCCCGCCGAGAGCGCCCGGTCCGCGGTCAGCCGGGCCAGCGCCAGGTAGGCGGGCAGCGGACTCGGGCGACGCGGCCCGCAGCGCGGCGATGTGGCTGGCCACCGTCTCGGCGTCACCGCGTGCGACCGGGCCGGTCAGGGCCGGGTCACCCAGGCGCAGCGCGTTGTCCAGGGCGGCGCCGAGCAGCGGGCCGAGCATCCGGGCCGGGTTGGCGACGCCCGCCTCCCTGAGCAGGTCGGTCGCCTGCACCACGAGGGTGACCAGGTGGTTGGACGCGGTCGCAGAGCGCGGCGTGGTAGAGGTCGCGGTGCTCCTCGGCGATGAACACCGGCTCGCCGCCCATCTCCAGCACCAGCACCTCGGCCACCGGCCGCAGGGAGTCGGGCGCGGTGATCCCGAAGCTGATCCCGGCCATCTTGTCGATGTCGTCCGGCCGGCCGGTGAAGGTCATCACCGGGTGCAGGGCCAGCGGCAGGGCCCCGGCCCGGACGGCCGGCTCGAGCACGGCCAGGCCGTGCCGGCCGCTGGCGTGCGCGACCAGCCGGCCGTCCAGCGCGGCCCCGGTGGCGGCCAGCCCGGCCACCAGGCCGGGCAGCACGTCGTCAGGCACGGTCAGCAGCACGAGGTCGGCCGCGGCGACCACCTCGGCGGGCTGCATGACCGGGGTGCCGGGCAGGCGCTGCCCGCAGCCGCCGGACCGAGGAGTCGGACACGGCGGAGGCCGCGACGACCTCGTGGCCCGCCCGGCCGAGCGCGACGGCGAGCACGGTCCCGGCCCGGCCCGCGCCCACCACGCCCACCCGGAGCTTGGCCGGGTGCGCGGTGCTCCCTCCGGGGGGACACCCCCCCGGACCCCTCGCGGGCCATCGGCTCGGGCCGACCTCCGGCCGGCCGTCGCGCTGGCCCGGCCGGGCCGGCCGGTTCGTGGTCAGCGTTCATCACGTTCCAGTCCTCGCAGGCCGCTGTTCCTCCTCGTCGGGAGGGGTGGGCGCGCGGCAGCAGTGCTCAAGGTAGAGGGCGGCGGCGACCAGCACGGCCGCCGCGCCGAGGGTGGCCGCGGCGTTGATGGCGTCCTCCCTGGGCACCACTTTCTCCAGCGAGCCCGCGGTATAGGCCAGGAAGCCGGCGGCGAACCCGCCGGACGCGGCCCCGCCCAGCGAGCTGGCCTTGGCCAGGGCGGCCATCCGGGCCACCGCGATCGGCGCCAGCGGCTTCCCGCCGCGGCGGCCCTGGATCTTGGCCCGCAGGTTGCGGCCGATCAGGGTCTCGGTGATCGCGAGCACCAGCATCCAGCGGCACCGCGGTCCACGGCAGCGGCGGCAGCGAGGCGAACGTCATCCGGACGATCAGCCAGACCACAAGCGCACACCCGGCGGCCACCGCGACCAGGGTCCACGGCCGGGTCGGGGTCATCGGGTACCCGCGCTCACGCTGGCAGCCCCAGCCGGGTATCGTCACGGAGCCTGATGCCCGTGGTGTCCGCGGCGGCCAGCAGGTCCGCGATCCGGCCCCGCCCGGGCAGCACCGCGTCCGGGTCCACGGTCGTGCCAGGGGACCAGCACGAAGGCCCGCTCGTGGGCCCGGGGATGCGGCAGCGTGAGATCCGGGTCGCTGCTGATCTGCGTCGCCGTACACGATCACGTCCACGTCCAGGGTGCGCGGTCCCCACCGCTGCTGGCGGACCCGGTGCCGGGCGGCCTCCGCGGCCTGGCTCCGGTCCAGGACCGCGCGGGCGGGCAGCGTGGTCGCGGCGACGAGCACGGCATTCAGGTAGTCCGGCTGGGCCGGTCCGCCGACGGCCGCGGTCTCGTAGACGGGCGAGACCGCGGCGCAGTCGAGACCGGGGTCGGCGCACAGGGCGTCGACGGCGCTCTGCAGGTTGGCCAGCCGGTCGCCGAGGTTGCTGCCCAGGGCCAGCACGACCGGAGTCCGGGCCTGGCGCGCTCGCGGCCCCGCCGGTCCGGCCGTGGGCGGTGCTCCCCTCCCTCATCCGCGGCTCCGGCGGATGGTGACGGTCACGTCCGCGAACGGCTGGGACAGCGGCGCGTGCGGCTTGTGCACGGTGATCTCCACCTCGGTGACGGCCTGGTCGGCCAGGCACGCCGCGGCCAGGCGGCCGGCCAGGGTCTCGATCAGCGCGACCGGCTCGCCGGAGATCATCGCCGCGATCCTGGCCGCGACCGCCGAGTAGTCGGCGGTCAGGGTCAGGTCGTCGGCGGCGGCCGCCGCCCTGGTGTCCACCCAGAGCACCGCGTCGACGACGAATTCCTGGCCGTCGCGGCGCTCGTGGTCGAGGACGCCGTGATGCCCGAACCCGCGCAGCCCGAGCAGGCAGATCCGGTCGCCGGTCACGGCGCCCGCCGCCCCGCCCCGCAGGACTCGCCCCAGCGCGCGGCGACCCGCACCGCGTCGGCGTTCCCGGCCACGGAATGCACCCGCACGCACCACGCCCCGGCCGCCGCGGCCAGCGCGGTCACGGCGACCGTGGCGTCGTCGCGCCCGGCGGGCGGCCGGGGGTCGCCGTCGGCGTCGGCCAGCAGGCTGCCGAGGAAGCTCTTGCGCGACGCGCCCGACCAGCACCGGGAACGCGAGACCGGGACCGAGGCGGGAGATCTCGCCGAGCCGGGCCAGCAGGGCCCAGTTGTGCCGCGGCAGCTTGGCGAACCCGAGCCCCGGGTCCACGATGATCGCCGACGGGTCTGACCCCGGCCGCGGTGAGGGCGTCGACCCGCTGCCAGAGCTCATCGCGGACCTCGCGCACCACGTCATCGTAGATGGCCCGGTCCTGCATGTCCCGGCTGGGCCCGCGCCAGTGCATGACCGACGTACGGCACGCCAGCGCCGGCCATCAGCCGGGGCATCTCCGGGTCGGCCAGCCCGCCGCTGACGTCGTTGACCATCCGCGCGCCCGGCCCCGAGGGCGAACTCGGCCACCTGGCCGCCCGCGTCGTGTCCACGCTGACCGCACGATCCCGGCCCCGGCCAGCTCGGTGATAACCGGGCCGATCCGGCGCAATTCCTCCTGTCGCATCGACGCGCTGCGCGCCGGGGCGGGTGGACTCGCCGCCCACGTCGACGATGTCCGCGCCCTGTTCGACCAGCCGCAGGCCCTGGGCCACGGCGGCGCCCGGCTCAAGCCACAGGCCGCCGTCGGAGAACGAGTCCGGGGTCACGTTGACCACGCCCATCACCAGGCAGCGGCCTGGCTCAGGCAGGCCCGCCGGGTGCGCCCGCCGCGCCGTCGCCGCGTGCGCCTCATCTGTCATACGGAGAAATCTACGGCTTGCTCTCGAGCGCCCGGGCCGCGGCGCGGAGGCGGCGCCTGACCTTGCCCAGCCCCAGCCTGCGCGCGAACCTGCGCACCCCCAGCGTGGGCCAGACCAGGAACGCCTCGGCCTCCAGGGCGGCCAGGCCGATCCGCGGCGTGTCCCGGGTGCTGGTGAAGACCAGGAACCTCGGCTCCCATTCCGGGCAGAACTTGGCGTTGAACTTGTACAGCGACTCGATCTGGAACCACCGGGACATGAACAGCAGGACGCCGCGCCAGGCGCGCATCACCGGCCCGGCCCCGATCCGCTCGCCCCGCTCCAGCGCGGCCCGGAACACGGCGAAGTTCAGCGAGATGCGCTTGACCCCCAGGTCGGGTGCCCGTTTCATGGTCTCGACGATGAGGAAGTCGTTCAGGCCCGGCTGGGCGGCCCGGTCGCGGCGCATCAGGTCCAGGGACAGCCCGTCGGCGCCCCAGGGCACGAAGTGCAGGATCGCGCGGAGCACGCCGTCCTCGGTGGCCGTGGCGATCACGCAGTCGCTCGTCGTCGGCGGCCCCGACCCGGCCGAGCGCCATGGAGAAGCCCCGCTCGGTCGGGCTCCCGCGCCAGGAGTCGGCCTGCGTGATCAGCCAGTCGATCTCCGCCCGGGGGATGTCGCCCATCCGGCGGATCTCGGCCACGTAGCCGTGCCGGCAGACCCGGGTCACCATCTGCCGGACGTTGCGCATGGACCGGCCCTGCAGCGTGAAGTCGGCGACGTTGACGATGGCCTCGTCGCCGAGCTCCAGCGCGGTCAGCTCGCCCTCCCGGCACCAGATCTCGGCGCCGAGCTCGCTGCACCCGATCACCGCCGGGCACCCAGGCGTGCCGGGCCGCCTCGTCGAGGAACGCGTGGATCGCGCCCGGGCCAGGCCTCGGGGTCACCGATCGGGTCGCCGCTGGCCAGCATGACCCCGGACAGCACCCGGTAGCCGATGCAGGACTTGCCGGTGGGCGACCAGATGATGCTCTTGTCGTCGCGCAGCGTGAAGTAGCCGAGCGAATCCCGTTCTCCGTGCTTGGCCAGCAGCTCCCGGATCCGGCTCGCATCCCTGTCGCTGCGCCGGTCCGCGCGCCGGGCCGGGCGCAGGAACAGGTAGACCGACCACGACCAGCGTGAATATCCCGAGGCCGCCGATGAGGAAGGCGAACAGGTCGCCGCGGGTCTCCGAGGTGAACTGCACCGGCCCGCTGAAGCCGAGGGTGTTGGCTGATCACGGACTGCAGCCGCTCGGGGAACGTGTAGTGCCCGTCCAGGCCGCGGGTGAGCGAGATGTAGGTGAGGCCGATGGCCACGTCGGCGATCGCGAGGCCGCCCAGGGCCCACAGCGCCCGCCACCGGGTCCTGGGGTCGCCGACCGCGTAGAACTCCTTCCGGTACACCAGCAGCAGGGCCAGCAGCACGATGGCCGTGACCGCTGGGATCAGGTGCCGGCCGGGCAACAGCACGTGGAAGACCGCGCTGCAGGCCAGCAGCAGCATCACCGCCTCCCAGGCGCGCCGCTTCCGCCTGCGCAGCCCGTGCGAGAGCATGAGCAGCAGCAGGCCGATGATCACGTCAGCGACCCGGGGGAGGATGGCGAGCAGGCTGGGCGCGATCTCGGTCAGCCGGTGCAGCGGGTGCTTGAGATGGCTGTACAGGATGCGGGTGCGGAAGCCCTCGATGACGTAACTCAGGCCGATCAGCAGCGCGAGCAGGGCCGCGGTGACCGGCACCCAGCGCCGCTGATGCCGCCGGTCCGGCGGCCGCGCCGCGCGGCCGGCGCGGTCTCTCCGTCGGCCGGGCGCCCGGTGCGCGCAGGAGCGGACCGCGTGTCGCCCCGGGCGGCGGGCCCGGCCTGCTCTGGCTCAGTGGTATCGGTCATGTCGGACGAGTTGGTCACGCCCCTGATCACGGGGCATCAGCGTAGTATTCGCCGACGCCCCGTGCGCGCACTCTGTGGTACACGGCGGCCAGCCTTCTCCACGAGCGGCGGCCAGGACGCCCCTTTAGCGGCGATAAGGCAGCCACATCATTGGTCTGGAGGATATCTTCAGCCATCTGTCAGACGCTCCCGGCGCCGATCTGGTTCGGGGTTCCCGTCCCGGACAATCTCAGCGACGGCCGAGCAGCAGGCTCATCGCCTCGGCACGGGTGCGGTCAGAGTCGAGAAACATCCCACGTACCGCGGAAGTCACGGTCTTGGCACCGGGCTTGCGCACGCCGCGCATTGACATGCAGAGGTGCTCGGCCTCAATAACCACAATAACGCCTCTCGGCTCGAGCACGGTCATCATGGCATCAGCGATCTGGCTGGTCATTCGCTCCTGGACCTGCGGCCGGCGGGCATAAAGATCCACGAGCCTGGCCAGTTTGGACAACCCGGTAATCTGACCCTTTTCATTTGGTATATAGCCCACATGGGCAAAACCAAAGAATGGTGCGAGGTGATGCTCGCAGGTGCTGTAGAGCTCGATCTCGCGGACCAGGACCATCTCGTCGTGGTCGGCGTCGAAGACCGTGCTGAGCACGTCCTCGGGTTTGCCCCGCAGCCCGGAGAACTGCTCGGCGTAGGCCCGCGCCACGCGGGCCGGGGTGTCGCGCAGGCCGTCCCGCTGCGGGTCCTCGCCGATGGCGAGGAGGATCTCACTCACGGCGCGCTCAATACGGGCCAGATCGACACCTGAGAAGTTGGTGTCTTCCTCGATCAAAGAACTCCGCCCGACGGTGGTCCTCCAGGCGCCGGGCCTGCGGGCGGGCCGTTGTGGCCGCCCAGCCCGTCGGGACCCCCCTGGCCGCCCGGGCCAAACTGCGGGGCAGAGCCATCGGGGCTGCCGCCCAGCGCCTGCCCTCCAGGGGCCTGGCTGCCGCCGCCCACGGCCTGGCCGCCCGGGGCCTGGCCGCCGCCCAGGGCCTGCCCGTTACCAGCGGCGGGCTGCTCACCGTCGGGCGCAGCCGTGAGAGCCATCTCCTTGGGCGTGAGCACCGGCGGCCGGTCGGAAGGGAGCCGCTTGCCGTAGCCGGTGTAGGAGCCGCGGGTCGCGCGCTTGTGGATCGGGCTGAAGATACTCAGGACCTGCTCGCGGGACAGCGTCTCGTGCTCTATCAGCTGCAGCACCAGGTTGTCGAGCACGTCGCGGTACTGGACCAGGATCTCCCAGGCCTCGTCGTGCGCAGACTCGATCAGGCGGCGCACCTCATCGTCGATCGCGGAGGCGATCTCCTCGGAGTAGTCCCGGCTGTGCGACATCTCGCGGCCGAGGAACGGCTCGCCGTCCCCGCTGCCGAACTTGCGGGCGCCCAGCCGCTCGCTCATGCCGTACTCGGTGATCATGCCGCGGGCGATCTGGCTGGCCTTGTCGATGTCGTTGGCCGCGCCCGTGGTGGGCTCGTGGAAGACCAGCTCCTCGGCGGTCCGGCCGCCCAGCAGCATGGCCAGCTGGTCCATCATCTCGGCCCGGCTGACCAGGAACTTGTCCTCGGCCGGGGCCGACGCCGTGTAGCCGAGCGCCCGCCCGCGCGGGATGATCGTGATCTTGTGCACCGGGTCCGCGTTGGGCAGCGCGTGCCCGACCAGGGCGTGCCCGCCCTCGTGATAGGCGATGATCTTCCGCTCCTTCTCGGAGAGAAGCACGCTCTTGCGCTTGGGCCCGGCCGTGACCCGGTCGATCGCCTCCTCGAGCGAGGCCATGGTGATCTGGGTAGCGTTCCACCGGGCGGTGAGCAGCGCGCCCTCGTTGATCACGTTGGCCAGGTCGGCGCCGGTGAACCCGGGCGTCCGGCGCGCGATCATGTCCAGCTCGACGTCCGGCGCGAACGGCTTGCCCCGAGCGTGCACCCGGAGGATCCCCTTCCGGCCCGCCAGGTCCGGCTGCGCCACGACGATCTGGCGGTCGAACCGGCCGGGCCGCAGCAGCGCCGGGTCCAGGATGTCGGGCCGGTTGGTGGCCGCGATCACGATGACCCCGCCCTTGGTGTCGAAGCCGTCGAGCTCGACCAGCAGCTGGTTGAGCGTCTGCTCCCGCTCGTCGTGGCCGCCGCCGAAGCCGGCCCCGCGGTGCCGGCCCACCGCGTCGATCTCGTCCACGAACACGATCGCCGGGGCGTTGGCCTTGGCCTGCTCGAACAGGTCCCGCACCCGGGAGGCGCCGACACCGACGAACATCTCGACGAAGTCAGAACCCGAGATCGAGTAGAACGGCACCCCGGCCTCGCCGGCCACGGCCCGCGCCAGCAGGGTCTTGCCGGTGCCCGGCGGGCCGTACAGCAGCACGCCCTTGGGGATCTTCGCCCCGATGGCCTGGAACTTGCCGGGGGTCTGCAGGAACTCCTTGATCTCCTGCAGTTCCTCGATCGCCTCGTCGGCGCCTGCCACGTCGGCGAACGTGGTCTTCGGCGTGTCCTTGGTGATCAGCTTCGCCTTGGACTTCCCGAAGTTCATCACCCGGGAGCCGCCGCCCTGCATCTGGTTCAGCATGAACAGGAAGATCAGGATGATCAGCAGCAGCGGCAGCCAGGTCCCGATCAGCCCGAAGATCGAGCTGCCCTTGGGCACCTCGACGTTGTAACCCTGGGGCAGGTTGCCCTTCGCGTACTCCTGCTGCAGCGTGGTGGCGAGCTGCTGGCCCTGGTTGCCGACCCAGGAGGCCTGCAGCGGCTGCCCGCTCTTGGGCGTGATCTGGATGGTCTGGTCGGTGTCGATCAGCAGGGCCGACTTGACCTTGCCGTGCTGGATGAGGCTGATCACCTGCGACGTGTCGGCCTGCTTGTACGACGTGCCCGAGCTCGCGTAGCGGTACAGGAAGAAGAACAGCAAGAGGACGACGAGAACAGCGATGAACGGCCCGCGGAAGTAGCGCTTCAGATCCATAGACGAACGACCGCGCTGGTAGCGGGTCGATCCCTCCTGACGAGCCTCAGGTCCCGCCGACCCCCGGCGGGACTGCCAAACGTTCCAGCGCCCACGCGCGGCTTTCCTCTCCCCCCGCCAGATTCACGGGAATAATCGACGGTACACCGCGCCGGCTACTGCTGACACGCAGGAGGCGCGTTCGCCGCCACGCCCCTCGGCAGTTCCTACCCGGTGAACGTATTTCATCTTGAGTTGTGTTCCCCGCCGAAGCTGGCCTCCGGTGCCGCCTGGATCGCGTCGCTGTAGACGTGCGGGGCGAGGGTCCCGATGAACGGCAGGTTCCGGTATCGCTCCGCGTAGTCGAGGCCGTAGCCGATGACGAACGCGTTGGGGATGTCGAACCCCGTGTAGGACACGTCGACCTCCACCTCCGCGGCGCCTGGCTTGCGCAGCAGAGTGCATACCCGCAGTGAGGCCGGGCCACGCGACTGCAGATTCCGGACCAGCCAGGACAGGGTCAGGCCGGAGTCGATGATGTCTTCGACCACGAGCACGTGACGGTCGGTGATGTCGCAGTCGAGGTCCTTGAGAATGCGCACCACTCCTGAGGACTTTGTGCCGGACCCGTAGGACGAGACCGCCATCCAGTCCATCTCGACCGGGAGCCGCATGGCGCGGGCCAGGTCGGCCATGACCATGACCGCGCCCTTGAGCACGCCGACCAGCAGCAGTTCGCGATCGGCGTAATCCGCGTCGATCTGCCCGGCCAGCTCGGCTATGCGCTGCTGCAGGCGCTCCGAGGTGATCAGGACCTCTTCGAGGTCGGCGCCCATGTCAGTCGCGTCCACCCGCGCCCTCCCGGTTGCTCCCGACCAGCAGCAGCTTGCCATACCTGCGCTGGCCGCGGATCCCCCCCGGCAGGTCGATCCAGCGCTGTCCGTGCCAGCCGGTGACCAGCGCGTCGAGACCGGCCACGTGGCGGGCGGTGAGCGAGCCCGCCGGGCAGCCGGCCGCGATGGCCGCGTTCCTGAGCACCCGGGACCTGATCGCCCCCGGCAGCTCCGCGAGCGCGTCGAGCGGCAGCTCAGAGTTCCCCGGGGCTATCCGTTCTGCCGCGGTTTCGGCCAGATCGTCGAGAAGGTCGGCGTCTGCCCGCAGTTGCTCGAGCCGTGCGGGCCAGGGCTTCGGCCACGCCGGGCCCGAGTTCGGCCTCGAGGACCGGGAGCACCCGGTGGCGCACCCGGGCCCGGGCATAGGCCGGGTCGTCGTTCTGCGGGTCGTGCCACACCTCGAGGTTCAGGGCGGCGCACGCGGCCTGGGTCTGGGCGCGGCTGATCGGCAGCAGCGGACGCAGGTAGCGGCCGTTGCGCTCGGCCATGCCGGCCAGCGAGCGGGCCCCGGAGCCGCGGGCCAGGCCGAGCAGCACGGTCTCGGCCTGATCGTCCCGGGTGTGGCCGAGCAGGATGACCGCGGCGCCGGATGCGCTGGCCGCGCGGTCCAGCGCCTGGTACCTGGCCGCGCGGGCGGCCGCCTCCGGGCCTGGATAGTCAGCGCCGTCCGCAGCCGGCCGGGCGGGCCTGGGCACCGTGACGGTGATGCACTGCACCGGGTCGAGGCCCAGGCCGGCCAGGGCCTTGGTCACGGCCCGGGCCTGCTCCGCCGATCCGTCCTGCAGCCCGTGATCTACGGTGACGCCGCCACCGCGCAGCCCGAGCCGGGGCGCCTCGAACGCGAGCGCGGCGGCCAGGGCCAGCGAGTCGGCGCCGCCGGAGCAGGCGACCAGGACCAGGTCACCGGCGGCCAGGCCGGCCTGGCCCAGGGACCGGCGCAGCGCCAGGCGGATCTCCGCGACCGCAGGGTGCGGGCCCATGTCCGGTCACGCAGGTTTCAGCTCGCGGCGGCGCCGCTGCCGTTCAGCCCGCCGGCCGAGCCGTCGACGCGGTCCAGCCAGGCCTGCGGCGCGGTGATCTCGTCCCGGGTCGGAAGCGTCTCCGGGGAGGTCCAGACCTTGTTGAACACGTCCATGCCGGCCTCTTCCACGACCGTCTTGACGAACTTCGAGCCCTGCTCGTACTGCTTCATCTTCAGGTCGATGCCGAGAATCCGCCGGATGGCCTGCTCGATCCGGCCCGCGCTGACCCGCCGGGCTGAGAACTTGGCCCGGATCTCCGCTACCGACGGCACCACCTTCGGGCCGACCGCGTCCATCACGTAGTCGCCGTGGCCCTCGACCAGCGTCATCACCGCGGTCAGCCGGTCCAGGATCTCGCGCTGGCGGGGGCTCTGGATCGCCTCGATCAGGCTCTCGCCGCCGCCACGGACCGCGCCGGCGACCGCATCCGCCGCGGACCTGAGCCGGTCCAGGATCGAGGCCGGGTCCAGGTCGGAGGCCAGCAGGAACTCGGTCATCTGCTGCTGCACGTAGGGCCGGAGCCAGGTCACCGACGTGAACTGGGTCCGGTGGGTCTCCTCGTGCAGGCATACCCAGCGCCGGAAGTCGTGCGGGTCCACCCCGAGTTCGCGCTCCACCATCACGATGTTCGGCGCGACCAGGGTCAGCCGGCCCGCGGGGGCGTCCGCGGCGCCAGGTTCGGGCGCATCAGGGTCCGGCGGCAGGAACAGCTCGTACTGGCCGAGCACCCGGCCGGCCAGGTAGGCCAGGATCAGGCCCGCCTGCATGCCGGTGACCCGCGACCCGACGGCGGTGATCACCGATCCGGCCGGCGGCGCCGTGCCCCGCTCCTGCATGTGCTCGACCAGCGGGTCGAGCACCACCCGGAAACCGTCCACGTTGGCGCGGATCCACCCGGGACGGTCCACGACCGCGATCCGTCCGCCGTCGGCCGCGCCGGGCAGTCCGGTCACCTCGCGGACAGGCTCCTGGACGGCGGCGGCGAGCGCGCGGAGCTCCGCCACCACCTTCCTGGCCTCGCCCATGCTGACCTGAGGTCCCGGCCGTGCCCACCGCACTCCGGTTGACGTGGCGACATCCCAGTCGATCATCTGCGAGCTACTCACCCCCCCACCGTACGTGGACCGGTCGGGTACCCACATACCCGGCGACCGATGAATGCCACCCATGCGGGCGGTTCCGGCTCCCGCAGGCGGCTCAGTGGCACCCGCAGCCCGCCAGGGAGGTGGCCAGCCGGCCCAGGTCGTCCGCGGCCGGGTCCAGGCCTGCCTTGGGCAGCCGGTCAGCCATGAACGCGAACGCGAGCAGCTGGCCGTTCTTCGCGTAGGCGACCCCCGCCAGCGAGGCGACGGTCAGCAGGTTGCCGGTCTTGGCCCGGACCACCCCGAGCGCGGGCGGCCCCAGGTCGTTGAACACGCTGCCGCCCCGGGCCAGGGTGCCGGAGAACCCGGCCACCGGCATGCCGGTAAGGACCGGCCGCAGCCCCGGCTGGCCGGGCGCCGCCGCCATCCGGATCAGCTGGACCAGCGTGGCGGGCGCGATGCGGTCCCGGGGCGACAGGCCGCTCCCATCGACCAGGCTGATCCCGCGGCGGACGCCGAGCTTGCGCAGGACGGCCGTTTCCGCCGCGGCCGCGCCGCTGAACGTGGCCGGGCGGCCGGTGGCGATCGCCACCTGCCGGGCCAGGTTCTCCGCGATCACGTTGTTGCTCTCGGTGAGCATCTGAGTCACGATCTCGGCCAGCGGCGGTGACGACACGGACGCGATCGCCGCGCCGCGGCGCGCCGCGTCGGCCTCGGTCACCAGCCCGCGGACCCTGATCCCGTGAGCTTTCAGGAAGGCCTCGAAGGCCGCCGCGGCGCTGGCCGCCGGGGCTGGCGAGCGGGGCAGGAAGTTGCCAGGGACATCCGCGTCCTGGGGTGCGCCGCTGGCGGTGAGCCTGCCCTGGTCCACCTCGAGCGCCTCGATCAGGCTGACGTTGCCCGTGGTGACGTAGTCCGGCGACCAGCCGGGGGCCAGCCCCGGGCCGCTGAACAGCGCCGCGTCGTAGCTGAGCCGGACCGCGTGCACGCCCTTAGCGCGCAGGGCCCGGGCCGTCTTCGCGGCGAGCGACCTCAGCGTGGCCGGCTGCGGGTAGTCGGAGGCGGGCGGGATTCCTGCGGCCAGCGTGGGGTCGCCGCCGCCGACCAGGACGATGGACGATGGCCGCGGCCCGGCCACGACAGTGGTGTGCAGCCGCGCGGCGGGGCCGAGCACGTGCAGCGCGGCGACCGCGACGGCCAGCTTCGCGGTGGAAGCGGGGGCAAAGCCCAAGCTGCCGTCGCGGGACAGCAGCACCCGGCCGGTGGTCAGGTCGGTGACCACCGCGCCGACGTGCTTGCCGAGCTGGGGCGATCCGAGCACGCTGGACAGCGCGGCGGTCACGCCCGCAGCCGTGGCTACCGGCCCGGAATACCCGGTTTGGCCGTAATGTGAGGGCTGCGACGCGCCGGCGGGCGGGTCACCCGCCGGGCCGAGCACCGGCCCGGCCTGAGCCAGGCTGTGGCTGGCGACGGTGGGCAGCCGCCACAGCGCGAGACGCGCCGGAAGCAGGTAGCGCCACGGCCGTGCCCGCGGCCATGGTGAACAGGCTGAGCAGGGCCAGCGACAGCCACGCCAGGCGCTGGGGCCGACGCACCCGCTCACCACCTTTCACGAAATGCTGGGTTCCGCCGGGCGCCAGGGCGCCCGGACCGGGTAGACATCCAGACAGCGGAATTCATCAACGCGATGGAGTCCATCATCTACGGGCCGAGAGGGCAGAGTCGTGGAGTTCGATGTGACCATCGAGATCCCCAAGGGTCAGCGCAACAAATACGAAATGGACCATGAAACCGGCAGGATCCGCCTCGACCGGATGCTGTTCACCTCCACTCGATACCCGGCGGACTACGGTTTCGTCGAGGGCACGCTAGCCGATGACGGCGACCCGCTCGACGCGCTTGTGCTGCTCGAGGAGCCTACGTTTCCCGGATGCCTGATCCGGTGCCGGGCGATCGGCATGTTCCGGATGCGGGACGAGAAGGGCGCCGACGACAAGGTGCTGTGCGTGGCGGCGACGGATCCGCGCATGGCGCACCTGAGCGACATCACGGACGTCTCGGAGTTCGAGCTCCTGGAAATCCATCATTTCTTCGAGGTCTACAAGGCGCTGGAGCCCAACAAGGAAGTGGAGACGTCCAAATGGGTAGGCCGGGATGAGGCCTACGCCGAGATCGAGGCCTCCCGGCAGCGGCTGGCCCGAGCGGAGGAGGCCGGCGGAGGCCACTGATGCACGCGGGGCGTCGGTGCGAGGGAGTCGCACCCGAGGCAAGCTCGAGCGAAGCCGGGGGGTCTGGGGGGTCGCTCCCCAGAGGCAAGCACAACACGCATGAGGTGGGCATATACGCAAGGTGCAAGTCGCTATCTGGTAGCGCATAAGCGACACTGAGTAGTGAACGCCTGAACGTGGGCAAGGAGGTGCCATGGAACACGCTGAGGACGTGCTCAGCCGGGCGCCGCTGTTCGAGGCGTTGGACGAGGAGGGCACGAAGGCGCTGCGCGCGGGCGTGATCGAGGTCGAGCTGGCCCGGGGCGAGCGGCTGTTCCACGAGGGCGACGACGGGGACCAGCTGTACGTGGTGCTCGACGGCAAGATCAAGCTGACCCGGGCGGCCGGCGACGGCCGGGAGAACCTGACCAGCGTGCTCGGGCCGGGCGAGATGTTCGGCGAGCTGTCGCTGTTCGATCCGCGGCCCCGCACCATGGGGGCGGTCGCGGTCACCGACGCCCGGCTCGCGGCCCTGGCCCACGACGAGCTGCGGAGCTGGCTGGCCGAGCGGCCCGACGTCGCTATGCACCTTTTGCGGGCGTTGGTGCAGCGGCTGCGGCGCACCAACGACGTTCTGTCCGATCTGGTGTTCACCGATGTGCCTGGCCGGGTGGCGAAAGCCCTGCTGGACCTGGCCCAGCGGTTCGGCACCCAGGAAGAGGGCGGCCTGCAGGTGAATCACGACCTGACCCAGGAAGAGCTGGCCCAGCTGGTGGGGGCCTCCAGGGAGACGGTCAACAAGGCCCTCGCCGACTTCGTGGCGCGCGGCTGGATTCAGCTGCACCCCAAGTCGGTGCTCCTGATCGATCCGGAACGGATGCGCAAGCGGGCCAGGTAGCGCCACCCGCGCGGGCGGCGCGGTCCGCCCTGGCTCAGTACGCCACGCCCGGCGGGAGCTCGCCCCGCTCGGCCAGGTAATCGAGCTGCGCCCGGACCGACCACTCGGCGAATGGCCACAGCGCCCGGTCCACGTCCACGTAGACCCGGGCCACGATGCCGGCCAGCGTGGTCTCTCCGGCCTCCACCGCGGCCGTCACCTCGGCGAGCCGTTCCGCCCGGTGCGCGATGTAGTAATCCAGCGTCCCGGCCGCGTCCGCGAGCATCGGCCCGTGCCCGGGCAGCAGGGCGGCCAGGTTCTGCTCGTCGGTCAGCGTCCGCAGCCGGTCCAGCGAGCGGAGGTAGGCGCTCAGGCTCCCGTCGCTGCCGATCACGGTGGTGCCCCGGCCGAGCACGGTGTCCCCGGTCAGCACGGCGCCGTCCGCCTCGAGCAGCAGGGACACCGAGTCGGCCGAGTGCCCGGGCGTCTCGATCACCCGCAGCTCGCAGCCGCCCGCCCGGACCGTGTCCCCCGGCCCGAGCCTGTCGGGCCCCAGCCGGTGCGCCGGGTCGACGGCGAGGACCGGGGCGCCGGTGAGCTCGGCCAGCCGCCGGGCGCCGTCCGAGTGGTCCGGGTGGCCGTGGGTGAGCACGATCTTCTCGATGCGCTGGCCCGCCGCCAGGGCGGTCGCGTGCACCCGCTGCAGGTGCCCCTCGTCGTCCGGGCCGGGGTCCACCGCGATGGTCGGCTCCGCGCCTGGCTCGGCGACCAGCCAGGTGTTGGTCCCGTCCAGCGTCATCAGCGACGGGTTGGGCGCCAGCACACAGCGGGTCCGGGCCGTACCCGAGCCGTCGATCTCACCGCGGGTGGTCTCACTCATGGTCGCTCTCAGTCACAGAGGGTAATCCAGGTCGGCCGGGAGGGTCAGCCAGACCGCGCCCTCGACCATGCTCGCCTCCGGCAGCAGCGGCCTGACCGTGCGCGGCTTGAGCGCGGCCGTCACGTCCGGACACGCGGCGAGCTCGGCCAGGGTCACCGCGGTCGGCGGCCAGAGCACGATCTCCTTCCGGCGCCCGGCCGCGATCGCGTCCTCCGGCCGCACCCAGGCCACCTCGGCCGCCTCGCCTCCGACGTCCCTGGTGCGCTGCTGGTGCGGCAGCGCGGCCGCGAAGAACCTGGCGTCGAAGCGCCGTTCCTCGACCACCGGGGTGATCCACCGCGCCCAGGGCCGCAGCAGGTCGGACCGGAGCACGAGCCCGCGCCGGGCGAGCATCTCGGCCAGCGACAGCGACCTGCTGATCAGCGCGTGCCGGTCCTCCTCCCAGTCCGCGCCGGTGGTGTCGGCCACCACCGAACCGGCGGACGGGCCGGCCAGCAGCACGCCGGACTCCTCGAAGGTCTCCCGGACGGCGGCGCAGACCAGCGCGCACGCCAGCTCCGGGCCCACCTCGAAGATCCGGCCCCATTCGGCCGGTCCGGGCCGGCCCAGGCGACTTGCTCGTCGGCGTCCCTGGCGTCGACCGAGCCGCCGGGAAAGACGAACGCGCCGGGCGCGAACGCCATCGAGGACTTGCGGCGCAGCATGTAGACCTCGAGGCCGGGGCGGGCCGGGCGCAGCAGCATGACCGTGGCCGCGTCTCGCGGCGTGGCCGGGGGCTGCCGCCCGGCGAGGACCTCACGGGCCCGCTCGCCCAGCTGGTCCCCGATCCGGATCGCGCCAGCGTCCACTCAGTCCGCGACCTCTGCGATCAGCTCGACCTCGACCGGGGTGTCCCGCGGCAGCACGGCCATGCCCACGGCGCTGCGCGCGTGCCTGCCGGCCTCGCCGAACACCTCGATCAGCAGCTCGCTCGCGCCGTTGATCACCTGAGCCTGCTCGGTGAAGTCGGGCGCACTGGCCACGAAGCCAACCACCTTGACGATCCGCCGGACCGCGGACAGCCCGCCAGTCACCGACGCCACGGCGGCCAGCGCGTTCAGCGCGCAGGTCCGGGCCAGCGCGCTGGCCTCCGCGACGCTGACACCCGCCCCGACCTTGCCGGTGGCCAGCAGCTGGCCGTCGACGATCGGCAGCTGCCCGGCCGTGTACACGTAAGGTCCGGTCCGCACGGCGGGCAGGTAGGCAGCCAGCGGGGGGGTCACCTTGGGCAGGGTTAGCCCAAGTGCGGCGAGCCTGGCCTCGGGGGAGCCATCGGGCAGCTCCGAGTCGACGCTCATGCTTTCTCTCGTTTCATGTAGGCGACGAGCTGCTCCTGGTTAGGTCCCGGAATGACCGCCACGAGCTCCCAGCCGTCGTCGCCCCAGTTGTCCAGGATCTGCTTGGTCGCGTGCACCAGCAGCGGCACGGTCGCGTACTCCCACTTCGCCATAGCCCGAACACTAGCGGGGGACCTAGGGGCGTGTGAGCCCCACTCTGGTTCAGGGGGCACCTGTGCACCCGACGGCCCGGGAGCCGTTCCATGATCTGGTCCGCAGCCCGGGTCAGGTTTGGGTGCGGAACTCAGATCATGGAACTGGCCGGCGTGTAGCCGGGCTATGCGTCTGGCTCGTCCGCGGACTTCTTCCGGCTGGAGGCTGCGGTTCCCTTCGCCCCGCTGCCCTGGGCGGGCACCTTGGCGGCGTCCATCTCGTCGGTTGACGCGTCGGCGTCGGTGGCGGCCTCGACCTGGTGGCCGTCGCCTATGCCCGCGGGGATCTCGGGGATCGCGCCCACCTCGGGTATCTCCAGCGGCGCCCCGGACTCGATCTCGGCCTCTACCTTCTCCACGTCCTCGCCGCCGAAGTCGGCCATCGAGGCGGAGTCTGCGGTCGACCTTTGCCCGCCCGCAGTGTCTGCGGGGGTGAACTTGTCGAAGAACCGGAGCAGCTCGACCGGCACCGGCATGACCAGCGTGCTGTTCTTCTCCGCCGCCACCTCGACCACGGTCTGCAGCAGCCGCAGCTGCAGCGCCGCCGGGTCCCGGGCCATCACGTTCGCCGCAGCCGCCAGCCGCTTCGACGCCTGGTACTCACCGTCGGCGGTGATGATCCGCGCCCGCCGCTCCCGCTCGGCCTCCGCCTGCCGCGACATCGACCGCTTCATGCTCTCGGGCAGCGACACATCCTTGATCTCCACCCGCTCGACCCGCACCCCCCACGGGCCCTCGGTCGGCTCGTCGATGATCCGGCGCAGCTTCTGGTTCACGCTGTCGCGCTCGGACAGCAGCTGGTCCATCTCGGACTGGCCGATGATCGACCGCAGCGAGGTCTGGGCCTGCTGGGAGATCGCGAACATGTAGTTCTGCACGTTGATGGTGGCCTTGATCGGGTCCACGACCCGGAAATAGACCACCGCATCCACCCGGACCGTCACGTTGTCCCTGGTGATGCCGTCCTGCGCCGGGACCGCCATCGCGACAATCTGCATGTTGACCTTCTGCATCTTGTCGCCAAACGGCCGGATGACGGTCAGCCCCGGGCCGCGAACTCCCGGCAGCACCCGCCCGAACCTGAAAATGATGCCCTGCTCGTACTGCTGCACGACCCGGATCGACCTGCCTGCGGTGATAAGCCCGCCGACGATCAGAATCAATAGAATGACCACTAGGGCAACCATCACCTTCACCTCTTCCCCGGTCACGGTTACGCCAGTTGTTCCGCTTCTTCCGTCCCAGCCTAGTGGCATTCCCGCGCGGCGCTACGGCATGCGGATGAGGCGTCAGAGGCCTTTGATTCGTGACCTGGAAGCTGACACGCAGGAGTCCCGGCCGTGGTTCACCAGGCGCCCGCCGTGGCCCGCTTGACCTCAGGCTGCGGCTCACCAGGGCCTCGCGAGCCACCGCCCGCCGAGCCCCGGCCTGAGGCTCACCTGGCCCGCTGCCTGGCATCGGTGATTACTGATGCGTCAGCGCGGATAGCCTCCAAAGCGTGAGCACACGCGACACCGACTGGGACGGGGTGCGGCTGCACGTCGTTACCGGGAAGGGCGGCACTGGCAAGACGACCGTGGCCGGCGCCCTGGCGCTCGCGCTTGCGTCCGGCGGGAAGCGGGTACTGCTGATGGAGGTCGAAGGCCGGCAGGGGATTGCCCAGGTCTTCGACCGGCCCGCCGCTCCCCTACGAAGAGCGCAAGATCGCGGTGGCCCCGGCGAGCGCCACGCAGCCCGGCGGGGACGTGTACGCACTCGTCGCCGACCCGGAATCGGCGCTGATCGATTACCTCAAGATGTTCTACAACCTGCGTCACGCGGGCAAGGCGCTGAACCGGTTCGGCGTGATGGACTTCGCGACCACGATCGCACCCGGGCTGCGCGACGTGCTGCTGACCGGGAAGGCGGCCGAGGCGGTCCGCAGGAAGCGGAACGGCAAGCGAGTCTATGACGCCGTGGTCATGGACGCACCGCCCACCGGCCGGATCGGCCGGTTCCTCAACGTCTCCTCAGAGGTGTCAGGGCTCGCGCGGGTCGGGCCGATCCGGAATCACGCCGACACCGTGCGGAGGGTGATGCATTCCCCGGAGACCGCTGTGCATTTCGTCACGTTTCTCGAGGAGATGCCCGTCCAGGAGGTCCTGGACGGCGTGGCTGAGCTGCGCGATCTGGACGGCGGCGGGATACAGATCGGCGGGATCATGATCAACATGGTCCGGCCGGCGGAGCTGTCCCCCAGCCAGCTCCGCGCGGCGGAGGCCGGCGCGGTCGACGAGCATGAGCTCGCCATCGGCCTCAAGGCCGCGGGGATCGACGACAGCGTGCGCCTGGCCGGCGACCTGGCCGCTGAGCTCACTCAGCATGCCGTGGCCGCCGTCGGCCAGGAGATGCAGCGCCAGCGGCTCGCCGAGCCGGGCCAGCCCCGCTACGACCTGCCGATGATCACCGACGGCATGGACCTCGGGGGCCTGTACCGGCTGGCGGGTGCGCTCCGGGACCAGGGAGCCGCGTGATGAGCCAGGTCGTCTCGCCGCCCTATCTCGACGTTGACCGGCTGATCGACGACCGCCGGACCCGGGTCATCGTCTGCTGCGGGTCCGGCGGCGTGGGCAAGACCACCACCGCGGCCGCGATCGGCCTGCGCGCCGCGGAGCGCGGCCGGCACGTGGTGGTGCTCACCGTGGACCCTGCGCGCAGGCTGGCCCAGTCGATGGGCCTGTCCCGGCTGGACAACACCCCGCGCCCGGTCCCGTTCGAGGAGCGGGAGTCTGAGGAGATCGTCCCCCCGGGCGAGCACGGCGAAGCCGGGACAGCCGCGACGGCCGGCCGGAGGCTGGCCCGAGCGGATGTCACGCGGGGGGGTCCTGGGGGGTCGTCCCCCCCGGACCAGCAGGGCAGCCTGCACGCCATGATGCTCGACATGAAGCGGACCTTCGACGAGATCGTCGAGGCTCACGCCGACCCGGACCGTGCGGCCCAGATCCTGGCCAATCCCTTCTACCAGTCACTGTCGTCCGGCTTCTCCGGCACGCAGGAGTACATGGCCATGGAGAAGCTCGGCCAGCTGCGCCGCGCCGACGAGTGGGACCTGATCGTGGTGGACACCCCGCCGAGCCGGTCCGCGCTCGACTTCCTCGACGCTCCGCAGCGGCTGGGCCGGTTCCTCGACGGCCGCCTGATCAAGCTTCTCGTGGTCCCGGCGAAGGTAGGCGGCCGGGCCTACCTGAAGGTTCTGAACGCCGGATTCGGGGTGGTGACCGGGGTGCTCACCCGCGTGCTCGGCACCCAGGTGCTCACCGACGTGCAGACGTTCGTCTCCGCCCTGGACACGATGTTCGGCGGGTTCCGCGAGCGGGCGGACTACACCTACCAGCTGCTGCGCGCACCCGGCACGGCGTTCCTGGTCATCGCGGCGCCGGAGCCGGACGCGCTGCGTGAGGCGTCGTACTTCGTCGAGCGGCTCGACCAGGAGGGCATGCCGCTGGCCGGCCTGATCCTGAACCGGGTGCACCGCTCGCTCGCCGCCGGGCTCTCGGCCGCGCGCAGCCAGGCCGCGGCCGAGACCCTGCAGGCCGCGGACGAGCAGGCGGATGGCGAGGCCGGCGCGGCACCGAACGGGGCACCGCACGCGCTGACCATTGCCGCCCTGCGGCTGCACGCCGAGCGGATGCAGCTGGCGGCAGCGGAGCACCGGGTGTCAGAGCACTTCGTGGCCGCGCACCCGAACGTGCCCGTCGCCGAGGTGCCCGCTCAGCCCGATGACGTGCACGATCTGGCCGGGCTGCGGTCGGTCGGCGACAGCTTCTTTGCTGGGTAACGGGCCGCAGTAGCCGGGTGAACCCCGGTGCGGTGCCTCGCCGCCTGGCCTGCCTTCCTTGGGGGCCTGGCCGTCGCGACGCTGCGATCAGCTGGCGACGAGGCAGAGATCAGCTGGCGACGAGCTCGTCTCCAGCACGCTCGTACTGGTTGCGCGCGCTCTCGAGCAGCTCGCGCCATGAGGTCACATCCGGGCGGCGGCGGAGCAGCGCACGCCGTTCACGCTCGGTCATGCCGCCCCACACTCCGAACTCGATCCGGTTGTCGAGCGCGTCAGCGAGGCACTCGGTCCGGACCGGGCAGCCCCGGCAGATCAGCTTGGCCCGGTTCTGCGCCGCGCCCTGAACGAAAAGCTCGTCAGGATCAGTTCCCTTGCACGCAGCACGCGCGGTCCAGTCCGTGATCCACATGATGGCCCACTCCTCCTGATCGTCACGCCCACGTATGGTCGTCACGCCGGATGGCGTCTCGGTACGGTCCGGGCACACGGCGCTACGCCGGGCCTCGGTAGCGGTGGTCGCGGAAGTAACTTACGGAAGTCCGGCGCCGAGCGCTAGACCCCTGGGGGCCCATTTCTCAAATAGCTCTCCTGGACTATGTGGACAGAAGTGACTAGTCACGGACTTGCTCACTGCACCACCGAGGCCAGCCAATCTGGCCTGGCAGCAGCCCCCGCGCGGAGGTCACGCTCTGTAAGGACTACCGGGTGGACCGCCGGTTCCGGTTATCCCGGTACGCCCATTAGGAAGGCCAGCGTAACCTGATTCCGTGCGGAAATCGGAACGCCACGCCGGCCTCGGTGACCTCAGCACTATCGGTAGGCTCCTGGCCATATCCGTAGGCGCGGGGCTGCTCGCCGCGGCCGTGGCCGTGCCGGTCGTGGGCGCCATCGGGGTCGTCACCCGCAACGCGGCAAATACCTTCAATACCCTCAAAGTACCCTCACTGGGGCAGCTGCCCGCCCGCTCTGAGCTGCTGAACACCAAGGGTCACCTGATCGCGTACTACTACCCGAACAACATCAACCGGGTGCCGGTCGGCTACAGCCAGATCGCGCCGGTGATGCGGGAGGCAATCCTCGCAATCGAGGACAACAGGTTCTATCTGCACGGGGCGTTCGACCTGCGAGGCACCGCCCGTGCGCTGGCCAACGACCTGAGCGGCCGGTCCACCCAGGGCGGCTCCACGCTCGCGCAGGAATACGTCAAGAACGCTCTCATCCTGACCGCGACGACCAGGCAGGAGCAGCTCGCCGCGTCCGAGGAGACGGTCGAGCGGAAGATCCGGGAGCTGCGGATAGCCGCCATCGTCGAGCACGAGATGACCAAGAACCAGCTGCTCGCCGCCTACCTCAGCGCTGCCTACTTCAACAACAACGCCTACGGCGTCCAGGTGGCGGCGCAGCGCTATTTCGGGACCGACGCGCTGCACCTGACGCTGCCGGAGGCGGCGCTGCTGGCCGGCATCGTGCGGAACCCGACGGCCTACGACCCGCTCACCAACGCCAAGGCCGCCCTGGCCCGGCGCAACGTGGTGCTCCAGCGGATGGTGCAGACCGGCTACATCACCCAGGCGCAGGCCAACGCTGTCGGGAAGCAGGGCCTCGGCCTGCATGAAACGACCACCCCGCTGCAGAGCGGGTGCACCAGCCAGTCCGCGGCCACCGCCGCGTTCTTCTGCGACTTCGTGCTCGCCTCGATGAAGGTCGACCCCGCGTACGCCAAGGCCTACAAGGCCCTGAACACCGTCGGCGGCCTGAAGATCTTTACCACCATGAACCCGAAGGACCAGGCCGCCGCGCAGAACGCGGTGAACTTCGTCGTGCCGCCCGGCGCACCGGTCATCAACCCCGGCCACAACGTGGACACCGAGGTGCTGATGCAGCCGGGCACCGGCTACGTCCGTGCGATCGCGGTGGACCGGCCTTACGGCAACGGGCCGGGTCACACCACGGTCGACTACGCGGTGGAGACCCAGTACAACGGCGGCCAGGGGGTCCAGACCGGATCCTCAAGCAAGCTGTTCACCCTGGTCACCGCCCTCAAGCAGGGGGTGCCGTTCGGCTTCACCCAGAATGTCGTCTCCCCGAGCTCGATCGGCCCGTACTTCAACTGCAAGAACCAGCCCACGGAAGTGTTCAACGTGGTCAATGCCGAGGGGAACACGACCAAGCCCGAGATCTTCACGCTCTACAACGGGACCACGCAGTCCATCAACGTGTTCTACGCCCACCTGGAGCAGAAGGTCGGGCTGTGCAGCGTGGTGCGGACCGCGGCCAGCATGGGGCTGACCTTCGCCAACGGCAAGTCGCTGCTCCAGCCGGACAAGGCGCTCAATCAGCTGGACTCCGCGGACAACAACCCGTCGTTCACGCTCGGCTCGGAACCCGTCGCGCCGATGAGCATGGCCGCGGCCTACGCCACCGTCGCCGCCCGCGGGATCTACTGCGCCCCGATCGCGATCAGCCACATCCTGACCAGGGGCGGCAGGGCACTGCCGGTGAAGTCGGCGAACTGCCACCGGGTGATGTCGCCTGAGGTGGCTGATGCGGCGAACTTCATCCTGCAGGGCGTCATCACCTCGGGCACGGCATCTAACCGGGGCATCGGCATTCCGGTCGCGGGCAAGACCGGCACCGCCAACGGCGGGTTCTACGCCGCGTTCGGCGGCTACACCCCCCGCCTGGTCGGTTACGCGTCCGTGTTCAACCCGATCAACCCCACCGGCTTCGGCGCGATGATCGGGTTCCGGGCCTGCTACCGCGAGGTGTCCGGCGGTGAGGACTGCCCGGGGCAGATGTTCGGCGACAACGCGCCGGCCGCGACGTGGCAGATGACCTTCCTGCACGCGTCGCTGGGCCTCCCGCCCGCACAGTTCGTCGGGGTGCCAAGCGACAGCCCGTTCTTCTCCATGGGTAACGGGTTCACCTCGCCCAAGCCGCCCAAGCCACCCAAGCCGCCCAAGAAGCCAGGCGGCGGAGGCGGTGGCGGTAACGGCGGAGGCGGTGGCGGTAACGGCGGAGGCGGTGGCGGTAACGGAACGGCGATGGCGGAGGGAACGGCAACGGGAACGGGAACGGCGGCGGGCCGCCTACCTAGCCCGGTGCCGGGCCTGGGTCGTCAGCTGGCGAGCGCGCGGCGAACCTCGGCCGCCACCCGGCCGCCCTCGGCCCGGCCCGCGACGCGCGGCGTGACCGCCTTCATGACCTGCCCCATCGCGGACATGCCCGACGCCCCAGTCTCCGCGATGACCCCGGCCACGATCGCGGCCAGCTCGTCGTCGCCCAGCTGAGCGGGCAGGTACCCGGCCAGAACCTCGTCCTCGGCCCGCTCGGCGGCGGCCTGGCCGGCCCGCCCGGCCGCCTCGAACGCGTCCGCCGCCTCGCGGCGCCGCCTGGCCTCCCGCGCCAGCAGCTTGAGCACCTCGTCGTCGCTGAGGTCGCGGGACGCCTTGCCCGCCACCTCCTCGTTGGTGATCGAGGTGAGAACCATGCGCAGCGTCCTGGTCCGCACCTCGTCACGCGCCTTCATCGCGGCGGTGAGATCGCTGCGGAGCCGGTCCTTGAGTTCAGCCATGAGCACATCATCGCGTCCACGGCGGGGCAGCGGCCGGTCGCAGTGGCGTAATGGCCGGTAAGGCATGGCACCATAAGTGGATGAGAGCAAGAGCCCTCCTGGGGTCCACAGCGGCGGCGGGGGCCGCCGTCATCGGCTACGCCGCGGTTGTCGAGCGCAACTGGTTCGCGCTGCGGCGCTACGACGTCCCGGTGCTCCGCCCCGGGGCGCGGCCGGTGCGGATCCTGCACATCTCCGACGCGCACCTGACACCCGGGCGGCACCGGCTGCTGTCCTGGATCAGGTCGCTGGACGCTCTGCAGCCCGACATGGTCGTGAACACGGGTGACTCAATCGCCCACCCGGCGGCCGTTCAGCCATTCCTTGAGGCGCTCGGGCCATTGCTAGACCGGCCGGGCGTATTTGTCTATGGCTCGAACGACCTATATGGGCCCACGCCCAAGAACCCGGCGCTCTACCTGTGGCGCGACAGCGAACTGCACCCGCGGCGCGGCCTGCCTGACCTGCCCTGGCCCGAGCTCGGCGCGGGCATGGAGGCGGCTGGCTGGCTGAACGCGAACAACCGGCGCGGGCGGATCAAGGCCGGTGAGCTGGACGTCGAGGTGGCCGGCGTGCATGACTCGCATATCGGCTACGACCGGTACGACGAGATCGCCCGGCAGGCCGATCCCGCGGCCGACCTGAGGCTCGGCGTGATGCACTCGCCGGAGCCCGAGATCATGGACAGGTTCGCGGGTGACGGCTACGACCTCCTGCTGGCCGGCCACACCCATGGCGGCCAGGTGTGCCTGCCGTGGGTCGGCACACTGGTGACCAACTGCGGCGTCGACCGGGCCCGGGCCCGCGGGCTGCACCGTCATCCCGCCGACGGCTACCTGTGGCGGCCCGGCGAGGCCCGCCGGCCGTGGCTGCACGTGTCCGCCGGGCTGGGCACCTCGCCGTGGGCGCCGTTCCGGCTCTGCTGCCGGCCCGAGGCCGCGCTGCTGACGCTCGTGCCGCGTACCACCTGAGCACACGCCCAGTGAGCACTGTCCTATAGACTGCGTCAGCGGTCGCCGGGGTGTAGCGCAGCTTGGCAGCGCGCTTCGTTCGGGACGAAGAGGCCGCCGGTTCAAATCCGGCCACCCCGACCAGCTCACAGGCCACTTGCGAACTTCGCGGGTGGCCTTTTACATGGGCTGAGTAACTAACTGAGTAACTACGCATGATGGTTCTCGGTCGGGAAGATCAGGTCCATGGCGTCAGCGCCCCGGACCAGAACCGGCCGGATCTGCTTCCGGTAAATCGTCTCCGTGGTCGTGGTGCCGCTGTGGCCGACCAGGCGCGAGATCTGCTCGATGGGCATGCCAGCGTCAGAGAGCAGCGAGACGAAGCTGTGCCGCAGCTCGCGCGGCGTCCAGTCCCCCGGATTGAGCCCGGCGGCCTGGACTACGCGACGGAATGAACGCCGGATGTGTGAGGCGTCGGAGGGTGTCCCGACTTGGGAAGGAAACACCAGGTCGTTGTCCTGCCATTTGCTGCCTGCCGCTTGCCTGTTCTGGGCCTGGCGCCGCTGCTGATCGCGGAGAGCGTCTACGCAACGCTGAGGCAGGGCCAGGGTCCGCCGTGATTTCTTGGTCTTGGTGTCACCACCAGCGCGAACCGAACGCCACACCCTGATGAACGGCGGATCGCTGTCTAGGTGAACGTGAGACCAGGTGAGCGCGCGAAGCTCCTCAGTCCGGGCACCGATGAGCAACGACAGGACGATGTACGCATGCAGGCTGCTATCCTGCGCGGCGTCGAGCAGGGCTTCGGCCTGAAGGAGGGTCAGCGACTTCGACGGCCGCCCCTGGCGGCCCTGCGGGACCTCGCACAGTAGTACGACGTTGCGCTTGACCTTGTCTCTGGCCTGGGCACGGGTGATCGCGCGCTTGAGGACTGACCGGACCTCGTCCAATGTCCGTGTGCTCAGGATCTTGGCTTTATCAGCGAGCCATTTATCAACATCATCAGCAGAAAGCTCGCGTAGCTTACGAGCGCCCAGGGCCGGTATTACGTGCGTGTTGGCAAGATCGTGCATTTCTCGACGGTGGCGCTGTCACGGCCGCTTAGCCCGAAGGCCAGCCAGTCGCGAACCGCATCGGCGACTGTGTAGCCGTATGGCCCGATCGCGAGCCCGTCCTCGTAATCACGGAGGAGTTCCTTTAGCTTGCGCTGGGCTTCGGTCTTGGTTCGGCCTCGTGCGCGCTTGAAGATCCGCTTTCCGCTGGCGGCGTATCCGACCGTAACGGATGCGACCCAGCGTTGCCGGGCGGTGTCCCAGGAGAGACCGCCGTCGCCACGGCTACGTCGGCTGGTCATCAGGCGACCTGGGACTCGTGCTCGAGGAGCGCGATGTAGTCGGCGATGGCCGAGGCGGGGATGAGCCGAGCGCGCCCTTGTGTGACTGAGCGCAGGCGCCCGGAACGGATTTGCTCGTAGATCATGCTGCGGCTGATGGACAGTAGAGCCATTGCCTCTGGTACCCGGTAAAGCTGCTTGCCAAGAGGTGCGGCCGGGGTGATGGTCATGCCGCCCTCCCGGTTGCCGAAAGATTGCCGGTGGCTTCCTGGGCTTTGCGTCTGGCTTCGGTTAGCGCGGCGTGCCATCGAGCGCGATCGTGCAGGACATACAGCATCCGCCTGCCGTGCGTCATGAAGTCATCATCGGCCGGTGAGACGGCCTCCCACCGGTAGCGGCCGTCGTCTTCGGGGTCGGGCAGGCCGAGCATGCCCAGCAGCCAGGCTTTGCGGTCGCCGCGGTGATCGGCGAGAGTCTTGCCCGACCACTTGCGCGAGACCAGGACCCGGCGGCCTGCGTAGCCGAGGTTGTCGGCGTGGTGGGCTTTGCCCTTGCATGCGCCGGGGCGCAGGCCTTCGCGGGGGTCTTTGGGCTGGATGCCGTAGCGCAGCCAGTTCGCGCACGAGGGTGAGCAGGGTTCGTAGCGCAGGGCGTCCAGGAGCCGGTCGGCGTGCCGGTGCTGGGCGTCGGTGTCGGCGGTGTGGCAGCCGCTGATGTGCTTGGTGAGGTATTTGGTCAGGTAGCGGATGCACCGGCCGGAGTCTTTCGATCCGGCGAGTACGCCCTGGGCGTCGAACTTGGCCCCGAACCGGGCCACGTGCAGCGGCTGATCCTGGGCGCCGATCGCGTCGAGGGCCTGGTCCCAGGTGAGCAGGACTTCGCCGGTGGCGGGGTCGATATAGTTGCCGCTGGCCTCGTGCCAGACCGGCAGCTGGTCATCGCCGTAGCGCACGGTGTCGGTGGGCGGCCACCAGACCTGGTGGTAGGTGGCGGCGATGACCTGCCGCAGGTCGGCGCGGGAGACGGTGCCGCGCATCGCGATGTGCGCGTGCGGGGCCAGACGTTTCTGTGGCTCGATGGCGGCGAAGTACTGCACGTCGTAGCCGAGGAACCGGCGCAGGTTCTGAATGAACCGGTCGAACAGCGCCGCGAAGTGCAGCGCGTCGCGGGCGGCGTACCGCGCAGGTGACCCGTCGCCACATCGAGGACTACAAGCCCTGGCTCGCCGCCCGCCCCGGGCAGAACAAATCCCGGCTGACCACCGCCACCACCGCCCACCGGCTCGGCACGCTGCGGATGTTCTTCGTCCGCCTCGGCGAATGGGCCTGGGACGAAGCGCCGGCCCGGGTGCCGATGTTCCCCGGCGACCTGCCCCGCCAGGACCACCCGCTGCCCAAAGCCCTCGACGACGCCGCCGCCGCGAAACTGCTGCGCGCCGCCTGCAACGACAAGCGCCTGCTCGTGCGCGTCACCGTGGAAATGCTGCTGCGCACCGGGCTGCGAGTCAGCGAGTACACCTCCCTGCGCGCTGATGCGGTCGTCCACATCGGCGCCGGCCCATGGCTGCACGTCCCGGTCGGCAAACTCCGCGAGGACCGCTACCTGCCGCTGCACCCGCACCTGGTCGCCCTCATCGACGACTACCGCGCCCGTCACGTCGCAGCCGCTAATCCCCTGCTGCTGCCCCGCGAGAACGGCCGCGCCCTCGACCGCCACGCCGTCACCCGCTACATCAACAAGGCCGGCGCCGCCGCCGGGCTGCCCCATATCCACCCGCACCAGCTCCGGCACACCCTCGCCACCCAGGCGATCAACCGGGGCATGAGCCTGGAGGCGATCGCCGCCATGCTCGGCCACCGCAGCCTGGACATGACCCTGCGCTACGCCAAAATCGCCAGCCGCACCGTCGCAGACGAGTACTTCGCCGTCACCGAGAAAGTCGAGGCCCTCTACGGCCAGGCCCCCGTGCTGCCCGGCGACGCGATCGGGCCCAAGATGGCCCGGCTGCGCCGCGAGCACCACCGGATGCTCGGCAACGGTTACTGCACCCGGCCCGCCGAACTGGACTGCGCCTTCGAGTCAATCTGCGAAACCTGCACCTTCTTCCAGACCAGCATCGCCTTCCGCCCCACCCTGCAAGCTCAGCACGACGACGCCATCACCAAGAACCAGAACCACCGCGGGCAGCTGTTCGCATCGCTGCTCGCCCGCCTCGACCAGGACGCCTCATGACCCGCCCGCCCTGCACCTGGCCCGCACCGGCCAGCTGCCCCCGGAACAAACCATGATCAGCTTGACAAAGATCACGTGCATAATGCCGATGAGCGGAAGTTGCCCCGGAGGGCAGATCTCAGACGACGGGCAATCACTGAGGTCGGAGCGTTACCGCTTCTCGAGGGTGTAGTGGATCGTTTGTGCCACGATCTTGCCGTCCTCGATCAGGTACGAATCGACGCCATCTCGCACCCGGACGGTGGAGTCATCGTAGGTCCACTCGAGGAGGCCCATTCTTCCCTCGGCGGCCACGTAGGTGTATTCGAACGCCCCTTGCTCCGGCAGCTCCTCGGAGAGCATCTGGGCGAGCTGCCTCACCCCGTCATAGCCCCGGAACGTGCCTCGGTTGATCAAGACCACGATGTCCTCGGAGACATTGCGCCGCAGGTCCTCGTCGAGGACCTGATCCAAAGGCGTGTCCACCCAGTCGTTGGCCAGGTTCAGGTGATCGTCGAGCACCTCTCGCGCAGACCGGCGGCTTAGGTCCACCATGAACATCTCCCCTGCTCGCAGATCAGCCTGCCCTTCCCGAGGCCGCCGGGCAAGGGCTGCGGCTGGCAGCCCCGGTGCTGTCCTGGCTCTCAGCCTCTCGCGACGAGCGGCACGCAGGATCATCCAGATCTGCCGCGTCGCGGATTTGGACTGGCGGCTGGGCCGGGTCTACTTCCTGGCCTTCTTGAACCCCTCTCGGGGACAACCGGACCCAGCCCTTACCGCCAGGTTGGCCAGCCTCTGCCACCGTAGGTGAGCCAACGACGGAACTCGACTGATTTACCGCTCATGCCGCAATCCGCGCTTTGGACTGTCGCAGATCAGCTGACGGATGAGTGGTCGCGCATCACCGACGGAGGACACGCCTGTCTAGCGGCCTGTTGCCGAATTATTCCGTTCTTAGATCAAGGCGGCGCCTGCGGCGCCGCGGGCCGCCGCTCCCCGCGCCGGGCTCTGCCTTGGAAGGCCCGCCCGGCGCGCCCGCGCCGTCCTCAGCCTGTTGGTGCCGCCGATCTTCTACGCATGTTCGTCATGGCATGCGGTACAACAGCGCCCCCATCCTCCTCGCTTTCGATTGTCCAGCTCCCGGCCGCCACGTCCAGGGCGCCTGCGGCGTCGCTGTGCGATCGGCATACGCCGACCTTGGACCCAGCGCCCACTCGCCGGGGGTTCGCGCCTACGAGGAGGACGGGATGGAGCAGTCAAACGAGATTTCCTGATCTGGCAATCCATGACCGCCCAGGTCAGCGGCTTTCTGCCCAGTCAAGAGCCGTGTCTTTGGTGTGATGACGGCAGCAGGTCACTCCGGAGCAGCCGCGAAGAGCTGGTCGCGCATACCCGCTCAGGGGTGCTAGCACGAGTTCCCGCTGGTGGCTGGCCACCTTGCTGGAGATTGTTCTGTCCTGCTTTGATCTTCTCGTGCGCGAGTTGCAGTCGGATCTCACCTCGTCGGGGACTTTTTGCCGTGGCTGGCTCTACCTCCCCGAGGTGTGACGCGGCCGGGGGCCCGCGCGATCACCGGGCCGGCCGTGCTGGTGGTGCTGACGTCGCTGATGCAAAGCCTGCTCGCCGGGCTCGCCGACGATCACGCGATCTATGGCCTGCACGCCTTCGACGGGCCGCTCATCCTGGGCATCGCGGGCTACCTCTACGTCTGGTCGCGGCAGCGCGAGTGATAGGGGTCTTGCCGTGACCGGCGCAAGGCGTGCGACCGCCGTCGCATGGCTCTCGATCACGGCGGCATCGCTGGCCGGGGCGGTGCTGACGGTGCTGGCGTGGGGCGACCTGAAGACCCAGGACGCGGTGTCGAACCTGAGCGGCGTCCCCGCCGCCGTCTTGTACGCCACGCTCGGTGCGCTGATCGTCCGCCGCGCGGGCAACCTTATCGGCTGGATGCTGATCGGCATCGGGGCTGGCCTGGCCATCATGTCGCTCGCCTCCGCCTATGCGGTGCTGGGCATCACCCATCCCGGCACTCTCCCGGCCCCGGAGCTGGTGGGCCTGCTGGCCGAGTGGAGCTTCATACCGGTCTTCACCGGGATCGGCTTCATGCTGATGCTGTTCCCGACCGGGACGTTGCCGTCGCGCCGCTGGCGCCCGGTCGCGGCGCTGGGCCTGCTGGCCACCGCGCTGACGATGGTCGGGTTCGTGGTGCATCCGAGGATGGTGGCACTTCCGGCGCCCGGCGATACGTCGCTGACGTTTGCGAACCCGCTCGGCGTCAGGTCACTGGGCCCAGTCCTGTCACATCTGCTGATCGGGACCCTCAACGGCCTGTCGGTGCTGGCCACGGTGCTGCTGACGGTGGCCTTCGTCTCCCTGGTAGTCCGCTACCGGTCGAGCGGGCGCGAAGTGCGGCAGCAGATCAAATGGATCGCGCTGACCGCGGCGGGTGCGGCCTTCTGCTCGATCGCCGCGCTGCTGGCCATCGCGGCCACCGGGGACGCGTCCAACCCGGTGACGGCCGCCGCCTATACCGCTATGCCGGTCATCGCGCTGTTCGGGATTCCCGCGATCATCACGCTCGCGATCCTGAAGTACGGCCTGTACCAGATCGACGTGATCATCAACCGCGCCGTCCAGTACGGCCTGCTCTCGGCGACGCTCACGGGCGTGTATGCCGGCATCGTGGTGGGCATCGGGACGCTGGCCGGCTATGCCGGCGGCCCTGTGCTCACGGTCGCGGCTGCCGTGACGATCGCGGTGCTGTTCCAGCCGGTGCGCCAGCGGGCCCGGCTCCTCGCCAACCGCCTCGTCTACGGGCAGCGGGCCACGCCCTACCAGGTGCTCGCCGACTTCGCCGAGGACATGGCCGGGCAGCTGGACTTCGACACGGCGCTCGACCGGATGGCGTCGATCCTGGCCGGCGCGACCGGCGCGGTCCGGGTGGAGATCTGGATCCGGGTCGGGGCGCAGCTGCGCCCGCAGGTGATCTGGCCGCGCGGATCCGCCCCGCCCGCGGCCGTCCCGCTGGCCGGCGACGCCGGGCTTCCGGTGTTCGAGCTGGCCACCCGGGCCGTAGCGGTCCGGCACGGCGATGAGCTGCTCGGCGCGCTCGCTATCCAGAAACCGCGAAACGAGCCGGTCACCGCGGCGGAGGACAAGCTGCTGGCGCACCTGGCCTCACAGGCGGGCCTTGTCCTGCGCAACGTCCGGCTCACCGCCGAGCTGCGGGCCACGATCGACGACCTGCGGGCGTCACGGCGGCGGCTGGTCAAGGCCCAGGATGAGGAACGGCAGCGGATCGAGCGCAACCTGCACGACGGCGCCCAGCAGCAACTCGTCGCGCTCATGGTTCAGCTCAGCTTGCTGGAGGATTCGGCCGGGGACTCCGGCGAGGTCAGGCAGGTGACCGGCCAGCTCCGGGCCGGGCTGCACGCGGCACTCGATGACCTGCGGGCGCTGGCCCGCGGTATCTACCCCCCGCTGCTCGCCGACCAGGGCCTTGGGCCAGCCCTGCGAGCGCAGGCCGGCCGGGCTCCGCTGCCCGTCCAGGTCGAGACCGACGGCATCGGGCGCTACCCGCGGGACGCCGAGGCCGCCGTGTACTTCTGCATCCTGGAAGCGCTGCAGAACACCGCGAAATACGCCCGCGCGTCCCAGGCAGCCGTGGCCCTGTCGTGCCCAGGCAGCCATCTCGAGTTCACCGTGACTGACGACGGGACCGGCTTCGACACCGCGAAAGCCACCTACGGCACGGGCCTGCAGGGCATGACCGACCGGATCGCCGCGGCTGGCGGCACCCTCCGCATCAACTCCGCCCCCGGGCTCGGCACCACCATCAGCGGCGGGCTGCCCGTATCCGAGCTAGCCGCGACAGAGCACTAGAGGCGTGGCCGACCTCATCCGCCCGGGATGATAAGACGTGACAGCAACGACAGCAGCCAACCCCTGGCACCAACGGTCGACGGCGGCGCGCCACGCTGGGCGACCCACTGACCAGGTCAGCACCCTACCCGCAGGTGGATAACTCGATTTGCAACCAGGGGGTCAGCCGCGCGAAGTACAGCGCGGGAGTACAGCAACGTCCCCTCACAGCCGCCAGCCTCCACGACCGCCAGCACACCGAGTTAGCTGGGACAACGGCCAAGCGCCCAGCGGCGCCGCTAGTTCGGGACGAAGAGGCATCCGGGGAGGTGCGGCACCGTCCCGGCGTATAGGTGCATCAGCTGTCGCGTGCGGACAGCACGCAGAATTCGTTGCCCTCGGGGTCGGCAAGCACGGTCCACGAGGCCTTCGACTCGTCCTGGCCGACGTCGACCCGGGTCGCGCCCTGGGCCAGCAGTGCGTCAATCAGCGCGGCCCGATCATCGGTGATGTGAGGTGCTAGGTCAAGGTGCAGCCGGTTCTTGATGGTCTTGCCCTCGGGGACAGGCACGAAGACCAGAGCTGGTCCGACGGTTGGCCATTCCTCGGCCGACAGTGGCCGGTCTTGTTCATGCTGGGGGGCGATCGCCGCCTCATCATCTGCCTCATAGACAAGCTGCCAGTCGAGCACGCCCGCCCACCAGCGCGCTTGGGCGTGGAGGTCCTGGCAATCGATTACCACCGTGTACCACTTCAGCGCCATGATCTGACGCTAGCGTGTAGGCAGCCCTAGGTCAGCACAGGCCGGGAGGCTCCGGACGCTGCCTGGAGTTCATGACACGTCATAAGCACGCCTGGGCAGCGGCATGGGAGCCAACTTGGGAGCCACGAGAGTGAACGACTTCCCACGCCAGACGGACGGAACCGTACAAGCGCGTGGTCATCATTCCAGCCCACGGACCGATCCGGACGACGCTGAACGCCTGACAGGTGTCTACGGATCAGAAGGCTGGCGGGCGGCTGCTACGTCAGGGCCAGAGCTAG
>CAVUBM010000102.1:0-24263 GCA_963739645.1 uncultured Actinomycetota bacterium
GCGTTGCCCACGGCGCGGCGGGAGCGGTTCTTGTCATCGCGTCTGGGAGGCGCCTGCCCGTCTGGGGTCACTGCTTGATGCCGCCGGGCACAGGTGCCTTGAGCCCGAACAGTTCGCCGATGCCGGTGGGAGCCTCGGTCAGGCACATCTACCGCGATCTCGGTGCCTTCATCCGCGCAGCTGGCCGTCCCGCACCAACGGCCCCGGGGGTGGATTCAGTGCTGGGCAGCCGGGTAGAGCGGGGAGAGCCGGCTGCGCCAGGTCACGGTCGGCCCGTCGCGTTCGGCAGAGGCCCGCGATCAGGAGGAGTGATCCATGAGCACAGCTGACGGCCCAGATAGATTGGTCCTTGCCTACCGCCTCGATACCGGCATCGCTGTGGTTAAGGTGACCGGTGACGTTGACGTGTCCACCAGCGGGTCGCTCCGAGATAGCCTCCTTCGGGTCATCAGCGATGAAAACTATCGCGGCCTGGTGGTGAACCTTGCCAGCGTGAACTTCATCGATTCCACCGGCGTCGGTGTCCTGGTCGGGATCTGGCATCGGGTCCAGGCCGCCCAGGGCTGCATGGCACTGGCCGCGCCGTCCCGCCAGGCCCGGGGCATCCTGGAGACCACCGGCCTGACCAAGGTATTCCCGGTCTACGGCACCGAGGCAGAAGCCGTGCAGGCATGCCGCGAGCCGGCCACCCAGCAGACCTGATCCGGAGCGTTGCGCCGACGTGAGCGCCAGCGGTGTCTAGTCGGCAGGAGCCCGTGCTTGCTGCCTTGGTTCGGCGCGCCGTACGCGGGGGCGGTGAGGGAGCGTCGGTTACGCAACGTGATTACTGAGGGTCTCGGCGTCGTCCTGGATCGCCGGCGCAGTGTGACCGCGGGCACCCGTGGAGCCCTGCCCTGGTGATCGTGTCGTGGTGAACTGCCATTCCGGCCCGGCGCCGGCAACGGTCGGGAGCGCGCGGGCCGTCGGCCCCTCAGATGATGAGCTGCCGGGCTCAGGGCTGCCGGTCGTGCTGGTACCGGCCCTGGCACTGGGGAAACGCCCCGCCAGCTGTGGCCAGCGGGGCGCTCCCGGCCGGGCTCACTGGCCGCGCGGGACGCGGGCTCAGCTGCCGGTGGCCCCTGGTGGGTGCCGTTACACGTGTACCGGCCCTGAGGCGCGGACGATCAGCTCGAAAGTGACCGGTGGCTTTTTCTGGGTGCACTTGCCGTGTGACCGGGCGCCAACGGCCAGGATGTCCAGCCGGTACCTCCCGTGGCCGCTGATCCCGGCGTACTTGCTGGTCCCGCTCAGCAGCGTGTAGGTGCCGTGCTGGTGAACGGTGAACAGGCAAGTATGCGGGTTGAAGGACTGTGGCCCGGTGCCCGGTGAATGCCTGAGCTTGATCGTGCCGTTGGGGAACCTCAGCGTGTCGGTTGTGTTGCTGGTGGTGATGTCAACGCCCCCGGCGGTGAATACGCCATGGGCGATCACCGTGTCCCTGGTCGCGGTGGCCGAGGTGGACATGAACTGGAAATGCTCGATGCCCGAGGCGCTACTGTTGCTCGGCGCGGCGGTTGCGGCGAGGGTGCCTGACAGAGCAATCGCCCCGGCGGCCAGCATGGAGCCTGCCGCCATCAGCAGGCGGAGATGGTTTTTGCGCATGGTGGTGCTCCCCCCTGGGAACTAATGACCCCCGGTCCCCGTGCCCGCGGCACGGGGACGCTCTTTAGAAGCAGGTTACGGAGAGTTGTCGTGCCTGTGAAGGCGGGTTCCCGGCGATCTCCTACAAGTCGGAGCTCTGACGGTCATGGGACGTTGCGTCCCTGACCGGAAGAGGCCTGCCTGCAGCGATGCGTGTTCCGCTGGCTGCGGACGTGACCGGGGACGTGCTGCGGAGGGACCTGGCCGGGCCATCCCCCTTATGCCAGGCTGATGACATGCGCAAATACGTGATCATGGGGATTCAGGGCAGCGGCAAGGGCACGCAGGCCAAGATGCTGGCGGCGGACCTGGACATGGTGCACATCAGCGTGGGTGACATCTTCCGGTGGAACGTGCAGAACCACACCAAGATGGGCGCGCAGGTGCGCCGGGTCATGGCGGCAGGAGAACTGGTCGGGGACGACCTAGTGGAGTCGGTGGTCAGGGACAGGCTCACCCAGCACGACTGGAACTTCGGCTTCATCATCGACGGGTTCCCGCGGGACCCGCGGCAGGCCGAGTTCTTCCTGGAGAGCTACGACATCGACGGCGTCATCGAGCTTGACCTGCCGGACAGCGAGGTCCGCCGCCGGGTCCTCAGCCGCAGGCTGTGCGCCGACTGCGGGATGGACTACAACCTGATCGCCAACAGCCCAAAGGTCCCCGGCCGGTGCGACATGTGCGGCGGAGAGCTGATCACCCGGGAAGATGACACCGAGGAGGCGCTCGCGGTCCGGCTACGGGACTATCACAACCAGACCAACCCCGTCCTGGCAATTTTCCGGCGCAAGGAGTACGTCTACACCGTGGACGCGCGGCCCGCGCCGGAGGTCATCCAGCAGCAGATCAGGGACTGCCTCGGCCTGCCGCCGTACAAGGGGTAGCGACCAGATACGTGTAATAGCACCATCGGGCCTGATTAGCGTCATATGGCAGGAGATTGAGGGCTCGTTCGCGGCCGGCGGCGCAGGGGTGGGTGTAGAGGCGAACGGTGTCGAGGCGGGCATGGCCGAGCATGTCGGCGACGGCGACCAGGTCGGTGCCGCCGCGGATGAGGGTGGTAGCGAAGGTGTGGCGGCCGACGTGGGCGGTGATGTGCTCTTCGTCGAGGTTGGCGTCGGCGGCGATGGCTCGGATGATGTCGCTGGCGCCGCGGACCGACAGCCGCTGCCCGCGGCGGTTCAGCAGTAGCGCGGGGCTGGTGACGAGCGCAGACTGGTCTTCGGATGCCAGCACCTGCTGGCCATGGCTGTTCGGTTCATTCGAACGTTAGCCAACGGGGGCAGATACGAACCGCAATGAGCGACGTCCAGCCAGAGTCTGCGCAGGTGAGCAGCACATAGAGCTACGCCTGGCCTCGCTGGGCGCTAGGCTGAGTCTGCATGGCATTCAGGGTGAAGTCCTTGAACGCTGCGCCCGGCAGTACGCGTCTGGCGATTCCCGGCTGTCGGTCCGGATTAGCCATCACGCAAAGTGACAATCTCCACAGCGCTGTGAACGTCGCCAAAAACCTGCCGAGTATGCGCTGGCGGTCGAGCGGGCGGGCAGCCACCTGGCCGGTCAAGGCTGAGGTCGGGTGCTCGTCGTAGCCGAATCCCACTCATCAGGGCCTCGGTGGTCACGAGATACCTCATCGCGGCGGAAACGTGCGGTGATGAGCGCACCGGCAGGGCCGGTGTGGCGGTGAGCCGGTGAGCCGGTGAGTGATGACCGGATTGCCCTGGTGCCGAACGCGGTGGAAAGATCGAAGGTGCGATGCCCACGGACCTGACAGTGATTCTCGAGCACCGGCCGGGCGAGCTAGCCCGGCTGGGGGAGATTGTCGGCGAGGCGGGTGTTACTGTCCATGGCCTCGCGGCCTTCACTGGTGAGGGCAGGGGTGTCGTGCACATGCTCCTCGACGATGAGGCCGTGGCCGGGTGCCGGGCGGCGCTTGAGCGCGCCGGAATGGGGATCGCCGACGCCCGCGAGGTCTTCGTGATCGACGTCGAGGACCGGCCTGCCGCCCTCGGCGAGCTGGCCCGGCGGCTCGCCGAGGCTAATGTCAACGTCAACGTCGCCTACACCACGTTCACGGGCGGGAAGATCGTGATTGCCACCGACGACGTGGGAAGCGCTCGCGCCGTACTCCGTGCATAGAAGCGGATACGGATTGCCAGACGGTGAGCAGTTCAGATCACAGAGCGTGACCCGAGTGCAGGCTGGCCGCAGCCACTGACCGGCTTGGCCGCGGCCGCCACCCACGGGGCGATTCGGGCATGCGGCGGGGCGCACTTGGCGTGGTGCGATCTCCCGGCCGATGTGGTGCCTGCCGGCTATGAACGGGTGGTAGATAGGGCCGGTGATCACTGTGATCAGCGCGTCCTTGGCCAGCAGCCCGGACGGGCCTCGTCCTGCCTGCCAGCGCCGGTACTGCCTCGTGAAAGCCGTCGCCGTCCGGGAGCATCACATCGAGCAGGATCAGGTCCGGCCGCGCCGCCGCGGCGGCCCGCAGCGCCTCCTGGCCGCTGGCCGCCGTCAGCACGTCGAAGCCCACGAACCGCAGCGACCTGGACAGCAATTCCAGGATCGTCGGCTCATCCTCGACCACCAGCAGCCGGGCCTCGGCGCGGGCCGCCGGAACCTCCATCGCGGTGGCTGAAGAACCCATGATCCGACGTTCGCCGCACAACCTTGCGGCTGGATGACTGCCCGCTACGAACACGCTGACTGCCCGCGCGGGATGTCGCTGAATCCGTGGGCAGCCCATCCGGACACACCTGGCGGTTTCCGATTTCTGAGCTTGCTCAGAGCATGTGGTCAGCCGGCGATAAGACCGGGGACCGGCGCGGCAATACGGCCACCTTTATGGATACCTGGGCGGACGTCTGCCGGGAAACTGGCAGCCCCGGAGGCGCCTGGTCCGCCTGGTGCGGGTGGTGGCGGGTGGGGTGGGTGGTGGTGGCGGGGCGACGGCGGCGTTCGGGGCGTTCGGGGCGGTGCCCGACGCGGGGGAGGGGGCCGGGCCCGGGCGGGCCGCCTGGTACCCGGAGGCGGCCATCCCGGTCACCCAGGCCCGGCTGGACGCAGTGGCCGACCTAGTGCCCAACGACTGGCTGGGAATGTTCGAGCAGTTCCGGCAGGCGATACTGGCCGTGCAGGCGCGGCTCGATACGCTGCCCCGCGGCCTGGTGCATGGTGACGCCTGGCCGGCCAACGCGGTGCAGACCAGGCCGGACGCGATTACCCTCATCGACTGGGAGACCGGCGGCCTGGGCCTGCCGATCCTCGATCTCGGGCAGTGCCTGCTGGAGTGCTTGCTCGACGTGACGCGGGCCGGTGCTGGTGCTGGTGCAGGTGGCCCGGCCGGCTCGGGCCCGGGTGGTGCTTCGACGGCCGCTGAGGCGGCTGAGGTGTGGGAGCCGGAGGCGTGGGACCCGGCGGTGTGGCGCGTCCAGCCGGATGAGTCCCGGATCGCGGCGGTGGCCGCGGGTTACACGGCCTGGCGGGTGCTGACCCCTGATGAGCACACGCTGCTCCTGCCCGCGATCCGGTTCGGCGCGGCGTACGTCGGGGCCATCCACTTCGAGCAGGCGCTGGCCGGGGGAGTGCGCGGGCCAGCCATGGACGCGCGGCTGGACCGGCTGCGCAACCGGCTCGCGGTCAGCGAGGCCGTCGCCCGGCTGGCCGCGCGGCATCTTCCCACCGGCGCCCAGGACGCGGAAACGGTACGCTGAGCCGGTCGCCTGCCGTGGCAGGCACGGGCGCATAGCTCAGGGGTAGAGCACTCGCCTTACAAGCGAGGGGCCGGTGGTTCGAACCCACCTGCGCCCACCGGTTTATGCAGGTCAGCGGCCTCTTTGAATTTAGCGAGGCTTATTAGCTCAGGTAAAAAAGAGCCAATCGAGGATCTTCGGGCAGTTTCGGCCCGCACCGAACCGGACTCGGGACGGGAGAGGAGGGCGACGCTGACGCCCGATCGCCTGCCTATGCAGGGCGGATGGGTGAGGCCTGCTGCTGATATCACTGAGCGTGACCCTAGGACCGCGCCGCGGATGGCGGGGAACACGTATCGGCTACGAGCAAAAGCCGCCCGGGAGGCCGGCGTACCGG
Organism: uncultured Actinomycetota bacterium; assembly: GCA_963739645.1. GTDB lineage: Bacteria > Actinomycetota > Actinomycetes > Streptosporangiales > Streptosporangiaceae > JASHPR01. Next base: position 5,773 of record CAVUBM010000102.1, read on the forward strand.
CTCGGGAGTGAGCGCGGCAGCCCGAACCACGGCAGCACGCTGGCCTCGAAGCGGGTGATGGCGCAGATCTGGCCGCCGGCCAGGGTGAGCACGTAGAAGGCGGTCGCATGGCGGATGCCGGCCGGGCCGCGCAGGTAGGCTCCGAACGCCGGCTGGCCGTTGGCCCGCACCGGGACGAGGTCGAACCTGCGGCCCGCGGCGAACAGGCTGGCGCAGTAGCGGGTCACGACGTCTCGGCCCTCGTATCCGAAGGGTATCGGCGGCATCGCGATGAAGACGTCGTCGGTCAGCAGGGCCACCAGCGCGCCGAGGTCGGCCGACTCCCACGCGCGGGCGAACTTGGCCACGATCGCGTCCTCGGCGGGTGAGCCAGCGGCCGGCGGCGGTTGGTGGCCGACGGCCGGCTGCTGCCGGCGCTGGAGGCTGGCGCGGGCTCGTTTGAGTGTACTGTTGGCCGATTCGAGGGTCACCTCCAGCATGCCGGCCACCTCGCTGGCGTGGAATCCAAGGACGTCGCGCAAGATGAGGACGGCGACCTGGCGTGGTGGCAGCAGCTGCAGGGCGGTCACGAAGGCCAGCGAGATGGCTTCGGTCTGCTCGTAGCGGACCTCCGGCCCGGGCGGCACGTTGACGGCGCCCTGGAGGAGGGCGTCAGGAAACGGCTGCAGCCAGACGGCCTCGTCGCGCGGGGTCGGCACGAGCGGTTCGTACTGAGACACGTCCCACTCCCTGGCCGGGCGCCGACTCGCTGCGCGGCGCGCGTTGAGGCACCGGTTGGTGGCGATCTTGTACAGCCAGGTGCGCAGCGAGGCGCGTTCCTCAGTGAACCCGCCGATGCCTTGCCAGGCGGCCAGCATCGTCTCCTGGACGGCGTCCTCGGCGTCGGCGAAGGATCCGAGCATCCGGTAGCAGTGCACCTGCAGCTCCCGCCGGTGCGGCCCGGCCAGCTCCCGGAACGCCTCGCCATCTCCGGCCCGTGCCCGCGAGAGCAGATCGGCTGTCACCATCCTGCGCGCCTTCCTTCCGCATCACATGGCGCTTCCACCCGGTATATACACCGCCCGGGGGGCGAACTGGGCGGCTCGCGGGCGCCCAGTTTCCCGGCACCGCGGTGTATGCATCACCGACCGCCCGAACGATCCGAGCGCCGGATCGTGCCCCGTTCCTGCTCCCCGGCCGGCCGCGGAAGCCAGTGCACGAGCTGCCAGAGCCGGACCCGGCGGCCGATGCCGCTGCCGCAGGAGACGTGGTGATCAGGTCAGGAACGAAATGAGCGAACAGCGCACCGATTCTTACCACCCACGCCGCCTGCGGCGGCGATAGCTGACAACACCAACCAGGAGGAGGAGCAGACCATGACCATCCACGAATACCTCATGAAAGCCGTCCAGGATGACGCCCGGCGGGCCGACGAACGAGACCGGCTGCTCCGCGAGGCACGGCGGGCTCGCAGGGCGCGCCGCCAGCGTCTGGTTCCCGCTGCTCCAGCGAGGCGCCGAACCGAAATGGGAAAGATCGTCGTGAGCGAGAACGTCACGCTCGACGGAGTCATCCAAGACCCGGCCGGTGACGAAGGCTTCAGGCCCGTCGGCTGGGTCGGCCTGATCGGAAATAGCCCGCAGCTCGCCAAGCTCGCGCTCGACGAGGCGCTGGCCGCCGGGGCCCTCCTGCTGGGCCGGCGAAGCTACGAGTGGCTCGCCGCGCGGTGGCCATCCCGCAGCGGCGAGCTGGCGGACAGGCTGAACAGCCTGCCCAAGTACGTCGTGTCCGCGACCCTCGCCAATCCCGCCTGGAACAACTCGACAGTCCTCAAGGGCGACGTGCTTAACGAGGTCTCGACGCTGAAGCAGCACATAGACGGGGACATCGTCATCGCCGGCAGCTTTCAGCTCGTACGCACGCTGATCGAGCACGACCTGGTCGACGAGCTGCGGCTGAAGATCTTCCCGGTCGCCCTCGGGGCCGGCGAGCGCCTGTTCGCCGAGACCAGCGACCAGAAACCCATGCGCCTCCTCGACACTCAGACCCTCGAGGGCGGCATCGCCTACCTCACCTACCAATCTGTCCGGGACGCCTAGCGGCGTCAGACGGCGCTAGCGTTCCGAAATGCTTGCGGGCGCTTCCCCCTGGCAGGCATCCGGGAGAGCGCCTCATGAGCAGCAGGTGGCAAGAAGGAGACCACAGCAATGAGGACGCCGCTACGACGTTCCGTTGCCCAGGTACTGAAGATCGCCCGCGCTGGTGGCCGATCACTACGACAGCGCATCTGGTCTGACGCTTACCGCGTCCCGCGCGGATCTGCTCAAGACCCTGGCCCAATCACGGCCACGCTCATATGGGGCTGGTGACACGTTTCTCACCGTCCCATATCGCCCAATTCTGCCGGGCGATACGCCGCCGCTCCGCCTCGCGGGCCTGCTCGGCGCTGCGCTGCTGGTCGGCTTCCAGCCGCTGCGCCCGCTCGCGGAGCGAGGCGACCAGCTCGCGCCGGGCGCGCAGGTACAGGCCCCACCCGAACGAGATGACCGTGAGCAAGAAGGCGGGGAACCCGACCCTGAGGATCTCCCCGGCCGAGGGGTTGACCAGCGGGAAAACTGACGCTGGCCGTCGCCGACATTACCACGACCGCGACGAGGGCGCGGCCTCGCGCCCGTGAGGTCGCGGTGCCGACGGCGACAAGCCCTGCCCCCAGGGCCAGTGGCGAGAACGCCGCCGCCGCAACGACCACCACGAAGACGGCTACCGGATAAGCGCGCCGCCACCACAGCGCCGCGCAGGCCGCCACGCCGACGGCCACATCGAGCCAGTCAAGGACCAGCCCGTGGCTGTGCCATAGGTAGCCCTGTGTGACACCGCCCAGCACGACCGCGAACGCGAACAGCGCCCCGCCGCACAGCCGCCGGTCAGGCTGCGGGCCGTCGGCGGCTCGCGGAATACCGGCAGGTGCCGCCACGGCGCCGCGCCTGCCGGTCTGCGGGGCTGTGGTCATCTCGGGGCCAGCGTACGTGCGGGCCGCGGCCGCTCCCCTGCCGAAGTCGATGCCTGCGGTTGCGCCAGGGGGCGGGGGCGGGCATGGCCAGTCAGCCGACGCGGCGGCAGGTACCCGGCGGCGACGCTGCCGCCGTGGCAGCTGCCGCCAGCCCGACAGACAGCGGCCCGGTGGCCGGCCACGCCCCGGCCGCGCGCCGCCCGGCCGCCCCGCATGGCCCGGCGATCCGGTCGCCGGGCTGCGCAAGAAGTTCGGCCGCCTGCGATGAGCGGTGCACGTTGGCGGCCTGGATGTCAGAGGCCGACCGAGCAACCCGAGCGCAGGCTGGAGGACCGCTCGGTCGGCGGCAGAAGAGGACGCCCTGAGCCGACTGCTCCGGATCTTCGCTCGCTCTGGTGTCGGGGCGTCAGCTATGCGGGAGGCTCGGGCAGGACTGGGCGCATGAAGGTGCGTTCGTAGCGAAGCACGCAGCCGCTCTCGTCCCTGATGCGGTCAGCTTCGATGAAGTCAGGGTCTATGCCAAACAGCGCACGGTATTGCTCGTAGGCGGCGAGGCTGGAAAAGCTGAACAGCGCGAGGGCTTTGTCGCTCGCTCCTTCAGACGGCAGGAAGTAGCCATGATGGGTGCCGCCATGCAGATCGACCAGCTCGATCCATCGGCGGGCGAAGCGTTCGAACGCGTCGATCTTGGCAGGATCGATCACGTACTCGACGACGCAGGTGATCACACTGCAGCCTAGCGCCGCCCTGTCAGCGGCCGGTTCGTTCCGGCCGGACGCGCACCCGCAGCGGCAGAATAGCGAGTTCTCGACGTAGGCGGCGATGCATAAAATCGAGCCGACTCGCTGTCCGCCGGGCTGTAGCTGGGGATCGCTGCGCAGCCAGCGACGTCAGGAGCTCGTGATGACCGCGCACCGACCCGTCGATCTGGCGTGATGGCAGCAAGGCGAATCCTCCCCGGCAGGAGGCACGCGGATCGGGCAATATGAGCGGTCCTGCCGATGCTGGGGGAGCCCGCCCGATGACTGACGATGCCGTGCGGTATGTGCGTAGCGGCGATGGTCAGGTCGAGTATCGAGTCGTCGGATCTGGCTCCTCGGTCGCGTGGGTGCGGGGACTATTGCGGGTGCGCCGCCACGATTCGTGACGGTTCACGAGTTTTCGTCGCGTCGGCCGAACTCCCTGGTCCCGTTTGGGCACGTCGGCCACCGTGATGCGATCGAAGAGACGTGGGGCCGCCCGAGGTGGATGAAGCGTTCGCCGCTGGCGAGCCACGCATTTTTTGACGAGAATCAGGCAACGACCTGCTCTCGCAGCCGGGCACAACTGCGCCTCACTTCGAACAGGAAGCCTGATGTTAGACAGCACGCAATCTTCGGACGGGGTCATCACCAAACCCAGCAGCAAGTCCGTCCCGCAGACCATCGACGGACTGAGGCGTCTGATCGCGGATCGGGGCTTCACGGTGTTCAACGTCATCGATCACAGCGGGGTAGCCGAACGAGCTGGTGTGCGGATGCCCGACTCGAAACTCGTCATGTTTGGGAAGCCGGCTGTGGGCGCCACGGTGATGCTCGCAGCGCCGAGGCGCTGCGGCTGGCCACCACCCGCGCTTCCTGGCTGCTCGCCGCCGGGGCCACCGCCCTGATCGCCGGCGGGATCGCCGCCACCGCCGCGGCCACCAGCTTCACCCCCGGTACTAGCCCGGCCCGCTCCGTCCTGGCCATCGCCGGGCTGGCCCAGACCGTCGCGCTGCTCGCCGGCGTGCTCTCGGTCACCAGCGAGTTCCGGCACAACACCATCACCCCCGCCGTGCTGATCACCCCCCGCCGCACCCCGCTGCTAGCTGCCAAGCTCATCATCCTGGCCGCCGCCGGGCTGGTCTTCGGCCTCGCCGCGACCGCAATAGCCACCGCGATCACCCTGCCACTGCTGGCCGCCCGGCACATCCCGGCCGGCCTCACCGGCTCCGGCGTGGCGGCCATCATCACCGGCGGCGGGATCGCCACCGCGCTGTCGGCCGCCCTCGGCGTCGGCGTGGGCGCGATCATCCGCAATCAGGCAGGCGCGATCATCGCCGTCCTCGCCCTGCTGTACGTCGCCGAACCACTGCTGGGATTCATCCCCCACCTCGGCACCGCCATCCAGCAATACGGCCTCGGCGGCCTGGCCGCCGCCACCACCCACACCATCGGCTTCCCGGCCAGCGCCCATCTGCTAGCCCAGCCAGCCGCGGCGCTCGTGCTCGCCGGCTACGCGACCCTCGCCCTGCTCGCCGGCGCCGCGCTGCTGAAAAGGCGCGACATCACCACCTGACCACCCATCCCCAGCACCCCAGGCAGGGCCCGGCCCGGCCGCATCACCGCAGGGCCCGGCCCACCGTCATCGGACAGCGCGAGATACCAGCCCGGGCCGCCGGCCGAGTCCGCGTTCTCATTGGGCGTGTTCCTCGAGGTGAAGGGATGCGGTGAGTTCGGAGCCGGCGACAGTGACGGCGCCGCCGGCGGGCCAGGCCTTCGGCTGTACCGTGCAGGCATTGCGGAACACCATGCAGGAGCGAGCTCATCATGGATCTCGACGACGTGATACCCAACCCGCAATACCAGATCTGCCAATCCCGCGTCGCCCACGCCCCGCTTGTCGCTGTGTGGGATGCTCTGCACCGGGTTACCATGTCGGCTCTCCCCCTGGGGCATGCGCTCGAGGGCGTACGCGTCCTGCCTGCCCGGCTCTCCGGCAAGAAGCTCGAACCCTTGGCCGGCCGCACCTTTCTCGACGTAACGCCCATTCCAGTGCTGTTCTCCGAGCGACCCCATGTCGTGATCTCTGCAGGCCTCAGCCAGGCGTGGCGCCTGCTGGGTGGATCGATACCGCCGCATCTGGGCGCGGCGGCCCTGCGCGCCTGGTCCCAGCCTGGATGGATCAAGGCCGGAATGGAATTTCGCCTTGAACCGGTTTCGGCAGGAACTTTGCTGAGCACCGAGACCCGCGTTGTCGCGACGGACCCGAAGACCAGGCGGGCCTTCGCCGCGTACTGGTTTGTCATCCGGCCGGGCAGTAGCGCGATTCGCCGCGAGGTATTGAAAGTCGTCGCACGCCGCGCCGAGTCGTCTCTCAAGGCGCGCTGACCTGTGGTACCCGGCCGTCGGTAAGCCCTTCTCCGCAGGGCTGGGGCACCGCCCGCCGCTGCGCCTGACGCACACCAAGTCCCCGCCCCGGGTGGATCGGTCCTCCTCACCCACGCGCCCGGTGAACCCCCGGGTGCCCGGCCAAGCAGAACTGGCAGTTCTGCGCCATCCAGCTCACGCGAACTCGTCGTCAACACGCAGCAAATATTCGGCGATCTGATTTCCTACCAGAACGATCGAAAGGCTGCACGACGATCGTCGGCCAAGATCGAGAAGGCCTGAGTGGGTATTCCAGTCCATGTATAGATATGCCGCGGATGAAGCACTCATTTCGGCTATGATGGTGCGCGATCAGCGGCAGAAGCGCGCGTTCACGCGCTGCGCTGGCCATGCATAAACATACGGCCTGCCGGGACTACTAGACGGTGCGGAGAGCTCTTGATAACAGCGCACCGTGCCGCCGATCTGCGCAGCGGGCGAGGCAGGCGGTCTAGATCGTGATATCGCGCAGGTTTGGGGACTCTGGGCGCCTGGGACCGGCACCTACCGGACTCGCACATGCCTCCTCGTTCAAGCCAGGTCACAACGTGACTTCACCAAGAGTGCCCGCCGACAGGCGAACACCAGGCTGGCGAAACTGAGCCGCGTCCGCTGTCGCAATCATGCGGGCCAGCCTGGGCTAAGGTTGCGGTTTCTCCTCGGTACAAGGACGGCCGCCGGGCCGTCCTTGTACCGCCGCCGCCGGGGTTGCCTCAGCTCACAGCGGCGGTGCCGGCGCAAACGCGGACGGCAGCGGGGTTCCGACCTGGCTGGAGTCGACTTCGACGATGTCTTCCCGCATGGGCCGGAGCAGGCTCAGGAGCTCGTCCTGTTCGGTTTTCCCGACCTTGAAGTCGTCCAGCACCGCGACGAGGTCTTCCATGAAGGAATCGAACTCGCCGTTGGTCACCCCCATGTTGGTATGCGACACTTTCATGCTGAGGCCGGTGTAGGTGCACGGCCCGCCGGTGTCCTGACACAGCTGGTCGACGAACTCCTTGGTCAACCGGTCCAGGTTGGTCCGGGCGAACTTCTGATTGATGCGGCCGTCCTTGCCCGCGCGATCATCAAAGGCGCGGACGACTGCGGTGATGGCATCGACTCCGCCGAGCCGGTCATACAGGGAACCCTCCACCGTTCCCACCTCCTGTCCTCTCGTCACCAACGGTCCGGCGGCATTCCCCGCATCGCACATCCTCAAACCGGTAATCGGGGTCAGGTGAACCTTTACCTGCTGTCAACTGACAGGACCGGAGGCCCGGGGGGCGGCGCGTGGGCACGGGAGCGGCGAAGGGGCCTTCGAAGCTGAGAACCACGTCAGCTCGAAAGAAATAGGTGGCTGATGCGAGCCCGGATAACGCGTGGGACTGCCGCCGTCACGTGCGTCACAAGCCGGTCAGTTCGGAGCGTGACTTCGCACCGCCGCCGGGCGGCTGCATCAGGCAGCCGGACCACCGCCACAAGCTCCTCATGCCAGGCGCGGGTTTCGCTGCGCCACCTGGCCGCTTGCCCACCCAGAACTGATAGATATGGCCGTCCATCACGGCCAATCAGCCGCCGGCCACCCCCGCGCAGCCTCGACGATATGCGCGCCGTGAACTCATGAAGCGTCACGAGAATACGTAACCGTATGTGACATAAATAGGTTGCCATTCGCTGACCTTCTGTATGAGCGGCAAGAACCAGCCTTGAAACGGCAGATTCAGCACGTTGCCTGCTGGCCGCCGGGCAAGCGGCACCGGCCCTCCCAAAAGCGTTCTTCCTGCTCAGTGGCGCGGACCTCCGCCCAAGACCTGGGGATGTGTAGGGCGCCGCCCGCGAGCGCAAGGCCCCACTCGAACGCGTGTGCGGCATCTCACGCGGTCCCGGTTGCGGTACTTTGCTGCTGTACTCTCGGCCCGGCTGTTCGAATTTGGCTTCTGACCAGTGGAGCTAAGGGGACTCGAACCCCTGACCCCCTGCTTGCAAACAACAGGCAGCACGTCCACCCACGTCCATCCTCGCAGGTCACGGTCCCTGGACGTGCACCTGGATCCCTCCAGATCCGCGTCTGTTGTACTTTCCTGCTGTACTCGCCACGGCCACCCAGACGCCCGCAGCGCTCCGCGGCGCTGTCGGGACGACCCTTCAGGCACGGTGAACCGAGGTGGCTCCGGGACAGCCACGGTAGCTGTGGGCCTATGGACTCGCCACCTCTTTATCTCCCTCTGCTAGCCGAATAGAGAGCGTTGCCATCAGCGCATTCTTATGAGCTGATGAGCATGATCATTCGTTGCGGGTCCATCGTCGCGTCAGCCTCAATCATCGCAACGGGGGGGCGCCGAGCATTTGGCTGCAGGCACAATTCGGCCAGATATGTCGCCACAATCGGCGGTGCTGACCCGAGTTGGCTCACGATCTGTCGGCGACGCTCGAAGATGAGGCCGATGCGGCGGTCGAAAGTGAGGCCACTGGTCTGTGGTTCTAGTCTGCCTGGTTCTGGGTTTTTATGCTGGGGAGGCTGTCGATGCCGCGGCCGCGGAGCCGGTAGCTGGCGCCTTTGAGGGTGAGGACGTCGGCGTGGTGGACGATCCGGTCGATCATGGCGGCGGCGACGGCCTGGTCGCCGAACACTGTCCCCCAGCCGGAGAACGGCAGGTTGGAGGTCAGGATCAGGGAGGCGTGCTCGTAGCGGGAGGAGACGAGCTGGAAGAACAGGTTCGCGGCGTCTTGCTCGAACGGCAGGTAGCCGACCTCGTCGACGATGATCAGCCCGTAGCGGCGCAGTCTGGCCAGTTCGCGCGGGAGCAGGCCTTGCCGGTGGGCGTCGGTGAGCCGGGTGACCCAGTCGGTCGCGGTGGCGAACAGGATCCGGTGGCCGTGGCGGGCCGCGGCGATGCCGAGCGCGATCGCCAGATGGGTTTTGCCGGTTCCGGGCGGGCCGAGGAGCACGATGTTGCGGGCTTCGGTGAGGAACGCGCCGGAGGCCAGGGCGGCGGCCTGCTGGCGGATCGCGGGCTGGGCGTCGAAGTCGAAGTCCTCGAGGGTCTTGCGGGCGGGGAACCCCGCGGCGCGGATCCGCAGCTGGGCGCCGGAGGCGCTGCGGGCGGAGACTTCCCGTTCCAGCACGGCGGCGAGGTAGTCCTCGTGGGTCCAGCCGGCGTCGCGGGCCTGGTCGGCCAGCCGCTGCGCGGCTTCGGTGATCCGGGGTGCCTTGAGCGCGGCCGCCAGGTAACGCAGCTGCTTCATGGCGTCGGTGCTGTCGGTCATCACACGACCTCGCCGTCTGCGGTGATCAGGCCGAACGCCCGGTCGTAGTCGGCCAGATCCCGGGCCAGGTCACCGGCTGGCGCTGAACTGCGTGGCTGGCGGAACTCCTGGCGCAGCCGCCTGGCCGTCTCAGCGTGAGCGGGGTCGGTGACGGTGATCCCGCGGGCCCAGACCCGGGCGTGGTCGGCGACCACGTGCCCGTCAGGCGCGGGCGGTCACCCGGTGCAGGTCGGCGGTCACCTCGACCAGCCGGCCGATCACGGCCGGGTCGACGGAGTAGTCGCTGGCATCGAGCCGGACGTAGTAGTCGCGGCCCAGCCGCACCTGATGCTGCCAGCCCAGCTGCGGTGGGATCGCTGGCAGCGGCAGCATCGCGGCCCGGTCGGTCTCGATCAGATCGGCCGGGCGTGCCCGCAGCGTCCGCACCACCCGGCTGTTGACCCGGTCCAGCCACCCGGTGAACTGGGCGTTGAAGTCCACCGGTGATGCGAAGGCGCGGCCGGGCATGAACGAGGTCTCAAAGAACCCGTTGCGCCGCTCCACGATCCCCTTGGACTCCGGATCCCGGGGCCGCAGCTGCACGATCTGAGTGGCCAGCGTCCCGGTGAACGCGGCCACCCCGTCCGCCAGCCTGCCCCCGCGGCCGATCCCGGACTCGTTGTCCCAGATCAGCCGCCGCGGCACCCGGCCCAGCTCACAGATCAGCTCCCACGACCCCAGCAGCAGATCCTCGGTCCGCCGCGTCGGGATCATCCGCCCGGCGGTGAACCGCGAATGCGCCGCGGTGATCACCAGGACCGGCAGCAGCGCCGAGCTGCCGTCCTCCAGCGGAATCCGGGCCGGCGGGAACCACAGGTCACACTGCGCCGCATCACCGGGCGCCCAGCTCAGCCGGTCCGCCGGATCCGGGCGGCGATGCTCCGGCCGCAGCCGCGCGACATTCTCCCGGAACCAGCTGACCGACCCATCCCAGCCGACCCGCTCCGCGATCACCGTCGCGGGCATCTCCGGGAACTCCGCCAGCAGCGCCCGCACCCGCGCCTCGAACGGCGAGAACGACGTCGGAACCGGCTTGCGCTCATACTTCGGCGGCGTATCCGACGCCACCGCACGGGCCACCGTCGATCTGCCAATACCCAGCTGCCGCGCCACCTGCCGCTGCGGAACCCCGTCCGCCACCAGCCGCCGGATCAGCGCCCAATCCTCCACAGAGATCACCCACCCAATCTGCCTGGGTGGCCTCGTTTTCGACCGGCGCTATGGCCTCATCTTCGAGCGTTGCCGACACGATCGAGGGTTCTTGCATGACGTGCGTCCCGCTGACCTGCTGGTTCTGTAGTTTTCGTAAGCGAATTTTGCGCACTATGGAGGGGCCGAAGAATTGGCCGGTAGCGTGGGTTCGCACCGTGAAGACCGCGTCGGGGGCGATGGCGGTCCAGGTTGTGTGGGCCTCGCGGCAGGCCCGCGAGCATTGAGCATCTCGGCTCGGTGCACGACGAGCGGGAACTGGAGTCGCTGAAGGCGGCGGCGCGGTAGCGGTTGGCGGCCGGGCACGTCTTCACCCAGCCCTGGCCCGCAGGCCCCTCCTCGAGGCCGCGGGCCTGACATGCTCGGTAGCTGTTTCGTCTACGGGTAGAAGCCAAGATTCCACACCGATCGGAAGGGATGGGTGTCGATGCCCACGCAACGCGAGGAAGACGAAGCCAAGATCAGGCAGCAGGTTGACAAGATCGTGGAAGGAATCCGGGCCAAGGATCTCGAAGGCCTGAAGCGGCTGTACACAACGGACGTCGTGTCCTTCGACGTCGAGCCGCCGCTCCAGCATCTAGGGAGAGAGGTGAAGCTGAAGAACTGGGCGAAGGCGTTCACGTTCTTCCAGGATGTGGACTATGAGGTTCGCGACCTGACCGTCACCGTGGGTGATGATGTGGCATTCGGGCACGCTTTCGGTCGGCTCAGCGGCACCCTGAAGGACGGGACGGCGACGAGCGGGATGTGGGTCCGGGCCACCTTCTGCTTCCGGAAGCTCGACCGCAATTGGTTGATCGTGCACGACCAGGCTTCTGTGCCGTTCGATATGGCAAGCGGCAAGGGAGTGACCGACCTTCAGCCCTGATGAGGCGCAGAAGCACCCGTGCGCGACCCCCGATCGCGCCGGAGCTTACAGTGGCAGCAACGCCAGCACCGCGCCCGCCAAGCCCACCAGCGCTGGAATGCCTGCGCCGGGACAACACCATGATCACAACGAGCTGCAGCTGCCTATCAGACAGGACATTGAAATGCGTCGGCTCGCGGTTTTACCAGCTGTGCCCGGGGCACGCCAGAACCTGAACCGGTCGCAGGAGGGAATCGTCGTGCAAGCTGTGACCGCGCGAGACCGAGCCTCTGGCGCTGCCGGGCTTACGCTATCCGAACATCCCGCACCCCCACGCGGCCGAAAACGACGTGATCGTGCGGGTGTACGCGGCCGGGTTCACTCCGGGAGAGCTGGACTGGTCGGGCACGTGGACCGATCGCGCCGGCCGCGACCGAGCCCCGAGCGTGCTCGGACACGAGCTGTCGGGTGTTGTCAGCGAGCTGGGCTACGGCACCACCGGCTTGACCGTGGGTCAGCGGGTGTTCGGGCTGGCCGACTGGACCCGCGATGGGTCGCTGGCTGAGTACACGGCGGTGGAGGCCCGCAACCTCGCCCCGCTCCCGGCGGACATCGACTACACCGTGGCCGCCGCCGTGCCCATCTCCAGGCTGACCGCCTGGCAGGGCCTCTTCGACCACGCAGGACTAAAGACCGGCCAGACCGTCCTGATCCACGGCGCCGCGGGCGGTGTCGGGTCGATGGCGGTGCAACTCGCACACGAGCTGGGCACCCGCATAATTGGTACCGGTCGCGCCGCGGACCGGGAGGCTGCACTTGGGCTGGGCGCGGACGTATTCGTAGACCTGCAGGCCGACCGGCTGGAGGAGGTCGGCGAGGTTGACGTGGTGTTCGACGTCATCGGGGGCGAGGTCCTCGAACGCTCGGCCCCGCTGGTGCGCGCCGGCGGAACGCTGGTCACGATCATCGGCCCGCCGAAGGTGCGGTCCGCCGACGGCCGGGCGATCTTCTTTGTCGTCGAGCCGGACCGGCTCCAGCTGGCACACCTCGCCGAGCGGGTGCGGTCCGGGCGGCTGCATCCGATCATCGGGGCCGTGCGGCCGCTGGCCGAGGCAACGGCCGCGTTCACGCCCGACCGCCGGATGCCCGGCAAGGCGATCATCCGCGTCACGGAAGGTGAATAACGGAAGGCGGGTATCTGATCGGTCGGCGGACCGGTCCCGGGCGACCTGCTCTGACAGGTAAAGCCCGAGGAGGCCGGCCCATTGGCTGGCCCACCCGGCGATGCCGCCACCAGCACCGCGCCCGCCAAGCCCACCAGCGCTGGAATGCCTACGCCGAGACAACTCCATGATCACAACGAACCAAAGCCGCCGTAACTAGCTGGCTTCGGGCCTGAGCTTTCGCGCCTTCTCCTCGACTGCGGTGAGCAGCGCGGTCCAGTCCGCGCTGAACGCGCCCGCTCCATGGCGCTGCAGGCGTTCGGCGAGGGCGTCGGCATCGACCCCGGCGTCAGCTACCGCGGAGATGCTCCGCTCCGCCGCCGCGTAATCCGGCTCGAGGCGGTCATCCAGGGTTCCATGATCGGCGAAGGCGAGCAGCGTCTTTTCCGGGACGGTGTCGATGGTGCTGGGGGCAGCCAGGCGGCCCAGATAGTAAGTGTCGGGAAGATCTGGGTTCTTGGTCGAGGTGGATGCCCACAGCAGCCGTTGCGGACGCGCGCCGGCTTCGGCGAGTGCCTGCCAGCGCTTGTCTGACAGCAGCTGCAGATGGGAGGAGTAGGCCTTCTGCGCCATCGCCAGCCCCAGCAGGCCATGAAGCGCCGGCGGCAGCAGGGGGTCGGCGGCTGAGTCCCAGCGGGAGATAAACATTGAGGCCACTGACGGCACCGCCAGGTTCAGCCCGGCGTCGCGGCGGCGCTGTAGGGCACGGATGTAGGCGTCGGCGGTGCGCAGGTAATGGCTGTCGGAGAACAGCAGCGTCACGTTCACCCCGATCCCGGCGGTGATCGTCTCTTGCATGGCGGTCAGGCCCTGGGGGGTGCCGGGGATCTTTACCAGCAGGTTGGGGAAGCCGGCCTGCTCGTGCAGCCGGCGAGCCAGCGCGACCGTCGCCGCGGCGTCGTAGGCGACGTCTGGGGGTACCTCCAGCGACACATACCCGTCCACGCCGGCGGTGCGTTCCCACTCCGGCCGGAATAGCGATGCCGCCTCGGCCAGATCCTCCAGGGCCAGGGCGTACACCAGGTCCTGTGCGCCGGTGACACCCTCGCCGGACAGGCGGGCCAGTGAGCGGTCATAGCCCGATCCCGCGGCCATGGCATGCCCCAGGATCGTCGGGTTGGAGGTCAGCCCGGTGACCGCCAGGTCGCGCACATAGCGGGCCAGCGTCCCGGTGCGGAGCATGACCCGGTTGATGCTGTCCAGCCAGAGACTTTGGCCAAGCGAGTGCAGCCGCTGCGCGGGATTGAGCTCCGCTCCCATGCGTACCTCCCGACCCCGCCACCGAAGCCATCACCGCCAACCGGCTCAGGACTTTGATACCCAGGCAGACCCGCAGTTCACGAAATCCGCCTGCTCGCCCGGCCCCTGCTGGCCGTGAAGCGGCGCGGTGGCATCGTGGACAACCGCCCGCCACTTCACACCCATCAGCCGGCCCACGCGCAGGCCGGCCAGGAAGCTACACGGGCGGGTAAACGAATCGCAAAGAGAGGCACAACTCCTCTCCCAGCCTTCGCCAGCTACAACCCAACCTACCCATCGCCGCCGCATGCGCGGCAATGACCACCCGGTGGCGGGATCCTGTTCGAACTCACCGTCGTCCGGAACGCGGTCAGCACCGTCGTGGTCGCGAAATGGGGGCACATAGATGGCAGATCTCAACGCCCACCACGATCCGGGTGCCCAAGGGTGACCAGGGCATACCCGGGGCGTCAACTCGCGGCTCGCCTCGCGAATCCGGTCACCTTCTGTGATGGCCCTAGTGTCTTTCTCGTGGCCGCCAGCGGGCAGGTCCTACGGCCGCCAGAGCAGGCTCGAATCGCCTGCGCCCGGCTCCCTGCTCGCGCCGGCAGGGCCAGGCTTGGTCCGCTGACCCTGCCCTGCCCTGCCGGCTCCGCATCGCGGCCTCGTTCGGCTACACCGGATTCAACGGGCGGGCGCTGGCCGACGACGTCATGGATGTCATGCTGTTCCTGCGGGCCCACTGGGCGCTCGGCGACGGCGTTGCTCCCGACCTGGCCCGCATCCACGCCGATTTCCCGTGTTTCGATTTGGGCAGACAGCTTGAGGGAAGGATTGGTCAGATGACCGCCGAGTCGTTCGACGCGGGGATTGCCCGGCAAATCGGGCAGTACGCCGATGCGGTCCGGGTACCTGCCGGCCAGGACCAGATCCTCGTCTCCGGGACACCAGGGCTTGCCCCGGACGGCTCACTGCCGGGCGACATAACTGGCCAGGCCACCCAGGCATGGCAGAACATTCAGGCGACCCTGAGCCAGGCCGGCGCGAGCCTGTCCGACATCGTCAGCGTCCGGCAGTGGCTAACCAGCGCAGAGGACGTCCGGGCCTACGTCGAAGTCCGGAGCAAGTTCATCACCCATAAGCCGACCTTCATGCTCGGGGTGATCCCCGGCCTGGTCCGGCCAGACTTCCTGATCGAAATAGAAGTGGTGGCCGCCGTCCCTGCGGGCAAAGCCAACCGGGACCAGTAACCAGCCATGCCCGGAAACGCCGTCCGCGCGATAGCTCGCCGGCGCCCGGGAAATGATCACTCTGCCCTGCAGCTGGTGATGGTGGGCTTCGCCAAGGCAATCGCCCAGGTCCACTGGCGAACCATAGCTGGCTGGTGGTGAGCGGCACAGCCGCCCAGTCCTCCGGGGCCATCACATCCGCGCGCAGCCGATGGCACAAGATCATGGGCTGCGAGTGCATCTGCCTGGTTCCCCGGCGGCAGTGAACGCGTCGCTGCAGGGGCAGTGCCCAGTGAGGGTCGGCGGATGGTTGGACCCCCGGTACCGGGGTGTGGTGCTGAGCGTTGTAGTGTCGATTTAAGGACTGGCCGCACGCCCGCCCCGGCGGGTCCCTGCTGGGGAATGTGGATGCCGTTCCGGCGGCCGAGGGTGTGGGCCGGTGGCAAGCCAGCAATACCGATGAGGGCTTGCGCTGGCGTGGTGCACGCGTCCGGCAGCAGGCGTTTAGGGGTGTCCGGTGACCACCTTTGCCCGGCCGCAGGCGGGCCCGGGGGTTGGGCCGGGCGGCTCCCGTAAGGGGTCGCTGCTGGCCAGCTGGCTGTCCACCACGGACCACAAGATCATCGGTCACCTGTACCTGATCACCTCGTTCGGCTTTTTCCTGATCGCCGGGCTGATGGCGATGATCATGCGGGCGCAGCTGTTCGGCCCGGACAACCGCATCGTGTCCGACTCGCAGTACAACGAGCTGTTCACCATGCACGGCACGATCATGCTGCTGCTGTTCGCCACCCCGCTGTTCGTCGGGTTCGCGAACGAGATCATGCCGCTGCAGATCGGCGCCCCCGACGTCGCCTTCCCCCGGCTGAACATCCTCAGCTACTACTTCTTCACCTTCGGCGGGCTGATCCTGCTGATCAGCTTCCTCACCCCGGGCGGGGCCGCTTCGTTCGGCTGGTACGCGTATTCGCCGCTGACCAGCCAGGTCTATTCGCCGGGCATCGGAAGTGACCTGTGGATCATGGGCCTGACCCTGTCCGGCCTGGGCACGATCTTGTCCGGTGTCAACTTCGTGACCACGATCGTCTGCATGCGCGCGCCCGGCATGACCATGTTCCGGATGCCGATCTTCACCTGGAACGTGCTGCTGACCAGCGTCATGGTGCTGATTGCGTTCCCGGTGCTGGCGGCCGCGCTGCTGGTGCTGGAGATCGACCGCAAGCTCGGCTCCCAGGTGTTCTCGGCCTCGTCCGGCGGCGCGATCATGTGGCAGCACCTGTTCTGGTTCTTCGGCCACCCGGAGGTCTACATCGTCGCGATCCCGTTTTTCGGCATCGCCAGCGAGGTGCTCCCGGTGTTCAGCCGCAAGCCGATGTTCGGCTACAAGGGCATGGTCGGCGCGACGATCGCGATCGCCGGGCTGTCGATGACGGTGTGGGCGCATCACATGTTCACCACCGGCGCGGTGCTGCTGCCGTTCTTCTCGTTCATGACGTTCCTGATCGCGGTGCCCACCGGGGTGAAGTTCTTCAACTGGGTGGGCACGATGTGGCGCGGCCAGCTCACGTTCGAGCCCGCGATGCTGTTCGCGATCGGGTTCCTGGTCTCCTTCCTGCTGGGCGGGCTGACCGGGGTGATCCTGGCCTCGCCGCCGCTGGACTTCCACGTCAGCGACTCCTACTTCATGGTCGCGCACTTCCACTACGTGCTGTTCGGCACGGTGGTGTTCACCATGTTCGCCGGGTTCTACTTCTGGTGGCCCAAGTGGACCGGGAAGATGCTGGACAACACGCTCGGCAAATGGCATTTCTGGACGCTGTTCATCGGCTTCTGGATGACGTTCCTGGTCCATCACTGGCTCGGCGTGGAGGGCATGCCGCGCCGCGTCGCGAACTACCCGTTCCTGCCGGGTGACGTGACCACGCTGAACCAGATCTCCAGCATCGGCTCCTGGATCCTGGGCGCGTCCACGTTCATCTTCCTCTACAACATTTACAAGACGTGGAAGTACGGGGAGCAGGTCACCAAGGATGACCCGTGGGGCTACGGCAACTCGCTGGAGTGGGCGACCTCCTGCCCGCCGCCCCGGCACAACTTCACCCGCATCCCGCGGATCCGGTCCGAGCGGCCCGCATTCGACCTGCACTACCCGCACATCCAGACCGGCCGTACCCGTGCCCCCGCCCAGCGGGGGAGCACCCGGCCCTCTGCGTGAGCATCGTGGCAGTGATGCGATTGAGATCCGCCGTCCGGCGCCGGCAGCCAGCGCCTGCAGAGCCTTTACCGGCCAGGAACGCGGGCCAGGAACCGGCCAGTCGGCCAGGCCTTCTTGCTCGTGGGAAAGGAGCAGAACGCTCAGATGGGAGAGGATGGACATGTTCGGGAAGAGATATGTGGATGAGCTGATCAGCCGGAGCGCAGAAAATGCCGCTGACCGGCTGCAGTTCCTGAAATGTGCGAGCGCGGCCGGGCTAGGGCTGGTGGGCGCGGGCCTGCTCAGATGGATGGCCACCCCGGCGCTCTCGGCAGCGGCACCTGACGCGGCCGCGATTTCTGACGGTGCGATCCTCAACTTCGCCCTGAACCTCGAATACCTGGAGGCAGAGTTCTATTCCTATGCCGTGCACGGCGAGGGGCTGCCCGAGGACATGACCCACGGCACCGGGCAGCGCGGGCCCGTGGACGGCGGCCGCGAGGTCGGGTTCCAGAGCAGAGCGATCCGCCAGTTCGCCGCCGAGATCGCCCGCGACGAATACGAGCACGTGGCGTTCTTCCGCTCTGCCCTCGGGTCGGCCGCGGTCGCCCGGCCAGCCATCAACATCCGCCAGAGCTTCACCGACGCGGCCCTCGCCGCAGGCCTGATCAACGCCGGCCAGACCTTCGACGTGTATGCCAATGAGGACAACTTCCTGCGCGGCGCCTTCCTCTTCGAAGACGTCGGCGTCACCGCCTTCAAGGGCGCCGCCCCGCTGATCAGCAACAAAACCTACCTCGACGCCGCCGCGGGGATCCTGGCCGTGGAGGCCTACCACGCCGCCAACATCCGGACCGTGCTGTATGACCGGGGCGGAGCCGAGGACGCCAACGCGATCTCCAGAGCCCGCGACAGCCTCGACGGAGCCCACGCCGACCAGGGCCTGACCATCGACGGCGAAGCCAACATCATCCCCGACGACAACAACGGCATCGCCTTCGGCCGCACCCCCGGCCAGGTCCTCAACATCGTCTACCTAACCCCCGGGCAGGCCACCTCCGGCGGGTTCTACCCCAACGGCCTCAACGGCGAGCTGAACACCAGCG
>CAVUBM010000103.1:0-12097 GCA_963739645.1 uncultured Actinomycetota bacterium
CCGTACGCCGTTAGCACGCGTATCCAGCGCGGCGGCTCCGTTCCGCAGCAGGAACCACCGTGATCACGGCGCCTGCCGCCCAGCCCCCCGCGCGTTCTCCTGGATACGTCACGCATCCCAGGTGATCGGCCGACTGTGATGTCGGAGTGCACTCGGTCGCAATAACCGCATCCGGTATCGGGCCGAGAGCGGATTTTCTGTCCGTTCCGCGAGCACGGCGGGCAGCCGGACAAGCATCAGCGCGCCGAGGTCCGGGAAAAGCTGCGCCCAGATCTCATAAAGCACCCACAAGCGACGGGACCAGCCGCAGCATCGGGGCCTGGGGCAACGGCAGCGCGCGGGGAATCTCACTGAGATCCCTGACCAGGGCGACGCTTCCCCATCCCAGGACGGCCACGAGGGCCGAGGTGACGACGACCGCCAGCACCAGCCCCAGCGGGCCGAGCATGGTGCGCTCCAGCAGGAGTATCAGCGCGATCGTCAAGACCCCGATTGCCAGGGACTGCAGGTGGAGTTCACCGGGATGGATGAGAGTGTTGACGGCGCGGACGACACGGTTTCCCCCCTCCGCTTTGTAGCCGGTGAGGTTGGCCAATTGCCCGAGGATGATATTGACCCCGACAGCGCTGATGAACCCCACCATCACGGCGTTCGACACGAACCGCAGGACCGAACCGAGCCGCAGAAACCCGGCCGCCAGCATCACAGCGCCGGTAAGCACCGACAAGGTAAACAATGCCCGCGCCGGGTCACTGGCCGAGTGAACCGCCGGGACATCAGCGATGACGATAGCCATGGCCCCAGTGGCCTGGACAGCCATGAAGGCCGAGCTGGTGAAAAACGAGCCACCGACGGTACCGAACATGTATGCGTAAAGGCCCGAAAGAGGGCTGACCCCGGCGAGCAGGCCGGCGGCGAGGCCGTCGGGAATGCTCTCCACGCCGAGCACCAAGCCGGCGACGGCGTCCTTGCGCAGCGTGTCACGCCTGACCGGGAAGCGGAGTCTCATGCGAAGGTTTTTCCGGGTGGTCGCGGGCGTGACCGCATGGACCCGGCAGGCCTGCTTGCTCTGCGGACAGTAGCGGGCTTGCGCCCAGCCCTGCCGCCGCGCCCGTGCGCATGACCCATTGCTACGAGACGATCAGGTGGATGCTGCTCCCAAGCCGCCAAGTTGGCTATCTCCCTGTCAGCTACCACGATCATCCGCACCTGGCGGAGGCCACAGCAGCCGGGGCGACGCCGGGCTCGACTCAGCCGTTCCGTTGTCCGCCCTGATAACCCCCGGAAACGCCGTGCCCAGCTCGTACCGGATCAGCCCCATCGCGAGCCCTCCATCCCGCCACACCAAACCGCTCGCCGGCTTCAGCGAAGCCCATCGCCGATGATCTGCCATCCCCCTAAATGGGTAACCCCGGCAGACCCTTCCTGGCTCATGAGCCGCCGTCGGCGTATCGCGATAGCGATTAGCGCACTCCGGCACCCCCCTTGACAGACATCCCGCCGGGGGCGCGCCTTGGCGCTGGCGCGCTGTGGCGATCAGACCAGCCTGGGCATAATCACAAGCCGGGGAGTCCAGCCCTGCCGGTCCGGTATCAGAGCGGCGTGTTAGTCTCCAGCGCGCTAGCCGTGGTCCGGCGGATTGTTCCCGCGCCGCCGATCGCGGCCCGCCGCCACGGCGCTACGCCCTCGATCTCGGTTTCCAGCGAGAAGCTCAGGAACGTCCTGATCACCACGATCAGCCCGAGCACCAGGACATTGTCGAGGGTAGGCGCGACCGCGACGGTGCGCACCAGGTCGGCGACGACCAGAACTTCCACCCCGAGCAGCAAGGTCCCGCCGAATGCCTGCCGCAATACCAGGTACGCCTTGGCTGACCAGCCCGACCGCCGCACCGCCACCACCGCAAGCACGAACGACCACATCACGCCGACGACCAGGATCGCGGCTCCCAGTGCCTCGAAACCCTGGGCAACGTGATCCATCAGCGTAGTGAACGTCTCAGTCGGCGCCCCAGCAGCGACCGCAGCGAGGATCACTTGCCCCTGCCCCGCATGTCGTCCCCTCAGCTAACCCAGTCAGCAAATAGTTTCCCACCCGCCTAGCAGTCCCGGTGCACCTATCGCGCCGGTCACCGGGTAACCGCCCGCTGGGGCGGGCCATGGCCCGTCAACGCTCGGGCAGGTGATACGGCCCGTCCAGTCGGCTACGCCGGAGCGTGCTCGCTACGTCCGATGGACGCCAGATCAGAGGTTCGGTATCCCGTACCGGGCAATAACGGTCGTGCGGATGTCGGCTGGGCTCCTGTGAACCGGCCGGGTGCGCCGTGCGGCTGGATTACGGCGTCCCCTGCTTTTACGGGTCGGGGTCGGTCATCAAGGCGGCGGTCCTCTCGCTTGGCTTCCCGGGCCGGGATCGTTCTCGGCTGGGCGGAGGCGTGGGTGGGCTAAGGCGCTTGCGGTACCACAGGACGTCGGTTCCTGAGGGGAAGTCCTGGACACAGCCCACCAGTTCGTACCCGTTCTTCTCATACAGAGCCCGGGCCTGGAAGGCGTAGGTGAAGTGGACGGTCTGTGAGCACCCGCGGGCGGCCGCTTCGGCTTCGGCGGCGGCGAGCAGCCGGGTCGCGAGGCCATGCCCACGAAGACTGGGCGCCACCCACAGGCTTTGCAGTTCGCAGCAGTCGCCCCAGGTCCAGCCGCTGATACCGGCGACGACCTGGCCAGCCTCGCGTACGAAGATCGCCAGGTCGACTTCACCGCCGAGTGCCATGGCGGCGGACGCCTCATGGCGGATCTGCGTTTCGAGGACATCGAGGTCGAGCGGATCGGGATGGTCCTCGACGTGGAACTCCACAGCGGCCGGCTCGTCAGACGCCGGCGATCTGCTCGATCAGCGAGAGGTCGTCGAAGTAGGTCCGGTAGGACCGGATCTTCCCCTCGCGGAAGTCGGCCACCGTGACGCCGGGCAACTGGACGTGCCGTCCCGTTGCTTCCAGCACCGCATCCTCGCCGAGGACGAGTGGTCCGGTGTGATCGGCCTCGATGAGCCATTCGGCGAACGCCTTGTTGCCCACTTCGTCGAGTCCCCGGAACGTGATCACGACGTTGGAGAACGCTTCTTCGCGGAGGGCGGACAGGTCAGCGAGTGCTGTCTGCCCTGACACGGTGGCGTACGGCGACCAGCCGGTGACGTCGTCGGTGAACAGGGTCTTTAGGTCAACTGATGCGCCACCGACCTCGGCTTTGAGTGCTTCCGACAGCACCTCTTTGCGCGATCCGCTCATGTCAGCCTCCTGTTCCTGCCGGGAATCGGCCTGTTCGGCATCTTCTGGCACTCCGGCGGACGTTCAGGTCCCGAGTAGTTCGGCCTTGGCCGCGGTGAACTCTTCGTCTGTCAGTGCGCCCGAGGCGTGCAGCTGCGCGAGGTGTTCAAGCTCGTCGGCCGGGTCCGCCGGAGGCGGCGCATATTGCGCCTGATCCTGATCCTGAGTCCTGGCCCTGGCCCTGGCTCCTGGTAGTCGCCGGCAGGCGCCTGATCGTCGGCCTGCTGCTCACCGGCCCTCCTGGCCTCGTGGTGAGCTATCGCCCCCCCGGCAACCGCCCCGGCAATGAGCGCCCGCCGCCGTGTCCGCCGCCTGAATCCCACGGGAAACTCCTCCCCCGGTCGCCCCGCCGTCACCGACGGCGGGTGAGCAGCCGATTGCTGGCCTGCTGTAACTACGCCTGTCAGGCACGAGCCTGCCTGCAGCGGATTCCGGACCGCATCCCCCTATGCGGGTAATTCGGGGCGTTGAGCGATGTCGGCCGTGCGAATGACCGCGTCACACTCAGCCGGTGCCGGCAAGAGTTGCCGCCAGGCGTGCCGGGAAGACACCGGCCGGTGACCGGATCGCTGGGGCAGCGGGCTGACCAGGCCGGCCAGGGCATGTGGCGAGCGGCCAAGTGGCTCTTGGGGCCGTACGATAGCGGATCTGACCTGGCGCCTGGCCGTCGGCGGGCTGCTGTTCCGCGGCCTTCTTGCTCTCGCGGTGAGCCATTGCCGCCCCGGCAATGAGCGACCGGTGCTTTGTCCGCCGCCTGAGTCCCATGGCCCCTCAGTTCGTTCGGCCGGACAGAGCCTGGCCGCGGGCGTCCGATGCCAGGACAGCAGCAGTCATTAGAATGCACGCGTGCGAACGCCGATCAGGAACCCGCCCGACCCGATGTATGCGGAGCTCGAGGTACACCGGACGATGATCTGTGACCGCGTCCGTACCGAGGCCTTCCGGCGTGCGATCGAGTCGGTGGTACGCCCCGGCGATGTCGTGCTCGACGTCGGGGCGGGAAGCGGCATCTTGAGTTTGTTCGCGGCGCGCGCCGGGGCTTCGCGCGTCTACGCGGTGGAGCGGACGACGGTCGCCACTGTGGCGCAGATGCTGGCCGCCGCGAACGGGGTGGCGGAGATCGTCCAGGTGTTCCACGGCGATGTCATGGAGATCGAGCTGCCGGGACGGGTCGATGTGATCGTCTCGGAGTGGCTCGGAGGGTTCGGGATCGACGAAGGGATGCTCGGTCCGGTCATCGCCGCCCGTGACCGCTGGCTCAAGCCGGGCGGAGTTATGATCCCCCGCTTGGTGACGGCCTGGGCCGCGCTGGTGCACGACCAGTACAGCGGGGAGATGGTGGAGTTCCTGCGGGACAACCCATACGGCCTCAAGCTCGACGACCTGGCCGAGATGACCGTCAACGAGATCTTCTATTCCGGCACCTTCCGCCACCTCACCGCCGGTGACAGGCGCTCCGAGCCAGGCCGGTTGTGGACGACGGACGTCGGCCTGATCCCGCTCGAACAGGCGCAGGCGCCTCACGAAGCCGAGACGCTGCTGACCGGCCCGCGAGCACGGAACAGCGAACGCGCTCGCACTATGGTTCAGCGCCGAGCTCGCGCCCGGCATCTCGCTGTCCGTGGGACCCGGCGATCCGCCGACGCACTGGGGGATGACGACGGCCCCGCTGCGCCGCCCCGTGCAGCTCACGCCCGGCATGGTCGTCCGCGCCAGAGTCAGGACCGCCCCGGCCCAGCCGGCCGGGACATGGACAAGCTGGGCCATCGCGCTGCCAGACGCCAGTTGGGAGGACCACGACGAGCAGGCCGTCTGGCAGGAGATCAACGACTGAACAATCCCAAGAATCCTGACGAGGCGAACTTGTGCCGGCGAACTGGTTGCACGTGGTAGCCGCCAACCGCTGTGGCAAAGATCGTTCCGTGCATTTTCCGGATCATGCCGCGGTCCGCTATGACCTCTCGGCCAGTCCGATCTTGGAAGGTCGGTGGTGTGGGAGACTGGCCTGCCGGGAGCGATGTTTCTGCTGGCTTACCGGTGCCTGACTTTTCCTGGCGCGACACGAGCTTGGGAGCAGCGTCCCCAGCGCCCTGTTGACTACCAGGTCATCTCGATTTCGAGCTCGGTGCCGTCATCAGGATCGCTCTCCAATGGTTCAGCTGACTGAGCCGATGGGTCATCACCCAAACGGATGACAGTAATATTCACCGGCCGCGTTCGCCCCGGTCCGAGCACCTCGGCTACGTGGGCCGCCGGGTGCTGCTCTCTCGCAAGTGGTCCGGCAAGACCCTCGAGGAGGACCACGGCCGCGACCGCAAGGCCTGGCTGATCGTCACGCTCGGCTTGGAGCCGCCGGACCCCCCAGTACACCTGGGAGGACGCGGGCGAGCGATACACGGCCGTGTCGGCGTAGAGCGCGGCGATGGCCTCGACGTCGCGCAGCGGCCAAGCCCGCGACCAGGTGTCTGCTCAGCAGCAGGCGGCGGTCTTTGGGTTCATGCCAGCGATTTAACAGAATGCACCGCTCGCCTACACAGAGATCTACGGCAGTCTCAGGTGACGATCAGGTAGATACTGCTTCCGATGAGCCAGAAACCCAGGACCAGGCTGCCCACGATGATCGCCTGGTCGGTGCGGGTTTCCACCCAGGTCCTGAACCTGGCCAAGAACGCCTGGCTCTGGTCGGGGCGGAAACCGGCGTAGATCTCGATGGCCAGGTAGGACGACGAAGCCAGGACGCAGAACAGGAACAGTGCGAGGTAACTCTCCCAGCTGGACAGCTTGGCCCCCACCACGGTGGCCGCGCCCGCGCCGATCAGGCCCCAGGGCTGCAGGGCGGGCGCGAGGGCCATGGCAAACCACGGGGACATGCTGTCCACTTGCGTCTGCCACTTGGGCGGCTTCTTCGGCGGCTTCGGCCGCCCCATCCGCCGGCGGTGCCGGATCGCGATCGCGACCAGGCCGGCTCCGATGGCGATCTTCACCGCGAGCTGGGCCAGTGACGGTGCCGTGTTCGGCTTGGGCGGGTTATTGCCAGTTGCGAGCACTGTGACCGTGACCACGATCGCCAGTGATACCAGCCACCCGAACACAAAGGCCGCGCCCTTTCGCACCCCGCGTCTGGACGGCAGGACCACGGTGAACGCCGTCAGCGGCAACGGGTCGAGCGCTATCGTCAGGCCGATCAGAAGAAGGTCAAGCAGCAGCATGGCCGTTCCTCCCGCCTCATCCCGACCGAAGGCGTCCTGATGCCGGGCGCTTCATCGTCTTGAACTGCGCGCTGTCCGGGTAATACGAGCATCGCCCCCCAAACCCGCCAGGGGCATCATCCGGATCGGAGGAGTCGACCTGCCTTCCCCGTCGGCCTCTCCAAGGGCAGAGGCCGACGCTAGTGCTGGACCTTCGAGCAGGGCCATTCGGCACCGGGCTCGGTGGCCTTGCCGGACAGCCCGGACTTCGTGACCTTCCTGCCACCCGATCTCGGATTCATAGTCACGAAAGGCCACTGCTAGGGCATCGCTGTATACTCACGCGGGCTGGTCGGCGGCCCGGCCATGCGCAGCGCCGCGCGCTCCGCCGCCACCGCAGGGGCCGCCAGCACCACGCTGAGCGCGGCCTCCCACAGCAGCCTGGCCAAGCCAACCAGCAGACGGTAAGACTGCGCGTACTGATACCGAGAGCCGGTCCCTTGGCGGGCGGCCCTAAGTTGCCATTGTTTCACCCATTCTGGGTGATGCCGGCGATCGGCTCCAGGCGAATAGTGAGCTATTCGGGGCGCCGGGCCCTGTTAGCTGGCTGCTATCGGCAGCCTCCTGGTGCGAAGGAGAGGAAATGTCACTGGCCGCTTCGTCCTACCCGCTGCTGAACCTTTTCTGGACGATCTTCATTGTCTTTCTGTGGGTCATCTGGATCTGGGTCTTGATCTGGGTGTTTATCGACATCTTCCGCAGCCGTGACCTGTCCGGCTGGGGCAAGGCCTTGTGGTTCTTGTTTGTGCTGCTGATCCCGCTGATCGGCGTGCTGGTCTACCTGATAGCGCGCGGTGGCTCAATGCAGGAGCGGGCCGCGCAGGACGCTCAGCAGCAGGACGCGGAGTTGCGCAGCTACGTCCAGCAAGCCGCGGCGAGCGCACCGGCCAGCACGGCGGACCAGCTGGCGAAGCTGGCCGGCCTGCGCGACCGGGGAGTCATCTCGGCCGAGGAGTTCGAGCGCGAGAAGGCCAGGGTCCTGGCCGCCTGACCCGGCCGGTACCTATGGCAGTGCACACAATCGGCCCGCCCGCAGGGTAAGCCGGAACGCACAGCCCGCCCCTACCGGGCCAGACCATCCTCCGCGTGGGGCGTCGCGCCTGGCCGGGTAGGCCGATCCGTAGAAGCCGGCACCATCCGGCGGCGCTTCTTCATCTTCCAGCCCGCAGGATCGACTGGTTGGACGGCGGCGATGCAGCTTGTAGGGAGCCTTCTACGTAAGTGCGCGTTGTATCTACGTGCTGGCCGTTAGCTCGCGCGGATGCCAAGGCGCCGGGCCTGCCGTTTGGCTTTGCGCTCAAGGCGCCGCGCCTGCCGTTTCGTTCTTCGCTCAAGGAGCTGGACCTGCCGTTGATTCCAGGCAGCCAGGCGCTCAAAGGTATTGGCCCGGTTCTGCTGGCCCAGCCCTCGGAGCGCCGCCACCACGATGGCGCCGACAGCCACCCGCTCATAAAAGCGGCGGCTTCGCAGCATGTGAATCAGCACAGCCAGCCCTATCAGCCGCACGGCCGGCTGATGGTCAGGACTTGAAGTTCGCGGGCTTCGTGCCAGCCCGCTGCTGCCTGCCGGGGGTATCGCTTTTGCCGACCTGCGGGCATCCCGCCCTGATGATGTCATGTCGCCTCCCTCTACCCCGGCCGGGCATGAGCTTGGTTAACCTGCATGCCCCAGGCTGCACAAGCCAGCCTGGCCTGGGCCGCGTTGGAGCCGACATTCGAGCCGGACCTCAGCGGCGATGAGCCCTGTTCAGCCAGGAAACCTCGGGCCGGTTGGCCGGGCATCCCCCGATTTGGGTAGACGCGATCTGCCAGCAGGAATCCGTCCGTTTAATGGGCTCAGCCGGGAGCGCGCCGGTCCCCGCCGACGGACAGCGGAGGACCAGAAATCCCGTCCGAACGGGGTGATGCAGCATGCGGTGGCTGGCATTTGAGCTAGATCAGTAGGGTCCGGCGCCCAGTACGACCCGGAGAACCTTTCCGCGTCAACTACAACGTCCCGAGTCCCCTAGTACGGCAGCGGCCATTCGGGCTGTTACCTGCGATAGTGGTGGCAGGACGGTTGCTTTGCCGGGGTCCGGGTGGCGTGAGGCGCCGGTCACTGTCCGGGCGCCGGCTCGATGGTGCGCAGTGGCACCCATCCCTCCCGGCCGGCGGCGTTGCGGACCCGTGCCCAGCCGCTGGGGTCGTCTTGCTCGATCAGGGTCAGTTCCTCCCCGCCGGTGGTGGCCAGCTCGGTTGTGTCATAGGCGGTGATAACGACAGCGGGAGCGGATGAGGTATCGAGGTGGCGCTCGGGGACCCACCCGGCACCGTCATCGGTGGTGATGAACACGAAGGCGGGCCAGTCGGTGTCCCGCTGCCCGGCCTGCACCTGCTGGCCGGGCGTTACTCGTATGGGCGGCCGTTGCGGGATCGTGTGGGCCGCCGTGACGCGCAGCCTGGTCATGCTGTCATTCTCGCGCGCAGGCGCCTGGCTCGGTCCGGCCGGGCTGCGGGCAGCCGCCCCGCGATCATGCGTTTGTGCGCACGGCAGGACCGGAGGCGGCTGCTGCTGCCAGGATAGGTGCCCGGCTGGGCGGGCGGATGCGCGGTGAGCTGCTGGGATTGATGCGGCCGTGCTTTGCACGGGTAGAGCCGTGGCTGCAGGCGGGCAAGTTTGCCGCCGCGGTGATGAGTGACCTGCCGGAACGGAACGGGTGGACGCTCGCCGAGCGCGCTGGGGATCGGACGCCGGACCGGATGCAGCCGCTGCTCAACCGGAGGGTATGGGATGCCTTCGCGGTGATGGGGTGGTGCGCCGGTTCGCCGTGGCCGGGCTGGATGAGGCAGCCTGCAAAACCGGCCGGCGGCGCGGGCTGGCGGTTGGCGTGCTCGATGAAACCGGCCCGGTCAAGCAGGGCAGCCGCACCGCCGGCGTCAAGCGGCAATACCTGGGCTGCGTGGGCAAGGTGGCCAACGGGATCAACACCGTGCACCTGTCGTATGAGCGGGAAGGCACCGGACACGCGCTGATTGGCGCGCGGGAATGGGTCCCGGCCGAGCACATCGATGACCCGGTCAGATCCCTGGCCATGGGCCTGCCGGCGGAGCTGGTCTTCCGCACCAAGGGCCAGCTGGGCATCGATATCCTCGCCGAGACCCTCGCCGAGGGCGTGCGGCTGGACTTCGTGTGCGGCGATGAGGTCTATGGTCATGGCAGCCCTGGCCATCTGCGCCGTCACCGCCGCTCTGCTCCGCCGCCGCACCGGCACCCAGGCGCCCGCCGCGGCGCCCCCTGACCAGCCCCCGCCCCAGGGATGATCCCACTCACAGTCCCCCAAACCATGCGCCTGCCCGGCCGCCCGCCCCCTCCCGGCAGCACCGGGCACTGGCTGGACTGGCGGCGCCGCCACCAGGCTCGATCACGCTGGTACCACCAGCGAACACGACTCGCCCGCCACACCACAAGAACGCCCTGGTCACCTAGTAAATGGGGAGGGTCGGGGACTGGCGCGGTTCCGCAGGTCGCGGCCCGTTTCCAGTCCCCGCCCGTCAAACCGTGCATGCGGTTCTCCCGCACACGGCTTACCGACGTTCTTCACCGTTGGCGTCTGGCCTGCCCGCGCCAGGGCCGGAAGGGCCTGGGCGGGATGACGGTCCCATCAAGGATGATCAGGCCCATGTGGTCCGGGGATAGCAGCACCTGTTTGATGCCCCATCCCCAGGCGTGGCGCCGGTTGCCTTTCTTCGACAGCCAAAGCGCGAGCCGCTCCAAGGCATAGTTCCTGATCTGGCCGAGCACGAGAGCCGAATTTCCGTAGCGGAAGTACCCGGCCCAGCCGCGCAGGAATCTGTTGAGATCCTCCACGATCCACCCGGCTGGCAGCAGCAGCCGTTCCCGTCCGGTGATCTCCCGGATCCGGTCACGGGCATGCTGGACCGCCTTGCGTGCGGGCCAGCGGGCAAGGAAGGTCAGGTGCGCCGATTTCGGGGTCCACCCGCGCACCAGCCGGTGGTGAAAGCCGAGGAAGTCAAACCCCTCGCCTTCCTCCTCCAGGTGCACGATGCGGGTCTTGGCCGCCTTGGGCTCAAGCCCCAGCCCGGTCAGCAGCCCGGTGAGCCGCTCCAGCGCGGCGTCGGCTTGCTGCCGGGTGGCGCACATCACCACCAGGTCATCGCAGTAGCGGACCAGCACCCCGTGCTGATCCGCGTCCCATGCCCGGTCCAGCCGGTGCAGGTAGATGTTGCAGAGCAACGGTGATGCCGGGCCGCCTTGCGGAGTCCCGGTCACCTCCCGCCGCACCTGCCCGTCTTCCATCACCCCGGCGCGCAGCATTGCGCGCAGGAGTTTCAGGACGCCCTGGTCGCTGATGCGTTCCTCCACCGCCTGCATCAACTTGTCATGCGGAATCGCCGAAAAGCAGTTGGCGATGTCCGTTTCTACTACCCACCGCCGCCCCTGCCAGGACTCATCGATGAGCACCTGCAGGCCATCGTGCGCTGACCGCTTCGGGCGGAACCCGAAGCTGCACGGCAGGAAATCCGCTTCGAAGACCGGCTCGAGCACGATCTTCACCGCGGCCTGCACGATCCGGTCCCGCACCGCGGCGATCGCCAGCGGCCTGCGCTCGCTGCTGCCCGGCTTCGGGATAAGCACCCTCCGCGCAGGCAGCGGGCGCCATGCGCCCTCCCGCAGGTCACCAGCCAGCTCGCTGAGCAGCCGGGTCACCCCGTACTCCTCGGCATCAGCCAGGGTGATCTTGTCGATGCCCGGCGCGCCGTTGTTCCGGCGCACCGCATACCACGCCCGCTGCAAGACGTCCTCTCGGTAGACCTTGTCTCGCAGCGCATGGAACCGCCTGCCCGGATCGGCCTTGGCCGCCCGGTAAAGCACATGCTGCAACGCGCGGACCCTGTCCCCTCGGACAGCCGCCAGAATGGACCTAGCCGTAACACCGGCACTCACCGATCCGGGCCTTTCAGCTTGCGCGTGAACGAAGCAGCGGCCCTTCCCTCCCCGCAGGTTGTGTTGTCCTGCGGCTCGATCGGTACTACGGCCGCCTCCGACTCCCTCCCGGCACCCCGCCCACTTCCCGGCTCCACACCGGTTATAGGGCAGCGCTGGTCTGCGGGCACCGGAGCCCGCTTCGGCCGGGGAGGGCCTCCCCAGTTCCCGCCGCCACCATCTGAACGTTCCGCGCCCTCTACGCCGGGGAGTCCCTCACGGCTGCAATTCCAGGATCTACACCGCTTCCATGGCCTTCACCGTGAACAGCCCGGCTCGGCTCTCCCTCAATGTCTAACGACGCGGCAGGCTTCGCTGCACGCTACGGACCGCTCAGTTGCTCCCCCTAAAAGGGCTTTCGACGCTGGGCTCCGGCCCGGCCCGTTTCCAGACCGAACCGCCAGCCTGCTACCGGGCTCCCTGGCGACTACCCGGACCGGACTTACACCGGCAGGCGACGACGAGCTTCCGATCAGGTCATGATTGCTGGACAACCACCTCCATGATCTCTGGGCGCACCTGCTGCCGTACTAGACCGCCGCCT
>CAVUBM010000104.1:0-129631 GCA_963739645.1 uncultured Actinomycetota bacterium
TCAAGCCGAACCCCCGTAGCCCGATCAAGGGCGGGCCGGGTTTGAAATTATCCCGGCGGACGAGCAGTATCGGCGTCATGCCGGCTTTCCGACAAGCTTCGATTGCCTTCCTCTCCGCCGCGCTCTGCTGTGTGGCCGCGGCGTGCGGCATCCCGCATGATGTCGGGCTTGCCGAACGCTGCGCCGACATCATGCGGCGCGCCTATCCGAGCGCGGCAATCGACATCACCAAGACCGACGCAACGGCTACCAGCCTGACGACGATCGTCGCCAACGCCGAGGGGGTCCGCACCGATGTGCCGCCCGGGGCGCCTGCACCGCACGATCTGGCCGTCGAATGCCGGTTTGACGAGAATATTCTGACCGGATTTCGCTGGACGGCCGGACCGACGCATTGAACGGCTCGGCCAAGGCTGTCGTTCGGGGCTGGCGCCTGTGGCCTGCTCTCGGCCATAATCGAAATCCCACCGAGCTGAGCGCGCGGCGCGAAGAGGAGACGGGGCGATGGATCTAAGGCCCGGGGCCGAAAATCGACAAAAACGCGAATGGCTCCGTCGGGAAGCGCGCTCGGCGTCGGCGAAGGAGGGTTCGCTCGCCCCATTCCGGCAGTTCTTCGCGACTTCACCGGTTACGTGCCCCTACATCGTAGGTCGCGCCGAGCGCAAGCTGATCGTCGAGCTCGCCGGCAATGGCGCCGCGCTATTTTATGATGACCTGTCCCGCGCCGGGTTTCGCCGCAGCCACGGCTTCGCCTACCGCCCGGCCTGCCGCGGGTGCGCCTCCTGCGTGCCGGTGCGGATCGCCGTCGATCGCTTCAGCCATACCCGCTCCACCCGGCGCATCCGCAACACCAATCGCGACCTTGCCGGCCGGCTGCTCGACGCGCGTGCCACCCCAGAGCAATTCCGGCTGTTCTCCGCCTATCAGCGTTCCCGTCATAGCGACAGCGACATGGCGTCGATGAGCTATGGCGACTACCGCGGGATGGTCGAACACACGCCGGTGCGGACAGCGATCATCGAGTCTCGCGATATTTCCGGAGAGCTCGTCGCGGCGTCGCTGATCGACCTGCTCGATGACGGGGTCTCGGCCGTCTATAGCTTTTACGATCCGCAGCAGCCGCGACGCAGCCTCGGCACCTGGAGCATCCTGTGGCTCGTCGAGCAATGCCGGCGCCATGGGCAGCCCTTCGTCTATCTCGGCTACTGGATCTCCGACAGCCCGAAGATGGCCTACAAGGCTCGTTTTCCGGCGCTCGAGCGTTTGGCCGATGGCGGCTGGACCGAATTTACCTCGGACGCCGCAGGCCCCCTCCCATTCCCTCCCCCGCAAGCAGGAGAGGGTTAGGGCGGGGCGAGGCGACCGCGATGGCGATCAGCGCTCTCGACTCCGCGATCTTTGCCGACATGTTCGGCACCGCGCCGATGCGCGAGGTGTTCGGCGACGACGCCTTTCTCGCGCGCTGCGTCGAGGTCGAGGCAGTCCTTGCGCGCGCCCAGGGAAGGCTCGGGATCATCCCGGCCGAGGCAGCCGACGCGATCACGCACGCGGCCAATGCGTTGGCCAGCGGCCGCGAGGCGCTCGACCTGGCGCGCCTGAAGAACCAGACCGAGACGGTAGGCTATCCGATCCTGCCGCTCGTCCGTCAGATGGCCGAATTGGCGGGCGAGTTGGGGCGCTATCTGCATTGGGGCGCGACGACCCAGGACATCATGGACACCGCGGCGGTGCTGCAGATCCGCGCCGGGCTCGTCCTGATCGACCAGGATCTGACGGCGGCGCGCGGCCATCTCGCCGAGCTCGCGCGCAAATACCGCGACACGCCGATGGCCGGTCGCACCCACCTGCAGCACGCGCTGCCGGTGACGTTCGGCTACAAGGCGGCGGTCTGGCTCTACGCTCTCGACCGCCATGCCGATCGGCTGCGCGAACTGCGCCCGCGTGTGCTGCTCGTGCAGTTCGGCGGCGCCGCCGGCACCCTCGCCTCGCTCGGCAATGGCGAGCGCAGCCTGGAGACGCGCGCCGAGCTTGCTCGCGAATTGGGTCTCGATGACCCGCCGATCACCTGGCACGTCGTCCGCGACGGCATCGCCGAGACCGTCCAGGTCCTGGCGCTGCTGGCCGGCAGTCTCGGCAAGATCGCGTTCGACGTCATGCTGATGTCGGCGACCGAGTTCGGCGAAGCGGCCGAACCCTTCATCGAAGGCCGCGGCTCAAGCTCGACGATGCCGCAAAAACGCAACCCGATCTCGTGTGAGCTGATACTCGCCGCGGCGAAAGTGCTGCGCCAGCACGCGGGGCTGGCGCTCGACGCCGTCGTCACCGATTTCGAGCGCGCGACCGGCCCTTGGCATGTCGAATGGGTAGCTCTGCCCGAAGCCTTCGGCTTTGCCGCGGGCGCGCTTCATCAAGCGCGTTTTATGCTCGGCGGTCTGATCGTCGACCCCGGCCGCATGGCGAAGAACCTCGCAATGACGCACGGGCTGATCGTCGCCGAGGCGGTGATGATGGGCTTGGCGCCATACACCGGCCGCAACCAGGCGCACGATCTCGTCTATGACGCCTGCCGCGTTGCGATCGAGACCGACCGGCCTCTGCTCGATATACTGTTGGAGATCCCCGCTGTCGCCGATCCGCTCGGCCCGCAGAAGCTGCGTGCGTTGACCGATCCCGCCAATTATCTCGGCGCCGCTCCGGCGATGGTCGACCATATGCTGGCCAGGCGAGCGGACGGCAAGAAGGCGTGACGGAGCTGAGAATCCATAGCGCGAACTAGCGGGAAGTGAGTCGCGGATCGGGCTGGCCGACCCCGTCGCTCCGCCCTTTTGCCGCAACAACTCGTCAAACGGCTCTTGCCACATCGCAGCGAACCGCCTATCCGCTCGCGGGTGGCCGACATAGCACCTGCCGAAAGAACCGAGCGGACCGGTGCGACGGTGGAGCGGGTGCTCCCCGCCGAACGGCGGCTGCGCGACAGCGAGCTGTTTCTGCTCGCACTCGCGCTGACGGCCGGCGTCGCGGCCGGCGTCGGGGTGGTGCTGATCGACCTGCTGCTCGCTCTTCTGCGTAGGATCGCTTTCGGAGTTGGGTTTGACGAACATCTGATCGACATCGATCTCGGTCCGGCACGGGTCCTCGCGATGCCGGTCCTGGGTGGGCTGCTCGTCGGCCTCACTCTGTTGGTTTTGCGGCGCTGGCGGCCGCGCGAGGTCGTCGACGCGATCGAGGCGAACGCGCTACTAGGCGGGCGGATGTCGGTTTCCGACAGCCTTGGCCTGGTTGCGGCGACCCTGCTGTCCGGCGGGTTCGGAGCCTCGGTCGGAATGGAGGCGGCCTACACCCAGCTGGGCGCGGCCCTCGCATCGCGGCTGGGCCGATCGGTCGGGCTGCGCCGTGACGATGTCCGCACGCTTGTCGGGTGCGGTGCAGCCGGCGCGATCGCGGCCGCGTTCAATGCCCCGCTAACCGGCGCGTTCTATGCCTTCGAGCTGATCATCGGCAGCTATACGCTGCAGACCTTGGCGCCGGTCGGCATCGCAGCGCTGACGGGCGCGTTAGTCGTCCGGGGTCTCCTCGGCTCGACACCGATTTTTGTCGTCTGGCACGAAATCAACATTTCCGCCTCCGACTACCCGGCATTTTTTTGTCTCGGCCTGGCCTCGGCCGGGCTCGGCATCCTGGTCATGAAGGGCGTGACCTCCACCGAAGCGTTGTTCCGCTCACTCGCAGTGCCGCGCTGGGCGCGGCCGGCGATCGGCGGCCTCCTCATCGGGGCGATTGCCGTGCCGTTTCCGCAAATTCTCGGTAGCGGACATGGCGGCATAATGCGGGTATTGCATTCCGGCTTCTTTCTGCCCTATCTCGCCGGACTGATCATCGCCAAGATTGTCGCCTCGGCCGTATCGATCGGCTCCGGGTTTCGCGGCGGTCTGTTCAGCACCTCCCTCTTCCTTGGAAGC
This sequence comes from uncultured Actinomycetota bacterium, assembly GCA_963739645.1. Taxonomy (GTDB): domain Bacteria; phylum Actinomycetota; class Actinomycetes; order Streptosporangiales; family Streptosporangiaceae; genus JASHPR01. Next base: position 3,960 of record CAVUBM010000104.1, read on the forward strand.
CTCTTCGGCAGCTTTTTCGGCGCCGCGTTGATCCGGTACGCCCCGCAGCTCGGCGCCGACCCGTTGGTCTATGCGATGGTTGGCATGGGCGCGGTGGCGGCTGCGATCGTCGGCGCTCCGGTCACGATGATTATGATCGTACTCGAGACGACCGGTGAATTTTCGGCGATGATCGGCGTCATGGTCGGGGTCGTCACCGCGGCGATCGCAGTGCGTCATTGGTTCGGCTATTCCTTCGCGACCTGGCGTTTTCACTTGCGCGGCTTGAGCATACGCAGCCCCGAGGACGTCGGTTGGATCAACGAGCTGCTGGTCGGGCCGATGATGCGGCGCGATCCGGCCGTCATTTCTGCCGAGCTGCCCATCGAGGAGCTCCGCAAGCGGTTTCCCGCCGGCAGCATCAGGCAGGTTTTCGTCGTGAACGGCCGCGGCGGGTTCTGCGGCATTATCGATCCGGGCGATGCAAGCGTCGCGGACAACGGAGAGGAGACCAAGACCGTGGGTGAGCTGGTCCCGCACACGGCGCCGTTCCTGTTGCCGAGCGACGATCTGCGCTCGGCGCTCGATCGGTTCAGCCAAGCGGCGCAGGAGACCCTGCCGGTTGTCGATAATGCAAAGGATCTCCGGATCATCGGCTATTTGAGCGAAGCCTACGCTCTACGGCGCTATGCCCACGAGCTCGAGCTCCATCGCAGTGGCCGGCAGGATGATGCGGGTATCTTCAGTCCTGCTCCTGGAGACACCGCGACCGGGCCCAAGCAATCATAAAAAGATCACAAAATTTCGCATGGCTGCGTTAGAATGCGCGCAAAGCTATTTAACCGGGCAAGGCTCAGTCGACTGCTCGGGTGGAGTGAGGATGAGCACGCAGCAGACGTACGAGGTATCGCGGCCCCGCCACAACGGTTTTGACCGCAGTATTCCGTGATACAGCCATGCTGCCCCATTGCATCCTTGGCGGTGAACCGGTTAACAAAACGGCCAATTCTGAGCCAGAACAGGTGACGGCGGCGCCGCCGCAGCCGGCTACCGAGAAGGAGTAGAGGGATGGCAGACGTCGTAGCCCGTGATCTTCGCGTGCCCGCGCGAAGTGGCCAACTCACGCTCCAGAAGTTCGCGCGCCGCAAATCAACGATCGCGTTCTTGATGGCGTTGCCCCTGATCACGATCGTCCTGTGCTTGGTTGTCTACCCGGCATTCTATTCGATACATCTTGCGACCTTGAACAAGTCGATGCAGCACTTTGTCGGCTTCGGCAATTTCGAGTTCCTGTTCCGACGCAGCACGTTCTGGATGGTGGTTGAGCAGTCGCTGCTGTTCGCGGTCACCGCCGTCATCTTCAAGGCCGTGGTCGGTTTTATCGTCGCCCATTTCGTCCACAACTTGCCGGCGAAAGGGCAGCGCAAATGGCGCGGCATGCTGCTGATCCCATGGGTCATTCCCCCGGCGATGAGCACGCTCGCCTGGCTCTGGCTGTTCGATCCCTCCTACAGCGCGTTCAACTGGGTCTTCGCCCATCTCGGCATCCCGCAGGTCGCCTGGCTCGGCAATCCCTATTGGGCGCGCTTTTGCGTGATCCTGGTCAATGTCTGGGTCGGCTCGCCGTTCTTCATGATCATGTATCTCGCGGCGCTCAAATCAGTGCCCGAACAGCTGCACGAGGCCGCGGCCATCGACGGAGCCAATTGGCTGCAAAAGATCTGGTACATCAACCTGCCAATGATGCGCAACATCATCCAGATCACGGCATTGTTCTCGCTGATCGTAACCTTCGCCAATTTTGATATCGTCAAGATCCTCACCAATGGCGGACCGGTCGACCAGACGCACGTCTTCGCCACGTGGGCATTTACCTTGGCGATCTGGGGCAACGACATTCCGCTCGGCGCCTCGGTATCGCTGTTCATGGCCCCGATCCTGGCAATAGCGGCATTCTTCATCTTGCGCAATGTGCGCCGCCGCGGAAACGAGGCATGACAATGACGACGGCAACGGCGGAAGCGGCGGCCGGCCAAGTCGGCCGGGCCCGCTACGGCAGCATATCGCGCGGCCGGCGCAAAGCACTTTTCTGGTCCTATTTCTTCCTGATCCTATTCGTGATTTTCTTTCTGACCCCACCCGTCTACATGTTTATCACTTCGCTCAAATCGAGCGCGGAGATCTCGGCGGCAACCAACCCGTGGTGGGTCTATCATCCCACACTCTCGAACTATATCGACCTCCTGACCCAGAACCAATTTCTGATATTCTTCCGCAACTCGGCGATCGTCTCGGTCTGCGTGGTGTCAATCACGATGGTGGTCAGCATTTTTGCCGCGTTTGCCTTGGCACGAATGAGGTTTTGGGGTTCGGCAACTTTGGCGACCGGCGTCTTCTTGACTTACCTGATACCGGAATCGCTGCTGTTCATCCCTTTATTCAAAACCTTCGCCTACATCCATGACAAGACCGGGATCGAGCTGATCAACCACTGGTGGGTGCTGATCATTCTTTATCCGACCTTGACCGTTCCCTTCGCGACATGGCTCATGATCGGCTACTTCTCCAGCATTCCCAAGGAGTTGGACGAGGCGGCGCTGATCGACGGGGCAGGCTATATGCAGATGCTGACCCGCATCTTCATCCCGGTCGCGATCCCCGGGATCATCGCCGCGATGATCTTCACCTTTACGGTCTCGTGGGCGAACTTCCTGTATCCCCTCGCCTTCACGACGTCGGCCGACCAGCTCGTCCTGCCGGTCGGCATCGTGACCACGCTGATCCGCGGCGACGTCTACGCGTGGGGGCAGATCATGACCGGCGCATTGCTCGGGGCGGCGCCGCCGTTGATCATCTATGCGTTTCTGATGGACTACTACATCTCCGGCCTGACCGCCGGCGCCACGAAAGGGTAGAAGATGGCGCAAGTCGCGCTTCGCAACATCGTCAAGACGTTCGACCGCACCCCTGCCGTCCAGGGGATCGATCTCGACATCTCCGACCGCGAGTTCATCGTGCTGGTCGGGCCCTCCGGCTGCGGCAAGAGCACGACCTTGCGCATGATCGCGGGTCTCGAGGAAGCGACCTCGGGTGAGATTTATATCGGCGATCAGCTGGTCAATGATGTGCCGCCCAAGGACCGGGACATCGCGATGGTGTTCCAGAACTACGCGCTCTACCCGCACATGACGGTGTTCGAGAACATGTCCTTCGGCCTTCGGCTCAAAAAGTTCCCAAAGCCGGAAATAAGAGAGCGGGTGCAGGCAGCCGCCCGTATTCTGGACATAACCGACCTTCTCGACCGTCGGCCAAAGCAGCTTTCCGGCGGTCAGCGTCAGCGCGTCGCGATGGGGCGTGCGATCGTCCGCAACCCCAAGGTCTTCCTGTTCGACGAGCCGTTATCGAACCTCGATGCCAAATTGCGCGTCCAGATGCGCACCGAGATCAAGAAAATTCATCAGACGGTCACGACCACAACGGTTTACGTCACGCATGACCAGATCGAAGCGATGACCTTGGCCGACCGGGTCGTCATCATGAACGGGGGACGGATCGATCAGATCGGCACGCCGCACGAGGTTTATCACAAGCCGAGAACGCAATTCGTCGCCGGCTTCATCGGCTCGCCGACGATGAATTTCCTGCCATGCCGGCTCGTCGAGAACGGCGCCGGGCTGACCGTTCGGCTCTCGGACTGGCTCGCTCTCCCGGTGCCGGCTTCGCGGGAGGCACGGTATCGGCCACGCGTCGGCCATGAGCTGATCTTCGGGCTGAGACCCGAGCATTTCAGGGAGGGACGCGGCGACATACCGCCTGGCATGGCCGCGTTCGAGGCGCGGCTCGACGTGGTCGAGCCGATGGGCATGGAGACGATGGTGTATTTCCTCGTCGACGGGGTCGAGGTTTGCGGCCGGGTCGATCCCGCCGCGGCGGGAACCGTCGGCGAGCCGATGCGACTGGTCGCCGATGTAAACCAAATGCACCTGATCGATCCACGCACCGAACTGGTGATCTGATCCTTGACGAATCTCTGCAATTGAGCTATTGTCAAATAGCAAATTGGCACCGAGAGAGCGGAAGGAGCCTACTGTTCGAGTGCAGTGATCAGCGTATTTCAGCGAAAAACAGCCAACGATCTGCTGTTCTTTTCATCCGGAGCGTCGCCTTCTGCGAAGGATTTCTGCGGAAATCCAGGTTTTCGCTGGCTGATAATTCCCGGCCCAAACAGCAAAAACAGCCAGGATACCGGAATACGCGAGAGTGAGACTTCGGGGAAATGAGGCGATGGCCGAGAGCACCACGGAGTTAGCCGTTCGCGACAAAGTAGTCGTCGTCACGGGCGCTGCGCGCGGGATCGGGCAGGAATTCGCACGAAGTCTGGCGGCGGCAGGAGCGTTGGTCGTTGCTGCGGACATAAACGACTGCTCGGCAACGCTCGACCTCATAAAGGCGGAGAACGGGAAGGCGGTCGGTGTCGCGCTCGATGTCAGAAGCGCCGAATCCGCCTCCGACATGACCAGCGCCGCGACCCGGGCGTTCGGGCGCATCGACGCGCTGATCAACAATGCCGCCCTCTATGGCGCGCTGCGCGGCGGACGGTTCGACGCGATTGCCGAAGCGGATTGGGACGCCGCGATGGCAGTCAATGTCAAAGGCATCTGGAATTGCTGCAAGGCGGTCGTGCCGGCGATGCGGCAAGCCGGAGGCGGCAGCATCATCAATCTCGCCTCGCTTGCCGCGACCTACGGCATGCCGTTCGCGCTGCACTATACGACTTCGAAAGCGGCGGTGATCGGCCTGACCCGGGGGCTCGCCCGCGAGCTTGGGCGGGACGGCATCCGCGTCAATGCTCTGGCGCCGAGCGCGGTGCTGACCGACGGCACGCGCGAGTTCTTTGGCGACAAGGCGGGCCGCGCGCTCGAGGTGATCAGGACCGGCCAGTCGATCCAGCGCAACCTTACCCCGCCCGACCTCGTCGGCGCCGTGATTTGGCTGGTCTCGGACGCAAGCCGCTTCGTCACCGGCCAGACGATCGCCATCGACGGCGGCACGGTGATGCTCTGACCGCCTCGCAAAACCAACGATGAAGCTCACCGGAAAGGCCGCGCTCGTCAGCGGAGCCGGCGGCGGTATCGGTCGGGCGATCTGTCTCGTCTTCGCCGAAGCCGCGGCCGAAGCCGCCATAGCCTGCTGCGACATCGATGCGGCTTCGGCCGCGGGCTTTATACGTCGAGATCGCGGGCGAAGCGGGCGTTTTTCTGGATGTAGTCGAAGCGCAACTCGGGACGCCGGCCCATCAGCGTTTCGACCAAGGCTTTGGTGCGTTCGAATTCCTCAGCGGGGAGCTCGATGGCCGCAGGATCGGGTTTCGCCGGCAGGGTCACCCGCAGCAATGTGCGGTGCGCCGGGTCCATCGTCGTCGCCTTCAGATAGCGCGCCGGCATTTCACCGAGACCCTTGAACCGGCTGATCTCGATCTTGCCGCGGCCGTTGAAGGCGCTGTGCAGCAATTCCTCGCGATGCGCATCGTCGCGCGCGTAATGGGTCACGTCGCCCTGGGTTAGCCTGTAAAGCGGCGGCAACGCCAGGAAGAGGTGGCCGTTTTCGACCAGCTTCGGCATTTCGCGAAAGAAGAACGTCATCAACAGCGACGCGATGTGCGCGCCGTCGACATCGGCATCGGTCATGATGATGACGCGCTCGTAGCGCAATCCCTCCTCGCGGTACTGCGATCCCGAGCCGGCGCCGAGCGCGAGGATGATGTCCGACAGCTCCTGATTGGCGCGCATCTTGTCGGCCGACGCGCTCGCCACGTTGAGGATCTTGCCGCGCAACGGCAGAATTGCTTGGGTCTCGCGGTCGCGCGCCTGCTTGGCGGAGCCGCCGGCGCTGTCGCCCTCGACGAGAAAAATCTCGGTACCGGCGGCGCTGTCGCGACTGCAATCGGCGAGCTTGCCGGGGAGCCGCAATTTGCGGGTCGCGGACTTGCGCGCCAGCTCGCGCTGCTGACGGCGCCGCTGGCGCTCCTCGGCCCGTTCGGCGATGCGGTCGAGAAGCCCCCGTGCGGTCGCCGGATCGGCGCTCAGCCAATGGTCGAAGTGATCTTTGACGGCACCCTCGACCAGCCTCGTCGCCTCGGCAGAGGCCAGCCTCTCCTTGGTCTGGCCCTGGAACTGCGGGTCGCGGATGAACAATGACAGCAGCATCGCCGCGCCGCTGGTAACATCTTCGCCGGTCGCCTGGGCGATGCGGCGGTTGCCGGCGAGCTCGCCATAGCCTTTGACGGCCCGCAACAGAGCACTGCGCAGCCCGGCCTCATGCGTGCCGCCCTCGGGGGTCGGGATGGTGTTGCAATAGGAATGGCTGAACCCTTCCTCCTCGTCCTCGGGCCAGGCAACCGCCCACTCCACCCCGCCGCCTTCCGCAAAGTCGATTTGCCCGACAAACGGCCGGGGCGTCAGCATGGCGTGGCCGTCGAGACTCGCTGCCAGGAAATCGCCGAGCCCGCCGGGAAAGTGAAGCCTCGCCTCGGCCGGCACGCCTTCGGGCCGCGGCACGGAAGGGTCGCAGCTCCAGCGAATCTCGAGACCGCGAAATAAATAGGCCTTGGACCGCGCCATGCGGTAAAGCGTCGCCGGCCGGAAGCCGAGCTCGCCGAAAATTTCCGGGTCGGGATGGAAGCGCACCGTCGTGCCGCGCCGGTTGTGCACCGGCCCGCGGTCCACCAGGCTGGTTTTCGGTATCCCCCGGCAATAGCTCTGGCTCCACAGCTTGCGGTCGCGCGCGACCTCGACCTCGAACTCGTCGGCGAGCGCATTGACGACCGAGACGCCGACGCCGTGCAGACCTCCCGAGGTGCGATAAGCCTCGCCGCCGAACTTGCCGCCCGAATGGAGCGTCGTCAGGATTACTTCGAGGGCCGATTTGTCCGGAAACCGCGGATGCGGATCGACCGGGATGCCGCGGCCGTTATCACGGACAGTGACCCAGTTGCCGGCGCCGAGCTCGATCTCAATGCGGGTGGCATGACCAGCGACCGCCTCGTCCATCGCATTGTCGAGGATTTCGGCCACGAGGTGATGCAACCCGCGTTCGTCCGCGCCGCCGACATACATGCCGGGACGGCGGCGAACCGGCTCGAGGCCTTCCAGGACCTCGATATCCTTGGCGGAATAGCTGTCGCCGGATTTCTCGGGCGGCGTGTCGAAGAGATCGGGCATGGCCCGAATATACGGAGGGCTGGCGTTCCTGCAAGCAGGATGAAGTATGGAGTGCTTCTATAACCACAAGATATTGGACGGAGCTTTGACGGATCGAGCCGTTCCTCACGGCCCCGCAGGAGGGCCGGTGGAGGGAACTCTCGCGGTCCTCACGGATTTACCGTTATGATGACCCCGGCGATGATGACCAACGAGCGCAAGATATGGGAAGCGGTACTGCTTCTCGTTCGCCGGCACGGCGCTGCCGCGGCGGAAATTGCGCACCGCGAGGCGCAGCGCTTGCGCAGCGACGATGACGAGCTGACCTGTGTCGTCTGGTGTTGGATTGCCCGCTCGACGGCGGAATTGCTGCGTCCGATCCCCGGCGAAGACGAGCGGGTGCACTGAGTTCCTGCAATCGTTTGCTGCCGGCCCCTTCACGGGGGGCGCGGGCGATCCGATATTCGATCGGTCGTATTTCGAGTCCGAAAGGAAGGGCATGGCAGAAGGTCTTTTCGGCCGCTTGAGCGGCCGTGGACATTCCCCGGGGAAGGCATTTCCGGTTGCGATGAGTGAGCAGGAGTGGCGGGGCAAACTGTCTGCGGCGCAATACCGGGTGCTGCGGGAGCACGGCACCGAGCGCGCCGGATCGAGCCCGCTCGACAAGCAGTACGGCGCCGGTATTTATCACTGCGCCGGCTGCGGTCAGCCGCTTTTCTCTTCGGACGCCAAATTCAACAGTCGCACCGGCTGGCCGAGCTTTTCGGCGCCGCTCGACGAAGCGGTCGAAACCGAGACCGACCGCAGCCTGTTCATGACGCGAACCGAAGTTCATTGCAGCCGCTGCGGCGGCCATCTCGGCCACGTTTTCGACGACGGTCCGCAGCCGACCGGCCAGCGCTACTGCATGAACGGCGTGTCGCTCGATTTTCATCCCGCAGAGCAACCGCCGTCGACCGGCGGAAGCGCCCCTAAAAAATCTGCAGCCGAGCCCTGACCGCCGCTACCTACGCCCAGGCGCTCTGCAGGGCTTGCTCTAAGTCACCCGCTGTTGCGCAGACCTGCGGCAATGCCGTTGATCGTCAGGTGGATCCCGGTAACGACATTCTCGTCGGTATCGCCGGCGCGATAACGCTTCAACAGCTCGATCTGCATGTGATTGAGCGGGTCGAGGTAGGGGAAGCGGTTGCGGATCGAGCGCGCCAACAGCGGGTTGCTTTGGAGTAGGCTCTGTTGCTCCATGATCGTCAGCAATGCGTCGACCGTACTCTGCCACTCCACCCGCAATCGGGAAAAGACACGCTCGCGTAATTCAGCATCGGAGACCAGCTCGGCATAGCGCGACGCGATCGCGATGTCGCTCTTTGCCAGCAGCATGTCCATGTTCGACAGCAGCATCTGAAAGAACGGCCACTCGCGATACATGGCCTGCAGCATCTGCATGCCGCCGTTCGGCTGCAATTCGAGCCACGCCTGCACGGCGCTGCCGAACCCGTACCATCCCGGCAGCATCAGCCGGCATTGCGCCCAGCTGAAAACCCAAGGGATCGCGCGCAAATCCTCGATATGTTCAGAGGCTTTCCGGGACGCCGGACGGCTGCCGATGTTTAGGTTCGCGATCTCACCGATCACCGTCGACTCGCGGAAAAAGCGGTCGAAACCGTCGGTTTCGTAAACGAGGCTGCGATAGACCCGATAAGCCTCGGCGGAGAGGTAGTCCATCGCCGCCAGATAACGGACCGGCGGGTCGGCCGTCACCGGTTGCAGCAGCGTGGCTTCGAGCGTCGCCGCGGCGAGGATCTCCAGATTGCGCCGGGCGAGTTCGGGGTTCGAGTACTTGCTGGCGATGACCTCGCCCTGCTCGGTGATGCGGATTGCACCCTGAACCGCGCCGGCGGGCTGGGCCAGTATGGCTTGGTAGCTGGGGCCGCCGCCGCGGCCGACCGAGCCGCCGCGGCCGTGGAACAGGCGCAACTTCACGTCGTGACGGCGGAACACTTCGACCAGCGCAATCTCCGCCTTATAGAGTTCCCAGCCGGAGGTCAGAAAACCGCCATCCTTGTTGCTGTCTGAATAACCGAGCATGACCTCCTGCACGCGGTTGCGGCTTTCCAGCAGGCGCGCGTATTCGGGCAGACCCAGCAGATCATCCATTACGGTGCTGCAATTGCGCAGATCTTCAATCGTCTCGAACAGCGGGACGATATCGAGATCGAGGCCGCCCTCATGCGGCCGCAAAAGACCTGCTTCCTTCAAAAGCACGGCGGTTTCGAGGATGTCGGAAACGCCGGTCGTCTTTGAAATCACGTAATGCGGCACCGAGCTCCGCCCGTAACGGCGGTGCGCGTCGGCAGTCGCGCGGAGGATTGCAACTTCGCTCTCGGTCTCGGCCGAATAGGAAAGAAACGGGGAGGACAGCGGGCGTGCCGTCGCCAGCTCCGTGAGCAGGAGTCGGATGCGCTCGGGTTCTTCAAGAGCCGCATAACCGAGGCCCGGCTGCACGAGGCCGAGCATCTCGCCGACCGTGCGCTCGTGCACGTCCGAGTTCTGGCGCAAATCGAGCGCGGCGAGATGAAAGCCGAAGACATCGACCGCACGGCGCACGCCTTTCAGATGCCCATTTGCCAGGATCTCGGAGCCATTGGCGACGAGCGATTTATCGATGATCGAGAGATCGGCCAGCAATTCGTCGCTGTCGCGATAGACGGGCGCATCGCTGATTGCTTGTTGGGCGACTTCGAGGCCGTCGAGCACCCGCGCCGTCGCCGCCAGCCGCGCATAGATCCCGGTGATCGCGCGCCTGTAGGGCTCGTGTTGTCGGTTGGCAGATCGATCCGGAGATCGTGCGGCGAGCTCGGCGAGCGCATCCGAAACGCCGACTAACCGGCTGTCGAGAGACAGCTCGCCCCCGAGCTTGTGCAACTCGTCGAGGTAGTAATTGAGGGCGCGACCGCTTTGGGCCTGCAATGCGGCGCGCAAAACGCTCTCCGTCACAAAGGGGTTGCCGTCGCGGTCGCCGCCGATCCAGCTGCCCAGCCGGAGAAACGAAGGAAGGCCCCGAGCGAGAGCAACGCCCGTACCGGCAAGCTCCTCTTCCAAGTCGGCGTAGAACCGCGGCAATCCCGCGAGGAAAGTATGGTCATAGTAGGAAAGGCCGTTGGCCACCTCGTCGATTACGCGCAGCCGGGTGCTGCGCAGCGGATTGGTCTGCCACAAGGTCAGCACGGCGCGGCGCAGCGCTGCTTCGTTCGCAGCCAATTCAGCCGCGGTCGGAGAAGACCGGTCGCGTTCCGCGATCAGCTCCGCCACCTCCATCTCGCGGTCGATCGTGCTTTTGCGCCGCACTTCGGTCGGGTGTGCAGTCAATACCGGCACGACCATCGCGCCGGCAAAAAAGGCGTCGAGACGCGAAGCCGGGATGCCGGCCTGACAAGTGCGGGCGAGGGAATGCGCAATCGTGCCTTCGCGAGGCGTTGCGGCGCCCATTGAGTGGACGCGCGTCCGGCGGATGTGATGTTGATCCTCGGCGATATTGGCGAGGTGTGAGAAAAAGCCGAAGGCGCGGATGATCTGCAGCGCGTCCTTCGGTTTCAGAGAGTTCAGTGTAGCTTCGAGATCGCGTCGCGCGGTCAGATCCTCGTCTCGGCGGAAGCGCACCGAGTTTTGCCGAATGTCTTCGACGGTGTCGAAGACTGGTTCGCCGCTCTGCTCGCGTATCGTGTCGCCCAGAATGCGGCCGAGCAGCCGAATATCTTCGCGAAGAGGCAGATCCTTGTCTTCGGTCTCTATTACCGGGCTGGTCTGCATGCGCCTCCCCTTTTCGATCGCTGTCGTCGACGGATTCTGTGCAGGGAACGTGCCTTTACCAGAGACGGCCTCCAACCCCCGAGATCAATCCGGACAACAAGTGCTATCGTGCGACCGGCCTGACCTCGATCGCCACTGAAACGAGAGCTGGGATGAAGAGGAGCACTGAGCGGATTCTAACCACCCATGTCGGGAGCCTGCCGCGGCCGCCCGATCTGCTGGATTTTCTGGAAGCGCGCGAAACCGGCCGGCCGTTCGAGCAGGCAGCCTTCGACACGTGTCTCTCGTTGGCGGTGCGCGAGATCGTCGAGAAGCAGGTTGCGGCCGGCATCGACAGCGTCTGCGACGGCGAGCTCGGCAAGATCTCCTACACCTTCTATGTCCGTCATCGCCTGTCCGGCATTACGGCGTTCCGCGGCGGCGAGGTCGAGAGGCCGCCGCAGACCGCCGCGCACCGCGACCTTCTCGACCACCCCGACTTCATGGAGCGTCTCAACCAGAAGCGCGGCGGCACCGCATGGTTCAGCCGCGAGGCGGTGCCATGCTGCACCGGCCCGGTTACATACCTGAACCGTGTGCCGCTGGAAACCGACCTGCAAAACCTCTCCGCGGCCTGCGCTGTCATCAAACCGGTCGAAGTTTTCATAAACGCCGCCTCTCCCGGAGTGCTGACAAAATTTGTGCCGGACCGCTACTACCAGGACGAAGACGCCTATGTCGATGCGTTGGCCAATGCCCTGAAGGAGGAATACGAGGCGATCACCGGGGCCGGTTTCATCCTGCAGATCGATGCGCCCGATCTCGGCTCGGCGCGGCACAACCAATATCAGCACCTGTCGGACAGCGAGTTCCTGCGTATCGCCGAGCGCAATATCGCAGCGCTCAACCAAGCGACCGCCAACATTGCGCCGCAAACGATGCGCATGCATCTGTGCTGGGGCAACTACGAAGGCCCGCACACCCACGACATCCCGCTCGCGAAGATCCTTGACGTGTGCATGCGGGCGCGGCCGGCCGGATTGTCGTTCGAGGCGGCCAATCCGCGCCATGCGCATGAATGGGAGGATCTTCGGGGCGCAAAAATCCCCGACGACAAGATCCTGATCCCCGGCGTCATCGACTCGACAACCAATTTCGTCGAGCATCCCCGGCTCGTCGCGCAGCGGATCTGCCAATACGCCGGCATTGTGGGGCGCGAGCGAGTGATCGCCGGCGCCGATTGCGGCTTTGCGACCTTCGCTTTCGTCAACAACGCCGTCGCCCCGTCCGTCGTCTGGGCAAAGCTGTCGGCGCTGGCCGAAGGCGCGCGCATCGCCACCTCGCGCCTGTGGGGGTGAGGTCAGGCGCTAGACGAGACCTTCCTTCTAGCCTGCAGCGAGACATCGTCGAGCGGCGGCGAGACAATCCTCCGTCCGGCCGCCGGCGTCGACCCGTACCCAGTCGATCGTCCCGGTGTCGTGACGCAGCTGTTCGGCGAGAATTTCCGGGGAGGCGTCGGATGCGTCACGAACCCGTCCGCGGATGCGGTTTGCCATCGCGTCCGGTCTCGCTTCGAGCCAGAGCCCCGAAAACGGGACGGCAGCGGCACGAGCGACTTCGGCAAAGGAGTTGCGCTCCTCCGCCATCAATGCCACCGCGTCGATGATGACCGTATACCCGGTAGCGAGCCCCACTGCCGCCTTCCGGCGTAGTGCATCATAGACACGGGCCGAGGTCTCGCGGGTACGCCCGGCATGCGCCGGCACGGGCCGCCGCACGGCGCAGCCGGCACGCTGTCCGCCGCCTGACCACGGGCCGTCGTCTCCTGCCCAGGCCCAGGCCCCGCCCGCGCGACTAGAACGTGTGCTTCGTGTGGCTAAAGGTGCCCTTGGCGAACGCGAGGATCTGGGTAGGTGCTACCGAGAACACCAGCACCGGTTCCTCCACCTCGCCGTGACGGAAGCAGCCGTCGCCTACCCCGTACTGCCACCGTCCGTCCCATTTCGTCGTCCACGCCTCGGCCAGGCCCTTGAGCGCGTCATTGTCGGTGACCTGGACGGCGTCTCCCTCGACCACGACGTCCAGCCCTCTGTCCCACTCGTTGCATCCGGTCGTCAGGATCACGTGCGGGTTGGTCCGCAGGTTGATCGCCTTCTGCTCACTGGCGCCGGTGCAGAAGTGGATCGCCCCGCCGGCCCAGATGGCCACGAGGGGCGTGACATGGGCCGGCCGTCGGCCCGGACGGTGGTGATCCAGGACAGCTCGGCGGTCTCAAGCGCGCGGCGGGTCTCATCCCATCCGGTCGCGGCCGCGTTCGGATCGCTGTAGCGCTGGTCCAGGGTGGTCACTGGTGTCGTCATCGGCCTGCCTCTCTCCGGTCGTCCGTCGTGATTGGGACGGGCAGGAGCGCCCGGAATCATCGGTCCGGCGCCGTCCCGGTCAGGCGGAGACCACCGTCACCACGGTGTGCCCGATCTTGATCTTGTCACCCTTCTTCAGCCGCTGGGGGGCGTGGATGCGGCGGCCGTTCAGCCAGGTGCCGTTGGTTGAGCCAAGGTCCTTGACGTACCAATTGCCGTGCGCGGCCTGGAAACGGGCGTGGTGATTCGAGGCATAGTCGTCGCCGACGCTCAGTGATCCTGCCGGCCCGCGATGAAGTCGGTGTTGAAGGTGTGACGCTCATCCCCGGTCTGCACGAGGATCGGCTGGGTGGGGACGGCACCGACATCATCGAGGGTGACGCCGGTCTGGCCAGCGACAGCGGACACTGCTGCCCTCCAGGCTTGCTGCTCCTGCTCAGGGGTGTCTTCCCACGGCGGGAGAGATCCGGACTGCGCACCACGATGGGCTTCGTAGGCCGTTCGTGCGAGCTGTTCGAGTCCAATGCCGGTCATACCTCGATAATGCCAGAGGGCTAATGATGGTGGCTCCTCGTGACCGTTCCCTTGCTAAGGGTTTCCCGGTCCGGGCGGCATCTGAGATAGCGATGCTGCCAGATGCTCGAATTGCCGAACACGGTCCTTGTCCTGCGCGGGGCACGGCGCATTTACGCTTCTGTCCGCGGGCAGACCCGCGCCGACCGCCTAGCCTGAGCCCTCGCCTGGCTCCGCGGATCCGGCTGGCTGTGCCTCGCGGGCCAGCGCGGCCTCCTCCCCGCGGTAGAGCAGCTGGTGCAGCCCGGCTGCGAGCACACCCCCCAGGAGCGGCGCCACGATGAACAGCCACACCTGGCTCAGCGCCGTCCCGCCGACGACCAGGGCCGGACCAAGGCTGCGGGCGGGGTTCACCGAGGTGCCCGTGATCGGGATCCCGACGAGATGAACCACCGTCAGGGTCAGCCCGATGGCTATCGCCGCCGTCGCGGCGTTGGCCGTCGCCGAGGTCACCCGCAGCACAATGAACACGAAGATGGCGGTCAGGACGGTCTCGAAGACGAACGCCCCGGCCGCCCCGATGTGGATCATTGAATTGCTGCCCCAGCCGTCAGCGCCCAGGCCCGTGGTTGTCCTGCTGTACAGGGGCGAGTTGCTGAACGTGCCCCACAGCGCGAGCGCACCGACGATCCCGCCGGCGAACTGGGCGATCCAGTAGCCAATGGCCTCGGCCACCGGGATGCGTCGCGCAAGCAGAGCCCCGATGGTCACGGCCGGGTTGATATGGCAGCCCGAGATCGGCCCGATCAGGTACACCAGCGCGAGCAGTGTGAGGCCGAAGGCCAGCGCGGTGGCCACCACCCCGGCCGCGACGCTGGCCCCGGCGAACTTGAAGCCGAACATCAGGGTGGCCACCCCGACCGCGAAGAACACCAGGATCGCCGTGCCCAGGAACTCGACCGCGAACTTCCTGACCATGTCTGCCTCCCCAAGCCACGCCTCAGCACATGTCTTCTGTGCCTTTACCAGACAGAGGTTACTTGTGCCTCAACAGGTTAAACATCCCAGAATTTGACGCCCTGCCCGGATCCAGGCCCTATCGGCGGGCCGGTCTACCGTGGGTGAACACGGGAACCGGCCTGAGTAAGGGGTAACCATGACCACACTCGAGAACCGGCCGAACACCGCACTGCTGGTGATCGACGTGCAGAACGGTGTCGTCGGGGGGGCTCACGAGCGGGACGCCGTGGTGGCGAACGTCGGCAGCCTGGTCGAGAAGGCGCGGCAGGAACGGATCCCCGTGGTCTGGGTCCAGCACTCCGACGAGGGGCTGACCAGGGGGAGCGACGACTGGCGGATCGTCCCCGAGCTGGATCCTGGCCAAGCCGAACCGCTGGTCGAGAAGAGCTACGGCGACTCTTTCGAGGACACCACGCTCGAGAACGTCCTATCGGGCCTCGGAGTGGGGCAGCTTGTCGTCGTCGGCGCCGAGACCGATGCATGCATCCGCTCGACGCTGCACGGCGCGTTCGTCCGGGGATACGACGCGATCCTGGTCAGCGACGCCCACACCACGGGGGACCAGACAGAATGGGGAGCGCCGCCGCCAGACCAGGTCATCGCGCACACGAACCTGTACTGGACCTGCCAGACGGCGCCGGGACGGACGGCCGGGACGGTCGAGACCAAAGATGTCGACTTCGGGCAGTAGTGGCCGCGCCCGAGGGCAGCCGCAGGAGCAGAGGAGTTGAGACGGTGGACGGCGCTACTGTGCCTGTGGCGATCGTGACCAGCCGCATAGAGGCGGAACTGATCGTCGGCATGCTGCGCAGTAATGGCCTGAGCGCAGCTGTCTCGGCGGACGATGCCGGCGGGCTGGACCCGCAGCTGCAGGCCCAGGGTGTTCGCGTGCTGGTTGCCCCCTCCGATGAAGCCTCGGCCCGTCGGCTCATAGCCGAGGCCAATGACCCCCCGCAGCCGGCCCACGGAAACGGCTGACAGCCCTCGTTGATGGGCTGTTCGGGAGGCCGGCCGCCAGAGCGACCTCCTACTCTTGCCACCGTCCTCCTGGTGGGCGCCGGAAGCTGCCGTGGGAGATCACGGTCCAGGACACTGGACTTTGCCGGGTTATTCGTTGGGGCCTCGAGCGCCAGCCTCGTGTGCTGTTAAGGGGGATCATCTCGACATGGCCGAGCTTTGGTTCCCGGTACCGTCCCTGGCTAGTGACGTGGTGCTGCTGCGCCCTTGGCGCGAGGCCGACGTGCCGGGCATGGTGCTGGCGTTCAGTGATCCGGTGATGCAGCGGTTCTCATGGCGTACGACTCCGTACACCGAGACTGATGCGCGCGACTACGTCGCTGAGCAGGAAGAGGCCCGCTTGCGTGGCGATGAGCTGAACTTCGCGCTGGTCGAACCGCGCGACCAGGATGTGGTGCTCGGCTGCGTCTCCCTGCAGGAGGTTCGCCTGGATCAGGGCTGCGCGGCGGTTGGGTACTGGCTCGCCCCCAAGGCCCGCGGGCGGGGTGCCGCGACACATGCGGTCCGCCTGCTCGCCCGGTGGGCATTCGCCGAGCTGGGACTGGCCCGGCTGGAGCTGACTTGCGGTCCCGACAATGAGGCGTCGCGGCATGTCGCCGAGCGTTGCGGGTTTTCCCGCGAGGGCCTTCTTCGTTCCCACGTGCCTTTCAAGGGAGCCCGCCGCGACAGCGTGCTCTACAGCCTGCTTCCCGGCGAGCTGCGGTAGCCCACCCGATCGGGCACGTGGCGGGCGCGACCCTGTGACCCGTAGTTCTGTCAGAGGATGTACGGGATGAGCATCTTCGTGGCGCGCTTGTAGGGCGGGTAGGCGACGGGGAAGAGCTTGGCCATGGTGCGTTCCTCGATGACGGCGCTGAACAGGAAGTAGGCGCCGAGGATCGCAACCGCGATCAGCCAGTAGGGGCTGACCGCTATCGCCGTGCCGACCATGCCGACGATGATGCCGCTGTAGATGGGGTGGCGGATCCTCCTGTAGGGGCCGGTCGTGACCAGCTCGGGGTCGGCCTTTTGAGACATCGGCATGCCCCAGTTGCGGCCGAGGTACACCCTCGCCCAGACGGCGAGCGCCAGGCCGAGGACAAAGATCGCCAGGCCGATACCGAGCAGCCACGGATTGCTATTAGCCGCCCTGTGGCCCTTGAAGACCCGTAGCCGGATCAAGAGCAGGATGACGAGGATGATTCCCACCCGGACCACGGCGAACTGTGTCCACCGGGACTTCCCAGCCTTGGCAGTGGCGGCCATCACGAGCCAGTAGGCCCAGAAGACGATCCAGCCGACTGCGATGATGGTGTCGATCGCTTTCATCGCTCTCGCTTCCTCCCTGCCAGGCTAGGCAAGGCCCCGTTCATGCGCATAGCGCAGACCGCCGCGCCCCTGTTGAGTGAGCCGGTCTGGGCGAAGATCCGGCTCTGGTAGCCGTCCGGCCCGTGCGGCCGACGGTCATTCCCGACGGTAAGGCGCACCGGCACGCCGCGACGGCCACATTGTGGTCTGGGGCGGCGTCAGCCTCTGGCGGTCGCTCATGCGGCTCGACCTGATCGACGAGTGGCACCTGGGCTTGCACCCCTACGTTGCGGACGAGGGCACCCGGCTGTTCGATGACGTTCCCAAGTCCTACCGGCTCGACCTGATCTCCAGCACCGCCTCCAGCAACGGGATCGTCGAGCTGCAGTACCGGCGGCACCGCTAACCGAGCGGCCCAGTCCACAAGGAAGCCGTGATGGCTCTGCTTGATCCGAGCCGTGCCTAGACATCCCAGGAGCTAGGAGTGTCAAGCGACAGCCTTGAGTTCCTGGCTGGCGGTCTGCGGCCAGGCGATGGCTTCGTCGTAGCACGTGCGGGTTTTGAGGCAGCCGTGCAGGATGCCGGTGAGCCGGTTGGCGAGGTGGCGCAGCGCGGGCCGGTGCCCGGTCCCGCGGGCGCGGTGGGTGTCGTAGCAGGCCCGGGCGCCGGGCGAGGCGCTGAGGGCGGCGAAGGCCTGGCCGTCGAGGGCGTCGCGGAGCCGGTTGTTGTGCACGTACCGGGCCACCACGGTTTTGCGCTTGCCGGACTGGCGGGTGATCGGGCTGGTGGCCGCGTAGTTCTTGCGGGCCTTGGCAGAGACGTAGCGATCCGGGTCGTCGCCGAACTCGGCCAGCACCCGGGCGCCGAGGACCGGGCCCAGGCCGGGCTGGGACAAGATGATCTCAGCGTCCGGGTGCTGACTGAAATGCGCGTCCACCTGCCTCTGCAGGGCCGTGATCTGCTCGCTGAGGGTGGTGATCACCGCGATCAGCGACCGGACCACCGCAGCGCTGGCGGCGGTGACCTGCGGCGGCTGGGCCAGCTGCTGGCTGCGCAGCACGGCCCGGATCGCCGCGGTCTTGTCCGCCCGGTTGCGGCGGCGGGCGCGTTTGAGCGCGGCGTCGATCTGCGCCGTGGTCAGCCTGGCTGCCGAAGCCGGGTCGGGGGCCCGGGCCAGCAGTTCCAGGGTGTCGGGGGCGTCCAGGTCGTCGAACGCGGCCAGCGCGGCGGGGAAGAAGTCCCGCAGCTGGTGGCGCAGCCGCTGGACGTGGCGGGTCCGTTCCCAGATCAGCGTCTTATGCGCCCGGGCCACGACCTTGACCGCCTGCGCGGCCGGGCTGTCCCCGGCCACCGGGCGCAGCTGATGCGCATCCGTGCGCACCATGTCCGCCAGAGCGTGCGCGTCACCGGTGTCGCTTTTACCTCCCGACACCCCGTGCCGTTCCCGGTACCGGGACGTCTGCAGCGGGTTGATCCCGAACACCACATACCCGGCCGCCACGAGCGCCTGGACCCACAAGCCCCGGTCCGTCTCGATCCCGGCTGCCACCTCCACGCCGTCATCGGAGTCGCTGAGCTGCTCGCCGATCATCGCGTGCAGCCGCGCCATCCCCGTCGCGCCCTCAGGCAGCCGCGCCCGGGCCAGCGTCCGCCCCGAGGCATCCATCAGCTCCACATCATGATGATCCTCGGCCCAGTCATCGCCCACGAACAGCACGCGCTCTCCCGTCCTCGATGTCACACAAACCAGGGCAGCCCGCGGGAGAACCATCAGCGACCTAATAAACCAGTGCTCACGCCATGGCGGCGGGCACGACATCCCAGCAGCGATCTACTCTCCCGGCCACCGGCAGGGGCACGATCTAGGCGTAGGGCTTCCCGAAGGAGCCCAGGACCCACCAGTGCTCACCTGCCGGCGGCTACCGGACCCGAGTCTGCCGCACGGCCGACCCGTTGGCTCTTATTAGGACCCGATCGGGATGGCGGCAACCGGCTGCCAGTTCCAGGCCCGTTCGGCGCCGTGCTGAGCGATGAGATGGATCGTGTCGATCGTGACCAGGCACTCCGGTAGCTCGCGCCCAAGGGCGGCGATGATCGGACCGGCGACTTGGTCCCGGGTGCTGTAGGCCACCGTCACATGTGGAACCCGCGGAGCGGTCGTGGCATCCGCGGGCACGACTAGCGTGCTGGCGGTGGCCTTCCGGATGGCCAGCGATACGCCGTCGAGGGCGTCCCCTGGTCTGACGCCCAGGGTGATGGCCTCGGGGTGGTAAAGCACCCGGCCGAGCGTCAATGTGACCGGCGGTATCGGCTTCAGCAAGTGTCTGCCCTGATCGACCATCGCACCTATCTCGCCAGGTGAAATCTCGGTCATGAGGCCGATGCGTAGGACGCTCAGGTGCAGCCATTGCTCAGGGGTGAAATGCAGGCCACTGAACCTGGTCAGGCGCTCGCGAGCGACGGCGGCGAGGGCGCGCACCTGGGGCTGATCTCGCATCAGGATCTGCCAGTAGAGCTGGAACTCGCCGGGTCCTGGCTCAGCGCGCGTCTGCCAACGGTCGGCCATCCTGGCTGGCAGTGGGTTCATGCAGAACCTCGGCCTGATCGGGTGAGCGCCTTAGCGTTGAACTCGCGCACCCGTGACCGAATGGTCGGCGCTCGCGCTGATATCTCCCTCGGTGCTGCGCCGTGCCGTGACGAGAGCCGTGATCGTGCTGGCGCGAATCGGTCGCCCGAGTCGTTCATAAATGGCCTCGTTTTCACACTCAAGGGCTTGACGTTGGTCCGGTGAAAGCTGAGCGTAAAACGACATCGTCCGAACGACAGCATTGACCTCGTCAGGAGTATGCTCGATCAGCTTTGGCATGACTGCCACCTGAACATCACCGAACAAGCGGCCAGCACAATCTTGCCCTATCTCGTAGCTGCCGAGCCAGGCCCATGCCTCTGAGACGTTGCCACGGCGTTGCTCGACCCCAGCGAGCGTGGCGTCGAGATCCCTGTAAGTCGGCCAGTTAGCGGCAATCTTCGGAGCAACTTTTCTCATGGCACCGAGTACTGCTTCCTGATCTTCCTTGCTACGCGGCTCCTCAAGCCCGAAGTATTGCACGAGGGCGAGCGTTCCACCGGGAACAAGGACGTCAGCGGTCTTCTGCCAACTAACCTTAGGGTCAACCCAGTGAAACGCGGACGCGGAGAACACGGCCTGAAACTGCTCGCGGGGAAGCAATGCATCCTCAAACTGAGCGTTCACAAATTCCACCGCTCCAGCACCTTCCAGGTTCTGCCTGGCTAGTGCTATGAGGTTCTTGCCGGGTTCAAGTGCTGTGACGTGCAGGCCCCGAGCGACAAGACCGCGCGTCAGTTGGCCGCTCCCACACCCGACCTCAAGCACCTGATCACCGATCCCGATACCTGCGACCTGACAAGCTTGGTCGACGAGTTCGTCAGGATAAGTCGGACGGTGGCGGTCGTACTCAGCCGCTATCTCATCAAAGACCTTGCCGTAACGACGTGCGGTAGATTCTGGCAGCCGTGTCATCCATTGGCCTCCGTTCATGCTCGTTACTGCGGCTGTGGCGGTGATGTCGTCTTCCGCTGCCTGAACTGTCGGCCCGGGCCCTTGCACCAGCGCCACCCAGCCCGTCCTGATCTCCCCCGTCTTCGTCGCAGGCGCCAATTTCCTGGTGAGTGGACGCCGGGTCTGGGGTGGCGAAGCCATCACGAAGTGACGGCCCATAAGGGCCGCCCTGGACTCGGTGGCCGCAAGCTGGACAATCAGGAGCCGAGGAAGACGGCTGAGCCCTGGGTCCGTCTGCCTGCCAGGTGAGCCAACCTTAGTCGTGTCCAGGTCGGCACGTCTGCCGGGCCGATGAGATCCGGGCGCCCGTAACGTCATCACTGCGGATCGCGGGGACAAGCCCGCGACAGAGGAGGAGCCGCGGCTATGGCAATCGAGTTCGACGGCGGGCGGTCGTGAGATGAGCGGCAAGGTAGTGGTGAACAGGTCGATGTCACTCGACGGCTTCATCGCCGGTCCCGGTGACACGCAGGAGTGGATCTTCGACTTCATGGTGCCGGTCCCCTCTTGGCAGGTGGAGATCGCGGCGGCCACCGGTGCCATGCTCGTCGGTCGGCGGACCGTCGAGGTGGGCGAAAGCATGGACGCCGACAGGGAGCGGGGGGCAGCATCGAGCGACGAAGGCTACCCCTTCTCCGGACCCACGTTCGTCCTCACCCATAGGCCGCCGGACCCGCCGGACCCGGAGGTTACGTACCTCAGCGGTGACATCGGGGAAGCGGTCGCCACGGCACTGGACGCCGCGGGCGGGAAGAACCTCGAAATCCTCGGCGCTGACGTGGCCCGTCAGTGCCTGCAGCGGGGACTCGTGGACGAGATCCTGGTGTATGTCCTGCCGGTGCTGCTCGGCGACGGCATCCGGTTCTACTCCTCCCCGGGTCTCGCGACGATTGACCTGGAACCGCTCGACAGCACGCGGCATGGAGCCGTCACCACCCTTCGCTTCCGCGTCCGCAAGTAGTCATCCGTCTAGTACT
The DNA here is from genome assembly GCA_963739645.1 of uncultured Actinomycetota bacterium. Classification (GTDB taxonomy): domain Bacteria; phylum Actinomycetota; class Actinomycetes; order Streptosporangiales; family Streptosporangiaceae; genus JASHPR01. The sequence goes on from CAVUBM010000104.1 coordinate 25,678, forward strand.
GCGGCCGGCCCAGGCGGGCAGGGTGGAGGCGATGAGTAACCGCAACTCCCATCGTCTACTGCTATATGAGTTAACGTGCGGCCGGAGGAGGCCGCCGGGACAAGGGAGTCTGTGGGATGATGCGGTACCTGATCTCGTTCGGCGCCCACGCGATGGACCATTTCCCCGACGAGGACATGCCCGCCGTCGCCAAGGCCGCGCACGCAGTGGTCCAGGAGGCCGTGAACGCTGGCGTGTTTGTGTGCGCCGGCGGACTGGAAGATCAGCGGGCGAGCATCGTGGCCACCGACGGGACGGTCACCGACGGCCCGTACCCGGAGGCCATCGGCGGACTCACGGTCATCGAGGTGCCCTCACGCGAGGAGGCGCTGGAATGGGCTGCAAAGATCGCCGTCGCCTGCCGTTGCGCGCAAGAGGTCCGGGAGCTCGGGCCCGACCCCGAGCTCGACGAGATGCTCCGCCAGGCAGCTAGGTGACCGTGACGTCAACCTGCCCGTCTGAAAAGCCAGGCTCCGCAGCTTCCCAGAACGAGGGGCCGGCCATATCCAGATCCGCGCGGCGAGAATCAGATCCAAAGTCGTCCTGCCCAGCCTCCGTGACCAGCAGCCCTGTCCCCTGACCCTGTCCCCGATGCCCTGGGCTCCAGCCGGAGTCCCAATGGCGGCGCTTACTGGTCGAAAAATGACTGGAGTCCGCGCAGCCTGCGCACCTAGCATCCCGCTGTGATCTATCAGCACCCGCTGGCACTTCCAGCGCGCCAGCCACTAGCGCAGGGGGTAGAGCCAGGTGCCGGCGTGATCAGCCGGACGGCAGCCAGGAGACCAGCCGTGACATCTACCGCTACAGGGCCTACGCGACCATGACGGGCAACACGCGATGACCGCAAGTCCCCAGCTAGAGCCACCCGAACCCTGGTTCAGGCCAGACCCCGGCAGACCAAGGAAGCAGAGACGAAATCGGCCCAGCGTCCCGGCGGTTTCCTGGCCGGGGAGATGCCCATCGACAACCATGAGCACTAGACCGGCCGCCAAGATCTGCGACAGTCCATAGCGCTGGTTAGTTCTAATGTGTCAGGGTGGTCGCCGTGGCTGAGGGGAGCGAGCGCGAGGCCGTGCCGGAAAGGTGGAATGCCGTCGGGGCCACTTACGGCATGTGGATGGACATGGCGCTGGACCCGAGGTTCGCGGCATGGACCGCACCAGAGGGCGAGCGGGCGACGCTGCTTGAATACCTGCAGAGGTACCGGCTGACGATGGAGATGAAGTGCGCTGACCTTGACGCGGCCCAGCTCGCGAGCCGGTCGGTGCCGCCCTCCACGATGTCCCTGCTCGGCCTTATCCGTCACATGGCTGACGTAGAACGCCACTGGTTCCGGCGGGTGATGGCGCAGTCCGACGCTCCCTTCCTGTACTGGTCGGAGGACGTGCCGGATGCTGAGTGGCTCGGCGCGGTTGCAGACCCGGCGGTCGTGGACGACGCCTGGCGGGCCTGGCGCGGCGAGGTCGCCTTCGCCGAGAACTTCGTCGCCGATTCCCCGGACCTAGGCGTTAAGGGCTTCGAGCCGGACGGCAGTAGCCCGGAACTGCGCTCGGTACTGGTCCACATGATTGAGGAGTACTCCCGCCACTGCGGCCACGCCGACATGCTGCGGGAACGTATCGACGGCCGCATCGGTCAGTGACAGCGGCAGCGACAATTCGGCGCGCACGTCATACGCCAGCCTCATGTCGGGGGCGAGCCGTCGAACCCGGCTGCCTCCAAATGCCGCAGATACTCGTGCACGGCGGGCGACCACGGCCCCATTGGCCGCAACAGCCAATCGCCGCGGCGCAGCATGGCACCTTATAGGCCGGTTCGCGCGGTCAGTCGGCCCGAGTGCACAGCCGCGGTGAACGTGGCGTAGTCGCGCTCGTTCTGGTCGCCGTAGGTGGCGGAGAAGTCCGCGACTGCCCGGTCGAAGGCGTCACCCTTGCCCAGGTAGGAGGCGATCGCGATGCGGTCGCCCCAGCGTGCATGGGCGCGGGCGAGGGTCGCACCGCAGATGCGCGCGTACGCGGTGGCGCCTGGCATGAGCAGCCTTTCCACGTCCGCGCCGCCTTTCCAGTCGTGGAACTGCCGCACGTAATAGTCGCGGGTCACCCCGTCCAGGCCCCTGATCCGCTGCCAGCCCAGGAAGATGTCGGTCGCGGCCTGCATCAGCCGCTGGCCGGTCACCACCCGCTCGCCGTGGTGGGCATACTGGCTCTTGCCCACGAACCGCTCCAGTACGGATTCTTGTGCCTCTTTCACCTGCAGGAACAGCGGGTCGTTGTGGTCGCGGCCCATCAGCAGCAGGATGTAGCAGCGCGTCCCGACGCTGCCCACGCCGACGATTTTGCGGGCCGCGTGGACATAACTGAACTCCTCCAGTGGGTGGCCATGGCGGCTGAGGGTGTGCTTGTAGGAGGCGAGCAGCTTCTTGATCAGCGGGGTGGGGTCCTGCCATTCCGACCCCGGCACGATCAGGTCCTCGACCGGGACGATCAGCGGCGGATCCGGTACGATCCGTAGCTCACCGCCGAACTGGCTTGCCCGCTTGGCGTACACCCGGATGCTGTCGCGGGTGTATGCCTCGGCCACATGCCGCTTCGCCCGGCGGGCCTCCTTCTTGTCCAGCCGCTTGACGCGCACCTCCTGGCGGACCAGTTTGAGCAGCATCCCGGCTTCCAGCTGGTCATACCAGGCCTCCAGGGTGCCCTCCCCGGCGGCCTGGCGCATCCGGTCCCGGTACTCAGCGACCCCCGCCATGACCACCGCGCGCCGGTCGGCTGGTGAGAAGCCACGGAAGCGTCCCATCACCTCGAAGCTCGCCGCCATCCGCTTGACGTCCCACTCCCACGGCCCGGGCAGGGTCTCGTCGAAGTCGTTGATGTCGAACAGCATCCGCCGCTCGGGCGTGCCGAACAGTCCGAAGTTGGACAGGTGCGCGTCTCCGCACAGCTGCACGGTTATCCCCGACTCCGGGGTACCCGCCAGGTCGGCCGCCATGATCAACGCGGCGCCCCGGTAGAACGTGAACGGCGAGACCAGCATCCGCCCGTACCGGATCGGTACCAGTTCCGGCACCCGGCTGGCCGCCTGCTCTCCCAGCAGCGCGACCGGGTCCGGGCGGTCTGGCCTTGGCTCCCACCGCGCGTGTGCCTCCCGCGGCACCTGCGCGCGGGCCGCCTTCCCCCTGGCGACCCGCTCCGCAACCGTCAGGTGTTCACGCCTCCACCTGGCCATGGACGGGGAGACCGTCGGCCCGATGGCTTCCGTCTGCCCTGTCCTGGCCTCGCGCACGCTCATCACGTTCCGCCTCCGACTCTGCCCATATCCCGCCTTGGAGCGGCGGCAGCCACCCACGGGCCGCTGCCCATCGATGACCGTCATCCGGTAGCTCCAGCAGACACAGGCACACCGCCGCCCCTGCTGCTCGTAGTCTCCTCCGTTTCCGCATAGGCGCCAAGATCCGTGCGAGCGGGCGGCGGGTCTAGGCTTCGGCGAAGCCGATCGCCTGCGACGCGACCGCAGGGAGCGGCCTACACGCGGTGACCGAGAGCTGGACACTGGAGGGCTGAGGAAAACTGCAACGCCAGCACGGCCGCGGGACCCGGATGAGCATGGCTGATCAGTGGCTGCAACGGGGCGTGGCCCTACGGACTGTAGGGCTGCCGTGCCGGTGGTTCTAGGGGTAAACCCTGTTTGACCTGGGTGGGCCTGCGTGGACTTGAACCACGGACCTCTTCCTTATCAGGGATGTTTCAGCGATAAGCGCCACCTGCTGGAACCCAGGTCGGCAGGTCTGTCCGTCTGTGCGCGAGTGACCGTGACGGTCCCTGACCGACCACCAGATCGGGCACGTGGCGGGCACGACCCTCTGATCCGTAGGAGTGGGCACATCGTCCAGGATCGTCCGTTGCCGGTCATGTGCTGGGCCGACGTTCCAGAGTTGTCCGCACGGGACAGGCCCTGTCCGGTGGCTTGGCAGCAGTATTGGCAGCAGACCGCGGGAGCTGCGCCGCAGGAGCCCAACCGCAACCGCATTAGCAGCTCGGATCGTGGGCGTTCAGATCGGTTCAAGCTGGACCAACGTCCTTGAGCGGTCCCGGTTGAATGCGGTGGTATAACGGTGAACTGCAACCCAAACTGCAACCCATGCGCGAGCCTCGCCAGCTGCGGGCGCGTTGGTAGCAGCGGAATCGGAGAACCTATGACGTCGCAACTCAGGCTCGCCGTCCACAGCTTCCCGGGCGAGCGTCCGGTGCTGCTCGTCCATGGATTCACCAGTAGTGCCCAGATCGACTGGATCGAGCCGGGCTGGCCGCAGGCGTTGGCTGCCCAAGGGCGTGGGACGGTCGCTGTCGACCTGCCCGGTCATGGCTCGTGCCCGGCGGCCGATCGCGACGCGATCTCGGTTAGCGCGATCATTGCGGGCCTGGTCGCGGCGATCGACAGCACCGGCCAAGACGAGGCCGACGTGGTCGGTTATTCGCTCGGCGCCCGGCTGGCCTGGCCCTTGGCTGCCACTGGCCGGGTAGGGCGCCTGGTCCTCGAGGGGCTGGGCACGACCGACCCGCTGGCCGGTATGGACATCGAGTTGCTCCGCACGGTGGCCAAAGGCGAAGCCGAGGCGCCCGACCCCGACCTCGCCGAATTCGCAGCCTGGATCTCTCAGCCCCACCTCGACCGGGATCAGATGCTGCTACTCATGGAAGCGCTGGCCGCCGAACCGTTCGATGCAGGCGCCGACCTGCCCACGGTCCCGACGCTGTTCGTCGCGGGAACCGAGGACGATCCTGTCGACCAGCTGGCAGCGACCCTTCCGAACGCGAAATACCTCCCGGTGCCCGGTGATCATCGCGGCGCGCTGATGTCGGCTGAGTTCCGCGCCGCGGCGCTCGACTTTCTCCACTAAGTTGGGCGGTCCGTCCTGCGCCGTGGCATCACAGCGCAGGTCACGGGGTCGCGTCTTGGTCCCCTCCGTCATCCTCGACAGGCGCCGGAACCCTGGCGAGCGGGTGCCGGGTCGAGGTTCGGCGTAGCCGATCGCATGCGACGCGACCGCAGGGAGCGACCTCGACGCGGTGGCCGGGAGCGGGACACTGGAAGCGCCGAGGAAGACGGCAATGTCCAGCACCGGATGCCCTGCCGGATGGCCTGCCATGATCAGCGGCACGATGGCGTGAGGGCCGGCGCGTGCCGGCCGGGGCCCCCAAGGCCGGAGGCCGGCGCAAGGGTCGGCCCACGGCGCGCGCAGCGCGCCGTCTTGACTTGCACGGCAGCGATGCCCGGCAGCAGGCGATAGCTGACGACCTCAGCGAGCTGGCCGGTCCGGCGCTGCGGAAGGGGAAAAGGCGGCTATCTGGTCACGATACTTCGGGCCGATCGGGCACGTAGCGGGCACGAAAGGCCCCAGTCGCATCATGAGGGACGCAACGCGGATGACCTGGAGGCCGTGTGAGCAGGGATGTTGCTGGGTGGGCCTGCGTGGACTTGAACCACGGACCTCTTCCTTATCAGGGAAGCGCTCTAACCGGCTGAGCTACAGGCCCCGTGCGCCCGGAACGACCGCTATAAGTCGGGCACGCCGAGCTAGGTTACCGCAACCCGCGGGCGGGTGCGTCAGTCGGTCTCCTTGAGCGTGACTTCGACGCCGCCGGCCAGGTGGGTGACCAGGTTGTAGATGACCGCCCCCACCGTGGACAGGGCGGTGATCAGGATCACGTTCACGGCGCCGACCAGCATCGTGTAGCCGAGAACCCTCGAGGCGGAGAACCACTGGCCGGTGGCATCAGCTCCGGACGTTCCCTTGCTGGAGGTCACGCTCGTGATCGTGGTCTGGATCGAGTGGAAGACGCCGAGCTTGCTCAGGACGTAGTAAAGCGCGGCGACGGCGACGAACAGGACGACCCAGCCCACCAGGGAGATCATGAAGCTAAATTTCATCACCGACCAGGGCTCGATCCTGGCCAGCACGAGCTGGGCCCGGCGCGTCGATGGCGCCTGCCTTGGCGCCGCAGGCCGGACGGTTGCCGCGGCGGGCCGGGCGGCCCGCTCCGGAGCCGCTGGCCTGACCCCCGCCGCGGTCGCCGGGCCTGGACCAGGCGGCGGCGGTGCGGGCTTGGCCGGCTGAACGGGCTTGCGGGACTTCTGCTTGCCCAGGGCCGCGAACGGTGCCGTGACCCGCGCCGCGACGCCCGGCGCGACCGGCGGCGCCTGCTGCGCCTGCTGCGCCGCGACCTGGGCCGGGTAGGGCGGCACCTGGCGCTGGTACGGCGGAATCCTGAGCCCGTCACCGGGCGGCGGGGTGTCCGTATTGTCGCTGGTGTAGGACGCTGCGGGCAGCGGCATCTCAACAGGCGGCGTCACCTGATCGTCGATCTGATCACCTGCCAGCAGCGGATCGGCTTCGGGTGCCGAGTCGCCGGGAATGGTCAGCTTTTCCGAATCGGAGGTCCCGGGAGGGTTCTCGGGCGATCCGTCGGTGAGCCATACAGTCGGCTCCACCGTACTTGGGTCCGCGCGGTGGTCCACCCCGTCCTCCTCGGGAACGTTGCCTGTCACGAGGTTATCCCCAGAATGTGAGTCCGGGTCCCCTGGGATCTGGCGGTCTTCCGCGGCAACACTTATATGACGCGGCAGCTGGCCGCCGCGTTGCACCGGGCGGCTCTCGGATGCTGCTGAATCCCGAAGCGGCTCGTCATCCCCAATGCGATCCGTTACCACTGGCTATTCCTCCATACGGTCCCCGTCAACCGTCGCCAGGCGGCCCGGAGCCGTCGCCGCCGGCCTCATCAGTCTCGGCAGCTGCCTCGTCACCGCCGTTCTCGTCGGCCGGGAGGCCGTTGGTCCCGTCAAGTGACTCCTCGTTGCGCGCGATGGCCACCAGGCTCTGGCCAGAGGCGAGGTTCACCAGCCGGACGCCCATGGTCTGCCTGCCTGACAACTTAATCTCGGCTGCGGCCGTTCTGATTACACCTCCGGCCGAGGTAATCGCGAAGACCTCATCCTCCGGCCGCACCATCAGCGCACCGACCAGCTCACCCCGCGCCTCGACGATCCTGGCCGTCATGACGCCCTGGCCACCCCGGCCCTGCACCGGGTACTGATCGGCCGGCGTCCGCTTGGCGTACCCGCCGCCAGTGGCGACGAGCACGTCGGCGCTGTCCCTGACCACATGCATGCCGAGCAGGCGGTCGCCCTCGCCGAACCGCATCCCGATCACGCCGGACGTGGCCCGGCCCATCGGGCGCAGCGCCTCGTCACTGGCGCGGAACCTGATCGCCTTGGCGTCCTTGCTGACCAGGAGCAGGTCATCGTCGGCCGAGACCAGCCGGGCCGCGATGACCTCATCGTCCTCGCGGAGGTTGATCGCGATGATGCCGCCCGACCTCGGCGAGTCGAAGTCGGTCAGGTGAGACTTCTTGACCAGCCCAGATGCGGTGGCGAGCACGAGGTACGGAGCGACCGTGTAATCAGTCAGCGCCAGCACCTCAGCGATCCTCTCGTCCGGCTGGAACGCGAGCAGGTTGGCCACGTGCTGACCACGGGCGTCCCGCGCCGCTTCGGGCAGCTCGTAGGCCTTTGCCCGGTATACCCGACCCTTGTTGGTGAAGAACAGTATCCAGTTGTGGGTCGTGGTCACAAAAAAGTGCTCGACGATGTCGTCGGTGCGCAGCTGGGCGCCGCGCACGCCCTTGCCGCCGCGGCGCTGGGCCCGGTACAGATCGGTCTTGGTCCGCTTGGCGTAGCCGCCGCGGGTGATCGTGACGACCACGTCCTCCTCGGCGATCAGGTCGGCCTCGGACACGTCGCCTTCGTAGGCGATGATCTGGGTGCGCCGGTCGTCGCCGTACTTTTCCACGATCTCGCCGAGCTCGGTGCCGACGATCTCCCGCTGCCGCTCGGGCGAGGCGAGGATCCCCTCGTAGTCGGCGATCTGGGCCATCAGCTCCTCGTACTCGTCGGTCAGCTGCTGCCGCTCCAGGGCGGCCAGCTTGCGCAGCTGCATGTCGAGGATGGCCCGGGCCTGAACCTCGTCGATCTCCAGCAGGTCCATCAGGCCCTGCTGCGCGGCCGCGGCCGAATCGCTGGCCCGGATCAGGGCGATGACCTCGTCGATCCGGTCGATGGCCTTCAGCAGCGCGCTCAGGATGTGGGCCCGCTCCTCGGCCTTGCGCAGCAGGTAGCGGGTGCGCCGGACGATGACCTCGATCTGGTGGGTGACCCAGTGCCGGATCATCTGGTCCAGCCGCAGCGTCCGCGGCACCCCGTCGACCAGGGCCAGCATGTTCGCGCCGAACGTGTCCTGCAGCTGGGTGTGCTTGTACAGGTTGTTCAGCACCACCTTGGCGACCGCGTCCCGCTTCAGCACGATCACCAGGCGCTGGCCGGCCCGGTCGCTGGTCTCATCCCGCACGTCGGCGATGCCGCCCAGCCGGCCGTCCCGGGCCAGTTCGGCGATCTTCGACGCCAGGTTGTCCGGGTTGACCTGGTAGGGCAGCTCAGTGACGATCAGGCAGGAGCGGCCCTTGCGGTCCTCCTCGACCTCTACGACCGCACGCATGGTGATCGAGCCGCGGCCGGTGCGGTAGGCCTCCTGGATGCCGCGGCGGCCGACGATCAGGGCGCCCGTGCTGCCGTCCGGGCCGCCGGGGAAGTCCGGGCCCTTGATCCGCTCGATCAGCGCTTCGAGCAGCTCCTCGTCGGTGGCCTCGAAGTTGTCCAGGTACCACTGGGCGCCGGCGGCGACCTCGCGCAGGTTGTGCGGCGGGATCTTGGTGGCCATGCCGACCGCGATCCCCTCCGAGCCGTTGACCAGCAGGTTCGGGAACCGGCTGGGCAGCACGACGGGCTCGGCCGACCGGCCGTCGTAGTTGGGCCGGAAATCGACGGTCTCCTTGTCGATGTCCCGCAGCATCTCCATGGCCAGCGGCGCGAGCCGGCATTCGGTGTACCGCATCGCCGCCGCCGGGTCGTTGCCCGGCGAGCCGAAGTTGCCCTGCCTGTCCACGAGCGGCATCCGCATGGCCCACGGCTGCGCCAGCCGGACCAGCGCGTCGTAGATCGCGCTGTCACCGTGCGGGTGGTAGGCCCCCATCACGTCGCCGACTACGCGAGCGCACTTGGAGAAGCCACGGTCGGGCCGGTACCCGCCGTCGTACATCGCGTAGAGGATCCGGGTGTGCACCGGCTTCAGGCCGTCCCTGACATCGGGCAGGGCACGGCCCACGATGACCGACATCGCATAGTCGATGTAGCTGCGCTGCATCTCGACCTGGATGTCGACGGGCTCGGTGCGGTCCCCTCCGCCCGGCGGGGCCGGGGCGTTCACTTCGGTCACTGCTGCATCTCGCTTCCGTGATCACGGGAATCTGACATGCCTGAGGCCCCCGGAACCCCCGTGATCAGCGAGTCCGGTGGCGCCGCCTTAGATGTCGAGGAACCTGACGTCCTTGGCGTTCCGCTGGATGAACGAGCGGCGTGCCTCCACGTCCTCGCCCATCAGCACGGTGAACAGCTCGTCGGCCTGGGCCGCGTCGTCAACCGTGATCTGGCGCAGCACCCGGCGCGCCGGGTCCATCGTGGTCTCCCACAGCTCGCGGGCGTTCATCTCGCCGAGGCCCTTGAACCGCTGCACGGCGTCACGCGGCCGCGGATCCCTGCGGCCCTCCGCGATGCCGGCCTCGATCACCGCGTCCCGCTCCTTGTCGGAGTAGGCGTATCCGGGGACCGCCTTACCGTCCCACTTGATCTTGTAAAGCGGGGGCTGGGCCAGGTAGACGTGCCCGGCCTCGATCAGCGGCTTCATGAACCGGAACAGCAGCGTGAGCAGCAGCGTGGTGATGTGCTGGCCGTCAACGTCCGCGTCCGCCATCAAGATGATCTTGTAGTACCGCAGCTTCGAGATGTCGAACTCGTCGTGGATCCCGGTGCCCAGCGCCGTGATCATGGCCTGGACCTCGGTGTTCTTCAGGACCCTGTCGATCCTGGCCTTCTCCACGTTCAGGATCTTGCCGCGGATCGGCAGGATGGCCTGGAAGTGCGGGTCCCGGCCGCCCTTGGCCGAGCCGCCGGCGGAATCGCCCTCGACCACGTAGACCTCGCAGATCTCCGGGTCGCCGGACTGGCAGTCAGCCAGCTTGCCCGGCAGCCCCGAGCCGCCCATGAGGTTCTTGCGGGTCAGGTCCCTGGCCTGGCGGGCGGCGATCCTGGCCCTGGCCGCCTGCGTGGCCTTGATCACGATCGCCTTGGCCTCGCCCGGGTTGCGCTCGAACCAGTCGCGGAGGTGGTCGTTGCACACCTTCTGCACGAACGACTTGGCCTCGGTGTTGCCCAGCTTGGTCTTGGTCTGACCCTCGAACTGCGGCTCGGCGAGCTTGACGTGGATGATCGCCGTGAGGCCCTCGCGGATGTCGTCCCCGGTCAGGTTCTCGTCCTTCTCCCGCAGCAGGTTCTGCTCCCGGGCGTACCGGTTCACGATCGAGGTCAGCGCGGTGCGGAACCCCTCCTCGTGCGTGCCGCCCTCGGCCGTGTTGATCGTGTTGGCGAAGGTGTGCACGGACTCCGCGTAGGAGCCGCTCCACTGCATGGCCACCTCGGCCGCGATGCCCGGCGCCTCGTCACCGAACTCGATGACCGAGCCGTGCACCGATTCCTTGGACGCGTTGAGGTACCGGACGAAGTCGGCGATGCCGCCCTCGTAGCGGTAGTGGACGACGTTCGGCTCGCCGTTGATGTGATCCGGCCGCTCGTCGGTCAGGGTGATCGACAGCCCGCGGTTCAGGAACGCCATCTCCTGCAGCCGCCGGGACAGCGTCTCGAACGTCCAGACCGTGCTCTCGAAGATGTCGGTGTCCGGCCAGAACGTGATGATGGTGCCGGTCTCGGTGGTCGCCTCGCCCCGCTGCAGCGGGCCGGTCGGCTCGCTGAGCGCGTACGACTGCCGCCACACGTACCCGTCCCGGCGGATCTCGACCTCCAGCCGGGCCGACAGCGCGTTGACGACCGAGACGCCGACGCCGTGCAGGCCGCCGGACACCGCGTAGGAGTCGCCGCCGAACTTGCCGCCGGCGTGCAGGGTGGTCAGCACGACCTCGACCGCGGGGCGGTTCTCCACCGGGTGGTTGTCGACCGGGATGCCGCGGCCGTTGTCGAAGACCCGGACCCCGCCGTCGGCGAGCAGCGTGACATCGATCCGGTCGGCGAAGCCCGCCAGGGCCTCGTCCACCGCGTTGTCGACAACCTCCTGGACCAGGTGGTGCAGGCCACGCTCGCCGGTGGAGCCGATGTACATGCCGGGGCGCTTGCGGACAGCCTCCAGCCCCTCTAGGACCGTGATAGAGCGTGCATCGTACGCCAAAGCGGAATACTCCTCCTGAAACAGGACAGCCAGGCGGGCACTGCCTCGCGGGAGACGTCCCCCGAATCCCCCCTCCGGCTGCGACTTCCATTCTACCTGGGAGTACCGTCACGCTCAGCCGACTGAGTCAGTCCGGGGGGACAAGCCCGGCTAAAACATCCCAGAGGTATAACCTCTGGGATTCCTGTGCTATTCCAGGGGACAACCCGTGTTAACCCGGGGGGACGACCCCCCGGAACCCCCCGGCGTGTGGCTAAGGCCGGAGCGATGGCGAACCGTCGGCGACGGCGTGTACCAGCCGCTCGGGCCGACCTCCGGCCGGCCGTCGCGGCTGACACGTCATCCGTAGGTGTCCCGGGGCCCGCGGCCGCCGCGGACGCGCCACTCGCCGGGCCGCCGGGCCGGACCCGCGGCCGCGGCCGGGCCGCGCACCTTCACCCGCTGAATTGAGCCGTCGGTGAGTTCTGCGTTGAGCCGGCGGACCAGCTGCGGCGCGAGCAGCCGCACCTGGGTGGCCCAGGCGGTGGAGTCAGCGGTCACGGTCAGCTCGCCGGCCCTCCAGGCCGTCCGGCCGGGTATGCGCGGCCAGGTCAGGCCCGACGATCTGGGCCCACCGCCCGAACACCGAGCCGACGGCGGCGGCCTCACGCCAGCCCTGGGCGCTGATCAGCCCGTCGATCGCGGCCGTCAGCGGCTGCGGGTCGTCCTGCCGCAGCCTGCGGCCAGACCGGCCGGAGGGGGGTGAGTCGGGGGAGGCGGAGCGTACTGGCTGGGTATCAGAGGGGCGTGCGGGACGGTTCCCCCTGGCCAGCGCGTCAGCCTTGGCCCGGGCCAGGGCCTCGCGCGCGAGCCGCGCCCGGTCGGCGTCAGGCACGGCTCACCGTCCCGCCGGACACCTCGAACTTCGCCCCGCTGAGATACGCAGGCACGTCGGCGGGCACGGCCGCGGTGACGAGGACCTGCTCGGCATCGGAGACCAGCCGGGCCAGCCGCTCCCGCCGCCCCTCGTCAAGCTCGGCGAATACGTCGTCCAGGATCAGCACCGGGTCTTCACCGCCGGATCGCAGCAGGTCATAGGCGGCCAGCCGGAGCGCAAGCGCGAGCGACCACGACTCGCCATGGCTAGCGTAGCCGCGCGCGGGCAGCTCGCCGACGCGCAGCTCGAGCTCGTCCCGGTGCGGGCCGACCAGGCAGACGCCGCGCTCGAGCTCGGCCGGGCGGGACCGCTCCAGCGCCTGGCGCAGCGCGTCGGCGAGGGCCGCCCGGTCCGCCGGCGGATCGCCGTCCTCGCGGGCGGGCGCGGGGGAAGCCCCCGGGCCGCGCCGGGTCCGGCCTGGCGGTAGCTCATGCCCGCGCCCATGTCCTCGCCGGACACCGCCGCGTAGGCCTTGGCCACCAGCGGCCGGAGCGCCGCGACGAGCCCGAGCCGGCCCGCGGTCAGCTCCGCGCCCTTCTCGACCAGGTGCTCATCCCACACCTCCAGGGCGCTCGGCATCGCGGCCCTGGCGGCCGGGGCCCGCGCCGACTTCAGCAGCGCGGTCCGCTGCCGCAGCACCCGCTCGTAGTCGGTCCTGACCCCGGCGAAGCGCGGCCTGGTGGCCACCAGCAGGTCGTCCAGGTAGCGCCGCCGCTGGTCGGGGTCACCCTTGACCACGGCCAGGTCCTCGGGCGCGAACAGCACGCAGCGCAGCGTGCCCAGCGCCTCCCGCGGCCGCGGCAGCGGAACCCGGTTCAGCCGGACCCGGTTCGCCTTGCCCGCGTTGACCTCGATCTCGATCAGGCTGTCCCTGACCGCCGAGGTGACCATGGCCCTGATGATGGCGCGCTCCGCGCCGTGCCTGATCAGGGGCGCGTCGGTGGCCACCCGGTGGCTGCCGAAGGTCGCAGCGTAGGCCGCCGCCTCCACCAGGTTGGTCTTGCCCTGACCGTTCGCGCCGGTGAAGGTGGTCACGCCGGCTGACAGCTCGAGGTCGGCCGCCGCGTAACTGCGGAAGTCGGTCAGCGCCAGCCTGCTCAGGTGCACGCCTGCGACATTAGCGCCGGTCCGGAGGGGTGACTAACCACCCAGGCGGATCGGCATCAGCAGGTACCGGTAGTCGGGCTGGCCGTCCGGCGCGGGCTTGCCGGTGATCAGCGCGGGCTTGCCCGGCTCGGTGAACGACATCCGGGCCGTGTCCGAGTCGATCGCCGCCAGCCCGTCGAGCAGGTACTGCGGGTTGAACGCGATCGAGAACTCGTCGCCGTCGTAGCCGGCCTCGATCACCTCGACCGCCTGGGCCTCTTCGCCGGTGCCCGCCTCGAGCACCAGCTGGCCCGGGGTGAACGCCAGCCGGACCGCGGTGTTGCGCTCGGCCACCAGGGCCACCCGCTTCACCGCCTCGACCAGCAGGCCGGTAGACAGCTCGGCGGTGGAGGTCACGTGGCTGGGCAGGAGCGCCTGGTAGCGCGGGAACTCGCCGCCGAGCAGCCGGGTGGTGGTGCGCCGGCCGCCGCCTTCGAACCCGATCATCCCGTCGCCGCCGGCTCCCTCCGTGCCGCCCTCGCCGGGCAGGGCCAGCGCGATCGACACCTCGGCGCCGGACGTGAGCGAGCGTGCGGTCTCGGCCAGGGCCCGGGCCGGGACGAGCACGGCGGCCGACAGGTCCGGGCGGGCCGGGGTCCAGCGCAGCTCCCGCACGGCGAGCCGGTAGCGGTCGGTCGAGATGAGGGTCAGGGTGTCGCCTTCGATCTCGATCCTGACGCCGGTCAGGGCCGGCAGCGTGTCGTCGCGCCCGGCCGCGGTGGCCGACTGGCTGACCGCTGAGGCGAACGCGTCGCTGCCCACCGAGCCGGCGGACGGCGGCATCTCCGGCAGGGCCGGGTATTCGTCCTCCGGCATTGTCAGCAGGGTGAACGTTGCGCTGCCGCAGGTCAGCACCGCCTTGCCGCCCTCGGACGCGATCTGTACCGGCTTGGCCGGGAGGCTGCGGCTGATCTCAGCGAGCAGCCGTCCCGAGACCAGCGCGCTGCCCTCCTCCTCGGTGGTCACCACCGCGGTGGCCTGAGCGGAGACGTCGTAGTCAAAGCTGGAGAGCGTCAGCTCGTCCCCGGCGTGCAGCCGCATGCCGGCGAGCACCGGGACGGTCGGGCGGGTAGGCAGGGCGCGGGCGGTCCATGCCACGGCATCGGCCAGAATGTCGCGGTCGACTTGGAACTTCACAGGAAGCTGCCTCCTGATTCCTGGGTTAAGCGAGATGACCGTCCGGCCCGTGCCTACTTGGGTCTTGGTCTGTAACTAAATAAAGAGCAGTAGTAGTCATAGGGTCGGTGGATTCTGGGGACAGCCGGCGCTGTCGCAGGTCACCGGCGCGGACGGCGTCCACAGGCGCTGTGATTTGGTGGGGCCAGGCCGTGGCAGCCGTGTGAACATCGGGCCGTCCGCACCCGGACGCCACCTGGTTACCCCCTGGTCGACGGGAGTTTTCCTCTGGATGTCCCAGGTCTGTCCACACATTTATCCACAACCTGTGTGCGTTGATTGTGTGGCCCGGCCCTGGTATGCGTATCTTCACCGGACGTTCACCCGGACAGCGCCTGCTGCTTGATTCGGTTCGTGAGCTCGGTGACCTGGTTGTATATCGAGCGGCGTTCGGCCATCAGGGACCGGATCTTCTTGTCCGCATGCATGACCGTGGTGTGGTCGCGGCCGCCGAACTGCTGGCCGATCTTCGGCAGTGAGAGGTCGGTCAGCTCCCGGCACAGGTACATGGCGATCTGCCGGGCGGTCACCAGCACCCGGGACCTGGACGTGCCGCACAGGTCGTCGATGGACAGCCCGAAGTAGGAAGCGGTCTGGCCCATGATCGTCGAGGCCGTGATCTCTGGTCCCTGCGCTTCGGGGATCAGGTCCTTGAGCACGAACTCGGCAAGCTGGAGGTCGACCGACTGCCGGTTCAGGCTGGCGAACGCGGTGACCCGGATCAGCGCGCCCTCGAGCTCGCGGATGTTGGTGGAGATCCGGCTCGCGATGTACTCGAGCGCGTCGGGCGGCGCGTTGAGCCGGTCCTGGACGGCCTTCTTGCGCAGGATGGCGATCCGGGTCTCGAGCTCGGGCGGCTGGACGTCGGTGAGCAGCCCCCACTCGAACCTGCTCCGCAGCCGGTCTTCGAGAGTGACCAGCCGCTTGGGCGCGCGGTCGCTGGAGATGACGATCTGCTTGCTGGCGTTGTGCAGCGTGTTGAACGTGTGGAAGAACTCCTCCTGGGTTCCTTCCTTGTTCTCCAGGAACTGGATGTCGTCCACCAGCAGCACGTCGACGTCGCGGTAGCGGCGGCGGAAGCCGTCCTGCTTGCCGTCCCTGATCATGTTGATGAAGTCGTTGGTGAACTCCTCCGAGCTCACGTAGCGCACCTTGACGCCCTGGTACAGGCTCTGCGCGTAATGGCCGATGGCGTGCAGCAGGTGAGTCTTGCCCAGGCCGGAGTCGCCGTAGATGAACAGCGGGTTGTACGCCTTGGCGGGCGCCTCGGCCACGGCCACGGCCGCGGCGTGAGCGAACCTGTTGCTCGAGCCGATGACGAACGTCTCGAACGTGTACTTGGGGTTCAGCCTGGCCTGCGCGGGACGGGGCGTGCCGGACAGCACGCCCGGCGAGAACCCCGCGGGCCCGGGCCGGCCGCCGGGGATGTCCTGGGCGGGGGGACGGGCCGGGGAGATGTCCGCAGCAGGCCCGATGCCGGGGCCTCGCGGGCCGCCGAGGAGGCCGATGCCATCGTCGGGGTAGGTGCCGGCGCGCGCGGGGCCGTCGTCGACGATCCGCTGCAGCGGGCCGGTGGTGGCCTCGGCCAGCGAGTCAGCGGCCTCCTCGTCGCGTCGGCCGGTCAGGGCATGGCGGCCTGCCGGGTGGTGGCCCGGATCGGCTTCCTGGCCCGGGGACTGCGGCGGGATGACATGGCGGGGCGGGCCGGAATGCAGGTCGGCTCCGGGTTCGAGCCCGGTGGGGACGCCGAAGCCGGGCGGCGGGGCGGCCGTGACCGCGGTCGGGTCGACGGTGACCGCCAGCTGGATGTTCCGGCCCAGCTCCCGGGACAGCGCGTTGGTGATCAGTGCGCGCAGCCTGGTTTCCAGCTGTTCCTTGACGAACTCGTTGGGCGTGGCGATCAGCGCGGTGTTCTCTACCAGGCCAAGCGGCCGGGTGAGCTGCAGCCAGGCCCGGTGCGCGGGCTCGATCTGCATGCCGGCCAGCTCGTCCAGCGACCTGGCCCAAACTTCCGCGAGGTCTGCTTCACTCATTGGCCGTTCACCTCGCGCCCCCACATATGATCAACAGGTTTATCCACAGGTTGTGCACGTTGCACCTGGTGCAGCAGCAGCCCCATTCGTCGCCCGGAGCGAGAGCCACGGCGACCCTCTATGTCCCCAATCCCCGTGGCCAGGATCTCTATCCACAGCCTAGGGGTCGGCTTCGGCGCACGTTTGGCAAACGGGAAGTGTTGCGGAGGGTGCAAGTGGGATCCTGAGCAGTGACGACCGTGGACGGGCCGGTCGGCCCGGCGCCGGTTTGACCAGTGGCTCCCGGGCGCGTACCGTGCATGAGTCCGGCTATCCGTAGGGCTGGCGTTAGCGTGTGCCGAAAACGGCCCTCTGCTCGCCTGGCACGGGTAATCCATTCTTGATCCTGTCCTGCGTTCTGGAGTCCCGGTGAGCAAGCGTACGTTCCAGCCGAACAACCGTCACCGCGCAAAGACGCACGGGTTCCGGCTGCGCATGCGGACCCGCGCTGGGCGCGCGATCCTGTCCGCGCGGCGCCGCAAGGGGCGCACGCGGGTCAGTGCCTGACCTGAGGAGGGCCAGCTGCGCGGGCCCGCGGGTCCGGTGGTGACCGCGGATGCTTCCCGCAGCCGCGCGGATGCGGCGGCGCATCGATTTCTCCCGCGCGGTGCGCAGCGGCCGCCGGGCGAGCCGGAAGCTGATCTCCGCGCACCTGCTCAGCCGGGCGGGGAACGATGAGCCGGCCCGGGTCGGGTTCGTGGTGAGCCGCGCGGTAGGAGGTGCGGTCGTGCGGAACAAGGTGCGGCGCAGGCTGCGTCATCTGGCCCGCGGGTATCTCGGGTCGCTCCCTGAAGGTAGCCTGTTGGTGGTGCGTGCCAATCCCCCGGCCGCTACCGCACGCCAGGCGGATCTCGCCGCCGAACTCGACCTGGTACTCGGAGCATTGCTTCGGCGGCAGGGTGGGACGCAGCGTCCATGACGAGCACAGAGCAGAATAGGACCAGGGAGCGGCTGTCGGCCGCCGCCTGGGTTCTGGTGCTGCTCCTGAACGGATACCGGCGCTTCATCAGCCCGCTGCTCGCTGAGCGCTGCCGGTTTTACCCGTCCTGCAGTGCATACGCGCTCGAGGCGGTGCAGGTGCACGGCGCGTTGCGCGGCAGCTGGCTGGCTGCCCGGCGGCTGAGCCGCTGCCATCCGTTCCACGCGGGAGGGCTGGACCCGGTTCCGGCGCCGCGGCGGCCGGCGGAGACCGAGCCCGGCCGGGCCGAGGCGGGATTCCGGCCCAGCGCGCCGCGCCCGGCCGGGGGGCAGACGGCCCCGATCAGATCTCAAGGGAGCTAGCCGGTGGGGAATCCGCTTAACCCGGTCTACGAGGCCGTGGCATGGGTGCTCAAGGGGATTTACGGCTACCTGAGCCCGATCTTCGGTGCCACCAGCGGGTGGACCTGGGCGCTCTCCATCGTGATCCTCGTCGTCCTGATGCGGCTCATCATGGTGCCGCTGTTTATCAAGCAGATGCACACGACGCGGGCGATGTCGGCGCTGGCGCCGCAGATGCAGGCCCTGCGCAAGAAGTACAAGAACGACAAGCAGACGCTGCAGCAAGAGACCATGAAGCTCTACCAGCAGGCGGGCGTCAACCCGCTGATGGGGTGCCTCCCGGTGGTGCTGCAGCTGCCGATGTTCTTCGCGCTGTTCAGCGTGCTGCGGGCGATTGCCGAGTGGAAGCCGGGCGAGCCGCCCAAGTACGGGCTGACCGAGCAGATGGTCGAGAGCGCCCGGCATGCGAAGATTCTCGGCGTCACGATCGCGGACAAGTTCCTGTTCTCGCACGGCGTCCCGTTGCACGCCAAGGTCGTGATCCTGGCGTTCGTCCTGATCAGTATGGCGACGACCTACCTGACCGTGCGGCAGAGCATGAAGCGCGGCATGATGCCCGCTGCGACCCCGGACAACCCGATGGGCCAGTCGCAGAAATACATGATGTACATCATGCCGTTCTTCGCGCTGTCGGGTCTGTACTGGCCGTTCGGGCTGGTCCTCTACTGGGTGACGACGAACGTGTGGACGCTCGGACAGCAGTGGGTGCTGTTCCGGAGGTACCCGCAGCCTGTCACGGCCGGAGCGGCCGCCGGGACGGCTGCCCCCAGCCCCGTGATCGCCCCCAGCGCGACCGGCCGCAGCACCACCAAGCCGCCCAAGCGCGTGACATCCGGCCCGGCTGGATCGGGCTCAGCGGCGGGCCAGGCGGACCAGGGCGGGTCGAATGGCTCCGCCCCGAGAAACGCCAACGGCGCCCAGCCCAAGAACGCCGGCCGCAAGGCCGCCGGCGCCCAGCCCTCCGGGTCGAGCGCGGCGGCCCAGCCGTCGGCGAACGGCGGCGGGATGCTGCGCAGGCTCGGCAAGCGGGCCGAGCCCGAGCCGCCGCCGCCCGAGCCCGAGGTTAAGCTCGTCAGGCAGCAGAAGCAGCGGCAGTCTCGCAGCAAGCGCTCGGGAAAGCGGTGAGAACCTGGCCGCCGAGCGCGGCCCGCTGAGTCAGCACAGGTCCAGAGGTCCAAACCCGGTACGTAGGAGGCCCGATCGTGAGCCAAGGGGAGAGCGCGGTCACCGACCCGTCCGCGCCAGATCAGTCCCAAGCAGGGCAGGCGGCGGAGCCGGCCGACGGGACTGACGCATCCGGGATTCCGGCCGAGGCGATGGCTGCGGGGGACGACCTTGACACGCCTGGCGCCGGCCCGTCTGATGCTGATGACGCCGACGGCGAGGCCAGCGCGGACGGCGGGTCGGAAGCGGCTGCGGGCTTCCCCGAGGCGGCCGGGCAGGCGCCTGACCAGGACGGCGAGGGCACGGCTGATCTCGCGGACCTGGAACTCGAAGGTGAGATAGCGGCCGATTACATCGAGGGGCTGCTCGACGTGGCCGACCTCGACGGAGACATCGACATGGATGTCGAAGGGGACCGGGCGCTGGTTTCCGTGGTCGGAGCGACCCTGGATGAGCTGGTCGGGTCGGGAGGAGAGGTCCTCGAGGCGCTGCAGGAGCTGACGCGGCTTGCGGTGCACCGGCAGACGGGCAACCGCACCAGAATCATGATCGACGTCGGCGGGTACCGCCTGCGGCGCCGCACCGAACTGGCGGAGACCGGCCGCGAGGCGGCCGATGAGGTGAAGCGCACCGGCGTGCCCAAGAAGCTCTGGGCGATGAACCCGTTCGAGCGCAAGATTGTGCACGACGCCGTGGCCGCCGCCGGGCTGCGGAGCGAGTCCGAGGGCGAGGAGCCGGACCGTCGGGTGGTAGTCCTGCCCGGGAGCTGAGCCAGGGTGGCTTCTGGCCCGCCCCCGGCGGCCGCGCCCGAGCCTCAGCCGCCGCCGGCACCGCCGGAGGCCAGGAGCTTGTTCGGCCCGGCGATCGGGCTCGCCGAGCGCTATGCCGCGCTGCTGGCAGGCCCGGGCGTGACGCGCGGCCTGATCGGCCCCCGGGAGACGGCGCGGCTGTGGGACAGGCACCTGCTGAACTGTGCGGCCGTGGCCGAGATGATCCCGCACCGGAGCTCGGTCATCGACCTGGGTTCCGGTGCGGGGCTGCCCGGGATCGTGCTCGCGATGCTGCTCCCGGAGTCCGAGATCGTGCTGCTGGAGCCGATGGCGCGCCGGGCCAGCTTCCTGGATGACTGCGTGCGGCAACTCGGCCTCGGCAACGCCAGGGTCTGCCGGCAGCGGGCCGAGGAGGCAGCCGGGCGGCTGGCCGGCGACGTGGTGACCGCTCGCGCGGTGGCGCCGCTGGAGCGGCTGGCCGTCCTGGCGCTGGGCCTGACCCGGCCCGGAGGCCTCGTTCTGGCCCTGAAAGGAGCCAGTGCGGAGCAGGAAGTCGCCCAGGCCCGTCCCGTGCTGGACAGGCTGGGTGCGCGGGACGTGGCAGTCGTGCACGCTGGGAGCGGTAGGGTCAGTCCGCCGCCCACAATCGTCCGGTTCACCGCCGCTGCCGCCACCCCCTCCGGTGCGGGCCGACGGCCCGGCGGGGCACGCCGCCGGCAGCGGGGCATCAGGCCCCGGGAGGAGAAAGATCTTGATGACGGCCGCCGCTGATGGCCTGGGATGGCCGGGCCAGCCGGACCAGGAACGTGCTGTGCCGGCCGGAGACGGTGACGGGATTCCCGCCCCGGATGCGCTCGGCTGGCCAGCGCCGGGACCCAGCGCGGTTCAGGGTGGTGGCGTGCCGGACGGGCCCGATGCACCGGAAGCCGGACCCGACGCCGCGCCGGCTGCGCCGGGTCCGGTTTCACGTGGAACAGGCTCCTACCGCTGCTGAAGGCCTGGGCGCGGCCTCCAGGGACATCGCGATGGACCTGGCCGTGGGCGTGAAGGCGGTGGGCCGCCACCACGCCCCGGTGCTGCGGCCGCGCGTGGCCGCGGCCACGCGGCGTGGCGTCCAGGCACCGGAGGCGGCGGGTTTCGGCGCGCCGGACGTGCCCGTGAGCCAGGACGACCGGGAGATAATGAGGCCGGTGGTGACCGACACCGGAGCTGACACGCCGATCGCCCGCGCGGCCAGGGCCGCGCTCGCCGCCCGGGCGGGCGGTGCCCCCTGGCCCCGCCCCAAGGCATGCCGGACCATCACGATCGCCAACCAGAAGGGTGGGGTCGGCAAGACCACCACCGCGGTCAACCTGGCCGCGAGCCTCGCGCTGCACGGCGCACGCGTGCTCGTTATCGATCTCGATCCCCAGGGCAACGCGTCGACCGCTCTCGACGTCGATCATCACTCTGGCGTGGTGTCCGTCTACAACGTGCTCGTGGAGGACCAGCCGCTGGCCGGCGTCATCAAGCCAGCCGCAGGAATCCCCAACCTCTACTGCGTGCCCGCGACCATCGATCTTGCCGGAGCAGAGATCGAGCTGGTCCCGCTGGTGGCCCGGGAGTCACGCCTGGTCCGGGCTCTTTCCGGGTTCGACTCCTCCGGCCTGGACTACATCTTCATCGACTGCCCCCCGTCGCTCGGCCTGCTGACCGTGAACGCCCTGGTGGCCGCGCCGGAGGTGCTGATACCGATCCAGTGCGAGTACTACGCGCTGGAAGGGCTTGAGCAGCTGCTGCGCACCGTGGATCTGGTCAGGAGCCACCTCAACCCCGGCCTGACGGTCTCGACCATCCTGCTGACCATGTTCGACGGCCGCACCCGGCTGGCTTCGCAGGTGGCCGATGAGGTCCGGGAGCACTTCGGGGAGATCGTGCTCGGCGCGATCATCCCGCGCAGCGTGCGGGTATCCGAGGCCCCGAGCTACGGGCAGTCGGTCATGACCTACGATCCCGGGTCGAGCGGAGCACAGGCCTACCTCGAGGCGGCCAAGGAGATGGCTCACCGAAGCTCATCCCGGCCCTGAGGTCACGCCGCGCACCGGGGTAACGGATCCTTCCGGCCGGAAGGCGGCCGGTGCGGCCGGTTAATGTCAAATACCAGTTTGAAAATGTGTCCCTGTTTGCTGATTTATGTCCAGCGTGAGGGTGCGGGCACCGTGGCCTTTGGCGGACGGGCTCTGTTTCCCCATGCTGGCCTGGCAGGATGGCCCTGGGCAGCTTGCGATCGCCTGCGGCAGCGGAATGGCCTGGCGTGAAGCCATGCCGAACGGACAGTGAGGAAAGGCAATGCCTCAGCAGAAGCGCGGACTGGGCAAGGGACTCGGGGCCCTCATTCCGACCGCAGCCGCAGGACCGGCGGCGGATCCCGGTCAGCCGTCAGCCGTTCCGCCGGGCAGCCAGCCCGCTGACGTCGGCGCGTACTTCGACGAGATACCGGTGGGCTCGATCACACCCAACCCGCGCCAGCCGCGCCAGGTTTTCGACGAGGAGGCCCTGGAGGAACTCGCCGCCTCGATCGCGGTCGTGGGCCTGCTGCAGCCCGTTGTCGTCCGCAGGATCATGCCGGGCCACTATGAGATCGTCATGGGCGAGCGCCGGTGGCGAGCCTGCCAGCTGGCCGGGCTCGCCCAGATTCCCGCCATCGTGCGGGAGACGTCAGACGACGACATGCTCAGGGACGCCCTGATCGAGAACCTGCACCGGCAGCAGCTCAACCCCCTGGAAGAGGCCGCCGCGTACCAGCAGCTGCTCGACGATTTCTCGGCCACACATGAGGAGCTGGCCCGCAGGGTGGGCCGCTCCCGGCCGCACATCTCGAACACCATCCGGCTGCTCAATCTGCCGGCCGGGGTGCAGAAGCGGGTGGCCGCCGGAGTGCTGAGCGCGGGGCACGCCCGGGCGCTGCTGACCGTGGACGATCTGCAGGCACAGGAGCAGCTGGCCCACCGCATCGTCGCGGAAGGGCTCTCGGTCCGGGCCGTGGAGGAGATCGTCGCCCTCGGCGCGCACGAAACCAAGACCCCGCGCAAGCAGGAGCCCAGGCCGAAGCCGGTCGCACCGGCGCTGCGCGAGCTCGCGGACCGGCTATCGGACACCTTCGATACGCGGGTGAAGGTCGAGCTCGGCCAGCGCAAGGGAAAGATCGTGGTCGAGTTCGCGACGCTGGAGGACCTGGAGCGGATCGTCAAGACCATGACGCCCGGCTGGACGCAGGCCCGCACCGCCTGAGTCTGGCGCGGGAGTCCGCCGAGTGTTTCACGTGAATCAGCCCGGGCCCCGTTTCACGTGAAACAGGGGCACAGCTCCGGCCGTGGCCAGGCTGGCTCGCCTCCAGCTTCACCCGCCTGGCCGGCGGCTGGCTCAGGCGCTGACGACACTCGCTGCCGCCCGGATCCCGGCCACGAACGCATCGACGTCCTCCTCGGTGGTGTCGAAGGCCGTCATCCACCGGACCACATGGTCATGGTCGTCCCAGACGTGGAAGTTCCATTCCCGCTGCAGCGGCTCGATCAGCGCGGGATCCAGGGCCGCGAAGACCCCGTTCGACTCGACCGGCTGGTCCAGCCGCACCCCAGGAATACCGCTGAGGGCTTCCGCGAGGCGCCGGGCCATGGCATTGGATTTTCTGGCATTACGCAGCCACAGCTGATCCTCGAGTAGCGCACTGAACTGCGCGGCCAGATACCGCATCTTCGAGGCCAGCTGCATCTGCTGCTTGCGCAGGAACGGGGCCTCGGCGGTGAGGGAGGCATTCATCACGATGAGCGCCTCGGCGCCCAGGGCGCCGTTCTTGGTGCCGCCGAAGCTGAGCACGTCGACACCGGTGGCCAGCTCGGCCAGGGAGCAGCCCAGGAAGGCGGCCGCGTTGGCCAGGCGGGCGCCGTCCATGTACAGGAGCAGTCCGCTGGCGCGGCAGAACTCCGCGAGCCGCCGCAACTCCTCCAGGGTGTAGCAGGTGCCGAGCTCGGTGACCTGGGTGATGGCGACCGCCCGTGGCTGCGCGCGGTGCTCGTCCCCGCGCCCGCCGAGCCGGGTGGCGATCAGCTCGGGGGTCAGCTTGCCATCCGGTGCCGGCACGGTCAGCAGCTTGCAGCCCAGGATCCGCTCGGGAGCACCGCACTCGTCCACGTTGAGGTGGGCGCTCTCGGCGCAGATGACGGCCTCATACGGGCGCAGCATCAGGCTGAGCCCCAGGACATTGGCTCCGGTGCCGTTGAAGACGAAGCAGACCTCGCTGCCGCCGAACGCCTCGGCGAGCTGCGTGACGGTGCGGGCTGTCCATGGGTCATCGCCGTACGCGGTGGTGTCACCCGCGTTGGCTTCGCCGATGGCCCGCAGGACCGCCGGGTGGGTGCCTGCGTGATTGTCGCTGCCGAAGCTCTTGCGCAGGGGTGCCGGTGAGGGTGTCAGTTCGGGAGTCACCAGCTGAGCCTAGCGAGCCCGCAGTGGGTACCATGAGAGGGTACGGGCCACGAGGGGGCGAGCGGGATCTAAGGCGCTCTGCCTCTGCTGCCCGGCATCAGACAGTGGTCACCGATCTCAGGGGTGATTCGTGTCCCGCCGCCTCGCCAGTATCACGCTGGACAACCTTGGTGACCTGCCGCCCCGGTGCCGCCGCTGCGTGTTCTGGGAGCTGGACCCGGTGAACTACGCCCGCGCGCACGAGGAAGGCGATCCGGGGCTGGAGAAAGAGGCCTGGGTCTCCTCGGTCCTGCTGGAGTGGGGCAGCTGCGGGAAGATCATCTATGTCGACGGCGTGGCGGCGGGCTACGTGCTGTATGCGCCTCCGCAGTACGTGCCCCGGTCCGTGGCGTTCCCGACCAGCCCCGTCAGTGCCGACGCCGTCCTGCTGATGACCGCACATGTCCTCGGGGAGTTCGCCGACGGCGGCCTGGGCCGGATGCTCGTGCAGGGTGTAGCCAAGGACATGACCCGGCGCGGCGTGAAAGCCATCGAGGCGTTCGGGGATCTCAAATGGAACGGGCCATCCTGCATGGTGCCCGCCGACTACCTGCTGGCGGTCGGGTTCAAGACGGTCCGTCAGCACGCCCGCTACCCGCGGCTGCGGCTGGAGCTCAAGACCGCACTGTCCTGGCGGGAAGACGTCGAGGTTGCCCTGGAGCGGTTGCTCGGGTCGATGACCCCGGAGCGCGCTCTGCGGCTGGCCTAGCCCGCCAAGCTTACGGGCAACAACTCGAAACCCTGCTGGTCTGAGCCTAACTATCGAAATTTATTTCGACTAGTGGTGAGAGGTGCTGCCTGCTGGAGGCTGCGGGGCCGTCGCGGCCCCGCAGCCGATGGTCAGCCTGATCAGATGAAATCGGCCAGCTCGCGGAGCAGCGCCGACTTCGGCCTGGCGCCGACGATCTCCTTGACGACCTCGCCGCCCTTGAACACGCTCAGCGTCGGGATGTTCAGGATCCCGTACCGCTGAGAGGTGACCGGGTTGTCGTCGACGTTCAGCTTGACCACGTCGATCTTGTCAGCGTGCTCGTTCGCGATCTCCTCGAGGACCGGGGAGACCTGGCGGCACGGACCGCACCACTCGGCCCAGTAATCCACGACGACAGGCTTGTCGTTCTTGAGCACGTCGGCCTCGAAGGTCGCGTCGGTTACGTTCTTGGTTGTGCCCACGGTGCGGTTTTCCTTCCGTTTTCTCATTGGCGTTATCAGTGGGTGAGGTGCGTGCCGCAGGTCCGTGTCATGTGCGGACCCGGACACGGGTTCGGGGTCAGGACTCGTGATCCGCCAGCCATCTCTCGGCGTCCAGAGCCGCCGCGCAGCCGGTGCCGGCGGCGGTCACGGCCTGACGGTAGGTGTGGTCCACGACGTCGCCGGCGGCGAACACGCCGTCGATGCTGGTGCGGGTGGACGGCTGCTCAACGAGGAGGTATCCCTCCGTGTCGGTGGGGAGCTGGCCGGTGAACAGCTCGCTGCGCGGGTCGTGCCCGATGGCCACGAACACTCCGGTGACCGCCAGCGTGCTTTCCTCTCCGGTATTCACGTTGCGGATCCGCACGCCGCTGACCCGGTCCGCGCCGAGGATCTCGGCCACCTCGCTGTCCCAGGCGAACTTGATCTTCGGGTTGGCGAACGCGCGGTCCTGCATGATCTTGGACGCGCGCAGCGCGTCCCGCCGGTGAATCACCGTGACCGACCGCGCGAAGCGGGTCAGGAACGTGGCCTCTTCCATCGCGGAGTCGCCGCCGCCCACGACCGCGATGTCCTGCTCCCGGAAGAAAAAGCCGTCACAGGTCGCGCACCAGGAGACACCATGGCCGGACAGCAGGTTCTCCCCGGGGACATCGAGCTCGCGGTAGCCGGACCCGGTAGCGATGATCACGGTCCGGGCCAGGTGCTCGTTGCTGCCTACGTTGACGACCTTGGGGTTCGCGGCCAGGTCCACCTCGGTGACGTCGTCGGGCACCAGCTCGGCGCCGAAGCGCTCGGCCTGCTTGCGGATCGCGTCCATCAGGTCGGGACCGAGCACACCGTCAGGGAAGCCAGGGAAGTTCTCGACATCCGTGGTCTTCATCAGCGCTCCGCCTGAGGTCACCGAGCCCTCGAAGACCAGCGGGTTCAGCCGCGCCCTGGCGGCGTAAAGCGCCGCCGTATAGCCGGCCGGGCCGGAGCCGATGATGATGACATCCCGAACGTCGGTCACTTGGCTGCCCTTCTATGAAACATGCAGGGACATCAACAGTTTCGCCGTCCCGGAGATTCCCGCGGACGGCGATGGCGGCCTGGTGCCATGCGGCGGGCTCAGCCGCCGTTGGCCAGCACGGTATGGGCCAGCACATCGCTGCGTGAACCCGAGCAGTTCATCCCGACCACCCATACCTGCTCGGGGCTCACGGCCGACACCTCCGTGACGATAACCGTAGCCCGCACCCCCTGGTAATGGGCCACCTCAACGAGCAGCACCAGCTCCCCTGCCGCCATCCGGTTGACGCATCCATCCAGGGCCGCGATGGGGATGCCGAAGGCCGTCGCATGCTTGGCGGGCGCCGCGGCCGGGCTGCGTGCGGCGTTAGGGGCCATGGAATTGGGGGCGGCCGCCCTGACCTTGGTCGGGCTGTAGCGGGTGAGCTCGGTGCTTACCTCGTGCTTGAGCTTCTCCGGCGTGAAGTCGGTGTCGGTTGTGATCGGGGTGACGCTGTCCTGCCGCTCCCCGTGCCGGTACGGCAACGCGGGCCCGAGGGCACGCGCGTTAGGGGCGAGGCCCGAGCTCGGGGATCCGCTGGCCGCTGAGCTTCGGGAGGCCCCAGCGCTGGAAGCGCCGGTCGGCGAGGCGCCGGTATGAGCGATGATCTCGTAGCTGCCGCCAGCGATGATCACAACTGCCGCGGCTGCGGCCGCGACCCGGAGCCCAGCCGGGGAGGAGAGCGGGGGCAGGCGTGGGTGCCAGCCCCGCCCGGCGCGCTCGCGTGGCGGGCGACCGGGGTCCTGCGGCGCCGACTGTCCCGCGGGCACCGCAGCGCCCGTAGTACCTGCCGGGCCCGTAGTACCTGCTGGGGCCGTAGTGCCCGCCGGGGCCGCAGCCCCGGCCAGGGCCGCCGGCGCGGAGCCAGCGGCCACTGTGGCCCGCAGGGCCGCCTCGGCTGCGAGCGCGCTGTGGATCCTGGCCGTGAGATGCACGGGAATCGGCGGGGGCGGGACACTCGCGAGCAGTGTCGTGACACCGGCAAGATCCTCGTTCAGGTGGCTGCAGCGGGGACATCCGGCCAGGTGAGACCGGATCCGGGCGTGCCGGCGCGAGCTCAGCTCGCCCTGGCGGAACCTGGCTAGTGTCTCAGCGTCAACGTGACGCGTCATGACGGGTCGTCACCCCCTTCCCGCGCAGGTTGGACGTCTGGCGTGGCCGATCGGTTCCTTAGGGCGGGCCCGGAGACCTCACGGCGGATCCCGGGGGCGGCCCGCTGCCGCAGGTGGGCCAGCCGCGGCAGCAGCCGGGCGCGTCCCCGGGAGCAGCGGCTTTTCACGGTGCCCTCCGACACAGCCAGGATCTCGGCCGTGTCGGCTACCGAGTAGCCAAGCATGTCCACCAGGACCAGCACTGCCTGCTGGTCGAGGGGCAGGGTACGCAGCGCAGACATCACGTCCAGCGAGAGGTCGCTATCCGACGACGGGTCCGCGGCGGCGTGGTGGACCGCGAGGCTGTCCAGCGTCCGCTCATCTGTCCCGCTGGTGGCCGGCCGGGCGGCCTTGCGCCGGAGCCGGTCGAGGCACGCATTGACGACGATCCGGTGCAGCCAGGTCGTGACCGCGGAGTCCCCGCGGAAGGTCCCGGCCCGGCGGAACGCGGAGATCATCGCGTCCTGCAGCGCGTCGGCCGCCTCCTCCGGGTCGGACAGCGTGCGGA
This sequence comes from uncultured Actinomycetota bacterium, assembly GCA_963739645.1. Classification (GTDB taxonomy): domain Bacteria; phylum Actinomycetota; class Actinomycetes; order Streptosporangiales; family Streptosporangiaceae; genus JASHPR01. The sequence continues at coordinate 54,029 of CAVUBM010000104.1, forward strand.
CCGCCACGGCCCACAGCCGGTCGCGGTGGCGCAGGAACAGTTCGGCGAACGCATCCGGGTCGCCGGCTACGTGCCTGCAGAGCAGCTCCGCGTCCGCGGGTTCGGAGTCCGCAGGCGTACGCGACTCCGGCAGCGCGCCCCCGGGCTGGCCGCCTGCCTCGTGGTGTTCCGTGGCCGTCCTCCCGTCGTGCCCCGGCGCCAGGATTCAGCTTGCAGGGTTCAGCTTGACCCCTTCACGACGACGTTGAAGATATCGGCCTGGAACTTGTTGGGGTTATGGCCGGTCATGGGGGGCAGTTTGGTGAACCAGACCAGGACATATCGTCCACTGGCCTTGCTGCTGACCGTGAAGGTGACCGCTCCGGCGACGTCGGTCTTCTGGGCCACCGTGGTCATGCTGCTGGCGTCCGCCTCCGCGGCGGAGGCGTTATCCGGCCCGGGCAGCGGGGTGGCCGGATTGCCGATCTTGATCTGCACGTCCGCGCCGGAAAGCGGCCCGAACAAGACCTGCACGGAACTCAGGCTCACCGTGCGGCCCATATCGAGGATCAGGCCGGATCCCTTCTGCAATCCCCCAAAAACCGCGTTGCCCAGGTACCAGTGGGTCTGCCAGTCGGTGGCGGTGCTGCTGTCGATGGCCAGGTTCGTGCCGGCGTCATTCTCCCCGAACCCGTGCGCGCTGAGCGGCCTGAGCACAGCCGCAGCCGAACTGGAATGCGTGGCTGCGGGCGGATGCTGGGTGGACGAGCCCGACTTGGCCGAGTCACCGCGCAGGGCAGAGTAGACAAACGCCACGATCAGCACCAGCACGATGATCGCTGCCACCGCGAGCAGGATCTTGCCCCGTGAGTTGCCAGGCCGCCGCCCGGGGGCCGGGCCGCGCGTCCAGGTACGCTCGCCCGCCGGCGGCCCGTCCGGCGGCCAGTACTCGGGCTCCTGCCCGTCCTGGGACCGGTAGTCGGTCTCCCGGCCGCCGCCCCGCGACCGGTGGTCGGTCTCCCGGCCGCCGCCCCGGGACCGGTGCTCATGTTCCCGGGTGGGCCGCTGGTTCTGCCGCGGTCCTTCGGCTCGCGTGCGCGGCGATGGTGGCAGCTGGGGTATCGGCACCGGGGGGACAGCCGCGAAGAGCGCAGTGGCAAGCTGGGTCGGCGTGGTCAGCTGGGAATTCTCGTCCCGGTCCCGCAGCATCAGAACCTGGCTGGTGATCTCGTCAAGCGCGGCGGGCACGCCGGCCCTGACCTGGCGGGGGCTGCAGGGGAGCCCGTCCGCGAACGGCGCGGGCGGCAGGGTGGGACAGTCCGGACCGGGCCAGTGACCGGTCAGCGCCGCGTAGAGCAGCATCCCCAGCCTGCGCGTGTCGGCGAACTCCGGGTCTTCCGCGTTGGCGCCGGACAGCGCCGCATCGATACCGAGGCCCGTGATCTTGACACCGCCCCCGGGGGTCCAGCGCAGCGATTCCGGCCCCAGGCAGAGGTGGGCCAGGCCGGCTGCGTGCGCCACCGAGACCGCCTCGGCGGCTTCGGCGACGATCCGCGCCCCGCGTGCCGAGTCGAGAGGGCCGGCGGCCAGCAGGTCGTCGAGCGAGTCCCCGGCTGCCCACTCGGTCACGATGTAGGCGTGATCCCAGTCGTCCTCAACGTCGAACACCTGCGCAAACCGTGAATCGTTGAGTCGGCTGGCTGCGCGTGCTGCCGTCACTACCTCTCGCAGGCGCGGGAACCCGGGCGCGAAGGTAAGCACGGTAACCGCTCGGGCCAGCGTTTCGTCTATGGCCTTCCAGGCAGCCCAGCCCGCAGCCGCGGCGACCCGGTCCTCCAGGCGGTACCGGCCACCGAGCCGCGTTCCGGGCTCAGACGTGAACGTACTCATATACCTGCGACGAGCGGAGCGGCTCCCGAGCCTCCCTTCTGGCCCCGTAGGTGATTAACCGGACGAGACAAGACCATCATGCTGCACAACATGCTAGGCCGCAGACCGCCCCCTGAGAGTCCCCGGGCAACCTACCATCGCAAACCGTTACCACCAAGAGATGTCCGCCTCACCGGCTGAGCCTGCTGGTATACCCCTGCCAGGACCATTCTGACAGCGCCGTGAACATCGCGCTGACGGTCAGCGGAGCCTCGCGCGAACGGTGTCGGTCAGGTTGGTGAGCTCCCTGACCCCGAAGGCCTTGGCGAACATGACGTAGAGCAGTGTGGCCCCGCTGCCGCCGAGCGCGACGGTGAGCAGGGCGGCGATCTTCCCTCCGGATGCCACCGCGCCGATCATGACGGACACGGCGATGGCGAAGATCACGCCGGGAATGGCGGCCGCGTGCATCCGCAGCAGGCTGGAGCGGATCACCCGGCCGCCCAGGCCGCCGATGCGGTGGCTGAGCACCCGCCAGGCAACTACGGTGCCGACCAGGTTCGCGATACCGAACCCGGCGCCGAGCCCGGCCACGACATGCTTCGGCGGCAGCACGGCCAGCGCGATGAGGTTAGCCGTGATGTTGATGACCATGGTGACCACGCCGATGAGCGCGGGTGTCCGGCTGTCGTGCATCGCGTAGAAAACCCGCAGCAGCAGCTGGAACAACATGTACGGGAGGAGGCCGAGCGAGAACACGGCGAAGATCTCGCCCAGGTAGCGGGCACTGGCCGCCGAGGTGCTGCCGTACCCGAATACGCCTTCTGCCAGCGGCGCCCCGAGCACGGCCAGGATCAGCGCGGCGGGCACCACAATGACCGAGGCCAGCCGGGTCGCGGTGGAGAAATCCGTGGCCACGAGCTGGTACCTGCGCTCCGACGCGTGCGCGCTCATCCGCGGCAGCAGCGCTGTGATCACCGAGATGCCGACAATCGCGTAGGGCAGCTGGAAGAGCAGGTACGCGTTGCTGTAGGCGGCGAACCCAGCGCCCGCCGCCTTCTGCGATACCCGGGAGCCCGCCAGGTTCGCGACCCGGGTCGTCACCAGGAAGGCGATCTGGGTGGTGAGCACGTACCCGAACATCCAGCCGCTCATCCGGCGGATCTCCGCCACCTCGGCGCGCCTGAAGTCGTAGCGGGGCCGCCAGTGGAACCCGACCCGGCGCAGCGAAGGGATGAGCCCGGCGGTCTGCAGCACAATGCCGAGCGTGGTTCCGATGCCCAGCAGCTGGATCTCCCTCGCGGAGATATCCGATGGCGTGCGGTTCAGCCCTGCGGTCACCATGAACGCCAGGCCGACCAGGATTACGACCACGTTGTTGATCACAGGGGTCCACATCGGCGCGCCGAACTTCCCGCGCGCGTTCAGGATCGCCCCGGCCAGCGAGCTGACCCCGTAGAAGAAGATCTGCGGGATGAAGAAGTAGGCGAAGATCACCGTCAGGTGCTGGGCGTCGGCATTGCCGATGTTGCCCGCGTACAGGTCGGTGATCGGTGCGGCCAGCACGGTCGCGACTATCGTGATGCCGGCCAGCGCGAGCACGCCCAGGGTGAAGATCCGCTGGTCGTAGGCTTCGCCGCGGTCGCTATCCCGCTTGGCCGCGCTGATCAGCAAGGGCACCACGACGCTGGTGAGAATGCCGCCGAGAGCCAGGTTGTACACCGCGTTCGGGAGTGTGTTGGCGATGTTGTAGGAATCGCCCAGGTAGTGGGTGCCGATCGCGTAGATCAGGATGGCGTTCCGCAGGAAGCCGGTGAACCTGGACGCGATGGTGCCCATCGCCATGACGCCGCTGGAGCGCACCAGGCTGGCGTCGGTCGGGCCCGCGGCGCCGGCGCGAGCGTACTGCTCGACGAAGGCGTTCCCGCCGTCCTGGTCTATCTCTGAAGGCTCAAGTCCGGCGGCCTGCTCGGTCACGGCGACCGATTCGGGCCGGTGCGCCCCGGTGGCGTGACGCGGTCCGGCGTGGGCCGGGCGCGGGGCTGACTCGTCCCCTGCCCACGCACCTGTGCCCGGCCGCGTGTCGCCGTGGGCCGGGTACGCCGGCATCGTCCGCGGGAAGGCTGTCGCCTGGAGGGAAGCCATCGGGCGAACCGAGGCCGCCGTCAGCGGCGGTCGGTCCAGCCTGGCGCCCAGGCGTAGTCATCTGTCTCCTCCGCTGGATCGTGACGGCTAGCGTGGCCGGGGTCGGGATGACCGGGAACGACGTTATCGGTTACGGCCGGCTCCCCGGGCCGATCGGGGCCGTCTGTCGCCTCAGGGTCCGGCACCGGTCCCGTCTGCGGCGGTGCCGGACCTGGGCGCTGCGGTCCAGTGGCCATGTGCCCGGGGCCAGGGTCCGGGGCGGGTCCAGGTCCATCATGCTCCTCGCGCCCGTCCTGCCCGGCGCTGTCCTCCGGCCGGCCCCGGCGGCCCCGCCGGACAGCCCGCGTGGCCACGGTGAGCAGGAACACCGCCAGCGCGGAGGCGATGATTACCAAGGCGAAGGTGCCGTAGTGCGTGGCCTGTACGGTCATGGTCGCATGAGCGCCGGGAACCGGCGTGCCGTCCGCGCTGAGCAGGCTGAGCCGGAGCGTGGTCGAGCCGACGGCCGTGGCCTTGACCGCCAGCTTGACGATCTCCTCCTGGCCGGCCGGAATGACCACTGCGCGCTGCCGGTTGACCGTGACTCCGGACCCGGTCCTGACCCCGAGCCTGACCTTCACGTCGTAGGGCAGGCGATTGGAGATGGACACCGGGACCGTGCCGGACATTCCGCCCAGCGTGAGACGGCCGGAGTCGATGATCGTCAGCTTGGCGTACTGGTCCCTTAGGTAGGTGGTCATCTCCTGGGCCAGGGCCGACCCCTGCTGCGCGGCCGCGCCGTGACCCCGCCACGCCGAGGACTCCAGAGCCGCCGCGCCGTACCCGAGGCCGATCTGCCGGCCGAGCTGGACGTTCTGCAGCAAGCTGGCCTGCTGATCCAGATGGCGGGCCTGCGTCAGCAGCGGCACCCGCAGCGCAGCGCGGCTGACCGCGTGCGGGGCCTGCCGGTGCACCTGCCCCGGCGGGTTCGGGGTGGCGGCAAGCTGGCTCAGGCTGACCGGCCGCAGCCACGGCGCCGATGTGGTGTCGGAGAGCAGCGCGCTGGCCAGGCCCGCGGGAGGATCCCAGTGGCGTGGCGGGGCCACGACGATCGACCGGGGCAGCTCGGGCCGTTCGGCGGCGATCATCGCGGTCTCGGCCAGGTACCGCTGCGCCACGGAGAAGGAAACTGCCTTTGAGTTGGCCGCCCTGTTGGCGGTGCCGAGAATCTGCGTGATCGTGTCGTCCGACAGCAGGACGTTCAGCTTCGGGCCCTCGCCGTCCGGGGTAGACGTCTGCGCACTCGGCGTGTAGGTCTGCTGCGGCGACGGCGGCATGGTGGAGCTGTCGAGCACCACGGTGTCGATGCCCTCGCTCGCGGCGAGGTTCTCTAGCACCGCGTAGTTGGCGATGCCATCAGCTGGCCAGGCCATATCGTTCAGGCCCGTGCTCGCCGTGCTGATGCCCGTGGTGCCTGTGCCCGTGGTGCCTGTGTCCGTGGTGCCTGTGTCCGTGGTGCCTGTGCTGAAGTCGCGGCCCAGTATGGTGCCGGCCAGTGAGCGGCCCTGGACGTAGGCGCGCGCCAGGTCGGCGTTCAGGTTGTGCCGGATCAGGGCCGCGACATCCACATCTGCGTACGGGCGTGACGAAGACCGGCTGCCCGGCGGTGGCCGACTTGAGCTGCGGTGAGCCAGGCGGCGGCCGTCTTGCTCGCCGGCTGGAGTACGCCATGGCACCCGGCAGTGCCGCCGACCCGGTACGGCTTGGTCATCGTGCGCACGTTGGCCAGCAGGGCCGGGTCGACGGCCCAGGTGAGCTGGGCGCTTGTGGCGTAAGAGCTGCCCACGTCCAGCAATCCGGCCAGCCGGCCGCCGCTGGCGATGCTGCTGGCCAGGCCGTTGTTGAGCAGCCCGGCGCACAGGGCCTGGCGGGGCTGGTCAATCAGCGGCCAGATCCAGGCGATCTGCTGTGACTTGGGGTCCGGGCCCTTCTTCCCGGGCCAGAACGGCAGGAAGGTCCGGCTCACCGTCAGCGGGGCGAGGCTTGAGTTCTCCGCCTGGGCGGCGAGCGGGTACACACCGAACGTGGTCATCGGCACCTGGCTGACCGGCAGCACCACGGTCCAGTTGACCGTGGCACCGGGGCGGAGGGTTCCGGGCAGCGTCTTGGCCGCACCAGGCACGACCGAATCAGCCAGGTCGTTGCCGTTCGCGTAGGCCTGCAGCTCGCCCCGGCTGCCGAGCGGGGTGCTTGACGAGCGAAGCTGGACTGACAGCCCGGTCATCGGCCCTGAGGAGCTGTTGGTGAGGGTCCCTGAGACGGTCACGGGCCGGCCGGGCTGGGCGAAGGCGGGGCTTACCGAGGTGATCGCCAGGGAGACCGGGGGCGCTCCGTCCGCCTGCCGCACCGCGGCCTGGCTGGCGGCTGCGGGGCCGGCCAGGGCCAGGCCGGACAGCCCCAGCGCGGCCGCGGCCACGGCAGTGGCCGCGCATTTGGTCAGCAGCGGGCGAGGCATGGCGGAAATGCTATTGCGGCCGGGCCGGTGAGGTAGGCGAGGTGCGGAGTGTCCAGGATCGTCTCCCTCCGCGCTCCCCGGGTTTCCCAAAGCTTACGCGCAGCACTTACCCTCAATGCCCGTGCCGGACTCCACTTCGCTGACCCCGCAGCAGCGCAAAGCAGCAGCCAGGCTGCTCGCCGCCATTTCGCCGACGGCCGACGAGCTCGGTGCGCTGTTCACCCGCGAAGGTCACCAGCTCGCGCTGGTCGGCGGCTCGGTCAGGGATGCCTTCCTGGGTCGCGAGTCCTCCGGTGACCTGGACCTGACCACCGACGCTGTGCCGGAGCGCGTTCTGGAGATCATCGACGACTGGGCGGATCAGGTGTGGACGATCGGGATCGAGTTCGGCACCGTGGGGATGATCAAGGGCGGCAGGGTCTTCGAGATCACGACCTACCGGAGCGAGCAGTACGCGCGCGAGTCACGCAAGCCCGAGGTCGCGTACGGCACGTCGCTCACCGACGACCTGTCCCGCCGCGATTTCACCGTCAACGCGATGGCGGCGCGGCTGCCCGGGCATGAGCTCGTCGACCCGTTCGGGGGCCTGCGTGACCTGCAGGGCCGCTTGCTGCGCACGCCTGCCAGGCCGCAGGATTCGCTCCGTGATGATCCGCTGCGGATGCTGCGCGCGGCCCGGTTCGTCGCCCAGCTCGGTTTCGCGGTCGCGCCGGAGCTGCGCCAGGCCATGACCCAGCTGGCCCCGCTGGTGCGGCCGCCGAAGGTGTCCGTGGAGCGAATAACGGCCGAGCTGACCAAGCTCATGGAGGCGGCCCTGGACAGCGGGCCATCCCAGGGCATCGCGCTTCTGGTCGACACCGGGGTGGCCGACCAGGTGCTCCCGGAGGTGCCGGCGCTGCGCCTCGAGCAGGACGAGCATTTCCGGCACAAGGATGTCTATCAGCACTCGCTGACCGTGCTCGACCAGGCCATCGCCCTGGAGGGCCGGTACGGCCTGGAGCGCGACCTGAGGCTCCGGCTGGCCGCGTTGCTGCATGACATCGGCAAGCCCAAGACCCGCAGCAAGCTGCCAGGCGGGCGGGTGGCCTTCCACCACCACGAGGTGAAGGGTGCGAAGATGACCCGGGCCCGGCTGACTGCGCTCCGCTTCCCGGCCAGCGTGGTGGCCGATGTGTCCCGGCTGGTCGAGCTGCACCTGCGGTTCCACGGGTACAGCTCAGGCGAGTGGACGGACTCAGCGGTCCGCCGCTACGTCAGGGACGCGGGCCCGCTGCTGACCCGGCTGCACGCGCTCACCAGGGCCGACTGCACGACCAGGAACCAGGCCAAGGCGCAGCGGCTGGCCCGGGCCTACGACAGCCTGGAGGACAGGATCGCGGTCCTGGCCGAGGAGGAGGAGCTCGCAAGCATCCGGCCGGACCTGGACGGCCACGACATCATGCGGATCCTGGGCATCGGGCAGGGCCCGCTGGTCGGCCGGGCGTCCGCGCATCTGCTCGAGCTGCGCCTGGAGCATGGCCCGCTGGGCGCCGAGCGCGCGACTCACGAGTTGCTGGCCTGGGCGGCGGACGAGGGGCTCGCGGGCCCGGGCTCGGCCGGGACCGCGCCGGCCGGCGACTGACGGCTGAACATCCAGTACCCGACCGCGGTGATCGCGTACCCGATCGCCACCAAGCCGATGATCAGCGGCGACTTGCCGTTGAGTGGCATGAACACCGCGCTGAGCAGCGCCCCGGCCGCGAGCATGACGTTGAACATCACGTCGTAGAAGGCGAACAGGCGCCCGCGGTAGGCGTCGTTCACCTCCTCCTGGAGGATCGTGACCGCGCAGATCGCCACACCCTGCCCCGTCAGGTACAGGAAGAACCCGATCACCAGGAAGGCGATCTGGTTGAAGGTCTCGCCCAGGACGCCGATCACCACCGCGCTGACGGCCAGCAGCAGCGCGATGCAGGTCGGCTTGGACAGCCGCCGGGTGATCGGCGGGACCACCAGCGCGGCACAGCCGTAGCCAACGGCCGAGAGCGTCGCCAGCACGGCGTAGTGACCCTCAGCCGCCGGCGCGCTGGACGGGTAGAAGTAGTTCCGGTAGAGCAGGATCGACATCAGCGACAAGATCCCGAACAGGAACTTGCTGCCGCCGGTGGCACCGAGCACGCTCGCCGGGCCGCGGTGCCGCAGCACGTAGCGCGCGCCCGCGGCCAGGTCGGCCGCGACCGAGGAGAGCTCGCTGAACAGCCGTCCCGGCGGCGCCCCGGCCGGCTCGCGCTCCGGTCCGAGCAGGTCCCGGCGCATCGTGGCCGCGACCAGGCTGGCGGCCACATAGCAGGCGCCGGCCACGAGCAGGGTGACCGCGGCGCCGCGCTCGGTATTGCCGGTGCCCGCGTTCAGGCCGAGGGCCACGATGCCCCCGATCGCGCCCATGATGCCGCCCGCGGTCGGGGATACCGAGTTGGCCATGACCAGCTTGTCCTCGGCGACCACATGCGGCAGTGCGGCGGACAGCGACGACAGGAAGAACCGGTTCACGCCCAGCACCAGCAGGACCGCGATGTAGAGCGGAACCCCGGAGTTGCCCACGGCCATGAGCGCCGCGGTCAGCACCACGAAGGCCGAGCGGAGCAGCGCGGACAGGGCCAGGATCTGGCGCCGGGACCAGCGGTCGATGAACACTCCGGCGAACGGGCCGATCAGCGAGTACGGCAGGTAGAGGACGGCGAACGCCGCCGCGCCCTTCGCCGGGCTCGTATATGTGGTCGCGTTGAAGAACACGTAGGTGCCGACGCCCGCGGTGAACACGCCGTCGCCGGTCTGCGAGATCAGCCGGGTCGCGAAGAGGCGCCGGAAGTTCCGCTCGGCCAGCACGGTGCGCAGGTCGGAGACGAAGGCTGACCGGGTGATCCAACTGAGCGGCTTCCTCCGGCTGGGACCGGGCCCGGTGCTGCGGTCTGCCTGGCGAGGCACCCGCTCAGCCTACGGCGCCAGCCGCGATGGCCGGCCTCCGGCCCGAGCGGATGGCGCGCTGGGGCAGCCGACGGTTGCCGTGGCGGCCGGATCAACCACACGCCGGGGGGCTCCGGGGGTCGTCCCCCCGGGCCAACACAGCGCTAGCGCTCGACCTCGCCGCGGATGAACTTGTCCACCAGGTCGCGGGCGACGTCGTCGCCGTACTGCTCCGGCGGCGACTTCATGAAGTACGACGCGGCGGACAGGATCGGGCCGCCGATCCCGCGGTCACGGGCGATCTTGGCCGCGCGGACGGCGTCGATGATCACGCCGGCCGAGTTCGGCGAGTCCCAGACCTCAAGCCGGTACTCCAGGTTCAGCGGGACGTCGCCGAACGCCTTGCCCTCCAGGCGGACGAACGCCAGCTTCCTGTCGTCAAGCCACGGCACGTGGTCGGACGGGCCGATGTGCACGGCCGCCCGCTCCATCTCGTGCGGGATCTGCGAGGTGACCGACTGCGTCTTGGAGATCTTCTTCGACTGGAGCCTGGTCCGCTCCAGCATGTTCATGAAGTCCATGTTGCCGCCGACGTTGAGCTGGTAGGTGCGGAGCAACTCAACGCCGCGGTCCTCGAACAGCTTCGCCAGTACGCGGTGCGTGATGGTCGCCCCGACCTGCGACTTGATGTCGTCGCCGATGATCGGCACACCGGCTTCGGTGAACTTGCGCGCCCACTCCGGGTCGGAGGCGATGAAGACCGGGAGGGCGTTGACGAAGGCCACGCCCGCGTCGAGCGCGCACTGGGCGTAGTAGCGGTCGGCCTGCTCCGAGCCCACGGGCAGGTAGGACACGAGCACGTCGGCACCGGAGTCCCTCAGTGCTTGCGTCACATCAACCGGCTTCTCGTCCGACTCGGTGATGATCTGGAGGTAATACTCGCCGAGCCCGTCCATGGTCGGGCCGCGCTGCACCGTGACCCCAGTGGGCGGAACGTCGCAGATCTTGATGGTGTTGTTCTCGCTCGCGACAATGGCCTCGGCGATGTCCCGCCCGACCTTCTTGGCGTCTACGTCAAACGCCGCGACAAATTCCACGTCCCGCACGTGATAGGGGCCAAACTGGACATGCATCAGGCCCGGCACCCGACCGTCCGGGTCGGCATCCTTGTAGTACTCCACGCCCTGGACGAGGGAACTGGCGCAGTTCCCGATGCCAACGATGGCTACCCGTACCGAACCCATTCGGATTGCTCCTTATCTCCTGCCCTGCGGGGGTTATTAGCTCTGTCCCGGCTCAGTCGGCGGTGCTGCCTGAGCCGCTTTGGGTGTGATCCCCGGGCTGCGGGCCCGACTGCCGTTCCGAGGCGATCAGTTCATTGAGCCAGCGGACTTCCCGCTCGACCGACTCCAAGCCGTGCCGCTGCAGTTCGAGCGTGTAGCTGTCCAGGCGCTCCCGGGTCCTGGACATGGCGGCGCGGAAGCCGTCGAGCCGTTCCTCGAGCCTGCTGCGCCTGCCCTCGAGGATCCGCATCCTGACATCCGCCCGGGTCAGGCCGAAGAACGCGAAGTGGACGCCGAACCCGTCGTCTTCCCAGGCCGCCGGGCCCGCCTGGGACAGCAGTTCCTCAAGCCGCTCCTTGCCCTCCGCCGTGAGCCGGTACACGATCTTCGACTTCCGGCCGGCCAGCGGCTTGGCGGTCGGCCCGACGGGCTCGTCCTCGGCGATCAGGCCCTGCCGCAGCAGCTCCTTCAGGCACGGGTACAGGGACCCGTACCCGAAAGCGCGGAATGCACCGAGTACCGAGTTGAGCCGCTTGCGCAGCTCGTAGCCATGCATAGGGGTCTCGTTCAGCAACCCGAGCACGGCAAGCTCGAGCACGCCTGACCGCTGACTGCTCATTGCGAGCCCGTACCTCCTCGCCGCGCGCTGGGTTAAGATCCACACCGCGTCACCTCACAGGACGCAGTGTGTCGGTCCGATGTATCGGGCCGATACATCGACAAGATATGCGCTGCATGGTTGGGGCGCAAGTCTGCCGTTGCCCCCGTACTGCCGGAATCCGCCGGCATCTAGCCGGGCTCGGCCGGAGCGCGGTTCCGACGTAACCTGTCGGGCATGAGGCGATCGGTCGTGGACTACGGGCTCGCGCGGCGGGCCACGCTCGCGTCCGTGTTCTCCGGGCGCACCCCGGTCACCGATGTCTGCGATGCCCATCCGTACTTGCTGCGGGCCGCTAAGTTCCACGGGGAGCCGACCGATCGGACGTGCCCGATCTGCAGGAAAGCCAAGCTCACCCACGTTACGTACGTCTACGGCGACGAACTCGGCCGCTATGAGGGCCGGGTGAAGCAGGGCCCGGAGTTGGCCGAAATGGCCGCCGAATACGCGGAGTTCCAGGTTTACGTCGTCGAGGTCTGTCAGAGTTGTGCCTGGAATCACCTAGCGTCGTCCTATGTTCTCGGCACGGGCGAACCGCAAACCCGGCGCAGTCGGCGCGCCCGTGCTGGAGACTGAGCGAGCAGGCCAGTTGCTTCGGGCCCGCAGGGGCGATCCGGGTGTGACTCGAGATATGTGCCGGGACGGTGCGTGCCACCGGGTAACTTGAGGCTCGGCGGGACCGCTGCGCTCGTGATCCCTATTCCCCGACCGGCGAGGACGCGTGAGTAATCCAGATTCTGCTGGGTCGTACTGGCAGGAGCCAGCCGGCACGGGGCGGCGCGGCTCGGGCAGCGGCCGCAGGCGCGAGGATTCATACGACCGCGGAGACGGCTACGGTCGGCCGGCCGGCAATGGCCAGTCGGGCGGGTACCCCCGCTCCAACGGGTACGGCCGCGCTGGGGGCGGCCGCCACAGTCATGCCCGCCACGAGAGCAACGGGTGGGACGCCGTCCCGGACCGCGGCCGGGCCGCGCCCACCGGCAACGGCCGGGGCCCCGCAGACGCAGGGTCGCGCAGCCGGGGTAGCTCAGGCGCTGGCACACGGTCCCGCAATTCCCAGCTCGGCAACGACCTGCGGTCACGCCTGGGCATGCAGAGCGGGCCGGACGCGGGCGCCGGGCACCCGGACGGCGCCTATGGCGGCAACGGTTACGGCCGCAACGGTTACGGCAACGGTTTCGGCGGGGACGACGAGGTCCCCGGTTATCGGGACGGAGGCGGCCGGCACGGCGGAACGGGGGTGCGTGAGCGCACCGCCCGCCTGACCGATGGCACCCGCACCGGGACTCGCGGCCGCCGGGGCGGAGACTACGGTGGCGGGTCTGGCGACGGCTGGGACGGCGGCCCGCGTGCACGCCGCAAGGGCGACTGGTGGCGGCACTGGACGCTGAAGAAGGCCGCGCTGGTCGCCCTGGGCCTCTCCGCCGGGCTGATGCTCATCGTGGTAGCGGGTGTCATCTACGCCTACGAGACCACTCCGATTCCCACCGATGTCTCCGAGGCGGCGCTGCAGCAGTCGTCGATCGTCTACTTCGCCAACGGCAAGAACCAGGTCGGGACGTTCAGCGCCAACGGCATCGACCGGCAGATGCTGACCGATTCGCAGATCCCTGCCGTGATGAAGGACGCGATGGTCGCCGCGGAAGACAGGAACTTCTACCACGAGGGCGGCATCTCTCTTCCCGGTATCGTGCGCTCCGCCTACGCGGACCTCAAGGGTGGCAGCACCCTTCAGGGCGGCTCCACGCTCACCGAGCAATTCGCCAAGAACTACTACACGACGATCGGCACCTCGCGGACGGTCAGCACGAAGATCAGGGAGATCTTCGTCTCGATCAAGCTCTCGCACGAGAAGTCCAAGGCCTGGATCATGACCCAGTACTTGAACACGGTGCCGTTCGGCAACAACGCCTACGGTGTCGCGGCCGCGGCGCAGACTTACTTCGGCAAGCCCGCGCTGAAGCTCAACGTCGCGCAGGCCGCCATGCTCGCGGCCATGGTCAACCAGCCCGGGTTCTTCAGCCCGAACCCGAGCGCCGGGGAGTCCTACAAAGCCCTGGTGGCGCGCTGGCACTACGTGCTGAACAACATGGTCAGGGACGGCGACCTGACCCAGGCGCAGGCCGCGGCGCAGGTGTTCCCGAAGGTAAGTGCGGACAATCCGCTGCTCACCAGCTTCACCGGGTACCGGGGCTACATCATGCAGGCCGTGGAGAACGAGCTCAGGACCACCTACGGCTTCACTCAGCAGGAGATCGACAGCCGTGGCCTGAAGATCGTGACCACGTTCAACATGCCGATGATGAACCACCTCTACCAGGCGGTGAACCAGAACCTGGCGCAGATGAAGGCCGACGGAGCACGGCTGCCCGCTTACGCGCACGTGGGCGCCATGCTCGAGCAGCCGGGCACCGGGAAGATCCTGGCCATGTACGGTGGCCCGGGCTTCGACGCGAAGCACTGCGTGAGGATCAACTGCCAGTACAACATGGCCATGCAGAGCCGGGACCAGGTCGGGTCCTCGTTCAAGCCTTACGTGCTCGCCACCGCCGTCAAGGAGGGCATGAACGTCCAGGACAGCGTCCTGAACGGCATCGAGCCTATGTGCGTGCCCCCCGACACCCAGCCCAACCAGCTGTCTACGAAGACCACCACCTGCCCGGCGGGCTGGTTCCTGGTTAACATCCCGGGCGAGAACTCCGGCCCGCTCAGCGTGACCAAAGCCGCGGCGGAGTCGTCCGACCCCGCCTTCGAGGACCTCATCCACCGGGCGGGCACCCAGGCCACGATCAACTTGGCCAAGGCGTTCGGGGTCAATACCAAGGCGTCCGGCCTGCAGGCCAAGGTGGGCGAGGTCGGGCTGGCGCTGGGCATCGGTTCGCTCACTGTGGAGGAGCAGGCGACCACGTTCGCCACTCTCGCCGCGGGCGGCGAATACGTCACGCCGCACGTGGTCGCGAAGATCACCCAGGCCAACGGCACCGTGGTCCCGCTGAAGCTCACGCGCCGTCAGGTGCTCACGCCCGCGCAGGCCGCCGACGTGGACGCCGCGCTTTCGGCCGACACCTCCCCGGGGGCACGGCCTTCCCCAACGGCGTGCTGAGCCCGGAGCGGGCCACCATCGGCAAGACGGGCACCACCGACGTGGCCCAGTCGGCGTTCTTCATCGGGGCGATCCCGCAGTACGCGCTCGCGGTGGGAATGTTCACCAACAGCCAGAACGGGAAACCAGGCGGGCAGACGCTGAACATCCTGCCCTCGGTCAACGGCCAGCTCGGCGGCTTCGGCGGCGCCTGGCCCACGACGATCTGGCGCACGTTCATGCAGAACCAGTTCGGCGGTCTGCCAATCGAGCAGTTCGCGACGCCGGACTACGTGGGCTTCAGCAAGTGGGTCCAGGTTCCGCCGCAGCCGAAGCCCAAGCCGAATCCGATGCACTGCCATCAGGGTCAGCGGCACCGGTTCGGGCAGCCGTGCCCGCCGAACGGCACCGTGCCGATTCCGGTCCAGACGCCGCCGGTGCCGTTCGCGACGCCGTCGCCCAACGGTCGCCGACGTCGCCGTTCGGCGGGCTGACTGTGAACGCGGTGCCGCTGGCTGAGGATCCGACCGCCACCACGGCCGGACCATAGCGGTACGCCCGCTCTGATTAGCGCGTAGCCGCCCGGGTGAGTACCTCGCCCGGGGCGGTTATCCGTCCAGCTGGCCGCGCAGCCAGCGGATGTCGACGGCGGGGTCCGGCGTCTCGCAGATGACCGGGGCCCCGGCGGCGCGGACGACATCGACGATCAGCGCCGGGTCGATCGTTCCTGACTCGAGCGGCGCGTGCCGGTCCCGGCCCGACCCGAACTCGTCCCGCGAGTTGTTGCCGTGCACGAGGTCGATCCGGCCGGTGATCGCCTTGAGGCGGTCAACGACCGTGTCCAGTTCCTCGCCCGCGGAGAAGGCGTGGCAGGTGTCCAGGCAGAACCCGACCTCACCGCCGCCCTCGCGCGGCGTCGGCGACGACCTCCCAGAGCCGGGCTATCGCGTCGAAGCTCCGGGCCATCGCGCCGTCACCGCCCGCGGTGTTCTCGATCAGCATCGGCAGCGGCCGCTCGATCCGCTCGCACGGCCTTGCGCCAGCTGTCGTATCCCTCCTCGGGGTCCACGCCGGCCGTCACGTGGCCGCCGTGCACGATCAGCGCCTTGGCGCCGATCGCCGCCGCGGCGTTCAGTTGCTGCTCCAGCAGCTTGCGGCTGGGGATCCTGATCCGGTTGTTGGGTGAGGCGACGTTGATCACGTAGGGGGCGTGAATGTAGGCGTCCACGCCCGCGGCCGCGAAGGCCGCGCGGACCTCGTCCGGCTCGCCGGGGAAGGCTGGGGCCTTCCAGCCCTGCGGGTCACCCAGGAAGAACTGGACAACCTCGGCGTCGGCGGCCTGCGCCCCGGCCAGCGGGTCACCGTCGTGGAGATGGGCTCCGATGCGAACCATGGTCCGAGCCTAGTAGCCCCACCGTCAGAAGCTGCGCCGTCAGTCGCCTGGCGTGAGGGTCCGTGGGGTCATCGCTCGTGCCAGCCCGGCGGAGCCGGGGCCAGCCGCGACGGCCGGCCGGAGGTCGGCCCGAGCGGATGGCACGCGGGGGGGTCTGGGGGGTCGTCCCCCCGAAGCAACTCAGCCGAAGCCGCCGTGCGCGATGCCCAGGCCCAGCCCCACGAACGCGGCGATGACGCCGGCCACGATGAACACCCGCTGTTCCCTGGTGTTGGACACCATCTGGGCGTACAGGCCGACCACGAACGCCGCTATGCCGATCACCGTGGCGGCCAGGTGAGCACGCACGATCAGGCCGGCCGCGAACGCCACGATGCCGGCGACGAAGGTGAAGGCGGTGAGAGCGTTCTCGAGTGGATGCCGCTCCCCGTCGCTGTTCAGCGTGAGGCGAGGGCGGGGCTGGGCCTTGGTGGCCTGGGGCATGGCATAACCCCCTTGACTGCCTTCCGGATGCTCTTGTCAACAAAGTCTGTTCCCGCGACGGGCTGGCCGGAATCGCCCTGCCCACCCGATGTTGATCAGCCTAGCGGCCGGGAGCCGTCGGCTGCTTTGCGTTCTGAATGCATCGTGGTGAACCTCAGGCAGATCTGTCCTTGCCTGCTGGTAAGCTGACTCGGCTGCGCAGGGCCGCCACAGTACGGCCGCGCGGCTCCTCCTGTCACGGAGAGACCGTGACCGCATTAGTCCAGAGGAGGCAGGGTAAGCTCATGCGCCACTACGAGATGATGATCATTCTCGATCCCTCGCTTGAGGAGCGCACCGTCCAGCCGTCGCTCGATCAGTTCCTGAACGTCGTCACGACCGGGGGCGGCACCGTGGACAAGGTTGACGTCTGGGGCCGGCGCCGGCTCGCTTACGAGATCGACAAAAAGTCAGAGGGCATCTATACCGTCGTTGACATGACGGCAGAGCCGGACACCGTCAAGGAGCTCGACCGCCAGCTCAACCTGAACGAGGCGGTCCTGCGAACGAAGATCGTCCGGCCAGACCAGAACTGACCGCACGGGCCGGGGCCGAGCCCGACCTGACGCCCGAACGACCGGGAGGACCCCGATGGCAGGCGACACCCAGATAACTATCGCCGGCAACCTCGTCGACGACCCGCAGCTCCGTTACACCCCGACCGGCCAGGCGGTGGCGAACTTCCGTGTGGCCTCCACCCCGCGGTTCCGCGACAACTCCACCGGCGAATGGAAGGACGGCGACTCGCTGTTCCTGTCCTGCAACGTGTGGCGTCAGGCGGCCGAGAACGTGGCCGAGTCGCTGCAGCGCGGGATGCGGGTCATCGTCCAGGGCAGGCTCCGCCAGCGGTCCTACGAGACCAAGGAAGGCGAGAAGCGCACGGTCTACGAGATCGAGGTGGACGAGGTCGGCCCGTCGCTGCGCAACGCCTCGGCCAAGGTCACCAAGTCCAGCCGGTCCACCGGCGGCAGCGGCTTCGGCGGCGGCCAGTCCGGCCAGTCCGGCCCGTCCGGGGGCGGCGGCCAGTCCGGGTATGGTGGAGGCGGCGGCAGCCGTCCCGCCGAGGACCCCTGGGCATCCGATGCCGGCGACGGGTTCTCGGACGAGCCGCCCTTCTGATCCCCTGCTAACCACGTCACATCGACCATCCCCGCCGCAGGCGGGGCTCTGCTAAGGAGCACCACGATGGCCAAACCACCGATTCGCAAGCCGAAGAAGAAGGTTTGCCTGTTCTGCCAGGAGAAGATCGCCCGCGTGGACTACAAGGACACCGGGCTGCTGCGGAAGTTCATTTCCGACCGCGGCAAGATCCGGGCCCGGCGGGTTTCCGGTAACTGCACGCAGCACCAGCGCGACGTCGCCACCGCGATCAAGAACGCGCGGGAGATGGCGCTGCTGCCGTACACGAGCACGGCACGATAGGCCGAGGGAGGCTAGGCACTGATGAGCAGTACGCAGATGAAGCTCATCCTGACCCAGGAGGTCACCGGCCTGGGCGCCCCCGGCGACGTGGTCGAGGTCGGCCGGCGGCTACGGCCGCAACTACCTCGTGCCGCGAGGGCTCGCCATGCGCTGGACCCGCGGGGCGGAGAAGCAGATCGACCTGATCACGCGGGCCAGGGCGGCCCGTGAGATCAGCAGGGCTCGACGACGCCAAGGAAGCCGCCGGTAGACTCGCGTCGCTCGAGGTGCGGCTGCAGACCCGCGCGGGTGGCGGCGGCCGGCTGTTCGGCTCGGTATCGCCCGCCGACATCGCAGCGGCCGTCAAGGCAGCGGGCGGGCCCGAGCTCGACCGGCGCAGGATCGAGATCAAGAACCCGATCAAGACGGTCGGCGCACATCAGGTGTCGGTCCGGCTGCACCCTGAGGTCACCGCCACCCTGGACGTCGTGGTCACCGGCTCCTGACTTCGGCCGCACCTGCCAGCCGCACCCCGTCGGCACGGCATTGTGATCCGGTGGCGCAACCCCCCACCCACCTCCCCTGTCCCCTCCATTGCGGGTCGCGCCACCGGATCATTGGTTGGGCCCGAGGTAGCGTGGCAGGCGCTTGGCCAGTTCGGGATCTGCGTCGGCGATCATCGCCCAGATCTCGGCCAGGCGATGCGCCATGTCGTCGTCCGCCACACTCCGGACTTCGTCACCAACTGCCGCGCCGTCTGCCGGCGGCGTTCCCACGGCTATCTCGGCGCAAGCTTCATCCGCGCCCGGGCCGCTGTCGGCTGCGCCCAGGCCTTCCGTCCCCGCCGGGCTGTCGGCCGCGCCCACGGCCCCACCCGCGTCCCCGCTCGTCCCCGCGCTCTCTCCCGTCCCCTGCCCTGAGCGGCTCTCGAGCTCCTCGATGGCTCGGTAGATCCGGGCGAGACGAGCGAGTGTAGTCGAACACATGCTCGAACCATAGAGGGTACGTCCGACGGTCGTCCGCCAAACGGTCTGATCCCAGTGCCTGCGGCAAAAGGGCTGCCTGAGAGTTCGCATGTAACGTCGGACGTGAAATTCCCAATGTGGATAACTTCCGGCCATTGTGGACGGCCTTCTGACGCGAAACTTTTTCCTGCGCACAACCAGTGGACGCTAAAGTCCCAGGCAGGAACGGTTTAATGGCGAGCCGAGCCGTAATATCCACAGCGCCATCCCCATGCTGCGCACAGAGATGGCGGCGTGTCTGCACAGGCTATCCACAGGCCTGTGCACAGCACGGCTGGACGTCGGCGGCCGCTCCCGCAAGACTGTCCGAGCCATCCGATAGAACGGGTTCAATGGCCGCGGGGGCAGCCGCGGGAATACGTGGCAATGGGGGAGGTGGCATCGGGTGAGCGTGGCAGAGATCGCGCCCCGGGGCGAGGAATTCGAGCGGACGCCTCCGCATGACCTCGCCGCGGAGCAGTGCGTCCTCGGCGGGATGCTGATGTCGAAGGACGCGATCTCTGACGTGCTCGAAGTGATTCGGCCCGCCGATCACTACCGGCCCGCGCACCAGCTCGTGCACGAGGTCATCATCGACCTCTACGGTCGCGGCGAGCCAGCCGACGCTGTCACCGTGGCGAACTGAGCTGACCAAGCGGGGCGAGATCGCGCGCGTGGGTGGTGCGCCTTATCTGCACACGCTTATCGCGCAGCGTGCCCACCGCCGCGAACGCCGGCTACTACGCGCGCATCGTGCGGGAGCGGGCCATCCTGCGGCGCCTGGTGGAGGCCGGCACCCGCATCGTGCAGCTCGGATACTCCGGCGACGGGGAAGCCGACGAGATGGTCGACCGGGCCGAAGCAGAGGTCTACGGGGTCACCGACCGGCGGGTCAGCGAGGACTACCAGCCCCTGTCCGAGATCATGCCGGGCGCGCTGGATGAGATCGAGGCGATCGGCAGCCGCGGCGGGGGGCTGACCGGGGTACCCACCGGGTTTGCCGATCTCGATGCGCTCACCAACGGCCTCCACGCGGGCCAGATGATTGTGATCGCGGCTCGTCCCGCGCTCGGGAAGGCGCTGGCGCTGGACACTTCGCTGCCCACGCCGGCCGGGTGGACCAGCATGGGCGAGGTGGCCGTCGGTGATCAGCTCATCGGCGCGGACGGCAGGCCGGTGACCGTCGTAGCGGCCACCGAAGTCATGCACGGGCGCCCGTGCTACGAAGTCGAGTTCTCTACCGGCGAGGTCATCGTGGCCGACGCCCAGCACCAGTGGCTGACCTGGAGCCACGACGCGCGGGCGGGCGGGGGCGTGGGGAGCCAGTCTGACCGCAGAACAGGAAAAGTGGCGACCACCGAGCAGATTGCCGCGACGATCCATTGCCGGGCGCCCGGCGGACGGCCAAATCACGCCGTGCCGGTATGCGGGTCACTGGATCTGCCCGAGATTGCCCTGCCAATTCCCCCGTATGCGCTTGGGGCCTGGCTCGGTACCGGAAATTCGGGCGCCGGCAGTTTTACCCCCGAGGATCCGGAGATCGCCATGCGGGTAGAGGCGGCAGGAATGGCCGCCATACCGCAGGGATTGACTGGCGACATGCACATTCCCGCGTCGTACCTGCGCGCGGCCGAACCGCAGCGGCGGGAGCTTCTGGCCGGCATCCTCGACATCGCCGGGACCGTGACCCCGACCGGAGCCATCCGGGTGAGGATGGCGACCGCCCGGCTGGCAGGCGATCTCCGGGAACTGGTCCTCAGTCTCGGGCACCGGTGCCCGACGGTCCGCCGGGCCCCGGCTGGCTACTCGGTGACGTTCGCCACCGGGGACCAGGTGTTCCTGCTGGGTCGCAAACAGCTCCTGCACAAGGAGCGGACCCGACCCGGCCTTCGGTCGGCACGGTGGCGCCACATCGTGGACGTCCGCCAGGTTCCGTCCCGGCCCGTGCGCTGCGTTCAGGTCGACAACCCGGATCACCTCTATCTCGCCGGCACTGGGATGATCCCGACGCACAATTCCACCCTGGCCCTTGATCTGGCCCGCGCGGCCTCGGTCAAGGGCGGCCTCACCTCGGTGATCTTCAGCCTGGAGATGAGCCGCAACGAGATCACCATGCGGCTGCTCTCGGCCGAGGCGCGGGTCCCGCTGCACTCGATGCGGACCGGCCAGATGAGTGAGGACGACTGGACCCGGCTGGCCCGGCGGATGAGCGAGGTCGTTGACGCCCCGCTGTTCATCGACGATTCGCCGAACATGTCCATGATGGAGATCCGGGCCAAGTGCCGACGGCTCAAGCAGCGGCACGACCTGCGCCTGGTGATCATCGACTACCTGCAGCTGATGAGCGGCGCCAAGCGGGTGGAGAACCGGCAGCAGGAAGTCTCGGACATGTCCCGCTCCCTGAAGCTCCTGGCGAAAGAACTCGAAGTACCCGTCATCGCCGTAGCCCAGCTCAACCGCGGCCCCGAGCAGCGCACCGACAAGCGCCCCCTGCTCGCCGACCTGCGCGAGTCAGGATGCCTGACCCTGGGCACCCGCATCCTGCGAGCCGATACCGGTAGCGAGGTCACGCTCGGGGAGCTGATCTCATCCGGTGCCCGCGATGTTCCGGTGTGGTCGCTTGACGAGCGGCTGCGCCTGGTGCCCCGGACTCTGACGCACGCGTTTCCGAGCGGGGTCAAAGAGGTGTTCCGGGTACGGCTGCGGTCAGGCCGTGAGGTCGAGGCTACGGCGAACCATCCATTCCTTACCTATGACGGATGGCGGTCGCTGGGCGAGCTGAGGGCGGGCTCGCGAGTCGCGGTACCTCGGGGCATACCGTCGCCGGTGACACCCCGCGAGTTGCCTGAGCCCGAGGTCACCCTGCTGGCCCATCTCATCGGGGACGGTTCGTTCGTCAGGAACCAGCCGATCAGGTACGCGAGCAAGGACGAAGCCAATCTCGCTGCCGTGGCTGCCGCCGCGAAGCACTTCGGGATCACCGCGGTCCGCGACGACCACGAAGCCGCCCGGTGCACCTCGCTCCGGCTCCCTTCACCGCACCACCTGACGCACGGGAAGCGCAACCCCATCGCCGCGTGGCTCGACTCGCTCGGGCTCTTCGGCCTCCGGAGCCACGAGAAGTTCGTCCCGGCCGAGATCTTCTCGATTCCCCGGCCTCAGCTAGCGCTGTTCCTGCGCCACCTGTGGGCCACAGATGGGTGCGTATGGTGGGACGCCAACGCAGGTCAGGCGCGCATCTACTACGCGTCAACGAGCCGTCGCCTTATTGATGACGTGGCGCAGCTCCTGCTCCGCTTCAACGTCATGACCCGAGTGAAGGAGGTCCGGAAGGCCGACTACCGGCTCTGCTATCACCTGTACATCTATGGCGCCGAGAATCAGCTCCGGTTCCTGGATGCGATCGGTGTGCACGGAGAGCGCGCGGCCATGGCCAGCATCTGCACGCAGATGCTGCGGCCGCTGCGGGTCAACACCAACCTCGACACCGTGCCTCGGGAGGTGTGGACCCGGGTGCGCAAGGTTCTGCAAGAGCAGGAGATGTCTCACCGGGCGTTCGCAGCCGCGCTCGGCATGCAGTTCTGCGGCAGCACGCAGTGGAAGCACGCGCCGAGCCGGGAACGCCTGGCCCGGGTAGCGGCCATCCTTGAAGACGCGGACCTGCAGATGGTGGCGACCAACGACGTGTTTTGGGACGAGATCGTGTCGGTTACCAGCCTCGGCGAGCAGCCGGTCTACGACGCCACGGTGCCCGGAACCAGCAACTTCATCGCCAACGGAATCAGCCTCCACAACAGTATTGAGCAGGATGCGGACGTTGTGCTTCTCCTACACAGGGAGGATGCGTACGAGCGGGAGTCCCCCCGGGCCGGGGAGGCTGACTTCATCGTGGCCAAGCACCGCAACGGCCCGACCGCCACAGTCACCGTGGCATTTCAGGGACATTACAGTCGATTTGTCGACATGGCGAGAATTTGAGCAAGCCCACCCACTGCGCAGTCTGGGTCCAGGCTGCGCGGAGGGTCGTGCTTACTGCACCGGATCGGGTTCAGCCCGCAGGTGCTGGTGCACCGGGCCGCCGGGCGGGACGAGGCGGCGATCGCCGCCTGGCGGGCGAAGGTACGAGGCTAGCGGCGGCGCCCGGGGCGTGGATCTGCTTCGAGGAAGAGGTCGGCCAGACCCTGCGGTCGCCCAGGACCCGCACCTGGGTCCGCGGGCAGACCCCGTGGTCACGGTGTCCGGCAAGGGCTCCAGGCGGCTGTCGGTGGCCGGACTGACCTGCTTTAAGCCCGACGCGCGCAGCCGCCTGTTCTACTGGGTCCGCGTCCACCGCGTCCACCGCCCGCGGTCCGGGCGCCCCGGGATCCAGGACCGCGAGGCCTTGTGCTATCGGACCCAGCTCTGGTCGGCGAGGAAGCCCCAGACCGGGTTGTACTGGTAGTTGCGCAGACGCCGGGACGTGAGTTCGACGTCCCGCAACGTCACGGTCGGCACCCAGACGGCGTCGTTGGTGAGCTGGCGGTCGACCGTTTCCCAGACGGCTGATCCCGCGGCCGGATCGGTGAGCTCGAGCGTCTCCGCTTGCTGCATCTCGCGGTCGAGGGCCGGGTTGCAGTAGTAGCCGTTGCTGTTGCCGCCGCCGCAGCCGAAGAACTGGGGGATGTAGGAGGAGGGGTCGGGGTAGTTGGCCAGCCAGTCGCCGTCGACCGATACCTGCATCCGCTGCCACATGGCTTCGGTGATGGCCGCGATCGGGACGAGATGCTCGTGAACTCGGTAACCGAGTTCGTGCAGGACGCTCGCGATGTAGGCCGTGGTGGCGGGCGGGATGAATCCCTCGTCGGGGCTGCCCCACACGTCGACTCGCTCCCCGAGCGTTCCCGACTGCGCGACCAGTTGGCGCGCGTGGGCCAGGTCCGGGGCGCCCCAGGCACCGCTGGGGGCGGGGTGCAGCGTGTATGGGCAGTAGCGGAGGTAGCCCGGCAGGCCGGGCGCGATCGGCTGGCAGGTGGGGGTGGCGAAGCTCGGGCCGCCGTACAGCCGGGCGATCTCGCCGCGGTCGACCGCGTAGTTCAGCGCCTGTCGGACCCGGACGTCGTTGAACGGGGCGAGGCGGGTGTTGAGCGGCAGGAACTCGACGGCGAACTGGGGACTGGAGTGCAGCTGAGCTGGGTCCTGGAGCTCGAGCTGCTGGTACTGGGCGGCCGGGATCTGACCCAAGAGCCAGTCGGCTCGTCCCTGCTTGATCGCGGTCACCGCGTCTTGCACGGTTGGCACGGCCCGCCACACGATCGAGTCGGGGTTGCCGGCCGGCTGGGCGGCGTGGGACCACTCGCGGAAGAACGGGTTGCGGACGAACCGGACCTCCGTGCCGCTGACGCGGACGATCTTGTACGGCCCGGTGCCGGGCACGGGGCGGGAGCCGCTTTCGCGGTCCGGTGTCCCGGGCGGGATCGGTGCCGCGAAAGCGTCCTCGGTCAGCTTGAACAGGAACTCGGGGTCGGGCGCGGTGAGGTGGATCGTGACCGTCCCGGCATCGTCGTCGGTGACGATGCCGCGGGACAGGTCGCAGCTGGGCGGGCGCTGGGCGCAGGCGGCGGCGCCGACGAGGCCGGAGTACAGCGAGACGCCAGGGGATCTGACGCGGAACAGCCGCTCGATCCCGCGGCGGAAATCGCTGGCCCGCAGCAGCTGGCCGTCGGAGTAGCGGATTCCCGGGCGGATCCGGAACGCGTAGGTCGCGCCACCGTCGGCCGGAGCGGGGATCGACTCGGCCAGGTCGGGGACGAGCCGGAGGCCATTGGCGCCCGGGCTTTGCTGGAAGGTGACGAGCGCGTCGTAGGCCAGCCCGGTGAACTGCGGGTTGCTGGCGATGTTGTAAAACGCCGGATCGACCGAGTCGATCCACATCGGGCCGGAGGTAGAGAAGGCCGCCGGGGTGACGATTACTAGCGTCCCGCCGCGGTGGCTGCTGCTGTTCGCCGCCGCTCCCACCCACAGCCGCCCCGGGCCCATCGTGAGCGACGTCGGGGCGCCGCCGACGGTCACGCTCGCCGCTACCTGGTCGCGGCGCGGGTCGATCCGGGAGACGGTACCGGAGTACTGATTGGCGACCCATACCGATCCCGGCCCGGCGGCCAGCGCGGTCGGGCCGCTTCCGACCGGGATCGTGGACGTGACGGCCCGGGTGACCGGATCGATCCGGGAAACCGTCGCGTCCAGGCTGTTGGCGACCCACAGCGAGCCGGCGTCGTACGCGAGCGCGGCCGGGCCGTCGCCGACATGGACCCGGGCGATCACCCGCCCGGACGCGGGGACGAGCTTTTCCACCGTCGCGTCGTTGTACCCCGCTACCCAGATCGCCCCGCCCGCCACCGCCATCGCGCTCGGTTGCAGGTCGACCGGCAGCGTGCGCTCGAGCGCTCCGGTCGCCGGGTCGATCTCGAAGAGCTTGCGCGCGACCCCATCGGCGACCCACAGCCACGGCGCCGTACGCCATCGCGCCCGGGTTCTCCCCGGGGAGCGTGATCGTCTGCGTCACGCTTTCGGTGGCCGGGTCGATCCGCGTGACCGTGGCACCGATCGTGCTCGCCGCCCAGATCGCGCCGTCGCCGCCGACGATGCTCCCGGGCTCGCCGCCCACGAGGATCTGGTCCACCACCGCGCCGGAGCCCGGATCGATCCGCGTGACCGCGCCGCCGCCCGGATCGGCCACCCACACCGAGTTCGGCCCGCCGCTCATCGCTCCGGGCGCGCCGTTGAGCGGCGTCGCGGCCATGAGCCGCCCCGAGGCCGGGTTCACGGCCACCAGCCCGTTGGCGCCCGCGAGCGTTACCTGCGCGGCGTGAGCATCGCGGGAGCCGAGCAGGATGCCGGCGGCCAGGACCGCCGCCGCGCCCAGGGCGACCGCCGTCACACGCGCCGGGCGCGCGTGCGGCCTGGCCGCCGGGACCGGGTCCGGCGCGGGAACAGCCGCGACCGCGCCGGCCGGGCCGAGCGACGGGTCTTGCCGCAGGATCGCCCGCTCGGCCTCCTGCAACGCCGGGCCCGGCTCCAGGCCGAGCTCCTCGACCAGCGTCCGGCGCGCGGCCTGGTAGGCCTCCAGCGCCTCGGCCTGCCGCCCGCAACGGTACAGCGCGATCATCAGCTGCCCGCGCAGGCGCTCTCGCAGCGGGTGGACAGCCACCAGCGCCTCGAGCTCGCTGACCACGACGGCGTGACGGCCCAGGGCCAGGTCCGCCTCGACCCGGTCCTCCATGGCGCCGAGCCGCAGTTCCTCCAGCCGCCCGGCCTCCACCTGCGCGAACGGCAGGCCGCCGAGGTCACCGAGCGCGTTGCCGCGCCACAGTTGCAGCGCGGCGCGAAGGCTCGCGGCGGCCGGCCCCGGCGCGTTCGCCGCGAGCGCGCTCCGACCCTCCTCCACCAGCTGCTCGAACCGGCGCGCGTCCAGCTGCTCATCGGCTATCCGCAGGCAGTACGCGCCTGGCCGGGTCACCACGACGGCCTCGCTGGCGGCCGCGCCGAGGGCCCGGCGCAGCCGCGAGACGTATACGTCGAGACTGCCCTGGGCGTCAGCCGGGGGCCGCCCGCCCCACAGGTCGTGGACCAGGACGTCGCGCCGGACAGGCTCGTTGGCCCGCAGGAGCATGATGGCCAGCAGCGTCCGCTGCTTCGGGCCGCCGATCTCGATAACACGCCCGTCGGCGCTGACCTCAAGCGGCCCGAGAATCCGGTAGCCGATCATCTCAGCCCCCCTGCTCCCGCCCACATCAAAGCACGCCGACGCGGCCCCCACAGCAGGCTGGCGACAGCGAATGTCAGGTTCTTGTAAGGCCGCTGCGCAAGGCTCGGGCGAAACCCTGAAGCGGCGTTCCTGGGAGCAGACATGATAAGAGCACTGCGGCCGCGGCCCATGCTGGCCGCGTTCATTGCGTTGACGGCCACTGGGGGCCTGGCCCTGGCGGCGGCGCCGCCGGCGCTGGCCGCGACATTGTGCGTCGGGGGCGCCCATGGCTGCTATGCCACGATTCAGGCAGCCGTCACCGCGGCGCAGGACGGCGACACGATAACGGTCGGGCCCGGCAGCTTCGCAGGCGGCATCACGATCACCACCAGCGTGCACCTGCAGGGCGCCGGGGCCGCGTCGACGATCATCCGCGGCGGCGGGCCGGTGCTGGCCATCGGAACCTTCGGCGCGCCGACCGAGCCGACCGTGTCGATCTCCGGTGTGACGATCACCGGCGGCGTGACCCGGTCAAGCCCGGAATCTGTTCCGTTCTTCGGTGTGGACGGGGTATGGGCGGCGGGCGGCGGGGTGGAGATCCCGCCGGACGCCTCCGAGTTGAGCGGCGCCACCGTCACGATCTCCGACAGCGTCATCACCGGCAACCACGCCGACCCGTCGGCGACGATCCCGTCCGGGATCCCGTGCCCTGGCTTCCCCGGTGACCAGTGCCCGTTCGGCGCGGCCGTCGGCGGCGGCATCGACAGTTGGGGAGACCTGACGCTGGTGAACTCGACCGTCAGTCGCAACACCGTTGGCGCGGCGGCGGGACTGCCGCCGCTGTCCAGCGACAACGACGGCGCGGGAATCACCAGCGACGAGGGCAGCCTGACGCTGGCCGGCACGACCGTGGCCGGAAACCAGGCCGTGGCGGCCATTCCCAACGGCCGTTTCGCCGAGGGCGGCGGCATCTATGTCGGGCTGGGCGGAAGCGGGGGCGGCGTGCTCACGGTGAACCACAGCGTCATCTCCGGTAACACCGCGAGCCTGACCAGCGACCTGCCCTCGTCCTTCGGCGGGCAGGTGATCGACTTGCAGGCCAATGATGCCGGCATCCACGTCGACGACGGCAACTCGATCATGATCGAGAACTCCGCGATCACCGGGAACCTGGCCACCGGAAGCGACCTGAACGGTGAGGCTGAGTCGATAGACGCCGCCATGAGCACCGGCGACAGCCCGCTGGCCATCGGCAACACGGTCATCTCCGGCAACACCTCGCTCAGCAAATCCGGGACCACGGCCGACGTGGGACCCGGCGGCGACGCGATCGAGGTGGACGGTGGCGGGACCATCAGCAACTCCGCGATCACCGGCAACGTCTCGACGATTGTTAGCCCGGATGGCGCCGCGGCGGCAGTCGGCGCCCTGGGCGTCTACAACTTCACCAACGACCCGAAGCTGCTGGCCGTCCGCAACAGCACCATCAGCGGCAACACCCTGTCGGCGTCCACCGCGACCGGGTCGGCGACGGTCCAGGGCGCGGGGATCTTCAACAACAGCCTGCTGGAGCTGACCGGGGACACGGTACGCAGTAACTCCGGCACGGCCAGCGGCCCGGGCAGCACAGTTCAGGGCGGCGGGATCTGGAACGGCGTCGACCTGTCCGGCCCGCCGGTCCAGCTCACCCTGGTCCGCACGGCGGTAACCCGCAACACGCTCAGCGGGAGCCCGGGCGCCACCGTGCAGGGCGGAGGCCTGTTCACCACGCTGCCGGTAACGCTCACCGGCTCACTCATCGCCGGAAACATCCCCGATCAGTGTTCCGGCTGCGCCAGCAGTGCCGCCGCCGCGGCCGGCCCGCAGGCCCGGGAGAACGACCAGGCCAGCCGCAGGCCCTCAGGGCGCGACCATCAGTTCGCGCTGCCCTGAACGTGGTCGCGCCAGGAATGACGCGGTTCGAAGCCCAGCACCTGCCGGGCGCGGTGGATCGCGAGCAGGGTGCCGAACTCCCCGACATCGCGGGTCAGCCGGACATCCCGGAAGACCCTGGCCAGCAGCGCCGCACTGGCAGACCGCCCTGCGGGCCGAGGCGGCCGTAGGAAATGCCACGTACCTGAGACTGATCTTGGTAGCCATCGCCGTGAGACAACCGGGAAACTGCAGGTCACAGAAGATCGACATGCAAGGCGAGATGAGACCCTACACCCACTGCGCAGACCGTCAACGATGCCCGGAGAGCACGGCGGCGACGAGTTCCCGGCGGCTGCGGACGCCGAACTTGTCGAACGCCGCGGTCAGATGCTCCTGGACGGTGTTGGCTGAGATGCGCAGCTCCCGGACGATCTGCCGCGTGGAATTCCCCCTGAGGACCAGGGCGGCGACCCGGGCCTGCGCGTCGGTCAGGCCGTGCGCGCTGAGCAGCACCGAGCTGATCTGCGACGCCGGGGTGGGCTCGATCACGACACCGATCTGCGACTCGGCCGAGCCGTGCAGGCTTGAGGCGTGCAGGGACAGCCACCGCCCGCTGCGGCTCCGGAGCCGGACGGTGGTCGGCGGCGGCGCGGCCGCGTCCTGCTGGAGACGGACCAGCCCGGCGGCCGTAGCGTAAATGGCCATGGGGAGCTCGGCCGGGCCGGGCCAGTGGACATCGTCGATCTCGGCCAGCCACTGCTGTGCCTCGGGGCTCATGGACACGACAGCCAGGTCGGCGTCGAGGACGATGATGCCGGGGGCTGCGGACTCGGCGGCGACCGCGGCGGCGGGGCCGAGGCTGACGGCGCGCCGCAGGCCCTCGCCCACATGCGGGGAGATGCGCCTGACCAGGTCGACCTCCCAGACGTCGAAACCGTGCGACGCGTCCTCCCGATGCAGGCACATCACGCCCCAGCATCGCTTCCTGGCGATGAGAGCGGCGCGCAGCTCGTCGCCCAGGCCGAGCGGGTTCATGATCTCCCGGTAGCGGGGACTCGCGCCCCAGTCTCCGCGGGTGGCCCGGTCCAGCGAGCTGACCGGATCTGCGGACTCTGCCAGCGCGGTGAACTTGTTGACGTCATCGCGGCCGAACTCGTTGTCCATGAACAGCGGCCGGGCGGCGGCGAGCGGGTCCTCGGCAACCGCCGAGGTAAACAGCACGGTCATCGGGTCGACGGTCGCGAAGAACACCGCATCCACCGGCATGATCCGGCGCAGCCGGCGCAGTACTTCCCCGCGCAGCGCAGCGGCATCCAGCCCGGCGTAGCAGCGGGCGATGAGGGCAGTGACCTGGCGATCCCTTGCCGTTTCCCCCATAGGTCCGACGATACGCCGACCCAGGAGAACGGCGTGTCCGCCGCATCGGCAGCGTTCAACCGCGCGTGCGCCGTTCCCGCCCGGCGCAGCAGCCGCAGGGCTGCCCGGGCAAGAACGGCTGTGAGTCGTGCGCATCAAGGCAGGTTGACGAGGCCAAGCTGACGGAACAGGGCGAGCTCGTCCAGGCGGCCCCAGCGCTCCACGATGCGGCCGTCGCGGAGGCGCCAGATGTTGATGCCGGGCATGCTGACGGTGCGGCCCGAAGGCGGCACGCCGAACACCTCGCCCTGGTGCGTGCCGCTGGCCGTGAATTGCTCGACGACCAGGTCGCCCTCAGCGACGAGTATGCCCGTATCGCTATGCCAATTCGGGAACGCGGCACGGAACATGGCTGCGGCCTGCCGTATCCCCGCGCGGCCGTCCGGTGCACCGGGTGGCGGGTCATGGCCGATGAAGTCCTCGGTGAGGTACTCCTCGACAGCGTCCAGGTCACCCTTCGTGAACACGGAATCGATGAACGCGGCTACGGTGTTCTTGTTCTGCTCGGTAGTGTTCATGCCTGCAGTCTTAGGCCGACGGCCAGCCAGGGGTACCCCAACAATCTGGGGTTTCCCGGCACCCGGCCGGTCTTCGGGTGCCATAGACTGACCAACGCTAGCGCTCGTAGCTCAACGGATAGAGCATCTGACTACGGATCAGAAGGTTGGGGGTTCGAGTCCCTCCGAGCGCGCCCAGGTCACCGGCCTCTCCGCTCCTGCGAAGTACCTTCGCTGTAGCCAAAACTGTTGCCAATGGCAGCATTTCAGGCTCCGAGAACCCTGTCGATCGCGTCGGCGGCGTCCTCGCGGAGTTGCGCCAGCACATGCGTGTAGGTGTTCATCGTCACACCGATCTCCGAGTGCCCGAGCACTTCCATGATCGTCCTGGCCGGGACTCCTGCCGCCATCATGAACGTGGCGCAGCCATGCCGAAGATCATGCGGCCTGAGCCAGTCCAGGTCCGCTCGCTCGCGCAGTTCGTCCCAGCGTCGGTTGACGTTGCGCGGTTCAAGCGGCGTGCCTCGGGACGAGGCGAACACCAGGTCGTGATCCCTCCACGCCCGCCCGAGCACGAGACGCTGGGCGTCTTGCCGTGCCCTGTGCTGGGCGAGGTGATGGACTGCTAGCTTGGGCACCACCACGACGCGCACAGATGCGCTGGTCTTGGGCTCAACGAACCGCAGCTTGCCGCCAACGCGCTGGAGCGCCCGGCGAACGTGAAGTTGCCGAGAGTTCAGATCGACATCCGCCCATCGCAGGCCGAGCAGCTCGCCCCGTCGCAGCCCAGTTGTCAGCGCCAGAACGTAGAAGGCTTCGAGCCGTTCGCCCTCGATGGCCTCCAGGAGGTGCTTGGCATGCTCGACTGTCAGGTCGGGGCGCCGTTGCCGTGCCATGGGCGGGGCCTTCACCTGAGCCGCGACGTTCCTCGTGACCAGTTCCAGGCGGTACGCATCGCCAAGAGCGTTACGGGTCAGCGTATGGATCTGTCGCTGGGTAGCCGCGCTAGGCGGGCGCCCCCGTGATGTCTCTGCGTTCCGCGTCTCGACGATCAGCCGTTGCACATGCCGCGGATTCAGCCTGTCCAGTCTCACAGAGCCGATCACCGGCTTGACGTAACGATCTGCCAGCCCCTGGTACAAGACCAGCGTTGTGGGACGCGTCCCATCGTGCGCTTTGATATCCGAGAGCCAAAGATCGAGCCACTGTTCCACGGTGTGCGTCGGAGCCAGCAGAGCAAGCCCGCGGGCTTGCGCGTCCTGGAGCTTCTTCAACTTTGCCCGCGCCTGCTCCTGAGTCTGGCCATACACCGCCCGTCGACGACGCTTTCCGCCGACTATGCCGAGGTCGAGCATCCCGACCCACAGCCCATCACTCTGGCGCTGAAAGACAGCACCGTCGCCGCGCGGCCGCCGACTCTTGCGGGCGGGCATCAGGCAGCCTCATTACTCAGTGACGCAACGAAAGCAGCCAAGTCTTCCGCCTTGATCCGGCGCGCCCCGCCGACCCGCACAGAACGCAGCGCACCCGAGTTGATCAACTCATAGACCTTTGCCCGGCTAAGACCCAGAACCCAGGCGGCCTCCGGAACCCTGTATAGAAATCGCTCCAGGTGATCTCCGCTCCTAGTCGGCGTCATCATGCTGCCCTCCCGGTTGCCGAAAGTTCGCCGGTAGCTTCCTGGGCTTTGCGTCTGGCTTCGGTGAGGGCGGCCTGCCATCGGGCGCGGTCGGCCAGGACATGCAGCATGCGCCTGCCGTGGGTCATGAAGTCAGCGTCAGCCGGGGTGACGGGTTCCCACCGGTAGCGGCCGGTGTCGTCGGGGTCGGGCAGGCCGAGCATGCTCATCAGCCAGGCTTTGCGGTCACCGCGGTGGTCGGCGAGGGTCTTGCCCGACCACTTACGGGAGACCAGGACCCGCCGACCGGCGTAGCCGAGGTTGTCGGGCCGGTGAGCTTTGCCCTTGCACCCACCTGGGCGCAGGCCTTCGCGCGGGTTCTTGGGCTGGATGCCGTAGCGCAGCCAGTTCGCGCACGACGGTGAGCACGGCTCGTAGCGCAGTGCGTCCAGCAGCCGGGCGGCGTGCTGTTCCTGGGCGGGGGTGTCGGCGTGGTGGCAGCCGCCGATCTGCTTGGTCAGGTACTTGGTCAGATACCGGATGCACCGCCCGGAGTCTTTGGACCCGGCGAGCACGCCCTGGGCGTCGAACTTGGCCCCGAACCGGGCCACATGCAGCGGCTGCATCCTGGGGACCGATGGCGTCGAGGGCCTGGTCCCAGGTGGGCAGCACTTCCCCGGTGACCGGGTCGAGGTAGGTGCCGCTGGCCTCGTGC
Organism: uncultured Actinomycetota bacterium; assembly: GCA_963739645.1. Classification (GTDB taxonomy): domain Bacteria; phylum Actinomycetota; class Actinomycetes; order Streptosporangiales; family Streptosporangiaceae; genus JASHPR01. The sequence goes on from CAVUBM010000104.1 coordinate 86,685, forward strand.
CAGACCGGCAGCTGGTCACCGTCGAAGCGGACGACATCGGTGGAGGGCCACCAGACTTGGTGGTAGGTGGCGGCGATGACCTGGCGCAGGTCGGCGCGGGAGACGGTGCCGCGCAGCGCGATGTGGGCGTGCGGAGCGAGACGGCGCTGCGGTTCGATGGCGGCGAAGTACTGCACGTCGTAGCCGAGGTAGCGGCGCAGGTTCTGGATGAACCGGTCGAACAGCGCCGCGAAGTGCAGCGCGTCGCGGGCGGCCCGCTGGTAGTCGTAGCTGTCCGGGTCGGCCGGGGTGCCGTCCTCGCCGATCTTGCCGTAGCTGTCGCAGGTCAAGGTCAGGAACATTGAGGGCCGGTAGGTCTTGCCGTCTGGGGCGGTGTAGATCTTCCCGGTGGTGCGGGGGGTGACCTCGCGGCGGGGCAGGTCGGGGGTGTCCTGGCGGCGGCGGGTCGACCGGTGACGGCGGGTCGCCTCTTTGCGGCCGGGGTCAGCGCGGCCGCGGATGCCGCTTTTGGTGAGCTCGGTGTCGAGCTCGGCGAGCAGCTCCTCCAGCTCGCCCGTGTCGTCGCCCGCAGCCTGCATCAGATCGGTGAGCCGCTGGAGTTCCGCGCGCTTCTCGAGCAGGCAGGTTTGCCAGTCGTCGGGCGGGGCGGGGCGGGTTCGTCCTCGAGGTGCCAGCCCTCGCGGCACTGCGCGGCACGCAGCGACTTGCACCGCTCGGCGCAGGCAGGGCAGACCGATTCCAGGGGTGACCCGCAGGGCACGATGACCTGTTCGCTCTGGCCGGTGTCGAGGCTGGTTTTGCGGAGCTGAACCGGGCGGATACACCCGCCGCTGGCTTCGGCCAGCATCCGGACCGCATCCACAGCACGAGGCTGTGCTAGCCGCTCGGCCCTGGTCGTCCGGGTCATGGGCCCTCACCGTCCATCTGGGCCTGCCAGGTGGCCGACCAGCCACACAGCAGGCAGTCCTGCTGAACAGCGCCGCAGCCGTCGTCGGTGACGGTCAGGCCGGTGCCGCACAGCGGGCACGGGTCATCAGTCCGCCAGGTGGTGACCGGGCTCATGCGGCAGCACCTCCGATCGCCAGGACCGGAGTGGCCGCCTCGCAGGTGGCGGCCATCGCGGTGATGTCGTCGTCACAGACCCAGGCGGCCCGGACCCGCACCGGGTCGGGGTCGGTTTCCAGCCGCACGAACGCCACCCCGGCGCCGGTCGCGGGGTCGGCGGAGATGAGGTCGGCCGACGCGCCGCGGTCGCGGGCTCCGTCGCCGAGCACCATGTCGACTTGCTCCGGCTCGTCCAGGCGCATGGCGATGCGGTCGGGGAACAGGTTGCGGATCGACATGACTTCCTTGCGCGGATCCTGCAGCGCAGCGACCACGCAGTAGCCGACACCCCTCCCTTGGGTGGTCAGGGTGGCCAGCGCGGCCTTGACCCGGTCCCGGAGCTGCTTGTCGGTGTGGTAGGCGGTGAGGAACGCGACCTCATCGACCAGCACGATGACGAACGGATGCTCGGTGGTCGGGGTGTGGTCACGCTGCCGCCCGGCCCGGCACGCCCGCGCCGTCCCGAACCGATAACAGCACTGATCAGTGGGTCTAGCCAGCGAGCAGGGGCGTCCGTCTTCCTCGCTTTCGATTGTCCGGCTCGCGGCCACCGGGTCTAGGGCGGCCCTGCGGGCCGTCGCACGCGATCGGCTTTGCCGACTCTAGACCCAATGCCACTTAGCCTAAGTTGATCATGGCTGTGGTCGGCAGGTTGACCAGTCTGATGGTGGGCGGCCCGTGGTAGCGGGTGCCGGTGTCGCCTGGCCGTTTGACCCTGTAGGAGTTGTGCCGGGCTCGGCGGACGACGCGGGGATAGGAGCGGTGCCGCCGGGCTGGGTTGAGGTTGCGCGGGCTGGTGATGTCGGCGGTGATCGCGGCGAGGGATCGCCGGGCCTGGTCAGGGGGGAAAGGCCGGGTCTGCGGCCCGGCGGCGGATGATGCGGACGGTGCGCAGGAATTTGACCCGGTCGGGGTCGATGTCGGCTTCGGTGGCGGCTCGGCAGATCAGGGCCGAGATGGCGTAGTGGGTGAGCAGGTAGCCGTAGATCTCCTGGCGGACCATGTCCGGGCTTTTGGATCGCAGCACCGCACTGGGGCTGCGCAGGCAGGTCTTGAGCTGGCCGTTGCCGGTTTCCTCTTCCCACCGCTGGCAGTAGGCCTGGGCCAGTTCCTGGGCGGAGGCGGCGGCGGGGTCGGTGATGGTGGTGATCAGGGCGATCAGCTCGCCGCTGCCGTCGCCGTCGCGGTCGGGAATCTCATATTCGATGACCCGCACCCGCATCGCCTGGGCGGGATCGAGGCGCTCGCCGGCGCGGGCGGCCGCGATCAGCTTGTTCCGGGCCTTGTCGTGCAGGGTCGGCCGGGCCACCACCGAGAGGTAGGAGCCGTCGGGCAGCAGTGCCAGCACCGGCAGCCGCAGGTCGTTTTTCACCCGCCACAGCAGCGCGGCGCCGGTGGCGGCGGCGGCCCGCCAGTCCGGCCAGTTATAGAACCCGCGGTCGGCGATCAGCAGCCAGTCCTCCTGCAGCCGCCCGAACATGCCCCGGGCCAGGGCCTGCTCGCTGGTGCCCTTCCCGCCGACCGGGCCCATCTGTGCGGCCACCTTGGCGTGGGAGCCGCACTCACCGATGGTCACCACCCGGACCTTCGGGAACGCCGGGTGCTCCCGCGCGCCTGCGGGATAGCCGAACGCCGCGGCGTTGGCCGGGGTGTCGGGAACATCCAGCTCGAACCCGTCGATGGCCATCAGCCGCCAGTCCCGCAGGAACGCCCCTCGTGTCAGCTCCCCGGCCACCGGCACAGCCACCCGGTCAAACAGCAGCTCCAGCGGCTCGGGCCCTAGCCGCTTGCGCGCCTGGGTGATCCCGCCCGACGTCGGCGTGCTCCACGAATCGTCCCAGCACCCCCACGACGTCAGGGTCTCGGTAAGCCGGGCGGCGACCTCTTCGTAGTCCTCGTCAGCGAACAGCGCCAGCGCCATCGTGAAGTAGACCATGACATGCGGCGGCAGCTCCCATCCGACCGCCTCGCGGCCTTCCCCGCCGCTGCGATCGCCTCATCAACGGCATCCCTGGGAACCGAGGAGGCCAGCACCCCCAGCGAGATCCAGTCCGTCAGACGGCCACCAGCGGCCACCACGCCATTGTGCGCCATGACCAGCGATCTTGCCGGCCAGCAGCCAGCCGCAGCCGCGACGCGCCGGAACAAGATCAAACTAGGCTAAGTGGCATTGCCCCTAGACCCGGCATCCACTCACCCGGATTCGGCAACTACGAGGAAGAAGGGGTGAGAATCGTCGGGGTGTAGCTGAGGTCGGAAGCCGCCGGTTCCGAGTAGGGATCGGGCGATGTAGTTGGTGAGGTTGCGGAAGCCGAGGGCGGATCCGCAGAGGTGCCCGAGGCGGCCGTTGATCGCTTCGGTGGGTCCGTTGCTGGTGCCGGACCGGTCGAAGTAGGCCAGCACGTCGACTGCACGCTTGGTCAGGGTCCGTCCGAGCCAACCGCCGGATCACGGTGTCGCGGGCGACGCCCTCGCAGCCGCAGCGGACCGGCGACAGTTAGCGAAGCGCGTTCAGCTCGTCGAGGGCGCGATGGCCGCGCTTGACCACCCCTGCAACGACATCGTGGCGCCCGAGACGGATGGGCAACTCGAGCTGCAGGAGGATCTGTGTCGCTGCGAGCACCGCCGCCCCCTCCCAGCCGACCAGGACGAGGATTCTCGTCCACAGCCGCCTTCGGACACCGTCCAGCAGCGGATCCTGGAAGGTGTACCACACGAGGGTGGTGAGATCAGTCGCCCGCGTGCCGCTACCTGCGTTCCCGATATCCACGACCGCCACCACCGCTCCGTCACGGACCAGGACATTGCTGGGGGTTGAGAGATCGGCATGGACCATGTCCGGTGCCTCTCGTGGTGGTGGGACGTCGGCACACACGAGCCGCAGGCGCTCGACCAAGGCCGACACCACGGAGGAATACCCCGAGAGCCTGGCCACGGACTGGCGGAGACGCGACTGCTCCGGCGTCTCGTTGAAATCCAGCCCGGCGACAGCCGATTCCTGACCGGTGGCGACCCGCCAGGCGTACGACCAGTGGTCGTAGGGCTCGGAGGCTTGGCCAGCCTGGAGTTCGATGATCTCCATCAGCTGCTCAACGAGGGACGGGGTCAGCTCTGGCACGGGAGCCGCGTCAACGAAGTCCATCAGATGCCATACATGAGTGGCTGTGGCCCCCACTCCGAGCCAGGCCGGGGTGGGATAGCCGCGCCTGCGCATGTGCTCGACCACTCTCTGGGCTCGCAACGTCTCGTCCAGGTGGTTGGGGTGTGCCCGGGGCACTGCTTTGAGCACTGCATCTGCCCTTCCGGCCAACTGGACGCGGATGGCACCCGCATTGACGCCTCCGGGTAGGCGACTGAGAAGAGTGACCTCTGCCCCGACCACGCTGGCCACGTCGTCCAGGACCTCGGCCGGCAGCCCTTCGGGATGGGTGCCCTGGTTCATGCTGTCCTCCCAAATCCGGCCGGTCAGCGTATGCGAGCTGCTGGTCTTGCGGTTTCCAGGCTTGGCCGACCGCTTCGGCGGCCGGGGTGGACCGGGCACGGCACCATTTCCGCGGGGCAAGCGATCCGGGCCGCCGCCCCCGCGTGCCATTAGCGTGCCTGTGAGTCTTGGCATGTCGGTACCGGCCGTGATGGCTGGGGCAGGCCAGGGTTGGTGCCTGGTGGCGCCGGGTGACTCCTTGCGTGCCCGACCGCCTTTGCGGGTGTGTCTTGCTAGTGACATGTCCCTGGTGCTGCCAGCACCGGCCTGGCCACCCTCGACTGGCCTGATCAGGAGCTTGTCCGGCCCGTGAGGGCCGTGACTCATCACAGGATTGCCGCGGGAGTTTCCCTCCAGGCCGGTGCCGCTGTTCCAGCATCGCACCGGAGGAGGAAACGCAGTGAGCAGAACCGATGAGGCCGATCTGATCGTGGGCGTGGACACGCATCTGGACACCCATACCGCGGCGATCTGCGACGCGCGCGGCCGCGTGCTGTCCCAGGTGCAGGTGCCCGCCACCGCCGCGGGCTATGTGCAGCTGCTGGCCCGGGTCCGGTCGGCAGCGGGTGACCGGCAGGTCGCCTGGGCGGTGGAGGGGACACGGCACTACGGGCTGGGCCTGGCCCGTCACCTGGCCAGCGCGGGCGAGCAGGTAGCAGAGATCGACAGCGGCCGCCACCTCGGCAAGCGCCGCGCGGGCAAGAGCGATGCGATCGACGCCGTCCGGGCGGCGCGGGAGCTGCTGGCCCGGCCGCACCCGGCGCAGCTGCGCGCCGACGGGGACCGGGAGGCGCTGCGGCTGCTGATGACCGGCCGGGACCACGCCGTACAGTCCTGCAAGACCGCCCGCACCGCGCTGGCCGCGATCCTGGTCACCGCGCCAGCGCCGCTGCGCGAACGCCTCCGCCACCTGCCCCGCGAACGGCGGGCCCGCGAGTGCGCCGCGCTGACCTGCCCGCCAGACGCCGACCGGCAGACCCAGGTCTTGCACCAGACCTTGATCCGGCTCGGCCACCGGATCGGCGCCCTCGCCGAGATCGCCGCCGATCTGGAAGCACAGATCACCGGCATCGTCGAGGAGATGGCTCCCGGCCTGGTCGCCGCCGAACCTGGCCTTGGCGCGCTCAGCGCCGCCCAGATCCTGCTGTCGTGGTCGCACGCCGGGCGGATCCGCAGCGAAGCAGCGTTCGCCATGCTGTCGGGCACCGCGCCAGTCCCGGTGTCCTCCGGCCGCACTGACCGGCACCGGCCCAGCCGGCTCGGCGACCGCCAGCTCAACCGCGCCCTGCACACCGTCGCCGTCACCCGGATGCGCTGTCACCCCGCGACCCTTGCCTACGCGCACCGCCGCCGAGCCGAAGGCAAAACCGACCGCGAGATCCGCCGCTGCATCAAGCGCTACCTCGCCCGCCACCTCTACCGCGCCCTCAACAGCCAAATCCAGCGAACAACTTGACGAACATAGGAGCGTCATTAGGCTCAGTCAACTGCGATCACTCGCGGACACTGTCCGAGGCCCAGACGCCCAGGTCCGCACTGACTAAGCAGGTCGAGAAGGCGATTTGCAAGCAGGTGTTCGACTGTAGCCACACTGTTGCCAAGCCGCTAGACAACGTTTGTCACGCGCCGACAACCCTGGAACATCGGCCCAGAGCGCCGACACGCCTGGACGATCCTGGACAGCTTGCCCAGAACTACGGATCAGAAGGTTGGGGGTTCGAGTCCCTCCGAGCGCGCCACCGAAACCCCAGGTCACAGACCTGACACCTCATCCGTTGACCTCGGCCAGGTCGCCACTGGCCTTATTTTGCCCTTACCGGCTTTCGCTGCCGCGCCCAACCGGCAGCACGCCATAGACGCGCTGTGTAGGCACTCACCTGTGACGGGCCAGGTGAGACAGCCAGGTTCACGATCTTTGCAAGCAGGGGCCCGGCCTGCTCTGCTGAGATTGTGCTGCTCGCAGGTGATGGTGGCGGTGGTTGTCTGGCTGGATGATGCTGGGCTGAGCGCCTGCCGCGCTGGCGGGCAGGCTTGCGCTGGTGTATGCAGGGTTGCGGGAACGGGAACTGTCAGCGAATGGCTGAGGCCGCGAAGGTCACCGTTCACCCGGGAGGACAGCATGGCTGGGCGGAGCATGACGACGACCACACGGCCCGCCGGAACCAGGCTGGCTGAAGCTGACGGCGCGCCGTTCGCGTCGTCGTGGCGGCGATCGCATCTGACGGTGGACCAGCGGGTGGCCAGGGGGCGGGCGGCCCGCCGGGAGGCGCCTAGATCGGAGCATGGCCGGTGGGAAGCGGCGGCGGACCGCCCGGATCCGGTCGCGCTGCTGGAGGAGCAGGCCGCCACCCGGGTGCCGGAGCTGGTGCCGATCCGGTATGGGCGGATGCTGGTCTCGCCGTTCACCTTCTACCGGGGCGCGGCGGCGATCATGGCGGCCGACCTGGTGGCCACGCCGGTGTCGGGGATCACCGTGCAGCTGTGCGGGGATGCGCACCTGTCGAACTTCGGCGTGTTCGCGACCCCGGAGCGGCAGCTGATCTTCGACATCAACGATTTCGATGAGACCCTGCCCGGCCCGTGGGAATGGGACGTCAAGCGGATGGCGGCCAGCTTTGAGATTATGGGCCGCTTCCGCGGCTTTTCCCCCGACAACCGGCATATGATCGTCAGCGCCGGGGTGCGTGAGTACCGGGAGCGGATGCGCCGGGCCGCCGGAATGTCGACGCTGGACGCGTGGTATGACCAGCTGGAAGCCGGGGTGCTGCTGAACCTGGTCCGCCAGCAAGTCCACGTCAAGCAGCTGGACAAAAAGTCAGCCCGGCGGGCGGAAAAGCATGTGGCCCAAGCCTACGCCAGCGACAGCGCCCGGGTCCTCGCCAAACGGGCGGCCGAGATAGACGGCGGGCTGCGGATCGTCGCCGACCCGCCGCTGATCACCCCGATCGAGGACCTGATCGTGCCCGGGACCGGGTGGGAGGACCCGGCGCCGCTGATCAAGAAACTGCTCGCCTCCTACCGGCGCACCCTCGGGCACCAGGGTCACCCGCTGGAGGAGTTCCGCTACGTCCACGCCGCGCGCAAGGTGGTCGGCGTGGGCAGCGTCGGCACCCGCTGCTACATCCTGCTGCTGACCGGCCGCGACGAGGATGACCCGCTGTTCTTGCAGGTGAAAGAGGCACAAGCCTCGGTGCTGGAACCGTATTCGGGCCGCAGCACCTACCCCCACCACGGCCAGCGGGTGGTGATGGGCCAGCGGCTGATGCAGGCATCCACCGACATCTTCCTGGGCTGGCAGCGGATCAAGGGCCTGGACGGGGTGACCCGGGACTATTACGTGCGCCAGTTCCACGACTGGAAAGGTGGCGCGGACGTGGAAAGGCTGCCCATGCCCGGCGCCGCACCATATGCGCGGTTTTGCGGAGCAACCCTGGCCCGGGCGCACGCCCGCTGGGGCGACCGGATCGCGATCGCCTCCTACCTCGGCCAGGGCGACATGTTCGACCGGGCCGTGGCCGACTTCTCCGCCGCCTACGCCGACCAGAACGAACGCGACTACCAAGCCTTCACCAAGGCCGTGAACTGCGGACGGCTGGTCGCCCAAACCGGCGTATAGGCGACCCTGGCCGTGCGGACCACGGCGCAAGGGGAAGCCAGCTGACTTCCCAGACGCGGGCCGCCGGGAGCCAACGTGGGAGCCACCCGGGCGCACGACTTTCCACGCGAGGTGAACAGGTACGGACAGGCGAGATGTGATCATGCCAGCGGGCAGCTATATGGTCGTCTCCGGGCAGTCTCTCGTGGCCGCCGTCAAGCCGGTGCTGGCCTTATTTTGGTCTCACGGTAACGCCAAACGGCGACAACTGCTACGCACTGCTGAGCAACGTCCCAGCAGGTCAACTACGGATTCGCTGGCCATGGGAACGCCCGCAGATCTCTACGAATCAGAAGGTTGGGGTTCGAGTCCCTCCGAGCGACACCTCCGAGCGCGCCAACGTCTTCCAAGCTCAGCGCGTCGAGCCTTCCGAGGGTGTCGTCTGGCCGCATTCTGGCCGCATCAGTCATCCCGGCAACTCGGCCGGGGTGGCCGGATGATCATGGCCGCTCGGCTGCGAACGTAGGGGCAGCGTTACACGGCATCGTGCGAAGGCCAGGGCGGACCCTCTCGCAGGGCGTTGAGGAATGCCACTCCGGATTGTCTCCCGCTCGGGTGCTGGTCGTCGCGACTCCAGCGATGCGCTGCGATCATCGCCAATACGACCCCCCGGAACTCGCCGACCAGTGCTTGGTCCGCGTCCGGATAGCACTCGCTGACCTCTTTGGGGACCCAAGCAAGGTCGAATTCGACGGGGCCATGGACAGAATCCTCGAAGTCCATGAAAAGCGGCCCGTTCTTCGTCTTGAGCACGTTCCCCGGGTGCGGCTCGCCGTGCAGGATCTGCTCGGCCGCGCGCCGGTTGACAATCGTTTCGCTCAGATCTCGCAGCGTGCTGGCGAGAAGCGCCCGATCGGTCCCGGCGAGATCGGGAGTGACGTCACGGCTCGCAACGTCTTGTTGAGTCGCCGCCACGCGATCCATGAAGTGCGGCGTCGGGACGTCGATCTGCCGCAGGCCAGCATGAAGACACTCGAGCACCTGCGCGTAGTCGGCCGACGGAAGCATTCGGCGAACAGGTGCAAAGTAGGTCCACATGGTGATGGCAAAGCCATCATGCACAAAGACGCGTGGCTCGACTCGAGGGTCGAGTTCAGCAACCGGGCTGTCGTTCTCTGCGAGCCGTTTCACAACTTCAACTTCCGTCGCCAACCTCGCTTGATACGCCTCCCCGCTGAGCCAACTCGCCCTGGCAGTCACGGGTGCCAGAGCCTCTGGAGGCGTGACCCGCGCAATGACATCGCATGGCATCAGGCGGACGACAAGGCGGTTGGAGTCGTTGAGAACGACCGTGGCGTCGACCGGCAAGTCGAACGTCGAGGCAGTCGACCTCGCTGCAGCCACCGCACGCTGCGCTGCCGATGCTTGCACCTCCGTGTGCCCTCCTCCACGCGGGACCCGCACGGCTGCATAACGCTACACCGTCGGCGACGCAGCGCCGCGTCCGTGATCAACTGGCCGCCGCTGGGGTCACCATCTGATAAGGAAGAGGTCCGCCAGCTTCGGCCCGCTCCTGCTTGGTCAGGTCCCTAGCGCCTAGGAGCCCTTACTGCGATAGCGCCTCTTTGCTTCAGCCATGCTTAGCCCCTCGTATGGGCAGTCCGGCTCATGTTCGGACCACCCGTAGCATTCAGGACATTCGTCCGGTGGACGCGCCATGCTTGGCCGTGGCATGTCCCAGTCAGCCGGACGCCGTGGTGGACCCTCGTGATCGGCCGTCATTTCCTGCTCCCCTCAACTCTGACTTCCCATGACTGCGATCCTCTGCCGAACGTCGCAACGAAGATATGGCTATCCAGGATGCCTCACCAGCGCAAGCAGCGAACGCGACACCGCTGGCGACCCAGCGAAGGAGTCCTTGTATACCTGCGGAGTGGTGAGGCGGTATGGCCAGCGCCAAGGCAGCCAGCAGCGCGAGAATGCCGATGTCATAAGTAATACGCGCCCATTTAACCCAGACCTTCCAGCGGCCGAATGCCAAATCCTGCTCTGCACGTAGCCGTACCTCGCGGGGTGAGTCTTCTTCAACGTCTGGCCACCATGCGAGCACGTCAGCCGCTGACCAGATGTACTGGCGTGCATTGAACGAGCACTGCACGGCCCCAACGAGCATGGTGGCGGCGATAACCAGGCCAAGTATCGCTGCGCCTGGCCATAGAAAGTTCCCCGCATCATCTCCGATGACGATGACTGAGGCGAGACTGAAGCCAGCAAGCAGCGGCGCGGCGACTGAGCCAAGCGAGTCCATCGCGGGCGCGTAACCGAGCGGTGTCGGCTTACGCCACTTGGGCCGTACAAACGCCGGAGGTTCCACGCGCCCCCTTCGCTAGGTTCACTGGGGTAGATCTAAGACTGGCATCGAAAGGTGCGCTGGTGAAGTGCTGGGAGGCCGGGGGAAGTGCGGGGCTTGCGCTGGTCAGATAACCGTGCCCGCTGCGTGCCCGATCGGGTGGTGATCAGCGGTGCTTCACGGTCGTTCGCGGACATGCTGTGCCGAGACTCGCCTGGGACAAGCCTGCTCAAGCAGGTAACTCCACGTTCTTTGCAAGCAAGCGGTCACGACGGTGCAGATCGTCGTGGACGCGCGACCGCGCCGCCATCGGGTGGCATGATCTACGAGGGCGCGCTTGTAGGATCCAGGGCTCTGGTGGCAAGGGGAGGTCATTGCGATGGATGACGAGGCACGCGGCACCATTGAGAGGTTCCACGAGGCATTCAACAGCCGGGACCTCACCGCCCTGAGTGACTTGATCACCGACGACTGCGTGTTTGAGGCCACTAGCCCGGCGCCCGATGGAACCCGGCACGTTGGGCGGCAGGCGGTGCTTGAGGCATGGCGGGGTTTCTTCACGGACTCGCCAGCCTCACATTTTGAGGTGGAGGAGATGTTCGGCGCGGGTGATCGGGTCACTGTTCGGTGGCTCTACAGCTGGGAGGGCGGGCATGTCCGCGGTGCTGACCTGGTGCGGGTTCGGGCCGGGCGGGTAGCGGAGAGCCTGGCCTACGTCAAGGGCTAACCGAGTAAGGCGCGTCGGAGGAGCCCGAGTCGCAAGCGGCGGGTTTTTCGCCATGATTCTGCTGCTTATGTTTTCGTTGTTCAACCTCGACCTCGGCCGTGACGCTGTACCCACGATTTGCGGTGGGATCCTGGCACTCGCGGGCTTGATCAGTGTGTTCTGGGCGTCGCTGGAGGTAGTGCGCTCGGCTGCAGAAGCGCGCGAGGCTCCGCGAGCATCAGAGGGCTCATCTGTCCGCTGACAATCACTGGCGCGGTCGCCACTGCACCTCCGATCCGGCGGCTCCGCGGTCACACCAGCCCCGCCGGGACCGGGTATGGATCGCGCAAACACGTCTGCGGCCTCGGAGAGCACGGGGCAGAGCAGTGGTCAGCTCAGGGGAGTTGCTAGCTCCCGCCAGCGGAACTTAACCACATCAAGGGACCCGTGGCACCCCCGCCACCCGGCACGCCAGCCGGGTGGCCTGTCATACCCGGAACCTAAAATCAAGATCCACGACGTGCCCCGCGCCACCACCGACCGACGATCAGACGGCATGAATGATCAGGGTTAGGGCCACACCACCCCTTTGTCGGTCCACGTGACCCCTTCGTGGCGGCACAGGCAGAAGGGATGCCCGACCGGGTCGGTGTAGACCTGCCAGCCGTAGCCCTCGGGTCCGATGAAGTCCTTCTGCAGTGTCGCGCCGAGCTTGACGACGCGGCGCTGTTCGGGCTCGATTTCGTCCACTTCGAAGTCGAGGTGGTACTGCTTGGGGTGTTCGTCGTCGGGCCAGCGCGGAGGGCGGTAGTCCTCCACCCGCTGGAAGGCCAGATCGACCTCGCCGAAGGTGATGCCGGCAAAGTTGTCGGAACTGCCCTCCATGATGGCGCGGCCTGTCACCTGGGAGTAGAAGGCCGCCAGCTTCATCGGGTCCGGGCAGTCGATGATGAAACCCAAGAGTTGTAGCATCAGGCGATCTTGCCACAGAGCAGGGCACGTGCCCTGACCCGACGACCACCCCACCGGACGGCCTTCTACCGTATGCCCGAGGCGGTCACGGCCGTCACCATCGCCGGCCTGCAGCGGGACCGTCGCGACAACCGGTCGTATCTGACGGTCAGCTCTTGCCGTCGGTCGCGACTTGCCGCTGCAGGTAGCTGGTCAGGCCGTCGAGCATCTCGGTTGTGCCTTCTTTGCGCAGCGCAGGCGCCTGGGCGCCGTCGATGCCGTCCAGGTAGGCGCCCTGCTCGGTCCAGCTCAGCGCGGTGCCGTCACCGCTCTTAGTGAACTCAATGGTCGCCACCGACACCGAGATTCGCACATCGTCGGCGTACATCTCGTAGCAGTACACGAGCCGCTGATCCGGCACAATGTCGTAATAGAGGGCATCGTAGCGGTAGGTCGTGCCCTGCCACTTGTGGCTGAACCGCTCCCGGCCGCCGACCCGAAAGTCGAACTCGGCGGGGCCCGCGTCATGCTCCTCGGGCGGCTCGAGATCGCTGGTGTCGCCCCAGCTGTTCTTGGCCTCCTCTGAGGCGAACGCGGCAAACACCCTCGACGGCGTCGCCGCGTAGGTCCGCTCGACCACGAACGTGTCGTGGATAACGGAACTCGTGGTCATCAGTACTCCTCTGGCTCGGTTTGCTAACCGGTCCCCGTACTGGACGGGGTCGACCCGGCAGTTGGCTGATTGGCGGTCTCGGCGAGGTAGTCGCCCAGCCGGTCGAGACGGCGCTCGATGAGCGTGCGCCGCTCGGCGATCCAGGATTCCGCTGAGCGGAGCGTCGCCGGGTTGATGCTGCAATGGCGAGTCCGGCCTATCTTCTGCGACTGGACCAGCCCGCTGGCCTCCAACACCTGCACGTGCTGGACGACGGCGGCCAGGGAGATGGCCAGCGGCTTGCCCAGCTCGGAGACCGAGGCAGGTCCACGGCTCAGCCGCTCTACCATGAGCCGCCGACCTGGGTCCGCTAGTGCCTGGAACACCTTATCTAGGTCCGCCACTTGGTTAAGCATGTACTTGAGTATACGCAGGCGCCAGGTCGATAGTCAAGTAATCGCTATAGTATCGGATTCGGCGGATTGGCCAGGCCAGGTAGCGTCAGTCGGATACTCCAGGGTGAGCGGGCGCATGTCGCTCGGGAGGCGTCAGGCTGGTCCCGCAGGACGTCGTCAAGTTTCAAGGACGGGACTCATCATGTCCGAGCAAGATCGACCCGACGCCTTGGCCCGTCTCGACGTCTTCGTCGGTGAGTGGGCGCTGGAAGCCCGCTTCCCGGATGCCACAGATGGGACCGGGCCGGAGGCACGGGCCACGTTCGAGTGGACCCTCGACGGCCGGTTCCTGGTGCAGCGAACGCACGTGCCAGTACCCGAAGCGCCAGACAGCCTGATCATCGTCTTCGCTGACCCGCAGACCGGTGGCTACAGCCAGCACTACTACGACTCCCGCGGAGTCATACGACGCTATGGAGATGAGCCTCGACGCTGGGGTATGGCGGCTGGTGCGGGACGCGCCGGATTTCTCCCCACTGGACTTTTGCCAGCGCTTCATCGGCACGTTCAGCGACGACCGGACCACCATCAACGGCGTTTGGGAGAAGTCCTTCGATGGGGCGAGCTGGAGCCACGACTTCGCCCTCACCTACCGAAGAATTGGCTGACAGGCAGAGCGGGAGCTTCATAGCCCGGCTCTCACTTCTCCTGGCGCTGCTGCGCGTCGTCAGCGACTGATCTGAGGTCAGTCGGCGGCCAGGTCACGCTGATACCAGGTGCCTGGTCGGCCGCCGAACTCGGCGGGACCACCACAGGAGACGAAGCCGGCTTTGGTCAGCACCTTCTGGGACGCGACGTTGTCATAGGTGGTTCCTGCTCTGAGCGTCCGCAGCCCATACTCCGCGGCCGCGAGCCGACACAGCTCTTGGACGGTCGCGGTCGCCACGCCGCGGCCCGCGACTTGCTGCGCGACCCGATATCCGAGCACGGCGGTGCCGTCCTCAAGATCAACCAGGTTGAACCGGCCGAGCACCGTGCCATCCTCCCCGACGAGCACATGGAAGACGCAGGTGCCAGCCTCCTGCTCGGCCAGCAGGGCGTTGTAGCGCTCGGTGAAGTGGTCGTAGAACTCATCGCCGCGGTCGGAGATAAAGGTGGCAAAGTAGGCGCGGTTCGCCAGTTCGAAGGCCAAGACCGCCGGAGCGTGGTCGGCGCGCAGGCGCTGCAACTCGGTCACCGGCCAACCCTACTCAGATGGTGTACGGCGGCCCAATTGAGTTTCCGCCGAGCCGCAACCCAGTTGTCAGCGCCAGAACGCAGAAAGCTTCGAGCGTCCACCAGCAGAGCACGGAACGTTCGCTGCCTGGGCCGCCTATCGTGCTTCCAGCACCGCCAGATCGCGGACCGCGAACCGGTAGTGCTCGATCTCCTCGTCCATCACCACGGCGATGCACTCGGCCACGGCGCGCTCTTCCTCCGGGTAGCCGGGAGCGGGCGAGCGCTGGCAGCCTCGTCCGAGGTCGGCATTGGTCAGGCCGGCGAGGATGCGCCGCATCACGGCCATCCGGTCCGCGCGGGCGGCCAGGATCTCGGCGTAGCCGGGCTGCGCGGTCAGGTCGATGCCGAGCGCGGCCGCGTCCGCGGGCGGGTACCAGCTCTGCGGCAGGCCGAGCGGGTGGTAGGGCATCGGCTCGTCCAGCACCGTCCGGCTCGCCCAGGCGTCGGTGATGAACACCAGATGGCGCAGCGTCTGCGCGAACGACCACTCGTCGTTCACCTGCTCGGTCAGCGCCGCCGCAGGCAGCCGCCCGGCCCGCCCGGCCGCGTCCGCCCAGAGTCGTTCGATGGTGTCCCACATCGCGCGGAAGTCGTCGGCGTCCTGCCCCTCGCGGAACTGCACCCGCTCCGGGTGCCGCCGGTCCAGTTCGGCGCTGACAAAGCCGGTCACGTCGACGCCGTTGACGGTGACGTTGCTGAGGTAGCCGGAGATGCTGACGTCGACAAGCCAGCCGTCCCGGATCGTGACGCCGGTCAGGTCACAGTCGGTGAACCGGGCGCCGCGCAGGTCCGCGACGTCGAACCGGGCTGCCCGGAACTCGGTGCTGCCGCCGCCGTCGCCGGCGCTGAACCGGTGCGGTCCGAACTGCGCGTCCATCGGGCATCCTGCCACTCCGGCAGCGGGGCATCTGATCATTGGCTGCTGTCATGGCTCGCACTGTAGATCCGATCCCGGACGATCTGCTTCCTGGAATCCGGGGACCATTGAGTCCGCGGCCGCCCGCGCCCGGCGGAGCGTCTGCGGAGCCGGGCTGGGTTGGCGGTGGCGCCCGAACCCGCGATCAGGGTTTGGCGCGGGTGCCTGGCCCGGGTCCGGGTGGGCGTCCGTGGTTAGCTCGGGGCTTGGGCCAGGACAGACGCGCGGCGGAACTCCAGGTCCTTCTCGTCGACGGGCCCGCGGTACAGCGTCGCGTCCTTGAAGTAGTGCTGGCGCAGTCGCCATGGCGCCCGGTCGCCCTGCAGCGGCAGCGTATGCCGTGACCGCTCGAAGTAGCCGGAGGTCATGTCGATGAACGATGAGGTGCGCAGCCCGGTGGTCGGCACACGCGGCGTGACCGTAGCGTAGCCGCGTTCCGCCATGAACCGCAGCACGCGTGTCACGTAGTGGGCTACCAGATCTACCTTGAGCGTCCATGAGGCGTTGGTGTACCCGATCGCGAACGCCATGTTGGGCACGCCATCCAGCATCATGCCCTTGTAGGCGACATGTTCCCGCACGACCACGGGCTCGGCGTCGACCGTCATGGGAATCCCCCCGAGCGGCAGCAGGTTCAGCCCGGTCGCGGTGATGACCACGTCCGCGGGCAGCTCGGCGCCCGAGCGCAGCCGCAGCCCGGTGGGTGTGAACTCTTGGATGTGGTCGGTGACCACGTCAGCCTGGCCGGACTTGATCGCCGCGAAGAAATCACCGTCGGGTACCAGGCACATGCGCTGATCCCACGGCTGGTAGGCGGGTGTGAAGTGCGTGGCAATGTCGTAGTTGGCGGGCAGCCGCCTGGCGGCACTCTTCTGCAGCACCGCGCGGGCCCGGGCCGGATGCCGGCGGCAGAAGTTGTAGATCATGGTCGATATGCGCGCGTTCTTCCAGCGGACCGCCGCGTATGCGCGGCGCTCGGGCAGCACCTTCCGCAGCAGGTCGGCGATCGGGTCGCTGTTCGGCATGGACAGCACGTAGGACGGTGAGCGCTGCAGCATCGTGACCTTGGCTGCGATCCCGGCGATGGCCGGGAGGATGGTGGCCGCGGTCGCGCCGCTGCCGATCAGAACCACGCGCTTGCCCGTCAGGTCGAGATCCTCTGGCCAGCGCTGCGGGTGCACGATCGTGCCGGTGAAGCTGGCCAGGCCGGGCCAGTCCGGCGTGTAGCCCTCGTCATAGCGGTAGTAGCCCGCGCACAAGTACAGGAACGAGCAGGTGCGCTCGCTGCGGGTGCCTGTCTCCGTATCCTCGACCGTCACCGTCCACCGGGCGGCATCGCTGGACCAGTCGGCCCGCACGACCCGGCTGTGGTAGCTGATCTTCTGGTCGACGCCGTACTCGGCCGCTGTCTCCCGCACGTACTGCAGGATCTCGCTGCCGCCGGCTATCGCCTCCGGCTGCTTCCAGGGCCGGAACGGGTAGCCGAGGGTGAACATGTCGGAGTCCGAGCGGACGCCGGGGAACCGGAACAACTCCCAGGTGCCGCCGCTGGTGCCACGCGCCTCGAGGATCGCGTACGACGTGCCGGGCACGTCGGTCTGCAGTCGGCAGGCAGCCCCGATCCCCGATAGCCCGGCGCCCACAATGAGCACATCGACGTGGCCGGGCGTGGACGTGTCCGCGGCAGGCGCGCCGTCGGCATTCATGGCGGCTCCTCATCTGCTGCATCCGGCCTTTCCGTGAGGATTTCATCAGCCGGCCAGCTATGCAACGCGCTCTCTGCGCGCCGGCGGGGCCGGAGAGCGGCCGTCCCGACCGGGCCGTGCTGCTCGCGGCCAGGGGGGCGCTGCTCCCTGACGCGCCGGTGGCAGGCCTGGCCGCCCCATGTTGCAGGATGAGGTAGTGACGACAGCTGACCCGCCCGCGCTCGATCCGCAAACGGAGAACCGGATCAGGAAGAGCATCGGCCGGCAGACGCTTCTCAGCACGCTCGGCGTCTCGATCGCCGGCCTCTCCGCCGGCGATGTTGAACTCGACCTGCCGTACCGGGCCGATCTGTGCCAGCAGAATGGCTACCTGCACGCCGGCGCGGTCACTGCGTTGGCGGACTCAGCTTGCGGGTACGCGGCGGCGAGCCTGATGCCGGACGACCGGGACGTGCTGACCGTGGAATTCAAGGTCAACCTCCTCTCACCCGCGCGCGGCGACCGGTTCCGTGCCATGGGCGACGTCGTCCGCGCGGGACGCACGCTCACAGTCTGCTCGGCCGAGGTCGTCGCCTGGGCGGACGACGGGGCCGGGAATCCGTCGGCCTCGCTCGTCCGGGTCGCGCTGATGCAGGCCACCATGATGGCCGTCGCGCCGCAGCGCTGATAGGCCCGCCGGGCACGATAGCCCGGCCCGCTCGACTGACGCCAACGGTCGGCGCGACGTCCCAGGTGGCCGCCGCGCTGGCCCGCCAGCACAGGTTGCGGCGGCGTCTCCTGCCTGAGCACCAGCGTGTGCGTGGCCACAACAGACAACGAACTCTGGGTGACGTCCGATGACGGGCCTGTCGCCAACACCGTCTGCCGGTGGCTGAGCGGTGGGCTGGGCGCCTTAAGCTATGGATGACCCTCGGCCCACCCCCGCAGCGGCCAGGTCATACCCGAACGTGAAGACCGCGGAACTCCACGTCGGGGTCGTGTTCTCGGTCATGAACAAGACTCTGTGTGCTGCCCGGACCTCCCGATTGCCGCTGTATGAGGGCTTATGAAACGACTACTGCAGGTTGTGACAGGCAGATCGCTGCCCGTGCGGGCCGGTCTGGGTGCGGCCGTGGCGGCCGTGGTTGTCATGGCCGGCTGCTCGTCAGGCCACTCGCCGGATCAGCGATCATCGACTGCCGCGGCCAAGCGGTCAGCCGCGGCGGCCAGACAGTCAGCGTCCGCCACTGCCGAGCGTTCACCCTCGACGCTCCTGCACTGGGGGTCTTACTTCGGCGGCAGGAAAGGCAGGATCTTCGACATCCAGACCTCGCCGGTCGCGGTGACCGTACCCGGAACCGTGGCCGAGGTGGGTACCTCAAACTCGACCGAGTACGCACTCCTGACTGACGGCACGCTCTACGCCTGGGGACTGGGCACCCATGGCCAGCTGGGTGACGGCGGCAGGACGGACTCCTTCACCAAGCCCGTGCGGGTGCGGTTCCCCGCCGGAGTGAAGATCGCGTCGATACCTACCGACGTGATGCCCTACAACACCGGGCTGGCCGTTGACACCAACGGGAACGCCTGGGGCTGGGGCCTGAACCGCGGGGGCGAGCTGTGCTTGGGAAACACCAGGTTGTACCGCACGCCCGTCGAGCTCCCGCTGCACCAGGTGACTACTCTGGCCGGCGCCAGCAACCACGCGCTGTACGACGCGGCTGGCACGGTCTACGCGTGCGGGCAGAACGTTAGAGGGGACCTGGGCGACGGCCGCATGCGCAGCAGCACCCGGCCGGTGAAGGTGGCCGGGCTCAACGGCCTGTCCGTCATCCAGCTGGTGGCCTCGTTCGCCAACTCCGGGGCACTCCTGGCCAACGGGAAGTACTACGACTGGGGCTACAACGCCGCCGGCCAGCTCGGCGACGGGCGCGCCGGCCATTTCTCCGACGTCCCGGTCCTGGTGCACCTCCCGCACCCGGTGCGGCAGGTCGCCCAGGGCGGGTCTATCTGGAACAACGGGCAGACGCTCGTCATGCTGTCGGACGGCTCGACGTGGGCGTGGGGAAATGACCGGGCGTCCCAGCTGGGCGACGGGCTCACGGGTGTGGAGCCGCTGCCTGTGCGGTTCTATCCGCCGGCGGGCGTCACTTACCGGAGCCTGGCCACCGGGTCGGCCACGTCCTACGCGGTCTCGACAACCGGGAAGGTCTACGCGTGGGGCGTCAGCCATGTCGGCCAGGTCGGCAACGGGCACACCCAGACCGCTGTGTCGCCCGTCCTCGTCGCCTCCGGGGCCACGCGGATCTCCGCGACCGCGAACAACGTGGTCATCAGCGTGCCCAAACGTGCTTAAGCTGCGGGGCTAACTGACAGCCCGGCTAGCCGACCAGTTCGCAGAGCGAGCCGATCCGCAGGCCGTCCCAGCCCTTCTCCCGGTCGTAGACCCGGTTGCCGTGCCAGTCCGGCCCGGCCAGCAGCACCGCGCGCATGCCGACCGCGGTCGAGCCGGTGAGCTCCCGCCCGCCGCCGTCGCCCACGTACAGGCAGGCGCCGGGATCGGTGCCCAGCCGGTCGGCGACCGTGCGGAACAGGCGGGGGTCGGGCTTGCGCATCCCCTCGACGCAGGAGAACACGGGCGCTTCGATCACCGCGGACACCGGCAGCCGCGGCCAGGCCTCCGGCAGCTCGGAGGTGCAATCGGACACCAGGCCGGTCCGCAGGCCGCGGTCGCGCAGCTCGCCGATGACCGGCAGCGCCTCGGGCCTGAGCCGGAACCCCGACTCCTGGATCTCCTGCCGCAGCCGGGCCGCCTCGTCCAGCTGCTCCTCGCTGACCTGCGCGCCCATCCGGTCGGCCAGGGCCCGGAGAGTCTGCCGCGCATCGCCCAGCGCACCGATGAACCGTTCGGGATACGTCTCATCCAGGGCCCGGGTCAGGTCCTGGGAAGCGACGCCGAGCGAGGCCGCCAGCCGCGAGATGTGGGCCGTCCACACCTCGGCCGGGTAGACCGGCGTCAGGGTGCCGTAGAAGTCGAAGACCACAGCGGCCATCCCGCCCGTCAGCCCCGGCATGGCGGAAGCATCTCATTACCCCGGGCGACGCGGCGAGCGGGACGTCGTCGGGAGTTCCGTTTTCTCCAAGACCGGGCCCGGGCAGGTGGCGGAGGCTGGGGTCATGACCCACTCAGCAGCTTCCGTCACCACCGCGGTCACGCCGAGCTCGCCCGACCGGCCGCCGACCATCTGGCCCAGCGTGCCCTACCCGGATCCGCAGGCGGCGATCGACTTCCTGGTCGCGACCTTCGGCTTCGAGCCGACCGCACTGATCCCCGGCGACCGGCCGGGCAGTTACGCCGAGATCGAGCTGCGCTGGCCGCACGGCAGCGGCGGCATCATCATCCGCACCTGGGACCGGCCGGCGCCGAACTGGCTCTACGTCGTCGCCCCGGATCCCGATCGCCTCTACGAGCGGGCCAAGGCGGCCGGCCTGGAGATTACGCGGGAGATCGAGGACACCGACTACGGCAGCCGCACGTTCACGACCGTCGATCCGTGGTCGGTCAGCTGGACCTTCGGCACCTACCCCGGCAGCTGACCGGGTCGGCCGCGTCAGCGCTCCATGGCGAAGGTGACCAGCCGCTTCCCGAGCCGCCGCCGCAGCTGGTGCACCGGGTCCAGGTGCAGCGCGCGGGCCAGCCAGGGGCTGGACTGCTGGCCGATGGCCAGGATCACCTCGTCAAAGTGGTGGTGGCCGGTCTCGGCGCGCACCGCCGGCACCAGGTCTTCATCGCTGATGATGCCGCTCGCCTGGCAGCCGATCGTTTTCAGATGGCGCACGGTCAGCTCCATGCGGTGCCCCGCCGCCTCGGTCAGGTTATGGTCCGGGTGGGGCGCGACAGGGAACTTGCCGATCTGGGCGCCGAGCAGCAGCTCCATCGCGGGCAGCTTGACCTGGCCGGTGCCGGCCAGTGACAGCACCACCACCTCGCAGGGCTCCTGCTCCTGGCGCGTGACGAGGTAGGAGATCGGCTGCATATTGAGCCGCTCGTCCACGCTGAGGAAATCCATATCCACGACTAGCAGATACCGCCGCATGTCCATCACTTCCCTCAACCGCCGCCAGCGGACGAATGGCGGCTGATATTTGCCTACCCCCTGTTCCTGCGCCAAACCTGCGCGAGCCCGGTCCGCGGCGCCCTAGCTGAGAAACGAGCCGAGGCCCGCTGACCGGTTAGGACGGCGCCGAGCCCTCGGCTCCCCGCATCGGCGCGTCGGCACTCGCCACGTCGGCTTGCGCGCCCTCGGTGTCCGATCCGCCCGCGGGCTCCTCCTTCTGCGCCCCGCCCCGCAGGCCCAGGATAGCCACGACCGCGGCCGCGGCCATCACCACGGCCATGATGTAGAGCACGGTCTGCGTGGCGTGGGCGAAGTCGAGCCGGATGAAGTGCGGGATCGCGCCGACGCTGCCGCTGCCGCTCCGGGTCTGGGACAGGTGCGAGGCCGCGGCGCTGGCCCGCGCGCTGGGCACGCCCTGGGCGATCAGCGACGACGTGACCTGGTGCCGCATGTCCGTGACCAGGATCGTGCCGAGGATGGCCAGGCCCATGCTGGCGGCGTAGTTCCTGACCGTCTGGGTGATGCCGGTGGCCTCGCCGTAGGAGAGCGTGGAGGCCCGGTTGACCGCGTCGGTGCTGGCCGGGCCCAGCATGAACCCCATGCCCGCCCCGGCCAGGATGATGTACCACTGCTGGGTGCTGAAGCTGAGGTCGGTGACGCTCCCCGCCCAGAGCCAGAACCCGACGGCTCCCAGCACGCAGCCGATGACCACGGGCCGCTTGGCCCCGCCGCGGTCCAGCATCCGGCCGCCGATCTGGGCGGCGATCACGAAGCCGATGAAGAAGTACAGCAGGATGATGCCGGCCTGCGAGGCGGACTTCCCCAGCGAGAGCTGGGCGTACTCGCTGCCGAAGAAGAACACCGGGATGAACACCAGGTTGGTGGTGAACAGCACCATGTTCTCGACCAGGAACGGCCGGATGCGGAAGATGCGCACCTGCATCAGCGGCGATTCTGTGCGCCGCTCGACGAAGTAGAACACGACCAGCAGCGCCACCCCGGCGACGATCGAGATCTCGATGAGCGGGTTGCTCCAGCCCCAGACGTTCGACTGCTGGAAGCCGAACACGCTCAGGGCCACGCCAACCGCGATCAGGGCCACGCCCCGGTAGTCCATCCGGGCGGGCCGGTACTCGGTGGTCGGCCGGGAGATGAGGATCAGCGCCAGCGCGATGAGCGCGACCGGGATGTTCACCCAGAAAATCGCCCGCCAGGTCCACTGCGTGAGGTAACCGCCCAGGACCGGGCCGATCGCGGTGAGACCGCCGGCGATGCCGAAGAACAGCGCCAGCGCCTTGCCGCGCTGGCGCAGCGGGAACGTCTGCACCACAATGGCCAGCGCCGCCGGGAACATGATGGCCCCGCCAAAGCCCTGAATGGCCCGGAACAGCACGATCCAGGCCTCGGCCAGGCTGCCCGTGGGCGTCAGCCCGCACAGCGCCGACGCGCCCGCGAACACGATGACGCCCAGGATGACCATCTTCTTGTGCCCGACCGTGTCGGCCAGGCGGCCGCCGAAGGCGAAGAACGCGGCCAGCGTGAGCAGGTACGCGTTGACCGCCCACTGCACGCCGGTGCTGGTCAGCCCCAGTTCCTTCTGGATCTCGGGCACCGCGATCGAGACGATGGTCTGGTCGATGAACGTCATCGCGACAGCGAAGATCATCGCTGCCAGAATCAGCCCTCTGGGCCGGCTGCCAGTACCGCTGCTGGCTGTCATTGTCCCCCCACGTCCGGAGCGCACCGTTCAGTCTGGTGCGGCGCAGACTCAGAGGCAATCGTAGGCTGGCCACCTTAACCGGCCTGGCCGGGCCCCAGGACTAGCGCTGGCGGGTCCACTGCGGGCCGACCGACAGCCAGGCCGTCTCCCAGCCCGCCAGCCGCCGCCGGTCCAGAACCCGCCGGGTGAGCAGGGCCAGGCCTGCGAGCACGATGACGAGAGCGGTCATCGCGGTCAGGGCCGCGACGCTGGCGCGCTCCCCGACCTGGGCCGCAGTGGCGGGAGGAACCTGCACGCGCCCGGCGCGGTCGAGCCAGACGGGCACCATGCGGCCCGCGTCGGATCCGGAGGGGGCGGGGACCTCGCCGGTCTGCGTCTTCCCGTCCGCGGTCCACCGGGCCGGTGCCCAGACCAGCCACGAGTTCAGTCCGTCGTCGGTCATCATCGGCCCGGGCACGGGCTGAAGCAGCGCCGCGTGAACCAGATGCCACGACCGCTGCTCGTGCCGCACGGCGGCGTTGCCCGCCCGGACCCAGCTGCCGGCGGCGCCGGCCAGGAGCGGGCCGAGGACCAGGAACATGATGACGACCGCGGGCAGCAGCCACGCCTCGATCAGGTCTGAGCGCCTGCGCAGCGGATTGCGGTCGATCCCCAGCCTGCGGGCCACCCTCGTCCACATCTTTGTGGGCGCCTTCATAGCCTTCACCCCATCGGCGAGCCCGGCCGCAGCGCTGCGGCCGCCTCCTCCTAAGAGTCCCTCTCCACGCTGTCGAGCGCTACACTCGGCTGCCGCGAATCCGCCATATCCTGACTGGCGGCAGCCGGCGGCACCGCTCTCCGGGCTGGAACTGCCTGGTCTCATCGTCACATATCCGGCCAGGATGCGGGAACCGGAGCCCGAAGCGCCGGGGGAACTCGATGCCCGCGGTCAGGACCCGGCGGCCTGGGCCGCGGCCGCGGCCCGCCCGGCGGACAGTTCCCGTTCCCTGGCGTTGCCGGCCAGCGCCGCGGCGCGCTCGAACTCGACCCGGGCCTCGTCCGGGCGCCCCAGCTTCATCAGGAGGTCCCCGCGCACGCTCGGCAGCAGGTGATACCCCTGCAGCGAGGGCTCGCCCGCGAGCGTGTCCACCAGGTCGAGGCCGGCCTGGGGCCCGAACGCCATCCCCACCGCAACCGCCCGGTTCAGCTCGATCACGGGTGACGGCATCAGCCCGGCGAGTATGGCGTAAAGGCCCGCGATTCTTTCCCAGTCGGTGTCCTCCGGCCGGAACGCACGCGCATGGCAGGCCGCGATCGCCGCCTGCAGCGCATAGGGGCCGTGCGCGCCGCCGAGCTGCTCGGCCCGGTCAAGGGCGGCCAGCCCGCGGTTGATCAGCAGCCGGTCCCAGCGGCGCCGGTCCTGGTCCAGCAGCAGGATCGGCTCCCCGTCCGGGCCGCTGCGGGCGCGGACCCGGGACGCCTGGATCTCCATCAGCGCCACCAGCCCGTGCACCTCGGGCTCCTCCGGGGCGAGCTGGGCCAGGATGCGGCCCAGGCGCACCGCGTCCTCGCACAGCGCCGGGCGCATCCAGTCGTCCCCGGCCGTGGCCGAGTAGCCCTCGTTGAAGATCAGGTAAATAACTTCCAGAACGGAATCCAGGCGGGCCGGTCGTTCCTCCGGGCTCGGGACCTCGAACGGCACCTGCGCCTTGGCCAGTGTCCGCTTGGCCCGGACGATGCGCTGCGCGATCGTCGGTTCCGGTACCAGGTAGGCCCGGGCGATCTCCGCGGTGGTCAGCCCGCCCAGCAGCCGCAGGGTCAGCGCGACCCGCGCCTCGACGGCCAGGATCGGGTGGCACGCGGTGAAGATCAGCCGCAGCAGATCGTCGTCGATGTCGTCGGAGAACGCGGCGTCGAAATCGGGGGTGACGGTGTTGCCCTCGGCCTCCAGCGTGCGGGCGATCTGGGCGTACTTGTGCTGCAGCTCCCTGTTGCGCCGGAACAGGTCGATGGCCCGGCGCTTGGCCACGGTCATCAGCCAGGCACCCGCGTTGCGGGGCACCCCGGACTCGGGCCACTGCTCCAGGGCGGCCACCACGGCATCCTGGGCGAGCTCCTCGGCCAGGCCGACGTCGCCGGTGTACCGGGCGAGACCGGCGATGAGCCGTGCTGACTCCATCCGGACCACGGCCTCGACCGCAGCATGAGTCTCTGCTGCCGTCACGACATCCGATCACACCACCCGCCGGCGGCCTGGGCAAACCCGGCGGCCAGCAGGGTGGTGGTGCCCACGCTGGGCCTGGAGCACCAGCGTGGGCACCACCATCCCGCCCGGCCCGCGGCATGGTCAGTAGACCTGCCGGAGCGTGCTCTCGCCGTCGCCGGCGATGTCGAGGAACCGCTTGGTCCACTCGACGGCCTCGTCGGCGTCCCTGACCTCCATCAGCGCCCAGCCGCCGATCAGCTCCTTGGACTCGGTGTAGGGCCCGTCGGTCACGGTGAACTTCCCGTTGGCCCGGGTGACCTTGATGGCCTCCGAGTACGGGCCCACCCCGCCGGTCGCGACCAGGACCCCGGCCTTGGTCGCCTCCTCGACGAACGTGCCCATCTCCTCCATGAGTTCCGGGCGCGGCGGCGCCATCGGCGCGGACGGGTCGCCCATCGTGTAGCCCAGGAATCGCATGTCGTGCTCCCTTCTGGTGTGCCAGCCGCCCTGGTGGCGGCGGGCCGGCCGGGCTGGCGTCCTGCCGCCGGCGGCCTTTCTTGCCCACGCGTCGAACGCCGTGCTTCCAGATCGACATCAGCCGGAAAATACTTCGCGCGATTTCCGGGCTGCCCGGCAGGCCGGGCCCGAACCCCTGGAAGACCCATCCCTGGTGCCCGGTTTGAGCCATTCCGGGGCAATGGCCCGGAGTTTGCCGGACCGCCTCGCGGGTAGACACGCGCAGCAGTTAACCCGGCGTGGTGGCCGGACAGAGGAGGAGGTCGGCGATGGTGTCGGAGACGAGATCCACGCAGCCGCCCGGGCGCAACGTGCTCGCGGATCTGGACTCGCGCATCCCGACCAGCTTCTACTGGTACCTGGCCGCGCTGGCCTGCGTCGGCGGATTCCTGTTCGGGTACGACACCTCGAACATCGGCTCGGTCCTGGACTTCATCCCTTACCACCTGTCGAGCTTCTGGACCGGCTACCTGGTGGCCGGGGCCTCCCTCGGCGCTGCCGTCGGCGCGCTCATCGCCGGGCCGCTGACCGATCACTTCGGGCGCAAGTTTCTGCTGGTCACGGATGCGGGGATCTACGCCATCGGCGCGCTGCTGTCGGCGTTCACGGTGAACTGGTTCATGCTGGTGTCGTCGCGGACGCTCATCGGGCTCGCTATCGGGGCCGACTCCGCGATCGCCACCGCCTACATCGCCGAGTTCGCGCCGCGGGAGCGGCGCGGCCAGCTGAGCATCATCCAGCAGTGGATGATCACCGTGGGGATCCTGGTGTCCTACCTGGTGGCGGTGCTCATCCTCAAGCTCTGGCCGAACCAAGCCCGCCACCTGGACTGGAGGCTCATCCTCGGCATCGGCGCGATCCCGGCGATCGTGGCCGTGGCGCTGCGGTCCAGGATGCCCGAGTCGCCGCGGTGGCTCATGCTCCGCGGCCGCTACGCCGACACCAGGAAGGCGTTCGGCCTGCTGGGGATGGAGACCACCGAGGACGAGGTGCGGGCGGCCGCCGACCAGCTCCGGGGGGCCGAGCAGGAGCGGCGGCGGAAGACGCAGTGGACCAAGGGCGTGATCCGGGCGCTGATCGTGGTCTGCGTGTTCTTCATTTTCCAGCAGATCACCGGGATCAATATCCCGTTCTACTACGGCCCAAAGATCCTGGCCACGTTCTTCCAGGGCGGGAACAGCGCGGTCGAGGCCGCGGTCGCCGGCGTCGAAGTCACCGCGATCCTCGGCGCGGTCAACGTGGTCGCGACCTACTTCGCCTTCCGCTGGATCGACAAGTTCGGCCGGCGCCCGCTGGCCATCGGGGGCTATGCCGGCATGGCGTTCTTCATGCTGGTCGCCGCGGCCGGGGTGGCGTGGCTCACCGACATCCCGAAGACCGTGGTGGTCATGGTCGGCTTCTCGTTCTTCATCACGTCGTTCGCGATCGGTGTCGGCGGGACGGGCTGGCTGATCCAGGGCGAGGTCTTCCCGACCGCGGTGCGCGGCCGGGCGGCGGCGATCGGGGCCGCCGTGGACTGGGTAGCCAACTTTGCGCTTATCGAAGCGTTCCCGGCCTGGCAGAATGCCTGGGGACTGGCCTGGGTCATGGTGTCGTTCGCCGTCCTGGCGGTGGTGGCGATCGGGTTCGTGTACAAGTTCCTGCCGGAGACCAAGGGCCTGTCGGTGGAGCAGGCGGTCCAGGTGTTCGAGCGGGAGGCCGAGGCCAGTAAGGCGCCGGTCTAGTCAGGGTCACTACGCTAGAAGCCTGCCGCGCCGGTTGACAGAGAGCAGGAGCCATGCGGTTGCGGGGAGGCGTAGCGATCGACCTTGGCACGGTCAACACGCTCGTACACATCACCGGCCGCGGGATCGTCATCGAGGAACCCTCCGCGATCGCCATAGACCGGTCGACCAACCGGGTGATCGCCGTGGGCCAGATCGCGGACGCGCTGGCCGGGAAGGAACCCCAGGACATCGAGGTCATCCATCCCCTCAGGGATGGGGTCATCGCCGACCTGGACGCGGCCACGGCCATGCTGCAGGCGTTCCTGCGCCGGGCCCGGCTGCGCCGCAGCCTGCTGCGGCCGGCGGCGGTGGTCTGCGTGCCGGCCGACGCCACCTGGGTGGAGCGGCGGTCGCTGGCCGCGGCGGTCGAGGCGTCGCGGCCGCGCTGCTCGGTGCAGCTCGTCGACGAGCCGGTGGCCGCCGCGGCGGGCGCGGGCTTCGACCTGGCCGAGGGCGCCGGAGCGTTCCTGGTGGACATCGGCGGCGGCACCACCGAAGCCGCGGTGCTGGCGGGCGGTCACGTGGTGCGGGCCCAGTCGCTGCGCGTCGCGGGCAACGCGATGGACGAGGCGATCGTGCACGCGGTCAAGGCCGAGTACGGGCTTCTCATCGGCCGCAACGCGGCCCGGAGCCTGAAGACGGTCCTCGGGGTGGCCGACGGCGCGGCCGAGTGGATGGAGACCGTGGGGGTCGACGCCGCGCGCCGGACGCCGCGCGTGGAGCACATCTCCGGGCGGCTCGTGGCCGAGGCCCTCGAGCATCCGATCACCGCGATCGCCGACTCGGTGGAGGAGATGCTGTCCGACATCCCGCCCAACCTGGCCGAGGACATCG
This sequence comes from uncultured Actinomycetota bacterium, assembly GCA_963739645.1. Taxonomy (GTDB): domain Bacteria; phylum Actinomycetota; class Actinomycetes; order Streptosporangiales; family Streptosporangiaceae; genus JASHPR01. The sequence goes on from CAVUBM010000104.1 coordinate 114,937, forward strand.
TGCGGGGCAAGATCCGCCTGGCCGGCGGCGGAGCCCTGCTGCCGGGCCTGGCCAGCCGGATCGAGGTGGCCGCGGGCATCCCGGCCATGGTCGTGGACGACCCGCTGCGGTGCGTGGTCCGGGGCGCGGCCGAGATACTCGAGCACAGCGAGGGCGGCTGACCGGACCGGTCAGCCGCTGCGCCCGGTATTCCCAGGCGCGAGCGGGCAGGATGAACACGTGACCGGTGCTGACCTGCTGCACGAGGCGGCCGTCGAGCTTTACTCCGCCGACCCGGACGAGTTCGTCGCGCGCCGCAAGGACCTGGCGGCCCGGGCCCGGGCCGCGGGCGACACCGCGGCCGCCAAGCAGATCGGCGGACTGCGCAAGCCCACCCGGTCGGCCTGGATCATCAACCAGCTGGTGCGCTCCGCGCCCGGTGTGCCCTCGGAGCTGGCCAGCCTCGGTGACGAGCTGCGGGCCGCGCAGGGATCCCTGGACGGCGCGGCCATCAGGGAGCTGTCCCAGCAGCGGCGCCGGCTGATCGAGAACCTGACCCGCCAGGCGTTCACGGCCGCGGGCCTGGACGCGCCGCCTGCCGCGCTCAGGGACGAGGTGACCGCCACCCTCGGCGCCGCCCTGGCCGACCCGGAGGTCGCCAGGCAGATGGCGGCCGGGGCCATGGCCCGCGTGGCCCACCGGGACGGCCTGGGCCCCCCGGACGGGACGGAGCTCGCCCTGGCCACGCCCTCCCCTGGCCGCACCAAGGCCGCCGGGCCCGCGCGCGCGCCGGCCCGGGCCGGATCAGCGAAGATGACCCCCCAGGAACGGGCTCAGGCCGCGGCCGAGGCCAAGGCCCGGGCGGCCGAGGAGGCCGCAGCCGCGCGGGAGCGCCGCCGGCAGGAGGCGCTGGCCGAGGCCGAGCAGGCCGTGGCGGTGGCCGACCGGGCCGCGGAGGAAGCGGCCGCCGCTGAGCAGGAGCTTGAGGATGCCGCCCAGCAGCTGGAGGAGAATCTTGCTGATGCCCGCCGCCGCCTGGCCGACGCCAGGCTCATGGCGCGGCGGGCCAGAAACGGGCAGCGCCATGCCCGCCGGGAACTCGACCGCTGGCAGAAATAACCACCCGCGGTAATCCCGTCATGGCTCCGGAGTGATAGGCACCGGCGGCCCTGAGGACCTTCCTTACCGGTGCTATTCGGGTTTTCCCGGGTCGCAATGTCACGGCTTAGGCTTGTAGACGCGATGTACCCGCGACCATAGCGCTGCGACCGCAGGAAGACGGGCCGTGCGTTGTTGCTGATTGTTATGTACGAGTCACAGACGTGGCGCGTCCAACCGGGTGAGCCATTCACGTTCGGCCGGTCGCCGACATGCTCTGTCGTGCTGCCCCCGAACGACCGCGGCGTGTCGCGGAACGCCGGGAGTCTCCGCTTCCACGACGGGTCGTGGTGGCTGCATAACGACAGCAGCTCCAGCGTGCTGAGCGTGGTTGGTGACCGGGGGTTCCGGGTCGACCTCCCGCCCGGGCTGCAGATACCGCTGCAGCAGTGGCACGCCAAGGTGACCCTGAACGGGGCGCTGGACAACTACACGCTGCGGCTGCGGCTGCCCGAGCTCGATGACGTGCCCGACCCGTCGCCCGCGTACGTGACCGGGGAGCGCGCGGTGACCAGCACGCGCTACCGGGCCCGGCTGAGCGACAGCGACCGGCTCGTGCTCGCGGCGCGGTTCGAGGAGTACCTGGACTGGCGGCACACCGGTGACCCGACTCCGCGCAGCGCCAAACAGACCGCGGAACGGATCGGCTGGCAGGCTCATACGGTGGCCAAGCGGTGCGAGAACATCAGGGACCGGTACGTGCGCCTCGGCGCCCCGGGCCTGCGCGGGGCGCGCGCCCTGGACGAGCTGGCCCGCCTGCTCATCTCGACCGGTCACCTGACCGCCGCGGACCTGAAGCAGCTGCCGGAAAAGGCCGCGCCGGCCTAGGCCGCGGCCGGGCGGGGGGAGCGTTGACCGAGGATTTCGCGCGGGCCGCGCGGCTGGCCGCCGAGCTCGCGGCCGGACATCTGGACGGGATCCAGGCCGGCCCGGTCTGGCGGCCCATGGCCGAGGCCGACCGCGCCTGGCTGCGTGATCAGCAGCTGCCCGACCGCGGGCGCCCGCTGGAGGCGCTGCTGGCTGATATCGCGGCGCACGTGCTGCCGTACCCGATGGGCAACGGGCACCCCCGGTTCTTCGGCTGGGTGAACTCGCCGCCCGCGCCCGCGGGGGTGCTGGTGGAGCCGATCGCGGCCGCGATGAACCCCAGCTGCGCCGGCGGCGACCACGCCGCGATCGAGGTCGAGCGGTGCGCCGTGCGCTGGCTGGCCGGGCTCGTGGGCTACCCGCACCGGCCCGGCGGCGGGCTGCTGACCAGCGGCGCCTCGCTGGCGACCGTCGGCAGCCTGGCCGCGGCCAGGTACCGGGCCGCGGCCCGCGACGGCTGGGACGTCCGGGCCGACGGGCTCGCGGGGAGCCGCCCGTTCGTGCTGTACGTGTCCGCCGAGGGCCACAGCTGCCTGCGCAAGGCCGCGGAGCTGCTGGGCATCGGCAGCCGCGGCGTCCGCGAGATCCCGGCCGACCCCGGATTCCGGATGGACGTGGCCGCGCTGCGCGCCGCGCTGGCCCGTGATCAAGCCGACGGCTTGCGGCCGTTCTGCATCGCCGCGACCGCGGGCACGGTCAACTCCGGGGCCATCGACCCGCTGGACCAGCTCGCCGACCTGGCCGCTGAGCATGACCTGTGGCTGCACGTGGACGGCGCGTACGGCGCGTTCGGGGTCGTGGACCCGCAGCTCGCGCCCGCGTATGCGGGCCTGGAACGGGCGGACTCGCTTGTGCTCGACCCGCACAAGTGGCTCGGTGTCCCGGTCGACTGCGGCTGCCTCCTGGTCCGCGACCCGGCGGCGCTGCGGGATGCGTTCAGCCTGGTGCCGCCGTACCTGCGCGACGACCGGGCCGAGGGTCCCGGCTGGTTCTCCGAGTACGGGCCGGAGCAGACCCGGCCGTTCCGCGCCCTGCGGGCCTGGGCCACCCTGGCCCACCTCGGCAGCTCCGGGATCGCCGCCCTGGTTACCCGCGGCGTGGCGCTCGCCCGCACCCTTGCCCGCCTGGTCGATGACGCGGACGACCTGGAACGGCTGGCTCCCGTGGTCACCTCCATCGTGGCCTTCCGCTACCGCCCGCCCGGCCCGGCCGGCCGTCAGCTCGACGCGATCAACCAGGCGATCCCGGCCGCCGTCCAGCGCCGCGGCCAGGTGTTTATCACCGGCACCCGGCTGGCCGGCCAGGAAGCCCTGCGCGCCTGCCTCATCCACCCGGCCACCACGGTCAGCGACCTGGAGGTGCTGCTGGGGGAGGTGCGGTCGGCCGGGAGGCGTCAGCTCGCCAGCTCACGGCGTCCCGGCTAGCGCCGTCCGGCCCGGGTCCGCCTAGCATGCTGCCGTGAGCGACTACGAGATGGCCCAGGAGTACGAGGCGGTCAACTACTACCGCCGGGGTGGCGCAGCGAAGATCGAGCTCAACCGGCCCGACCGGCTGAACGCGTGGAACGAGCAGCTCAGCGTCGACCTGCTGGCCGCGCTGACCGCGGCCGCGGACGACCCGGGCGTCCGCGCGGTGCTGATCACCGGGGCCGGACGGGCGTTCTCCAGCGGCGCGGACCTCCGGGCCGGCGGGGAGCACGCCACCGCGGACGGCATCTACGCCCGGCTGACCGAGCGCTACCACCCGATCATGGTGGGCGTCCGCCAGATGCCCAAGCCGGTCGTGAGCGGCGTCACCGGCGCGGCCGCCGGGATCGGCCTGTCGCTGGCGCTCAGCTGCGACCTGGTGGTCGCCGCCGAGTCCGCGTTCTTCCTGCTCGCGTTCGTGAACATCGGCCTGGTTCCGGACGGCGGGTCGTCGCTGCTCGTGCCCTCGCGGGTGGGCTTCGCCCGGGCCGCCGAGATGGCGATGCTGGGCGAGCGGGTCGGGGCCAGCCAGGCGCTGGAGTGGGGGCTGATCAACCGGGTCTGGCCCGACGAGGATTTCGCGGCGCGCGCCGACGAGCTTGTCGGGCGGCTCGCCGAGGGTCCGACCGGGTCGTACGCGGGCATGAAGCGCCAGCTCAACCGGTGGCTGTACGACCGGATGGACTCCCAGCTTGAGTTCGAGGCCCAGATCCAGCGGGAGATGGCCGGGTCGGGCGACTTCGTGGAGGGGGTCACGGCCTTCACCGAGAAGCGCCCGCCGCGGTTCACCGGCCGCTGAGCCGCAGCCGCGGCCGGGCGCGCCGGGCCGCCGCCGGCGTCATGACCTCCTGTGCACCAGGGCGCCGACGCCGTCCAGGATGCGCTCGAGGCCGAAGATGAACTCGTCGTCCGGGTCGTCGTGCACATCGAAGACGCCCGCGGCGATGAACTTCGCGAGCGCAGGGAACCGCTCAGGGTCGGTGAGCTCGGACAGCATCCGCGGGTAGGCGGCCATCCACTCGTCCGGAGTGACGCCGGACGCCCGGATGGCCGACTCGATGTCGGCTTCCGTGGTGGCCAGGTTCCGCACGTACCCGCTGACCAGCATGATCACAGACGCCTTCTCCGCCTCGGCCAGATTGCTGTGGCGCAGGCAGCCGAGACCCTGCTCGAACCAGGCGACCTCGTTGGGCATGATCGGCAGCCCGCGGAGGGGGACGCGCACCAGCCACGGGTGCCGCCGGTAGCTGGCCCGCATCGCCCAGGCCCACCGCGCCAGCGCGTCGCGCCAGCCCGGCTCCGGCGTCAGCGCGGCCGGGGGCGCGCCGTACGCGGTGTCGACCATGAGGCTGACCAGTTCGTCCTTGGCGTTCACGTACCGGTACAGGGACATCGTGGCGGCGCCGAGCTCGGCGGCGACCCGGCTCATGGAGACCGCGGCCAGGCCGTCGGCCGTGGCGACCCGGATCGCGGCGGCGACGATGCGCTCCAGGCTCAGCCCCGGCTTGGGCCCCTTGCCCGGGCGGGCCCGCACGCCCCAGGCGGCCGCGATGGTGTCGGGCAGCCCCGTGCCCCGGTCATCGGCCCCGCGGTCATCGGTCATGGCTCACTCTTTCAGGTTGACACCCGCCGCCACTACTGTGTATACCTTACGCAGTAACGCGTATGCCATACGCAGAAACGAGCGCCGAATCGGCGGGTAGGGAGTGGCGCGCATGTCCGGTGACCTGGCGGTCGAGACAAGCGGCCTGAAGAAGTCCTTCGGCACGGTGGGCGTCCTGGCCGGCGTCGACCTGAACGTCGCGCACGGCAGCGTGTTCTCGCTGCTCGGGCCCAACGGGGCAGGCAAGACCACGACCGTGCGCATCCTCGCGACGCTCACGCGCGCGGACGGCGGCACGGCCCGGGTCGCTGGCTACGACATCGCCCGCGACCGGCGCCAGGTCCGGCGCCGCATCAGCCTGGCGGGCCAGTACGCCGCCGTTGACGACCTGCAGACCGGGGCGGAGAACCTGCGGATGATGGCGCGGCTGTCGGGCCTGCGCGGGCCCCGGGTCCGCCGCCGCGCGGCCGAGCTGCTCGACCAGTTCGGGCTGGCCGACGCGGCCGGGCGAAAGGCTGGCACCTACTCCGGCGGCATGCGGCGGCGGCTCGACCTCGCGGCCAGCCTCGTCGGCCACCCCTCGGTGATCTTCCTCGACGAGCCCTCGACCGGTCTCGACCTGCCCAGCCGCCAGCTGATGTGGCAGGTCATCAGCGGCCTGGCCGGATCAGGGAGCACCGTGTTCCTCACCACTCAGTACCTCGAGGAGGCGGACCGGCTGGCCGACCGCGTGGCCGTGATCGACGGCGGGCGCGTGGTGGCCGAGGGCCCTCCCGCCCAGCTGAAGCAGCGGGTCACCGAGCAGCGCCTGGACCTGGTGGCGGCCGACGGCGCCGCGTTCGCCGATCTCGTGCACGCGGCGGGCCGCCGCGCGATCGCCTGTGACCCGGCCGCCCTGACCGTCGGCGTCCCGACCGACGGGACCGCCGCGCAGGTCCGGGCCCTGCTCGACGAGCTTGACCCGCTGGGCGCAGCGGTGCGGCGCTTCTCGGTGCACACCGCCACGCTCGACGACGTGTTCCTCGCCCTGACCGGGCGTGCCGCCACCCGACCCGCCAAGGAGACCGCACATGTCTGACGCGCTGACCATGACCGCGCGCTGCCTGCGCCTGACCAGGCGCCAGCTCGACGCCCTGCTGACCTCGCTGCTGCTCCCGGTCATGCTGATGCTGATGTTCGTCTATCTCTTCGGGGGCGCGATCCACACCGGGACCAGCTACGTGACGTATGTGGTCCCCGGGGTGCTGATGGTGTGCGCGGGGTTCGGGGCCGCGACCACGGCGGTGAACGTCACCCAGGACATGGCCGGCGGGGTCATCGACAGGTTCCGGTCCATGGACGTCCGCGGCGCGGCGTTCCTCACCGGCCACGTCGTGGCCAGCGCCGCGCGCAATGCCGTCTCGACCGTGCTGGTGTTCAGCGTGGCCTACCTGGTCGGCTTCCGGCCGCACGCGGGAGCGGCGGGCTGGCTCGCTGCGGCGGGCATCCTGCTCGCGTTCGTCCTGGCCATCTCCTGGCTCGCGGCCGCGTTCGGGCTGCTGGTCAGGAGCGTCGAGGCCGCCAACAGCTTCACGTTCATCATGGCGTTCGTGCCCTACGCCAGCGCCGCCTTCGTGCCGGTCGCCACCATGCCGTGGTGGATCCAGGGCTTCGCGCGCGACCAGCCGATCACCCCGGTCGTGGACAGCCTGCGCGGGCTGCTCCTGGGGACGCCGGTCGGCTCCGCCCCGTGGACGGCGCTGATCTGGTGCGGCGGCCTGCTGGCCGTGGCGGCCGCGGTCTCGGGCGTGCTGTTCCGCCGCCGCACCGCCTGAGGCGGGCGGGTCAGGCCCGGCTACGTGGCGGCCGCCAGGTTCTCCCGGATCGCCTGGGTCAGCGGGTGACCGGGCGGCAGGAACCGCTCACAGTCGGCCAGGGTGTGCTCGAACACGGCGATCGCGTCGGTGAGGCGACCGACCGCGTGGTAGGCGGACGCGAGGTTGGCCCGCGCGGTCAGCGTGTTCGGGTGATCCGGGCCCATGACCCGCTCGTGGTCCTGGAGCGTCTGCTCGTACAGCGGGATCGCCAGCGCGATCCGGCCCCCCGAGTGGTACGCGGACGCGAGGTTCCCGCGCGCGGCCAGCGTCTCGGGATGGTCGGGGCCGTGCAGCCGCTCGAGGCTGGACAGAGCCTGCTCGTACAGCGGCAGGGCCTGCTTGAGCTTGCGCGCGGTGTGGTAGGCCGAGGCCAGGTTGGACAGCGAGGTCAGGGTGTCCGGGTGGTCAGGGCCGAGGACCTGCTGCCGGTCGGCGTGCGTCCGCGCGTAGACCGGCAGGGCGTCCTTCAGCTTGTCCGCCGAGCGGTAGGCGTAGGCGAGGTTGGCCCGCGCGGTCATGGTGTCAGGGTGCGTGGCGCCCTGGACCCGTCCCGGTCGGCCAGGGCGCGCTTGTACAGCGGGAGGGCCTCCTTCAGCCGCCCCGCCTGGTGCAGGGCGGTGGCGAGGTCGGAGCACGCGCTGAGCGTGTCCGGGTGGTCCGGGCCCAGGACCGTCGACCGGTCGCTGAGCGCCCGCTGCAGGATGGCGATCGCATCCGGCACCCGGCCCCGCGGCCAGGCAGGCGGTCGCGAGATCGCCGCGGGTGGCGACGTTCTGGCCATGCCGGCGGGGCCCCGTAGTCGGCCCGGTCCAGCGACAGCGACCAGGTGGCGGTCACGGCGGCCGTGTACCGGCCAGCCTCGGTGACCGACATCTGCCGGGTCCGGTCGGCGAGCTGAGCGCGGTACACGCGGCAGTCGGTGTCGCTGTCGGTTACCACGGCCGAGGCCAGCGCCAGGCAGAGCGGGAGGCAGCCAAGGTCCATGGCGAGGTCAAGCGCCCCGGCCCGCATGCCGGGCTCCTCGTAGAGCCGGGCGGTCAGGTAGCTCAGCGCCTCGCGCTGGCTGAACGCCCCGACCTGGAGAATCTTGCGGCCGTTGGCGCCCACGGCCATGGCGGGCAGCCGGGTGGTGACCACGACCAGCCCGGCCTGGCCGTGTGGCCAGAGCCCCTCCAGGTCGGCCAGGTCAGCGAGATCGTCGAGCACCACCAGCCACGGGCGGCTGGTCTCGGCCAGCCAGCCCAGGAAGCTGGCCGCGGCCGAGTCCAGGTCCGGGCCGGGGTTGGCGGCGCCGGTGGCCGCGAGGGCCTGGGCGTAGCCAGTGATCACTGCGTCCCGGCTGGAGGCCGGCACCCAGGCGAGCAGGTCCACCTCCCCTGAGCCCCAGACCGAGTGCGCGAGCGCCGCGGCGAGCTGTGTCTTCCCGGTGCCGCCCAGCCCGGCCAGGGGGTAGCGCCCTGTCTCGTCGGCGTGGGCAGGCTGGGTCAGCACCGCGGTCAGCCCGGGAGCGAGCACGCCCGCGGCGTTGAACCCCGTCTCCGGCCTGGGGTTGAAGCTGTCGGCCAGGGGCGGCACTATCCCCGACCTGACCGGCCAGCCGGCTGGCGGGGACAGCCTCTCCGTTAACCTTTCGGTACCGATCTCACTGTTCGTGGCGAGACTGACCATGGGGACCTTCCTTGACGTCGCGCCTGCAGGTTACGACGATCTGACTGCGGATAAGAGAGAATTGGCGATATTGAGTGATCGAATGATTACGCCAAGTAACTCATTAGGGATGACAATGTTCAGTTTCGGTGTGACCTTCATGGCCGATCCGCCAGTGTCGGAGATCGTCGACCGGACCAGGCTCGCCGAGGACAACGGCTTCAGTCACGTCTGGATGTGGGACAGCCATGTCCTGTGGCAGGAGGTGTACCCGATTTTCACGCTGATGGCCATGGCCACCAGCGAGATCCACATCGGGCCCTGCGTCACCAACCCCGTGACCAGGGACCCGACCGTGACCGCGGCGGCCATGGCCACGCTGAACGAGATCTCCGGCGGCCGGATGGAGCTGGGCATCGGGCGCGGCGACTCGGCGCAGCGGGTGCTGGGCCGCGGGCCCGTGAGCGTGGGCGCCCTGGAGCGGGCCTGCCACACCATCCGCGACCTGGCCGAGGGACGCGAGGTCCAGATCGACGGACACCCCGGTGCAGCTCAAATGGTCGGAAGGCCGGCGGCTGCCGATCTGGGTCGCCGCGTACGGGCCGCAGGCGCTGCGCTGTGCCGGGCGCGTGGCCGACGGCCTCATCATGCAGCTCGCCGACCCGTTCATCATCGAATGGTCCCTGCGCTACCTGCGCGAAGGTGCCGAGCAGGCGGGCCGCGACCCGGCGGACATCAAGATCATGGCCGCCGCCCCGGCCTACATATCCGAAGATCTGGCCCACGCCCGCGAGCAGGTGCGCTGGTTCCCGGCCCTGGTCTCCAACCACGTGGTCGATCTGGTCCACCGCTACCACGAGGGCGAACTGCCGGCCGAGTTGACCGCGTACATCGGACAGCGCGAACTGTACGACTACGCCCACCACGGCCGGATCGGCTCTGAGAACGCCGGGTTCGTCTCCGACGAGGTGGTGGACAGGTTCTGCGTGCTCGGCACAGCGGCGCAGGTGCAGGCCAAACTGGGCCAGCTACGGGACCTGGGCGTGCAGCAGTTCAACGTCTATTCCATGGTCGACGACCCGAGGGCGCTGATCAGCGGCTTCGGGCGCGAGATCATCCCGGCTTTTCAGTGAAGGAGGGACACCGGTGCGAACGGTACGAGCGGCGCTGATCCAGGCCCAGGCGAACATGTCCAAGCAGGAGGCGATCGACAAGCACATCAAGATGATCGCGGACGCTGCTGGCTCCGGAGCCCAGGTGGTGGGCCTCCAGGAGATCTTCCACGGTCCCTACTTCTGCGCGGAGCAGGATCCGAAGTGGTACGACACGGCCGAGCCCGAGGACGGCCCGACCGTGAGCCGGATGCGTGAGGTGGCCCGCGAGCACGGGATCGTGCTGATCGTGCCGTGGTACGAGGAGGAGCAGCCCGGCGTCTACTACAACACGGCGTGCGTGATCGAGCGCGACGGCACGATCCTGGGCAAGTACCGCAAGACCCACATCCCGCACGTGGGGCCCTGCTTCTGGGAGAAGTTCTACTTCAAGCCCGGCAACCTCGGCTATCCGGTCTGGGAGACGTCGGTGGGCCGGATCGGGCTGATCATCTGCTACGACCGGCACTTCCCCGAGGTCGCCCGCGAACTGGGCCTCAAGGGCGCCGAGCTGGTGTTCAACCCGTCGGCGACCGTCGAGTCGCTCTCCAGGTACCTGTGGGAGCTCGAGCAGCCCGCGCACGCGGTGGCCAACGGGTTCTGGATCGCGGCGAGCAACCGGGTCGGGGTCGAGGCACCGCTGAACAACAACAAGTTCTACGGCTCCTCCTACTTCTGCAGCCCGCGCGGAAAGATCATCGCCCAGGCCTCGGACAGCGAGGACGAGGTGCTGGTGGCCGACCTGGACCTGGACGAGATCCGCGAGGTGCGCAACACCTGGCAGTTCTTCCGCGACCGGCGGCCGGAGACCTACGGCGAGCTGGCGGCGCAGCTGCCATGACCACACTGATCAAGAACGGGACGGTGGTTACGGCCACCGACATGAGCCGGGCCGACGTGCTCATCGACGGAGAGCGGATCCAGGCGATCGGGACCGGGCTGGCCGAGACCGGCACCGGCACCGGGGCGGACACCGTCATCGACGCCACAGGCCGTTACGTCATGCCGGGCGGCATCGACGTGCACACCCACATGGAGCTCCCGTTCGGCGGCACCTTCGCCTCCGACGACTTCGCCACCGGCACCGCGGCCGCGGCCTGGGGCGGCACCACCACGATCGTCGACTTCGCGGTGCAGAGCTACGGCGAGAGCCTGGCCCAGGGCCTGGACGCGTGGCTGGAGAAGGCGGGGCCGAAGTCCCACATCGACTACGGACTGCACCTGATCGTGCGCGAGATCAACGACTCGATCCTGCGCGAGATGGACACGATGATCGACCGCGGGGTGCCCTCGTTCAAGCTGTTCATGGCCTACCCGGGTGTGTTCATGGTCGACGACGCGTCAATCTTCCGGGCCATGAGCCGGACCGCGGACAACGGCGGCCTGATCATGCTGCACGCGGAGAACGGCGGCGCGATCGACGTCCTGGTCCAGCGCTACCTGGCCGAGGGCAAGACGGCCCCGATCAACCACGGCCTGACCCGGCCGTCGTCGATGGAGGGCGAGGCCACGCACCGCGCGATCGCGCTGGCCGAGCTGGCCGGCGTGCCGGTCTACATCGTCCACCTCAGCGCGCGCGAGGCGCTGACCGCCGTGCGCGAGGGGCGCAGCCGCGGCGTGCCCGCCTACGCGGAGACCTGCCCGCAGTACCTCTACCTGTCCCTCGATGACCTGGCCCGGCCGGGGTTCGAGGGGGCCAAGTTCGTGTGCTCGCCGCCGCTCCGCTCCGCCGACCACCAGGCTGACCTGTGGCGCGGCCTGGTCACCGACGACCTGCAGGTGGTCTCCACCGACCATTGCCCGTTCGACTACAAGGACCAGAAGATCCTGGGCAAGGACGATTTCTCCGCGATACCCAACGGCCTGCCGGGCGTCGAGGACCGCTACACGCTGCTGTGGGACGGGGGCGTGGCGGCCGGCCACATCAGCCCGACACGTTTCGTCGAGCTGATCGCGACCGCCCCGGCCCGGATGTTCGGGCTGTACCCGCGCAAGGGCACGCTCGCCCCGGGCGCGGACGCCGACGTCGTGGTGTTCAACCCGGACGCCGAGCGCACGATCTCGGTCGGCACGACCCATATGCGGGTCGACTACAGCTGCTACGAGGGCCGGAAGGTCCGTGGCCGGCCCGAAGTCGTGATGCAGCGCGGCAACGTGCTGGTCCAGGACGGGAAGTTTCACGGCCAGCCGGGCGCGGGGCGCTTCCTCCAGCGCAGCCGCTTCGGCCCAGGCCCCGGCTAACGATCTTCCACCGCGGATCCTCGGTCTTCCTGTGGGGTTGGTCACCATTGAACACCGTCATGGCAGAGGGAGACATGGTGCTGATCCGGCACGCGACACCGGCGGAGATGGAGGAACCGGTGGAGTTCACCGTGGATGACCCGGTCCGGTCCGTTGACGAGAACCGGTTCCGGGAGGAGGCGGCGGCTGGCCGGATGCGCCCGGGATGGACCTGGTTCGCTGACGACGGATCTCGGATCGTCGCGCGTGCGCTGTGGTGGGGGCGCTCGGACAGCGAGCGCCCGCTCGCCCTCGACTGCCTGCACGTTCTGCCCGGTGTGCCCGACCGCACCGCACTCGCCACCGAGCTCCTGGTCCGCGGGCACGCCGAGTTCGGCGCGGCGCCCGAGTTCAACCTGAGACTGCGCAGAGGGCTGGCGCGACGATCCCGCCATCGCGGCGGCCGTGGCGTGGCGCACCGCCGCGGCCACAGCGGCAGGCCTGACCGACGCCGTCGAGCGGCTGCAGTATGAGTGGAGGCCCGCGGCCGGGGTGCCCGCTCCCTCGCACCGCCTGGTCTTCCGTCCCGGCCAGGACGAGGAATTTCTGGCGGCGTTCCGGCGGGTCGCCGTCGGCAGCCTCGATGTCGCCACCCAGCAGGACCTCGCGACCATTGGCGCCGACCGCCAGGCCCGCGGCGACCTGGAGTTCTACCGCTCATGCCCGGGCGAACGATCGTGGTGGCGGCTGGCAGAGACGACCGGCGGGCAGCTGGCCGGCTTCGCGATCCCGTCAGCGACGCCGTATCACCGCAACGTGGGATACCTCGGCGTCGTGCCCGAGCTGCGCGGCCGAGGGTACGTCGATGACCTGCTCGGCGAGATCACCCGCTTCCACGCCGCCGACGGCGCCGACTGCATCACCGCGACTACGGACGTATCCAACGGACCGATGGCCGCGGCCTTCGACCGCGCGAACTACCAGGTGACCGACGTCAGTTATGGTCTTCCAGGCGCCGTCAGGCTGAGCCGAAGGCGGCTGCGGCGGCAAGCCGAACGAGCAGGCGCCCAGCTGACGCCACCTATCAGAGGTCATCTACCGCGCCCTTGGCCGCCGACGCCCAGCCCGCCGCCATCGGGATGCCTCATGACACTGGGAAGCCCTCACGCAAGCGGTGAGAACGCGGCCTGCCTGCGGAGACATTATTCGAAAATACGTAGCATTACTTACCATGCTATGATATACTGAATCGAACTTGAGAGCGATGGCTGGAGGAGGGGATATGACCGGTACCTACGCCCGCCAGCCTTCCCCCAGCCGCCCGCGCAGCGACAACGAAGCAGTCCGCTACCTGCTGACCCTCAAGCCGGGGGAGGATCTCACCGGCGACGAGCTGGCTGAACTGGCCCGCCTGGATGGCCCGCCCGGTCCCGAGGAGGACGATTCCGACGGTGCCGGGTTCGGTCCCGACACCAGCCCGCCCGAGGGCTGGGAGCTGATGACGGACGGCCGAGCGCCAGCAACTGCTCGAACCAGACCCGCCGCCAGCCGGACCCGAGGTGCTGGACGCCGGGTTCACCCACCGCGACGGCGGCCCGGGCCAGGGGTTTGCCGCAGGCGGAGCGCTGGACCAGATGGAGCCGGGCCCGACGCTGACGATGTTCACCGACCGAGCCTGGCAGAACGGCCTCGGGAAGCTCAGTGACTGACGAGCTGATTGGCCTGATGACAGCGCAGCGGCGACTGGCGTCGCGCGCCGGCCGCCGGGGAGCTGGCCGCGATCGCCGAGTTGGCCGTGCGCCGGTCGGGTCCCGGTGGCCGTCCGGGCGAGCATGTGGAGGAGGAGGTCGCGGCGGCGCTGACGCTGACCGGCCGGGCCGCGGGCCTGCGGGTCGCGGTGGCCGATGGCCTGGCCCGGCTGCCGGGGGTGGGCCGGGCGCTGGCGGCCGGGCGGATCGACGCCGATAAGGCGGAGGTGTTCACCGGCCAGCTGATGCTGCTGGAGTACCTGGCGGCCAACGCGATCGCCGGGGTTGTGCTGCCCAGGGCGCCGGGGATGACCACCGGTCAGCTGCGCGCCGCCCTGGTGGGCCAGATCATGGACTACGACCCGGCCGCAGTGATCCGCCGCCGCAAGGACGCGGAGAAGGACGCCCGGGTCGAGACCTGGACCGAGCCGGCCGGGACCAGCGCCATCGCCGGGCGGGACTTGCCGCCGGCGGATGTGCTGGCCGCGGACAAGACCCTGACCGCTGACGCCCGCTGGCTCAAGGCCCACGGCGCCGACGGAACGATGGACCAGCTGCGCGCCAAGGCGTTCACCGCCCGGCTCACCGGCCAGCCCCTGGACTCGCTGCTGCCCACCCCCGGCCCGGGCTCGCCCCGACGCCGCCGGAACCGATGTGGGCGACAGCACGCACGACGACCCGGCAGTCGGCTCCCGCACGCCCAGTGCGCCGCTGCCGGGGTGGCCGGCCGGAACGACAGGCAGCGTGAACCTGACCATGCCCGCAGCGTCCTGGCTCGGCCAGTCCGATGCCCCCGGGCAGATCAGCGGTCTGGGCGCCGCCGACGCCGCAATCTGCCGCGACTTCGCCGCCGCCCTGGCCCGCCAGCCCGCTGCCCAGTGGTGCATCACCCTCATCGGCCGCGACGGTCGGGCCGTGGCCCACGGGTGTGCCCGCGCCGGGCCTGGGCCGCCCGGCAGCGGTGATCCCCGTCATTGGCTCGCGACGGTCAAGATCAGGC
>CAVUBM010000105.1:0-8914 GCA_963739645.1 uncultured Actinomycetota bacterium
CGAGCAGTTCCGAGTAGAACAGTGCCAGCGCTGCGGGGTCGGGGGTAGTCTACGATCACGTGGTGGAGGCGTCCGATCACAGGCCCCATCCTCGCATCGGGCACGCCGGCATTGCCGAACCCTGACAGGCAGGGTAGACGTACGCGAACCGGCAGATGGGCAGGCGACTGCCAGGTGACTGACATTACCTTGGGATTGGCCACAGCCGTGCTCGCAGCAATCGCCGCGCTGACGGGGCTGGCCTCCGCGGCCGGCAGGGTACCGGGCTCACGCCCGGCTGGCGGATACTGTGCCAATGATCCGGCTTGGAGTACCTGCCGACCTCCCCGCCGCATCTGATGTCTACTGCCGCGCGTCGTTGTTCAATGCGGGTGACCGTGACAACCTGCTAGCCCATCCCGAGTACCTGATCCTGGGGCCTGCGGGGCTGGCTGGAGGGCCGCACTTATGTCGCGGAAGAGGACGGCTCAGTCGTTGGCTTCGCCACCTGGATTGAAGCGGCTGGCATCGTCGAATTGGAAGACCTATTCGTAGATCCGGGCTGGATGCGTCGCGGGATTGCTACTGCACTGGTCGAGTGCATCGCTGATGTGCTGCGTTCACGGGGCGTGGAGCGCCTAGAAGTGATCGCCAACCCTCATGCGCTGGGCTTTTACAGGGCCGCCGGTTTCATCGACTGCGGCGTCGCTGAGACGGTCTTTGGCACCGCGCCTCGCATGGTGCTAGCCATTCACTGACTGCCCCTCGGCCCCACCATCGGCGCAACGGCACCCGCGGCGGCAGGTCCGTTGCCGTTCCCGCAAGCACTGAGGTCTGCTCAGGGGGGTCCGTGCGGATCAGATGGGCGGGCGGTAGATCCAGGACGCGAACACGACTTCACGTCCGTCTGGGTCCTGGTAGGTGACGCCGCCGTTGGCCTGCCAGTAATCGATCTGCCCAACCGGGTGGACCCCCGCTGCGGCCAGCCGCGCGGTGATCCGCTGCTGGGCGGTGACATCGGGCAGGTAGAACACCAACTGGTCAAGTCCCGGCGCCGGATGCCGCGCGTCCGGCAAACGGACGATCTCCAAGTGAGTCATGCCGTCGGGCAGGCCAAGGATCGTCCCGTCCAGGCCGTAGCTGCCGTGGAAGGTCTCCAGCGCCGGCAGCCCGATGATGTCCCGGTAGAACACGACCGTCTGGTCATACCGCGCGCTCCACCGCACCACACGCAGCGCACCCACACGAAGATGCTCTGGCCAGCGCGCATGCTTCGGCTCGGGGCTCCCCATGGTGACAGTCTTCATCAGCCAGGCCAGGCCACGCCGGCCCCTCCGGGCAACTGCGGCTGGCTGGATGGCGCACTGGCACCGCAGCTGACTGGTATCGCCAGGGCAGGACAGGGGCGGGGGTGCGGCGTAGTGTCGATTGTGAGTACTGGTGAACTGGCTGCCGGGTCGAGACCCCGCCTTGCTGCAGACGCAGGAAGGCGCGCTTATGGTCAGCATGAATCTGGTTACCCGCAATGGCGACGGTCTGGCTGCTGTCGCGTTGCGGGGGAGCTTGACGTGACAGACGCCGCGAGCGTGCGCGCGCTGGCCGCGCCGCAAGATCGGGTGCTGCGGGTTCTGGCCGCCATCCGGCTGGCCGAGGTCTTCTGCGTTCATGCCAGCGTGGAGGAGGCGGCTGGCAGCGCCGGACGCTCTCGTCCGGTGGCTTTGCGGGTGGCTTAGCATGATCAGCCGGCCTTGCGCGCTGCCAGGCGGCCAGGAACACGAGGTCGTCGGCGGCCACCGGCTCCCCCGGGGCAGCCCGGGAGGGAAGAGGGTCATGACCTGGCGATGGTATGGCCGGGCCACCTCCCGCGGGATGGCCCGGCTGTGCGCCGCCTGCGGCGCGGCCGGGCCGGATCGTGGCGCGGGGTTGCGCCCGCTGGCCGGGCGGATGACTGGTAGCAGGCCGGGCCGGGTCTGGGGGCTGGTCGCGGCGCAGGCCGGCCGCCACGGCGGCCGGGTGTCGGCTGCGGATGTGGGCACGGCGGCGGTCGCCGCGGTTGGGGTCAGCGGCGCGTGGCTGAGTGTGGCGGGCGGCGCGGATGGGGCTCATCTAATGCGGGTGAGTGATGTGGTCAGCGAGCGGCTGGCCGGGTTGGAGCTGACTCTGGGTGAGGGGCCGTCGCTGGATGCTGCTGCCAGCGGCGGGCCGGTGCTGGCCTCGGACCTGGCCGCCGCTGAGACGGCGGGGCGCTGGCCGGTTTTCGCCCCGGCTGCGCTGCGGGCCGGGGCGGCGGCGGTGTTTGTGTTCCCGCTGCGGGTCGGCGCGATCCGGGCCGGGGTCATGGGCCTGTACCGGGATCGGGCCGGGCCGCTGAGCGCCGCCCAGCTGGGTGATGCGCTGGTCTTCGCTGACACCGCGACCCTGCTGCTGCTCGACGCTCAGGACCAGGCCACCGGCGGCCCCGGCGCCGCGGCCGGCCCGGCGGGCAGCCCGCGGGCCTGGCCTGGCACCGGGCCGAGATCGACCAGGCCACCGGGATGCTCACCGAGCAGCTCGGCACCGGCATCGCCGACGCGTTCGCCCGGCTGCGCGCCTATGCCTACGCTACTGACCGTCCGCTGGACGATCGTGGCCCGCGATATCGTGGCCCGCCGCCTGCGCCTGCGCCGTGATCCTGACCCGTCCCAGGACGGTGCGGCGTGAGGCCTGTCCCGCCCGCCGCCTGCCCCGGATCCCCGGGCCCCGGGACCCGGGACGGATCGTCGTGCATCTGAGATGATGAGGTGGGATGGACGGAGAACTGCTGTCGGCGACGTTCGTCGAGCTGACCGACACCATGGTCGCCGACTTCGACGTGATCGACTTCCTGCACGTGCTGACCGACCGCAGCGTGCAGCTGCTGGACGTCTCCGCCGCCGGGCTGCTGCTGGCCGACCCGCGCGGGCCGCTGCGGGTGGTGGCCGCCTCCAGCGAAACCGTCCGGCTGCTGGAGCTGTTCCAGCTGCAAAACGACCAGGGTCCGTGCCTGGACTGCTTTAAGGCCGGCCAGCCCGTCGCCGCGGCTGACCTGGCCGCCGAAGCCCGGCGCTGGCCGCGGTTCGCGCCCGCCGCCCGCCGCGCCGGGTTCGCCGCGGTGCAGGCCCTGCCGATGCGGCTGCGCGATCAGGTCATCGGCGCGCTGAACCTGTTCCGGGCCGCCCCGGGGCCGTTCGACCCCGCCGACGTGC
Organism: uncultured Actinomycetota bacterium; assembly: GCA_963739645.1. Taxonomy (GTDB): domain Bacteria; phylum Actinomycetota; class Actinomycetes; order Streptosporangiales; family Streptosporangiaceae; genus JASHPR01. Next base: position 3,204 of record CAVUBM010000105.1, read on the forward strand.
GCGTCGGCCAGGCCCTGGCCGACGTGGCCACCATCAGCCTGCTGCACGAACGCGGCATGCGCCGCAGCGACGCCCTCAACGAGCAGCTGCAGACCGCGCTGACCAGCCGGGTCATCATCGAGCAAGCCAAAGGCAAGCTCGCCGAACGCTTGGACCTGGACATGGACCAGGCCTTCAGCCTGCTGCGCGACTCCGCCCGCTCCCGCAACCGCCGCCTGTCCGATCTGGCCCAGGCCTTCATCGACGGCACAGAAACCCTCACCACCCCCACCGCGAACCCGACTCAGCGGCGGACACCCGGAGCCGGGCGATGACGTGGTCGCCCGGGAGTCAGTACGGGCACTGTAGGACCACTACTCAGCCGCCGGATGTGAGCTTGCTCGCGACGAAGGCGACGGCGACGGTCGTCGTCAGGACCGCGCCGGTGCCGTTGAGTGCGGCTCGCAGCTGCCAGCGCGGCGACCGCTGGCTGTGGCCGTGCTGGACCGGCCGGTCTGGCTGATGGGTGAATCTGATGAACATTCCCGATCGCGAATACTGTCTCTGAGCAGGAGGAGTACGGTATGGATGTTGCTCCGGACCCCGGCAGCTGGCACATCGGTGTATGTGGCGGATGTGTCGCAGGGTTCGGAGTTTTTCGTAGACGTGCCGGTGCCGGCGGAGCCCGGCCGGAGATCCCGTCGGCCCTTCCACAGCGGATAATCCGCCGTCGGCGACCGCGGAACCCAGCGGCTGGCGGCCTAGGTTGAGCGAGTTAGCTGCTAGGCCGTGACCCCCGCCTGGCTGCTGGATCAGGAGGGAATGCTCATGTTCAACGTCGAGCTGAGCGTCGACAGCTCCGGTGGCCAGGCCGTTGTCGCCTTGTACGGCGAGCTTGACCTGGCTGACACCCCAGGCCTCGCGTCACACCTGATCACGGCCGTGGCGGCCTGCGGGCCGTCGATCATCGTGGACCTGGCGGGCCTGGCGCTCATCAACTCCTGCGGTCTGGACGTACTGGTGCGCGTGCTGAAGTGGACCAGGGAAAGCGGCGGTGACATGGCCCTGGCCGCGCCGCAGGGGCAGGTCCGCCTGATCCTGGGAGTCACCGGCCTGATCGATGAATTCTCGGTCTATCCCAGCGTGGAGCAAGCCGCTCTTGGCACCGGGCCTGCCCAGCCCGTGTCGGCCGCAGCGTCATAGCAGGAGAACAGCCGCCGGGAGGTGGCTCGGGGCTCGCCAGTTTCTAGAAATATTTTGCTAGTTTCCGGGTGCGTGATTAAGCTGAGGACAGGCACCGGGGACCAGCCGCCGAGGAACGGCCGGCTGACCACGGCGTCACCAGAAAAGAGGTATTGGTGATGGTTGCCCTAGTGGTCATCCTGGTAATACTCGTCGTGGCCGGGCTCATCACGGCCGGGCGTTCGTTCAAGGTCGTGCAGCAGTACGAGCAGGGCATCATTTTCAGGTTCGGGCGGGTCCTGCCGGGAGTTCGCGGCGCCGGACTGACCCTGATCCGGCCGATCGGCGACAAGATGCAGAAGGTCAACATGCAGATTGTCGCGATGGCTGTCCCGGCGCAGGACGGCATCACCAGGGACAACGTGACGGTCCGGGTGGATGCGGTGGTCTATTTCCGGGTCGTGGACCCGATCAAGGCCACCATCAACGTGCAGAACTACATGTTCGCGATCTCCCAGCAGGCCCAGACCTCGCTGCGGTCGATCATCGGCCAGTCCGAGATGGACCAGCTGCTGTCCGAGCGCGACAGCGTGAACCAGAAGCTGCGCCGGATCATCGACGAGCCGACCGAGGGCCCGTGGGGGGTGCGGGTCGAGCGGGTGGAGATCAAGGATGTGTCGCTGCCGGAGAGCATGAAGCGGTCGATGTCGCGGCAGGCGGAGGCCGAGCGGGAGCGGCGGGCGCGGATCATCACTGCCGACGGTGAGTACCAGGCGTCGAAGCGGCTGGCGGCTGCGGCGAACGTGATGGCCCGGGACCCGGCGGCGCTGCAGCTGCGGCTGCTGCAGACCGTGGTCGAGGTGGCGGCGGAGAAGAACAGCACGCTGGTCATGCCGGTGCCGGTCGAGCTGCTCCGGTTCTTCGACAAGTTCACCCCCGCAGATACTGGGGGCGACAAGAAGTCGGCCGCCGATTCGGCGTCACTCGCCGACTTCGGCGCCCAGGACGCGGCCGAGGCCGAGATCGAGAGCGGAGCGCCGCTGGAGATACCCGAGGTCCCGCCGATCCCCGAGCTGCCCACTCACGGCGACCAACGGCAAGCTGGCGCGCCGCGGTGCCGCAGCCAGACGCAGCGGCCCAGCCCAACCACGACGACGCGGACTCGGGCGCACAGGCTCCGCCCTCCTGACCTGGGGACGCCGCCACGGTGTCGGTAGTCCGGCCCAGCTGTCCGGCCATCGCCGGACAGCTGGGCGTGCGCGATCGGCCCGGCTGGCCCCAGCACCCTACCTACGGATAGCCAAGCCGAGCCGCGGCGGCTCAGCCCGGACCGAGATCGGCCGTGAGCCAGCGCTGCGGGCGCAAGTAAATCGCCACCTGCTCGCCTAGCTCTGCCTGGACGAACTTGATGTAGGCCGGGACCTTCTCCGGCGCCAGATACCGCTCGGAGATCTCCAGCAGCATCTCGTCGGTCCCCGGGACCGTGCGCGTGACCGGCCCCTCCACGGAGACGTACCGCTCGGTCGGTATGGTCCGCTCCACCATCAGGGTGAACCGCCCGGCGGCCTCGATGAGGCGGGCCTTCCGCGACCCAGCCGAGGTCAGTACCCACGCTTCCCCGCCGGGTGCGTACTGATACCAGATCGGGATGGTCCATGGGCCACGGCCAGGGCCCGCCGACACCGACAGGGCCGCAATGTGCGGCTCGGCCAAGAACAGTTCTCGGTCGTGCTCAGACAACGACGGCATGACCCGAGCCTAGGCCGGGGCACCGACAGTATCCCCACGTCCGGGTAGGGCAAGATCGGTGCGCGAATTAGGATCGTGGCAGATCACGAAGGCCTCTCAAAAGGCCGCAGACCTGGTGGGGGGCGTGTTGACGGAACCTGGCGACGGACCGTCGCCGCCGGAACTGCCCCTGCCCATGTCCCAGGGCGCCGGAACGGCTGAGTACCGCGGAATCAGCGGGCTGCTCAGCTCCCGGGCCTGGCAGCGCTGGACGCTGTCGTCCTTCCTGGCCCGGCTGCCGATCTCGATGGCGCTCCTCGGGCTCGTCCTGGCGGGACAGGCGGAAACCGGCTCCCTCGCGACGGGCGCAAAGCTGGCGGGCGTCACCACGTTCTGCGCGGGCCTGGCCGGCCCCATGCGCGGCCGCCTGCTGGACCGGGGGGAGCTGCGCGGCGGCCTCCAGCACAACTGCTTTCTTACCTGCGGCCTGTTCGCCGCCTTCGCGCTGTGCGTATCAATCAAGGTGCCGGTCATCATCCTGTATGCCCTGTGCGTCGGCCTGGGTTACTCGTTCTCCGGCATCCAGGGCGGGTTCCGGGCTCTGCTGGTGGTCGCGATCGAATCAGGTCACCTGCGCCGGGCACATTTTGTCGAGTCCTTCATGGTGGAAGCCTCGTGGGGCGTCGGGCCGCTGCTCGCCACGGTCCTGGCCGCGCTGGGCGGGGCCGTGGCCGTGCTGATCGCCATCGCCGTGGTGGCTTTCCTCGGCGGCATCAGCCTCATCGGCGTGGTCAAGTCGCGCCCGCGGCCCCGGGTGCGCACCCACCTGCTGCGTCACCGCAAGGATGTCCGCGTCATGGTGGGGCTGGCGTTCTGCCTGGGGCTCGGGTTCGGCACCTTCGAGTCCAACGTGCCGCAGCGAATGCCGCAGTATGGCCTCTCGGCGGATCTTGGGGGTCTCTTCCTGCTCCTGCTGGCGATCGGAAGCATGGCCGGCGGGACCTACGTGAGCCTGCGGCCGATCCGGCGGCGACGGACGGCCAGGAAAGCCTCCGGCTTGTTCGCCGTGTTCGCCCTGCTGATGCTGCCGAGCATCCTCGCTCCCACAGCCCTGGTCTACGGGGTATGCCTGCTCTTCGCTTCGCTCATGCTGGTGCCCATCAACGGACTGGGCACGTCCGAGCTCGAAGCGCGGATCGGGGAGAAACAGCGAGCCGAGGCCTTCTCCTGCTACCAGGCGGCCACCATGATCGGAGGCGGCCTGGGCTCCGTCATCAACGGCATCCTGGTCGAGCCCCTCGGGGCGTGGAACATTCCTTACCTGACCGTCGGGCTGTTTTCGATGCTCGCGGTCGGCCTGGCCATCGCGGCGCGCTACAGCAGCTACCGGCCCGGATCCTCGTGGGCAGCGGAGGATTCGCTGATCGCACCGGTGCCGACGGCTCCCGCGTGACCGGTCAGCTGCTGCCCTTGACCGCGGCGTCCCAGAACTCCTGGACAGGAGGGTAGATCAGCTCGTGATCGCGCGACAGCTCTGCCTTCACGGTCCGGGACCGCTCGTCGGCGAGCACCTCGACCTGCCCGGCCGCGACCGCGTCCAGTGCCTGCCGGACAACCGATTCCGGGGTGTCCTTGGGCACGTTGGTGGCCAGGGCGGCCATCTCGGTGTCGATGAAGCTGGCGTGCACGGCGACCACCAGGGTGCCCTGATGGTGCAGCTCGAGGCGGACGCCGTTGGTCAGCGACCAGGCCGCGGCCTTCGACGCGCCGTAGGACGCATCCAGCGGGTTGGTGTAGAAACTGGTGACCGACAGCATGTTCACGATCGCGCCGCCGCCGTTAGCCGCCAGCACCGGGGCGAAGGCCCGGCACATGCTCAGCGTGCCGAAGTAGTTGACCTCCATCTCGGCCCGGGCCGCGTCCAGGTTCGGCGCGTTGATGAACGTGCTGTACTTCAGCACTCCGGCGTTGTTCACCAGCAGGCTGACGTCCGCGCACCGCTGCGCGACCTGGGCGACGCGCTCCGGGTCGGTGATGTCCAGCGCGATCGGGGTCACGCCGGGCTCGGTGACCGCGGCCGGGTTGCGCGCCGCCCCGTAGACCGTGGCCGCTCCCCGGCTGACCAGTTCCCGGGCGTAAGCCAGGCCGAGCCCGCGGTTAGCGCCGGTAACCAGCGCAACCGAGCCGTCGATCTTCATGACGCACAGGGTAGGGCATGCCGTCGTGCCGGCTATTTGCCGCCCGAGTCCAGGTTGGCTAGCCGCTCGCACTAGGCGTTCTTGGCCTTTTTCCTGGCCGCGAACGGGTCGGCGGGCGCTTCCCTGGGCGCCTCGGCCTCGAGCTCACGCTTGACCACCAGCAATTCCCGGCGCCGTTCCTCGCTCACCTCCGGGTACTGCGGGCCGATCTCGATCAGGGTGTGCACGAGGATCGCGGCCGCGCAGATGCGGGCGAACCACTTCCGGTCCGCGGGCACGACGTACCAGGGCGCCCAGGACGTGCTGGTGGCCGACAGCATTTCCGAGAACGCCTGCTGGTAGTCGTCCCAGTACCGGCGCTCCCGGACATCGGCCGCGGAGAACTTCCAGTTTTTGTCCGGCACGTCGATCCGCTTGAGGAACCGGGTCCGCTGCTCCTCCTGGGACAGGTTAAGGAAGATCTTGACGACCTTGAAGCCGTTGTCGGTCAGGTAACGCTCCCAGTCGTTGATCTCCCGGTAACGCCGGTCCCAGGTCCCTGTGTCCTTCGCCTCCCTGGGCACCTTCTCGCGGTCGAGGTGTCCGGGTGCATGCGCACGACCAGGACTTCCTCGTAGTGGGACC
>CAVUBM010000106.1:0-96077 GCA_963739645.1 uncultured Actinomycetota bacterium
TGGTTGGCCACTTTCGCCGTGCCTGATGCCGCTTCCAGTTGGGCCCTCCTGCGCTGCCCTGCCAGGCTGCGGCCCGATTGACCGCGCGAGGCGGCCGCCTTTCACACCAGTGCTGCGCCGCCATCCACGACCAATACCTGACCGGTGCCGTTTAAGACAGACTACGGTTCGATTGCCAAAGATCCAGATCGTTACCGTGCGCAGCAGCTTTTCGGCCCAGGCAACCCACTGCATTTGCCCTGGTAGGACACGTCCGTTTTTAAAAAGGCCAAGCGCGAGAAAACGGAAAAGCAATCCGAGCTGGACTTGTGAGAGAACAACCACTTCCTTCGAGACCAGCCTTCGAAATAACAAGCCCCGGCCCTATGGCCGGGGCTCACACTGTTGGAGCGCATTAGCACATCCCGCTTCGGTGTTGGGGTTTAGGCGTGGCTGGCCTCCGCCACTGTGGTCTCGGGAGTAGCTGCCTCCATTGGTATGGCCTCGGCAGGAGCTGCCTCCGTTGCTGGAGTTCTAGGTGTCGCTGCCTCCGTTGCCGTGGCCTCGGGAGGAGCTGCCTCCGTCGCTGTAGCCTCAGGTGTCGCCGCCTCCGTTGCCGTGGCCTCGGGAGGAGCTGCCTCCGTCGCTGTAGCCTCAGGTGTCGCCGCCTCCGTTGCCGTGGCCTCGGGAGCACTTGTTTCCATCGCTGCAGCCTCAGGAGCGGCCGTTTCCGTCACTGCGGCCTCAAGCATGGCTGACTCCGGCGCTGCGGGCTGCGGCGCTGTCGTTACCTCATCATTCGTGGTCATGGGAGTTCCCTCTTAGATTGCCGGCAAAAGCCGGCGTTAGAATGTGGTCAATACAAATGGCTGCGCAAAACAGAGTTGCAAGTGCCGAAAGCGGCATGCCTCATAATATTTTCGGGGACATCTGTTGCTTGGCCATTTACTTGGAATTGAAACATTCGACTGGCTACATTGCGAATAGCGCAAGCGGCGCATATTACTTAATGAGGTGCATCACGCCGAACGTGGCGATAAGCGCCTACCGGCGATCTGTCCACCCCGCACTCGCTTCGGCTCGCGAAAGCGCTTTGGCCCCCGGCCCTGTCTAGCGAGAGACGAATTGAAGTATTGGACGAAACCGGCGTCCATGCTAGACCTTCCCGATGGCTACAGAAACAGACGATCACACTTCGAATCGCCGTGGCGATTGCGATTCTTGCCATGTTCGTGCCCATTTTGATTGCCGTGCCGCTGTTTGTGCTGGCGACACTCTTGATAGCGTGGGGTCTGCAACCTGGAGGCGCGGAGATTTATCGGGCGTGCTCCCGTTGCGGCAGCAGTTTACATCCTCAAGGCATTGGCTAAATTGGACTCGATCCTCTCCGGCCTCGAGTTGAGAGATCCCCCAACGCCCGCCGGCTTCCTGCTCAGCGCCCGGTCAGGGCGACATGGAACGAAGCTCGACGATACTACGCCAAGCTCTGTTATCAGGGCCGGAAGCTGGAACAAGTTCTGCCGCGTCGTCGCCAAGGTCGAATGGCATGGGGTCAACTCTATCCGCGTGTCGGCTTGGAGCGTCACAAACGTAGCAGCCCAGCCGAGCGCGCCGTTGCTTTCTACAACAAGCGCGGAACATGCGAGCAATGGATCAAGGAAGGCAAGGGCGCGATCAAATGGACGCGACTGTCATGTCGTTCGTTCGCCGCCAACGCGGTTCGTCTCCAGCTTCATGCGCTCGCCTATAATCTCGGCAACTTTCTGCGCACGCTGGCGACGCCGGAGCCGATCAAACATTGGTCGCTGACGAGCCTGAAGGAAAAGCTGATCAAGATTGGCGCGAAGGTCGTCATATGTGGACATCCGATAATCGCGGTTGGCGCCTGATCCGCCGATAGTGCCGCGATCCGGGCAGTCTCGCCCGGTGATTCGCACCGTCGGAGGCTATCGATGACCCGCTTTGTCGGATTGGATGTTTCGCAGAAGATAACGGCCATTTGCATTGTCGACAATGCCGGCCGCAGACTATGGCGGGGCCAGTGTCCCACCGTTCCAGAACAAATCAGCGTTTTGGTCCGCCGGCATGGGGGAGATGACACCCGAATTGGAATCGAGACCGGAGCGATGACGCCATGGCTCGTGCACGAACTCCGAAATCTCGGGCTCGAAGTCGTTTGTCTTTCGTCAGCGCCCTTCCGCCGCGCATCAATGGATCCAAAGATTGTTTTGCGCGGCGGGGTACGGCGAGTAACGAGGGCCACACCATTTGGCGGGGCGTCAGGCGAGGTTGCATCGGAGGCCACGACATGCCCCTCTTGGCAGCCGCGGGCGCAGCCCTTTGCCGCGGATATGAACAGGGCGGGTGCCTAGGATTCTAACTTCCCTTAAGCGCCCGTCCTGATTCACGGCACGCCTTCAGGTCTGGGTCGAAGGCCGCATCAAGCTCATCACTGTCCCGCTCAGCGTGCTTCCGCTCATGACCAGCGTGGCACCAAGGGCGAGCAACGCGACCAGGGTCAGGACTGTTACATCCATCCCCGCGACCGCGAGAATGCCGAGCACGATCGCGGCCAACCCGGCGAGCGCCTGAATGGCCGCGGAACCGGAGGCCATCTCGCTTGCCAGAATTTCGCTTCCGACGAGCTGGGAATGGCTATCGGCTGTTGCCACCGCATGCTTGAGCACATGCAGATGCCACACCGAATTGCTGCTCAGCACCAAGGCGGTGCCGAACGCGATAACCGCAACCGACGTGAGCAGGTGATTAATGCCCAGCAAGGCCAGCAGGCCAAGGACAATACCGGCGGCGCCAACCAGGAAAATGGCGGACAGGCTGTTGCCGCCGAAGTGGTCGACGGAAGCAGCTTTCGCGCCGGGTGGAAAAATTATCCGGGCGTACTCGGATAACATTGTCCCGCCTTGGATCAGCAAGGCCACGCCGAAGACGATGGTCGCAATTCCGAGCATCATGGTCGGAGCAAGACCTGCCAACCCCAAGATAGCGAGGACAATAGTGGCGATGCCACCGATGGCATCCACGAATCCGCCCTTGGCGGAGCGCTCGTGGGATGTCATCTCCTCGTATGTTAGAGACATGGGTTTCTCCATTTAGGGTTGTGGATTCTTTGAGAGCGCGCCATCACTGCGGATGCTGCAGCATCCGCTGGCAGGCCACTTGATAGGGGCGCGGCCTCAAGCCTAAATGTGACCGTTCAGATCTCATATCATCGCACCTAGCAGGTGGTTCCAGGTGAAATGCTCGCGTCAATGCCGCAAATTACTGTGATGTCTAAAGGAATTTTCTATTGGAGGATTTGTCGCTCCATAAACCGCGGCCCGCGCAGCTCGCATTCGGTGGCTTTGGACGGCCGTTGCGAAAAAGATCATGCGCGGCCATCGCCTGCGCGTTCTCCAGTGTGCCGCCGGCTTCCAGATAGGCGGTGATGCCCGTGGCGCGGAAGGTGTGACAGCCGATCCTGGCCCGTGTCCCGATCTCGGCGGCGCGGCGCTGGATCATGCGCCAGGCGTCGACGCGGTTCATGGCTTTAGTCGTGACGAAGACGCTGGAGACGATGCCGGCCGACGCAACGCATTGGAGCACGCGCTCGATGGCGAGAAGGTCCGGCGTATCCATCTCGACAGTGCATCGCATCTGGAACGCTCTCTCGTTGGCCCCGCATCGCAGCGAGACTTTCAAGCTTTCGACCGATCCTCGGTTCGTCGAGAAAGTGGGTGACGTCGTCGGCCTCTACCTCGACCCGCCGGAGCATGCCCTGGTGCTCTGCGTCGACGAAAAGAGCCAGATCCAGGCGCTGGACCGCACCCAGACCGGCCTGCCATTGCGGCCTGGTCGATCGAGCGGCACACCCACGACTACAAACGCAACGGCACGACGACGCTGTTCGCCGCGCTCGACGTGCTCGAGCGGACCGTGATCGGCGCAGTGCATGCCGCGGCACCGGCATCAGGAGTTCATCAAGTTCCTCAAGCGATCGACGCCGAGACGCAGGTGCCACCGAATGCGATCCTGCACCTGATCGTCGACAACTACGCGACCCACAAGCATCCCAAGGTACAAAAATGGCTGGCCCGGCATCCCCGCTGGACTTTCACTTCACGCCTACCTCGGCGTCCTGGCTCAACGCCGTCGAAGGCTTCTTCGCCAGTCTCACGAGACGGCGCCTCAGACGTGGAGTGTTTCGGTCGGTTGCCGACCTTCAGGCTGCGATCAACCGGTTCGTCGAAGAGACCAACTCCGATCCCAAACCCTTCGTCTGGACCGCTGACGCCAAACGCGTCCTCGCTGCTGTCAACGGGGGAAGAAAAACCCGAAGTCGATCCACTAGGTCCTAATGTGCCGGATTTGACCACGAGCCAAATCGATGTCGACCCGAGGCTACAGCCTACCGCGAAGGGGGTGAGCCCGATGATAGTCGTTGCCCACGTCAGGGGTCCTTTGTTTGCAAAGAACAAGAAACTGGAGCCGACGATCAGGGCTCGATCACCAGACCAACTGCAATGTTGCGATCGCTAGACTGCGACAGCTTGCCCCTCTCGACCTCTTGCTCGCGCGCTTGCGCTACCTGTTCTTCTGCCTGCTTGCGTTCTGTAATGTTGGTCCAGAACCCGATTCAATCCTGCGACTTGCTCTCAGCGGCCGATCACAGAACATCACTCTCAGGCTGGAAGACATTAGCAGAAAGCTAATTCGGAACGTTCCCGGCCGGCTTACCGACTTGGTTGAGATTGCCGCCTATGTCTACTGCGCCGACCAGGCGATAAGTCGAGGCGGTGCGGCACAGCGGGCAATGGGTGCTGATTGGCGCCGCGAATTTCGGTTCGTCATTCCGGTAAGGAACCCAGACCATTGGAACAATCCCAATGTGTCGGAATCTCTCTGCGCAGCGCTTTCGTTTCTATCGGAAGACGAATACGCATTCGAGTTTGAGAAGGCGACCAATCCGATTCCGTTTCAGGATTACCTAGAGTTTGGCGACGACGATAGTACGGCATTCAAAGCCGATGAAGTCGTTTTGTTCTCCGGAGGTCTTGACTCCCTCAGCGGAGCTATTGAGGAACTCTCGACAACTGAAAAGCGTATTGCACTAGTCAGTCACCACTCTTCGTCAAAGATTTTTGATTATCAAAAGCAGCTGATCGCAGCGCTCAATGAGCGATTTCCAAAAAGGCTCATCCACCTGCCGGTCCTTATGACGAGGCAGCAGGAAACACTACCTGCTCCAGAATATACGCATCGGTCGCGCTCCATTTTGTATGCGGCGCTCGCCTGTGCCGTCGCTCGCCTCTTCGGAAAGGGTCAGGTTCGGTTCTTCGAAAATGGCGTTCTGAGCATCAATTTGCCCATCTCCGAGCAGGTCGTCGGCTCGCGCGCAACGCGCACCACTCATCCGCTGGTCTTAGAGCGTTTTTGCGAGTTCTTCAGTGCGGCCGTCGGCAAGCCGATCGAAGTTGAGAATCCGTTCATTTGGAAAACCAAAGCGGAAGTTATCCGATCAATTGTCGATCGCGGCTGCGGAGGGCTGATCAAGCATACCGTTAGCTGCACGCGGACTTACGACATCACGAAGCTGCATACCCACTGCGGTTGCTGCTCCCAGTGTCTCGACCGGCGCTTCGCCGTCCTTGCCGCCAATGCCGCCGAGTACGATCCCGTCGAGATGTACAAGGTTGAATTGCTCGCCGGCGAACGCGACAAGGATGACGACAAAACGATGGCGGAGTCCTACGTGAGAACCGCCTTGGAGATTCGCAATATGGGGGAGCTGGCATTCTTCGGCCGGTTCAGCGGTGAGACCGCGCGCGTCCTGACATGCTTTCCCTCCCTGAGCGCTGACAGCTGGCTGTAGCACGAGCCCAGCACCGACAGCGCGGCGATGGTGGGCACGTAGTACTGCAGGGCGGTCAGGCCGTAGAAGTACGAGCTTGACCCGCCGCTGCGGAACAGCGCGCCGAAGATCGCGATGAGGACGACCGGGAAGACGAACGTGAAGAACGCGCTTTGCGGGTTGCGCCAGAACGACAGCTGCTCGTAGCGGATCTGGTGGCCCAGCAGGGCAAGGTCCTGGCGCGGGGCCCGGTAGCCGGCGGTAGTCACCGGGTGCTCCTTTCCGTCGTGGGGCCGGGCGCGGCATGGCCGGTCAGCCGCAGGTAGACGTCCTCCAGGCTGGGCCGGTCCACCGTGAGCTGGCCCAGCACCGTGCCGTGGTCCAGCGCCCAGCCGGTCAGCTGATACAGCATCTGCGTGGGCTCGGCGGTCTCCACGCTGACCAGGCCATCGCCTGGCCCGGAGCTGACCGGCACGGCACTGCGCGGCAGGTCGGCGGCCGTGTATCCCTCGGGCAGGGCGAAGCGCACGCGGGCCCGGGCATGGTCACGCCCGCCGATGGTGGACGGTGTCCCCTCGGCCACGATCTGGCCGCCGGAGATCACCGCCACCCGGTCGGCCAGGGCCTGCGCCTCGTCCATGTAGTGCGTGGTGAGCATGATGGTGGTCCCCGACCCCCGCAGGCTGCGCACGGCGTCCCACGCCTCCCGGCGCGCGTTCGGGTCGAACCCGGTCGTGGGCTCGTCCAGGAACAGCAGTTCGGGGTTGCCGATGAGCCCCAGGGCCAGATCCAGGCGCCGCTTCTGGCCGCCGGACAGGGTACGGACCTTCTTCCGCTCCTGCCCGGCCAGGCCGACCAGCCCGATGACGTCGTCCACATCCCGGGGCGCCGGGTAATAGCCCGCGTTGCGGGCGATGGTCTCGCGGACCGTCAGGTACGGCTCGACCGCGATGTCCTGGAGCACCAGCCCGATCCGCTCACGCAGCGCCCGGCCAGCGGACCGGTCGCCGGGATCGATGCCGAGCACATCGGCCAGCCCCGAGTCCCGGCTGCGGAATCCCTCCAGGATCTCGAGGATGGTGGTCTTGCCCGCGCCGTTCGGCCCGAGCAGCGCGAAGATCTCCCCGTGCCCGATGGTGAAGCTCACCCCGCGCACGGCCTGCACCGTGCCGTAACTCTTGGTTAGCCCGGCCACGACGACCGCGCTGGCGCCGGGCGACGCCGCCCGGTCAGCGGCGTCTTCGGCCAGATCCGCCGCATTGAGAGCACCCATCCCTGTCCTCCGGGTTGTCGGGGTGTGCCTGCCTGTCCCCCGCACGCTAGAAAACCGCCAGGTGACGGTCGTCACCCGAAAGTGGACTAGCAGGTGGAAACTTTGCGGGGCAGCACCGGGCACGAAGGTGCCCCCCGCCCGGCCCGGCCCGCCGCCCGCGGGTGGCGATTCACCCGGTAATGCGATCTAGTTGGTCATAACGACGGGTTCTCCCATCAGCGCACGAAGGATCGCCGGAGGCGGGAGCGTGCATGCCAGGGATGACGAAGCCGCAGGTTGCGGCCGCGCCGGAGCGGGACGCACTGCTGGCCACCAAACTGCACATGCCCGGCACCCGGGCCGGCCTGGTGCCGCGCCCGCGGCTGGCGGAGGCGCTTGATGAGGGACTGGGGCGGGGGGTTGTCCTGGTGTGCGCCCCGGCCGGGTACGGCAAGACGGTCCTGCTGGCCGACTGGGCCCAGCGCGGCGGCCTGCCGACCGCGTGGCTGTCGCTGGATGCGGGCGACAACGACCCGGCCCGGTTCTGGCGCCACGCGGTCGCCGCGCTGGACCGGGTCCATCAGGGGCTGGCCGGGCGGGTGGCCCCGCTGCTCGGCCCGCCCCCGCCGCCCTCATTCGAGCCGCTGGTCACGGCGCTGATCAACGACCTGACCGACGAGCCTGGCCCGGACGACGCGCTGCTGATCCTCGACGACTACCACGTGATCGATGCCCAGGCGGTCCACGCGTCAGTGGGCTTCCTGCTCGAGCACCTCCCGCCCGGGCTGCACCTGGCGCTGGCCAGCCGGGCCGATCCGCCGCTGGCGCTGGCGCGGCTGCGCGCGGGCGGCCAGCTCGCCGAGCTGCGCGCCGCCGAGCTGCGGTTCACCACCGGCGAAGCGGCTACCCTGCTGCGGCAGGTCGCGTCCGGTCCCGGCTCCGCCCTGACCGACACCGCGGTGGCGGCGCTGGCGGCGGCCACCGAGGGATGGGCGGCGGGACTGCAGCTGGCCGCGCTGTCGCTGCGCGGCCAGGACGATGCCGAGCGGTTCGTGGCGGCGTTCACCGGCAGCCACCGCTATGTGCTCGACTACCTGGCCGAGGAAGTGCTCGAGCTGCAGAGCGAGCAGGTACGCACGTTCCTGCTGGAAATCTCGGTCCTGGAGCGCATGTCGGGGGAACTGTGTGACGCGGTCACCGGCCGGGAGGGCAGCCAGGCGCTGCTGGAGCGGGTGGAACGGGCCGGACTGTTCCTGATCCCGCTCGATGAGGTGCGCGGCTGGTGGCGTTACCACCACCTGTTCGCCGACCTGCTGCGCGCCCGCCTGAAGGAGGAACAGCCCAGCCGGGCGGCGCAGCTGCACCACAACGCGGCCCTCTGGTACGAGCAGCATGACCTGGCCGATGATGCGATCCGGCATGCGCTGGCCGCCGGGGACACCACCTGGGCCGGCCGGATGGTCGAGCAGCATTTCGACACGGTCTACAACCTGCGCGGCGAGGGCGCCACGATCCAGCGGTGGCTCGCGGCCCTGCCCGATGACCTGATCCGGTCGCGTCCCCGGCTGCTGCTGGCGCAGGCGCAGCTGGCCGCCACCAGCAGCCGGGTGGACGAGGTAGCGCCGCTGCTGGACGCGGCCGAGCGCGTCTCGGCCAGTGCGGCCGATGAGCCGTTCGAGCCCACGATCGGCCGGGCCCGCAGCCTGCTGGTGAACATCCCCGCACATCTCGCCCTGCACCGCAGCTACCTGGCCCAGATCCGCGGCGACGCCGACGCCACCGCCGCCTACGCCGCACGGGCCCTAGCCGAAGTCGCCGAAGGCGAGTGGGGCCTGAGCTCCACCATCCAGGGGTTCCTGGCCGTGGCCGAATGGCTGCGCGGGCGGCTCGCGGAGGCCGAGCGCGCGTTCGTCCCCAGCATCGCGGGATGGCGGGCGGCCGAGCATCACACCACGTATGCCTGGGCTTGTTACTCGCTCGCCCAGGTCTACCGGGCCCAGGGCCGGCTGGACGCCGCCGCTGGCCTCTGCCAGCAGGCCATCGACGCCACGGCGGTACCCGGCCGCCCGCCCGTGCCGGCCGCGGGCCCGGCGCAGGTCGGCCTGGCCGAGGTGGCCTACCAGCGCAACGACCTCGACACCGCACTGCGGCACGTCAGCGAGGGCATCGCGCTGTGCCGCCGGTTCGTCTACACCCCGCCGCTGGCCAACGGACTGGTCACGCTGGCCTGGATCCGGCAGGTCACCGGCGATCCAGCCGGGGCGCGGGATGCGATCGGGGAGGCCGGGCAGATCTCGCCGGGCCCGGCCGGGCTGCTCAACCCCGTCCCGGCGCAGCGGGCGCGGCTGCTGCTGGCCCAGGGCAACCTGGATGCCGCCGCCCGCTGGACGCAGGAGCGCGGCGTCCGCCCGGACGACGACCCGGACTACCCCCGCGAACAGGGACATCTGGTGCTGGCCCGGGTCCTGCTGGCCCAGGACCGGCCCGGCCCGGCGCTCGCGCTGCTTGACCGGCTGCACGCGGCGGCCACAGCCCAGGACCGGACCGGCAGCCTCATCGAAATCGGCGCGCTGCGGGCGCTGGCGCTGGCCGCCGAGGGCCTGCAGGCGGACGCCGTGACCGCTCTGGCCGGGACACTCACCCGGGCCTGCCCCCAGGGCTATGTGCGGGTCTTCGCCGACGAAGGCCCGCCGATGGCCGCACTGCAGGCCCGGCTGATCGCCGCCCAGCGATCCGGACAGGCCGCCGCCACCGTCCCGCTGGGCTGCCTGGCCCGGCTGCAGCGCGGGTTCGGCGCCGACCGCACCCAGCTAGACCCCGGGCCTGGCCCCACCACGGTGCCGGGCATCGTCGAGCAGCTGACCGCCCGCGAGACGGAGGTGCTGGGGATGCTGGCCGCTGGCCGGTCGAACCAGGCCATCGCCGACCAGCTCGT
Source organism: uncultured Actinomycetota bacterium (assembly GCA_963739645.1). Lineage (GTDB taxonomy): Bacteria > Actinomycetota > Actinomycetes > Streptosporangiales > Streptosporangiaceae > JASHPR01. The sequence continues at coordinate 10,015 of CAVUBM010000106.1, forward strand.
GGTCACCGTCGACACGGTCAAGAAGCACGTCAGCCACCTGCTGGGCAAACTCGGCGCGGCCAGCCGCACCGAAGCCGTCGCCCGCGCCCGCGAACTCGGCCTGATCCCCTAAGCCCGGATTCACCGCGTGAATGGAACGCGGTGATTTCAGGGCTGGCGGCCGGGCGGGCGTGATCTTGGGGCTGGCGTGGGCATGTTCGGCTGGCCGCTCACCGTTCGGCGGGATGTCCTGGTGGCTCGCAGCCAGGACCCCGGCAGAGTCAAGCATCCGAAGCGACATGCCCGGGTGTTTCTCGAACCAGCTCCGCGAGTCATCGCCCTGGGCGTAGGCGGCGTCCCAGTACGCCGCTGCCGCTGCCTGGTCAGCCATGTCTTATCCTGCGCGCTGGAGATGCCAGTCTGTTAGCGGACGCGATCACGACCGGGCAGGATCTAGTTCTGGCATTCCCGGCGCGTCTTGGTGGCTTGGCTCAGCCGCTTAACCGCTTCCATCCTGTGCTTGAGCGCTGCCATGTTGTCTGGCATCTCCTTGCGTGCTTCCCGGCGGACCATCAGCGGCACCAGGATCTTTCCGATGCCATGGCCGGTGAAGTCGACGCTGATGGTCAGCCGGGAGCGGGAGCCGGTCACTGGCTCGACCAGGACCTCGACAGCCGCCCGGACCGGCCCGTCGATGCCCCGCACGCCCCAAGTCTTAGGCGGCTCGATATGCGCAAGCTCGGAAGTGGACGGGCGGTTGGCGCCGCCGATGCGCCGGGTGGTCACGCATTTCGCGCCTACGGCCGGTGTTTGGGCGCCGTTGGCCGGGCCGTCCATGTGCCCGTCCACCACGCCCTGCTGCCACTCGCTGAACCGGGCCGGGTCGGTGGCGTAAGCGAAGACCTCGGCGGCCGGACGCTCGATTTCGGCGCTGGTCACGATCGGCGGCATGTCAGGAGCCTTCTTTCACCAGCGCTGCGTATCGGTCCAGGTACAACGGCCAGCCCTCCGGCCCGTCCACGCCGTCCGTGACTGCTTCCCAGCCGGGACCGTGCCGGTCGATGTGGCGGTGCTCCAGCTCGACTCGCGTGCGGGTCGGCGACTCGGCGTAGAACCGCACCTCGACCTCGCTGGTCTGAGCCTGGTCAGTCTCGATCGTCCACCGCGGGCTGATGTCCCAGCTGAATACCACCCGCTCCGGCGGGTCAAAGGCCAGGATCCGTGCCCACCGGCACTCACTGCCGTCGGCTGCCCGGTCCACGATGCTGCCGCCGACCCTCGGCTCGAACACCGTCTCGGCGATCGGCGCCCCGAGCATGTTGTGCTCAGGCGGCTTGAAGTCCCCGAACCGGTCGGTGAACACCGTGAAAGCACGCTCGATCGGCGTGTCAACCACGACTTGCTTGCGGACCGTCGCTGCGTCGGTCTGGGCCATCAAGCCTCCCTCGTATCCGTGTCCGGCGCTTGCACGGCATCGGCGTACCCGGCCAGCGCCCGCTGCCAGTATGTGTCGAGCTGATCCCGCAACGCCGCCAGCGCGGCCGGGTTGAGCCGGTAGATCCGGCGCGTCCCCTCGGCCACGTCCTCCACCAGCCCGGCGTCCTTGAGGATCTTCAGATGCTGAGACACCGCCGACCGGCTCACCGGCAGCCCGGCCGCCAGCTTCCCCACAGCCCGAGGCCCCTCTGCCAGGCATGCCACGATGGCCAGGCGCGTGCCGTCGGCCAGCGCACCCCACCGGTCAGCATCTCGGTTAGCATCCACTAACCGTTAGTATTCTCTAACCGAAAGCGCTAAGTCAAGGCGCTGGGTGCTCCGCGGCCGTCCAGCTAGCGCCCACCGGACGGACTGCCCCAGGTTCGCGGGCGGCAAGTTGTACGTTCCTGGCCTATGGCTGATTCGCGGTGGTGGAGGGACTTCGACGCTGTCCTCGCGGCGGCGGCGCCTGCGGGTTCGCGCATCCTCGACGTCGGATGTGGCGATGGCGGACTGGTTGACCGCCTGACCGAGCTTGGCTTCGACGCGTTTGGAGTGGATCCGGCCGCACCTTCTCACCAGCGCCTGGTCCCAATGCGTGTTGAGGACGCGCAACTGCTTGATGAGTTTGACGCAGTTGCCGCCGTCATGGCTCTGCACCATGCTGACCTTGAAGCTGTGGTCAGGACGCTCGCCAACCTTCTGCGCCCGCGCGGGTCGGTCTTTATCTACGAGTTCTCTTGGGACGCTTACGATGGCCGGCACGCCGCCTGGCTCGCAAAACACGATCTGTCTCACGCCGACAATTCGGTAGCTGGCTGGCGGCGTGAGCATAGCGAGCTTCACACGACCGCGACGATCAAGAAGGCGCTCTACGCTCGTTTCGAGCCGGTCGTTGAGGTCCGCAGGCCCTATCTGGCGCGGATGCTCAGGCGGGCGGACCTAGAGGCGACAGAGCACGCTTTGATCGATGCTCAGATGCTTCCAGCGCTCGGTCTTTGGATCATAGCCAGGCTGGCGGAGGCGTGAAGGCCAGGGTCCGGGGACGGCCCCTGCAAGGTACAAATTCACTAGATCGCAGAGGCATGGCACAGCATCGGGCAGACGGCCACCAGCTCGGCCGCAGAGGTCGTGGTCAGCCGGCGCAGGCGCCAGGTCCATCAAGATCGAAGCAGCCGGCCACAATGACCGATGGCGGCAGAGCTGCCCGCTATGCCCGCTGGCTGGCCTGGGCGTCGCTGGCCTGGATGGCCGCCGAAGGCGTCATTGGCCTGATCGCCGGTTTCGCGGCGGGCTCGATCGCCCTGGTGGGGTGGGCACTGGGCAGCGGCATTGAGGGACTGGCCAGCGTGATCGTGGTCTGGCGCTTCACCGGGTCGCGGATGCTGTCCGGAACCGCTGAACGGCGAGCCCAGCGGGCCGTCGCGGTCAGCTTCTGGCTGCTGGCCCCTTACCTTACGGCCGGCGCCATCCGCGATCTGGTGGCACATCATCCGGCCACCGCCACGCCACTTGGCATCGCCCTCACAGCATCGAGCCTGGTGATCATGCCGGTGCTCGGCATGGCCAAGCGCCGCCTCGGCGCCCGGCTTGGTTCTGGCGCCACGGCCGGTGAAGGTACCCAGAACCTGATGTGCGCCGCCCAGGCCGCCGGGGTCCTGCTCGCCCTGGTCGTCGTCGCCATCTGGCCGGGCGGCTGGCCGGTCGACCCGATCATCGCGCTCGGCATCGCCGCCTGGGCGGCCTGGGAAGGAAACCGGTCCTGGCGCGGCGCAGACTGCTGCTAACCAGACCAGCCCGAGCCACAAATAGCGGGCACCGATGGCGATGACCAGGACGCCGACCAGGCGGCGGATCAGGACGTCGGGCAGCCGGGACTGGATCCGGGCACCGGTGTAGCCGCCTGCCAGGCCGCCGATACCCAGCGCGATCCCGGTGGGCCAGCTCGGCGCCACCGGGCCATGATGATGCACGGACAAGATCATGAAAGTGATCACGCCCGCTACGGAGGTCACGAACGTGGACGCCAGGGCGGCCGGGGCGACCTCGGGAGCGGGCCTGCCGGACCCGATCAGGATCGGTGCCAGGATCGAGCCGCCGCCGATCCCGTAGATACCGCCGACGCAGCCCACGAGGGCCGCCAGCGCGACCAGGACCGGTGCCGGGATCAGCCGTACCCGGCGGCCTGGTTCGCCGGGCGGCGCTGGGCGGGTCAGCACCAGCCAGGTCCCTAGGGGGAGCAGCACCGCGGCGACCACCAGGTCGAAGACCTGAGGGCCGGGCAGCAGGCTGACCCGGATGACCGACCCGGCGATGACGCCGGGCAGGGTCCCGGCGATGAGCACCAGGGCCAGGCGGCCGCCGGTCTGTCCCTGCCGCCAGTACCGGTACAGCGCTCCCGGGGTGGCGACCACGTTGTAGAGCAGGTTGGTGGGTGTGACCGCCGGGCTCGGTGTGCCCAGCACGCTGACCTGAAATGGCAGCAGCAGCACCGCACCCGAGATCCCCGCCGGGGTCGCCAGCACCGCAATGGCAAATGCCGCCGCCAGCGCGACGGCTTCGGTCCAGCCAGGCCCGAACACCGGGCCACGCTAGCGGCCGTCCGCCCTGGTCAACGGGACTTTCTGGATGCTTGCCCTGGCCTGTACCCGGCATCATTACAGCGCCAGCGGCCTGCGCCGGACCGGATAGCCGCCGGTGCGCCGCCCTGCCCCGGCAGGCCGCCGCATCTGCGTTACCCTCCGGAAATGCCGATGTTCCGAATAAAAGAAGCGGCCAGCCTGCTGGGGGTCAGCACCGACACCCTGCGCCGCTGGGCAGACGCCGGACGGATCGGCACGACCACCGACGGCTCCGGGCGGATGGCCGTCGACGGGACAGCGCTCGCCGCCCTGGCCCAGGAGCTGGCCGAGTCAGCTGACCACACCGAGAACAAAATGGTCGTGGCCCACTCGGCACGCAACAGGTTCAGCGGCCTGATCAGCCGGGTCACCCGCGACACCGTGATGGCCCAGGTAGAGATCCAGGCCGGGCCGCACAGATTCGTGTCCCTGCTCAGCCGCGAAGCCGCCGACGAACTCGGCCTGGAACCAGGAATGCTCGCGGTCGCCGCCGTCAAGGCCACCAATGTCTCCGTCGAGATCCCCCAGAACAGCTGAGCCCGGTTCCGGCCCGGGCGGGCCGACACCCCGGCTCTCCCTAACCAGGAACCTCCGCAGATGATTACAGTGTTACAGTGACCTGATGAGTGAGCTGCCGACCCTGTACGAGTGGGCTGGAGGCCGTCCGGCCATCGCCCGCCTGATCGGCTGCTTCTACGACCGGGTCGAGCGCGATGAGCTGCTCAGCCCGTTCTTTCCCGGCGGCGTCAGCGAGCAGCACCGCGAGCACGTCACGACCTGGTGGTCCGAGGTGTTCGGCGGCCCCGCCGACTACACCGACCGGCTTGGCGGCTATCCCGCGATGCTCAGCCACCACCGCAACCTCAACATCACCGCCGGCCAGCGTTTCCGATTCGCGTCGCTGATGAGCCTGGCCGCCGACGACGCCAACCTACCCGCCGACCCCGAATTCCGCGCGGCATTGGTCGGCTACCTGGAATGGGGCACCCGCCTGGCCATGCACAATTCGCAGGCCGGCGCAGATGTGGCCCAGCAGGCTCCCGTCCCGCACTGGGGATGGGGCGTGGCCCCTCCCTACCAGCCATAGACAACGATTCCGCAAGTCCGCAGACCTCCGCGCTTCGGTGCTGTTTGTCAGGGTGACCCGGTGCCGCAAAACTTACTGGCCTGAGTCCGGCGCGGCGATGAGTTCCAGGATGCGGGCGGGGGTAGGTGCTGCTCGTAGATCCGCACGCCGAAGGGCGAGAGCGCGTCCTCGATTGCGTTCACTACCGTGGGCGGCGCGACGATCATGCCACCCTCGCCCACGCCGCGGAAGTTGACGTCGGTGTCGAGCAGGCACGGTCTCGAGGTGCTCTATCTCGATGCGGGGAATGTCGCAGGCGGTCGGTAGCAGGTAGTCCATGAACGTGGCGACTGGCAGTTGCCGTCCTCGTCATACGCCGATCGCTCGAGCAGCACCGCGCCGATGCCCTGCGCGACGCCGCCCCGGATCTGGCCCTCGACGACGGCGGGGTTGATGAGCGCGCCGCAATCCTCAGCAACGACGTACCGCTCGACCTTCACGATGCCGGTCTCGGTGTCGACGTCGACGATGGCGCAGTGGCTGCCGCCGGACCATCCTCCTTCGCCGCCGTCGAACGTGGCCACGATCTCGAGATTGGCGTCCACGTCAGCGCCGAACTCGCCCGATGCCGCGCGCCGCGCGACCTCGCCCACCGGGATGCCGCTCGCGGGGTCACCGCGCACAAAGACCTGGCCATCGGTGATCTCGAGGTCCTGAGCGCTGGCTTCCATCAGATGCGACGCGACGTCGATTACCTTGGCCTTGAGCTGCCCGGGCGCCGTGCAGGGCCACGCCTCCGGTCATGGTGGCCGACCGGCTGCCGCCGGTCAGGCCGAACGGGACGACGTCGGTGTCGCCGACGACGACGCGGACCTGCTCGAACGGCACGCCGAACTCGTCGGCGGCGATCTGCGCCAGGGTCGTCTGGTGGCTCTGGCCGTGCGGCATCTGGCCGGTGAACAGCACGACGATGCCGTCTTCCTCGAGCCGGCAGCCGCATCGACTCCAGGCTCATCGGCCCGCTGGGCTCACCCGGCTCGCGCGGGCCGGGAGCGGCCTCGATGAACGTGGCCACGCCGATGCCGAGGTAACGGCCCTGAGCTCGCGCTTCGGCCTGCCGCTCGCCGGAACGCGGGAAAGTCCACAGAGCCTGGGCGATCCGCTCCAGCGACTCCCTGGTCGTGACGCCGACCAGCGGCGCGCCCGGTAACCATGACCAGCCGGCGGATCGGTGCGCGGGACGACGTTACGCAGCCGGATCTCGAACGGGTCGAGGCCGAGGTCCTTCGCGATGAGATCGAGGACGCGTTCCCGTACGAACGTCTCCGACGCCCAGGGACCGCGGTAGGCGACATAGGTCGCCTTGTTGGTAACGGCTGCGGTGCGACTCGAAACCCAGGGCCGCGAGCTTGTACGGCCCCGGGAACATCGCCTCGACGATCGTCCGGGACCATCGCGCCCATGCCCGGGTATGCGCCGGCGTCGATGACCATCTTCACGTCCAGCCCGAGCAGGTCGCCGTCGTTGCTTACAGCCGCCCGGACGTCGAAGCTCTCCTCGCGTGCCTGCCCCGATGTGGTGAGGTTCTCGCCGCGGTCCTCGACCCACTTGACCGGCTGGCCGACGGTACGCGACGCAGCCGCAACCGCGAGCTCCTCCCGTGATGCGCCGATCTTCAGGCCGAACGAGCCGCCGATGTCCCCGGCCAGCACGCGCACCTTGTCATGCTCCAGCCCAAGGCGCATGGCGACGGCAACCTTGGTGACGTGAACGCTCTGCGTCGCCGCGTGCACCGTCATGACACCCAGGTCGGGGTCGTAGCTCGCGACGCAGCCGCGTCCCTCCATCGGCACGTTCTGGTGGCGATGCACATCAATGTGGAACTCGGCTAACCCGGTCAGCATCAGCGAACGTGGCCGGGACGTCGCCGAAGTCGTTGCGTGAGCGCGGGCTGGCGATATTGTCACCCAGATTGGCGAACAGCGGCGGGCTGCCTGGGTCGAGCGCGAAGGACGCGTTCGTGACCGGAGGAAGGTCTTCGTACTCCACCTGCCACGAGCTCGCAGCCATCCTCGGCGAGGTAACGGCTCTCGGCGATGATGACCGCCACGGGATCGCCCGCGAAACGCACCTTGTCGGTCGCGAGCAGGGTGAACTCCGGGGTGGGCCCCGCCCAGCCCATGAGAGCCATCAGCGCATCCGGCCCCGGGACCGTCATCGCTTCCAGGTCCGCTCCGGTGAACGCCGCGACGACTCCGGGCAGCTCCCGTGCCGCCGAGACATCGACCGAGAGCACGCGGGCGTGCGCCATCGGCGAGCGCACGAACGCGGCGTGCAGCATCCCCGGCAGCTTGATGTCGTCGACGTAACGGCCCGCTCCGGTCAGGATGCGCGGGTCCTCGCGAACGCTTGATGCTGGCGCCGGTGTACCGCTCAGCGGCAATTGCTGTCATGGCCGCCCCCTCCTTCAGCGCTCACGGTTGCGCCCGGCGGCCAGCAGGACGCCGTCGATGATGCTCTGGTAACCGGTGCACCGGCAGATGTTGCCGGACAGCGCCTCGCGGATCTGCTGCTCGTCGGCGTCAGGATGGTCGCTGAGGAACGCGGCCGCCTGCATGACCATCCCAGGCGTGCAGAAACCGCACTGGAAACTGTGCGAATCCCACATCGCCTGCTGCAGCGTGCCCAGCTCGCCGTCAGGTGCCAGCCCTTCGATCGTCGTCACCTCGCTGCCGGCGGCCTGGACCGCCAGCATCAGGCACGAACGCACCGCCCGGCCGTCGACGATGACCGTGCACGCACCGCAGGCCGCGGCGCACCAACGCGGCCGCGATCTTCTTGCGGTACTCCGCTGACCCGTGCAGGTCGGCAGGCGGGTCGACATTGGCGGTCGCACGGCGGGCTGCCTCATCGAACAACTCGGCCGACGGCCGCTGGCCGACCAGGAGATCCTGGGACCGCGCCGGCCGCCCGGAGCGGCACATCAGGGACATGCCCGGCAAACGCCAGCCGGGCGTCGCTGATCACGCCATCGGAAAGCGTCAGTGATGCCGCCAGGCCAACCATGGCGAAGTCACCGTGGCGGCGGGCGACCTCCTGGAAGCTGATCCCCGTGCCCCGTGTGCGGCCGGGAAGCGCACCTCAGTGAGGAGCTCGTCGGGACGGCGTGACGTCGTGAGGTACCCCTCGAACCACTCCGCCGCCGGGACAACCCGCTCGCCCGACGGGCCGCGCACCACGAACTCGGCGTCGAGCGCCCGGGCAACGGCCGGCAGCTCAGCCGCCGGATCGGCATGCGCGAGGCTGCCTCCTATGGTGCCGCGGTTGCGGATGGCCTCATGACCGATCAACGGCAACGCAGCCGCCAGCAACGGCACCGCGTCAGCGACGGTCCCGGATTCCTCGGCAACGTACTCCCGCGTCATCGGCGCCGACCGCCACCCAGCCGTCGGTCCGCGGACACCCCGGCCAGTTCAGCTACGCCGTTGATGTCGACGAGCACCGCCGGACGGGCCAGCCGCAGCGCCAGCAACGGGATCAGGCTCTGACCGCCCGGCGAGAACGCTCGCAGTCGTCCTGATGCTCAGCCAGCAAGTCGACGGCCTCGGAAACCGTTTCAGGCGCCTCATAATCAACGGGAGGCAGTTTCATCGGCGGCCCTTCGATCCGGCAGGGACGTTCATAGCATGGCAGGCTCACTCAGATTGCCTGACAACTATGGCGGCGGCAACCACGGTCGCTAGCGCTGCGCCCGGCTGGCGCCAGCTACGCTCAACGGGCCCGGTGCACACCCGGCACGCGCCCTAGCCATGACCCGCTCACGTCTTAAGAGCCGGGCGGCTGCGGTCACGCCCTGATGGCCCGGCCCTCGAACGTGTACCCGAGCGGCTTCGGGCCTTCCAGGTAGTAGGTCGTGAGCCCGGCCAGCTCAAGACCGCTGCCGTCGAGGAGCCGGTCGATCGGCCGGTTGAGATGGCAGCCCCCGGCCAGCCGGCGCTGCAGCGGCGTCAGCCGGTCCTGCCAGCGGGCCACCCGGGCATCGGGCGAGAGACCGTGCTCCACGAAATGAAGCGAGCCTCCCGGGCGCAGCACCCGGCGCACTTCACCGAGGGCACGCTCAACGTCGGGGATGGTGCACAGCGTCCAGGTCGACACCACATGGTCGACGCTGGCCGGCTCCAGCGGCAGGGCCTGCCCGTCGAGCCCGATGTACTCGACCGGCACCGCGCTCGCCGCCACCCGGTCCGCAGCCAGGCGGCGGCCCAGGGTCGCCGGGTCGACCGCCCGCACCCGGGTGACGGCCGGCGGGTAGTGCCGGGCGTTGAGGCCCGACCCGAACCCGATCTCCAGGACCTCGCCGTCGAGCCCGGCGCACACGCGGTCCCGGATCGGCAGGAGATCGCGGCGGTTCATGACCCTGTTGGTGATCCGTGGCAGAACCCGGTCCTGGTAGATCCCCATGCGCTAAGTATTGCCCGGCCGACTCGGTAGGGCCGGGCTCCGGCTCAGCCGCTCGGCGGCCGCGTCCAGCGCGGCCAGGATCACCGCCACCGACGGCCTGCGCACGCTGGACGCCCGGGCCACCGCGTACACGTCGCGCGCCTCGGCCGAGCCGGGGAGGTCACGCACCGCCACCCGGCCGCCCACGGTCAGCGTGAGCCGGGGCAATGCGGCGATCCCGATGCCGCGCGCGACCAGGCTGAGGATCGTGGACAGGCCCTCGAACTCCCACGGGGCCGGGGGCATCCCGCCGGTGCTCGCCAGCAGCCGGTCCGTGGCCCGCCGGGACGGCTCGTCGGTCGGCGCGGCCAGCCACGGCTCGTTACGCAGTTCGTTCAGGTCAACCGGCCGGGCCAGGTCGGCGGCGGGGTGACCGCGCGGGACGACCAGCATCAGCGGGTCCCGGATCAGGTGGTAGAACCGCAGCACCCCGGTATTCCCGGCGCTGCCCCCGGACTCCGCGCTGGCCAGCCGGCCCGACCAGTCGGCCACCAGGGCCACGTCCACCTCGCCGGTCCGGACCAGCCGCAGGCCCTCCTCCAGCGGCGTCTCCCGCAGCAGCAGGGTCAGGCCGGGGTGGGCCCGCACCCGGCGGACCAGTGCCGGGCCGAACGCCACCGCCGCGGTGGGGAAGGCGGCGACCGTCACCCGGCCGACCGGGCCGGCCTCGGACAGATCGGACTCGGCCGCCTCGATCATGGCGAGGATCCGCTCGGCGTGCTCGGCGAGCCGCCGTCCCGCGTCGGTCAGCTCGGCGGCGCGGGCGGTGCGGTCCAGCAGCACCGCCCCGGCCTCCCGCTCCAGCGCGGCCAGCTGCTGCGACACCGCGGACGGCGTGTAGCCCAGGGCGGCCGCGGTGGCCGCGATGGTGCCGCGCTCGGCGAATTCCCTGAGCATCCGCAGCCGGTGCGTGTCGAGCATAAGTTAAGCTTACTGTCTGCCACAGAGATGCGCGCTTGTGCTAATGCTTGGAAGCATCCATGCTGGTGACGGAGCGCAACAGATTGCGTTTGCGACGCCGGTTGATCACCCCCCGGGTCGCGTCTCCCCCAACCCCCGCCGCTTGGAGTTCTCCTTATGCCGTTCGCCGGAACTGCGACGCCGGCCGAAGTTACCCACCCCCTGCCCGCCCCGAAGGCCGTGGTGCTGACCGCGCCGCCCGCTCCTCCGGCCCCGCCCGCTCCTCCGGCCCCGCCCGCTCTGCCCGCGCGCACCGAGGCCATGCCGGTCTCGGCCACCCTGGCCGCGAACGAGGCGCTGGCCGCCCGCCGCCGCCGCGGGCAGCCGGTGCTGCCGCTGGCGTTCGGCGAGGCCGGGCTGCCCGCCCCGCCCGCGCTGCGCGAGGCGCTGGCCGCGGCCACCGCGAGCAACGGCTACGGCCCGGTGGCCGGGAGCGACGCGCTGCGCGCGGCCGCCGCCGGGTACTGGCAGCGGCGGGGGCTGCCGACCGACCCGGGCTCGGTGGTCTGCGGTCCTGGCAGCAAGCCGCTGCTGTTCGGCCTGCTGCTGGCGGTGGGCGCGGACGTGGCGGTGCCCCGGCCCAGCTGGGTCAGCTACGCGGCACAGGCCAGCCTGATCGGCGTCCGCCCGCACTTCGTCCCGGCCGCGCCCGGCGAGGGCGGCATCTGCGACCCGGAGGCACTCGGCGCGGCGGTCCGGGCGGCCCGGGCCGCGGGGCGGGACATCCGGTCGGTGGTCGTCACGCTGCCGGACAACCCGACCGGCCGGCTGCCCCGGCCCGCCACGGTCAAGGCGTTCTGCGCGGTGGCCGCCGAGTACGGCCTGATCATCATCTCCGACGAGATCTACCGGGACCTGGTGCACGACCCCGCCACCCCGGTGCTGAGCCCCGCGGCCGTGGCCCCGGAGCGGACCGTGGTCACCACGGCGCTGAGCAAGACCTTCGCGCTCGGCGGCTGGCGCCTCGGCGCGGCCCGGATGCCCGACGGGCCCCTGGGCCGGTGGCTGCGCAGCCAGCTGCTCGGTATCGGCAGTGAGATCTGGTCGGCCCCCGCCGCCCCGATACAGCAGGCTGCGGCCGTAGCGTTCAAGGAATCTGAAGAGATTGCCGTACGCGTCTCACGCAGCCGCTCCTTGCACGCCGCGGTCTCCCGCGCCGTGGCCGGTACCTGTGCCGCCGCCGGGCTTGAGGTGCCGCCGCCGCAGGCGGCGTTCTACGTCTACCCGGACTTCGAGCCGTGGCGCGCTCACCTGGCCCGCCGCCATGGCGTCACCACCGGCGCCGCACTGGCCGGGCTGCTGCTGGAGCGCTACGGCGCGGGGACCCTGCCCGGCAGCGCGTTCGGCGAGCGCCCGCAGGCGCTGCGGCTGCGGCTGGCCACCGGGTCGCTGTACGGGGACACCGAGGCCCGGCAGGAGGAGGCCCTGGCCGCGCCGGACCCGCTGGCGCTGCCGTGGATCGCGGCGCACATCGCCCGGCTCCAGGAGATCCTGGCCGACCTGTCACCCTGACCACGGGTCTGCCTGACCACGGGTCTGGATCGTCACACACCTCCCTGCGGTAGGTGTTCACCTACCGCAGGAGTGGGCGTCGGCCCATGGCGTGGCCTGTGCCGCTCCGCCACCATGGAGGGCAATCGGCGGCCAGCCGATCGCGGCACGGCAGGAGCCCGGCATGGTGAAATCGACGATTCTCATCGCGGCCTACGCCGCGGCCTGCATCTGGCTGAGCGTCCGCCGGATGGAGGCTGCTGGCCTGGGCCCGAAGACCCCGCGGGGGCGCCTTCGGGAGCTGGGCTGGGGCCTCGCCCTGCTGGCCCTGACCATCAGCCTGTTCGGGCTGACCGGGACCAGCCATTGGCTGGCGCTCGTCGCGATGCTGATCGCGGGGCTGGTGCTCGTGCTGGCCCCGAAGCAGGCCGCCTGGCTGGTGGCGGTGGCCCTCATCGCGCTCGGGCTGTATGGCTTCTGGCTGGTCAGGGCGTTCGGGCGCGGCCAGGTGTACCAGGTGCTCTACGGCATCGTGCTGGCCGGCGCCGGATCGCTACCGGACCGAGTTCCTGCTGCCGCAGGCTTACGTGTTCCTGGCCGTGGGCTATGGCTGCTCTGGCGGACGGTCGGCCTGGCAATCCCGCCTGGTCAAGGCGCTGCTCGGGCCGCGCGCCACGGTGGCGCCTGCTGCTGCTGCCTGTGGCGGCGCTGGCCGTCGAGCTGCTCGGCCCGAACCTACGGGTTCAGCCCGAGCTGGTGGAGCCTCTTCTGGAACGCGGTGGCAGTGGCGATCGTGCTGGTCCTGGTAATCCGCGCCCCGGCGGCTGCAGCGGACCTGGCCGCGGCCGGGCTGATGGCCCTTGGGACGTACGGGATCGTGCTCGCCCTGTTCTGGCCCCGCTACGCTCCGGATGCCTCGTACTACGGCGGGCTGAGATTCGGCGCCGTGCTGGTCGACAACGGGAGCTGGGCCGCGGCGGCCGGCGCCGAGGGAGCGCTGCTGCTGGCCTTCGGGCTGTGGCTGGCGCCCCGCACGATCATCGCGCACTCACGGGTACTGCTGCGGCCGGAACCCGACGCGGAGCTGGCCGGCCGGGTGGAGCAGCTGACCCAGACCCGGGCCGACGCGGTGGACAGCGCCGCCGCCGAGCTGCGGCGGGCTGGAGCGGGACCTGCACGACGGGGCGCAGGCCCGGCTGGTCGCCCTCGGCATGAGCCTGCGGGCCGCCGAGCGCCTGATCCCGACCAGCCCGCAGGCCGCGGTCGCGCTGGTGGCCGAGGCCAGGGAAGCCTCGTCCCAAGGCGCTCGACGAGCTGCGCAACCTGGTCCGCGGCATCTACCCGCCGGTGCTGGCCGACCGCGGCCTGGCCGACGCGGTCCGGGCGCTGGCCCTGGACACGCCGCTGCGCACCGAGACCGACGTCGACCTGCCCGGGCGGCTCGACCCGCCGGTCGAGTCCGCGTGCTACTTCGCGGTCGCCGAGGCGCTCACCAACGCGGTCAAGCACTCCGGCGCCCGCCAGGCCCAGGTCCGGATCCGGCACGCCCGCGGCATGCTCCGCGTCGACGGTCATCGACGACGGCGTGCGGCGGCGCCGACCCGGCCCGGGGCACCGGGCTGGCCGGGATCGAGCGGCGGCTCGGTACATTCGACGGCAGTCCTGGCCGTGAGCAGCCCGCCCGGCGGGCCGACCATCGATCGCCATCGAGGTGCCATGCGCGTTGTCCTCGCCGAGGATCTCTTCCTGCTGAGAGACGGGCTGATCCGGCTGCTCGAGGCGCACGACTTCGACGTGATCGCGGCCGTCGGTCGAGCGCGCACCTGACCTGCTGCAGGCGCTGCTCGACGCAGCGGCCCGACGTCGCGGTGATCGACGTCCGGCTGCCGCCGACGTTCACCGACGACGGCCTGCGCGTCGCGCTCGAGGCCCGGCGCCAGGTCCCCGGCCTGCCGGTGCTGGTGCTGTCCCAGTACGTCGAGCAGCTCTACGCCCGCGAGCTGCTGTCCGACCAGGCGGGCGGCGTCGGCTACCTGCTCAAGGACCGGGTGTTCAGCGACGAGGCGTTCGTCGAGGCGCTCCGCACGGTGGCGGCCGGCGGCACGGTGATCGACCCCGAGGTGATCGCCAAGCTGCTGCGCCGGCGGCCGCCGACGAGCCGATCACCCGCGCTGTCGCCCCGGGAGCGCGAGGTGCTCGAGCTGATGGCCGAGGGCCGCTCGAACGCCGCGATCGCGCAGCGGCTGTTCATCTCGGAGAAGGCGGTCAGCAAGCACAGCACGAGCATCTTCGCTCAAGCTCGGCCTGGAGCCGTCCGACGACGACAACCGCCGCGTCCTCGCCGTGCTGGCCTACCTGAACTCCTGAGCCCGCCTGAAGCGCCTGATACCGGCCGGAACTCCTGATACCGGCTCATTGCTCTGAAGCCCAGCAGAATCTCGACGCGGCCAGTGACTCTCCCGGCCGGCCGCGTACCGTTAAATCGGACCCGGGGGCGATGTCTTCCGAAGAGCCGGCCACAGAGGGCGCAAGCCGGCCACCCTTGCTGGGCCAGGCCCAGCCGCTGAGGTTCCCTCCTCGACCCTCCCGGGTCCGCCAATTTTCGGCCTAGCCGCTCCCCCGCACCGGGGCGGCGCCGTCTTGCATGAGCTCACGCAGTTCCGGGGCGGTGTCGCGGTGAGAATCGTGGTCGGTCGTCGTTCCGGCTCGCGCTCCAGACACCGTCGCGCAGGGCGATGACGTAGCCCTGCCACTGACACCGCAGCTGGAACAGAGCGGTGGCCTCTTCGCCGGTCACCGGATGCCGCCGGGCCAGCGCCAGCCCGTTGCCGGGGCGGGCCGGGCGGGAGGCGATTAACTCCTGGCAGATGGCGGTTAGCTCGTCCAGGAGCGGCTGGAGCCGCGCGGGCTGGATGTGCTCGCGCATGTGCGGTAGCCCGTGGAAGGTGTGCAGCGGCCCGTCGGGTGTGTCGACGGTGTAGGTGACGGCGATGCGGCTGATCTTTCCCGGCATGAGGCCTCCCGAGCGCAGGCAGGATCGGGGACCACGGCGGTCCGGCACAACTCAGTCCGCTGTCTCCGCCAGTGTATAGCGGCATAGCGCACTATAGAGCGGTAGGCTGCGTCTCTGACATTTATGCTGCTCATCACCGCTCTATGGTGATCACGATGGGCAGCGTTCCGCCGTTCGATCCGGCTCACGGCGATCCGGCCTACATCTACACCCGCGTGGCCGACCACCTCGAGGCGAGGATCACGGCCGGCGACCTGGCGCCGGGTGCACGCCTGCCGGGCGAGCGCGATCTGGCCGCCGAATACGGTGTCGCCGTAGGCACGGCGCGCCGCGCGGTCGAGGAGCTGAGGCAGCGTGGGCTGGCCGTGACCCTTCCGGCCAAGGGCACGTATATCAAGAACCGGTAAATGACCTCAGGCTACTAGCGCGTACCCTCGACCAGCGGTTCGCGTGTGTGTTCTAATCTCCTGATGGACGTGCGGCGACCGCGCTGGTGGGTCTATCCGATCGAGTGCGCGAACGGCCATGACTGGGGGCCGGGACGGGTGCTCGTCTCGTGGCGGCCGTGCCAGTGCGGCCCGGCCCGCGCCGCGCAGCCGCAGGGCAGCGGGCACCGGGTGATCGCCTGCCGGATCCCGGACTGCGGGTCGGTGTTCTACGAGCCGCCCCACGATCCTGCGACGGCGCCGCCGTCGGATGCGTAAGGGCCCGTAGCCACCCGAAGCGGGCTGTCAGACTGATCTGGTGGTCCCTGCGGCGCGCCCGGCGCGAGACGCTCTGCTGCGCCGGGGCTTTGCCCTGGAGTACGCGACCCTGGCCTGGAACGTCGCCGGGATCGTCGTGCTCACGATCGCGGCCGTGTCCGCCCGGTCGGTGGCCCTGGCCGGGTTCGGCCTGGACTCGCTGATCGAGATCGGCGCGTCCACGGTGGTGATCTGGGAACTGTCGGGCACCGGGGAAGCACGGCAGCGTCTCGGCCTGCGGCTGATCGGGTACGCGTTTGCGGCCCTGGCCGTCTATCTCCTGGCGCAGTCCACGGTGGTGCTGGTGACCGGGTTCCACCCGCGGCCTTCGGTGCTGGGCATCGTCTGGACCGCGGTGACCGCCGCGGCGATGTTCGCGCTGGCCTGGGGCAAGGCCAGGACCGGCCGGGCCCTGGACAATCCGGTGCTGCGGACCGAGGGCCGGGTCACGATGATCGACGGGATTCTGGCCGCCGCTGTGCTGCTGGGCCTGGTCCTGAACGGCGCGCTGGGCTGGTGGTGGGCGGACCCGGCCGCCGGCTATGTGCTCGTCTACTACGCGGGCCGCGAGGTCCTGGAGATCTTCCCGTCACTTCACCGAACGACGGCGAGCCGGCACCCACCGGCCTGAGCTCCGGAGTCTGCCCATGTAACGGGGCTGCGCAAAGTCTTGACGGTCACCGTAATAAGGATGAGTATCAGCTTCGGTGCGCCATTTGGGGCCACGCCCGGTCGGGCGAGTGATGCGCCGTGTCCCCCGTTGTGACTGACCAAGGGAGGTCTATGTCATGAAACGCGTCTCGCTCCTCGCTGCCCTCGGGGCCCTGTGTTACTTAGCTGCATTTCCCGGCTGACAGGAGCTATGGCCGCCACCGCAGCCAGCGCGGCGCCCGCGACCTACCAGGGCACACCCGGGTCGGCCGCTCGCCTGACCGCGGCCGCCAGTGTGTCCAGCTTCCCGAAGGTCACTTCGGCTTTCCAGAATCAGGGGCCGCAGGCCTTTACGCCCTTCCGGTCCCCCGGCGGCTCCAATCCCGCGGCCACAGGAACCGCCGCGCAGGCCCCGTCGATGAGCGCTAACGCGACCGTCAGCACCTCCGCCAGCCCGGCGGGTAACTCGGCGTCCGGCAATGGCGGATTCCGGTGCTCGCGTAGTCCGCAAATTCAACGGACTGAGCAACCTGGACTCCGACAACCTGAACGGCTTCGCGATCACGCCACCCGACCAGGGTCTGTGCGTGGGACGCGACAACACCCTCAGCGGCCACCCGAACGCGGTCTGGGAGCCGATCAATCTCGCGACCCGGGAGACGACAGCGAACGGAACGTCCCTCCGGCCTGACGTCAACCTCGCCACCCTGTTCCAGGACCCATTCGCCGAGGGCGACGTGCGCTGCCTGTATGACCCGGGCACGCAGAGCTTCTTCTTCACCGAGATCGGCTTCCCCGTGGCCACCGGCCCGGCGGCCGACGACAACAACACCACCGCCGACGTGGTCGTGATGAACGCGCGCGGTGTCGCGGCGTACCAGTTCGACACCTCGCTCGGCGGGCCGAACGCCGGGGACTGTTTCGGTGACCAGCCGAAGACCGGGTTCGACAACAACGCCCTGGTCATCTCGACCGACGAGTACTGCGGCCCCACAGAATCCAACTATGAGGGCGCGATCGTGCTGGCGATCTCCAAGTCCCAGCTGGTGCACGAGGCTGCGACCGTCAACGATTCGGTGCTCGGGCCCGTGTCGCTGCAGGGCAACCCGGTGGTCGGCCTCGATCCCGCGATCAACACCGGCGGGCGCACCAGCTACTTCGTGAACTCGGTGCCGTTCCTGGCCAACGGCGACAACAACCCGGTCGGTACGACCCTGGGCGTCTGGACCTTGCGGAACGACGCCTCGGTGACGACCGGCCACGGGTCGCCAGTGCTCAAGGGCACGGCCGTCCGGAGCGAGCCGTACGCGTTCCCGGTGCCCGCCACCAGCACCGGTGACGGCTCGACCACCATCGTCGACGGCAGCGTGGTCACCTCGGAGGCGGCTCTTAACCCCGACGACAGCCGGATGAGCGGCCCGGTCGAGGTCACCCGTGGCCCCGGAGGGGTGCAGCTGACCACGGCGCTGGATGCCGCGGTGACGGTGAAGGGCACCACCACCGACGCCGCCGCCTGGTTCACGGTCAACCCGACCTTCAAGCGGGTGGTCAAGCAGGGGTACGTCGTGGCTAAGGGCGCGAACCTGCTCTACCCGGCCATCCAGCCGCAGCAGTTCGGGCCGTCCGAGATGGTGTTCACCATCACCAGCGCCACGATCAACCCGAGCGCCGCCTTCGCCACGGTGGGCTCGGGCCGGATAACGACCGTGGCATCCGGGGCCGGGCCGCACGTCAGCTTCTCCGACGCGCCCCCGTTCAACGAGCCCCGGTGGGGCGACTACTCGTTCGTCGCCCCCGATCCCAGCGGCACCGGCATCTGGCTGGCCACCGAGTACATCCCGCCGACGGCCAACCAGGATCCGCTGGACAACTGGGGCACCTACGTGTTCGAGGTGTCTGGCCACTAAAGGAGGTCTCGGTACCGCATAGCGAAACAAGTGATGGCTCCAGGCCGGGCGCCCGGCCTGGAGCCATTTCATTTGCCCACGGCGATTACCTGCATCAGCCATCGCTAAATGGTTCTTGGCTGGGGGCACTGAGGCTGGGATGCTGGTCTGAGGCCTGCGTTCAGGGGAGATATCAGGCTTCCGGGGGAGGGGACCCTTTGACCGCCGTCGAGGACGGCTTCCGCAAGTCCACCGCTGACCTTAACTTCTCCGTCATGCGCGACCGGGTGGTGGGCTTCTACGTGCGCCGCCGGGCCGTGTTCCTGGCCGCCCAGAACCCGGGCTGGGATGGCGACCAGCTCGCTGTGGCGCTGATGGGCGAGCGGGCCACGGTCATGGGCTATCTCACGAAGAAGCTGACCGCGCTGGTCAAGGGCCCCGACAGCACCGCTCCCGCGCACCTCGATCTCGCCGCGCAGGCCCGGGCCCAGTTTGGGCAGGGGCCGTTCAGCGACATGCTGGGCAGCAATCTTCAGAAGACGTACACGACGAACCGCTTCGACTGGATCTCGCAGATCGTGTGGCGAGCGATGGCGATCCACGGCAGCGACCTGTGGAAGTCGGCCACGCCCCCGCGCTCGCTCCAGGAGACCGCCCTCGATGAGCTGGTGGACCGGCGGCTGCGCGCCGTGGAGCGGATGACCTGCACCGTGAACGCCGCGATGGACTCCCGCTCGTGGCAGCCGGTGACCAGCGTGCAGGGACCGTGGAAGGACGGCACGACCGTCCGCGTCATCGAGTACCCCTGGCTCCCGAAAGCGCCCTTCGCGGCCGTCCTGCCCATGGCGGACTGGCAGGTGTCCGGGGACAACTTGTTCTACAAGCCCGCTGGCCATTTCGCCCCGCTGCACATGCCGAAGAACATCAACGCCTCCTGGTCGGCGCGGGCCACCCAGGGCGGCACGCTATGGATCGACTTCAAGCCCGGCCCGGCGGCCGCGTCCGACGTCATCCAGAAGATGTTCGCGATCCCGCGGGACGACTTCCTGAACCGGGCCTGGCTGTTCTGCGACATGGTCGGCGCCGCGCTCAGCATCGAGGCGCTCTGGCTCGGCCTGGCCCGCCGCAGTACGGCCGATGCTGCGGCGTTCGACGCGATGATGAACAAGCCGGCGTACGCCAGCCTCGGCCCGGTCGTCCGGTTCGACGGGAAGAACGACCTGGACACGCTGATGGCCGACGGCAGCGACGACCCGTACTTCGAGAACACCCAGATCGATCTCGCCGACATCCAGGTCGGCGACTTCGTGGTGTTCTGGAACAGCCGGATCTACAACCTGATCTGGGACGGGGCGTGGGGTAACGAGTTCTCGCTGATTATGGGCGTGGACTCGGAGCCGGCCAGCGGCAACGTCAGGACCGGCACCGACGGCCCGCAGGTCTGGCTGGCGGGCCATGGCCTGAACACCTCCCGGTACTCGGCCATGGCCTCGGAGCTCGGCGACCAGCTCAAGGGCATCCTGGCGAGCAAGCGCCAGCAGATCACCAGTGCGCTGGCGGGCGATCCCGCAGCCACCACGGCCGGGCCGTTCGTCAAGTGGGCGCCGTACGAGGACTTCCAGGCCCCCGGCGCCTGGTGGCTCATGATCGGCCAGAGCACCTGGAAGGACGACTGGGCGTACGCGAGCAAGGACGAGGCGGTGCGCGCGGTCCCGCGCGCCGTGGCGGACGACCCGGCGGGAGGCACCGGCTACCGGCACCCGCCCGACCCCAACGCCATCTACTTCCCGCTCTGGGAACCGCGGGTCCCGCAGGCATCATCGGATACCGACAGCTGGCACGCCTACCTGCGACTGCGGCGGGCCGACGCCAGCTACCGCGCGCCCACGGCGCTGACCGAGATCCAGGCCAACGGGTCCCTGGCCACCGGGCTCTTCTACCGCGGGTCGACCTCCAAGATCCCCGTCGTGCGGCCACGGATCAGGAAGTAGCGCCCGATGGGACTCGTGGATTCGGCGGCGGCCTGGCTGGCCCGGACGCTCCAGCCGCTCGTCTTCGCCAGCCAGACCGATGACAGCATCGTCGCGTTCGCCGGCCTGCTCGGCTGGACCCTGCCGTCCGCACCGCCCACCCTGACCGGGCTGGCGGGGGACCTTACCCGGCTGCATACCTCGTTCGCTGGCCTCGGAGCCGTGCGGCAGGGTGTCGAGTCGGGCGACCTGCCCGCGTCGCAGCTCACCGACGCTGAGCAGGAGCTCACCGTCACCCTGCTGCTGGTCGCGGCC
Organism: uncultured Actinomycetota bacterium; assembly: GCA_963739645.1. GTDB lineage: Bacteria > Actinomycetota > Actinomycetes > Streptosporangiales > Streptosporangiaceae > JASHPR01. Next base: position 30,686 of record CAVUBM010000106.1, read on the forward strand.
GACCTGCATGGACTCCCAGACGGGCTGCAAACCGATCTCCCGGCGCAATTCATCAGCGAGTCGGGAATCGACACCGCCTTCGAAGGCCGCCTGTTCGACTGGCTGATCTGCACCGACCTCGCCCGCTGGGCCCCGGCCGCGTTCCGGCTGCTGCACGTCCTGGGCATCGTGGAGGAGACCGACGAGCCCGCGGACCCGGCCCACCATCAGCCGGCCTTCGTCCGGCGCGCGATCCGCTGGGACCGGTTCTCGCTGCTCGCACAGCCCGGGGCGCTCGCCCGCGACGTCTACGGCTGGGGCACCCCGGCGCTGGACGCGGATCGGCTGTTCGGGGAGATCGTCCCGCTGTCGTTCGCCATCGGGACGCCCGCAGAGCGGCGCTATCCCGACCCCGCCTTCACCGGCGCCGTCGCGCCCGGCGCGCAGCAGCCGCCGGATGGCCCGGAGCCGCAGCTGTGGCTCCCGGTCCTGCACACCGACGCCGCGACGTTGATGATCGGCATCTACCCGCAGCCCACGACCGGTCCGGCGCAGAACCAGGGCCTGGTCGTCACGCTGGCGCCCGCGGGCGCCCTGGACCAGGAGATACCGCTCAGCGACACGCTCACGCTGACGGTCCAGGCGACGACCGAGGTCGGCGGCGGAGCTGCCCTGGTGCTGTCTCCCGATCACGCCCCGGCGGTCATCCTGGACGCGGGCGCGACCTCGGCCGCGCTCACCAGCGGGCAGGTCACGGTCCAGGTCACGCGTGGCCCAGCCGCCGCCGATCCCGGCGGGACGGGCCAGGTTCCGGCCGGCCAGAATCCCGTGCCGCCGCTCCAGTTGCGGGTGGTGAGCCTGGCCGTCGGCGCCGAGGTGACGGCCGCGGCGGACCCGCAGGTCTTCATCGAGTTCCGGGTGGACGACGGTTCGGTGAACCTGATGCCCCCGGACGGAGACGGCCTGCTCAGCGCGCTCCTGCCGGCCAAGGGCATCACGACGCCGTTCACGGCCGGGGTGCGCTGGTCCGAATCAGGGCCTCGCCTTCACCGGCTCGGCGGACCTGACCACGACGCTGCCGGTCGAGCTGTCGGTCGGCCCGCTCGAGCTGCGGCAGATCCAGCTCGGGCTCGCCGCCTCCGGGCAGGCCGTCAGCGCCCAGGCGGCCATGACCGTGGGCACGTCCATCGGCCCGGTGCAGCTGGAAATCGAGGGCCTGGGTATCCGGGTGGACCTGCTGCCGGGGCCCGGCAGCCTGGGCCCGTTCGGGCTGACCACGGGGGCCACCACCCCGACGGGCATCGGCCTGTCGGTCAGCGCGGACGTGATCACTGGCGGTGGCGCGGTGCGGATCGACCCGCAGACCGGCCGCTACTCGGGCGTGCTGGAGCTGCGGGCGGGCCAGGTCGGGATCACCGCGGTCGGGCTGCTCGACACCCAGCTGCCCGGCGGAGCCCCGGTTACGCGCTGCTGCTGGCGCTGCAGCGCCACGTTCCCGGCCGATCGAGATCGGGTTCGGGTTCGCGCTGACCGGGGTGGGCGGGCTGCTCGCCCTGAACCGCCGGGTCGACGTCGACGCGCTGCGCGGCCGGCTGGCGGCGGGCACGGCGGGCCGCATCCTGGCGCCGCAGGACCCGGTCCGCAACGCGCCCGGCGCTGCTGGCCGACCTGGACACGGTCTTCCCGGTCGCGCCCGGCGTCACCGTGGTCGGCCCGACCGCGCAGCTGCTCTGGGCCGGGCTGGTGCACCTGGACGTCGGGGTGTTCATCGAGCTGCCCGGCCCGGCCCGGGTGGTGCTGCTCGGGTCGGCGCACGCCGAGATCGAACGCGACGGCCGCGCGTACCTGAGCATCCGGGTCGACATCGTCGGCGTCATCGACCTGCGCGCGGAGACGGCGGCGTTCGACGCGGTGCTGATCGACAGCCACCTGATGGGCATGCTGGACCTGACCGGCGGCGCGGCGTTCCGGCTGTCCTGGGGCGCGCAGCCGTACGCGGTGCTGTCGCTGGGCGGGTTCAACCCGGCCTACCATCCGGAGCCGCTGAGCTTCCCGGCCACGCTGACCCGGATCGCGATGGTGCACGGCACGCCCAGCGACGAGCTGTACCTGCGGTTCGAGGGCTACTTCGCGATCACCAGCAACACGCTGCAGTTCGGCGCGTCGGTCGAGGCGGTGATCCACTCCGGCGACTTCAGCGTCCACGGCACGGTGGGTTTCGACGCGCTGATCCAGTTCGTCCCGTTCCACTTCCAGTTCGACATCCGCGCGTCGGTGAGCGTCGCCTACCAGGGCCACACGCTCGCCGGGCTGACCCTCACCGGCTCGCTCACCGGCCCGGGCCCGGTGGTGCTGCAGGCCAAGGTCTGCATCGAGCTGCTGTTCTTCGACATCTGCTTCTCCGAGACGTTCCCGCTCGGCCCGTCGATCGCCGCCGCCGGTCGCCGGCCGCCGCCGACCTGCTGGACACGCTGCTCGCCGAGCTGGCCAACCCGGCCCGGCTGCGCGCCGCCGGGGCACCCGATCCGTACGTGCGGCTGCAGCCACCCGACCCGTCGCTCACCACGCCGGTCGTCTCGCCGACCGGGACGCTGGTGTGGGAGCAGCAGCGCGCCCCGCTCGACCTGCTGCTCACCCGGGTCGGCGGCACGCCGCTGCCCGCGCCGGCGCAGGTCAGCGCGACCAGCGCCGCGTCGTCGGCCGCCGAGAGCGACTGGTTCGCGCCCGGGCAGTTCACCGACCTCACCGACGACCAGGCGCTGACCCGCCCGGCGTACGAGCGGCTCACCGGCGGGCTGCGGCTGGCCGGCGCCGGCATCGCCGACGGGCCGCGGCGCGCAGGCCACCCTGACCACCCGGCAGATCCGGCTGCCCGCCAGCGCCGCCACGACCAGCAGGCCGGTGATCATGTTCCCGGCCTGGATCGCTCGACCCCGGCCGCCGCGCCCGGCCGCCCCGGCGATCGCCGTCAGGACCGAGAGCTGGATCGTCACCACCCCGGCGGGCGACACGCAGCGGCCTGACCGGCGCGCAGGCCCGCCAGCTCGCCGCCCTGACCACCAGCGCGCGGGCCATCCCCGCGACCGACCGGCTCGCCGCCCTGGCCTTCTGATGACCGGCACCGTGCAGACGCTGACGTTCCTGTCCTGGGTGCGCCCGCCGATCGGCAGCCTGGTCACCGGCGCAGAGCGGCGGGCGGGCGCAGGCGGGCACGTCGATCACGCTGACCGAGTCCGGCGCAGACGGCGCACCCGGCCGGACCGCAGACCCGGCCGGTCTCGTTCCTGCTGGCCGGCCCGGCCGACGTGACCGGCCTGCAGCCCGGCGCGATCGTGCGCCGCTACCCGGCGCCCGGGACGCTCGACCACGAATCGGACCGCTGCCCCTACGTCGAGCTGGCCGACCCGGCCCTGCCGTGGCGCTACACCCCGGCGCCGACGCCCGGACCGCGGCGCGGGCCTGCACCCGTGGCTGGTGCTGGTGGTGGGCCAGGAGGGCAGCGAGCTGACCCTCGCCGGGGGGCAGGTGACGATCGCAGGTCAGCGCCCAGCAGGACACCGCAGGCGCTCGGCGACCCGGCGTCGGCGTACCGGTTCGCGCACGTGCAGCAGGACGCGGCCGGGCACCGCGTCACCCGGGTGCTGTCGCGGCCGGCCGCTGCAGCGCCGGCACCGACTACCTCGCGGTGGTCGTGCCCGCCTACGACGCGTCCGGCGCGCGGTCCTGGACCGGCGCGGCGCCGGTCACCGTGCCGGTGTACGACGCCTGGCGGTTCCGCACCGCCGTCCCGGCGGGCAGCTTCGAGGACCTCGCGGCGCGGCTGCAGCCCGGGCGACGCGCCGCCCACCACCGGCCGCGCCCCGCTGCACTACCCGCGGCTGGCCGGCGCGCCGGAGCTCGAGCGTGCTCGGCGCGCTCGTCGCCCGGCCCGCCGACGGCCCGGTCACCGAGGACCCGCTGCCCGCCGGCGTGCAGGCCGACCTGCGCCGCGCTGCGGCTGCCCGCCCGCGACCCGCAGGGCCGGCCGATCGTCACGCTCCCCCGCTACGGCGAGGCCTGGGCCATCACCGCGCCCGATCAGAGCCAGCTGGGCGCGCGACCTCAACCTCGACCCGCGGCACCGGGGCGTCGCCGGGCTCGGGCTGGAGGTCGGCATCCGCGCGCAGGAGGATCTCGTCGCGGACGTGCTGGCCAACCTGGGCGCGCTGCGCGAGGCCCGCCAGCGGGTCCGCCACCTCGCGCTGGGGCTGGCCGCGTCCCGGTCGCTGTGGCAGCGCCGGGTGCCCGCCGACCCGGCAGCGCGGCTGTGGCTGCTCGGCCCGGCGCTGAACCGGCTCGTCACCGGCGACGGCACCGTCGGCGACCTGGCGACCGCGGACGACCGGACGATCGCGCGGGGCACGTTCTCGGCCGCGGCCCGCCGGGTCCTGCGCGCCGGGCCGGCCCGGACCGCGCTGGCCGCCGCCGACGCTGACCCCGGCCGCGCTGGTCACCTCGGCCAACCGGCCGCCACCACCGCCGCCGGCCAGCATCGACGGGGTCCCGCTGGACGACGCGGGCCTGCGCACCCTCGACACGGCCCGCGCGCAGGTCATCCGCTCCGGCCACGTCAACACCGCGCGCCCTGCTGGCCGCCGCGACCGAGCTCGCCGCCGGCGCGGACCACGGCGGTCCGGCCGGTGGCCACCCAGATCGTCGCCGCGATGCGGCAGGCCAGCCCAGGCGGGCAAGGCGGTGCCGTGGGGACCGGCGCTGGCGATGCTCGCCGCCGGCGACGCCACCGTCGTCGCGCAGGGACGCAACCCTGCCACGCGACGCTGAACGCTCCTGGCCCGGGACATGTCCGGGCTGCGGGACAGGTTCGCCGACCAGGCCGACGACGCTGACCTGACCCGAGATGCTCGCCGCGCTCAGCCCGCTGCAGCCCGGCGACCCGGCGCTGAGCCCGGTCGACCGTCGACGCGCTCGCGGCCGGGGTCGCCGCCGCCTTCGACCCGTCCGCCGACGACTGCGCCCGCGGCGGCCAGGGTGCTCGCGACCATCGACGGCGGCATCGACCCCGCCCAGCCGCTGGCCCCGCCCGAGCCCTGCGTCGGGCTCGACCGGCCGGCCTGGGCCGACCTCGCCGCGGCGTTCGGCGAGTGGCTGCTGCCCGGCGTCGGCCAGCTGCCGGACAACTGCGTCATCGCCCTGCAGAGCAACCCGATCTTCATCGACGCCTACCTGACCGGGCTGAACACCCAGCTGCTCGGCGAGCTGCGCTGGCGCAACATCCCGATCGCCACCGGGTGCACGCCGATCCGCCGGTTCTGGGACCGGGCCGACACCACGACCGGTGAGCGGGCGGACGACATCATCGGCGTCGCGTCCTGGACGGCGGACAGCGCGCTCGGCGACCCGGCCCACCTGGCGCCCGGCGCCACCGGCCGCGAGCTGGTGATCGCGGTGCGCGGCGAGCTGCTGCTGCGCTACCCCACCACGCTGGTCTACCTGCAGTCGGCGGTCCCCCCGGCGCCACGACGGCCAACTTCGACGCCGACCCCGACCCCTGCGGCCGCCCGCGTGCTGCCCGGCATTCCACGGCCGGATCGGCGCCGATGTGGTGTTCTTCGGCTTCCCCGCCGTCGACGCCACGGCACTGGCCAGGCACTGGCTCGTCTTCGAGGAACCGCCCGCCGGCTACCGGTTCGCCAACGACGTGCCGACCAGCGCGAGCACCGGGCACGAGTGGGCGGCCGCCACGCTCGCCCAGCCGGTGCGCGTGCTCATCCGCGGCGACTCCCTCGTCGCATCGGCGGCCAGCGCATGACCGACCGACCTGGGCGTGCTGCTGCCCATCCGGATCGAGACCCGGTTCAAGAACGGCGACCTGTGGCTGCGGGTGGTCCCCGACGAGCCGTGGTTCGTCCGCGACGACCCCCGCATCACCCCCGGCGAGCTGGACGCGCTGCAGCGTTACGCCGCCGCTCCTGCCGACCCCGCACCCGGCGTCGGCCCGCCGCGTGGCGGGACCTCGCCGCCCAGGTCGGCGCGCCGCGCGCGGTGTACCTGCACCGCACGTTCATCACCGCCGCCGCGGACGGCACCCTCACCGTCCGGACACCGGCCCCGGCCGAGCAGCGCGACCGGCCCGGCGCTGCCCCGCATCGTCGGGTTCCCCGCCGAGCTGGCGGTGTGGGCCGCGGACGCCTCGGGGCTGCACCAGGTGCTGCACGCTCACCGTCGACCGCAGCCGGCTGCTGGCCGACTTCGCCGACCCGGACCAGCCCGGCGACCGGCGCTGGTGGGAGGACTGGGACGAGGCGGTCGCGGTCGGCGTCGCCGGGATCATCCCGGCGGCCAGCCTGCACCGGCCCGGTCGACGCGCTCTACGTCACCGGCCTCGGCGACGGCGACCCGGCCGAGCTGTTCGCCGGCCTGGCCGCCGACGGCCGGGTCGGCCTGCTCGGCCCCGGGCCTGCCCACCAACAGCGTCGACGGCGCGCCCGCCGCCGCGCTGGCCACCGACGCCGCGACCTGGTGGGACGTCCTGCACGGCGCACGCCGGCGACAGCGACCGGGACGTCTCCGCGGCGCTGACCGGCGACCCGGCACCGGCTCGGCAACCTGCCCGGCGGCGACCAGGCTCACCGCGCGCCCGCCTCCGCGCTGGTCACCGCGCTGTGGCCGGCCCTGTGGGGCTTCACCGCCAGCCAGGTGTTCGACGTCGCCCGCGGCCGGGCGCCCGCCAGCTGGGCTGCGCGCGGCGCTGTTCCCCGAGGGCGCCTACCCGACCGTGCGGGTCGGCCCGCAGCCGTACGGCCTGCTGCCGGTCACCGCGTGGACGCGCTGGCAGGCCGGACGACGGTGATCCGCCCTGGAGGTGCCGCTGGTCCAGGCGCTGCTCGCGCTGCGGGCCCGGCACGCCGCCAGCGCCCGCGCCCGCGGCACCGCCGCCGGGAAGGACACCGACGGGCTGCTCGACCTCATCGCCGACACGCCCTCGTCGCCGCGGCGTTCCGCTACCGGCAGGCCTGGCCGCTCGAGCTGTGGTGGCTCGGCGCGGTCAGCTCCGGCCTGCCCGGCAACCTGGCCGGCAGTTCGCGCGCGCCTGGGCGGCCAGGTACCCGCTGGCCAGGCCAGCTGGGGCTCAGCCCGCTGCGCCGGTACGGGACACGCGGCGCATCCCGCCGGCGTCGGCCTCCCGCTGGTGCTCCCGCCGGCGTCGCGGACCGGCCGACCTGCCGGGCTGCTCGCCGCGCTCGCCGACGCCGCGCTGACCACGCCCGCCGCGTTCGCCAACACCGCGCAGCCTGGAGACCAGCGTGCTCGGCGGGCACGGCGACAGCCTGCTGCTGCGGCTGGCGATCCGGTCGCTGCCAGCTGCTCATCGGCGACCTGGCCCGCGAGCGCGCCGGCGCGCTCGTCGTTCGACCCGGAGCCGTTCGCCCGCACCACCCGCGCAGCCGGGCCGGCTGCAGCAGCTCATCGCCGGCGTCGACCCCGGCCGGACCCGGCCGCGCCGACGGAGCTCAGCGGCGCAGCTGCGCGACGTCACGGCCGCGCTGCGGTCACTCGCCGACGGTCCCGGCCGCCCGAGCTGGAACGCATGCTGCGCGCCACCATCGACGCCTCCAGCCACCGGATCGACCCGTGGCTGACGGCCGTCCCGCAGCGCCGCCTGGACACCCTGCAGCAGGCCGGGACCCTGCAGCGGGCGGCTCGGCGCCTACGGCTGGGTGGACGCGCCCGGCGCCCGGCCAGCCCGGCCCGACCCCGGCCGGGCTGCTGCACACCCCGTCGGCGTCGTCGGCGCTGGCCGCGGCGGTCCTGCGCGACCGGGCGGTCAGCGACCCGTCGCCGCGCTGGGACCTGGACATCACCTCACGCACCGCGCGGGCCGCGGACCGGATCGCCGCCGAAGTCCGCAACGGCGCGCACCTGGCCGAGGCGATGGGCCGCGAGGTGGAACGGATCGTCGGCCGCACCGAGGACATCGAGACGCTGCGCCGGGCCTTCCCGGTGCGCACCGAGCACGCCGGCCGCCGCGTCTGCGACGGGATGCGGTGCTCGGCGCCGAACCCGTTCCCGGTCACCCTGGACGCGACCCAGACGGCCGCCATCGGCGAGCTGCGCGCCGCCCTCGACACCTACGGCGACCTGCTCGTGGCCGACGCGGTGCACCACCTCGTCGAGGGCCGCGCCGACATCGCCGGCGCAGGTGATGGACGCCGCCGCCGGGCTGAGCCGGCCGCCGGAGCTGAGCCTGCTGCGCACCGCCCGCGACGGCCGCGGGGTATCCAGCTCGGTCGTGCTGTGCCTTCCCGCACGTGCCCGCCGGCCGCGCTGCCGGCGGACGCCGAGCCCGCGTTCGTCTCCCCGGCGGCCACGCTGGACCCGTCGGCGGCCGCCGCGCTCGCCGCCCACGCCGGCGCGGCCGCGCGACTGGGACTTCATCGTCGGGCCGGCCGGTCACACCGTGACCGTGACCCTGACCGATCTCGGCCTGACCCCTGCGGACGCTCTCGCGCTGACCCGGACCACCCTGCAGCGGCTGGCGGCCGAGGCCGCCGGGCCCAGCGCCGGCGAGATCACCGGCGGCAGCGGCGGCGACCGGTACGAGCGCGCCGCGGACCTGACCGGGCTGATCGGCCGCAACCCGGCCACCCATCGCGCCTTCAGCGAAGCCCGCACGGCCGCGCCGCCGGGCGACCCGGTCGATCCCGAGCTCATCGCCCGCTACGCCGCGGCCCGCGGCGCCGGTCGGCACTCGCCCGGCTGCTGCACGATCAGGTCGCCCTGCTCGGCAGCGCGGGCCTCGGCGCCGCCGACGAGCCGTCGCTGCGCCGGCTCCTCACCGCGTGCGCGGCCTGGGGCATCGCGCCCGACACGCCGGAGCCGGCCGGGCCCGCCCGGCTCGCGGCCGTGGCCCGGCTCGCGCTGCCGCAGCTGGAGAACAGGCTGGCCGCCGCGCCCGACCAGGACGGCGCCGCTCAGCTGTCCCGGGCCGCCTTCCTCGACGCGGCGTCCGCGCTGGTCAGCCCGACCGGCCAGGTCGCGATCACCGCCGCCACCCCGGCCCAGGACATCCCGGCCGTGCAGCAGGCGGCGGACCTCGACGACGACGTGGCTGACCGTCGCCGCGGCCGTCCGGCCTGCGCTGGCCCGTCTGGAGGCCCACCAGCTGACCGCCGCGGCCCCGTTCACCGCCTGGACGAACCGGCCAGCCGATCCGTGGCAGACCAACCCGCAGGACGCGCGGCCGCTGGTCGTCATCTATGCCGGCCAGGCACTGAGTCCCGGCTCTCCCGGCGATCTGGTCGCGGCCGCGAGCCTGGACCAGTTCGACGAGGTGATCCCGGCCGCGGACCAGCGCACCGGCGCCGCGTTCGGCTTCGACGCCCCTGCGGCCCGGGCACAGCAGGCCATCCTGCTCGCCGTCCCGCCCGTCTCGAGCACGCCGCTCGACCAGGCCACCCTGGCGCAGATCCTGGTCGAGACCCGCGAGCTCGCGCACGCCCGGATGGCCCGCCCCGTCGACCTGGACGAGCAGTTCTGGGGTCTCGCGCCGACCTGCCTGCTGCCCGCCACCGGCGCCATCGCTACCCCGCTGGAGGTGAGCGGATGATCTTCGACGTCCTGGTGCGGCTCGAGCCCGACCCGCACCAGCGCGACCTGGCCCGGGGCTGGGCCGCCGAGCTGGCCGACCCGGTCTGGATGCTCGGCCGGCAATGGCAGATGGGCGAGCACCAGGGCGAGGACGCGTCCTCGCCCGGTCGCGGTGGAGATCAGCTCCCGGGCCACCCCGATCGACCCCGTCGCCGGGCAGGCCGGATTCGACCCGACGACGGTGCCGGCCCAGGCGATCATCGAGTCCGAGCCCGGCGACTGGTGGACACCCGGCCGGCGGGTCCGGATCGGCCGCGCCGTCGCCGCCGCGGGCCAAGCGCACGGCGTGACCTGCCAGACTCGGCCCTGTCGCTGGCCGGCCTGCCCGTCCCCTACGACGCGCTCAACGGCACCGGCCCGGACGGCCGGGTGCTGTGGCAGCAGCGCAGCAGCCTCGGCCTGGACGACGCCTGGTTCGGCCAGCCCGGCCCGCCGCCGGCCGAGCCGCTGGACCTGTGGGACCCCGCCGAGTTCAGCTACTCCGCCGACAGCTTCCCGCCGGCGAGACGACCCTCACGCATCAGCCGGCACGACGGCGGCGACCTGGACTGGTTCCAGCGCCGACGCCACCGGCCCGCTCAGCGCCGCCGGGCACCGACAGCGCCGGTCACGGATCACACCAGGCACGGCTGCGCTACCCGAGCGCACCGCTGCCCCGCTGGTGGCAGATCGAGGATGCGCAGGTCACCATCGGCGGGCAGGCGCCGGACCGGGCCGCACCTCGCCACACTGCTGCTGATCGACCTGATCGTCGAACCACTCCGACGACTGGTTCACTTTCAGCCTGCCCGCAGCCGCCGGGCAGATCGTCACCCTCGACGACGGTGACCGTCACCGACTCGTTCGGCGACACCTGGCCGCTCACGGCGCCCAACGGACTGGAGCCTGTTCAGCCACCGCCGGACTCGACCCGCGCTCGCTGGTCGTGTGGGCGACCGCGCGCACCCCGCTGACCGGGCCCGTACTCGACGAGGTCGTCATCGGCATCGACGAGGACGCCAACCTGGTCTGGGCGGTCGAGCAGGTCGTCGGCGGGCCGAGACCCTCGCGACACCGACCCGGCACCGCCACCGCCGCTGGGCAAGGCGACACTGCCGCCCAGCCGACGTTCTCCTACCTGCCGATGACACCGGATCCCGCGCTACTGGCACCCGTACGTCATCGACGGCGACGGCGACAGCCCGCGGCGGTTCGTGCAGGGCCGGGCCGCGGACCTGTCCGGGCCGACCCCGTCCTTGCTGCCGCCGCCGGTCAGCGATCTGCTCGCCGACCCGCGCGCCCCGGCAGGCGGCCCGGTGCATCAACTCGAGCCGGCCGCGATCCCGCCCGACGGCCTGCGCGTGCAGCGCCGCGCCATGCTAGCCCGTTCGGTCACCGGTCGAGCCCGTGCTGTGGACGCAGCGGCGCCGCGAGCCGCTGGTCACGCCACCGACCTTCGCACTGCGCTTCGACCTGCTGCGCCAGGACCAGCCCGCGCCGTAGCCTGCTCTGCCCGGCCATCCAGCCGCAGCAGTTCGGGCCCTCAGAGAGGGTGCCATGGGATGGACGACGGCCAGGGAGGATGGTGTCCGTGGCGGCAGATGACCGGCCTGGCGACGGGCATGCCGAGCCAGGCGGCCGTTGCGAGGCTGCCGACGCAGCCGGCGGAGGCGATCCCTTCACGGCCTGGCGGAAAATGCGGGAGCGCGAGGGGCCGAGAGCCAGCCTGATCCGGCTGTATGGGCTGGTAGCCGCGCCGAGAGGGCTCCAGCCGCACGAACTGCCGCTGGCCGAGCGCAGGGCACTGGCCGCCCGCGCGACGCCGCTGCTGTGGCCCGGGTTCCGGGACAACCCACGCGCGCAGCCGCGAGCGCCGGAACCCATCCGGGTCGTTTCTTACGACCCGGGCTGGCCGGAGAGCTTCGAGGCCTGGCGCGGGCGCCTGGCTGGCCTCCTGGGCCCGGTCGCCGGCCGGATCGAGCACGTCGGCTCGACCTCCGTACCCGGCCTGGCGGCCAAGCCGGTGGTGGACATCCAGGTCAGCGTGGTGGACATGGGCGACGAGGATCGTTACGTGCCGCCGTGCGAGGCGGCCGGGCTCCAGTTGCGCTTCCGCGACGACGAGCACCGGTACTTCCAGCCGCCGCCCGGGCAGCCCAGGGACATACATGTGCACGTCTGCCAGCAGGGAAGCGACTGGGAGCGGCTGCATCTGCTGTTCCGCGACTACCTGCGGGGCAGCGGCGACGCGCGGGAAGCCTATGCGGCGGCGAAACGCGAGGCGGCCAGGCTCTGGGTCGATCAAAGCGCCGCCTACACCGAGGCCAAGTCCGACGTGATCCTCAGCATTCTCGGCCGAGCGGAGGCCTGGGCTGGCGCCACCGGCTGGGTGATGTGACGCCCGGCCGGCGGCGCGGAGCACACCCGGGACGGGCGCCGCGAAGGCGCTCAGAGGGTGATGGCGATTTTGCCGCGTGCCTGGCCGGCTTGCAGGGAGCGCATGGCGTCCGGGACCTGGTCCAGCGGGTAGGTTGCCCCGGTGCTTGGCGTCACGCGGCCGGCCTCGAGGAGGTCGGCGAGCCGCTCCAGGTCACGGGAGCGCTGCTTAGAGGTGCATATGGTCAGCCGCTGGTGCAAGAACGGCGACAGGGCCAGGGCCTCCAGCTGCCCGGCTCATCCCGGTCCAGTTGCCGTTGTCCTCCCCGCCGACGATAACGGCGGTCCCGGCGGGCGTGAGCGCCCGGCGCAGCCGCGTCAGGGACGGGTTTCCCGCGATGTCGATGATCAGGTCGTAGCGGAGCGGGCCGTCGGCGAAGTCGTCTCGGGTGTAGTCGATGGTCCGGGCCGCGCCCAGGGACCGCACGAGGTCGGCTTTCGCGGCGCTGCACACGCCGGTGACCTTGGCCCCGAACACCGCGGCGAGCTGCACGGCGTAACTGCCGACCCCGCCCGACGCGCCGGTGACCAGCACCTGCTGACCTTTCTGGACGTGGCCGACGTCGGTCAGGGCCTGCAGGGCGGTGACCCCGGACACCGGGACGACCGCGGCCTGCACGAACGTAGACGTTCGCCGGCTTGCGGGCGAGCCTGTCGACGCGGGCCACCGCGTATTCAGCGAAGCTGCCCCGGGCGAACCCGAACACCTCATCCCCGGCCGAGAACCGGGTCACTCCCGGGCCGGCCACCTCGACGGTGCCCGCCACGTCCAGCCCGGCCACCGGGTTCCGCGGCCCGCGCAAGCCGACGACCGGGCGCAGGGCATACGGCCTGGCCCGTCATCATGTGCCAGCTGCCCCGGTCCAGGCCCGCCGCGTGCACCCGCAGCACTACCTCGCCGCTGCCAGCCTGCGGCGGGGCGATCCGCGCGAGCCGCAGCACCTCGGCGGAGCCGTACCCGTCTTGCACGATCGCCTTCATCGTGCTGCCCATCGCTGGCACGCCGTTCTCTTCGCCGCGCAGAGCGGTGTGCTGTTGCCCTGATCCCATGACCGTTGCCTCCCGGGGCCGCGCTGACCGCAGGCCGATGTGACCGTACTTAGTACGATCGTTACTGAAACACGCTACAGTACTAAGTACGAAACCGCCATAGCCAGGGAGGGACATGTCGACGGCAGCGAGCCAGGACCCGGCGGGCCGCGCGCCACTCAGCCGCGAGCGAGTGCTGCGCGGCGCGCTCGCGGTCGCCGACGCATCGGGCATCGGCGGGCTGACGATGCGCTCCCTGGCCGCCGAACTCGGCGTCAAGCCGATGTCGGTCTACCACTACTTCACCGGGAAAGACGAGATCCTCGACGGCCTCGTCGACCTGGTCTTCAGCGAGATCGAGCTGCCGGCCGCCCGCGGCGACTGGCGGGCACAGATCCGCCGCCGGGCGATCTCGGCCCGCCTCGCGCTGAGGCGCCATCCCTGGGCGATCGGGCTCATGGAGTCGCGAGCCAATCCGGGCCCCGCGACGCTGCGCCACCACGACGCGACCCTGGCCACGCTCCGCGAAGCGGGCTTCTCGGTGGCCCTGACCGCCCACGCCTACGCGTTGCTCGACAGCTACACCTACGGATTCGCGCTGCAGGAGGCCGCCCTGCCCTTCAAGCCGGCCACCGTCACCGAAGCTACCGAGGCGTTCATGCAGCACCTCGCCGGCGAGTACCCCTACCTGGCCGAGATGGCGACCGGGCACATCCTGCGGCCCGGCTACGATTTCGGCGACGAATTCGAGATCGGGCTCGACGTCATCCTCGACGCCCTGGCCAGGTCCATCATCGCGGACCGGCGCCAGCCCCGCCCGGCCTGGTCAGATCGGCGCTGACTTGCCATAGCCGTCCCGCAGCGGCCTTGTCGTAGCTGCGCGCAGAGGATCTCCTGGGCCTGCTGGCAGCGAAGTAGCACCCCGTCACCCGCTCAAGATCAGGAGCGGAAGCAAGGTGGACTGATGTGGCCGCGCCCCGGGCCGGGGTCTTCATGAAAGACCGCAAGACCGGCATGAGCAATCGCTGGACGCCGCCGGGGTCCTCGGCTCCGAACGAGGTACGGACCACGCCCGGATGCAGCGCGTTGGCGGTGACCAGGGTGTCTTGCAGCCTGCGGGCCAATTCGTACGTAAACAGGACGTTGGCGAGCTTGGACTGGCTGTAGGCCCGCGCGCCCGAGTAGGACAGCTGGCCCTGCAGATCCTCGAAGTCGATCCGGCCCTTGGCCTCCACGTTAGAAGAGACCGTCACCACCCGGGCCGGGGCGCTCCGCTTCAGCCGGCCCAGGAGCAGGCTGGTGAGCAGGAACGGCGCGAGATGGTTGAGCGCGAACGTGCGTTCCAGGCCATCCGCGGTGACGTGCCGGGTGCTCCAGTACCCCCCAGCGTTGTTGATCAGCACATCGATCCGGGGCAGCGCCTGAAGCACCTCCTCAGCCAGGCGCCGCACCTGCGACTGGGCGGACAGATCCGCAACGAACACATCCACCTGCCCGCCGCCGGCCGCGCGGACCTCGCCAGCCGCCGCCTCGGCGCGCCCGCGGTCCCGGCCGGTGATCGCCACGCGCGCGCCGAGCGCGGCCAAGCCCAGCGCGGTGGCCTTTCCGATGCCGCCAGTACCGCCGGTCACTAGCACGGCCCGGCCGGCCATCGGCTGGCTGCGGCTCTGTTCCAGGTTGGGCACGCTCTCATGGTGGCATGGCGCACTTGCGCTCGCTTATGTACCTTGACGGTTACGTAACCACCTTGGTACATTCACGCCATGGAAGCTGTGCTGCGGGCACTGGCGGACGAGGGCCGGCGGACGATGCTGGAGACCTTGACCGGCGGCCCGGCCACCGCGGGTGAGCTGGCGGCGCTGCTGCCGATTGCCCGCCCGGGGGTATCGCGGCACCTGCGGGTGCTGCGGGAAGCGGGGCTGGTCGAGGTGCGCCAGGAGGCGCAGCGGCGGGTCTACAGTCTTCGCCTTGAGCCGCTCGCCGAGATCGATGAATGGCTGGGCCGGTACCGCGCCTTGTGGGAGCAGCGGCTGGATGCCCTGCATACCGAGATCGCCCGGGGGAAACGCGAACGAAGGAGCATCAGATGACGAGCAACGCACGTGGGAGCAACCGCATCGTCGGCAGCCTGCGATCAGCAGACGGCAAGGGCATCGTGCGCCTGGAAGACCGCTACGACACCGATATCGACGACCTGTGGTCGGCCCTCACCGATCCCCGCCGTCTGGCCCGCTGGATGGGCGAGGTCGAGGGCGACCTGCGCCTGGGCGGTGAGTTCCGCGCACGCTTTTTTGCCAGCGGATGGGAAGGCACCGGGCGCGTGGAAGTGTGCGAGCCCCCGCGGCGGCTGCTGCTGCTGACCAAGCAGCCGGGCCAGCTGGACGAGCATGTCATCGAGGCCACGCTGACCGCCGACGGCGACCAGACCATCCTGGTCTGGGAGGAACGGGGCATGCCCCTGGACCAGCTCGCCGCCTACGGGGCCGGGATCCAGGTCCACGTCGAAGATCTCGCTGCCTACCTCGCCGGGCGTGAGCGCTGCGACGCCGACGCGCGGTGGCAAGAGCTCCTGCCTGACTATCAAGACCTGGCGGCCAACGACGGCTAGGCACTCAGCGCGCCGGGCTCAGGGCGTTGCGTGATATGGTGCTGGTGTGAGTAGCATCACAGGCACATTCGGGATCGACTCCTCCAGCCCTGTTCCGCTCCATGAGCAGGTCGCTGCGGCGATCCGCCGGGCGATCGCCGACGGCGAGGCCGAGCCGGGTGACCGGCTTCCGCCGGCGCGGGACCTGGCTGCGGTGCTCGGCGTGAACGCGAACACCGTGTTCCGCGGGCTGCGGACCCTGCGGGACGAGGGGCTGCTGGAGTTCCGC
Source organism: uncultured Actinomycetota bacterium (assembly GCA_963739645.1). Lineage (GTDB taxonomy): Bacteria > Actinomycetota > Actinomycetes > Streptosporangiales > Streptosporangiaceae > JASHPR01. The sequence continues at coordinate 46,633 of CAVUBM010000106.1, forward strand.
AGGGGCCGTGGTGTCACGGTGACCGGGGCTGCCCCGAGCCGTGGCGCCGTCGTCACCAAGGCCAGGGAGCTTGTCGCGCTCGCTCGCCAGCACGGCTACCGGCCGGACGAGCTCGCGAAGATCATCGAGGCAGTGGGCTGAGGACCATGAGCATGCTCAATCAGGACCATGCCGCGCCGTCCGCGGGTGAGGCGGAGGCGCTCATCCAGGAGGCGCGCAGGCTTCAGCGGCGGCGCCGCCGCCGGGCAGGCCTCGCCGTTTTGCTGATCGCTGCCGTCGCCGCCGGCGCCGCCGCGTTTGCCGGGTTCGGCGGCAGCGGCGCACACCGCCGGGCGACGTCACGCGCCGCGTCGCCCAGCCAGATCCGGGGTTTCCTCGCCCAGGCCGAACGGGGAGTGACCGGCACATTCTCCGTTACCTACGCGGTCACGGTTCGCAACCACGGCGGGAGCGTCCGCCACGTTGCCGTTGCTGCGGCCCAACGCTCACCCGCTGTGCTGTTCTACCGCGAGACGCCCTCCCTCAGCGTCTCGAGCCCGGCCGGCCCGCCGCAGAACGAAAGCTACGAGGTTTTCTTCGCCGCCGGCGCCAGCCCCCAGTCTGGTGTCCGCGAGCACGCCCGGCAGGGCCTGTCCGGCGCGGGCCCTGGCCTGTTCAGCTGCGCGCGGGGATCGTTGTCATCGGGCTGGTCGTGCACCGGCCCCTACCAGGGAATCGGCATGGGCACGACCTCCGATCTGCTCGGCCCCTATCCGCCGCAGGCGCTGCTCCGCGGCCTGCAGAACACAGCAGAGACCTACACCGGCGAGCCAGCACCCCCGGCGTCTCAGCCCCAGCGCGCCTTCCTGCTCACCCGGCGGCTGGCCGGCCAGACCCTGCACTGCCTTGGGTTCGGCCCGGCCTCCCATCCCCTCGGGACCGTCTGCCTCGAGCCAGACGGCATCATCGCGTCCTACGACCTGCCGGGAGCGCTGTCGTCGATCGCGTACCAGACCGCGACCCTGCGCACCTACTCACCGCAGGTCGAGAACGGGACCTTCGCCCTCCCCGCTACCGCGCACAGCAGCGGATAGAAACAACGGCTGCTGACGGGGATGGCCAGCTTGCATTACTGCAACGTCCATTGCCGCCAGAGAACAATACTCAGTATGCTACTCGACATGGCATGGCGGCCGAATGACTGACGCACCGCTCGAGCCGCAGGCCGGGGCGCCGCTTGGCCGGTCGGCCGACCGCCGGGCCGCGCACCGCTCCCTCTCCCGTTGGGCGGTCCATCTCGGTCTCCTGTGCTCGGCAGCGGCCGCAATCGGCACGCTACAGCTTCTGCACGTGCGGATCGCCATCCACACCGACGTCGGCCTGGTCTTCGTCGGGCTGGTGATCGCGCACCTGGCCCAGCGCCGCCAGACCCTCGCTCGCATGGCCACCCAGATCGTCCGGGCCCGGACGTTCGTCCAACGGAGGATCCGCCTCACCGTTTCGGACCTCCTGCTCCTCTTCATCACCCTGAACGTGCTCGTGTCCGGCGTCCTGGACTGGAACCGCGGCGTGCCGATACAGCTGCCGCTCCCCAGGCCATTCGACAGGTGGCACCTCGACTCCGGGCTCGTCCTCGTCGTCTACCTGACGGTGCACGTCTGGCGCCGGAGGAAGCGCCTCCGGCGGTCGACGATCCGATAGCGGCGCCCGAACAGGGCGATAATGGTCGCGTTTCCGGCCGCAGTCTTACGTGTTCCCGACGACCTTGCAGACGTCGACGCTGACGAACGTCGCTGGCGCATCGGGCATGCCGCGGAGCTGGTTGAAGGCCGCCTCCGCGGCCTGGGCGTTTTCCTGCGTGTCGAAGAGCCAGAAGGAATGCTGGATGATGTCACCCTCCAGGCTCCGCGCCCAGTAGCCGTCCGCCGAGCCGGGCATGCTCTGCAGCATCGCGACCCCCCCGCCGATCATCGCGATTGCCTCGTCCGCCCGGTCCGGCTTGATCTTGACCCGTCCGATGACAGCGTGCATTGGCCTGTCCTCTCAGCTGTGCCCCGTGCCCGAACGCCGGCTGGGCTCATCCCTTGGGTCGTTCGCGTGCTTTGGCTATGGGTCACGATGACAGTGCGGCCGGCTCCGGAGCATCGGCGAACTCACCTATCTCTGGCTGATTCCCGGGGCGCTGCGCCCGGCGAGCGCGGCGGCTTCGGCGCGCCCGCGCAGGCCGAGTTTGGACAGGATGCGCGCCACGTGATGCTCGACCGTCTTACGGGACAGGAACAGGCGCCCGGCGATCTCCGGGTTGGAGAGGCCCTCACCGAGGAGGGCCAGCACCTCCTGTTCACGCTTGGTGAGCCGGCCGAGGTTCCTGGGGCCGGTCCGTGCCGCCCGCAGGCCGAGGTCTCGCAGCAGCGCGGCGGCGGCGTCCGCGCCGCGCTCCGCCCCCAGGTCCTCAAAGACGGTCAGGGCCGTCCGTGCCTCGGCCCCGGCCACCTCCGGGTGGCCTGGCCGGAGTGTCTGGGCGAGCAGCAGCCGCGTCTGCGCGGCGCGGTAGGGAATCCCGGCCTGGATGAACGCTGCCAGCGCCGTTTCCAGGTGTGCGCATGCGGCGGAAACATCTGTCGAGACGAGCGCGTGCCCGAGCAAACGCTCGCCGTGCGCGACGATGAGATGGCAGCCGCTGGCGGCGCCGAGCGCGACGAGTGCCTGCCCCCGCTCGATGGCCGCGGCGCTGTCGAGCAGCGCGATCTCTGCCTCGCCGAGCAACTCGATCACCGCGGCGGCATCGAGCCGGTCGGGGCTCGTCGCGGCGAGCCGCCGGCGCAAGACAGTCACCGCCGCCGATGGCTCGCCCTGCTGCAGGTGCACCGAGGCGACCGCCGCGGCGGTTTCCTCACGTCCCTCGACGCCGCGCAGTACCCTGGCCGCGTCCTCGAGGCGTCCCTGCGCGAGCCTGAGCTCGGCGAGCGTCCCGGACGCGAACGCATGCGGCGCCGGGAACACGCCCCTCGACAGTGATATCGCCTCGGCAAGAAGTGTCTCGGCGGCGCTCCAGTCACCGTTTTCGAACAAGACCCGGCCGTAGTAGGTGCGGCACTCCGCATACAGGAACGGGCACCCGTACCGGTCGATGAAGCGCTCAAGCGACTGCACCCACTGCGTGGCGCGCTCGAGATCAAAACAGCTGCCGCACACGACCATGGTCATGCAGCTCATCTGCGCGGCCGTCAGCGGATCGCCGCCCTCACCGCCAAGCACCCCCGCCATCGCCTCATCGAGCAGCGACATGCCTTCCCCGGTCCGGCCCTGCTGAACCAGGGCCTGCCCGACGGCGTGCATGGCCATCAGCTCAAGGCCGGAATTGCCGGTCGCGCGCCCGATCTCGGCCGCCTGGCGCGCCAGCGCCTCGCTCTCCACCGGGTCATCGGTGACGTAGGCGGTAGCCCCCAGGAGTTGCCCCTGCAGTTCCGGAGCCTCGCTCTCGATGATCCGTGCCGCACGCGACAGCCACCCGCGGGCCGCAGCCGTGTTGCCGAGATAGCCCTTGTTGTGGCCCACCAGCGACAGGGCCGCGCCGGCCGCGAACATCGGATCGCCGCGACGGCGAAGCCGGCATAGGCCTGCTCGCAACTAGCGATCGTCCCCGCGATATCGCCCAGCCAGAACAGCGCATTCGCCAGGCCGAAGAATGCCTCCGGCAGCTCAGACACCTCAAGGACAGCCGAAAAGGCGTCCCGCGCACCGCGCCAGTCGCCCGACCGCCATGGCCTGGTACCCAGCCTCGACCTGAGTCCCGGCGACGCTCGTACCCTCGCTCACACCAGCATCGTCTCAGGGTGTTCCCGCCGCTGGCTCTCCGGACAGCCCACTGAACAGCTCGGCGTAGTCGTAGGCGCCCTCGGGCTTCGCGCGCACCGCTGCGTCGATCATCTTGGCGTCCTCGCCGACCAGGATCCGCCAGGCCCCCGACCGCACCCCGTCCAGGATGATGGTCGCCGCCCCGGCCGCGCTCAGCGGCGCCTTGTCCCTGAAGTCGGCGTTCGCCTGCACGAGCAGCTGGCGCAGCTCATCGGCAGACGCGCCCTCGGCCAGCACGCCGGCGCCGATCAGCGCGGCCTGGGCGACGCGGGGGATCAGCTCCTCCAGCTGGGCGTCGCTCATCTGCTCCGGTGCCGGCAGGCCACGGGCGCGGATGCTGTTCGCGATGATGTCGGTGCCCACGTGCCCCGGCATCACGACCGCGACCCGGACCTGGGGCGCGTTGGCGCGCAGGTCTTCGATGAGCGCCTCGGAGAAGCCCTTGATGGCGAACTTGGCCGTGGCGTAGGCGGTGTTGGGCGCGCCCGGGCCCAGGGTCGCCCAGAACCCGTTCACGCTGCTGGTGTTGACCAGCACCCCGTCGCCGCTCGCGATGAGGAGCGGCAGGAACACGCGGGCGCAGTAATACACGCCCCACCAGTCCACGGCGAACGTGCGCTCCCACACCTCGCGGGGGGTGCTGACGAAGCTTTCGCCGCCGCCGATGCCGGCGTTGGAGAAGACCAGGTCGACGTGATCGCTGGCGTGCTGGTCGAGCAGCTCATCGCGGAACCGCAGGACCTGCGCCTCGTCGGAGACGTCGCAGGCATGACCGGTGACCGCGACGCCGGGCGGGGCGCTCGCCCACACCGTGGCCGCGGTCACCGCGACGGCGTCCGGATTCAGGTCGCACGCCGCGACCGAGCATCCCTGCGCCGCCAGCTGACGGACAAGCTCGCGGCCCATGCCCGAGCCACCGCCGGTCACCACCGCGAGCTTGCCCTTGAATGAGTCCACCGCCGTGATCCTTACCTGCGGTGCCAGTGCTCGTCAACGCCCCAGGGTGCCTGCACCTCGACGATCCGCCGGGACGCGTAGTTCATCTCCTGAACGCTGAGGCGGATCCGGCGGCACACTCTCCGGAGCCGTCCGCGGCCGGCCGCGGTGGCCGGCTGGGTCGTCCTGGCCTGAATTCCCTCGTGGGTAAGTAGTGCGGACATTGCCTTGTCCTATCTGCTCGGAACTGGCCGGTTCTCCGGCCCTCAGCCATAGGTTCGCTCGCCCACCAGCTCCGCGGCAGGGGTGGAATTGCCCCTCTTGCCGCGGGGCCCTGGCCGGGGTGGAATCACCCACACACCGCCGCGTGGCGAGCAGCTGCCCGGCCAGACTTACTGCGTAAGACGAGGCTGAGTTACACGAGGCCGGCGCTGAGGGCCATGCGGGTGAGATCGGCGCGGCGCCGGCATCCGGTCTTATCGCGGATGCGGTCCAGGTGCGAGCTGACCGTGCGCACACTGATGTACAGCTGGGCCGCGATCTGCGCGTCGGTGTGCCCCTGGGCGACCAGGGTGACCAGCTCCCGTTCCCGGGGGCTGAGCCCTTCCGGGCCTGGTATCGCGGTCGGCGGCTGCGGGCCCGCGGCGGTGAGCATGAGGACGTACTCGGCCGCGGTGGCCAGGCTCATCGCCTGGCCACGTTCCTCGGCGACCTGTGCTTGAGCCGGCCCGAGCGTCTCCCGGGCCGCGCGCAGGGGTTCCTGCCGCTGGAACCAGCCCTCGGGAAAATCCGGCTGTGACGGGACGGAGAACCCCTCGCGCCCCTGAAGCACGACGACCGCGGCCCATAGCGTTACCGCTTCGGCGCTGCGCCCGGTCAGGGCGCACAGGTACCCGCAGCAGTCCAGGTCGTCGAGCACCCTGGCCCGTGAGCCGGTCCGCAAGGCCGTCTGGAGCCCTTCCCGCAGGTGCGAGGCGGCGTCCTCGTAGCGGCCCGTATTGAGGTCGAGAACCACCATCTTCTCCAGCAGGTTTCCCAGACTCCACAGGTCACCCGCGGCCCGGGCCCCGGCTAGCACCGCCGCGCACATCCGCCCGGCACCGTCCAGGTCGCCGGCCTCGATTAGCACGGTCGTCAGGATGTGGCCGCACACCCGGGCCATCGGGCCGTGCAGGCCGGCCGTGATCTGCTCCGCCTGCCGGGCCAGTTGCACGGCGCCGACGCGGTCGCCGGCGACACAGGCGACCAGGCCGAGGGCCCCCAGGGCCAGCGCCTCGCCGAGCGGGTTAGCACCCTCCCGGGCCAGGGCCACGGCACGGCGGGCATCGCCGGCCGCCTCGGCGACTCGGCCCATGGTCAGCAACGTCGCCGACCGGCCGGTCAGGCACCTGGCCAGCAGCGGGAACGGCGCCCGGTCCCCGATGGCGTCGCGGACCGCGGTGAAGTGGCCCAGCGCCCCGGCTGGATCGGCCGAATCCAGCGACGCCTGACCGAGCCAGGTGTGCCCGATGCACCATGCGTCGCTGCCTGCGGCGGCGTGGTCGACGGCCTCACGCAGCAGCGGCACCTGACCCGCCAGCCGGCCCCGGACCTGCCACCACCACGCCAGCGCGGCCGCCAGCCGCGGCGCCACCGCCGCGTCGTGCTCCATGGCCCATTCCAGTGCCTGCCGCGTGGTGGCGTTCTCGGCATCCAGCCACCGGGCAGCGGCCACCTCGCCGGTGTCGGCCGTCAACCCCGCCATGGCGTCCTCGGCCACCCGCAGCGCGCAGGAGGCCAGCGCGGCCGCGACGGCGTCAGCCTCGCCGGCCTCGGCCAGCAGCCCGGCCCCGTAGGCGCGCAGCGTCTCGAGCATCACGTACCGGGACCGGCCATCCGGACCGGCTCGCGGCGGGACCAGCAGCGAGCAGTCCACCAGGTGCAGCACGGCCGGCCCGGAGCCGACCCCCGCGACCGCCTCGGCGCCTTCCAGCGTGAACGGCCCCGGGAACACCGACACCGCGCGGAAGACCCGCTGCTCCCGTTCATCCAGCAGCTCATAGCTCCACTGCACCGCGGCGGCCAGCGACCGCTGCCGCGCCTCCGCCAGCCGGTCACCGTCCACCAGCAGCGCGAACCGGTCGCCGATCCGGTCCAGCAGCTGCGGCACACCCAGCGCCTCGACCCGCGCGGCGGCGAGCTCGATCGCCAGCGGCATCCCGTCCAGCCGAGCCACCAGCCGCCCCACCGTGGCCCCGGTCGTCTCGTCGAGCGCGAACCCTGGCTGCACGCGCCGGGCCCGGTCCGCGAACAGCGCCACCGCCTCCGACCCGTCAGGATCCGCCGCATTATCCGGGTCAGGCAAGGTCAGCGGCCCCAGCCGGTACCGCACCTCCCCGGCAATCCGCAACGGCTCCCGGCTGGTGGCCAGCACCCGCACATCATCGGCGCCCAGCAGCAGCCGGCCGCACAACTCGGCCGCCGCGCCGATCACCTGCTCACAGTTATCCAGCACCAGCAGCAACTGCCGCCGCGCCAGCACCCGGGCCAGCGCATCAGCCGCCGCCACGGACGGCAGGTCCCGGATCCCCAGCGCCGCGGCCACCACACCCGCGACCTGCGCCGGATCCCGCACCGCCGCCAGCTCCGCCAGCCACACCCCATCAGCGAACCGGTCAGCCACCTGCCTGGCCACCTCACCGGCCAGCCGCGTCTTCCCCGCTCCGCCCGGGCCGGTCACCGTCACCAGCCGGCACTCATCCAGCTGGCCAGCGACCTCGTCCACCACCGCGGCCCGGCCCACGAAACTGGTCAGCGCCGCCGGAAAGCCATGCATGCCTCCCGCTACGCCGGCCACCGCAGACCGCTCCACAGCGGTCACCTTAACCACGGCCCGCGGCTGCCGTACAGCCCAGCTCTGCTCGATGGGCTGGCGTGTATCAGGACCCAGCCCGGCGGCTCTGCATCACAACACCACACGTGATGTAAGGAGCCGTACATGGCAACACCTTCATCTGGTTCCGCCGGGCCGACCGGGCCCTGGCAGAGCGGCTTCCCGGCGCCGACCCCTCCTCCCGCGCTCCCCGACCTCGATACCGGATCGATCACGATCGTCTCCCAGGGGTCAACCCCGGACTCGGGCAGCCTGGTCCGCTACGCCGGGGGCATCTTCACCAGCCAGTTCTGGTCCACTGGCCCGGCGGTCCCACTGCTCATCGAGGTCCTGCAGCCCGATGCGCTGCGGAAGATCCGGCACGAGGTCGCCGAGCAGCTGCACGCCACCGGCAGCGGGCTGGACGACATCCCGCTCCTGGCCTTCGCCGAGGCCGCCCGGCTTTACCTCGAACCGGACGCGTCCGACCGGTTCACGGCCGCGGTGTTCGGCGCGGTCACCGAGCCGGGCCCGGGCGAGTTCCTGGGCACCGTGAGCTGGCCTGGCGGTGTCGTCGGCATGGTCCTGGCCAGCGGCCAGGAGGTGTCCGCGCAGACGCACCTCCCGCCGGTGCCGGCCGGGAACCTGACGCCGCTGCGCGAAGCCGACCTCCGATCGCTGGTCGAGGCCCTGGACGGCGCCCTGGCCAGCGCCGCGATCGACCCGCTGTGGCAGCAGGTGCTGAGCATCGCCCAGCAGGCGCTGCCGTAACGGACGCCCGCCGGGCGGGAGGTTCTGGGCCACCAGGCCATCGCCCCGCTCAGCGGCATGTCGGCCGATGTGGAGCTGGACTCGTGACGGCTGCGCTTAAGCTGTCCCGTGACCAGATGCGGCCGGCGGCATGGACGTGATCGTCACGTGCGGCACGGCAGAGCCAGGGCCCGCAAGGTCTGCCGTCCCGGCCGCTGGGCCGCCGCGCGCCGCCCGGCCTGGCTGCTAGCGGCGGCCATCGTGGGGGGCACACTGACCAGCTGCGCGGGACACGTTCCCGGTCACCAGGCCGCGGCCAGCCCGCCCCGCCCGCTCGTGGCGCCGGGTTCGGCCACCTGGATGCTGACCCGCCCGGCGCTCGCCCAGATGCTGGCCGACCCCGCGGTCCGCTCCCGGCTCGAGCACACCCGCATCTACGAGCTGCTGCAGCCCGGGCAGCAGCCGCTCAGCGGCATCAGCGCGACCCCGGTGGTCACCTTCCCCGCCCTCGCCGAGCTGCGCAGCGCCCTGGCCGGTCATACGCTCCCGGCCGGGACCGGGGCCGTTCTCTACGATCCCGAGGCCTGGTCGTTCACGCCGCCCGCCGAGCAGCGCGACCCGGTTCAGGCGGCCGCGCAGGCCGCCGAGCTGGCCCACGCCCACGGCCTGAAGCTCATCGTGGCCCCGGCCCTGAACCTGACCACGGTCCTGGATCCCGGCAGTTCCGCACCGCGCTGGCAGTGCTTCCTGGACCTGGGCCTGGCCAAGTCCATGGCCAAGGTCGCCGACGTGGTGGAACTGCAGGCCCAGAGCCTCGAGCGGGACCAGACCACGTACGAGTCCTTTGTCCGCCAGGCAGCGGCGCAGGCCCGGGCAGGCCGCCCGGGGGTGAGCGTTTTCGCGGGCCTGTCCACGAACCCGCCGGGCGCGCCCGTCGACAGCCAGCAGCTCACCGCCGCGTACCAGGCCAGCCGGTCCGCCGTGAACGGGTACTGGCTCAACGTCCCCAGCGCCGGCCCGCGCTGCCCCACCTGCAATGCCTCCCGGCCCGACATCGGCGCTAAGGTCCTGGGCACCGTCCTGTGACTCCCCAGACGCCGACGGACGGGCGTAGGTTCCACTTCGAGACCGATCCTGACCGTTGTGAAGGGCCGCAGTGCGACACCCTGTAAGCGAACAGACGCCTGGCCGCAGCGGCTACGACGCTGAACTGCGGCGGCACAATCAAGTACTGCGCCAAGCCTGTGGCGTCCAGCTCCATGACCACGTCCTCGACATCGGATGTGGGACCGGGCAAACGACACGACAGGCCGCGCGCACAGCCCGGGCAGGCAGTGCGCTCGGGGTCGACATCTCCGCACCCGCCATCGGGCGTGCCCGCGAGCTCGCCCAGGCCGAGGGGCTCGGCAACGTCACCTTCGAGCACGCCAACGCACAGGTCCACCGCTTTCCGCAACACCGCTTCGACCTGGCCATCAGCAGGTTCGGCACGATGTTCTTCGACGACCCCGTCACCGCGTTCGCCAACATCAGGCGGGCGCTGCGCCCAGCCGGGCGCCTGGTGATGATGGTCTGGCAGCCCCACGAACGCAACGAGTGGGACGTCGCCATCCACCAATCCCTCGCAGGACCCGAGAGGCAAGCAGCCGCCGCCTCCGCCGGCCCGGATCCGTTCTCGCTCGCCGACCCGTCGGCCGTGACGCAGATCCTGCAGGCCGCGGGGTTCGCCGACGTCGCCTTCAGCGACGTCCGCGAACCGGTCTACTACGGTCCGGACCTGGCCGCCGCCCTCGACTGGGTCCGCGGCTTCGCATGTACCAGCGAAGTGCTGAAGCGGCTAGACCCCGCCGCTGCGGCCCGTGCGGTCGGACGCCTGCGCGAGGCGCTCGCCGCGCACATCAGCGACGACGGTGTCTGGTTCAACTCCCGGGCCTGGATCGTCACTGCTTGTCGCCGCTGAGCGGGAACACAACCACGCTCAGCAAGATGATCCAGCGCAATCCGCCCATGCCCGGGACGCCGACCCGGCCACCACGTTCACCATCGTCCAAGGCCCCGGCAACTCCAGCCTGCCGCGCGGGGCGGGTGCGAGGCGTCTGCGGCGCCACTGGGCGTGCTGATCATCTGGTTCTGCGCTATACCTGGTTCACCGCTCCTATAGTGCTCAGATACGGCTAAGAGGGCGTGGCTGTTACCTGCGCGTGCCGGCTGGCCCGGATGAGAAGAACATGGGTTCAGGAGGTTGAGATGGCATCACGGGTCGCCGTGATTGGCGCCGGACCATGCGGTCTGGCACAGCTGGACGCCTTCGAGGAAGCTCGCCGGCGGGGGGCTGAGGTACCCGAGATCACGTGTTTCGAGCAGCAGAGCGACTGGGGTGGGTTGTGGAACTACACCTGGCGCACCGGGCTCGACGAGCACGGCGACCCCGTGCACGGGAGCATGTACCGCTACCTGTGGTCCAACGGGCCCAAGGAGTGCCTCGAGTTCGCCGACTACACCTTCGATGAGCACTTCGGGCAGCCGATCCCGTCGTTCCCGCCGCGCGAGGTGCTGTACGACTACATCGCCGGGCGGGCCAAGAAGAATGACGTGCGCCGGTTCATTCAGTTCGGCACCGCTGTCCGGTGGATCAGCTACGACGAGAAGGCCGGGACGTTCGCGGTAACCGTGCAGACCCGGGACGACGGCCGGACCAGGACCGAGGAGTTCGACAAGGTCATCGTCTCGACCGGGCACTTCTCCACGCCGAACATGCCGTCGTTCGAGGGGTTCGACCAGTTCCCCGGCCGCATCATGCACTCCCATGACTTCCGGGACGCCCAGGAATTCGCTGGCAAGCGGCTGCTCGTCGTCGGCAGCAGCTACTCCGCGGAGGACATCGCGCTGCAGACCAAGAAGTACGGTGCCGACTCCGTCACCGTGTCCTACCGGACCGCGCCGATGGGCTTCCCGTGGCCGGCGGGCATCGACGAGGTGCCGCTGCTGTCCAAGGTCGACGGCAGCACCGCGCACTTCGCTGACGGGACGGCGCGCGAGGTGGACGCCATCGTGCTGTGCACCGGGTACCAGCACTCGTTCCGGTTCATCTCCGACGAGTTGCGGTTGCGCACCGCGAACGTGCTGTACCCCGACAGCCTCTACAAGGGCGTCTTCTGGCTCGGCAATCCCGGCCTCATGTACCTCGGGATGCAGGACCAGTACTACACATTCACCATGTTCGACGCGCAGGCCTGGTATGCGCGCGACTACGTCCTCGGCCGGATCTCGCTGCCCTCGCACGAGGAGATGGCCGCCGACATCGCGCACTGGCGCGACCGGCTGGCCGAGTGCGCGGGACCGTTGGACGAGATCGACTTCCAGGCCAACTACGTGGAGGACCTGAATAAGGACGTCGACTACCCCAGCTACGACGTCGACTTGACCCGCGCGCACTTCAAGGACTGGGAGCACGACAAGATGGCCAGCATCACCGGGTACCGGGACCGGTCGTTCTCCTCACCCTGCACCGGAACCATCGCGCCGGTCCACCACACCCCGTGGTGGCAAGAACTCGACGACTCCATGGCCACCTTCCTGCGCAACCAGACCTAGAGCGTATCCGTGCCCCCTCACCTACCAGGCGGCTCGGCGAACACCCGGCTCAGGAGTCTGCCAGCCACGCCAGGAAGCGGCCCTGCGACCAGCAGCGGCCTACGGCCTCGGCGCGCAGAGCCGACTGGTCGAACACCGCCAGGCCGATGATGCTGTGGCCAGAGGCGCGGCGATCGCCCAGTGTCGGTATCGTCGGCGCGACTCCGACCCCCTCCGCTGACACCCACGCCACCGCCCGCCCGGCCGCCGCTTCGTCGAGGCGGTGCAGGAAGCGCAGGCCGGCTCTCGAGCGGGAAGTGCGACAGCGCCCACGTCGTGGTGACGACAGGCAGGACGTCCGCGGGCACGCGGGTGAAGGCGTCGGGCAGCACGTCGACGGCGTCACCTGGCAGCAGCAGCGGAGGGGCCGTCGCCGCCAGCGCCATCTCCGCTTCGAGCCTCGCGGCCCGCTCCGGCTGATCCGGCCACAGGCAGGCGCGCAACCATCGGGCGTCATCCGTGTCGGTCACGTCGACCGGATCGAGGTCGACGCCGACCCGGGCGACGACCTCGGGCATGGCTCGGCGTCGGGATGGGCCGGTCTCCCACGATCGAAGACGACAGCTGCACGGGAGATGACGGGTCGCCCAGCGATTGCCCGTTGCTGTACGTGATGCCAACGCGATCAACATTGAGATTGAGCCCAGCCGAGCAGCCCACGTCGATCAGCCCGACCGCCTTCGCGCCTGCCCGGCGCGCCGCCTCGGCAATGGCCGGATACAGCACGGCGCCGCGTCCGGTCTCGTTGGCCCGCATCGGCCGGCGCACGGCGATGGCCACAACCGAGTCGGTCATTCGCAGCAGCGTGTCGATCGCCGCGCCAGCGGCAGCGTCGCCGTCCGCAGCGGCATAGGCCGCGGCAAGCGCCGGGGCGCGTCCGGCGAGGGCGAGGTCGTGCAGCGCGGCGAGGATCACCGTGGGGTGCCGCCTGCGCGCCGGCGCCGCCTCGATGGCGCGCAGCGCCTTGTCGGACTCACTCAGGGCGACGGCGACGCGCTCGTACAGCGGCGATGTTCCGGCGGCGTCGACCTCACCGAAGCGCCGGTACACCTGAGCGAGCGTGCGGGCCCTGCCCACGGGTGCGGCACTTCCTGCGGTCGGCCCAGGCATCCCGGCAACTCTAGCCATTGGAACGAAACCCCCGACTCCTACTCGCACAGGAGCGCCGAGGTCTGCGGGATCCCGTCTCCTCGCTCTTCATGCCGGCCCAAAGAGCGACGTCAGAGGGCATACTGAGGATTCGGCTTCCGGGGGGACGCATGAGCATTGAGGCCAGCAGCGGCGGCCTGCGCGTATTAGGCAAGTGGATCACGGTCATCCCCAGCCTTAGGTGGCGTCGGCGTTGTGGCCACCCTCATCTATGTCTCGCAGGTTCCGAGCGGAGTTCGGTGGACCGTCTGCGGGACCGCCTTCGCGATCGCAGGTGCCGCCGGCGTGGCAGGCGGGATCGTTGGCTTCCTGTTCGGAATCCCACGCACGATTCTGGGCTCCGCCGCATCGACTGGCGAGACGCAGTACCAGGGCAACACCAACCTGGAGCAGGTATCCGACTGGCTGACGAAGATTCTCGTTGGCGTTGGCCTCGTGCAGATCGGTCGTGCTTTACCCGCTCTGAGCAAGCTCGCTGAGAACATGAAGGCACCTCTGGGCGGACAGCCGTCTAGCGGAGCGTTCGGTTTGGGGCTGGCAATTTCTTACGCTTTCCTCGGCTTTCTCTTCCTTTATCTGTGGAGTCGGGAAATCCTGCCAAAGGAACTGCCGCTCGCAGGCGTTATCAAGGCGCAGCTCGATGCCCGTGAGTCGGCCCGGTCGACCGCGCTTGACCTGATGAACCGCCAGCTCGCGTCGTTGAAGGGCGGAGCGCCACCAACGCAAGACGAGCTGAACAAGGCCATCGCGGCCGCGCCGGTCTCCACTCGCATCCAGATCTTCAATGAAGCCGAGTATGCCCGTTCTGCAAACTGGCGCGAAAATAAGCCGCTCATGGCGCTGTCGATTCCCTTGTTTCGCGGGCTGATAGCCGCAGACACAAATGAGCTATACCACCGGAATCACGGATCGCTGGGCTGGGCGCTGAAGGATCAGGTGGCGCCCGAGTGGCAGCAGGCGAGCGACGAGCTCACCAAAGCGATCACGATTCGGGACAAGCTCAAGGTCGCCGGCTGGAGACTGTACGAAGCGAACCGCGCGTTGTGCGGCATACAGCTTGTCAACGGCCTGCCAGCTGGAGACTCGAGAATTGCATCCCTTAGTGCGATGGTAAATCAAGATATAGATGCTGCGCAATTAGATCCCTACGCCAGGCAGATGCTTGATACCAACGATGACATTCAGCGGTGGATGCATCCGCCCGCCTGACGCCGGCCTCAGGCCGGTTACGCGGGAAGGTTGAGCGCGCCAGCCGCGTTAGCTGGTGAGATGGTTCTACGCCGCAGCGCGGTCTGCGGCTCCCAGAGACTGATATCTAGCGGAGGTGAAGGTGACCATGGCGCTGCCGTATGACTCCGCGCCGAAGTTCCAGGACTACGCCCACCCGGAGATGCTCGTCAGCACCGAGTGGCTGGCCGAGCACCTCGACGACCCCGGCCTGGTCGTCGCCGAGTCCGACGAGGACGTGCTGCTGTACGAGACCGGCCATATCCCTGGCGCGGTCAAGCTCGACTGGCACACCGAGCTCAACGACCCGCAGACCCGCGACTACGTCGACGGCACCGGCTTCGCCCGGCTGATGTCCGAGCGGGGCATCACGCGCGACACCACCCTGGTGCTCTACGGCGACAGGAACAACTGGTGGGCGGCGTACGCGCTGTGGGTGTGCTCGCTGTTCGGGCACCCTGACCTCCGGCTGCTGGACGGCGGCCGGGCGAAGTGGATCGCCGAAGGCCGGCCGCTGACCACCGACGTGCCGCAGCGGGCCCGGGCCGACTACCCGGTCATCGAGCGCGACGACACGAAGATCCGGGCGTTCCGGGACCAGGTCCTGGCCCACCTCGGCCAGCCGATGATCGACGTGCGCTCCCCCGGTGAGTACTCCGGCGAGCTGCTGCACATGCCGGACTACCCGCAGGAAGGCGCCGTCCGCGGCGGCCACATCCCGGGCGCCCAGAGCGTTCCCTGGGCCCGCGCGGCCGCCGAGGACGCCACGTTCCGGACCCGCAAGGAGCTCGAGGCGATCTACGAGGGCGAGAAGGGCCTGCGGCCGGACGACGACGTCGTGGTCTACTGCCGGATCGGGGAGCGGTCCAGCCACACCTGGTTCGTGCTGACGCACCTGCTGGGCTACCCGCACGTCCGCAACTACGACGGGTCATGGACCGAATGGGGCAACAGCGTTCGGGTACCCATCACCCGAGGTGAAAATCCGTGACAGCTGACACGCTCAATCCGCGGCTGCAGGAGATAGCCGAGGATTTCAGCGCGGTCCCGGACCGGGAGCGGCTGCAGCTGCTGCTTGAGTTCTCGCAGGAGCTGCCGCCGCTGCCGGAACGGTATGCCGAGCACCGGGACCTGCTCGAGCAGGTCCCGGAGTGCCAGTCGCCGCTGTTCCTGGCCGTCGAGGTGGCCGACGACGGCACCGTGCACCTGTTTTTCGAGGCACCGCCGGAGGCGCCCACCACCCGCGGCTTCGCCGGCATCCTGCACGCCGGGCTGGACGGGCTCGGCGCGGACGAGGTCCTGCAGACGCCGGGCGAGTTCTCCAGCCAGCTCGGCCTGAATGACCTGGTGAGCCCGCTGCGGCTGCGCGGCCTGGCGGCCATGCTGGCCCGGATCAAGCGCCAGGTCCGCGAGCAACGGGGCTGACCAGCCCGGAGGCAGGCGGTCAGGCGGTCTGAGGCTGCTGCACGTCCTTGTGGGTGATCGCCAGGTAGGCGACGAGGCAGGCGATCATGACCGTGAGGACCAGGCTGACGTTCCCGTCGCCCCACCCGAGCCCGCTCACGCTGACGGGCTTGCCCAGCCAGTCGGCAAACGACGCGCCGATCGGGCGCGTGATGACGTACGCGAACCAGAAGCAGAAGACCGAGTTCCAGCTCAGCCACCGGTAGCCGATGACCGGGATGGTGATGATCACCGCGAACAGCACCAGGGAGTAGAAGTAGCCCAGGTGGAAGGTGACCGCGGTCAGGTCCCCCACCGCGGTGCCCATGGCGAACGTCGCGACGACGGCGGCCCAGTAGAACGCCTCCCGGCGCGCGGTGTCGATGCTGTGGATGGACAGGGTCTTCTCGGTCCGCTGCCAGGTTATGAAGACGGCGGCGAGCACCACCGCGTACAGCGCCGATGACGCGATATAGGGCACGCCGAAGCCGACGTGCAGCACGTCCGCGGCCATGGTGCCGAACACGCCGACCATGACCACGGCGAACCAGTAGGTCCAGGCGATGTAGCGGCGCATCGAGAACTGCAGCACCAGCGCGACGACGAACCCGGCGAAGCCGAGCAGCACCGCGACGACCGGGTCCAGCCGGTGGACGAGGTAATCCGATGTCGCCTCGCCCATGGCCGTCGACAGGCCCTTGATGATCCAGAAGTAGGCCGTGACCTCCGGGACCCGGAGAGCGCCGTGAGACGTCAGCGCTGAAAACGAACGGGCGCTCCCCGGGTGGCCGGATGCGTGTCGAGCGACCCGGGCAGCCGGATATGACCTCGGCTCGCTTGACCTCATGGCTGCAGGGTTACAGATGCGGAGCCTCTCGGGCCATCGTTAATCCCAGCCTTTAACAACTGTTTAAGTTCTGGCAGGCATCGGGCGTTACAGCGGCTGCAGGGGCGACATCGGCAGCAGATCGGGACGCTTGGGCGGAATCCCGTCGCCGGAGGAGACGCCGCGCAGCCGCCTGGCTCAGCCAGGGCGCCGCGTGCATCTCGCGCCCAGCGTTGCGTCCAGCCGCCGGGCAGCGGCCCAGGTGGCGGCGCGTGACAAGATCACAGACCTGGACACGCATGCCCAACTCATGCCGGGCGG
The DNA here is from genome assembly GCA_963739645.1 of uncultured Actinomycetota bacterium. GTDB lineage: Bacteria > Actinomycetota > Actinomycetes > Streptosporangiales > Streptosporangiaceae > JASHPR01. Next base: position 63,606 of record CAVUBM010000106.1, read on the forward strand.
CCTTGGGGCGTCAGGCCGTCAGGCCGATGGGATTGCCCTCGGGATCACGCACGCGCACCAGCCGATAGCCCTCATCCGCGCCCTCCTCCTCCGCATCAAACTGCACGTCCTGGTCACGAAGACGGCTCACCATGTCGTCGAGGTCCTCAACCGCGAGACTCGGGGTCCACCCCGTACCCGGACGATCGCTGATCCGGTCAGGATGGTCAGTTGCCAGCGCCAGGACCGCCTCGCCCGCCGATGTGGTCAGCGTGCAAAACTCTCCCGCTTCCAGCCATCCGATGCCGAGACCAAGGACATCCCTGTACCAGGCGACCATGCCGTCGAAGTCCCGGACCTGGACCGTCACCATGGCGACGTGGCGAACTCCCATCCAGTACCTCTCCCTGGCCGCGTGCCAACACGGCAAGTCTGGCCTGTCTGCCGACGATTCCCGTCTCGCCACGCCGCCGGGAAGACACGTCGGCACAAGATCAACTCATGCCATGGGCACTGATCCAGTGTCGCAGGAGACTATGAGGTGTTGGCATTGGGCGGCCGCCTGGGCCAGCCGGTGCCAGGGCCGTGCCAGCGGCCCGACTTCATCTCCTTGCGCCAGTCAGGGAACTCGTCGCCGAACTTCCGCTTGTCAAGCTCCGGCTTGGCCGCCACCACGCCCCACAGCTTCCCGCCTTCGGTGAAGTCGGTCTGCGGGGCATAACCCATGCCGCGCAGCAGCGAGTCGTCCAGCGAGTAGCGGCGGTCGTGGCACACGTCGTTATCGTTGTGCCCAGCACGGGGTTATCCCGTGGTGGTGGCAATGAGCGACATCATCAGTTCTGGCCGGGACCGCGAGCCCCGCTGGCGGTGGCGGCGGTGGCAGCTAGCGCTGGCCGCGGCCGGCATCGCCGTGGTACTGGCTGCCGCTCTGATCTGGTACCTGCCAGGCCTGCGACAGCACGGTACGCGAACGAGACCAGCTGCCGCCGGCCCGAGCCCGGCGATGCAAGGGGAATCCGGTCCGCCCGTTCCCGCACCGCCTTCGCTGCCGATCAAGCCCGCTCAGATGACGGGCCAGCCGCTGCCGCGCGACGCCAGTCTGTGGCTGCTGCTCGGCGGCTACCGGCCAGCCTGGCTCTCGGTGGCCAGCGGCCGCACTGAGCCGATCCGCGGGCTGCCCCGGCGCGGCAATGGATATCAGCTCATCCGCGTCGCAGGCGGCTGGGCCGCGCAGCCATTCCCCGGTAACGACGCCAACTGCGCCAACTGCGCTCCCCGGCCGTCGCCGGTTTACTACGTCGCGGATGGGTCGCGGGCCGCGAGCCGCATTGGCGCCGCCGACTTCACCGCCCGGGCCGCTGCTCCCGGCACGCTGTGGCTGGTCAGCTACCGGCGTGGTGCGGACATGAACGCCGCGGCCGGCACTGCGCAGCAGGTCAGCGTCACCGGCGCCGCGCTCGGGCCCCGGCTCAGGCTGCCCGCCGGGTACGTGATCGACCAGGAAACCCGCGCGGGCCTGCTGCTGGTGCAGGAACAAGCGGGCTCCAGCCCGGTCAGGTATGAGCTGTGGGATCCCGGCACCCGGCGGGTGACGCGTTCGTTCGTGAACGTGATCGCGGCCAGCCCCGCTGAGATTGCCTGGATGCCCGGCTGCACCGCGGACTGCCGGGTGCACGTGCTCCGCCTGCCCAGCGGCCGGACCGGGGAGATCTCACTGCCGGGACGAAGCAAGTCCTACGACGGCGCGTTCAGCCCGGACGACCGCCTCCTTGCCCTGCTGGTGACCGCCAGGGTCAGGGCGTCTGGCTGGCCCGCCGCGACCCGGCTCATGGTCGCGACCGTCGCGACCGGGCGGATAACCGCCGTGCCAGGGACCACGGTCGGCAGCGGGAGCGGGGTTTCCTTCGGCTGGCAGGCAGGAAGCCATCGGCTGATTGCCGACGTGCCCGTGCAGGCGCCAGGCCAGGATGAATGGCAGATCGCAGTGTGGCGGCCCGGTGATACCCGGCTCTCCACCGCGCTCGCCCGGACGCCGGACAGCTCGTGGCCGGTAGTGGATCAGGGTCCCTACTGACGCCGGATTGCCAGCGGTTCATCGCGTATCAGGAACACGCACCACGCCTCTTACGAAAGGGACAGGGGTACCTACGTAAGGAGCGTCAAGATGGCATCACCTTCGCCAGGCGGGGTCGGCACGACGGAATACTGGGAAGCCGGCTTTTCCAGGGTGTTCACCCCGCCCATCCTCCCGCCGTTCGGCAGTGGCGTGATCACTGCCGCCGCCCAGGCGCCCGGGGCAGACACCGGGGCCGCGATCACCTACACCGGGTCCATCTTCACCAGCCAGTCCTGGAGCACCGGCCCGCCGATCCCGTTCCTGATCAAGGATCTGGAGCCCGCGGAGGTCAGGAAGATCCGCGACCAGATCGTCGACCAGCTGCGGGGCCCGGGCAGCGGCCTGGACGACCTTCCGCTCCGGGCCTTCGTGGAGGTGGCCAAGCTCTACCTCGAACCGGGGCCCTCGCACCGGTTCACCACAGCGACCTTCGGAACGATCACGCAGCCCAGCCCGGGCGAGTTCCTGGGCGAGGTGAGCTGGCCCGGTGACATCACGGGCACGGTGCTGGGAACCGCGCAGACGATCTCGGCCGAGTCGCACCTCGCGGCCGTCCAGGCCGGGAACCCGGCCCCGCTGCGGGAGGCCGACCTGCGCTCCCTGGTCCTTGCGCTGCAGAGCGCACTGGCCGAACAGGCAGCCGACCCGCAATGGCAGGAGCTGCTGGACCTCGCCGAACAGGCGCTGCCGTAACAGCGCGACCGCGGCGGGCGCCTGGCGCCGGGCCGGGCGCCCCATCCGTCGATTCGCCATTCCGGCCGCGGCCATCCGGGGGCATCATTGTCAGTCGACGGGAGGACGGTTGGATTACCTACGACTGGGGCGGTCCGGGCTGAGGGTCTCAAGGATCTGCCTGGGGATGATGAGCTACGGAAGCCGCACGAGTCGGGACTGGCACCTCGACGAAGGCGAGGCCGAGCCGATCGTGCGGCGGGCCGCCGAGGCCGGGGTGACGTTCTTCGACACCGCCGATATGTACGACCTTGGCGCGAGCGAGGAGGTCACCGGGCGGCTGCTGGCGAGGCTCTATGCCCGCCGCGACGACTATGTGCTCGCCACCAAGGTGTATTTCCCCGTGGGTCCTGGCTCCAATGACAGCGGGCTGTCGCGCAAGCACATCCTCGACGCCATCGACGGATCGCTGCGGCGGCTGGGCACCGATCATGTCGACCTGTACCAGATCCACCGCTGGGACTACGAGACGCCGATCGAGGAGACCATGCAGGCGCTGCATGATGTGGTCCAGGCGGGCAAGGCCCGGTACATCGGGGCTTCCAGCATGTTCGCCTGGCAGTTCGCGAAGGCCCAGCACGTCGCGCCGACTCCGTTCGCGTCGATGCAAAACCACTACAACCTGGTCTACCGGGAAGAAGAGCGGGAGATGATCCCGCTCTGCCTCGACCAAGGTGTGGGCGTCATCCCCTACAGCCCGCTCGCCCGCGGCCTGCTGGCCGGTTCGCGCGAGCGCGACGGCCAGCCTCGCACCGTCCGGTCCGGCAACGATCCGCTGGCCGAGCAGACCTACGGCGAAGCGGACTTCGACATCGTCGACGCGGTCCGGTCCGTGGCCTCGGCGCGCGGAGTGTCACCTGCTCAGGTGGCGCTGTCCTGGCTGCTGAGCAGACCGGGCGTCACCGCGCCGATCGTCGGGGCGACCAAGCTCACCCACATCGAGGACGCCCTCGCGGCGGTTGACCTCAGCCTGAGCGAGGAGGAGACAGCGCTGCTGGAGGCGCCGTACCGCCCGCACCGCGTCCTGGGACACCACTAAGGCCATGACGGTGGAGCGGCAGCGGGGGCGCGGGCCGCGCCCCCGCTGCTGCCGATCCTGCTCAGCAGGGGTTGGCGAGGATGTTCCTGAAGTCCTCGTAGATGAACTGCGGTGCTGGCTGGCCCGATGCGTTCACGCTCGGGTAGACCAGCCGCAGCAGGTTCTGGCTGAACTCGGTGGCCGACGAGCCGCCGAAGTTGTTCGCCGTGCCGGGGATATGCGGCCCGCCGAACTGCCAGGTGCACGACCTCACCGGCAGCGCCCCGTGGCCCGTGGTCGAGTAGATCGGGTAGAACTGCGAGCCCGGCGGCGGGTTGACGCAGTTTGCCCCGGTCGCGCCGTCGCAGATGCCGCCGAAGTCCGAGCGCTCGATACGCGGCATGTCCGCCTCGAACCCGATCCGGGAGTACTGCTGCACCCCGTTGAACCGCGGCGAGGTGAACAGGATGGGCTGCGGATCGAACCGCGCGTCATGCCGCGGCGGCCCGGTGCCCGGCCAGTCGTTCAGGTACGACGGCCCGTCGAAGTCACCGTCGGCCCCGAGGCATCCGGTGATCGGGACCAGCAGGCTCTGCGCCGCGGTGAAGCAGCCGACGTCGTCGGCGTCGACCGCGCTGTCACCGCCCCCGGCCGACGTGCAGTTGCCGGTGGCCGGGTCGACCGCGTTGCAGTACTCGAAGTGGCCGAGCTCATCGGAGAACGCGACGTTGTAGGAGTGCGCCGCCCACGGCACCCGGGTCTGCGTGCTCGACGTCGCGTACATCGGGTGGAAGCTGTACGGCGCCACGTTGCAGGTGGATGACGTGGGCTGGTACAGCACCTGGCCGAAGGTGTTGGCCGCGCTGGCCGTCATGGACCCGGTCCGGTGCGAGGTCAGGTCGGCCAGCCGCACCTGGAACCCGGCCCGCGTGTCATGCATGGACACCGCGACCGCGTCGCCCGAGTTCATGAACAGGTCCTTGGCGGGATCAGGCGTGTAGGTGGCCGTGGTGGCATCCACCGGATTGGCCGGCGCCTGGGCCCTGCCATTTTTCGTGATGAACGCAAAATTAATCGGCTCGACGCCCACCGTATTGACGCATGCCGTGTTGTTGTCCACGCCCGCCGGGTTGGAGTTGTAGCTGTCGATGGTCAGCGCCGCGCACCACTGCCGGGCATCGCAGCTGACGCCGGCCGGCCAGGGGGCCCACCCTGGTGGGTAGAACTGCATTTCCATGAACGCAGTTCCCGGGTGATGGCCGATGTACCGGGGCGAGGCCGGGTTGGGGCTGTTGAAGATGTTGCTGTCCGAGTCCGGCGTGCAGTTCTGCGTGGCCTCGGGGAAGGACTGGGTGTCGCACATGGCCATGCCGAGCCAGAACGTGATGTGGAGCTGGAAGTTGTCGGTTCCGGCGGTTCCCGCCTGGTTGGGCGGCACCGGCGGGTCCTTGGGCAGCCGGAGCAGGTAGAGGTTGTTGTTCCCGGAACCGGCCCGGTTGCTGTAGAAGATCGCCGCGGGCTCGTCGTGCCCGACGTAGCGCCCCTCGCCGCCGACCGCCTCCGGGTCGAACACGTCGACGCAGTCGGCGCTGTGCGCCGCGCTGGCGCAGTTGAGCGCCACGCTCCCCGTGGCCGCTGAGGCCGCCTGCGAGGTTGTGGCTAAGGCCGACGTCAGCCCCGCCACCAGGACCAATGCGGGCAGTAAGATCACCCAGCGCCGTTGCTTGAGCTGCATGGAGTCCCTCCGTTCCTTTCCCACATACCTGGACCATTGCTGCCGACCATTCTGATACCGGCACGTTCAGGTGAAAAGAGGCTCACTCTGCTGCCACTTCACGCCGGGCCTGAGGTACTTCCCGGCACGCGCCCCGGGGTCGAGCCGAGGCGATCGCCCGGTCTGGTCGGCGGTCGTTGTGGCTTTGCCGCGCTCATCACCGCAGGGGGTCTCGGCTGGGGAGTGGCTGGAGGGATGATTAACGAATCCGAAACTGCAGGGAAACGGGCGGGGGCGAGACGGTGCCGGCTTCGCGCGGTGGCCACCAACGGGGATGGCTGCGGGCCCTGCCGGTGATGCGGGGGCTGCTGCCTGTTGGCCGGTCCCAGGTGCCCGCGGATGTGCTCGCCGGCATGACGCTGGCCGCCCTGGGCATCCCTGAGGTTCTCGGGTACGCGAAGATCGCCGGGATGCCGGTGGTCACCGGCCTGTACACGCTGCTGCTCCCGATGGCCGTGTTCGCCGTCCTCGGTTCGTCGCGCCATCTCGTCGTCGGCGCGGACTCCGCCACCGCCGTCATCCTCGCCGCCGCGCTGACCGGGCTCGCGGTCGCCGGGTCGGAACGATACGTCCGGCTGGCCGGGCTCGCGGCCCTGCTGGCCGGCGGAATGCTGCTGCTTGCCCGGCTGGCCGGGCTCGGCTTCCTGGCAAATTTCCTCTCCCGCACTGTCCTGATCGGGTTCCTCACCGGCGTCGGTATCCAGGTGGCGGCCGGCCAGCTCCCCGCCATGCTCGGGGTGACTGCCACCGGCAAGAACACTCTGACCAGGCTCCTGGACCTCGTGCGTACGCTCCCGCACGTACGCCGATCTGACCTGGCAGTGTCGATCGGGGTCATCGTGATCGTGCTGGCCGCGCGCCGGATCACACGAAAAATCCCCGGGCCGCTGATCGCGGTGATCACCGCGATCAGCGTGAGCCGGGCCGTGGATCTGGCCGGCCACGGAGTGGCCGTGGTCGGAGCAGTCCCACGTGGGCTGCCGCATCTCGGGCTGCCCGCACTCGGCTTGCACGACGCCGCCGCCCTGCTCGGCGCCGCGGCCTCGATGTTCGTGGTCATCCTCGCCCAGAGCGCGGCGACCTCACGCGCCTACGCCGGGAAGTACGAGGAGCCATTCAGCCAGGACACCGACCTGGTCGGCCTGGGCGCCGCCAACGTGGCCGCCGCGTTGTCCGGCACCTTCGTCGTCAACGGAAGCCCGACCAAGACACAGATGGTCGACAGTGCAGGCGGGCGCAGCCAGCTGGCCCAGCTCACGACCGCCGTGGTGGTCCTCATCGTGTTGCTCCTGCTCACCGGGCCGCTCGCCTACCTGCCAGATGCCGCCCTGGCGGCGATCGTCTTTCTCATCGCCATCGAGCTCATCGACATCCCCGGGATGCGGCGCATCCTGGCCTGCCGGCGCCAGGAGTTCGCCGTAGCCCTGCTCACCACCGCCGCGGTCGTGGTCCTCGGGGTCGAGGAAGGCATCGTGCTCGCCGTCGTTGCCTCAGTCATCGACCACCTGCGCCACAGCTACCATCCGCTCAACAGCGTGCTGGTGAAATCACCGGCCGGGCACTGGCAGCCTGCCCCGGTCCAGCCCGGCGCCCGCACCGAAGACGGACTGGTGGTCTACCGGTTCGGCTCCAGCCTCTACTACGCCAACGCCTCCCGCCTCATCGACGACGTCATGGCCCTCGCCCAGGGAAGCCCGCTGCGGTGGCTGGTACTCGACGGCGCAGCCATCGGCGACGTCGACTACACCGCAGCAGCGGTCCTCACCCGCGTCATCGAACACCTCCGCAAACAACACACACACCTCGCTGTCAGCACCGTCAACGGCCCGGTCCGCGAGCAGCTCGACCGCTACGGCATCAGCGCCGCCCTTGGCCCCGGCGCTTATTACGACACCCCCGGCGAGGCACTCGAGGCCTTCCACGACGCGTGACGGGTAAACAGCCTCAGCGGGCGGCATCCTAGCGTGACCAAAGCCGCAAGCCCGTCACTCACCGGGCGGCCGGCGGCTCGTTCAGCAAGGCCAGCCAGCCGTTCTACGGAATGTCATAACGCCGAGGCCGATATGGTGGTTAGGATTTAGCGACGGGGGAAGGCAGACTATTCAAGGAAAACGGGGGAGCCTTCCTGCGCTGACGCTCTACGGGTGGAGTACCTGTAGTTAGCTGGATCTGAGGCGCAGATAAGTGACGGGGCAGTTGCTACCGAAGAAATTTGCCACGTCGGACAGGGAGAAGAGCCCGGGACCGCTAGCCCCGCCATGGGAGGCAACCGGCGGATTGCTCTTGTTGGAGCCGCCCGCCAGTAAGGCGACGACGTGCACGCCGGGGTACGCGCCGAACACCGCGAGGTCGCCTCGCCAGGTCTGACTCAGCGGGATGTGCGGCAAGTGCCTCAGAATCGTCCCGGTGTAGCCCTGGCCGTTAAAGTGGTTGCCGTTCGGGTCCGGGTTCCCGCTCCACTTCGCCATGAGGGTAACGAAGCCAGAGCAGTCTGTGGTGAATGGCAGGTGGAACTCGGCTAGGTTAATCGGCATCGGCCGGGTCTGCGCGTAGGAAATCTCGCTCCTGTTCTTGATCGCCCATTTGCAGTCGTCGACCATGCTCTGCCGGTGTTCCATTGCAGTCGTCATCGTCCGCTCTCCTTCATCGAGGGGTGATGGCTACTACATACCCTGCCTGCCTAAAGAAAATCCCCCTTACGCGCCATTAATTTCAGCACCGAAGGAGATTATGAATAAGCGTGGAATATTCATTAATACGCTGATCTGCCGCCCTTTAATACTGATGATAGATTACGCAAACTCTAGTTCCCCGCCCGGCTCCGATTAATCGGCTTGGCGCGTCAAGTCGTGGGGAGAGCGCCCGGCTGCGCGAGGTGGACGCCGCGCTCGGCGAGGTCGTGCTCGCAGCGCCGGAGCAGCGCGAGACTGCCTTGAGCCGATGCCGTCTGGGCGGCGGAGCTCAGGCGTGAGACGGCGGCCTGCTCCTCGTCGTAGGCGGCACGCATGCGCATCACCTCCGGTAGCCACCAGAGATCCTCATGGGCTTCTGCCGCGGTCAGGGCGTCGTCGAGGGTCGCTCGTGCCGCGTCCAGACAGTTGTTTCTGGCCAGCAGGTCACCCAGCAGCGACAGCCAGTACGGCAGGCGGGCGAACGAGCCTTCCGCCTTCAGATTGCTGATGGCTTGCTGGGCAAGCTCGATGCCCGACTCGTCCGGCCGGGACCAGCCGTCCAGGAGCAGCACCCACTCGCGGTAGTAGGCGAAATCATACCGACTACATAGTTCGCGCAGCTCACCGACGGTGTCGCTCAGCCCGGACAGGTCATGGCGCAGCTGGTGCGTGATACCGCCATAGGCCAGCGCCACGGCCAGGCAGAACGGGTGGTCGATCGACCGCGCCAGCTCGATGGCCTTGCGGCAGGCAGACGGTGCCTCGGTGTCGTGGCCCAGGAGCCAGTGGGCGTGCGCCGCCCAGGCTGTGCTGTGCACATCGGCCCTGACGCCGGTACTCAGCCAGTCCGCACTGCCCGCCAGATCGGCGGCAAGCTCGAGATGACGCAGTCCCTCGGCTGGCCTCCCGAGGCTCAGAGCCGAGCCGCCGACGGCGAAATGTGCCTGGCCGCTTAGCCCGGAACCGGGGCCGACGAGGGTCAGGGCGCGGCTGGCCATCTGGTACCCATCAGCGATCCGTCCCTGAACGAACCGCGACGCCCACAGCGCGACCAGGGCGGCGACCGTTGAGTCCTGGCGGCCCAGTGACTCGGCGAGGACGACCGAGCGCTCCAGCGCCTGCTGCAGCTCCGGGGAGGCGTAACCGTGCCTGGCCGTGAGCGGCGCGGCAATAGCTTCAAGAACCGCCAGCTCCCGGCCGTCACGGTCTCTGCCAGCAGGCAGGTCGCGGACGATCGACAGGGCTTCCTTGTGCAGCCGGATGGCCTCTTCGTTGGCGTACCGATCCCTGGCCCGGTCCCCGGCGACGGCGAGGAAGGGAAGCGCGCGTTCGGGGTCAGCGCTGCGGGAGTAGTGATAGGCGAGCAGCTCGGAGTGCTCAAAGCGGTTGGTCTGGGAATGCTCCACCGCGGCGCCCACCCGGCCGTGCAGCTCGCGGCGGCGTGCCTGCAGCATGCCGTCGTAGGCCACCTCGCGGGTCAGGGCGTGCTTGAACACGAAGGCGCGCTCGGCCAGCCCATGCCGCTCCCGGAGGAACTCCAGCCCCTTCAGCTCCTGCAGCTGCGCCTCGAGCGGCACGTCGGCATCCCAGATCTCCTCGGCCAGGCCGAGCGAGAACTCCCGCCCAAGAACGGCGGCCACCTGCAGAGCGGCCTTCTGGCCGGCGCTCAGCTGGTCGATCCTCGCGGCCAGCACCTGCTGGACCGTCTCCGGCACGGCAGCACCTGCCGCGTCGGCCGCCTGATCCCGGATGGCGCGCGCCAGTTCCTCGAGGAAGAACGGGTTGCCTTCCCCGCGGGTGGCGATCGCCGCCCCGAGGTCAGGATCGCGGCCCGAGAGGATGGCGGCCACGATCTTTTCACTGGCCACCGGTGACAGCGGACTCAGCGCCAGCTGGGAGGAGAACGACCTGCCGATCCACGGCGGGGAGTAACCGGCGCGGTACGTGACCACCAGCATGATCGGCACCGACGGCAGCTCGTCGGCGAACTCGGCGAGGAAGTCCTCCGATGTCTGGTCGATCCAGTGCAAGTCCTCTACCAGCACCACCAGCGGCCGCTGCGCCGCCTGCCGCACCAGCAAGCGGCGCAGCGCCTCGAAGGTGCGGGCCCGGATCGCCTGCGGATCCAGCCCGGCCAGGGCGGGGTCACCGGCTGTCGTGCCGAACGCATGCCGCAGGTAATGCGCCAGCGAGATGTCGAGGTCGAGCGCCTTAACCCTCAGCTCAATCTTCGCCGTCACCCGGTCGGGTGGATCATCGGTTGCAATCCCGCAGCAATGCCGGACCAGCTCGAACAACGGCAGGTACGGAATGCTGGCCCCATAGGACAAGCACCGGCCCTCCAGGACGGTGGCGCAGGGCTCGGCCAGCCGGCAGAACTCCAGCGCGAGCCGGGACTTGCCCAGACCGGGGTCGCCGGCCAGGCCGACGACCTGCCCCTCGCCGCCGAGCGCCACCTCCAGCACCCGCTGCAACTCGGCAAGCTCACGATCCCGGCCGATCAGCGGACTCAGCTCGTCACCAGATGCGATCCGCGCCGTCCGGTCACCGAGCCCGGTCACCCTGACCGGGTGGACCGTGCGCTCCTTGACCTGGACCGGAGCGACCTCTTCTATCTGAAAGTAGCCACGCACCAGCCCTGCGGTGTGCTGGCTCACCAGCACCGCGCCCGGTGCCGCCGCGGCCTGCAACCGGGCGGCGAGCACGGTGGTGTCGCCGAATGCGGTGTAGTCCACCCGCAGGTCATCACCGATCGTGCCCACCACGACCGGACCACTGTTGATCCCGATCCTGATCTTCACGTCAGCCTGCGCTGCGATGCCAAGAGCGGCCAGGACCGCGCGCTGGGCGTGATCCTCGTGCGCGATCGGTGCCCCGAACAGCGCCATAAGCCCGTCGCCGAGGAACTGGTTGATCGTGCCTTCGTAGCGGTGCACCTCGGCCAGCGCGACCCGGAAGAAGCGGTCGATCACCAGGTGAAACTCCTCCGGGCCCAGCTCGGCCGCCAGGGCGCTGGACCGCACGATGTCGCAAAACAGGACGCTGACCTGCTTGCGCTCCCCCTCGACCGCACCACGCACGGCCAGGATCTGCTCGCTGATATGCCGTGGGGTGTAACTCGCCGGGGCCGGGCCTGGGGCCGCGGTCACTGCCCGTCCACATTCAGGACAGAACCTGGCACCGTCCGGCAGCACCGCGCCACAGCCAGGGCAGGAAGTACTCAGCTGCGTACCGCACTGCAAACAGAAGCGCGCCTCATCCGGGTTCTCGCGCCCACAGCCAGGGCACTGCACCCGCGACCACCCCCCAGTCGGCCAGGTCCAGTGAAGTGCTGGATCCGCACTCGCTGACGCGGGTACCCCTCTTCCTGCCCGCGCATTGAAGCGGCATGAATCCGGCCGCACCACCCCACTAGCTATCAGCAGACTATCCCGTGACCTCCATCCCAGGTAGCGACCGCAACGGACCCGCCGCGGGGCCCGCTCATGGGCCCGCCCGAGAGATGCCCGGAGTTGCCGAGGGCGGCCGGTTCACCGAACCGGCCGCCCTCCGCGCTATCAGATCAGGCCACGGCGCGCTGGCGGCGCCTGCTGAGCTGGTAGGCCGCGCCGGCCAGCAGGAGCAGGGCGATCGCGCCGAGCGTGATCGGCGTGGTCATGCCGGGCAGGATCGGCACCGGGGCCAGGTTGGCCGCGTTGCACACCGAGACCCCGATGTCGATGGTCTGGACACTGCCGATCAGCGACACGTGGATGGCCTGCACGGTCAGCGTGCCGTCGGCCAGGGTGGTCTGCCGGTTCAGCGTGATCGTGGCGATGCCGGGCACGCCGACGACCGTGTTCGGTGCCGGGTTGGAGGCCAGCGTGGTCGTCCCGCCCGGGCGGGTGACCCGCCCGTTGCTGATGTGCGCGTTGCCGGTCACCTTCCCGGTGTTCGTGTTGAAGTGGCACGACGAGTCCACCGACGTCGCCCGCAGCACCGAGAGCACGCCCAGCGTGGCGGTGACGCCGTTGACCGTCGAGGTGGAGCTGGTCGGCCCCGCGGTGGCGTGCGCGACGCCCGTGCTCAGCAGGCCGGTGATGCTGGCGTGCGCCACCGTCACCGGCGAGGTGCCGGGGAACGTGGCCTGGCCGATCGGGCTGGCGTTCACCAGCCCGGTCGCCGACGCGGCATAACCCGTGTTCGGCGACGCCGCGGCCGCGGGCAGCGCGGCCGCGAACAGCAACCCGCCGCTCAGTGTGAGCGCCCCGGCCGCCTTGATGAATCCGTGCCTGGTCAACCTCATGCAGAAATCCCCCTTGATTAGTGCTCCCCCATCATTTCTGTGAGCATTTGCAGCCCGCCGACCGTCACGAGCTCGTCCTCCGGCAGCTCGAGATCGGCCAGGTACTCGGCGTTCCGGGCGGTCTTGAACCATTCGCTGCGGTGCTGCAGGATCCGCCAGAACGCCCGCCATGACGTGACGTAGAAGATCAGGACGTAGAGCGAGTAGCCGAAGCCGAGCCCGACCGCCCGGACGATGCCGAGCTGTGCCTCGCAGCGCCTCAGGTACAGCGGGCCCCAGAGAATGAATGGCCCGAGCCCGGCGGCGAGGTAGAAGATCAGGATCATCCAGCCGCCGCCCAGCACCCAGTTCTGCATCGCGGCCTGGCCCCGCAGCGTAGTTGGCGAGGAACACGATGCCGGGCACCGGGTAGACGAACGTGCCCACGAGCTGGAGCCAGGGCTGGATCAGGTAGTAGGAGGCCTCGAGGGCCGCGATCGTGGACACGTGCCTGGACGTCCAGAGCCGGCGCAGGTACACCCCGCACTGCATGGTGCCCTGGCCCCACCGGGTCCGCTGCCGGACCAGGCGCCGGAGGTCGGGCAGGCCCTCCTGGTCGACGTAGGTGTCCTGGGTGTACTCGTTGCGGTGGCCGGTCAGCATCAGGTGCAGGCTGAGCTCGTAGTCGTCGAGCAGCGCGCCGCGCCATGGCCGCCGGTTCTCGTCGGCCACCACGTCCAGCGCGGACAGCTGGGTGAACTGGCCGTTGCCGCCCAGGCCGACGCTCCGGGTGAACCGCCGGGTGAGCTGGATCGCGGAGATCGGGATCCGGAACTCGAGATCCTGGAGCCGCACCAGCACATGCCCGAACGCGTTCGCCAGCGGGCTCCGGCCGGGGAACGGGTGCCGGTCGTTCCGGTTGAGCATCCGCACCAGGATCTGGACCGAGCCGACCGCCAGGTCGCCGAAGAGGGTGGGGCCCGCGCACACGTCCAGGCAGTTGGACGCGGGCCGGCCGTCCGCGTCGATGACCCCGATGACCGTCCTGCTGCGGTCGGCGGCTGGCGGCAGCCAGTCGCTGAGGGCCTGGTATGCCGCGTTGAGCGCATCCCCCTTGCCGGTCCGGGCGTGCGGGGACCGCCGTGACACCAGGTGGATCAGAGGGTCGCGCCGGGCCCGCATCCCGGCGATCTGGCCGGTGCAGTCGTCGCTGTCGTCGTCGATGACCCAGAGATGCACGTCGGGGAAGGTGAACCGCAGGTAGTCGATGGTCGGCCCGATCACGCGCTCTTCGTTCAGGGCCGGAACGAAGAAATGCCAGCCGAGCGTGCTGGGGTCCCCGGCCCGCCGGGCCCGGTCGCGGACGAACGGGATCACGATGATCACTGCGTACGTGATGAACGCGACGCTCATCATCAACGCGACGGCCTGGGCCAGCGCGATCGCGACCTGCCCGGCTGAGCTGTTCACGGTGTTGCCCTCCGATGCCAATGGCGGATGGCGGCCATGAGCTGGCCACCTCGGGACGTGAGGATGAGCGTGAGCAGCGCCAGGGCGAGGGCGATGCACACGATGCTGACCAGGGAGCCCAGCACCAGGTGACCCACCTGGTAACCGGGCCCGATGCCGCCCACCCGGATCGCCAGCGCGATCACGCCGATCCGCAGCAGGTTCCCGGTGACCATGACGGCGGCGGCCGCGGCCAGGGCCTTCGCGACCCGGCGCACCGGGAGGCGGCGCGGGATCATCAGCAGGATGCCCAGGCCGCACAGCGGCGCGATCAGCAGGGCCGAGCTGCAGTCCGGCGTGATCACCAGCCCGAAGGCGCTGGCCGACCCGAGCCCGAACCAGATGATCGGTGCCCTGGACGCGGCCAGGGTCGGCGTCACCAGGTCGTAGAGCTGCGCGGCGGCAGCCGCCTCCAGGTGGCGGAACTGGTACTGGAACACCAGCAGCGAGATCGCGATCAGCGCGAGCACGGCGATGGCGATGATCCGGGCCCGGAACACCATTGGCGGGCGGACGAGGCAGTGTCGGCCGATTATGCGTAATGGCTGCAGCAGACCAGACGGGCTGGGATCGGGCTGCACGGCTCTTGATCTCCTTCGGGTGGCTGTCTGGGGGGTTCCGCCGGCTTCGGCCGCACGGGGCCGACCAGCACCGATCACTCTTCGTAAGCGAACTGAAGCTTAGGGTTACTCAGAGTTGCCGGCAACCACAAACGCCGTTTGCCCCAGGGACCGGCAGGCTCTCGGCATGGTCCGGCCCGAAATGGCCCGCCGGGGCCGCACCGGATAGGGGTTCAGGCCGCGCGGCCGCCGGTGATCCGCGGGCGGGCGAAGTCCCGGTTGTCGATGACCAGGTCGGCCAGGCGCAGCGGGCCGATCTCGGCGAGGTAGATCTCCTCGGCCGCCCGGTAGCGGGCCCGGTGCACGCGCGCGGCCTCCTCGGCACCCTCCCGGGCCGTGTCGCGGCCGATCCCCCGCTGGAGCGCCAGCGCCGGGTCCACGTCGAGCCAGATGCGGTAGTCCCAGAACTCGTTGTACTCGGGGCGGAACGCGAACACCGAGTCCACGATCAGCACTGCGCCCGGCGGGGCGCTGATGACGGTGTCCCGGTGATCCTCGCCGGTCAGCGGGTCGTGCCCGCACAGCACCACGGCGCCGGACCCGCCCGCGCCCGCGGGGCCGAGCAGCAGGTCCCGGGCGGAGCGGAAGTCGTAGGCGTTGCGGTAGTAGCCCTCGCCGGTCAGCCGGTCATAGCCGAGCTCGCGCGCCTCCCGCCACGGGTTCTTGAAGTCGTCCAGGGACGCGCGCAGGGTGGGCCGGCGGAGACCGCGCAGCGCGGCCGCGAGCTCGTGCCCGAAGCTGGTCTTGCCCGCGCAGGTCCGGCCGTCGACCGCCACCCGGAGCCGGTCGTCGCCCAGCGCCGCCACCCGGGCGGCCACGTCGCTGACCACGCGGGCCCGCTCGGCCGACACCGGCGCCGGCACCGGCTGCCGCCAGGTCGACACCGACTCGAAGGCCTGCACGGCCTCATCGTAGGGGCGCCGGCCGGGCAGGACCGGTTCTGGCAGGCGGCTGGCCTCAGGCTCGCCTCCTGGCGGGCGCTCCCAGCGGGCTGCTCACACAGCGGGAGAGGCTGCCGTGGTCAGCGCCTGCCGCGCCCGCGGTATCCGGCCGACATGGCGACCGCGCCCCGGCCGGTGCCCCGGGCCGTGGTCACGGGTGTTTCGGTCACCGCAGGCAGCGCGGCCCGCGGGGCCGGCGGCCGGCGATGGAACGCAGCAGGGCCGAGCCCGGGCTGACGTGAGCGGCCAGCGGGACCACGCCCGCCTGGCGCATCAGCACACGCACGTCACCCACCTGGGCCGGGCTCTGCACGGTGATCACCACGCCGGCCGCCCCGGCCCGGGCGGTCCGGCCCGAGCGGTGCAGGTAGGCCTTGTGCTCGGCCGGCGGATCCGCGTGGATCACCAGGTCGATGCCGTCCACGTGGATACCGCGCGCCGCGATGTCCGTGGCGACCATAACGCGGGCCTTGCCCGAGGCGAACGACGCCAGGTTGCGCTCCCGGGCGCTCTGCCCGAGGTTGCCGTGCAGCTGGGCCACCGGCACCCCGGCCCCGGTCAGCTGACGGGCGAGCTTCTGCGCGCCGTGCTTGGTACGGGTGAAGACCAGCGACCGGTTGCTGCCGCCTGCGAGGGTGGCGACGACGCCCACCCGGTCGGCCGGTGCCACGGTGAGCAGGTGATGGACCAGAGCGGGCGGGGCGGCAGCCGGGTCCACCGCGTGCCTGGCAGGCTCGTTCAGGAAGCGCCGCACCAGCACATCGACGGCGTTGTCGAGGGTGGCCGAGAACAGCATCCGCTGGCCTTCCGGCGGGGTGTCCTCCATCAGCCGCCGCACCACCGGCAGGAAGCCGAGGTCAGCCATGTGATCGGCTTCGTCGATCACGCTGATCTCCACATCGCCCAGGTGGCAGTGCCCCTGCTGGATGAGGTCGGCCAGCCGCCCGGGACAGGCGACGACGATGTCCACGCGCTTACGCAGGGCGGTCACCTGGGGATTCTGCCCCGTGCCACCGAAGATGGTCGCCACGCTCAGATCCATGGCCCGGGCCAGCGGCACGAGCACGGCATGGACCTGGTTGGCCAGCTCACGGGTGGGCACGAGGACGAGGCCACGCGGGCGGCCGGCGCTGGTATGACCGCCAGCCAGCCCGGCGACCATCGGGATCGCGAACGCGAGCGTCTTGCCGGAGCCGGTGCGGCCCCGGCCCAGGATGTCCAGCCCGGCGAGTGCATCCGGCAGCGCGGCGGCCTGGATCGGGAACGGTGTGGTGATACCGGCCGTGTCCAGGACGGTCACCAGCGTCGCGGGGACGCCCAGATCCGCGAAGGTCGCGCTGGGCAGGGCAGTCACGCTGGGCAGGGCAGCCTTCCGCGGCCCGCCCTGAGCAGGGCCGGGCTGGGACGGGCTAGCCGGCGGCACGCCCGGCCGGGCCTGGGCGGGCCGACGCCGACGTCGGCGCGCGCGGGATTTTTCGATGGGCAGAGCTGTCAAAGGAGTGTCTTTCAGACTTGGGTGGCCGCATTTTCGCGGGCCACCACATCCGTGGAAACCAGCTCGCTCATCGAGCGATGTACGACCGGCGCGCACCCTGATGGCGGCGCCTCACGATCTACCGTGTGCTCTCACCCTATCGCACGGGGTTAGCCTCGGCACCGGCGGGCCGATCTCCGGGACGGCGCTGCGGCGGCTGCGTCAGCGACGTCGCCGGGCGGCGAGCGGGCCGGACCGGGCCAGTTACAGCCGCTCGGTGAGCCACCGCCAGCCGTGCTGCTTCTCATACACGGGCCGGATGATGGCCGGCTGGGCCGCGTCGGCCAGTTCGGCGACCATCCTGAGCAGCTGCAGGTGAAAATCCGTGGGCGTGTGCGCGCCGTCATGCGGGTGGTCCACGAGCGTCACCGTTGCTTGCTCACCGCCGGACAGCCGGACCGTGATGTTCCCGTTGTAATCGCGGCCCACGGCGGCGATCGCACCGGCACGGACGATATCGGTGCCGTCGTCCTTGGCCACCCAGACGACCGGTGCAGCCATATGCGCTACCTCCCTGGTTTCGCAAGTAACAGAGTCCCACACTGACATCAACTCCGTGGACGGCCGGCGCTGGGCGATACGCCCGTGATGAGCGGACAAGAGCTCTGGCACGGCCCGGTTCCCCGAAACCGCAGACCGGCTCGCCGACTCCGTCACGCCGTGGCCACAACAACTGGATGAATGGCCAGGGGCCGGGCGCCACCAGCATCGCCGCCGCCCTGCGCTGCCACGCCCGGCCGCCCTCCGCAAACGATCATGAGCTGCTAAACGACTTGGGGTTACCTGGCCTGCGGCCTGATCAGGATGACCATGGTGGCTACTTCGGGCCGCCCGGGTGGCTCACTTGGCTCAACCCGAAGATCGGATGGCGCCTTCATCGGGCCCTGCCCGGGCTCAGCGACGGACGCGGTAGCGGATGTGGGTGGCCTGCGGTGTGTCGATCACCTGGACGATCTCCAGTTCGATCCGCGACGGCAAGATGTCGAACAGCCGACGGCCGGCGCCGAGCAGTACGGGGATTTGATGGATCTGAATTTCGTCCAGCACCCCGGCCTTAAGAGCCTGCTGCACCGCGGTGGCACCGTGCACCAGCACGTCCCGGTCCCCGGCGGCCGCCTTCGCCTGAGCCATCGCGCTGGCGATCCCGTCGGTCACATACGTCACCAACGGGTAGTTCGCCACTGAGGGAGGCGGCGGCCGGCGGCTGAGCACGAAGA
Organism: uncultured Actinomycetota bacterium; assembly: GCA_963739645.1. GTDB lineage: Bacteria > Actinomycetota > Actinomycetes > Streptosporangiales > Streptosporangiaceae > JASHPR01. The sequence continues at coordinate 81,982 of CAVUBM010000106.1, forward strand.
TCGGCACGCCGTGATGATCACCTTTGTAATGATCGACCTGTTCCGCCGTGCGCCAGGCCCACCAGCACCGCGCCGGTCGCCTTCATCTGGTCGACCAGCTCCCCGGCTCTCCCGGATGGCCAGGCGGACTCCCCGTCCGCGAAGTACCACTCGTGCAGCCGCATGAAGCCGTCGCCGCCGGGGTTGCCCGGTTCGTCGTTCGGACCGGCGATGTACCCGTCGAGGGACATCGACATGTAGAGCACCGATGCTGACACTGCGGCCTCCTGTGATCTCGATCCAGTCTGTCTCAACGTGCTGTAGACCCGGTAAGGCGGCATTTCTCACCGGCCACGCGCATCACCCGGGCCGGCAAGGCAGTGGCCGAGTTGCGGCCCGTCAGCCGGCAGCCGCTAAGGGATGAGAACCCGCTCGCCCGGTGGCAGCGGCTGCCGCCAGTGGACGATCCCACCATGCGAGCCGAAATTGGCAAAGGTAATGAACCCCGCCCTGTGACAGATTCGGCCGTCGGGTCACCGCGAGTTCCAGACCTCCTGCGCGGTCTCGACGATCAGCCGGAGCTTGGCCCACTGCTGGTCCTGGGTGAGGTCGTTGCCCTCCTTGGTGGAGGAGAACCCGCACTGCGGGGACAGGCACAGCTGGTCGAGGTCGACGAACCGGGCGGCGTCGTCGATCCGGCGCTTCAGGGCGTCCTTGCTCTCCAGGTCACCGCGCTTGGTGGTGACCAGCCCGAGCACGACCCGCTTGCCCTTGGGCACGAACCGCAGCGGCTCGAAGCCCCCGGACCGCTCGTCGTCCCACTCGCAGAAGAACCCGTCGACGTCGAGCTGGTTGAACAGCGCCTCGGCGACGAACTCGTAGCCGCCCTCGGCCGCCCACATGCTCTGGTTGTTGCCGCGGCACATGTGCGTGGTCACCGCGAGATCCGCTGGCCGGCCGGCCAGCGCCTGGTTGATGTTCTCGATGTAGCGCTCGTGCTGGTGCTGCGGGTCCCCGCCGATGTCGGCGACGTGCTGGCGCTGCGCGGGGTCGTTCATGTAGGCCAGGCTCGTGTCGTCGAACTGCAGGTAGCGGCAGCCGAGCTCGTACAGCTCGCGGACCTCCTCGGCGTACGTGGCCGCCAGGTCGGCCCAGAACTGGCCGAGGTCCGGGTACACGGTCCCGTCGATGGCCGAGCGCCCGCCGCGGTAGTGCACCATGCTCAGCGACGGGATCGTGAGCTTCGGCACCGCGGTCTTGACCGCGCCGGCCAGGAACGAGAACGCGTCGCCGAAGATGGTGTGCTCGAGAGTGAGCGGCGCCACGACGTGCGCGGACGGCGGCGCCCACTCGTAGGTCTTCTGCTCGTTGTGGAACGCCACCTTGATCGTGTCGTCCTGCACCTTCTGGACGCCGCCGAGCTGGTAGATGAAGTCCATGTGCCACGACTCGCGGCGGAACTCGCCGTCCGTGGCCGCCTGCAGGCCGACCTCCTCCTGCTTGCGGACTACCTCGCGGATCGCGGTGTCCTCGATGCCGCGCAGGTCGTCGGCGCTGATGCGCCCCGCCGCGAAGTCCTCGCGGGCCTGCAGCACCTCGGGCGGGCGCAGCAGGCTGCCGACGTGATCGGCGCGGAACGGCGGCCGTCCGGGGTTCGTGGTCTCGGCCATGCGGGCGTCTCCTCCTCTATGAATCGTTCACAGAATCGTAGACAACGTCCGGTGGGCCAGGTCCAGGCCAGTTCCGCACAGAGAAAGGGTCGCGCCCGCCGCGGCTGACGGACCGCATTCCCCTTGCAGGCGGGCGCCGACCCAGTTTCCAGGTGTACTCCGCAAACATGACAAAAGGATTAAGACGGCAGGCTGGCCGGGCCAGCACTGCCTGGGCTGCTGTGGATGAGCGCGGGTGCGTGCCGCCACACAAGGAAAGCGGCCGCGCCGAGCGGGATGGGGGGCAGGTAGGTGACCGCCCGCCACAGCAGCACGGCGGCCGTCACTTGCGCGGTGACCTGGGAGCCGGCGCCGGCGGCCAGGATGCCCACCAGGCCGAGCTCGGTGATCCCGAGACCGCCAGGGGTGATCGGCAGGACCGTCAGCAGCCGGACGAATGCGAAGGCCGCCAGTGAGGTCTGCCAGGGCACCTGGGCCTGGGACACGCCAGTGGCGCGCAGGCACGCCAGCAGGACCAGCCACAAGAGGAGGTGGCTCGCCACGGTGGCGGCGGTGATCCGCCAGCCCCGCGCGCCGATGAGGACGGCGGCCCGGTCGCGGAAGCCGACCAGTGATCCGGACACGTCGGAAGGCGGCTGCCGTCGTGCCAGCCGGCTGGCGATGACGAGTACGTGCTGCAGCACCTGGCCCGCGCGGACCGCGCCGGACGCACTGCGCAGGATCAGGCCGAGCCCGGCGGCCAGGGCGGCGAGCAAGGCCAGGCCCGCGGCCGCCGCCGCGATCAGGACAGCATCGGGCCGCACGGCCGTCATCAGCACCAGCAGCGCGAGGATGGGCAAGGCCAGGCGCGCGAAGACGTTCCAGATGCCCGACACCAGGGTGTAGAGCACGTAGTCGGCTGTGCTGATGCCCCAGCTGGACATCATCGCCCAGCTGACCCCCATGGCCAGGGCACCGCCGGCGGGCAGCGTGCTCGCCACCGCGTTGGAGCTGAGGTTGACCGCCGCCGCCTCGCGCAGCCGCAGCGCCGGCAGCACCGCACAGATCATGATCCAGTAAGAGACCATGCTGGCAGCGGCCACCGCGGCGACGAGTAGCGCCTGCAGCCACGTCATCGCCGCCATGCTGGCCCACACGCTGTGGTAGGACGCGAAATGCGGGAGGGCGAACCCGAACGCGGCCGCGACCAGGGCGACCGACACCGCAGCGCGGAGGACCTTCCGGCCACGCCGCGGCCGGGGCGTGGCGGCCACCGGCTGCTGCCCGATAGCGCCGTGGCCGCCCACGATCCCTGGCAGAACGGGCTGCCCTGTCAGTGTCGCGCTGGCAGCCTCCAGCCCGGTATTGGTGCTCATCGAATCCGGTCACCGCCGCCAGTGCGCACTGACAGCAGCTCTGTTCATCGGTGTGCCGCCCGGTAGCCGGTCCGCCCGCTGATCAGGCGGTAGGCCAGCAGCAGGATCGCCGCACCGGCAATGGCGGTGAGCCAGGTGGACAGGTTGAAGAACCCTTGCAGGGTGTGGACGTGGAACAGCCTGGTGGCCACCCAGCCGCCGCCCAGCGCCCCGGCGACGCCGATCACGCAGGTCAGGATGAGGCCTTGTGATCTGCGGCCGGGGACGAGCATATTGGCCAGCAAGCCCGCCGCGAGGCCGAGAACAATCCATGCGATGATGCCCATAACCAACTCCTCAGTGAGCTATCTGGCGTGCGCGGCAGTCGGTGTTGCTGGACAGATCGCGATGGGGAGAATTCCCCAGTAGGTTCTCACCCTCTTCGGCCGTGGCGCCTTGCTGGCATCGTCCGTGCACGGAAAAAGAAAACTCCGGGCCTGCCAAGCAGCCGCGACATTTCGCAGTGGCCGCCGGGGTCCGGAGCAACATATTCACTGTACGCTCCGGTGGCGCTCTGGGCATAGGGCATGCACATGACGGCACACGCCCGCCGATCGTGCCCAGCCGCCGCTACGCCACCGGCACCGCCACCCGCGGGGAGCGTCCGGCGCTGCCAGCCGCCTCCTCCACGCTGGCATGAACGCAGAAGACCTCGGCCAGCCGGATGGCGGCAAGAATCCGCAGCACCCGATCTTGCGCCGCGGCCAGCAGCAGATCAGCCCCCGCCCGCCGGGCCTGCTCCCGCGCGAGCACCAGCGCCGCCACGCCGGTGAGGTCGATAAATTCCAGGCCCGCCAGATCGGCGATAACCACACGCTCCCGGGCCGCGACCGCTGGCCAGCGCCGCGGCGACGCCCGCGGCGGCTGCCACGTCAAGCTCCCCCCGCAACGCAACGACGGCCGGGCCGCCGCCGCGGGTAACAAGATTCATGCTGACCATAGGCGTGCCTTCCTGCGCCTGCAGCAAGGCGGGGTCTCGACCCGGCAGCTAGTTCACCAGTACTCAGCACGAACACTACGCCGCAGCCGCCCGTGAGGTCAGTGATCGCGCAGGGAGATCTCATCAGACTCCCCGATGCCTCCGGCGTCGACGCCTCGCAGTCCTTCGCCCAGGCGCTCGCGGGCCTGCCGCAGGAGCCTGAACGAGTCGGTGGAGGAGTTCTGTTCGGCGGTGCGATCCAGATCAGCCTTGTGCTCCTCGACAAGGTGGGCCTGAAGGGCCGCCGCGACTTCGTCGGCCGCCTTCAGCGCCTGGTAGATGGCCCGGTTCCGGGCAGTATCGTCAATCATGCGGCCAGTATCCCCGTAGCCTGCCTCGCATCGCAGCACCTTGACCTTGTGATCCCGGCGGATCGCGCGTAACTTCCTGATCAGGACGATCGCACTCGTGTCGGCGTGTACATGGGACTGCGACTCCCGCTGCTCCGGACCCCGGCGGTGCCCTGTAGGCAGGCCAGCCGAGGTGGGCATGTGACGACATTTAAGTCCGCCCGGCGGCATTTAATTCTGCACCGGCGGTGCCGTTCTCGCCGGCGGTGGATGCGCTCTACGACGCCCGGCGCGGTGTGTATTACACAAAGCCGGTCCTGCGTGGCTGGCTGCACCTGCTCTGGTTCGGGGCGTCGCTGGTGGTCGGCACGCTGCTGCTGGCCCGCGTGCACGGAGCCACGCGGATCACGGCCACTGCTGTCTATGCGGCCAGCGTGAGCATGCTGTTCGGGAGCAGCGCGCTCTATCATCGCGGCAACTGGACTGAGGTGTGGCGCCAGCGTATGCAGCGCCTGGACCACGCGATGATCTTCGTGCTCATCGCCGGGACGGCAACCCCCGCTTTCCTCGTGGCCATGCGCGGCGCCTTCGGGCTGGCCTGCTTGATCGTGATGTGGTCACTCGCGCTGACAGCCGCCGCGGTCCATATGGTGTGGATGCGCGCGCCAGAGGTCGTGGTTGGCGCGACGTTCCTTGGCCTGGGCTGGATGGCCGGCCTTGCACTGCCGTGGGTATGGATCAATGCCGGTGTCGCGCCGGGAGCACTGATGATCGGTGGGGGCCTGCTCTACACGGCCGGGGCGATTTCCTACCATCGCCGGTGGCCCGACCCATACCCGTCGGTGTTCGGTTACCACGAGGTCTTTCACGTCTTCGTCTGCGCCGCCGCGGCCTGCCAGTATCTTGCGATTGCGCTGTTCATCAGCTGAGCCGGGCCGTTGGCGCTGGGCGACCGGACTACGACCTGCTCAGAACGCGTGCCGGAAGGGCTCGGCAGGCGCAGGCCGGACTCCGCGGCAGCGATCGTGTGGTCGACCAGGGTGACCAGCGTGTCCCGGCTCGAACCCCGCTGCCGCGCGTCGCACCGGACGATCGGCACCTGGGGGTCGAGGTCGAGGGCCCGCCGGACCTCGTCGTCCTCGTGCGGGCGCGACCCGGCGAAGCAGTTGAGCGCCACGATGAACGGCGTCTTGCGGCGCTCGAAGTAGTCGATGGACTGGAAGCAGTCGGCCAGGCGCCGGACGTCGGCCAGGACCACGGCCCCCAGGGCCCCGTGCGACAGGTCGTCCCACATGAACCAGAAGCGCTCCTGGCCGGGCAACATGCACAATGTGTCCCGGCATCGGATGGAGTGGGCCGGTTGCCGGGCGGCGGCGGGCGCCTAGCCTGCGGAGAGCGCCTCGGCCGCGTCCCTGTCGGCGGCCTGCTGCCAGTAGAGCTGCATCGCGAGACCGGTCGAGTTTTCCGCGTGCACGCTGAACGCCGGCATACCCGGCTGGCAGATCTGGAGGTACACGGTCTCCCGCCGGCGCGCGTGCCACCCGCGCCCGTCAAGCCAGATCCGCCAGCCAGGGAACAGCTCCGTCAGCGCCGCGACGCGGGCCCGGGCCAGCGCCCCCCACGCCTCGTGCCGCCGCAGCGGGAACGGCGGGACGTACCGGGCGGCCGGCTCCGCGGCCGCAGGCGGGGCCGCCATGACCTGGGCGGCAGCGGTCGCGGGCGGAAGCACGAACCCGACCGCGACACCGTTGCGCGTGCAGCGGAAGAGCAGCTCCATCAGGTGGCTGGCCGTGGCGGTGACCGCACCGGGATCGGCGATCAGCAGCGCGTCGTGACGGCCGACCTCGATCGCGGCTTCCAGCCGGGCCAGGGCGGGCGCGTGCCCGTCATCCAGATCGGCCTGATCCTCGGCGTAGACGGTGGGCAGGGGCCAGCCGCGCTGCCGGGCGGCCTCGGCCACGGCCTTGTTCTGCCGGGCCAGGCCGGCGTCGCCGTGGCCGGCGCGGATATACGCAGCCGGATGTCCGCGGTCCAGCATGCCGGAACCTCCGCGGGGGAGTTCGACTAGGGGCCGGATCAGTCTATGCAATTGCATGCTGCACATACCATCCCGATAGGGAGTCCCCTATTGTGGGCCTTTTTCCGGTTGCGTCCTGGTCTGGCAGCCAGGCGGCTGGCCGCAGCCGTGCTCGGCGGCGAGCCGGCTCATGACGCGCCGCATCTGCGCGGTGCTGGGCGCCGGGGGCAGGTCCGCCCCGGGGCGCGGCTGGAAGGCGTCGAGCATCAGCGCGACGAAACGCGGCAGGGCCCGGGGCGCGTCACGCCCGGCCGCGGCGGCGATGGCGCTGTTGCCGATCAGCATGAGCAGCAGGTCTTCACCGACCATGTCGGTGCGCAGGCGGCCCGCCGCCTTGGCCCGGTCGATCAGCCTGATCATGGCGCGGTTGGCCCGTGCGCGGATGGCCTCGAGCTCCTCGCTCGGGGCCAGGGTGATGAGCAGCAGGTCGGCCAGGCCGCGGTCACCCGCCTGCATGGCGCAGATCCGCCGCACGAACCCGGCGAACCCGGCCCACGGGTCGGGCTCGGCCAGCGCCCGCTCGGCAGCCACGGCGTACGCCGTGATCTTGTCGATGAGCGCCGCGGAGACGAGCTGCTCACGGGCCGGGAACCTCCGGTACAGGGTCCCGATCCCCACCCCGGCGCGGCGCGCGATCTCCTCCAGCGGCGCGTCCAGACCGATCTCGGCGAACACCTCACGGGCCGCGCTCAGCACGGCCTCGCGGTTGCGCGCCGCGTCGGCCCGCAGGGGACGGCTGCCCGGCTCAGCCGGGCCTCCGACCTGGTCTTTTAGGGCCCCGTCAGCCATGTCGCTATCTCACCAGCCAGACCGGGCCGGCCGCACGGAGTTCCGGTACCCGACACTGCTCCCCGCCGCGCAGCATCCAGGCCGGCGCCAACGGCCAACCCCATGCGGAGGGCTGCCTCCGGAAGTGTAGTCTGATCTGGAGGCTTTACTCCAGTTCAGGTACCGGCCAGGTATGCGGCGGCTAACCCGGCGTGCCGCCGCCGCATGCGCTGGCGAGACGAGGAGGCTCCCCCATGGGCGACTGGCAGCTTGACCCGTACCACACGCAGGTTGAATTCTCGGCGAAGCACCTCGGGATGATGACGGTGCGAGGTTCCTTCGACGAGATCAGCACGACCGCCGACATCGACCCGGACCACCCCGAGACGGCCAAGGTCGAGGCGACCATCTCGACCGCCAGCATCCGCACCAACAACGGGGTCAGGGACAACGACCTCCGCTCGTCGAATTTCCTCGAGGTGGAGAAGTACCCCTTGATCACGTTCAAGAGCACCAGCATCGAGCAGGCCGGCCAGGATCACTACACGCTGACCGGGGACTTGACCATCAAGGACAACACCCACCCGGTGACGCTCGACGTGACCAAGTACGGCGAGTTCAACGACCCGGGGATGATGGGACACCGGATCGCCTACGGCGCCACGACCCAGATCAACCGGAAGGAATTCGGCCTGACGCTCAACATGATGCTGGACGGAAGATTCGTGGTCAGCGACGAGATCCAGATCACGATCGAGGGCGAGATCGTCGAGCAGAAGGCGGAGGCGACGGAGGCAGCGAGCAGCTGACCGTGCTCAGTCCTCACTGACGACGGCCCCGCGCCCGGGCGGCGGGGCCCGGCTGGGCGTCGCGGGCGCCCGGGCAGGATCGGGCGACCGTCTACTCTTGGTCAGGTGACTAACTCACTGGTGCCCGGAGCGGAACCGCCCGCGGCGGGCAAGCGCGAGCGGCTCGTCGCCGCGGCCCGGCAGCTGTTCCACGAGCAGGGCGTGGAGAAGACCACGCTGGCTGAGATCGCGGCGGCCGCCGAGGTGCCGGTCGGCAACGTCTTCTACTACTTCAAGACCAAGGACGCGATCGTCTCGGCGGTCATCGACGCCTACGGGGACGCACAGGGCACCGTGAGCGGGGTGCTGGACCGGCGGCGCACGCCGCAGGCCCGGCTGAAGGCACTGATCCGGACCTGGGTGGATCGCCGTGAGCTGTTCGCCAGCCATGGCTGCCCGATCGGATCGCTCGCGTCTGAGCTGGGCAAGCGCGACGATGAGCTCCGCGGGGAGGCCGGCCAGGTGCTGCTGGGGCTGATCGGCTGGGTGCAGGAGCAGTTCGAGGCGATGGGACGCGACGACGCCAGGGAACTGGCCGTCGCGCTGGTCGCGGCCTACGAGGGCATCGCGCTGCTGGCCAGCACCTTGCATGATCCCTCCCTGGTCAGCTCGGAAGGCCGCCGTCTGGAGCGGTGGATCGACGCGCTGTCCCCGGCCGATGACCGCTAGGGGGCTTCCGGCGGCGCCATCGCTCAGACGGCGCGCATCCGGGTGGCGCGCCAGCCCGATGCCAGTGCCGCCGCAGCGGCCGCTAGCAGGACGGTGAGCAGGATGAGCTGCAGTGGCCAGTACTGGCTGGCTGGGTGGTAGGGCACCGGGACACCGGTACCTGAGCCGAGGACCCAGCTGCCGGGTGGCGCGGCAAAGCGCGGTCCGGTCGTGTTAGTGGCCGGTGTCAGGGCCTGCACTATCCACCGGGCGGCCAGGAGCAGGACGGCGAATCCGGCCACGGCCGCGCCGACCGCGGGAAGCGTGCGCCGGAGCAAGGCGCCGAAAGCTACGCCCAGCGCGAAGGCGAGCGCGGCCTCGCCGGCCAGGGCCAGGTTGATGGAGACAAACCATGACCAGCGTGAGCTTGTGGTGTCACCGGCGGTGAGCTGGTGCTGCAGCCAGGCGTTGGCGGCCCCGGCGGCCAGGCCGGCCACGGCCAGGGCGGCGGTGAGAGCAGCGATCTTGGTGATGTACCAGCGGCGTCGTGACACTGACTGGGTCCAGGCCGCCAGGTGGGTGCGCTGCTCGACCTCCCTGGCGACCAGCGGGGCGCCGATCATGGCGCCGATGATCGCGAACGCGGCGGGCAGGCCGTCCTGGGAGAAGAGGATCGCGAAGCTGTAGTGGGACGCGAAGGCGGCTTGCAGGCTGCCCGGATACCGATTTTTGAGGGCGCTGCAGGTTGCGGCCGACCGGACGTGGAACACGCCGCTATGCGCGGTGGGCGGCGGGCATCCGGCGGCTGCTAGCTGCCGGAGCCAGACATGGTAACCCGCCAGCCAGTGCTCGGCGCTGAGCCCGAAGCTGACCATGAGGGCACACAGGGCCGTGACGGTGATGACGGTCCACAGGGCCTGGCCGCGGTGCTGTCGCCAGATGAGGCAGGTCATGCCAGAGCCTCCTCGGGGAGCGTGGCGGCATCGCCCTCGAGGTAGCCGAGCACGAGCTCATCAAAGGTGGGTGCCGCGTCCTGCAGGCCCGGGCCAGCGAGGCAGGCGCCGTCGCAGCGCACCAGAGCCGTGGTCCGGCCGGCCGTGCTGCGCTGGCTGATCACCTGCCAGCCTCCGCCGTCGGGCCAGCCGTCTGGCCCGCAGATGACCCGGTGCTGCTGGCGCAGCTCGTCGATGTCGCCGGCGAGCCGCAGGTGCCCCGAGCGAAGCACGATCAGGTAGTCGCAGATGCGCTCCAGCTCCGCCACGGCGTGGGAGGAGTACAGCACGGTAGCGCCCGTCTCGCTGCAGGCCTCGAACATCGAGCCAAGGAATTCTCGCCGGGCCAGCGGATCAAGGTTGGCCGTCGGCTCATCGAGCAAGAACAACTCCGGCTTCTTGGCCAGCACCAGGGTGAGAGCCACCTGGGCGCGCTCGCCGCCGGACAGGGCGCTGATACGCGCCCGGGGCCGGATGCCCAGCCGCCGGATCCGCTGGGAGGCCATGGCCCCGTCGAAGCCGCGGTTCATGCACCGTCCTATCGCCAGGACATCGGCCACGCGCAGGCGCGGCCACAGCGGCGCGTCCTGGGCGACGAACCCGATCTTGTCCAGCCGGTGCGCTGGGGCGCCGCCAGCGGCCTCGACACGTCCCGTGCTGGCCGGAAGGAGGCCCGCCGCCATGCTCATCAGGGTGGTCTTGCCGGAGCCGTTCGGGCCGACCAGTGCCACCACGCGCCCGGCTGGCACGTCCAGGCTGCAGTCACGCAGGCCCCAGATCTTGCGCCCGTAGCGGTGCCCGAGGCCCGCGCACCGTAGTGCCGTGCTCATGCGGCACCGCCGGCCGTGCGGCGGTCACCCAGACTGGCGGCCGGCTCATCGAGGGCAACCTCCAGGAGCATCCGGATCTGCTCGGACGACAGCCCGTCCTGCCTCGCCCGGTCCACCCACCGGGCCAGCGAGCCCAGCAGCTTCGGTGCCACCGGCAGCGACGTCACCGGCGGTGCAGCCGCCACGAAGGTTCCTACGCCCTGCCGGCGTATCACCAGCCCCTGATGCTCCAGCTCGCTGAACGCCTTCACCACCGTGTTCGGATTGACCGACAGGGAGTCGACCACCTCTTTCACACTGGGCAGCTGGTCACCGGGCTGCAGCCGGCCCAGCATGACATCCCGGCGCACCTGCTGGACTAGCTGCCGGTAGATCGGCACGCCGGACCCGGAATCGACACGGAACATGCCCGCCTCCAAGACTGTCGGTCTATTACTAGACTAGTAGAGCGACAGTGCTGGCGCAACGCGAGCATCTTTGCAGTGTGGTCAGGCGCGCTGTGCCTCCTGCATGTTCTTCACCATCGCCGCCGCGACTGCCTGATGCTCCAGGGTGGGGCTGAACTGGACGTATTCGGTGCCGGCCTCGGCCAGCGGTATGTGACCGGGCGGAAGGTAAAACGCATCGCCCGCTTCGACGGCTTCCTCGTGGTCGGCGAAGCGGAAGGTCAGCCTGCCCTTGACCACATAGCCCCAGTGCGGGCAGTCGCAGCTGTCGCCCGGCAGCCCCTTCAGCAGCGGGGTACCGTCGATGTCCTGGCGGAATGACACGAACTCGATCGTGTAGTCGCTGACCTCCTCGTGCCGGTTCTCCACCGGGCCGTAATCATCGACCTGCGCGGCACTCTGTTTCGAGACCTTCGGCATCTGTCCCATCTCCCTGGTCTAAACAGCGCGCGGATGTTCGCAGCCCCGCGGCTTCGGGCCCCGGCATCATCGGGGGTCACTGCCGACGTTAGGAGTCAAAGCCCGCCCGTACATCGGTGAGTTCGCCCATCTTCTGGGCCGTGTCAGGGTGCAATGAGCCTGGTGGACCGTGGCCGCCCGGTCGGCCGGCGCGTCCTGTGCCTGGCCTGATCGGCCCGGCAGGGCCAGTCCGGCGAGGGCACCGGCCAGGGCCAGGCCGGCCGCGGCCACGATGGCGGGCGCGAACCCGGCGCTGAACGCGGCGGCCGAGGTGTAGCCGCCGGCCGAGGTGAACACCGCGGCCAGGATCGCGACGCCGAACGCGCCGCCGAGCTGGCGCATCATGCTGAAGCTGCCCGACGCCTTGCCGATGTCGACGCGCGGGACCGAGCCGACCACGGCCCTGGTGACCGCGGGCAGGGCCAGGCCGATCCCGGCGCCGGAGATCATCATCGGTGCGAGCATCGCCGGGTAGGCCAGCCCGGGGGCGGCGATGACGGCGATCCAGGCGAACCCGGCGGCCTGCAGCAGCAGGCCGGAGACGACCAGCGGCCGCTCGCCGATCCGGTCGGCCAGCTTCCCCGCCCTCGGTGCGATCAGGAACGGTGCCACGCCCCAGGGCAGCAGCCGCAGCCCGGCGCCGAGCGGATCCTGGCCGAGGCCGACCTGCAGGAACTGGGCCATGAAGAAGACCGCCCCGGTCACCGACGCGTTCGCCAGGAAGACCACGGCGTTGCCCGCGGAGAAGCCCCGGATGGCGAACAAGCGCATCGGCAGCATCGGCGCGCGGGCACGCAGTTCCCAGCCGGTGAACGCCACGGCCAGCACCGCGCCCGCCGCGAGCGCCCCGGCGACCTCGGGGCTGGCCCAGCCGGCCGAGCTGCCGCGCACCAGGCCCCAGACCAGCCCGAGCGCCGCGCCGGTGCCCAGCGCCACGCCGGGCAGGTCCAGTGCGGCGCGCGGCCCGTAACTCTCCTCCAGGCGGCGCAGCGCCAGCGGGATGGTGAGCAGGCCGATCGGCACGTTCAGCCAGAAGATCCACTGCCAGGCGATGCCCTGGGTGATCGCGCCGCCCAGCACCGGCCCCACCACGACCGCCAGCGCGGTCACCGAGCCGAAGATCCCCATCGCCCAGCCGCGGCGCTGCGGCGGGACGGCCGCGTTCAGCAGCGCCAGCGCCAGCGGCATGACCATCGCCGCGCCGATGCCCTGCACCGTGCGCGCCGCGATCAGCGCGCCGGCCCCGGGCGCGAGCGCGCACGCCGCCGAGCCCGCGGCGAACACGCCCAGGCCGACGGCGAAGACCCGCCGCCTGCCGAACCGGTCGCCCACGGCGGCCGCGGTCATCAGCAGCACGGCGAAGGCCAGGGTGTAGGCGTTGACCGTCCACTCCAGCTGCCCGATCGAGGCGCCCAGGTCGCGGCGGATCGTGCTCAGCGCGGTCGCGACGACCAGCAGGTCCAGCACGACCATGAACGACGCCACCGACGCCAGCGCCAGGGCCCAGCCCTGGGCGCGGGTCACGGCGTCCTGCTTGCTCGCGGTGTTCACGTGTCCTCCAAGTTCAGCGTTTGTTGCTTGCTGCTGGGTGAGACACCGCGGGCAGCCGCGAATTGACCGGTGACTTTCCGGCCCGGCTGGTGTCGTTACGTTAAGGACCTGGCGAAGGGTGAGGCGATGCGAGGATGTGATCGTGACCACGACAGCGCTGGCCCGCGCCCGGGCGGGCGATGGAGAGGCGTTCCGCGAGCTCACCGACCCCTACCGGCGCGAGCTGCAGCTGCACTGCTACCGGATCCTCGGCTCGGTCCAGGACGCCGAGGACACGCTGCAGGAGACGCTGCTGGCCGCCTGGCGCGGGCTGGACCGGTTCGAGGAACGTGCCTCGGTGCGCACCTGGCTGTACAAGATCGCGACCAACCGGTGCCTGAACGCGCTGCGCGACACCGGCCGCCGCCCGCGGCCGCGGCCAGGTACCAGTGGTCGGCGCCTCCGCCCGAGCCCACCCGCCGGACCGAGCCGCTGTGGCTGCAGCCCTACCCGGACGCGCTGCTCGATGACCTGCCCGACACCGCGCCCGGGCCGGAAGCACGCTACGAGACCAGGGAAGCGGTGGCATTGGCGTTCGTGACCGGGCTGCAGCGCCTGCCGCCCCGGCAGCGCGCCGTCCTGGTGCTGCGCGACGTGCTCGGCTACCCCGCGGCGCAGGCCGCCGGCATGCTCCACGTCAGCGAGGTGTCGGTGAACAGCGCCCTGCAGCGGGCCCGCGCCACGCTCGCCGCCCAGCTTCCTGCCGCGGGCCGCGACAGCGCGCCCGCGCCGCGGTCGGCCCGGGAGCGCGAGCTCACCAGCCGGTTCGCGGACGCGTTCGAGGCCGCCGACACCGAGCGCCTGGTGGCCCTGCTCACCGAGGACGCGTGGCTGACGATGCCGCCCGAGCCGCTGGAATACCAGGGCCGGGCCGCGATCGCCGAGTTCTTCCAGACCCGGCCCGACTGGAGGACCCGGGTGGCCCGGCTGGTGCCTACCCGCGCCAACAACCAGCCCGCGTTCGGCTACTACCGCACCGACCCGGACGCGCCGGTCGCGCACGCCCATGGCCTCATCGTGCTCACGCTGGCCGGCGACAAGATCTGCGCCATCACCCGGTTCGGCGACAACAGCCTGTTCCCCCACTTCGGGCTGCAGCGGACCCTGCCGTTCTGAGCGTTTCGCG
>CAVUBM010000107.1:0-11855 GCA_963739645.1 uncultured Actinomycetota bacterium
TCACCAGCCGTTCGGTCCGCCAGGCGCTGCTGGATGCCGCCAGGCCGGTCCTCGAGAACATCGGGCGCGCCACGAGCGAGACGGTCAACCTCTCGGTGCCGGTGGCCGGCAAGCTCGTGGACAACATCGCCCAGGTCGACGCGCCGCACATCCTGGCCACGACCAACTGGGTGGGCCGCTTCATCCCGCTGCACTGCTCCTCGCCCGGCAAGGTCTTCCTGGCCTACGGCGTGGCCGACCTGCCCCATGGCCCGCTCGCTCGGTTCACGCCCCAGACGATCACCGACCGGCGGGCGCTTGAGGCCGAGCTCAAGCTCGTCCGCCGCCGCGGTTTTGCCACGCTCATGGACGAGCTCGAGCCGGGCCTGCGGGCCGTCGCCGTGCCGGTGGTGGACGGCCACAACGAGGTCATCGCCGCCGTCGCGGTGTCCGGCCCCTCGGCCCGGCTGCCGAAGCGACGTATCCGCGAGTGCGCCGACGTCCTGTCCCAGGCGTCGGTCGCCCTGACCGCTCGCTTTGTGTCCGCATGGCCCCAGCCGGGGAACGCCGAGTCAGCAGTAAAAGGAGGCGCCTGTGTCGATGGACCCTGCTGACAGATTCTCGTATGGCACCAGGCCGACGCGGCACTGACGAGGATGTCGCTCGCCCGGTATCTCGGCCGCCGCGTGATCACGGCGCTTGTCGTCGTGCTCATCGTGATGGCGTTCCTGGCCAGCCTCGACCGGCTGATCCCCGGGAACCCGGTCACCTATGTCTTCGGCCCGCACGCCAACCCGGCGCTGATCAGGCAGGTCCGGCATCAGATGGGCCTCGATGTATCCGTCCCGCAGCAGATCTACCAGTACATCGTCAACGCGTTCCAGGGAAACCTGGGCATCAACTTTGTGACCAACCAGTCCGTAGCCAGCCTGGTGATGCAGAACCTCCCGTACACCCTGGTGCTGGCGGTCTCTGGCCTGGGTCTCGCCGTCCTCGTCGGCGTTCCGCTGGGCGTCCTGGCCGCGGTCAAGCCAGGCGGGCTGGTCGACCGGGCGATCGGGATCGTCTCTATTTCGGTCATCACGCTGCCCCCCTTCGTCGTCGGCCTCCTCCTGATCCTCATCTTCTCCGTCCACCTGCACGTCCTCCCCGTCATCGGGGCGGGAGCCCCGGGGCAGCCGGTCGACGACATTAAGCATCTGGTGCTTCCAGCGGTAGCCCTGGCTCTCGGCTGGATCGGGTACATCGCCCGGCTGGTGCGCAGCAACATGCTCGAGGTGCTCACCTCCAACTATGTGCGGACGGCCCACGCCCTGGGAATCCGCCGCCGCAAGGTGTTCTTCCAGTACGCGCTGAAGAACGCCGCGGCGCCGGTGGTTGCCATCCTCGGAGTCGGGCTCGGCACCCTGCTCGGCGGCGCGATCTTCATCGAGGTCATCTTTGACCGGCCCGGCCTCGGCACCCTCGCGTACGACGCCATCGCCTCGCGGAACTTCCCGATCGTGCAGGGCACGTCGCTCGTGATCGCCGTGATGGTGATCGTGGCGAACCTGCTGGCCGACGTCACCTACCGCCTGCTGGACACCCGTATCCAGCTCGGGCAGGCAGCGGGGACCTGAAAGGAGCTGAATGGCACTTCTCGGCGCAGCCCGTCCAGACGACGGGATCGGCCTGTTCGATCTCGACGTCTCCACTCTGCCGCAGCCAACGCGGCGGGCCCGGGCGCGCAGCGCCGTCGGGTCCCTGCTCACCACGCCGGGCGGCACCCTGGGCAGCATCATCGTGGGCGGGCTGATCGTGCTCGCGGTGTTCGGCCCATTGCTGGCCCCGTACTCGTTCAGCGCCATCGACGTGAACGCCACGCTGCAGGGGCCTTCGCTGCACCACCTGCTCGGCACCGATCAGCTCGGCCGGGACATCCTGTCCCGCCTTATCTACGGCACGAGGATCGAGATGGTGGTGTCGGTTCCGGCCGTGGCCTGCGCCCTCGTTTTTGGCCTGGTGCTCGGCCTGCTCGGTGGTTATCTCGGGGGGCTGTTCGACAACGCCGTGGTCCTGCTGACCGATACCTTCCAGTCCTTCCCCGCGATCATCCTTGCTCTGACGCTGCTGGTGGTGATCGGCTCGTCGCTGCGCAATCTGGTTATCGTGATCGCGGTCGCCTTCCTGCCGAACTACGCCAGGACCAGCCGGGCGCTCGTGCTCTCGGCGAAGCAGAACCAGTACATCCTGGCCGAGCGGGCGCTTGGGGCCAGCCGACCGCGGATCATGGTCCGGCATCTCACCCCGAACATCGTGGCCCCGTTGCTCATCCTGCTCGCCATGGATATTCCGAGCGCCATCGCCGTCGAAGCCGGGCTGTCATTTCTCGGCCTTGGCGTCCGGCCGCCGAACCCGTCGTGGGGCACCATCCTGTCTGACGGCTTCAGTTCGATTTACCAGGCGCCATGGGCGGTGCTCTTCGCATCCCTCGCACTGGCCATCGCCACGATCGGGTTCCTCACTTTCGGTGAGGCGCTGCGGGACGTCCTGGATCCCCGGCTGCGCGGAGTGTCGCGATGGCGGGCATGAACGGGAGCGCCGGTCCCGGCGACGTCGTCCTGGACATCCAGGGCCTGGCCGTTGAGTACCGGAGCCGCGGTTCGGTCATGCGGGTGCTGCCTGGCGTTGACCTGACCATCGGCCGCGGTGAGGTCGTCGGCCTGGTCGGCGAATCGGGTTCCGGCAAGAGCACGCTCGCGCTCACCGTGCTGCGGCTGCTGCCCGCTAACGGGAAGATCGCTGGCGGCCGGATCATCCTCAACGGCACGACCGACATCGCGTCGATGGACGGCGAGCAGCTGCGCCACACCCGGGGCGAGAAGATCGCCATGATCTTCCAGGATCCGCTGACCTCGCTCAATCCGACGTTCAAGATCGGGCACCAGATGACCGACGTGCAGGCGGCCCACTGCGGCCACCGGGTGCACCGGGAGGATCGCAAGCGATTCCGGCAGCAGGCTGTCACGCTCCTGCACCAGGTTGGCCTGCCCGACCCTGAGGACGTCGTGCGCTGCTACCCGCACCAGCTCTCCGGCGGCATGCGCCAGCGCGTGATGACGGCCATGGCCCTCAGCCTCGAGCCCGAACTGCTGATCGCCGACGAACCCACCTCGGCGCTGGACGTGACGACCGAGGGCCAGATCATCAGCCTGCTGCGGCAGATCAAAGCCGATCGTGATCTCACGATCCTGTTCGTCACCCACGACCTGAGCCTCGTCGCCGTGCTTTGTGATCGCGTCGTGGTCATGTACGCCGGCCAGGTCATCGAGCAGGGTGGTGTGGCCGAGGTCTTCAGGCTGCCACAGCATCCCTACACCATGGCCCTGCTCGATGCGGTGCCTACCCGGGCGCACCGGGGTCAGCCGCTCACCGCCATTCCCGGACGGGTCCCGTCGCTGATGGGCGAGTTCACCGGCTGCCGTTTCGCCTCCCGCTGCTCCTATGCCCAGGACATCTGCCGGACCGAGGAGCCCCGCCCGGTGACCTCCGGGGCCAGCGAACTGGTCCGCTGCCACATGCGCGACCAGGACTCGGCCTACGAGCGGGCCGGGATGTCCGGCGCGGCGGCCCCGAAGGCGGTGCCGCCGGCATGACCGCCGCAGCCTCAAGCGACCGGCCGCTGGCCAACGGCACACCGCCCGTGCCCGCGCCCGCCCTGCTCCGGGTCGAGGACCTGCGCGTGGTGTTCTCCTCCGGGGGCACTCTGGCCAGACTGACCAGGAGCGGGAGTGGCGTGCGTGCGGTCGACGGCGTCAGCCTGACCGTCTCTGACGCCGAAGTGCTCGGCGTCGTCGGCGAGTCCGGGTCGGGCAAGACCACGCTTGCCCTCGGCTGCCTGCGGCTCACCCGGATCACCTCGGGACGCGTGTTCTTCGGGGAAACCGAGGTCAGCGAGCTTCGTGGCCGGGATGTACGCAGGTTCCGGCGGGACGCCGTCATGATCTTCCAGGATCCGCATTCGAGCCTCAGTCCCCGGATGCGCGTGTCGGCGCTGCTGACCGAGCCGTACGTGATCCACGGCATCGGCCAGGACAAGCAGTATTCGGTGGCCGAGCTGCTCAACATGGTGGAACTCCCCGAGCGGGTGGCCAGCTACTACCCACACGAGCTGTCCGGCGGCCAGGCACGGCGCGTCGGGATCGCCCGCGCGCTGACTCTGCGGCCTCGCCTGATCGTCGCGGACGAGCCAACGGCAGGCCTGGACGTCTCGGCGGCCAGCGCGATCCTCAACCTGCTGCAAAAGCTCCGCGACGAACACAGCACCGCCTACCTGGTCATCACGCATGCGCTGAACGTGGTCGGCTACCTGGCCGACCGCATCGCGGTCATGTACCTGGGGCGGGTGGTGGAGACCGGCCCGGCCGAGCAGATCTACGATGCGCCGCTGCATCCCTACACCCGGGCGCTCATCGCGTCGATCCCCGACAAGGACTCCAGAAGAGGCGCCCGCGAGCCGGCCGTCGCCGGCGAGATCCCGAGCCCGCGTAACCCGCCGTCTGGATGCCACTTCCACCCGCGCTGCCCGTTCGCCGTGGAGCGCTGCCGAACCGAAGACCCGGTGCTGGAAGAAGCCATGCCGGGGCGGTCGGTGGCGTGCCTGCGGTGGAAAGACGTGGCAGCCGCGGGCAGCCCTCCGTAAGTCACCGCCCGTCACTCGCCGCCCACCACAACCGACCGAGACATCCCGAAGGAGGACTCCGATGTCGCCCACCCCCGAGGACATCGGATCCCTGGTCACCGACCTCACCGACAACAGAATCGGCCGACGGCAGTTCCTGAGCCGCGCCATGGCGCTCGGGCTGTCCGGCTCGGCCGCCAGCGTGCTGCTGGCGGCCTGCGGCGGCTCCTCGACGTCCGGCTCTTCCAGCAGTCAGGGCTCGGCTGCCGGGAAGCCCCCGACCACGACACTCACCTACCGGCCGCAGACCGACATCCAGGACCTGGACCCCGCCTTCTGGGTGTCCCAGGACGACGTGATCGTCTTCGACTGCATCTACGAGGGGCTCGTCACGTTCAAGCCCGGGACCTGGAAAGTCGTCAACCAGCTGGCCGAGTCCTTCGAGCCGTCCTCCGACGGCCTGAAGTTCCACTTCACGCTGAAGAAGGGCATCGAGTGGCAGAAAGGCTACGGCGAGGTCAGGGCCAGCGACGTCAAGTTCTCCTACGAGCGCATCGCCGGCCTGACCAAACCAAAGCTGAACTCCCCTTACTCAGGGGACTGGTCCGCGCTCGACAGCGTTCAGGTGACCGGCCCGTACGAGGGCACGATCATCCTGAAGCAGCCGTTCGCCCCGCTGATGCACAGCACGCTGCCCGCGACGAGCGGGAAGGTACTTCCCGAAAAGGCGGTCACGAAGCTGGGCAAGAGCTTTTCCACCAATCCGGTCGGCTCTGGTCCTTACGAGTTTGTGAACTGGGTGCCTAAGCAGCACACCACGCTGAAGCGTTTCGCTAACTACAGCGGCGCGAGTTCAGCCTTCGCCGCCAAGGCGCCGTGGTCGACGATCCAGACGCAGGTCATCGACAGCGACAACACCGCGTTCGAGGCGATCAGCTCTGGCACTGTGGCGTTCGGCTACATGCCACCCGCGCTGGCCGGGCAGGCCCAGTCATCCAGCAGCCTGCACGTGTACAGCAAGCCGACGCTCAACTACTACTTCCTCGCGATCAGCCAGAAGAACATCCCGAACCTCAACCTCCGCCGCGCCATCCGCTCGGCGATCGACGTGCCCGGCATCATCAAGGCTGCCTACAACGGCAAGTACACCCGGGCCTACGGGATCATCCCGCAGTCGATGGGGATCGGCTACTGGGCGGACGCCCCGCGTTACGACCAGGACCTGGCGCTGGCCAAGCAGTACCTGCACAAGAGTGGCCGGAGCAACGTGACGCTGAACCTGGCGGTGGTCAATGACCAGCCGGACGAGGCGGCCGCGCAGGTTATCGCCGCCGACCTGGCGCAGATCGGCGTCTCGGTCAACGTCCGCCGGAGGACTCGGCCACCTTCGACGCCATTCCGGGGAACGGCGGCGGCGGCCCGCACCGGCAGCTGGTGTACTCGAACTTCGTCTCCGAGCCTGACCCGTACTGGTCGTTCATCTGGTTCACTTGCGCTCAGATTGGCCTGTGGAACTCGGTGGACTGGTGCGACGCGGGGTTCGCCTGCCTGCTTGACCAGGGGCTGTCGGACCTACGACGTGTCCAAGCGCGACCAGTTCTACGTCCAGACGTCGAAGCTGTGGGATGCCCAAGTCCAACATCGCCTGGGTCGCGTATCCCACGTGGTACTTCGCGGCCCAGCCGTGGGTGCGGCCCTCGCTGCGGCCAGACGGCTACCCGTACCTGTGGAACACCACATGACGGGCCAGCCGCCGGCCACGTGCGCTACGCGCCAGGCGTGCGCCTGGTCAAGAACGTGCAGATCCCGATGCGGGACGGAGTTCATCTCGCCGCCGATCTGTACGTGCCGGACCGCGACGACAGCGAGCCGCTGCCCATCGTCATGGAGTACATCCCGTACCGCAAGGACGACCGGACCCGAGCAGCAACGACGTTCACTCCTACTTCGCCGAGCGCGGCTTTGTCGGCGTCCGGCTCGACGTGCGCGGCACGGGCGGCTCCGAAGGCGTGAACACCGACGAGTACATGCCCACGAGCAGGAGGACGGCTACGACGCCATCGAGTGGATCGCCGGGCAGCCGTGGTGCAACGGCCAGGTCGGCATGTGGGGGACCTCGTACGGCGGCTTCACCTGCATGCAGGTGGCCATGCACCGCCACCGCACCTCAAGGCGATCGCGCCGATGTACGCCACCGACGACCGCTACACCGACGACTGCCACTTACCCCGGCGGCAACCTGCGCATGTACTACGACGTGGGCACTTACGGCGGCAACATGGTGGCCATGAACGCCCTGCCGCCGTAGCCGGAGTAGGTCGGCCGACTGGGCCGAGATCTGGCAGCAGCACCTCGAGCACAACGAGCCCTATCTGCTCAAGTGGTTGCGGCACCAGACCGACGGACCGTACTGGCGGCACGGCTCGGTCCGGGACACTACGACCGCATCGAGTGCCCGGTGTTCATGATCGGCGGCTGGCACGACGGCTACCGAACCCGCCGCTGCGCATCTTCGAGGCGTTCGGCGTCCCGCGCAAGGTGATGATCGGGCCGTGGACGCACGCAGTCCCTGATGTCGCGGTCCCCGGTCCGCGCATCGATCACCTGCCGGAGTGTGCGGTGGCTGATCACTGGTGCAAGGCCGGGGACAGCCGGACCGTCCTGGACGAGCCACCGATGGTCGTGTATATGCGGACTATGGCGTCCCGACGCCGACCGAGTGGAGTCGGCTGGGGCCTGGCGCGCCGAGCGGGACTGGCCGGTGCCCGGTGCCAGCGCACTGACCGTCCACCTGGCCGATGGCGGCACGCTGAAGCCGGCAGCGGCCACGACGGCGGCGACGAGTACGCGTACGTGGCGACCGTCGGGACCGCGGCGGGGCTCTGGTCGGGCGGCCTGACTCGGCCTTCCGGCGATCAGCGGGACGACGAGGCGTATTCACTCGTCGTTTACCACCGCACCGCTCAGTGACGCGCTGCACGAGCTCGGGCGTCCGAACTCAGGCTGCACGAGTCGTCCGCGCAACGGTCTCGGCTTTCCGTCAGCCTGGCCGACGTCGCGCCGGACGGGCCGTCGCGCTGGTCGCCAAGGGCGTACTGAACGGCACCCGGCGCCGCTCATTCCCCGAGCCCGAGCCGTTCGAGCCGGGGGAGGTCTACGAGCTATCGATCGGCCTCGACGGCACGGGGTGGCGGTTCCAGCCGGGCACCGGGTGCGGGTCGGCGTGGGCAGCGCCGACTGGCCGAACGTGTGGCCGACACCGCAGCCGGCGGTGAACCGGGTGTACCGGGGACCCGGGCGGCCGTCCCGTATCGTGCTGCCGGTCGTGCCCGCGGCGGGCGGCGCAACCGCGCCGGAATTCCGTCCCTCTCCCGAAGTGCTGGAACGGCATGCCAGCCAGATCGAGCCCCCGGTCTGGGAGGTCATCCGCGACGCCCTGTCCCGCCGGGCCCGCGTGCACGTCTCCGCGAGCCATACCGAGCGGATCAACGACACGACGGTGGTGACCCGCGAATACGAGCTGAATTCGCTGGTCGATGCCGACGACCCGGCCGGGGCCGACGCCCGGGGCCGTCACACAACGCGGATCCGCAGGCCAACGGGCTCACCGAAGCGACGTCGTCCGTTCACGTTCAGGGCACGGCGACGCGTTTCCACGTCACGATCGACCTGGCCGTCACCGTCGACGGGCTGCTGCACCATTCGCGCCAGTGGACCGACTCCGTGCCACGCCAGCTGCTGTGAACGCGGAGAGGACGCAGCTGCGCGAGGTCGCGGGCCTGCCGGGCCGGGTGCGGCTGATCGCCAGCACGTGGATCCCGATGGCCGACGGCTGCCGCCTGGCGGCCAGGATCTGGCTCCCGGAGGAGGCCGAGACCAGCCCGGTGCCTGCCGTGCTTGAGTACATCCCCTACCGGAAGAACGACGCCACCGCGCTGCGGGACGCTCCGATCCACGGCTATTTCGCCGGGCACGGGTACGCGTCGGTCCGGGTCGACCTGCGCGGATCCGGCGACTCCGACGGCATCCTCACCGACGAGTACCTCCCACTCGAGCAGTCCGATGGCCTCGAGGTGCTGCGCTGGCTCGCGGCCCAGCCCTGGTGCACGGGAAAGGTGGGAATCATCGGGAAGTCCTGGGGCGGCTTCAACGGCCTGCAGATCGCCGCGCATGCGCCGCCCGAGCTGGCCGCCGTGATCAGCGTGGACTCCACCGACGACCGGTACACCGACGACGTGCACTACATCGGCGGCTGCGTGCAGGCCCTCGACATGCTCGCCTGGGGCTCGACGATGCTCGCGTACAACACCCGCCCGCCGGACCCAGCGGTCGTCGGGCCTGGCTGGCGGGAGCAGTGGCTCGAGCGACTGGAGAAAACCCCGCCGCACGTCGAGGCCTGGCTCGGGCACCCGCGGCGTGACAGCTACTGGAAGCAGGGCTCGGTCCGCGAGGACTACGGCGCGCTGCGCTGCGCCGTCTACATGGTCGGCGGGTGGCTGGACGGCTACCGGAGCGCCGTGCTGCGCTTCCTCGAGGGTTACCCGGGCCCGTGCAAAGGGCTGATCGGGCCGTGGGCCCATGTCTACCCGCACGACGGCACCCCCCGGTCCGGCCATCGGCTTCCTGCAGGAGGCGGTGCGGTGGTGGGACCACTGGCTCAAGGGGGCGGATAACGGCATCATGTCCGAGCCCAAGCTGCGCGTGTACGCGCAGCAGCCGATCCGCCCGGGGCCGTTCGGGCCGGCCAGGGAAGGCCGGTGGATCGCCGAGCCCGGCTGGCCCAGCCCTAACGTGTCTTCGCGCACGTTCGTCCTCGCGGCCCCCGGCCAGCTACAGGCCGGCCCGGGCGCCGAGCAGGAACTGCAGATCCGGGGCACCAGTCCCTCGCCGCCGACCCTGGGCCCTGGTGCGGGTGGGGCGGCCCGCTTGACCACGCAGCCGATCAGGGCGGCGACGACGGGCGGTCGCTCGCGTTCACCTCCGCGCCGCTCGGCGAGCAGGCGGAGATCCTGGGCTGCCCGTCGGTCCGCCTGCGCGTCAGCTCGGACGTGCCGCAGGCGCTGATCGCGGTGCGGCTCTGTGATGTGTGGCCGGACGGCGCCTCCACGCTCATCACCAGGGGAATCCTGAACCTGAGCCACCGGGATGGGGATGAGACACCGGTCCGGCGGTCCCCGGCCAGGCCTACGCCGTCCGCGTCAGGCTCAGCGCCATCTCTCACCTGGTTCCGGCCGGTCACCGCATCCGCATCGCGGTCTCGCCGACGTACTGGCCGGTCGTGTGGCCCTGGCCAGGGCCACGCTCACCGTGACGACGGGCACGCCTTCGGCGCTGGAGCTTCCGGTCCGGCGCCCGGGAGTCCCTGACCCGCCGCCGCCCGCGCACTTCGCCGCGCCCGAGGCCGCGCCGCCGCCGGACCATGCCGTGCTCGGCGGAGCGGACGAGGAGGAGCGGACGTGGTGGCGTGATGCCAGGCGCGGGATCACGCGCGTCGTCGCCCAGACCAGGCACTTCCCGCACGTCCGCCTGGCGGGCTCCGGTACCGAGTACGAAGAGCGAGGACATGACACGTACGAGATCACCGACGGGAGCCCGCTATCTGCGCACGCCAGCTCGGAGCGCCACATCTCGATCTCACGCGGCGTGTGGCGAACCCGGGTCGAGACCCGCAGCACGCTGTCCGCCACGCGCGAGCAGTTTCACGTGACCAACGCCGTCGACGCCTTTGAGGGCCCGACCCGGATCTTCGCCAAGACCTGGAGCCGCGCGATCCCCCGCGACCGCGGCTGACCAGCAGGCCGGGCTTCGTCCAGCCGAGCGGAGCCGACCGTGAAATGCGGAGGAGGATGGCATGTTCGTCAACCAGATGCCCTACTACGAGATCCTCTCCGAGGAGGCGATGCAGACCCTGGACCGGGGCTGGAAGCGGATCGTGAGCGAGATCGGCATCGAGTTCGATCACCCGGAGGCCCTGGAGCTGTTCCGGAAGGCCGGGCAGCAGGTGGAGGGCAGCATCGTCAAGCTGGACCCTGAGTTCGTCCTGGCGCAGGCCGCCCTCGCCCCCAGGGAGTTCGACCTGCGGGCCCGCTCGGCCGAGCGCGACCTGCACATCGGGGGACGGCACATGGCGTTCCTCCCCGTCTACGGCTGCCCGTTCGCCCGTGAGGGCGGCGAGCGCCGGGAAGCGACGATGCACGACTACGAGCGGCTGGTCAAGCTGAGCCAGGTCTTCCCCCAGATCGACATGGCCGGCGGGGACGGTGGTCGAGCCCAACGACCGGCCGCTGGACTCACGCCACCTGGAGATGGTGTTCGCCCTGATGACGCTGTCGGACAAGCCGTTCATGGGCTCGGTGACCTCGGGGCCGAACGCGCGGGACACGCTGGCTATGGCCGACATCCTGTTCGGCGGGCGGGCGCAGATCGAGGAGCGCCCTGTGGTGATGTCGATCATCAACGTCAACTCGCCGCTACGGTTCGACGAGCGAATGCTCGCGGCGATGCTGGAGTACTTCCGGGCCAACCAGCCGGTCATCGTGACGCCGTTTCTGCTGATGGGCGCCATGTCGCCGGTGAGCTCCCCGGCGGCGCTCGTGCAGCAGACCGCCGAGGCCCTGGCCGGCGTGGCGCTGATCGAGCTGGTCCGCCCGGGCTGCCCGGTAGTGCTCGGCTCGTTCCTGTCGAACATCGACATGCAGTCCGGCTCACCGATGTTCGGCACCCCCGAGTCGGCGTTCGGCCTGCTGGCCGGCGGCCAGGTGGCGCGCAGGCTGGGCCTGCCCTGGCGCAGCGGCGGTGGCGGCCTGACCGCCAGCCAGACGGTTGACGCTCAGGCCGCTTACGAGTCGCTGATGACGATGATGCCGGCGTTCCTGTCCGGCGCCAATGTCGTCATGCACGCAGCCCCGGATGGCTGGAGTCCGGGTTGGTGTCGTGCTTCGAGAAGTACGTCGTGGACATCGAGATCCTGCGGATGCTGCTGGAGACGTTCAAGCCGGTGGAGATCGACGAGGAGTCGCTCGCCTTTTCCGCCCACGAGGAGGTCGGCCACGGTGGTCACTTCCTCGGCGCCGCTCACACGCTGGAGCGGTTCCGGGAGTGCTTCTACCGACCGCTGCTGACGTCATCGGAGAACTTTGAGCGCTGGAGACGGAAGGGGGCCCTGGATGCCACCGCCCGTGCCGCCACCATCTGGCCGGAGAAGCTGGCCAGCTAC
>CAVUBM010000108.1:0-56124 GCA_963739645.1 uncultured Actinomycetota bacterium
TTCTCGCGGGCCCGCGCGGGGCGCGAGCCCGTGGCGGCGTGATTCGCGCGGGGCGCGGGCCCGTGGCGGCGTGGTCGCGCTCCTGTGGGAGGGCCACCATGATCGTGGTGGATTACCCGCGTCATATGACGAAAATCCACCACGATCATGAATTTGAGGACGCCCGAACGCTGGACCGCGGGGACCGGGGTCCAGCGCGGCGCCGTTGGCCGGGGCGGGGAGTGGGGCCTCTGGTCGGGGCGTGGAGTGGGCGCCTCAATTTCGTTCTGCATCTCGAAGCGAATATGATGTAGAGGCCGTAATCCTGGCGCCTCCCCTGGTTAAACCGGAGCCCTGCCCGCATGCCCGTTCGCTCTCTCGCTACCCGTGACGACCTGCGCAACGTCGCCATCGTCGCGCACGTCGACCACGGCAAGACCACGCTGGTCGACGCGATGCTGTGGCAGTCGGGGGCGTTCCGCGCGGGCTCGCACGTGGCCGACCGGGTACTCGACTCCGGCGACCTGGAGCGCGAGAAAGGCATCACGATCCTGGCCAAGAACACCGCCGTGAGCCACGGCGGGCTGACCATCAACATCGTGGACACGCCGGGTCACGCGGATTTCGGCGGCGAGGTGGAGCGCGGCCTGTCCATGGTCGACGGGGTGCTGCTGCTCGTGGACGCCAGCGAGGGCCCGCTGCCGCAGACCAGGTTCGTGCTGCGCAAGACCCTCGAGGCGCGCCTGCCGGTCATCCTCGTGATCAACAAGGTGGACCGGGCGGACGCGCGGATCGCCGAGGTCGTGGACGCGTGCTACGAGCTGTTCCTGGACCTGGACGCGACCGAGGAGCAGATCGAGTTCCCGATCGTGTACGCGTCGGCGCGGGCCGGCCGGGCCTCGCTGAACCGGCCCGATGACGGCTCGCTGCCGGACTCGCCGGACCTGGAGCCGCTGTTCACGGTGCTCCGTAACACCGTGCCGCCGCCGGCCTACGACCCGGACGAGCCGCTGCGGGCGCACGTGACCAACCTGGACGCCTCGTCGTACCTCGGCCGGATCGCGCTGTGCCGGGTGTACAGCGGGCAGATCTCCCGCGGCCAGCAGGTGGCGTGGTGCCGCCGGGACGGGTCCATTGAGCGGGTGAAGATCACCGAGCTGTTCCGGACCGAGGCGCTGGAGCGGGTGCCGACCGCCTCCGCGTCGGCCGGGGACATCATCGCGGTGGCCGGCATCGACGACATCATGATCGGCGAGACGCTGGCCGACATCGACGACCCGCGGCCGCTGCCGCTGATCACCGTGGACGAGCCCGCGATCTCGATGACCATCGGCGTGAACACCTCGCCGTTGGTGGGCCGGGACAAGGGGTCCAAGGTCACCGCGCGGATGGTACGCGACCGGCTGGACCGGGAGCTGGTCGGCAACGTGTCGATCCTGGTGCTGCCCACCGACCGGCCGGACACCTGGGAGGTGCAGGGCCGTGGCGAGCTGGCGCTGGCGGTGCTGGTGGAGACCATGCGGCGGGAGGGCTACGAGCTGACCGTGGGCCGGCCGACCGTGGTGATCCGCGAGGTGGACGGGGCCAGGTACGAGCCGGTGGAGCGGCTGACCGTGGACGTGCCCGACGACTACCTCGGCGCGGTGACCTCGCTGCTGGCCCAGCGCAAGGGCCGGCTGGAGAACATGATCAACCACGGCACCGGATGGGTGCGGCTGGACTTCGTGGTGCCCGCCAGGGGGCTGATCGGGTTCCGCACCCAGTTCCTCACCGACACCCGGGGGACCGGCATCGCGCACCACGTGTTCGAGGGGTACGAGCCCTGGTCGGGCCCGCTGCGGATGCGGCCGACCGGGTCGCTGGTGGCGGACCGTTCCGGCCCGGCCACACCGTACGCGATGTTCTCGCTGCAGGAGCGCGGCACCCTGTTCGTGGAGCCCGGCACCGGGGTGTACGAGGGGATGATCGTCGGCGAGAACTCCCGCTCCGACGACATGGACGTGAACATCACCAAGGAACGCAAGCTGACCAACGTGCGCCAGTCATCGGGCGAGGAACTGGAGCGGCTGATCCCGCCGCGGCTGCTGTCGCTGGAGCAGGCCCTGGAGTTCTGCGCGAACGGCGAGTGCGCCGAGGTGACGCCGTCGGCGGTGCGGCTGCGCAAGGTGGTGCTTGACGCGAAGGAGCGGGCGCGCATGCGGGCCCGCCGCGCCCGCGGCGAGTGAGGCCAGCGAGACTGATGTGCCTGGCCCTGCGCCCCTGACGACCCCGTCCAGCTTGATCCATGTGCAGTTTGGTGCACACCGGTGTGCACCAAACTCACATGGATCAAGCCCGATTGCCGCCCGGCAGGCAACGGGCGGGGCGGAAAGGGCGATGGGGGCTCGCGGCGGTGAGGCTGGTCAGCCGCAGTGTCCGCTGACAGGCACGGCGCGCAGCAGATGGGACGCCGGGCCCGCATCTGGTGACTACTTCACCGACAGGTAGATGATGCTGGCCAGGCCGACCACCACGCAGTAGATGGCGAACGGGGTCAGCGTCCGGGTCTGGAAGTACTTCATCAGGAACCGCACCGACAGGTACGCGCCGACGCCGGACAGGACGCTGCCCACGATCACCTGCCCGTGGATCCCCTTCCCCAGGGGGCCGGTCAGGTCCGGGAGCTTCAGCACCCCGGCGGCCAGGATGACCGGCGTGGAGAGCAGGAACGAGAACCGGGCCGCGTCCTGGCGGGACAGGCCGCGGAACATGCCGGACACCATCACGACCCCGTCCCGGCTGATGCCGGCCAGCAGCGCGAGGATCTGCGACGACCCGATGACCAGCGCCTGCAGGAAGCCGACCGCGGTCAGCCGCTGGTCGGCCTGGACCGCGCGGGACGCCTCGAGCTGCTTGACCGCCCGCTGGCCCGAGGCGTGCGTGGCGACGCCGGACCTGGCCGCCCGCCGCTCGGCCAGATCCTCCTCCGTGGCGATCTCCGCGTCCGCCGCCAGCGACCGGCGGGTGCGGAACTTCTCCCCGGCGAACAGGATCAGGCCGTTGATGACGAGGAAGATCGCGGCCCGGATCGGCTTGGCGAACAGCACCCGGAACTCGTGCTCGAACACCAGGCCCACGAGCCCGACCGGGATCGTGGCCAGGATGATCATCCAGGCCAGCTTCTGGTCGACGGTCTCGATCCGGCGGTCGCGGATCGAGCTGAAGAACCCGCCGATGATCCGCACCCAGTCCCGCCAGAAGTAGATCAGCAACGCGATCGCGGTGGCGACGTGCAGCCCGACGATGAAGGCCAGGTACGGCGACTCCGACGGCGGCGACGTTCAGGTCGGTGGCCCAGCTGCCGCCGATGAGCGCGGGGAGCAGCACGTTGTGGCCGAGGCTCGACACCGGGAACAGCTCGGTCACGCCCTGGATGAGGCCGACAACCGAGGCCTCAAGGTAGGTCATGTGCGACGACATGGCAACCCTTCGCTCCGCAGGCCGGCTCTCAGCCCGCGCCAGTCAGAATATTCAGCCATTACGCAACTGCGAGGCCGACTCCCCAGACCGGGGGCTGATCGAGTTAGGGGTGAGTCAGAAACCCTGGCGGCCCAACTCCCCGGACCGGGGCTGGTGGGGCTGGTGGTGAACCAGGAACCTGGCGGGGTGGCTAGCTGTTGCCGGGGATGGCCGGCGTGTCGTTGGTGCCGCGCGGCCGACGGGTGATCTTGGATCCGAGCCAGACCAGCGGGTCGTACTTGCGGCCGGCCACGCGCTCCTTCATGGGGATGAGCGCGTTGTCGGTGATCTTGATGTTCTCCGGGCAGACCTCGGTGCAGCACTTGGTGATGTTGCAGTAGCCGAGGCCGAAGTCATCCTGGGCGATCTCCCGGCGGTCGGCGGTGTCGGCCGGGTGCATCTCCAGCTCGGCGACCCGCATCAGGAACCGGGGCCCCGCGAACGGGCGCTCGTTGTCCGCGTGGTCGCGGATCACGTGGCATACGTTCTGGCACAGGAAGCACTCGATGCACTTGCGGAACTCCTGCGACCGCTCCACGTCCACCTGCTGCATCCGGAACTCGCCGAGCTTGACCGACGGGTCGGGGGTGAACGAGGGGATCTCGCTGGCCTTCTCGTAGTTGAACGAGACGTCGGTGACCAGGTCCCTGATCACCGGGAACGTCCGCAGCGGCGTGATCGTGATCGGCTGGCCCGGCTCGAACGTCGACATCCGCGTCATGCAGGCCAGCCGCGGCCGCCCGTTGATCTCCATCGAGCACGAGCCGCACTTGCCCGCCTTGCAGTTCCAGCGCACGGCCAGGTCACCGGCCTGGGTGGCCTGCAGCCGGTGCAGGATGTCGAGCAGGACCTCGCCCTCGTTGGCCTCGACCTGGTAGTCGGTCAGCTGACCCTGCCCGGCGTCGCCCCGCCAGACCCGCAGCGCTACCTTCTCGCCCATCAGCTTGTCTCCTCGCGGGCCGGCGGCAGTTCCGCCTCGGTGTAGTACTTCTCCAGCTCGTCCCGGTCGAACAGGGCGAGCAGGTCGTCGCGCATGGGCTCCATCGGCTGCCGTTTCAGCGACACCCGGTCGCCGTCGAGCGTTTCGATCACGTTGACCTTGCGCCATTCCGGCGACATCCCGGGGAAGTCGTCGCGGGTATGGCCGCCGCGGCTCTCCTGGCGCTCCAGCGCCGCCTGGGCCACGCAGTCCGCGATCAGCAAGATGTTGCGCAGGTCCAGGGCCAGGTGCCAGCCGGGGTTGTAGGCCGGGCCGCCCTCGGCGCTGACGTTCGCGGCCCGCGTGCGCAGCTTCTCCAGCTCGGCGAGCGCCGCCTTGATCTCTTCTTCCTTGCGGATGATGCCGACCAGGTCGCTCATGGTCTGCTGGACCTCGGAGTGGACCGTGTACGGGTTCTCGCCGCCGGACCGCTCCAGCGGGGCGAGCGCCTCGGCCTGCGCCGCGGCCAGGTCGGCGTCGCTGGCCGACGGGCGGCCCTCACCCAGCGAGTCGAGGTACTCCACCGCGCCCAGGCCGGACCGGCGGCCGAACACCAGCAGGTCGGACAGGGAGTTACCGCCGAGCCGGTTGGAGCCGTGCATCCCGCCGGACACCTCGCCCGCGGCGAACAGCCCGGGCACGATCGAGGCACCGGTGTCGGGGTCGACCTCCACGCCGCCCATCACGTAGTGCTGGGCCGGGCCGACCTCCATCGGCTCCTTGGTGATGTCGACGTCGGCGAGCTCCTTGAACTGGTGGTACATGGACGGGAGCCGCCGCAGGATCTCCTCGGCCGGCCGCCGCGAGGCGATGTCGAGGAACACGCCGCCGTGCGGCGACCCGCGGCCGGCCTTGACCTCCGCGTTGTTCGCGCGGGCGACCTCGTCGCGGGGCAGCAGCTCGGGCGGGCGCCGGTTGTGGTCAGGGTCGCTGTACCAGCGGTCGGCCTCTTCCTCGGTCTCCGCGTACTGCGCCCGGAACACATCCGGCACGTAGTCGAACATGTACCTCCGGCCCTCGGAGTTCTTCAGCACGCCGCCGTCGCCGCGGACCGACTCGGTCACCAGCAGCCCGCGCACGGAGATCGGCCAGACCATGTGCGTGGGGTGGAACTGCACGAACTCCATGTTCAGCAGCGTAGCGCCGGCCAGCAGCGCGAGCGCGTGCCCGTCGCCGGTGTACTCCCAGGAGTTGGAGCTGTACTTGAACGTCTTCCCGATCCCGCCGGTGGCCAGGATCACCGCCGGGGCCTCGAACAGCACGAACTTCCCGCTCTCGCGGATGTAGCCGAACGCGCCCGCGATCCGCTCCCCGTCCTTGACCAGCTCGGTGACCGTGGTCTCGGCGAAGACCTTGATCATCGCCTCGGCGTCGCCGTGGGTGCGGGCGTCCTCCTGCTGCAGGGCGACGACCCGCTGCTGCAGGGTGCGGATCATCTCCAGGCCGGTGCGGTCACCGACATGCGCCAGCCGCGCGTACTGGTGGCCGCCGAAGTTGCGCTGGCTGATCTTGCCGTCCTTGGTGCGGTCGAACAGCGCACCCCAGGCCTCGAGCTCATAGACCCGGTCCGGGGACTCCTTGGCGTGCAGCTCGGCCATCCGCCAGTTGTTCAGGAATTTCCCCCCGCGCATGGTGTCGCGGAAGTGGACCTGCCAGTTGTCGTTGGGGTTGGAGTTGCCCATCGCGGCGGCACATCCGCCCTCGGCCATGACCGTGTGCGCCTTGCCGAACAGCGACTTGGAGATGATCGCGGTCCTCTTGCCTGCGTGCCGGGCCTCGATCGCCGCGCGCAGACCCGAACCGCCGGCCCCGACCACTACGACGTCGTAGGGGAGCCGCTCGATCTCAGTCATCGTGTTGCCTGCCTCAGTTGTAGAACCTCAGATCGCTGAACACTCCGGCGGCCACGAGCCAGATGTACAGGTCGGTCAGCATCAGCGTGCCCAGCGTGATCCAGGCGAACTGCATGTGCCGTGCGTTCAGCCACGAGACCTTCGTCCAGGCCCAGTACCGGATCGGGTGGGAGGAGAAGTTGTTCAGCCGTCCGGCGGTGATGTGCCGGCACGAATGGCAGCCCAGCGCGTAGCCCCACAGCAGGATCACGTTGGCCAGCATGATCAGGGTTCCCAGGCCGAACCCGAAGTCCCCGTCCGGCCCGCGGAAGGCCTGCACCACGTCCCAGGTGAGCAGGATCCCGACGAGCACGGCCGCGTAGAAGAAGTAGCGGTGCAGGTTCTGCCCGATCAGGGGGAACCTGGTCTCGCCGGAGTAGGTCGCGTGCGGCTCGCGCACCGCGCAGGCGGCCGGCGCGCGCCAGAAGGACCGGTAGTACGCCCGCCGGTAGTAGTAGCACGTCAGCCGGAAGCCGAGCACGAACACCAGCGACACGAACGCGTACGGGATGATCGGCGGCACCGCCGGGATCCACTGGCCCAGGGCGCTCGACCCGGGGGCGCACTCGCCGCTGACGCACGGCGAGTAGAACGGCGTCAGGTAGTGGTACTGCGGCACCCAGTACCAGTTGCCGATGAAGACGTGCACGGTCGCGTAGAGCGACCCAGATCGTCAGCAGCACGGCGGTGATGCGCGGGGCCCGCTTCCAGTCGTCCTTGCGCAGCGTGCGTTCTGAGATCTGCGCCCTGGTCTTGGCCGGCGCCACCGAGCCTGTAGTCATAGACGTCTCCGCCCTGGGACCTGCTGAGATGGGTCTTAGTCGCGCGCGCCTCGTCAAGGGTGGCGCTGCCCGCGTGCCGTCAGAACCCTATTCCACTGAATACCACTTCCGGACAGTGGGGCGACGTTCGAGGCGTGTGACTCTCGCTACACCGGGGCGCCGTCGCCGCCTTTGTGTCAGGCCCGCGAATTTACTCCGCCGGACGGCAGCACGCCGCGGGCCGCGCACAGCTGCCGCACCCGGTCAAGCGGCACGGCCTGCCGGGTGTGGCCCCGGAACCCGGTGGTCGTCTCGGCGGCGAACACCGAGTTCAGAATGGCTTCCTCGGTCACGTCGGCAGCGGCCACGAACAGCGGGTCCAGGGCGGAATCCGGGAGCAGCCCGGTGCTGTTCCGACCGGTGGCCGCCAATTCACCGGCCGGCGGCGCGGTGGAAAAGGCCAGCGCATAGTCGCCGCTCTGGCCCGAGAAGTCGGAACCGGTGCGGGCCATGCCAAAGAGAGAGCGCCACGCCACCCGGCCCAGCTGCCGCGCGTCGAGCGGGGCGTCGGTGGCCAGCACGATCACGCACGAGTTGCCCTGGCCGCCCTGGTCCGGGGCGGCATCCGGCGGCACCGGCACGCCGAGCACGGTCAGCGTGCCGCTGAAGTTGGCCTGGACCAGCGCGCCGAGCGTGACCGGCCCGCCGGGATCGCCGCAGTCCACCACGCGCGAGGAGGTCCCGATCCCGGCCTTGAAGCCGAGCGCGCCGGTTCCCGTGCCCGCGCCGACCGCGCCCTCGGCGACGGGCCCGGCCGTGGCCCCGTGCAGCGCCGCGAGCACGTGTTCCTCGGTGACGGGCCGGCGGCGCATGTCCGAAAGGAACCCGTCGTTGGTCTCGGCCACCACCGGGTTGACCGTGCTCAGGTCCTCGTTCCCTGGCAGCGAGAACATGTAGCTGACCAGCGCGTCCGCCACGCGGAACGTGGACAGGGTGCTGGTGAGCAGGACCGGCGTCTCGATCACCCCGAGCTCGCCGATCTGCGTGGTCCCGACGATCTTCCCGAACCCGTTGCCGGTCTCCAGCGCGGCGTTCAGCGTCTGCGACCCGGTGAGCCGGTCATGCACGATCGCGGTGACGCCGGTCCTGATGTCGCTGCCCTCGATCAGCGTGACCTGCCCCACCCGCACCCCGGGCACGTCGGTGATCGCGTTCAGCTCCCCGGTGGGCAGCGCGCCCGGTGCGATGCCCAGATCCCGGGCCCGGGCCCTGCTCACCGGGCGGTCCCGGCCCGCGGCCCGGCGGGAGTGCCGGGCGCGGCCCTGTCCTGGCCCACACCGGCCTGGCCCGCCGGAACGCCGAGCGCCTGGCGCAGGAAGTCGAGCTGCAGCAGCAGCATGTTCTCGGCCACCTGCTCGTCGGTGGGCATGTGGGTGATCCCGGACAGCGGCAGCACGGCGTGCGGCCGCCCGGCGGCGAGCAGCACCGACGACAGCCGCAGCGAGTGCGCGACCGCCACGTTGTCGTCGGCGAGGCCGTGGACCAGCAGCAGCGGCCGGGAAAGCTGGTGCGCGCCGTCCAGCACCGAGCTGGCGTCATAGTGGTCGCCGTCGGTGTCCGGATGCCCCAGGTACCGCTCGGTGGCGTGGGTGTCATACATCCGCCAGTCGGTGACCGGGGCGCCCGCCACCGCCGCGTGGAACACGTCGGGCCGCCGCACCACGGCCAGCGCGGCCAGGTACCCGCCGAACGACCAGCCCCTGATCCCCACCCGGCCCACGTCCAGGTCGGCGCACCGGGCCGCGGCGGCCCGCAGCGCCTCGACCTGGTCCTCGACCGCCAGCCGGGCCAGGTTGCCGGCGACCGTGCGCTCCCACTCCGGCCCGCGGCCCGGCGTGCCGCGCCCGTCCGCGACCACGACGGCGAAGCCCTGCTCGGCGAACCACTGCGCGGTCAGGAACGTCGCCCGGCTGGCCAGCACCATCTGCGTCGCCGGGCCGCCGTAGGGGTCCATGAGCACGGGCAGCCGGGCCGAGCCCGGCCGGTGCCAGGACGGCAGCAGCAGCGCCGTCCTGATCCCGTTCTCGCCCGCGGCGAAGATGTCGGGGCGGGGATCGGGCAGCAGCGGCCGCTCCGCGAGCGAGGTGATCCTCGTCACCTCCGGCCCGCCCGGTGCCCCGTCCCCGGCGCGCAGCACCCGCACCGTGGCGCCGGCGGACTCCAGGTTCCTGGTCGTGACGACGGTCGTGCCCCCCGCCCGCTGGCCGGTGAAAACCCCCGGCCCGTCGCTGACCTGCTCCAGCCGGCCCTGGTGACAGGCCCACACCCCGATCTCGGTGGGCTCGGCCGCCGAGGCGGAGAACAGCACCGTGTCGCCGTCCACGCTGAGGATCTCCCTGACCTGGAGCGTGGCCGGGGTGACCGGCTCCGCGGTGCCCGCCGCGAGGTCCCCGGCCGTGGCCACGAGCAGCCGCCGCGCCCCGCCTGCGTCGGTGGTCCAGACGATCTGGCCGCCGGCCGTCCGGGCCGGCACGCCCCGGACGATCTCCAGCCAGTGCGGGTCCGTGTCGGTGCGGACCACGGTCGTCGCCCCGGTGGCCGCGTCCACGGCCAGCACGCGCATCTCCCGCTGGTCCCTGGTCTGCACCACGATCAGCGGTGTCTCCGGGGCCACGCCGTCCCAGCACGCGGTGACCAGGTAAGGGAACGCGGCCCGGTCCCACGCCACCGGCGTCGGCTCACGGCCCACCCTGGCCAGCACGAGCGAGACATCGGCGTTCGGCGTGCCGGCGACCGGGTAGCGGACACCGGCGGGGGGCCGGTCCGGGTGAGCCGGGTCGGCGATAAACCAGCGCCGCACCGGGCGTTCGTCGACCCTCGCGGCGAGCAGCGCCGTCCCGTCGGGCGCCCACCAGTAGCCGCGGTGGCGGCCCATCTCCTCCGCGGCCACGAATTCAGCGAGCCCGAACGTGACCTCGTCCTCGGTTTCCCCCGGCGCCGCGACCGCGGTGTCCTGGCCGCCGGCCAGGTCGATCACCCGGAGCGCGCCGGCGTGCACATAGGCGACCAGCCGCCCGGTCGGGTCCGGCCTCGGGTCGGCCGCGGGGGTCAGCGTCCCCAGCTCGCGGACCCGCGCCGCGGTGTCCTTCCTGACGACGCCGCCGGCCGGGCCTGGCGCGCCGTCCGCGCCTGCGGTCAGGTCCGCGGCGAAGACCCGGCCGTCCAGCCCGAACGCGGCGGTCCGCAGGCTGGCGTCGGCGGCGAACGAGACGATGCCGGACGCCCGCTCGCGGAACCGTTCCCGGCGCGCCTTCTCCTCCGGGTCGGTCTCGCCGCCGGTGCCGAGCTCGGCCGGGTCGGCGACCAGGCGCTCCTCGGCGGTCGCCACGTCGAGTACCCACAGGCAGGTGACCGGGTCGGTGCCGCCCCTGGACCGGAGGAACGCCACCCGGCCGCCGTCGGGGGAGATCTGGAACGACCGCGGGACGCCGAGCGTGAACCGCTGCGTCCGCGCGTGCTGCCGGGGGAAGGTGTCGGTCACGAGATAGATCATCTCAGCCGGGCGGGCGGGGCGGACGTACCGGTGCACGCCTGCCCGGCCCGGGCACCGGGACGCGGCCGGCCCGGGGCGCCGCTAGGCTCGCCACCATGAGCGGACCGGAGAGCGGGCACAGGCTGCTGCTCGTGCATGCCCACCCCGACGACGAGTCGATCGGCACCGGCGCCACGATGGCCAAGTACGCGAGCGAGGGCGCCGGGGTGACGCTGGTCACCTGCACGCTCGGCGAGCTGGGCGAGGTCATCCCGCCGGAGCTCGCGCACCTGGCGGATGACGCCGGCGGCGGCCTGGGCGAGTACCGGATCGGCGAGCTCGCCAAGGCCTGCGCCGCGCTCGGCGTGACCGATCACCGCTTCCTGGGCGGGGCGGGACGGTGGCGGGACTCCGGGATGATGGGCCTGCCCAGCAACGACGACCCGCGCTGCTTCTGGCAGGCCGACCTGGACGAGGCGGCCGGCGCGCTGCTCAGCGTGATCCGCGAGGTCCGGCCGCAGGTGCTGGTCAGCTACGACGCCAACGGGTTCTACGGGCATCCCGACCACATCCAGGCGCACCGGGTGACGCGGCGGGCGTTTGATCTGGCCGGCGGCCTGGTCACCAAGCTCTACGCCACGGCCGTGCCGCGCTCTGTGCTGGCGGCCGGCATCGAGGCCGTGCGCGCCCGCGAGGAAGGCGGCAGCCCGGCCGGCGGCGGGACCGACTTCACCAAGGTCGAGTCCGTGGACGACCTGCCGTTCGGGGTGCCGGACGAGGAGGTGACCACGGAGATCGACGCGACCGCGTACCTGGACCAGAAGATCGCCGCGATGCGCGCGCACGCCACCCAGATCGCCGTGGACAGCCAGTTCTTCGCGTTCTCCGACAACGTGGGCCAGCGCGCATTCGGCCGCGAGTACTACACCCTGCTGGCCGGCCCGCGCGGGCCGGGGAGCGGGCCGCACGGACGGGAGAGCGACCTGTTCGCCGCGATTGGCTAGCCTTCACTGCGTGGAGAGCGCGCCAGAGCAGCCGGGCGGCCCGTCGGATGCCTACGAGGGCCCGCTGCTGGCCGGGGCCGGCTACAGCATGCTCTTCCTGTTCGGGCTGGCGCAGGGTCTGGTCGGCGCGTTCCAGTACAGCCGGTCCATCGGGCCGGTCCCGGCGGCGGCCCTGGGTTTCGACGTGGCGATCGGGATCACCTGCGTGCTCGGCGCGTGGGGAATGGGCGGGCCGCTGGGCGGGCTTATGCCCGCACTGGGCTGGTTCCTCGCAGCGTTCGTGCTGGACATGGGGACCGTGGGAGGAAGCGTTGTGATCGCGAACACCGTTCCTGGCACCTGGTTCCTGCTCGGCGGCACGGCCTGCGTGGTGGCGGGGGTGCTGATCGCCTTCCTGCGGCGGTCGCCGGCGCAGAAGACCCGCCGGTGATGCCCGCCGACGCCGCCGAGTTCCGGCGGGCGGCCGGGCAGCTTCCCACCGGCATCGTGGTGGTGTCGCGCCCGCCTGGACGGCAAGGGTCACGCGATGACCGTGAGCGCGTTCACGTCGGTGTCCCTCGAGCCGCTGCTCGTGCTGTTCTGCGCGGAGAAGGTCGCCCGGTTCCACGACGCCGTCCTGGCCGCCGGGCAGTGGACGGTCAGCATCCTGGACGAGGAGGCGGAGAAGACCGCGCGCTGGCTCGCCACCCGCGGCCGCCCGCTGGACGGCCAGCTGGACACGATCCCGTACCACGCCGGGCCGGTGACCGGGGCGCCGATCCTGGACGGCGCGCTCGCCGCGATGGAATGCCGGACCACCGCCGTGCACGACGGCGGCGACCACAGCATCGTGGTCGGCGAGGTCCTCGGGGTCACCGAGCCGAGCGGTGGGAGCGGGCCGCTGATCTACCACTCCGGGCGGTACCGCCGGCTCGCCGCAGACTAGGACGCCCGCGATGAGCCCGAATGCCCCTGCTGAAGCTGCTGAGCCGCTCCGGCCCCGGAGCCGTTCTCCATCCGGGTCGATCAGGCCGTCCTCGACGACCTGCGGGCCCGGATCCGCAATACCCGCTGGCCACCGCCCGCGCCCGGCCCCCGCTGGGGCCAGGGCACGGATCTGGACTACCTGCGCGGCCTGCTCGGGTACTGGGCCGGCGAATTCGACTGGCGGGCCCGGGAGCGGGAGCTGAACCGGCTGCATCACTTCCGGGCCCGGCTGGACGGCGCCCTGATCCATTTCGTGCACGAGCGGGCGCCGGGCGGCGGGATACCGCTGATCTTGACGCACGGCTGGCCGAGCACCTTTGCCGAGATGCTGCCGTTGGTGCCACTGCTGACCGACCCGGGGGCGCACGGCCTCGACGGTCCCGCGTTTGACGTCGTAATCCCGTCCCTGCCCGGTTATGGCTTCTCCGAGCGCCCGGCCGACGGGCCCGTGAACTACCGCCGCGTGGCCGGTCTGTGGCATCGCCTCATGCAAGGGCTCGGGTACCCGCGGTACGGTGCGCACGGTACGGATTTCGGGTCCGGGGTGACCACGTTCATGGGTCTGGACGACCCGCGGCCGTTGCTCGGGATCCATCTCAGCAACCTGGATATCGCGCCGTATACCGGGCCGGGGTCGCGGCCGCTGTCCGGCGCCGAGCGCGAGTACGTGACCCAAACTCAGGCCTGGGACGCGGCAGAACGGGGCTACAGCGCTATTCAGTCGACCAAGCCGCAGACGGCCGGGTACGGGCTGAACGACTCCCCGGCCGGGCTGGCCGCGTGGGTCCTGGAGAAATGGCGCTCCTGGGCGGACACCCACGGGGACCTGGACCAGGCCTTCTCCCGGGACTTCCTGCTGACCACGGTGACGCTGTACTGGGTCACGCAGACGATCACGACGTCGATGCGGGATTACTACGACAACCGGTGGACGAAGTGCCCGGTCACGCAGGCGGATTTCGTCGGGGTGCCGACCGGCATCGCCGTCTTCGGCCACCACTTCGTCCGGGAAGGGGATCCGCCCCGCGAATGGGCCGAGCGGCTCTTCAATGTCTGCCGCTGGACACCGATGGCCAGCGGCGGGCACTTCGCTGCGGCCGAGGAGCCGGGGCTCCTGGCCCGCGACATCGGCGCGTTCTTCGGCGGGCTCTGAGTCCGCAGGCGCGGGCCGGCCGCACCGCCGCAGAGCCGCTACGAGGGCACCACCCAGGTCGGGTTCCGCTTCTCGGCAAAGGCCGCCATGCCCTCCTGGGCTTCCGGTGAGGCGAACCGCTCCGCCGACAGCGCGGCCATCCGGGCCAGCCCGTCGGGTACCGGCAGAACGGCCGCCTCGCGGAGCACGGTCTTGGTCGCGGCCAGCGCACCCGGGGCGCCGCGCAGCAGCAGGCCGGTGCACCGGCCGATCTCCTGGTCGAGGTCCGCGTCGGGTACGGCGCGGGTCAGCAGCCCGATCTGCTCGGCCCGCTGCGCACCGAAGGCCTCCCCGGTCAGGAAGTACTCGGCCGCGGCCCGCGGCTCCATCCGGCGCAGGCAGGTCACCGCGATGGTCGCGGGCGTGGCCCCGACCCGCACCTCGCTGAACGCGAACGTCGCGGACTGCGGGGCCACGGCGATGTCGCACGCGGCGATCAGGCCAAGGCCGCCGGCCCGGGCGCTGCCGTTCACCCGGCAGATGACCGGCTTGGAGCTGTCCCAGATCAGCTGCAGGATCGCCGCGTTCAGCCCGGGCGCCGCGCCCGGGCTGACCCTGCTCTCCTTCAGGTCGGCGCCCGAGCAGAACACCGGGCCAGCGCCGGTCAGCACGATGACCCGGACTCCGGCGTCGTCAAGAGCGCCCGCCAGGGCCGCACGCAGCTCCCGGAGCAGCCCGCTGGACAGGGCGTTCCGGTTGGCCGGGGAGTCCAGCGTGATCGTCGCGGTCGCTCCGGCCACCTCGCTGCGGACCAGCTCGCTCATGCCTGCGCTCCGTCAGTCTCGCCCGGCTCAGCCGGGTCCAGCACCGCCAGCACGTCGCCCGCCTGCACCTGGTCGCCCGGGGCGATCCGCACCTCGGTCAGCCGCCCGTCGGCGGGCGCCAGGATCTGGTGTTCCATCTTCATCGCCTCCAGAACCACGACCGGCTGGCCCGCCCGGACCGGCTCGCCGCTGGCGGCCTCGATCCGCACCACGTTGCCGGGCATCGGGGCGACCAGCGACCCGGTCTCCCGGACGGCGGCGGGCGCGGCCAGGCGGGGAAGCGGGGTCAGCGCCACGCTGCCGAAGGCGGAATCCACCCAGACGGTGTCGCCGGCCCGGGCCACGTCGAACCGGTAGCGCACCCCGTCCACCTCGAGCGTCGCATGGCCGGGCTCCGCCCCGATGACCTCCAGCGCGGCCGGCCCGGCCGCGCCCGGGCCGGCCGTGTTCTCGCCCGCCGCGGTCGTACCGCCGTCCTCCGGTGTCACCGTGATCCCGTCACGCCGCCACAGGTACCCGACCTCGATCCGGCCGCGCGGGCTGTCGAACGCGGTGCGCTGCGGCTGGGAGACCACGTTGCGCCAGCCGCTCGGCAGCCCGGCGGCGACCAGGGCCGCGGCCCGGTTCGCGGCGGCGCCGGCCAGCGCCGCGGCCACCGCCGACAGCCGGCAGGCCTGCTCGCCGGGGACCAGCCCGGCCAGGTCGTACCCGTCCAGCAGCGACGTGTCGGGCCCGCCGTCCAGGAAATCCGGGTCGCGCAGCACGCGGGCCAGCAGCGCCCGGTTGGTCACCGGGCCGTGAATCCGGGCCCGGTCCAGGGCGCTGGCCAGCATCCGCGCGGCCGCCGGCCTGCCGGGCGCCCACGCGATCAGCTTGGCCAGCATCGGGTCGTAGAACGGGCTGATCTGGCTGCCCGCCTCGACGCCCGAGTCCAGCCGGAGCCCGGAGGCGGCGCCGCCTGGCGGTGGCGCGAACCGCACGTCCACCCCCGGGACCTGCAGCGCCCGCAGCACGCCGCCGGTCGGGCGGTAGCCGTGGGCCGGGTCCTCCGCGTACAGCCGGGCCTCGATCGCATGCCCGGCCGCGGGCGGCGGCGCCGGCGGCAGGGCCAGGCCGCTGGCCACGTCGAGCTGCAGCGCGACCAGGTCGATGCCGTGAACGCACTCGGTGACCGGGTGCTCGACCTGCAGCCGGGTGTTGAACTCCAGGAAGAAGAACCCGCCGTCGGCGGCGATCAGGAACTCCGCGGTGCCCGCGCCCAGGTACCCGACCGCGACGGTGATCGCCTGCGCGGCGGCGAGCAGGTCGCCGCGCAGCCGCTCGTCCACCGCAGGCGACGGCGTCTCCTCGATCACCTTCTGGAACCGGCGCTGCACGGAGCAGTCGCGCTCGGTCAGCGCCCACACCGTCCCGTGGGCGTCGGCCAGGACCTGCACCTCGACGTGGCGGGCGCCCGGCCAGCAGCGGCTCGCAGAACACGGTCCCGTCGCCGAACGCGGACTGCGCCTCCTGCCGGGCCGACTCCAGCGCGGCCCGCAGCTCGCCCTCCGCACTGACGACCCGCATGCCGCGGCCGCCGCCGCCGGCCGACGCCTTGACCAGCACCGGGTAGGCTCTCGATCGCGTCCGGGGTGAGCTCGGGCAGCACCGGGACGCCCGCCCCCGCGGCCAGCTTCTTGGCGGTGATCTTTGATCCCATGGCCTCGATCGCGTCCGCGGGCGGGCCGATCCAGGTCAGCCCGGCGGCCTGGACCGCCCGGGCGAATCCCGCGTCCTCGGACAGCCACCCGTACCCGGGGTGCACGGCGTCGGCCCCGGCCGCCAGCGCGGCCGCGACGAGCGGCGGGCCCGTTCAGGTAGGTCTCGGCCGGGCTGGACCCGGGCAGCCGGACCACGGCGTCGGCCTCGGCCACGTGCGGCGCAGCGGCGTCCGGGTCGGAGAGACCGCGACGCAGCCGATGCCCTCGCGGCGGCAGGTGCGGAAGATCCGGCGGGCGATCTCGCCCCGGTTGGCGACCAGCACTCTGGTGATCACGCCGTTCCCGCGTCAGGCCCGGAACACGCCGTAGCCGGACGCGCCCGGGCCCCGCGGCGCCGCCGGGCCGCCCCACCCGGGCGGGGCGCTCTGGATGGCGGACAGGCACAGGCCGAGCACCGTGCGAGTATCCCGCGGGTCGATCACCCCGTCGTCGTAGACCCGGCCGGACAGGAAGAACGGCTGCGACTCGGACTCGATCTGCTCCTCTACCGCGGCCCGCATCGCCGCGCCGGCGGCCTCGTCGTACGCCTCGCCCCGCGCCGCGGCGGCCTGGCGGCCGACGATCGACAGCACCCCGGCCAGCTGCGCGGGCCCCATCACCGCCGACTTCGCGCTCGGCCAGCTGAACAGGAACCTCGGGTCGTAGGCCCGGCCGCACATCCCGTAGTTCCCCGCGCCGTACGACGCGCCCATCACCACCGTGAGGTGCGGTACCCGGCTGTTCGACACCGCGTTGATCATCATCGCCCCGTGCTTGATGATCCCGGCCTGCTCGTAGCGGCTGCCGACCATGTAGCCGGTGGTGTTCTGCAGGAACAGCAGCGGCGTCCCTGTCTGGTTGGCCAGCTGGATGAACTGGGCCGCCTTCTGCGACTCCTCGCTGAACAGCACGCCGCGCGCGTTGGCCAGGATGCCCACCGGGTAGCCGTGCAGCCGGGCCCACCCGGTGACCAGGCTGCTCCCGTACAGCGGCTTGAACTCGTCGAAGTCCGAGCCGTCCACGATCCGGGCGACGACCTCGCGCGGGTCGAACGGCACCTTCAGGTCCTCGGGCACGATCCCGAGCAGCTCGTCCTCGGCGTGCGCCGGGGCGGCGGCCGCGCGGTCCGGCGCCCGGCCGAGCTTGCGCCAGCTGAGCCTGGCCACGATCGACCGGCCGATCCGCAGCGCGTCCTGCTCGTCGGCGGCGAGGAAGTCGGCCAGCCCGGACTGGCGCGCGTGCATGTCGGCGCCACCGAGCGACTCGTCGTCGGATTCCTCACCGGTGGCCATCTTGACCAGCGGCGGCCCGCCGAGGAACACCTTGGCCCGGTCCCGCACCATCACCACGTAGTCGCTCATCCCTGGCAGGTAGGCGCCGCCCGCGGTCGAGCTGCCGAACACCAGCGCGATCGTGGGGATCCCGGCCGCCGACATCCGGGTCAGGTCGCGGAAGATCTGACCGCCGGGGATGAAGATCTCTTTCTGCGTGGGCAGGTCGGCCCCGCCCGACTCGACCAGGTTGACCAGCGGCAGCCGGTTGCGCAGCGCGATCTCGGAGGCCCGCAGGCTCTTACGCAACGTCCACGGGTTGGTCGACCCGCCCCGGACGGTCGGGTCGCTGGCGATCAGCACGCACTCGGTGTCGCAGATCACGCCGATGCCGGTGACCACGCTGCCGCCGACGGCGAACCCGGTGCCGTAGCCCGCCAGCGGCGAGAGCTCGAGGAACGGGGAGTCGGGGTCGATGAGCAGCTCGATCCGCTCCCGGGCCAGGAGCTTGCCCCGGGCCCGGTGCCGCTCGACATACGCCGGCCCGCCACCCGCCAGGGCCTTGGCCTGCTCGGCGTCCAGCTCGGCCAGCCGGGCCAGCATCGCGTCCCGCCGCGCCGCGTACTCCGCTCCCCGGGTGTCGAGCACGCTGGCGAGGATCGTCACACGCCGAACGATATTCGCCGCCCGGTTCCCGGCACCAGTCGCCTGCCCGCCCGGTCACGGGCCAGAGCGGGCAACCTCGATCCGCTCTGACCTACTTGCGGGCGTACACCACCCAGACCTGGCCGGTGGCGAACGGCATCCGCTGGCCCGAGGCCATGGTGAACGCGGTCCCGGCGTTGCTGTCTGGCCGGGACCACCGCGCGTTCCAGGCCCGGCCGTTGCGCAGGACCACGCCCCGCCTGAGCCGACCGTCACGGCGTACGGCGGCCGCACGCCCCGCTCCCGGAACCGGGAGGTGCGGATCGTGGTGCGCTGGATGACCATGGTGGCCGGGCGCAGCTGCCCGTGCTGCGTGGCCCGGTCCGGGGAGCCGTCGGTCCATACCAGCCACCGCTTGACCCGGGACGACCACTGGAACCGGAACGTGGTGGCCGGGTAGGCGACGGTGAAGGACGTCGTGACCCGCCCGCCCTTGGGCGCCGAGCCGAACCTGAAGCCGATGTCGTGCGCGCGGCTGGCCCGGCTGGCCTGGCTGAGCAGGATGTGCGTGGTCGCATAGAGGTTGTACGGGGCGAACCGGGACCGGCTGCGGTAGTAGCCCCGGGCCTTCCCCGAGTACA
Organism: uncultured Actinomycetota bacterium; assembly: GCA_963739645.1. GTDB lineage: Bacteria > Actinomycetota > Actinomycetes > Streptosporangiales > Streptosporangiaceae > JASHPR01. The sequence continues at coordinate 18,864 of CAVUBM010000108.1, forward strand.
GGTTGACGATCCGCGCGTGCTCGACGACCGGCAGCAGCGCCGGCTGCCCGGCGCCGGAGAACGCCAGCGCCGGGCGCCCGAACTGGCGCAGCACCGGCAGGTCCTCTTCCCTGGCGCTGCGGACCGGGCCGACAGTCGGCGGGTAGTGCGAGGCGAACACGGCCATGTAGCGGCTCAGGCCACCCTCCATGGGCAGCACGTAGACGATGTCCGCGTAGGTCAACCCGGTCTGCGGGCGCCCCAGCGTGGTGTTGTCGATCTTGACGGCGAGCACCCGGCCCTGAGACCGCACCCGCTGGCCGGTGAACGGCGACAGCGGTGGCTTGGCCGGTGACTGAGCCGGGTCGGCGGCCCCGCTGCTGCTGCTGCTGCTGGCGGCGGGCGTGGCCGAGCCGGTGCAGGCCCCGAGCAGCACCACCCCCGCGGCCAGGAGGCCGGCCACGGACCTCCTGCTCCAGACCATGATCGTACGACGACTCCGTGCCATGGCTTCCCCCCGTCACCTGGCTACCGCCGTGACGTCCCCCCGTCACTGGCCACCGTCGTTACCCGGTCTTGTACCCCCCAATCCCGGGCGGATCCCCGCGCCGTCAGTGGGCAATCTCCTCGACGCTGTCGAGCGCGAAGTCCAGGTCCTCCTCCGAGATCATCAGCGGCGGTGCGAGCCTGATCGTCGTGCCGTGAGTGTCCTTGGCCAGCACGCCGCGCTCGGCCAGCCGCTCACAGGCCTCCCGCCCGGGCAGCGACGCGAACTCGACGCCCGCCCACAGGCCGCGCCCGCGGACGTCGCGCACCACCGCCTCGGGCAGCGCCGACAGGCGGTCGTGCAGGTACGCGCCGAGCTTGGCCGACCGCTCCTGGAACTCGCCGGTGGCCAGCATCGAGATGACCTCACGCCCGACCGCGCACGCCATCGGGTTGCCCCCGAACGTGGAGCCGTGCTGGCCCGGCTGGAACACGCCGAGAATCTCGGCGGAGGACACCACCGCGGACACCGGCACGATGCCGCCGCCCAGCGCCTTGCCGAGCAGGTACATGTCGGGCACGACATCCTCGTGCTCGCAGGCGAACGTGGTGCCGGTCCGGCCGAGCCCGGACTGGATCTCGTCGGCAATCATGAGCGCGCCGCGCTCGGAGCAGATCTCGCGTACCCGGGCCAGGAACCCGGGCGGCGGCACCACCACCCCGGCCTCGCCCTGGATCGGCTCGACCAGCACCCCGACCACGCGGTCATCCACGGCCGCAGCCAGCGCGTCGGCGTCCCCGTAGGGCACGACGGTGAAACCCGGCGTAAACGGGCCGAACCCGGCCCTGGAGTCCTCGTCGGTGGAGAAGCTGATGATCGTCGTGGTGCGGCCGTGGAAGTTACCGCCGAACGCCACGATCACCGCTTCACCCGGGGGCACCCCCTTGACCTCATAGCCCCACTTGCGTGCGGTCTTGATCGCCGTCTCCACGGCCTCGGCGCCGGTGTTCATCGGCAGCACCATCTGCATCCCGGCCATGGCCGCCAGCTCTGCACAGAACGGGCCAAACTGGTCGTGCTCGAACGCCCGGCTGACCAGCGTGACCCGGTCGAGCTGCCGCTGGGCCGCGGCCACGAGCCGGGGATGGCGGTGCCCGAAGTTGATCGCCGAGTAGGCGGCGAGCAGGTCCAGGTAGCGGCGGCCGCCGACGTCGGTGACCCAGGCACCCTCGGCTTCGGCGATCACGACCGGCAGCGGGTGGTAGTTGTGCGCACTGTGGGCCGCGGCCTGCGCGCGCAGCCGTTCTGCCGTGGTGGTCCCGCCGCTGTCGGCCATGCGTTCCTCCTGGGGGATGAGTTCTGGGGATGCGCGGGCTACCGCAGCCCGCCTGGCGAAGCTGTTAACGAAGCTCCAGGGTGCAGCACTTGGGCCCGCCCCCGGCCTTGAGGAACTCTGACATGTCTACCCCGATGGGCTCGAAACCCTTCTCCGCGAGCTGGCCCGCCAGGCTGGTCGCCTGCTCGGGCAGGACCACGTGACGGCCGTCGCTGATCGCGTTCAGGCCCAGCGCCTCGGCGTCCTCGTCCTTGGCCTCGATCAGCTCGGCAAAGTGACCCGCCAGCGTGGCCCGCCCGGCGTCGTCGAACGCCGCCGGGTAGTAGGCGGCGGTATCGGCGTCCAGGACGCACAGCGCGGTGTCCAGGTGGTAGAAGCGCGGGTCCACCAGCCGGATGCTGAGCACCGGCAGGCCGAAGAACTCCCCGACCTCCTCAGCGGCGGCCGCGTCGGTGCGGAACCCGTGGCCGGCGATGATCGCCCAGTCGGCGAAGACGATGTCACCTTCGCCCTCGTTCACGTGCTGAGGCGCGACCGCGGTGGCGTAGCCGTTCTCGGTGAACCAGCTGAGGTAGGCGGGGCCTTCCGCGGCCCGCTGCGGGTACCGGAACCGGGAGCCAAGCACCTTGCCGTCCACCACGGTGGCGCCGTTGGCCGCGAAGACCATGTCCGGCAGCCCGGGCCGGGGGGCGATGGTGCGCACCGTGTGGCCCAGCCGGATGAAGGTCTCCCGCAGCTGCCGCCACTGGTGTGCGGCGAGACCGGTGTTAACCGGCTCATCCGGGTCCATCCATGGGTTAATCGCATATTGAACCGCAAAGTAATCGGGAGGGCACATCAGGTAACTCCTGGTGCGCGCGACGCGGCGACGCGCGCCGCCATCCGTCTCGGCCATGCGGCTCCCATCGGCTGATCATCTGGACTGACTTCAGCGTAGGAGGCCCTAATAGAGCCGAGCAGACGCAGATCATGTGTAGTGGCGACGATCTGTTGCGTCCTTTGCGTAACGGCTGTCGAATCGTTGCGCCCAACCGTCCGATCGGCCGGATCGCCCGGCCGGCCGCCGCGGTGAGGCCGGTCAGCGGCCGATATCGCGGGCCAGATCCAGCCCGAGCAGCTGGTCGGCGTGGGCAAACGTCTCGAACTTCGCCCCCGGCGGGACCTGGTCGTCCTGTTCGAGCGCGTGCAGCACGGCCACGGCGGCCGGGGTGTCCAGGTCGTCGTCGAACGCGGCCGCGACCTGCGCCGCGGCCGGCCCGGACATGGGCCTGCTCGGCGACTGGGCCCACTCGGCCACCAGCTTCCGCCACCGTGACAGCGTGCGGTCCGCGGTGGCCAGGGCGTCCCAGCCGAGGTCCGCCGGCTCGGTGTACCTGTGCTCAAGGAACGCCAGGCGGAGCGCCAGCGGGTCGAGCCCGCGATCGGCCATGTCGTCCAGGCTCACCGCGTTCCCGGCGGACTCCGCCATCGCGGCACCGTCGAACCGCACCGGCTGCCCGTAGACCCATTGCCGGACCACCGTGTGCCCGGCGGCCGCGTCTGCCATGGCCCGCTCCCGTTCCAGGTGCGGTGCGGCCGGACCTGCGTGAATGTCGATGTCCTCGCCCAGGAAATGGAGCGAAAGTGCCGCGCACTCGGCAGCCCGGTCCGAGGGCGCCTGGCCCCCCGGCGCGGCCCACCCGGCCCGAGCCAGCCCTTCGAGCATGCCGGTGACCAGGCCGGCCCACTCCGACGACCGCGGTGAGTTCTCGGCCGGCCGCAGGTTCAGCGCGGAGCAGTCGGCGCGGAACGCGTCCGCGGCCGCCGGGTCGACCGCCCCGCCGTCGGCGGGATGGTCCACGTCGCTGATGTTCTGGCAGGTCAGGACCGTGATGTGGTGGCGGTGCTCGGCGTTGCGCCGGATCAGGTCGCCGATCAGGTAGGAGCGCAGGTCGCCGATGTGCGCGCGGCGGGACCCGTCCGGGCCGCAGCTGTACATCCGCAGCACGCCGCGCCCCGCGGGCGTGATCTCGGCGACCTGCCTGGTCCGGGAGTCAGAGAGGTGGAACACCCGCCCAGCCTATGGACCCGCGCCCCAGACTGCGGCCCGACCCGCGGGGTACGGGACGCAGCCCGCGGTGAGGCCTGCCAGCGGCGCCAATGTGGGCAAGCGCCCTGGTAGCGGTGACGGCGGTGGGCTCAGGCCAGCGCGGCCAGGCGGGCCACGGCGGCCGCGATCCGCTCATCGGTCGCGGTCAGCGCCACCCGGACGTGCTGCCCCCCGGCCTGGCCGTACATCTCCCCGGGCGCGACCAGGATGCCTGCCTCGGCGAGCGCCGCCACCGAGGCCCAGCAGTCGCGGGCGGGATGGGAGGCCCACAGGTACAGGCCGGCCTCGGAGTGCGTCACGGCCCAGCCCGCCGCCTCGAGGGCCGGCCGGAGCAGCGCGCGCCGCTCCGCGTACCTGGCCCGCTGGGCATCGGCGTGGTCGTCGTCGTTGAGCGCGGCCACCGTCGCCGCCTGAACCGGGCCGGGCACCATCATCCCGGCATGCTTGCGGATCTCGCGCAGCTCAGCGATCAGCTCCGGGTCGCCGGCCACGAAGCCGGCCCGGTAGCCGGCCATATTGGACCGCTTGGACAGCGAGTGCACCGCGAGCAGTCCCTGGTGCGATCCGCCGCACACGTCCGGGTGCAGCACCGAGACGGGCTGCGCCTGGAAGCCGAGCTCGATGTAGCACTCGTCCGAGGCGATCACGGTGCCGCGCTCACGGGCCCATCCCGCCACCTTGCGCAGGTGCTCGGCGGGCAGCACCCGCCCGGTCGGGTTGGACGGCGAGTTCAGCCACCACAGGCGCACCGGCTCGGGCCCGAGCGAGACCGTCGCGTCGGCCGCCACCGGCCTGGCCCCGGCCAGCCGCGCACCCGCGTCGTAGGTCGGGTAGGCGAGCTCGGGATGGACCACCACGTCACCCGGGCCGCAGCCCAGGTGCGTCGCCAGGCCCGCGATGAACTCCTTGGTGCCGATCAGCGGCAGCACGGCATCAGGCGCCACGCTGACCTGGTGACGGCGCGCGAGCCATCCGGCCGCGGCCTCCCGGAGCGCGGGTGTGCCGGCGACCACCGGGTAACCCGGTGCGTTCGAGGCAGCCACCAGCGCCTCGCGGACCACGGCGGGAACCGGGTCCACCGGGGTGCCGATGGACAGGTCGACGATGCCGTCGGGATGGCTCTGGGCCTTGGCCTTGTAGGGCTCAAGCGCATCCCAGGGGAACCGGGGCAGCCGCCCGGCAATGGTCGGTGTCCCGGTCCCCCGGCGAATAGGAGAGGTCAGTACCCCTGCCCCTGCGGCGGAAGCTGGGCCACGTAGGGGTGGTCCATGCCGATCCGCCCAATCTTGGACGCGCCGCCCGGCGAGCCGAGGTTGGTGAAGAAGTCGACGTTGATCCGGTAGAAGTCCTTCAACTGCCCCGGCACGTCATCCTCGTAGTAGATCGCCTCAACCGGGCAGACCGGCTCGCAGGCGCCGCAGTCCACGCACTCATCGGGGTGGATGTACATCATCCGCGCGCCCTCGTAGATGCAGTCCACGGGGCACTCATCGATGCACGTCTTGTCGAGCAGGTCGACGCAACCCTCGGTGATTATGTAGGTCACTTCTCTGACTCCTCTTCCGTCCCCACGGATGGTCAGGCTATCAGCCGAGCTCGACGCTTTTATGGCGTGCCGGAAACAATGAGCGAGACCATCCTCGTGCGCCGTTCGCCGCGGTCCACTGGTATCCGTCATACCGCACGTCAGCGATGCGGTACTGCTCGGCGTGGGACACGAGCCAGGTCGCCACCGACCATCCCTCGGCCGTGTTCCCGACGTGCACAATCAGCCCGGGATCGGCGGTGACCCGGGTGGCCAGCGGCCCGAACGTCTTGGCCAGCTCGGCGGTGGCCGCGCTGACCCGGACCTTCTTGCCAATCTTGTTCGGGTACCAGCACCACACGGCGCGCGGGCGCTGCCCGGTGAACGCGCTGGCCATCTGCGCGGCCATCGGCTGGTACTGCTTGTACGCGTCACCGTCGGCGCTGTGCTGGACCGCCTGCGCGGCCTGGTACACGGGCAGGTGCTCGTAGTCGGGCACCTTGGTCAGGGCGCCGAAGAACTTTGACGTCGCGTACACGGGATCCTCGAGCTGGCTGCGCTTGCCCCAGCCCTCTGACGGCCGCTGCTGGAACACCCCGACCGAGTCGCGGTCGCCGAACTTCAGGTTCGCGAGCTTCGACTCCTGCAGCGCGGCCGCGTAGGCCACGGTGACCGCGCGCGACGGCAGCGCGTCCCGCTGGGCCACGCCCGCGATCGTGGCGGCGATGCCGGCCTGGCCGTTGCTCAGGCTCATCGGCACGCCGCCACCCTTCGCCTCGCAGCCGCTGCCCTTGATCAGCGGGGCCACGCGCTGGAACGCCAGGTAGAGGGCCACCCCCCCGATCACGAGGATAAGAAGGGTGACCCCTGAGATTCCGCGGCGTCTCAGGCGGGATGTCGGCACAGCATCAAAAGCTACCCGCTGCCTGGCTGGCCGGGCCTGCTTGCCGCGAACTGGTCAGGCCGGTGGCGCCGGGGGCAGCCCCAGTCAAACCAAGGGCCGTTACGCAACGTCCACGTCCGGCTCGCCCACCCGCGGCCGGCCGCCGAACCGGCCGGTCTCCGGGTCCCCCCGCGCGTGGCTGACGCTACGTTGGGGATCATGAACGGACTTCCAGAACCGCGGCGCCGGCTGCGCCGCCAGGGCCCGGCCACGCTGCGCGGTAAGCACATACCGAAGACCACCACGGACCAGCGGCTGCTGGACCGGCGCGGTCCCAGCGACTGGGTGCACACCGACCCGTGGCGCGTGCTGCGGATCCAGGCGGAGTTCGTCGAAGGCTTCGGGCTGCTGTCCGAGCTCGGCCCGGCCGTATCGGTCTTCGGTTCCGCGCGAACGCCTCCCGGGGCCCTGGACTACGACCGCGCGGAACGCATCGGCGCCGGGCTCGCCGCGGCCGGCTACGCGGTGATCACCGGGGGCGGACCAGGGATCATGGAGGCCGCTAACAAGGGCGCGGTCAGCGCCAATGGCATATCGGTGGGCCTGGGCATCGAGCTTCCCCTGGAAATGGGCCTAAACGATTTTGTTGAGATCGGGATCGAGTTCAGGTACTTCTTTGTGCGCAAGACCGTATTCATTAAGTACTCGCAGGCATTCGTGGTGCTGCCGGGCGGGTTCGGCACCCTGGACGAGCTGTTCGAGGCGCTCACGCTGGTGCAGACCGGCAAGATCACCAAGTTCCCGATCGTCCTGGTGGACAGCGGGTACTGGTCGGGCCTGATCTCCTGGATCCGGGGCACGCTGCTGGACCAGGGCAAGATCTCGGCCGCCGACCCTGACCTGTTCCGGATCGCCGACGATCCCGAGGAAGTTGTCCAGATCATCAAGGACGCGCACCGCCAGGACGGCCCGGGTGCCGTGCCCCGGTCATCCGACCCGACCTGAACCCGCGGCCGCCCTGAGCGACCCGGTCCCGGGACTATGGGCGGCCCGGACTATGGGCGGGCCCAGACTAGGCGAGGCCGCGGACGGTACGGGCGGGCGGCCGGATGCCGCGGATCGACGCGGCCATATCCAGCGCGCGCCTGACCGGAACGGGATGGCGCGTGCGGACCACCGCAGCGCCCAGCCATGAGCTGAGCGCAGCCATCGCCGCGATCCCGGCGTGATCCTGGTCAGCGCGCTCCCCGGCAGTCGGCCAGGATCCGGCCCCAGCCTCCGCAGGCCCAGCCTCCGCGGGCCCAGCCGCCCCGGCCTCAGCCCGCTCACCTCCGCCGGGCGCGTGCCCCACTCTCTCCTCCCTGGCCGCCTGCGCTGCCGCGAGGTCCGCGTCGACGAGGGCCGCCCACCCGGCCAGGGCTGCCTGGCGCACCAGGTCCGGCGGGACGCTGACCAGCAGCCGGTTCGCGGGCAGGTCGCTGGCGCGGGCCGCCTCGATGCCCGCGCAGATCAGCAGGGCACCCGTGGCGCGGCCCGCGGCCGCATCGCGCATCACGTCGGCCGGCTGATCCGGGCCGCAGACCAGAATCCCCGGGCAGCGAGCCTGCACGGCGGCGATCGTGTCCGGGCTCGCGTCCGGCAGATCCAGGAGGTCGGCGCCCGCGTCCACGGCCGCCACCGCCTCGGCCGCGCTGGTCACCACGGCGAGCACAGCAGCCACAGCGGTGTCAATAACGGACCGGCCCGCGCGGGCATGTCCGCCCGGCGCCCGGGGCGGCGGCTGCGCCACCATGGGTCTGAGCATGGCACGATTCTTATTGTGCTCGTGGTTCTGCTCGTGGCTGCCGTCGCTATCCTCTGCGGCGCGGCCGTCGTGGCTATCGGCCGCGGCGGCGAGATGGGAGGGTCCGCGGCCGATATCCGGCCCATCGACCCTGACTTCTCCACCGCCGCCGACGTTGCGCTGCTCCGTCCGCCCGCGGCGCTGTGGGGTTACAACATGCAGGCCACCGACGAAGCGCTGAGCCTGGTGGCCCGGACCGTGACCGAACGTGATGTTCAGATCGCCCGCCTGCGGCGTCAGATCGCAGAGCTGAAGTCCGCCACGGAGAACCCGCTGGCCCCGGGGCAGACCGGCCGGCCAGGCCCGGCCGCACCAGGCGGGCGTCCTCCGGGTCTGAGCGGCCCGGCTGGCCTGGCCTCCGTGCCTGCGAGCCCGGCCGCGCAGCCCTCAGGTCCGGGCGCGCAGCCCTCGGGACCGGCCGGTCGGCCGTTGCACTCGGTGGGCCCGTCAGCGAGCCCGGCTGATCCGTCCACGATCGTGGGACCGCCTGCAGTCTCGCTCGCCCCGCGCGGTGCCGTCCGTCCGCCGGCGACCCCGGTCGACCGGCCTGCCACACCGGCGGGAGCGTCCGCGGGCCAGGCCAGCGCACCGGCGAGCCCCGCGGGCCCGGCCCGGTCGCCGGCCGATTCGCCTCCTGGCCCGGCCGGCCCGCCCGTCTCCTTCGATCCCACGCCCCGGTTCCCTGCCCGCGCCGCCGGCTGGCCCGCCCGTCGCCGACCCCACGCCCGGATTCACCGGCCCGCGCCGGCTGGCCCGGCTGGCCCGCCCGTCGCCGACTCCACGCCCGGATTCACCGCCCGCCCGCCCGCGGGCCTGGCTGACGTGCCCGCGGGCTTGGCTGACCCGCCTGCGAGGTTGGCTGACCCGCCTACGGTTCCGGTGCGCCCGCCTGCGGGCCAGGCCCGCCCGGCCGTGACGCAGGCCGGCCTGCCGGTCCGGCCCGTCCGCCCGCCGGTGAGATCGGTTCGCCCGCCCGGTTGGCCTGCGAGTCCCCCCGGCCCGCGCCGCGGCGCCGTCCCGGCCCGCCCGGTAATCCCCCCGGCCCGCCCCCCGCCCACCCCCCCGTTCCCCCTCCACTGGATCGCCCGGGCGACAGCCCGCAGACCTGGTCCGCCTGGGAGCGGCCGAGCAAGGCGCCGCAGCCGGATCAGGACGACTCGAAGGAGAGCGAGTGAGCGCACCAGCGCCGGGCGCGGCTCCAGGACCCGACGGGCTGCTGCGCTGCCCGTGGAGCCTCGGCAGTCCTGAGTACCTCGGATACCACGACGAGGAGTGGGGCCGCCCGGTCCGTGACGATAAAGGCATGTTCGAGCGGCTTTCGCTGGAAGCGTTCCAGTCCGGGCTGTCCTGGCTGACGATCCTGCGCAAGCGGGAGGGCTTCCGGTCCGCGTTCGCCGGGTTCGCTATCGAGGCGGTGGCCGGTTACGGCCCGGATGACGTGACCCGGCTGCTCGCCGACTCTGGCATCGTCAGGAACCGGGCCAAGATCGAAGCGGTCATCGGCAATGCGCGGGCCGCGCTGGCGCTCCCGGGCGGCGTGGCCGCGCTGGTCTGGAGCTATGCGGACGGGCAGGATGCCGCGCCCGCGACGCTGGCTGATGTGCCATCCTGGACACCCGCGTCCAAGGCGCTCGCCAAGGAACTGAAGCGGAACGGATTCTCCTTCGCCGGGCCGGTGACCGTGTACGCCACCCTGCAGGCATGCTGGAGTGGTCGACGATCATCTAGAGTCGTGTTTTCGCCGCGGTGCGTACCGTTCCTTACGCAATCGTGTAGCCAATGTAAACCTTCGGTGAATGGCCGGGGTCGGGCGGCCGGGCTGACTTCAATGCGACTTGTGCGGTCTGCGCGCCATGCCAGACTGAGATTGGGGGATACGGAGGCGAGATGACCGAGACCGAGGACGTTCCCCCCGGCGTGGATCCCGCTACGCCGAGCCCAGCCCGGCTCTATGACTACTTCCTGGGCGGCACCAACTACCTCCCGGTCGACAAATTGCTGGCCGAGCGGCTTGAGGCCGACCTGCCCGACATCGTCGACGGGATTCTGGCCAACCGCGGTTTCCACGGGCGCGCGGCGGTCTGGATGGCCCAGCACGGCATCAGGCAGTTCATCGACATCGGCTCGGGCCTGCCCACGCAGAACAACACCCATGAGGCGGTGCAGAAGGTCGTCCAGGGCGCGAAGGTGGCCTACATCGACAACGACCCGATGGTGGCCGCGCGCGGCCACGCGCTGCTGGCCGCCGACGGGACGACCACGCTGATCACTGCCGACGTGCGAGACCCCGACGTCCTGCTCGGCCACCGCAAGCTGCGCGCCATCATCGACCTGACCCAGCCGACGGGTGTGCTGCTCACCTCGGTCATGCACTTCGTGGCCGACGAGTCTGACCCGTGGGGCCTGGTGGCCCGCTACATGGCCGCCCTGGCCCCGGGGAGCTTCCTGGCCCTGTCGCACGGAACCTACGAAAAGATGCCCCCGCAGATGGTCAAGGCGGGCACGGACCACTACGCGAACGCCACCGAACGGCTCTACGTCCGCTCGAAGGCCGAGATCGAGCGGTTCTTCGACGGCCTGGAGCTGGTACCGCACTACGAAGGCGCCCGGCCCGGCCTGACCTACGTGGGCCTCTGGGGGGCCGAGGACCTGGAGGCGGCGGACAGCGAGGGCTCGCGGGCTCTCTACTGCGGCGTGGCCCGGCGCCCATGAAGACACGGGCGGCCTTATCCCTGACGGTGCCGGGCGGTGGTTCCGCGCGGCACCCGCTGGTCCGCCTGCGACCTGCAAGAAGCTGTTTTCGGGCCCTGCGAGCCGTCCCGCGACTGTATTCTCTCGCGGCGGCCGTGAATCGTCCGGCGGCCTGCCTGAGGAGGCGAGATGAGCCAGACCGAGCGCGTGAGCGCCAAGCCCACCGTGACCGAGCTCGGCATCGACGTCGGCGCCCAGATCTGGCAGCGGTCCAGCGAGGGGGACGGCGCTATCGAGGTCGCGTTCGTCAGCGGGGCCGTGGGCGCGGAATGGGTGCTCATGCGCGTGGCCGGAGACCAGGAAGGCCTAGTACTCGTCTACGACCGCAACGAGTGGGAGTGCTTCCTCGACGGGGTCCGCGGCGGCGAGTTCGATGACGCCGGCTGATAGGTAGCAGCTTCCCGGCCTGCCCGTCCATTACCTGCCGTTTCTCGGGTGGGTCACGTCTGTTACCTGGCCGTTCCCCAACCATTCCCCGCTGTTTCCCTGACGGTGGTGCAGCCGATATGCAAACGATGCAGAACTGAGGCTCACCTGATGATGCCAATGTTTGTGATTCACAAGTTATGTAGGGCTATGCTCAAAGAGAGGTCCTGTCAAGGAGGCAATCGCGGATGAGCGACGACGCCTACGGGGCAACTGTCGCCAAACGGCGGCTGTCCCGCCGCCTCTACGAGCTGAGGCGTGACTCTGGGCACACCGCCAACCACGTATGCGACTTGCTGGACTGGGGCCGTGGCAAGGTCGGACGGTTCGAGGCCAACCACTGGAAGCGTCCCGAGATGAGCGACATCAGGGACCTGCTGCGGGTCTACGGGGTCGACGAAGCCGCGCGGGAGGAACTCGAGCAGCTCGCCATACAGGCCCGGGCCCGGCCGTGGTGGCGGGACTACTCGGACGTGTTCGAGAACGAGTTCCCCGGGTTCGAGAACGATGCCGTCCGGATCAGGGTCTTCATGCCGCTCGTGCTGCCGGGCCTGCTGCAGACCCAGGACTACACAGAGGCGCTGTTTGCGCGCCGGCTCCAGGCCGCCCACCTGGCAGAAGCGGGCCCTGGAGTGCCGCCGGCGGCGGCAGCAGATTCTGGAACGTGCCGACGGCACCGCTCCCCGGCTGGTCGCGGTCATCGCAGAGGCGTCCCTGATGTACCGGTGGGGCACCAAGGACGAGCGGCGCGAGCAGATCCTGCATCTCGTGCAGCTGAGCGGCAACCCGCACGTGGAGTTGCGCATCCAGCGCTTCGCCGACGGGCCGCACCGGGGCATGTGGTCCATGGTCAACATTTTCGACTTCGCCGACGACGAGCCCAGCCTCGTCTTCCTAGAGACCGACGTCGCGATCCAAGAGGTGAGTAAGCCAGAGGAGGTGGACAACTACATGCAGGGCTTTGGCCACGCTCGGGACGCGGCGCTGGAGGCCGGCGGATACCACCGCTTACCTGAAGCACCTAGCCGAGCAACTGGAGTGAACCCATGTCCGACCTGTCTCGAGCCGCCTGGCGTAAGGCCAGCCGCAGTTCGAACAACGGGGGCTGCGTGGAGATCGCAGCCAACCTGCCCGGCGTGATCGCCGTCAGGGACAGCAAGCGCCCGGAGGCTGGCGCCCACGTGGTCGGCCGGGCGGCGTTTGCCGCGTTCCTCGCCGACGCCCGGGCCGGCCGCTACGACATCGGCGGTCCCGGCGAGCACTGAGCACGATCCCAGCGGGCTTGAAGAATCCCCCGGGCTCCCCCCCGGGGGATTCTTCTCGCACTGAGCCTGTCTCGAGGCCCGGCGGGCCAGCCTGGTCGCGGCCGGTCCCGTCGCGACTGCGACGTTACAGTGCGCACCCGCCGCGTGACTACTGACTGCAGTTCGTTCCTTCTAGCCTCAAGGCCATGCTTACGTCACTATCGCCGTGCTTGTCCCCGTCGCCGGAAGGGGCCATTGACGTATTTTTTCTCCAGTTGCCATTGCGTGGGCCCGTACCCGACTCATAATGTGTGTTTCACAGATATCTGAGTCGGAAAGGCGGAGGAGCATGCTACCTTCGCCCGCGGAGAGCGGGCCGGACCGCCGCAGCGCAGTCGGCCATTCCGCCGCGGAGGGCAACCTCATGGCGGCGCCGGTGGCCGAGGCCTTCGCGTCCCCTGACTCCATGGCGGAGGCGAGCGTCCGGGCCGGAGGCTGCTTCGCCAGGCCACTTCCGCTCGATCCTACCTGCGCGGGCACGGCGAGAAGCCTGTTTCGCGAGGCCGTCGCCGGCATAGGCCTGCCCGGTGACCTGGTCCATGACGGCGTCACGATGGCCAGCGAGCTGGCCGCGAACACCCTGCACGCGCAGGGAAACGTCGAGTTCAGCGGGGCCAGCCAGCGGCCGGTCAGCGGCTTCCCCGAGTTCTGGCTGTACGTCCGCGGCAGCGGCACCCGGTGCGAGGTGGTCTGCAAGGTCTTCGATTCCCAGCCCGGATGGAAGACGGGCAGCCTGCCCGACATCAAGAAGCGGACCGCGGAAGGCGTGAACGGCCGCGGCCTGCAGGTCGTCGACGGGCTGTCGGCCGGGGAGTGGGGCGCTCACCTCACCCGGGGACGGCTGGGGAGCTGGAAGGTGTCGGGCAAGGCGGTCTGGTTCGCGCTGCGGGTCCCGCCCACGTGCGATGTGGCCCGGCAGGGCAGGCCCGTTCTCAGCCCGTGGCAGGCGGTCAGCGAGCTTGAGACCATGCTCGGCAGCCGCGGTCTTGGCGGCCGCCTGGTCCGGGCCGACGAGCCAGGCGCGGCCGTGTCCGTGCTGTCCGTGAGCCGTGACCTGACCGTGTGGTGCCATTCAGGAACCGCCTCGTGGCGGGCCGCGGACGGCAGCCACCACCGCCAGGCGATGACCGACCTCGTTGACGTGGCGGAGCAGATCGTCTGGGCCCACGAGGAGCTGCGCGCCGCGGAAACCGCGGGCGCCGGAGCCTGACGCTGCCTGCGGCCAGTCACTGACCTCGCCTCGCGTCGTCGCTGCGCAGGCAGCAGTCCACGAAGCGGGCGGCGGCAGGCTGCAGCCGGGCCGACTCCGCATCGAACACCTCGGCGGCCCGGTGGCCGGGCCACTGGCCGGGCAGCAGCTCGGCGGGCAGGCCAGGGTCGCGGAACAGGAATTTCCGCCACTCGTGGACCAGCCGGCTGCGCGCCGCGAACACCACCTCGTCGGGCACGCCCGGCCCGGCCGGGGCCACCAGGCTGCTGACCGCGCCCAGCCACCCCTGGTAGGCGTGTGACAGGCCGTCCAGGTCCCAGGCCCGGGCGACCAGGCCACGCGCGTCCCCGTCGTAACTGGCGACGAACCGCTCGGCCCGGACGCGCTCGGCCTCGAGCAGCGCCTCGATCTCGCGCGACGCCCGCGGGCTGACCCATGTCGTCTCGTCGATCGGTGCGTACCCCAGATAGGAGAGGGCCGCCCGGAGCCGGTCTCTGTGGGTTCGCTCCCGCACCCGCTCGATCACCACCAGGTGCCAGCGGCCATCCCACTCCGGGTCGCCCACCCGGTAGATCCGCTCGGCCGCCTCGTCAAGCCTGCGGATGGCCCGCGGCGTCAGCTCATAGCCGGGCCCTTCGGGCAGCCGGACCGCCTCCAGCCATCCCTGCCTGACCATCCGGGATATGGCGGTGCGCACGGCAGGCGCCGTGATCTCAAGCGGGGCCAGCAGCCGGACCAGGGCCGCGACCGGAGCACGGGATCCCCGCGACCGCAGGTGATCACCGTAGAGGTCGAAGAGTGCTGATCTCGCGTCCACATGCCCAGTCTCGCCTGGCCTCCGCCAGACCGCGAGAGGCCGGGTGGGCCGGATGGGAACGCTGATCGTTAGCACCACGGGCCCGAACTCTGGATAATAGAGGTACTGATCGACATGGTTGGGGCTGGCCGGTCCCGCCAGGCACCGGGAGCAGGCGCCGTAGGGCCTCCGTGAGGTCCCTGCGGCCCCCAGCAGGAAAGGGGATGCCGGATGGCGGCGATGAAGCCGCGGACGGGCGACGGTCCGCTCGAGGTCACCAAGGAGGGCCGCGGCATCGTCATGCGCGTCCCGCTTGAGGGTGGCGGGCGGCTGGTGGTCGAACTGTCACCCGATGAGGCAACTGCGCTGGGTGAAGCACTCAAGACAGCTGTTGGCTGAGCCTTGCCCATCGCCGCCGCGGTTATCCTGCTGCCCGCGGCCGGCCCGAGCCTCCTCGGCGACTACCTGACCTCTCTGGCCCAGCCCACCGCTGACCCTCCTGACCTGATCGTCCTGCCGGTCAGCGCCGAGCCGGAAGCCGACGCCCTGGCCGAGCTGGATTCCGTTCTCCCCGCGCCCGCAGCCGAGGTCATCGCCCGCCTGGACCTGTCCGGCCAGGCAGGCGAGATGGCCGAGACCATCGCCCGGGTCGGCCCGCACACGCTGCGGGTGGCCTTCGTCGGGGTGGGTGACGCCTCGCCGGCCGCCCTGCGCCGGGCCGGGGCCGAGCTCGGCCGGCGGCTGGCCGACGGCAAGTCTGCGGCCGTTCACACGATCCCGGGCGGGGCCGCCGGCCGCGCGCTGCAGGAATTCGCCGAGGGGGTCATGCTTGGGTCCTACCGGTTCTCGCTGAAATCCACGGGGAGCGGGGATCCGGGCGGGACGGCCCGGCTGCTGGTGCGAGAGCCAGCAGATCACTCGGCGTCGCTCGCGAGGGCCGAGGCCATCGCCGGCGCGGTGGCGCTGGCCCGGGACCTGACCAACACGCCGTCCGCCACCAAGAGCCCGGGCTGGCTGGCCGGCCAAGCCGTCCAGATTGCCGGGAATGCCGGGCTGGCCGCGCGCATCTGGGCGGAAGACGAACTGCGAGGCGCAGGGCTTCGGCGGGATCCTGGCCGTGGGGTCCGGGTCGGAGCGGCCGCCACGGCTGATCGAGCTCAGCTATGCGCCCCCGGGTGCCGGCACCGCACGTGGTGCTGGTCGGCAAGGGCATCACGTTCGACAGCGGCGGCCTCTCGCTGAAGCCCAATGACGCCATGAAGCTGATGAAGACGGATATGGCCGGCGGCGCAGCGGTGATCGCGGCCATGTCCGCGCTGGCCCGGCTGGGCGTCGGCCACCGGGTGACCGGTCTGGTGGCCGCGGCGGAGAACCTCCCTTCGGGGTCGGCGTACCGGCCGGGTGACGTGATCACGCAGTTCGGCGGCCGGACGGTCGAGGTGCTCAACACCGACGCCGAGGGCCGGCTGGTGCTGGCTGACGCCCTGGCCTACGCGGATGCCGTGCTTGAGCCGGACCGGATCGTGGACCTCGCCACGCTGACCGGCGCCGCGCGGATAGCCCTCGGCACCTCGCATGCGGCTCTGTACTGCACCAGCGACGAGATGGCCGGCGAACTGATCGCGGCGGGCCGCGCGAGCGGTGACCGGCTCTGGCGGATGCCGCTGGTGGATGAGTACGCCGAGGCGCTGGACTCCCCGGTCGCGGATCTCGCGCACGTGGCCAGGGACAACGCCCCGGCCGGGCTCGATCCTGGCCGCGCTGTTCCTGCGCGAGTTCACCGGCGGCCGGCCGTGGGCCCACCTGGACATCGCGGGCGCGGCCCGCAGCACCACGGATGACGGTGAGATGACCAAGGGCGCGACCGGGTTCGGCGCCCGCCTCCTGCTGCGCTGGCTCGGCCGGGCCTGACCCTGGGCCTGACCGCGGGCGTTACCCGGGGCGCTTGACCGCCGCGAGCAGCCCGTCGTCGGCCGGCAGCATCAGCGGCACCAGACGTTCATCCACCCTGACCTGCTCGCAGAGTTCCCTGACCGCCACCGCATCGGGATCGCTGCAGGTCAGGTCGGGCACGCGGCCGTGCAGCAGCGCGTTGTCGAAGATGACCACTCCGCCGGCCCGCAGCAGCCGCAGCGCCGCGGTCAGATAGTCCGGGTACTCCTGCGGGTCGGCATCACAGAACACCAGGTCGTAGGCGCCGTCGGCGAGGCGCGGGAGGACCTCGAGCGCCCGGCCGCTGATCAGCCGGTACCGGCCTGCGGGGAAACCCGCCGCTACGAACACCGTGCGCGCCAGGCGCTGATGTTCCGGCTCGACATCGACGCTGGTCAGGACGCCGCCGGGTCGCATCCCGCGCAGCAGCCAGAGACCCGACGTGCCGCAGCCGGTCCCGATCTCGACCACCGCCCTGGCGCCGATCGCCGCGGCGGCGAAGCGCAACGCGGCGCCGGTGACCGGCCCGACCGGAGCAGCCCCGCCGACCTCAGCCGCGTTTCTCCTGGCCGCGATGAGAGGCTCATCCTCGGGCAGGAAAGCGTCGACATAGGCCAGGGTGACCTCCGTGCTCACGTGCTTGCCTCCAGCGGGCCGGTCGGGGGTGTCGTGCGGCAGCCTAGCGTCACCTGGCGTGATGCGGGAACCGGGCGGGTTGTCCCGGCCGTTGATGTTACGCCGGGAAGGCCTGCGTTGATGCATCGCCCGGGCAGTGAAGGGGAGTGGAGAGAGACGGGGAGGTAGGCGCGGGCGGGAAGCGGAGGGCGGTGACAGGCCGGGCGGGGTGGCCAGGTTCCGGGAAGCACGGATGCGACGATGGCGTTGCATATTGTGGGAGCGGTGGAAGGGGATGTCCGTGGAGGAAGGCCAGCCCGAGTCGGCGGCTGCCGTGGACTGGACGCCGCCCAGCTGGGATGACGTGGTCCGGGACCATTCCGCGCGGGTTTACCGCCTC
The DNA here is from genome assembly GCA_963739645.1 of uncultured Actinomycetota bacterium. Taxonomy (GTDB): domain Bacteria; phylum Actinomycetota; class Actinomycetes; order Streptosporangiales; family Streptosporangiaceae; genus JASHPR01. The sequence continues at coordinate 36,440 of CAVUBM010000108.1, forward strand.
GCCTACCGGCTCACCGGGAACAGCCACGATGCCGAGGACCTCACGCAGGAGGTTTTCGTGCGCGTCTTCCGGTCGCTGCCCAGCTACACGCCAGGGACGTTCGAGGGCTGGCTGCACCGGATAACCACCAACCTGTTCCTGGACATGGCGCGGCGCAAGCAGCGGATCCGGTTCGAGGGGCTCGGCGAGGAGACGGCCGCGCGGCTGGGCGACGGCGGCCCGTCGCCGGCCCAGGCCTTCGACGACCGGCACCTGGACACCGACATCCAGGACGCGCTCAAGGCTCTCGCGCCCGAGTACCGGGCCGCGGTCATTCTCTGCGACATCGAGGGCCTCTCGTACGAGGAAATTGCCGACACCCTGGGCATCAAGCTGGGCACCGTCCGCAGCAGAATCCACCGCGGGCGGGCACAGCTGCGCGCCGCACTGGAACATCGCCGCCCACGGCATCCTGGCGGGGCACGGGTCCCGCGGCCCCGTGCCCCCATCGGGGCCAGACTCGCACCGGGGAGACAGCCATGAGTCATCTCGGGCATCGTCTTTCCGCCTTGATCGACGGAGAGCTCGATGACGCCGAACGCGACCGGGTGCTCGTGCACCTGGCCAGATGCGAGCCATGCCGGGGCGAGGCCGTTGCCCTGCGCACGCTGAAGCGGCGGATGAACGCGCTCGGCGAGGCCGCGGCGGATGCGGCGCTGATGCGCCGCCTGATCGGGCTGGCGACACCCGAGGACCCGGCCCAGGACAGCACCGTCCCTGATGAGCAGGTCGGCCCGTGGCCGCGCCGGACCGCGGCCAGCCCCTTCACGCCAGCGAGCGGGCCCCGTGAGTTCCGGCCGTCCTGGTATGTCACGCTCGGCGCCACCGCGGTCGTCGTGGTCGGCGTGGGCACCGCGGCCTTCCTGGCCGGCGGCGACGCGAACCAGCCCGAACCCAGAGTGACCCCTGCGGTGGACACCTACATGCTGCAGCACGACCTGATGACCGGCGCCGTCCCCGCCGCGACCACGCCTCCGCTGCCGCACCCCAGCCAGAGCTTCCCTTCCCAGCTGCCGTGAGCCGCCGGATAAAGCCCGGCTGGCGGATCGCGGGCCTGGCCGCGATCGTCGGGCTGCTCGGGTCGGGTGTCGCCGCGCTGGCCGTGGCCGGCATGCCGGCCGGGCCGCCGGTGGCCAAGGGCCCGAACCCCAGCGGGCGCCCGCTCCGGCTCGCCCGCGTGCCGAGGGCCGCCCGCACCGGCACCATCGCCCCCGCCGGCGCCCGCCAAAGCGCGGGTCTGCGGCTGCTGGAAGGGGCCGCCGTCGCCTGCCAGGACACGGCGTACAGCGGCCTGCAGGTGGTGACGTGGTGGAGCCAGCACCGGGCGAGAGCGTCCGTGGTCGAGGTGTGGCACCAGCCGGGCAGCACCACCCTGATGCAGGCCGCCGACACCCCGCCGCCCCAGCTGGCCACCGTGCCCGTGGCCGGGGCCGCAGCCGAATTCGACCCGGACGGGCTGCTGCGGGTGTCCGGGCCGCTGCTGGCGCTGCTGCGATCCAACTACCAGGTCGTTTACACCGGACCCGGGTCGGCGGACAGCCGCAGCGCGCTGGTCGTCGAGGTCCGCAGGCCGGGCGGCCGCGTGGCCGCACGGTTCTGGCTTGACGCCGCGACCAAGCTGCCCCTGCGGCGCGAGATCTATGCCGCTGACGGGCACCTGATCAGCGAGGATGCCTTCATCAACCTGCAGCTGGGGTCCCGCGGGCTCGGCGGGATGCCGGCCGCGGTCGCCTCGCCCCGGATGCCCCGGCTTGACCGGGCCGGGCTGACCGCGCTCCGGGCCCAGGGCTGGCCCGCCCCGGGCCAGCTGCCCGCCAACCTCGAGCTGTTCGCCGCGACCAGGATGGCCGACAGCCCCGGGCAGGTGGTGGAGCTCACCTACTCCGACGGGCTGGCCGTCGTGTCACTGTTCGTGCAGCGCGGCGAGCTGGGCCAGCCGATGCCCGGCTGGCACCCGGTCGTGCTGCACGGACGAACCGTTTATGCCGTAGATCCCGATGAGATGTGCTTCGCCTGGTCGGCGGGCGGGTTTGTGTACACCCTGGTCGCGGACGCCCCCATGGCCACGGTCAGCCAGGTGGTGGCCGCGCTGCCGGACACCGGCGGCCCCGGATTCTGGGTGCGGATGGCCCGTGGTTTGCGCCGGCTCGTGTCCTGGCTCAACCCGCTGCACTGATTAGGGCTATCACGTCCAGCTCTGGGGGATGTATGCCTGCAGTGGCGGCCGCGGCCAGGATCTGACAGGAGGCCGCCTCGGGGGAGGCACACGATGTCCGATGGGTCTGCGCGCGGAAGCATGCCCAGCCCGCGTGGCCCGGCAGGGGGTCTGGAATCGTCCGGTACCGCGGATTCCGGTCGCGGCGAGGGTTCTGATAGCGCCGGAGATCCTGCCCGCGCCGCGGATCCCGCCAGATCCGGGGCGCCCGCGCCTGCCTCGGACCCGCCCTATCCCGCGGACCTGGCCGAATGGCACGATCTTGACTATTCGCCCTATATGTACGATCCGGACCTCGACGGCCCGCAGGGCGACGGCGCGCTGGCCGCGCGGTGGCGGGCGGCGCGATCGGCCAGCCTGGGCGGATCCAGGCTGCTGACCGTGATCCTGATCACAGCGGTGATGTCTGCGCTGGTCGGAGGGCTGGTCGGGGGGTACATCGGGATGTCGTCCAGCGCCGGGTCGCAGTCCGACTACACGCTGGGCACGGTGCCGCCGGCCATGACCAACCGGGCGCCGTCGTCGGTCGCCGGAATCGCGGCCCGGGTCCTGCCCAGCGTCGTCATGATCAGGGTCAACGGCATGGAAGGCACGGGCTCCGGCTTCATCATCCGCGGGGGCTTTATCGTCACCAACTACCACGTGGTCACCCTGGACGGCCAGCTGAGCCACGCCTCGCTGCAGGTGGTGTTCAACGGGGGCCAGTCCGAGCCCGCGCACCTGGTCGGCAGCGACCCGTACTCCGACATCGCGGTGATCAAGCCGCAGCGGCCCTCCCACCTGCCCGCCCTGTCGCTCGGCAACTCCGGGGGCGTCGAGGTCGGGGATCCGGTCATCGCCATCGGCTCGCCGCTCGGTCTGGCGGGCACGGTGACCAGCGGCATCGTCAGCGCGCTGGACCGCCCGGTGCAGCCGGGCGCCAGCAGCGGCCTGACCCCGCAGGTGTTCTACGACGCGATCCAGACCGACGCCCCGATCAACCCGGGTAATTCCGGCGGTCCGCTGGTCAACGCGCAAGGCCAGGTCATCGGCGTCAACGCGGCCATTGACACGCTCGGCGGCGACCCGGGCACCGGCGGCCAGGGCGGCAGCATCGGCCTCGGGTTCGCGATCCCGGTCAACCAGGCCCGCCTGGTCGCCACGGAGCTCATCCGGACCGGCCGGGCCGCGCACTCGGTCCTCGGCGCGCTCATCAGCACCAGCTACCGCGGCAGCGGCGCGCAGATCGCCCTGGCGCGCACCGACGGCGTCGCGGCGGTCAGCCCCGGTGGCCCGGCCGCCCGGGCAGGCCTGCGCCCGGGCGATGTCATCATCCGCTTCGGCGGCCTGCAGATCACCAACGCCACCGCGCTGCTCGACGCCGTCAGGTCCAAGGAGCCAGGCGCGCGCGTAGCCATCACCTTCCGGCGCCACGGGGCCGCCAGGACGGTGACGCTCACCCTGGGCTCGGCGGAGTCGTTAACCGGCGCGATGCGCGGTTAGGGCCGGTACCAGCGCGGGCCGGTACCGGCCCGCGGCGGCCCTGGGTTCCGGGCAGTCGGCGGCACCGCTTCATACCTGGCGGCTTAACGGTTTACATTGGGAGGGCAGCGGACCTGCCGTGAGCCATCGACCGATGCTGGAGCAAACCCCCGTGTTCGATCTGTCCATCCCGAAGCTCCTGGTTCTCGGTGTGCTCGCGCTGATCATCTTCGGCCCGGACCAGCTGCCGAAGATCGCCTCTCAGGCCGGGCGGGCCCTGCGTGACCTGCGCCGGATCGCCGAGAGCGCCAAGTCCGACCTGCAGGAGGGGCTGGGACCCGAGTTCCAGGATTTCGACATCGCCGACCTGCACCCGCGCAACTTCGTGCGCAAGCACCTGTGGGACGAATTCGACGGGAACGGCCAGGACCACACCCCCCATCTCCCGGGGCCGCGGGAGCCGGTGCTCTCGCCCGGCGAGAGCCCTCCCTACGACGCTGAGGCCACCTGACCGGGTCAGACCAGGTCATAGAGGGCGCTCACAACGGGTCGGGCCGGCGGCCAGGCGGAATGTCTATACCGGGTGGGCCGGGGACAGGGGACCTGTATCAGCCCGGTGAACCGGTCAGACCCGAGGTTGGGCCGGGAACGGTCAGGCCGGGGTCAGCCCGAGGGACCGGCCGGCCAGGCTGCGGGACCGGCCGGCCAGCTGGTCGGCGATCTGCCGGAACTCCAGGGCCGCGGGCGAATCCGGGTAGGCCAGGACAATCGGCTCGCCGATGTCCCCGGCCTCACGAACCCGCACGTCGATGGGCACCTGGCCGAGAACGGGGACCGGCGCGCCCACCACGCGGGTGAGGGCATCGGCCACGGCGGCGCCGCCGCCCTTGCCGAAGATGTCCGTGCGCTCGCCGCAGTGCGGGCAGGCCAGGTACGACATGTTCTCGATCACCCCGACCACCCGCTGGTGCAGCTGGACGGCGAGTGACCCGGCCCGCTCGGCCACCTCGGCGGAGGCGAGCTGCGGCGTGGTGACCACGATCATCTCCGAGCCCGGGATCAGGTGGCCGGCCGAGATGGCGATGTCGCCGGTGCCGGGCGGCAGGTCCATCAGCAGCACGTCCAGGTCGCCCCACCACACGTCGGCGAGGAACTGCTCGAGCAGCCGGTGCAGGATCGGGCCGCGTACCGGAAGCGGCTCGTTGCCGCGCTTCATCATGCCCGCGGAGATGGCGCGCACGCCGTGCGCGGACGGCGGCATGATCATCTTCTCGACCTGGGTGGGCAGGCCGGTGACGCCCAGCATCCGCGGCACCGAGTGGCCGTAGACGTCCGCGTCCAGCAGGCCGACCTTCTGCCCGGCGGCGGCCAGCGCCACGGCCAGGTTCACGGTCACCGACGACTTGCCGACGCCGCCCTTGCCGCTGGCCACCGCGTACACCTTGGTCAGCGAGCCCGGCTTGGCGAACGGGATCACGCGCTCCGGCTTGCCGCCCCGGAGCTTGCCCTGCAGCTCGCGCCGCTGTTCCTCGCTCATCACGTCCAGCTCGACCCGGACCCGGGACACGCCCTCAAGCTTGCTGACCGCGGCGGTGACCTCGCGGGTGATGGTGTCCCGCAGCGGACAGCCGGCCACGGTCAGCCAGACATCGACCCGCACGCTGCCGTCGGCGCCGACGTCAACGTTCTTGACCATGCCGAGTTCGGTGATCGGGCGGTGGATCTCGGGGTCGTTGACACCCGCGAGCGCCTGGGTAACCTGCTCAATCGTGGGAGGACTGGTGAGGGCGGGCGGTGTGGCCATGGCCCAATGCTATTGAGCACCCGGCGGCCCGTCGAAACAAACGGCCTATGCTCATAGGAAACCGTCAGGATGCGGACTGCGCGACGGCGGGCCTGAGCGGCCAAGATGCGGGCGAGGGCGGGCTGGGCGGGACTAGATGAATAAAATCGGGCCGTCCCTGGCGGAGCTGCAGCAGGTCGGCCTCCGGCACCCAGCGGCCGAGCTGGTCAGGGACATCCAGCGCAACCGCACCGGCATCCCGAGGCGCACGTTCGTGGCCGAGGGGCTGTTCGAGAACAACATCGTGCTCGAGGCGGGCGTGGCCGTCGACACGTTCCTGTGGTGCCCGGAGGCCGCCTACTCCGACGAGGCCGCCACGCGCAGCGCACAGCTCGCCGCCCGGGCCCGCCGCGCGTACCGGATCTCCCCGAAGACGCTTGGGCACCTGGCGGAGCGGCCCAACCCAGATGGCCTGATCTCGATCGCCCGGCTGCCGGACACCGACCCCGAGGGATTCGCGTTCGGGCCCAATGCCTTGATCCTGGTCATCGACGGCATCGAGATCCCGGGCAACCTCGGCACGCTGATCCGCACCGCCGACGCGTGCGCCGCGGACTGCCTGGTGCTGACCAACCGCCGGACCCGGCTGACCCACCCCAAGGTGCTGCGCAGCAGCCAGGGCATGAGCGTCAGGGTGCCCGCGGTCGAGTTCGACGAGGTGGCGGACGCGATCGCCTGGCTGGGCCGGCACGGGTTCACCGTCTACCTGGCCGACACCGAGGGCAGCGAGAACTACCGCAGCTGCGATTACGGCGGCCGGACGGCGCTGGTGGTGGGCAGCGAGCGGTACGGGATATCGCCGCCGTGGCACGCCGCGGGCTTCCGCCGGGTCGGGATCCCTATGCTGGGCTCCGCGGACTCGCTGAACGTCGCGGTTTCGGCCGCCGTCCTGCTGTACGAGGCGCGGGCCCAGATGAGCAAATGGTGACGGCTGAGCAGGCAGGGACGGCATGACGCGCGCGAACAGGGCCCGGCGGTCCTGCCTCGCCGTGCCGGGCAGCAGCCCGAGGTTCCTGGCCAAGGCCCAGAGCCTGAACGCAGATCACGTGCTGCTCGACCTCGAAGACGCGGTCGCGACCGGGGCGAAACTTCAGGCACGGGCCAATGTCGCCGCCGCGCTCGCGGCCGGGGACTGGGGCGGCAAGGTCGTCACCGTGCGGGTCAACGGGGCCACCACCCGGTGGGCCTACCGCGACGTGATCGACGTGGTCGAGCAGGCGGGCCAGTACCTGGACGCGATCGTGCTGCCCAAGGTCACCGGGCCGGATCAGGTCGCCTGGCTGGACCTGCTGCTCGGCCAGGTCGAGCAGGCCGCGGGCCTGCCGCCCGGCGGGATCGGGATCGAGGCCCAGATCGAGGACGCCCGCGGGCTGGCGGCCGTGGACGCCATCGCCGGGTCGTCGGCCCGGCTGGAGACGCTGGTGTTCGGGCCCGCCGACTTCATGGCCAGCGTCGGGATGAGATCGCTGGCGATCGGCGCCCAGCCGCAGGGGTACGCGGGCGGCGACGCGTTCCACTACCCGCTGCTGCGGATCCTGGTCGCCGCGCGGGCGCACGGGCTCCAGGCGATCGACGGGCCGCACGCGGCGGTGGGCGACGACGAGGGCCTGCGCCGGGCCGCGGTCTCGGCCGCTGCCCTCGGCTACGACGGGAAGTGGGTGATCCATCCCGGGCAGATCGAGATCGTGAACGAGGCGTTCTCGCCCGCCCAGGATGAGTACGACCGCGCCGAGCTGATCCTGGACGCCTACGAGTACTACACCACGGTCGAGAGCCGGGGCGCGGCCAGGCTGGACGGCGAGATGATCGACGAGGCCACGCGCAAGCTGGCCCTGGTCGCCGCCGCCCGCGGCCGCGCCGCCCACCTAACCAGAACCACCCGCTTCCACCCGCCCGCCTGACGGCATCCTGCGCCCCGCCCGGCCGCCGCACACCGGCCGCGGTCAGGCCAGGGGCTGGATGAGGGGGTAGGTAAAGGACCCGCCGTTGCCGCGGGTGCCGCCGCGGCCGCCGACCGCCCAGCAGCGGCTCCCGCACGCGGCCGCGTTCAGGTACCCGTGCCGGTGCGCCGCTGGCATGGCGACCGGCGCCCAGGCGGAGCCCTGCCACTTCAGGGCCAGCGGCCGGGACCGGACGGTCATGCCGAGCAGCCAGCAGCCGCCCGAGCGGGAGCAGGACAGGCCCGACGGGTAGGCGGGCAGGCTCGCGGTCACCCGGGTCCAGGTCCGGCCGTTCCAGGTCTCGGTGACGGGATGAGAGCCGGGGAAGGCCGCCACGCACATGGTCGGGCTGGCGCACCCGAGCAGGGAGGGAATCGCCGCCGCACCCGGCCCCGTCCCACCGCTGGGTGCCGGCGCCGCGGTCCAGCCGCCGCTGGAGTAGGTGGCCGCCGCGGCCACGCCGTGGCGCAGGCCCAGGGCCAGGCAGTGGCCAGGGGCGGCGCAGGAGAACTCCGTCGGCTGCAGGCCGCCGGCCACGGTGGAGGCCAGGGCCCACCGGGATCCGTTCCACACCTCGAGCACGTCGGCGGTGACCCCGGAGCGGGACTGCGTGCCGCCGGTCGCCCAGCAGGCGGCCGGTGAGGCGCAGCTGATGCTGTCCAGCTGGCCGCCCTTCAGCGCCGGCGAGGACGCCAGCTCCCAGGTGCCGCCGGTCCAGTGCACGATGATCGCCGGTCCCGAGGCTGAGCTGCCGCCGACGGCCCAGCAATCCGAGGCGCCGGGGCAGGCGATGGCCTCGAGCGCGGCTCTGCGGCCGAGCCCGGGCAGGGACACGTCGCGCCAGGTCCCGGCCGTCTCGTGCTGCAGCAGCGGGTGGCGGGCCTCTGACAGCGTGTTGCCGCCGGGGGCGCTGGCGGTCTGGCCGACGGCCCAGCACTGGGCGGCGCTGGGGCAGGAGATCGCGTTCAGGTAGTTGTCCGGGTAGTGATCAGTTGCCGCGTTCGCGCCGAAATGGCGGATGGCCCATACGTCGGTCCCGGCCACCAGCAGGGCCACGATAGCCACGGCCAGGCCGATCAGCAGCCGCTTCCTCGCGGGTGACCGGCTCATACGGTCCCGCCACGGCAGGTCGATCCGTTCACCAGACCTCCGCCAGGGGATTCGCCGTAATTGCCACGAACGACAGAATGATATCGGTGTGGCCCGGGGCCCGGCGCGCGAGCCGGAGGGTGCGCCGGGACTGGTCAGTCACGCAGGGTAGGCACCCCAGGCGGCCAGATACCCGGTGAGCCCGCTGGTCAGCGGCAACAGGTCCAGGTCGCCCGCGGTGACCCAGCGCGCGTCGGCCGCGTCGTCGCCAGGGGCGAGCTCACCCCCGGTAACCACGGCCAGGTAGTCGCTGACGTCGATGACCGCTCCGGGCACCCCCGGCAGCTCAGCGGTGCCGAGCAGGCGCCCGCACGCCACGACCAGGCCGGTTTCCTCCAGAACCTCCCGGGCCACCGCCTGCTCGTGGCTCTCTCCTGGCTCGATCCGGCCGCCCGGCAGCGACCACAGCCCGGCACCGGGCTCGTGACCCCGCTTGATCAGGAGCAATCGCCCATCACGATCCTTGATCACCGCTCCCACGCACGGGACCCGCCGGATCGTCATCCGTTCAGTATGTAGCCGCCCAGTATTTCCCGCCGCCGGCGGGCGAGGTACTTGACGATCGGCGGTGGACGCGTAACCGTCTGTTGTCATGAAGACCGCACCCACCTGCCCACGGTGTGGCGGCCCGGTACACGAGCCCAGTGCCTGGTCCAGTGCCTGGCAGTGTGACGTGCACGGTGAGGTGAACCCGCTGCGGATGGTGCACAGCCCGTCGGCCGAAGGGCTTGAAGGCATGCTGCGCGGCGCGGCGGTCCCCGTCTGGCTGCCCTGGCCGCTGCCCAAGGGCTGGCTGGTCACCGGGTTCGCGGGCGCGGGCGACGAGCGGAGCGGGACCCGCGGCTGCGTGGTCGCGCTGTCCGGCCCCAACCCGGTCGGCGGCCTCGGTGAGATGCTGCTGATCTCCGAGGAGCTCGGGGTCGGCCTGGGCGCCGGGTGCGCCGGGCTGGACGGGCCCGATCCCGGTAGCGATTTCGCGACCGGCACACCGCACGCGTCCGTCCTTTTCGGCAACCACGAGTTCCCGCTCTGGCACGTGGACGCGCCGGACCGGGCGGTGTTCGCGGGTGAGGTGATGGCCAGCTGGCTGTGGCTGATCCTCTGGCCGGACACCGCGGGCATGCTGCTGGTCGAACCGCTGGAGCTGCGGGATCTGCGCGACCCCGGCCAGGATCTGGACCTGCCGTTTGGCGCGCCGTCGCCGCGGCTGCCCGGCTAGCGGTGCTGGCCTGGGGGGACGACCCCCAGACCCCCCCGCGTGCCATAGAGTCGGGCAGCGTGCGCGCGGACCTGCACACCCACAGCACAGCGTCGGACGGCACCTGCCCGCCCGCCGAGGTGATGCGGCAGGCCCGCGCGGCCGGTCTTGACGTGGTCGCGCTGACCGATCACGACACTGTGGCCGGGCACGACGCGGCACGCCAGGCGCTGCCGCCCGGGCTCACGCTGGTGCCGGGGATGGAGCTGTCCTGCCGCCTCGACGGCCACAGCGTGCATCTGCTCGGCTACCTGTTCGACCCGGATAACGCGGACCTGGCCGCCGAGTGCGCCCGGATCAGGGAGAGCCGCGTGCACCGCGCCCGGGCCATGGTCGACCGCCTGGCCGGGCTGGGCGTTCCGGTGACCTGGGAGCAGGTGAGCGCGATCGCCGGGGACGGCGTGGTCGGCAGGCCGCACGTCGCGCGGGCGATGGTCGAGGCCGGGGTGATCGAGTCGCCCGAGCAGGCGTTCGGGCCGGAATGGATCGGGGCGGGCGGCCGCGCCCACGTCGCCAGGTACGCGCTCGATCCCGCGCGAGCGATCGCGCTGATCCGGGCGGCAGGCGGGGTGGCGGTGCTCGCCCACCCGAGGGTCGCCGCCCGCGGCTGGACCGTCCCCGACGATGTGATCGCCGGGCTGGCCGCGGCAGGGCTGGCCGGAGTCGAGGTGTGGCACCCGGATCAGGGCCCGGCTCAGCGCGCGGAGCTGCAAGCCCTGGCCGGCCGGCTCGGCCTCGTGGCCAGTGGCGGCAGCGACGACCACGGCGGGCTCACCGGCTACCGGATCGGGTCCGATACGATCGCGCCCGATGCGTATGAGGCCCTGGTCGCACAGGCCAGGGGCGCCGCGCCGGTGACCGGGCGGTAAACCCGTTCCCCGGACGGGCGGCCGGGGGGACCATTGTGTCGTCCCGCCTCGCTATTGTCGCTGTGGTCGCCGTGTTGCGGCAGGGCCGACAGGAAGGCAGGTCGCCATGGAGGCGCGGATCGAGCGGGCGGGCACGACCGCCAACACCTGGATCGTCGGTGACGACGAGGAGGTCATCGTCGTCGACCCGGGTGACGACGCTGGCTCGGTGCTCGCCTTAGGTAGGCGACCGTGAGGTGGCCGCCGTCATCTGCACGCATGGCCACGTGCGCCACGTCGCCGCCGCGCTCGAGGTGGCGGCCGAGGACGAGGCACCGGTGGCGCTGCATCCGAGCGGACCGCGTCTACTGGCGCGAGGCTCATTCCGATCACGACCCGGAGATCGAGATGGAAGACGGCGGCATCTTCGAGGTCGCCGACGTCGCACTGGAAGTGATCCACGCGCCGGGTCACAGCCCGGGCTCGGTCTGCCTCTACAGCGAGGAGCTCGAGGCCGTGTTCGCGGGTGACGTGCTGTCCGCCGGCGGACCGGTGGCACATGAGAAGGACTTTCCCGACTTCGCCCGCCAGCTCAGCTCGATCGGCGAGCACGTGCTGACGCTGCCGGGACAGACCCGGGTGCTGCCCGGCCACGGCGATGAGTTCACCGTGGCCGCGGCGGAGAAGCGCTTCGACTCCTGGGTGACGGCTGGCCCCACCCTGAGCAAGGATTCAGGCGAGAGCTAGGTGGCTCAGGAGCAGGGCGGGCAGCAGCTCGGTTTCGAAGGCATGCCACGCCGGCTGTACGCGTGCACGCCGACCCGGCTCGGCACCTGGCTCGATTGCCCGCGCCGGTACCGGATGATCTACCTGGACCGCCCGCCGCCGGGCAAGGGACCGCCGTGGGCGCACAACAGCCTCGGCGCGAGCGTGCATAACGCGCTGGCCGGGTGGTGGCGGCTGCCCCGCGGGAGCGGACCGTGCCCGCCGCGGGTGACGTGCTGGAGCAGGGCTGGATCGATGACGGCTTCGCTGACCCGCGCAGTCGGCCCGCTACCGGCGCTGGGCCAAGGGCATCGTGGAGGCCTACGTCAGCGGCCTGGATCCGGCCAGCGAGCCGGTCGGGGTGGAGCGCACGGTGGCGACGAGGACCGAGCTGATCGCGGTGTCCGGCCGGATCGACCGCCTGGATGACCGGCGCCTGCCCGACGGGTCCAGCGAGCTTGTCGTGGTCGACTACAAGACCGGCCGGCACGTGCTCAGCGTGGACGACGCGCGGACGTCGCTGCCGCTCGCGCTCTACGCGCTCGCGGCCGAGCGGGTGATGCGACGGCCCTGCCGGCGGGTCGAACTGCATCATCTGCCGACCGGCCGCGTCCTCGCCTGGGAACACAGCGATGAGTCGCTGGCCCGGCAGCTGGGCCGCGCCGAGGCGATCGCCGAGGAGTGCGCGACCGCGGACGAGCGGTTCCGGACCGGCCACGGCGATGGCACGGCGGGAACGGCAGAGGAGGGGCCGGCGACGCCGCCGCCCCGCTGACGAGGTCTTCGCGCCGCGACCCGGCACGTGGTGCGGCTGGTGCGACTACCGGGCTCACTGCCCGGAGGGCAGCGCGGCCTCCGAGCCGCGCAGACCGTGGGACGGGCTCGGGGCCGCGGAGCCGGACGCGGCTGACGCTGGGGCGGCTCTGGCTGGCCCGGCTCAGGCCGGCGGCTCAGGCCGGCTAGGCCGGGGTGGCTGAGGCCGGGGTGGCTGAGGCCGGTGCCGCTGCGGGCGCGCCCGCCCGGGCCGACTGACCGCCGTGGGTCTTGCGGTTGGCATCACGCCGCCGCTGGCTTCCTCGGCCCCACCCCAGAACCCGGTCAGCGTGCTGGCGGTGGTCTCCGGTGCCTCGATCGCGGGCGAATGGCCGACGCCGGGAATGCAGACCCGCTGGGCGCGGAGCCGCCGGGCCATCCGGTCCTGGACATCCGGCGGCCAGGCGTCGTCGTTCTCGCCGTACATGACCAGGATGGGCGGGGCACCGATCCGGGCTGGAGCTCGGCGGTGCGGTCCGGGCAGCTGAGCAGATAGTTGCCCATGGCGACCAGCGCGGCCGGGCAGTTGCCAGGTGCCGGTCGCGCAGGAACGCGATGATGTGCTCGGCCACGCCCTCGGCCCGGGCCTGCGGCTCCAGGTGCTCATCCCACAGCTGCCCGACCTAGGCGGCGCAGCCGGCCCGGATCAGTTGCCGGTTCGGCGTCCGATCTGGCCGAGCATGGCGCGCAGCGCGTCGCGCCTGCGCCCGGTGATGCTCGCCGGTCCCGAACCGAGCAGGGTCAGTGACGCCACGCCGGCGGCCCGCCGGCCAGCACCGCGTGCCGCGCGATCAGGCCGCCCAGGGAGTGACCGAGCAGGTGCACGCCCGGGCTCGTCCGGCGCGATACGTCCGGCCACCGCGGCGATGTCGGCGGCTAGCTCGTCGGGTGCGTAGCCGTGCGGATCCGCCGCGCCCTGGCTCTGGTACTGGCCGCGCATGTCGATGGCGACCACGCAACGGCCGGCCGCCGCGAGCGGCTGCAGGACCGGGATGAAGTCTTCCTTGCTGCCGGTGTAGCCGGGCACGAGCAGCGCTGGCTTTCGCTCGCACACGCCTATGGCGGGCTGCGCCACAAAGCCGCGAACGATCGCCGCGCGGTCTCTGCAAGATCACCGGCGGACCAGGTCAGGCAGATCAAGGTACCGAGGTGTACTCACGGGGTGGCAGCCTACCCACGATGACCTGACATGTATCTTCCGATTGCCGGAAATCCGGCTCAAACCCCCCTGGCGGTACCAGACCAGGTCACCGTGCCCTCAGGCGGGCAGGCGCGGCGCCCCGGCTAGTGCCGGGTGCGCCTCGCACCGTCCGGCTGGTGCTCCGCCGTGCGGCCCTGGTCCGTTACTCGCCGGCCGGGGCTGTGGCGCTGGCCTGGCCCGCTCCGCCGCGCGCACCCCGGCGCCGGGACGGCCGCCGCTTCCTGCGCCGGGCGGCCTGGTGACCCTGGGCCGCCTCGTCGCCCGGGGCGCTGCCCGCGGCGCTCGCGGTCTCCTCGCGGCGCGGCTCACGGCCATCGCCGACCGATACGCCGCCCCTGGTGCGGTGACGGACCCGCTACCTGCGCGGCCCGGCCTCGCGGTCCCGGGGCTCTCGCCGCGGTCCGACCGGGCCGGGCCGCCGCCGTTCTTGCCGCCGCGTGCCGCATGCGAGCGATTGCGACCGGTCTCGCCGATGTCCTCGAGGTCCTCGGCCTCCAGGCCCAGCCGGCCGCGCATGGCCTTGGGCAGCGTGCCGGTGACGCGTTCCGGGATCCGCAGCGCCTGTACAGATGGGCGGAGGTCGAGTAGGTCTCGACCGGCTCAGGCTGGCCGAGACCGAGGGTCTCGTTGATGAGCTTCCAGCGCTGCATGTCGGCCCAGTCCACGAACGTCACGGCCACGCCGGTGCGCCCGGCGCGCCCGGTCCGGCCGGTCCGGTGCAGGTAAGCCTTGTCGTCTTCGGGGCACTCGTAGTTGACGACGTGGGTGACGTCGTCGACGTCCAGCCCGCGGGCGGCCACGTCGGTCGCGACCAGGACGTCGACCTTGCCGCTCCGGAACGCCCGCATGGCGCGCTCCCGCTGGCCCTGGCCGAGGTCACCGTGGACGGCCGCGGCGGCGAAGCCCCGCGTCGTCAGCGCGGTTGCGACCTGGTCACACGCCCGCTTGGTGCGGCAGAACACGATCGTGAGGCCGCGGCCTTCGGCCTGCAGCACCCGGGCCAGCACCTCGATCTTGTCCATCTGGTGGGCGCGGAACACGTGCTGCTCGGTGCTCGGCACGTACGACGGGCTCGTCGTGCTGTTCGGCGCGCACGTGTGTCGGCCTGCTCAGGTGACGCCGGGCCAGCGTGACTACCTCGCCCGGCATGGTGGCCGAGAACAGCATGGTCTGCCGCTGCGGCGGGGTGAGCCGGAGAATCTTCTCGACGTCGGGGAGGAAGCCGAGGTCGAGCATCTTGTCGGCCTCGTCGAGGACCAGCCCGTGCACCTCGGACAGGTCCAGATGACCCTGACGGATCAGGTCGAGCAGCCGGCCAGGGGTTCCGACCACGAGATCGACGGTGGCGATCGCCTCGATCTGGGGCTCGTAGGCGCGGCCGCCGTACACCGTGACCACCTTGGTGCCCAGGCGCGAGCCCGCTATCCGCAGGTCGTCGGCGACCTGGCTGGCCAGTTCCCTGGTGGGCACGACCACGAGGGCGCGCGGCGCCGAAGGCCGGCCGTGCCGGGATCGCGTCGAGCCGCTGCAGCAGGGGCACGCCGAACGCGAGCGTCTTGCCCGTCCCGGTTCTGGCCTGCCCGATGAGGTCGTGTCCGTCCAGTGCGATCGGCAGGGCCAGCGCCTGGATCGGGAACATGGCCGTGATGCCAGCGGCCTCAAGAGCGGCGCAGATGGGCTCCATGATCCCAAGATCACGGAAGGTCTTCAGGCTGCCCTCGGGCTGCTCCTGGCTTTCGTTGATCGTCTCGGGCAGGGCGCTCTCGTCTTCTGGCGCGTCCTGCATGCTCCATATGTCTGTTGTCAGGGCTTCCGCCTCCATCAGTGGCTCGCGGTCAGCGGAACGCGGTCGCGTCCCGGGCCGACGTCACGAGCGGACAATCATCCCCTCCGGCGGGATCATCGCGCGCCGTCGCACAGAGCACAACGCTGCGCGCTAGCGGAGAGGAAATCAGCGCGACATCTCCGAAGCGGTAACGCTGCCGGCAATCGCCGCACTCTACGTTTTCTAACGACAAGTGGGGGTTGCCGCATTCCCGCTGCGGGATTACTGCCCAGTCTAGCAATACCCAGGCCCGGGTGCCGGCAGGCATGGCCGGCGCTTAAGGATGAGCCGCCTCCACACCCGTACACCTCCGCGCCTGGCGGCTCGGTGACGGGGCGGCCGGCGGCGGGTTGTTACGCTTCGGTCGTGACGCAGAACGGGCCTGAAGACACCGCGCCGCCCCGGCCTGCAGGTGAGCCTGGTGCCGGGCCGTCCGCGGCGGAACCGGGCGACCCCGCCGATCCGGCCCGGAGCGGGGTGATCGACCTGCTCGGGCTGCTGGCGTACGCCTTGCTCGTGGCGTTCTTCCGCCTGGCCGAGGACGCGGCGCTCGCCGACTCGCTGGCGGACAAGGCCGACCTCGGGGAGATGGCCGTCGCGGAGTTCGGCCACTTCCAGTTGCTCCGGCGCCGGATCCAGGAACTGAATGTCGACCCCTACGACGCAATGCACCCATTTGTTCCGGCTATAGATGAATTTCACGCCAGGACCGCGCCGTCGAACTGGCTGGAGGGTCTGGTGAAGGCGTATGTCGGAGACGGCATAGCGGCCGATTTCTACCGTCGAAGCGACCATGACGAATCTTCAACGACGGGACCAACGAAGGATTCCTCGTCATCGCACGCTGCCGTCATTGCGGGCGTGCAGTTTCACCCAGAAGCCTCCCCCGGCCCCTTCGATGCGCGCCGGATCTTCGCCCAATGGCTAGACGAGCTCTCGCCGGATTAGCCGCGGCGTTGTGCGCTCGTCGCAGCGGCGTTCGCGGTGGCCGGCGCGCAATCGCTGCAGCGGCTAACGGTGGAATCGTTCCTCTCAGTTCCGATACGGCTTCACCAAGAATCGATACCCCTTTTCACTTGACGGTAACGCTGCGCGTACGCGAGCGCGTCGGTCGTATCGATAATCTCGACCTTCCGATTCTCGCGCAGCTCGAGCTGCTCGGCGACGAACGCGAGACGGCGAGCGGTCCACACGGGACGCTCTATCGCGAGAGCATCACGGTCGTTGCACACCAAGGCGGCGCGCTCGCGATCGCGCCGGCAACGTTACAAGCAATCGACGCCCGCGACGGCAAACCCAAGCAATGGTTTACGAACGAACTTCGGCTGCGCGTCACCGGTGGTGCCGTTGCGCCGCTTAGCGGTGGCCCCGGCGCGCTGCTCGGCGCGACGCTGGCGGCGCTGCGGCTCTTTGTGTGGGTCTGCTTGTTGGTGTTAGGCTTGGGCTGCGTAGCTGCCATTGCGGTGCTGCTCTTCCGCCGCCGGCCAGTCGCAAGAGCGGCGCCTGTGCCGCCCCTGTGCGCCCGTGGAGCGCACGCGGTCGCGACGCGAGAGGCCGAGGCTGCACTCGCAGCCCTGCGCGCGCAGCAATCGCGCGCGACCGCCGTCGCCGTTCGCACGGCGATTTGGCGCATGGCGGGTGCCTGGGACGGCGAAACGCTCAACGACGTGCTACGACAAACGGGCGCCCACGACACGACGATGCGCGATCTTCTGACGGCGTTGGAGCGGAGTGCGTTTACCTACGAAGGCGATCTGCGAGCGGCGATTGACGACGCCTGCCGCGCGCTCGAGCGCTACATCGGATCGGCGCCGTGATCGTCGCGCGCGGCCTGACCGATCTGCGCGATGCGCTTGAGCGAACGATCGTCGGACAGGAGAGCGTCGTCGAGGCGCTGCTGCTAGCGTTGCTCTGCAACGGGCACGTACTGCTCGAAGGTCCACCCGGGTGAGCAAAAACGCTCGCCTGCCGTTCCCTCGCCGCGGCGCTCGAGGGAGAGTTCAAGCGCATTCAATTCACGCCCGATCTGCTGCCCAGCGACATCGTCGGCACGCGCATCTTCGACCAGCGCGAGAGCGCGTTTGCGACGGTGATGGGGCCGATCTTCGCCAACGTCGTTCGCCGACGAGATCAATCGCGCGCCGGCAAAGGTGCAATCCGCGCTCTTGGAGGCGATGCAGGAGCGCCAAGTAACGATCCGCCCGCAGTCGCACCCGCTCCCGGATCCGTTCGTGGTGATGGCGACGATGAATCCACTCGACTCCGAGGGCACCTACGCGCTGCCAATCGCCCAAATGGACCGTTTCTTGATGAAGGTCAACGTCGGTTACCCCAGTCGAGAAGAAGAGTTACGCATTCTCGATCGTTTTGCGGCTCGGCGACACGCAGCCCGTGCGCGCCGTCGCAACCCTCGACGACGTTCGCGCCTGGCGCGACCAGGCCCACAGCGTTCACATCGATGAGAAGTTGAAACGGTATATCGTCGAGCTCGTCGCGATCACCCGGCAGGCAGAGAGCGTGCGCGTCGAGACGGGAGGCGGCGCGACGCTGCGAGCGGCCGAACTGATCGACTATGGCGCTAGTCCTCGCGCTACGCTCGCTCTAGCCTATCTAGCACGCGGGCGCGCGCTGCTCGCTGGCCGCGATTTTGCCCTCCCCGACGACGTACGCGCCGTCGCCGCGCACGCGTTGCGCCACCGCATCGGATTCAACTACCGCCTGGCAACCGAGGGCGTCAGCGCCGATCGCGCGATCGAGGCAATGGTGGCCGCGATCCCCGCGCCGTGACGATCCGCGAGGCGCTTCTGCGGGCGCGCAGGCGACCGCGTAATCTGGGCGCCGGGTCGCCGACCATCTACCGGCGCGTCGGCTACGAGTTCGTGGAACTGCGCGCCTACGTTCCCGGCGACGATGTCCGCCGCATCGACTGGGCCGCAACCGCACGCTCGGGCGAACTGCAGACTCGCGTCGTGCTCGAGGACGTGGCGTTGACGCTGCGGCATTGATCGACGCGTCGCCTTCGATGTGCGTCGGCCGGCGGCGCCCGCTGCTCGATGCCGTCGCGGAAGCCGCGGAGGCGTGGTTCGGCTCGGCGGGAGGCGAGGATCGCTGCATGCGTGTCGGCGCGGACGCCGTCACGCCACCCGCGCTGCAGCGCCGGGCGCACCGTGCGGCGGCACGCGTCGTGCGCGACGACACGCCGTTTGATGCGGTCCGAACGCTGCGCACCGCTCGTGCTGCCTTGCCGCGGGGAACTGCGCTGTTGGCGATCAGCGACTGGTACGATCTCTCGCCGGCCCTCGACCGCGACTTAGCCGATCTGGGAGCTCGTTTCGACTGCACCGCGCTGATCGTCCGCGACCCGTGGTACGACGCGCTTCCGTTGGGCGGCATGGTGCGTCTGCGCGGTGCCGAAGGCGGAAGCGTTCGCGCGTATGTCGGCGCGCGCGAACGGGAGGCGTACCGCACGGCGGTAACGCAACGCGAAGCCTCGCTGCTGGCCCGCTTCGGCGCAGCCAACTGGCGCACCGGCGTTCTACGAGAAGAAGACGGCGCCGCGTCGCTCGCGGCGGCCTTCGGCGCGACGCGGTGAGCATCGACCACCCGGCCCGGCTCGTCGCCGGCGTTTTGGTTCTCATTGTTTTTGCGCTGCTCTACCAGCGTCTCCAGCGGCGCGTCGAAGCCGGTGCGCTAGCCTACTCGAACGTCGCATTCTTCGTCGACGCCGCCAAGCCGCGCGCCTGGATTCCGCGCGCCTTGCAGGCCCTATGGATCGTCGCGCTCGCCGGCCTCGTGCTCGCAGTCTCGGGCCCGCATCTCACGCTGCCCGTGCCAACCCGCGACGGCAACGTCTTTATCTGCATCGATACGTCGGGGTCGATGGCCTCGACCGACGTATTCCCCACCCGCGCTCAAGCCTCGAAGGCGGCCGCTCGGGCCTTCATCGCCGAGAGCCCGCCGGGAACGAAGATCGGGATCATCGCTTTCTCCGGAACCGCCGGCGTGGTGCAGCCGCTGAGCTCCGATCACGATCTCGTCGCTGCCTCGCTCGATCAGGTGCCGATGCCCAACGGCGCGACCGCGATCGGCGACGCCCTCAAGCTCTCCGCGCAGATGCTGCCGGCGACGGGCCATCGCGTGATCATCCTGATCACCGACGACGTGGATCAATGCGGAGACGGACCCGATGGAGATGGCGCAGTGGCTCGGCGCGCATCGCATTCCGGTCTATACGGTAGGCATCGGAACGCCCACCGGCGGACTCATCCCCGGAACCAACGAAGAGGCGACGATCGACGAGGAGGCGCTGCGCGGCTACGCGCAAGCCA
>CAVUBM010000109.1:0-16917 GCA_963739645.1 uncultured Actinomycetota bacterium
CCCGAGCCGGGGTCCTCGAATCACGGCTTTCAGGTCTGGTGCGGCGGTGGTAGCGGATATGACTGGGACCACGTTCACCAACACGATGGGTGTTCGCACGCTCGTGCTGGCTCATCAGCATGCCGTGGCGAACGGCGGGCAGCTGCGGCTGGCTCTCCCGCCGCGGCTGCTGCTGCGCGTTTTGTCCGCAATGGGATTTGATGGCTATTTTTCTACTTATCCCACTGTGGCAGAGGCCCAGGCCGCTAGGATGGCCACTGGAACCGGGCCAGGTGACTGGTCGAAGATAGTCGGTATTACCTGTGATCTTTCCGGGGACGAGATTCCCAGCGCAAGGAGGGCTGCCAGCCGCTTAAGGTGCACCTGCCAGCGGAGATGCACGAGGAGAGCCTGGTGAAACACTTGGCGAACCCCGGCGAGCGCGCTCACATCACGGCGCCCATCGCCAGCACGGCGGTGACCAGGTCCTGCAGCGAGCCGGTGCGATTGTGTTCGGCAGCCAGGATCACCTGATCATCGACGCTGACGTGGTAGATGGGGGTTCGCGGCACCGGGGTGTAGAGCGGCAGCACGGCCAGGGCGCGGGCAGCGAGGGCTTCCCACTGCGGGCCGTCGTCACGCCCGACGGTGTCTACCATGCGGCGCTGCATGGTGCCGTCCCACTCGATCCGGGTCACCGTGACCCTCACCAGCCCATTCTGTGCCCTCCAGAGGGCAGCGCCAAGGTCACCCGGGTCCCAGCCTGGCAACGAACGGCCCCGGGCCGAACCGGGCACGTTCAACCGGTCAGCGCAAAAGCTCGGCGAGCTTTTCCGATGGTGTCTTCCAGCCGAGGGTCTTGCGGGGCCGGCCGTTGAGGGTGGTGGCGACAGCGTCCAGTTCGTGGGGGCAGTGGCGGCTCAGGTCGGTGCCCTTGGGGAAGTACTGGCGCAGCAGGCCGTTGACGCTTCTATGTCAAACGGCGAGCTCGTGCTGGATGATTTTGTGCTGCCAGGTGGCCTGGTCGGTGGTCATGGCCCGGTAGATGACGTCGATCAGGTGGCGCTGCAGGATCCGGCGTGCGCCGCGGGAGCCTTTGGCTGGCTCGTGGCGGTCCAGTAGCTGGCGGGCTGCGGGGGTGCGGCGTTTCTGCACGATGGCTGCGGTGTAGAGGACGCTGTTGAGGCGCCGGTTGCCGCCGCGGTGGAGGCGGTGGCGTGGGTTGCCGGCGGAGTAGACCGGGATTGGCGCGCAGCCGGTGTAGCGGGCGAGCCTGGCTGAGGTGCGGAATCGGGTGATGTCGCCGATCTCGGCGATCAGGACGGCCGCGGAGTTGTGGCTGATCCCGGTGATCTGCAGCAGCTGGGGAGCCAGCGGGGTGACGAGCTCGCGGATGGTGGCGTCGAGGTCGCGGACGCGGTGGTTCAGTGCGGCTATTTCGGAGGCCATGTCGGTGAGCGCCTGGCAGACGTGGCTGCCCAGTTGCTCGGTGCGCATCAGCGTGGTCAGTGACGTCAGGTTCCTGGCGCGGGTCAGGTCTCCCGGCGTGTGCTCGAGCCAGATGTGCAGCTGCGCCTTGAGCTGGTTGATGGCCATGGTGCGGCGCTTGACCAGGTCGGCCCGGTAGTCGACCAGGACGCGCAGCTCACGCACCTGATGGTCGATCCGGTGCCGGTCTTGCCCGGGCTTGGCGATCACTGCCCGGGCGACGGCGGCCGCATCGATCGGGTCGGACTTGGCACCGGTGGTCTCGTGCAGCTTGCGGTGCGCGGCTGCCAGCCGGGACGGGACCCAGACGACCTCCTGGCCGGCCAGCAGCAGCCCGTCGGCAAGCTGGCGCGCGAACCCGCGGCCATCCTCAATGGCCCAGGTCGCGGCGTCGTCGGTGATCGACCGGACCCACTTCAGCAGCGTGACGATCAGCAGTGCGTTGTTCCTGACGGTCAGAGGTTTGCCGATGAGCCTGCCGTCATCCATGACGGCCACTGCGACGTGGACATGCTTGTGCGGGTCGATTCCCACTGTCACCATCGAGATGTCCTTTCCTCTGCCAGCGCGGATGACGGGACAGAGGCGAGGGCCCTGGGCGGGGGACAGACCTATTGCGAGTTGACGGCTCAGCAGGCTTCTATCAAGTCACTCCCGGTCAGGGCCCTCGCCCTGCGAGCCGCCGTGGACATGTCAACGGAAAGCTTCTCCGCACGTGTTCTCCGAGTCACCCAGCGGCTCCGCCGGAGCTTCTCCCGTCGAAGAATCCCGGCGTCGCTCATCCTGCACCAATAGGTGTTCTCGTTGGTGCCGCGCTGCCAGGGGCTGTGCGGGTCGCAGAAGTAGATCTGGATGCCGGTGTCGAGGTCCAGTGCGGCGTGGCGGGCCATCTCCGTGCCGTGGTCCCAGGTCGAGGCGAGCTGGCGGGCAGGGTGATGGTCGCGGCGATCGCGTCCCGGACGCTTCGGCGCCGTGGCCAGCGGCCGGGCCACGGCGCTGGGGCCGTGCCGTCCTCCGGGGCAGGTGCAGCAGCATGGTGAACCGGGTGGTGCGCTCGACCAGGGTGCCGATCGCGGACTGTTCAGCCCGATGATCAGGTCGCCTTCCGTAAGACTGAGCGAGGCCCGGGGAGGGCCGGGTGTGGCTGAGGTCGCCTTGCGTTCTGGACGCTTACTGGGAATGTCCGCCCGGCTCTTCCTGGGGCGCCCTGACTGCTGATTGAGATTTGCGCTCGGTCGCTGGTTACGGATGTGTCAGCTGGGTGCTCCGCGGGCTGTTCGCCGAACGCCAGATCTGGAGAACGGAGCATGCGCGTGCCAGCGGCAGCTGGACAAGGCCTGGGCGGGGATCGACGTCGGCAAGAGGCATCACTGGGTCTGCGTGGTTGACCCGGACGGCAGGCAGCTGCTGTCGGTGAAGGTCGCCAACGACGAGGCGGAGATCGCGGCCGTGATCGGCTCGGTGACCGGGCTCGCCGGAACGATCACCTGGGCCGTGGATATCGTCGGCGCGCCGTCGGCGCTGCTGCTGGCCCTGCTCAGCCAGGCCGGCCAGCCGGTCCGCTACGCATCCGGCCGGCTCGTGGCGGCCATGAGCGGCGCGTATGCCGGCGAGGGCAAGACCGATCCCAAGGACGCGTTCGTCATCGCAGAGACCGCCCGGCTGCGCCGCAGCCTGCCGGTTATCGATCACAAGACGGACCTGGTCCGTAACCTGGGCCTGCTGACCGCTCACCGGGCGGACCTGATCGCCGACCGGGTGCGGATGATCAACCGGCTGCGGGACGTGCTCACCAGCGTGTTCCCGGCTCTGGAGCGGGAGTTCGACTACTCCTCCTGCAAGGGTGCCCTGGTGCTGCTGACCGGCTATGCCTGCCCGGCCCGGCTGCGCCGTATCGGAGAGGCCCGCCTGGCCAGCTGGCTGCGGCAACGGCGCGTGCGCGGTTATGCCGGCGTGGCCGCCAGGGCCGTCGCCGCAGCGCAGTCCCAGCGGATAACCCTGCCCGGCCAGGACATCGCCGCCAGCATCGTCTCCGAACTCGCCGGGAACGTGCTCGCCCTGGATCAGCGCGTCGCCGAGCTGGACAAGCAGATCGCGGCGATGTTCGCCGAGCATCCGCAGGCAGAAGTCATCCAGTCCATGCCCGGATTCGGGCCGATCCTGGGCGCGACGCTGCTGGTGACCGCCGGGGACCTGGCGGCATTCCCCAGCGCAGGCCATCTCGCCGCAGCGGCCGGCCTGGTCCCGGTCCCCAACGACTCCGGCCGCCGGACCGGGAACCTGCACAAGCCCCGCCGTTACAGCCGCCCGCTGCGCCGGGTGTTCTACTTGTCCGCGCAGACCAGCATGATGCGCGACGGGCCCAGCCGGGACTACTACCTGAAGAAGCGGCAGCACGCGCGCACTCACAACCAGGCCGTCATCGCCCTCGCGCGCCGCCGCGTGGACGTCTTGTGGGCACTCTTGCGCGACAACCGGACCTACACGGCCATCCCGCCAGCACCCGCTAAAGCCGCTTGACAACACCATTGAGATTCCCAGTGACCCGGGCACGGCCCGGTCCCGGCCTCGGCGGGCCGTTCGCTGATCATCACCTCCGGGGTGATGCGTCCGGCGTTCTGGCTTCCGGCCGCGGGGGCGGCCGCTTGGCCCGGCCGGAGCGCAGGCAGCGGGCCAGTTCGCGGCGCAGCGCCCGCGGCCCTGCACGTACAGGGCCTGGTAGATGGTTTCGTGGCTCACCCACATCATGGGATCGCGCGGGAACTCGATCCGCAACCTCCGGGAGATCTGCACCGGTGACCACCAGTCGGTCAGCCAGCCGGTGACCTGGGCAGCCAGCGCCGGGTCAGCCAGCTTGCAGGCCTTGGGCCGGCGAATTTCCTCGCGGGCCCGCTGATGCGCCCGCCACGCCCGGTAGCCGAGGCGGCCGCCGCTGGCTGCCACCTCACGCGACACTGTTGAGACTGCCTTCCCGAGCCGGGCAGCGATGACGGTGAACGACTCGCCAGCACGCAGCCCGAGGCTGATCTCCTCCCGGTCAGCCAGCGTGAGCCGACCCGGCCCCGGCACCCACCTGTCCTGGCGGACCGGACGCCGCGGAGCCTGCCGGGCGATGATCCGGACCAGCTCATGCGAGCAGCCGACCTGCGGACCGATTTCGCGTAACGACAGGCCCCGGGCCCTCAGCCGCAACGCCAGCTGCCGCTGCTCTGCGCTCAGATGTACAGGCATCCGCGAACCTCCTCAGCTCATCGAGAATCCTCTCGACTCACCGAGGCATTGCGCTGACCGGTTGAACCTGCCCATCTGACGGCCAGCCAGGATTGACGCGGGTGTCGCCCAGGTGGTCGAGGCGATCAAGGCCGCAGGCGGCCAGCTGCTGGTTCTCGCGGCCGCCGACGACGAGGCCACGTGGCCCAACTGGAGGCTGTGTTCATCGAGCAGCGCGAGGACCGGGCGGATGGAGTTCAGGCCCACCGTGGCCATGAACGCAACAATGGCGGTGATCGGGAAGAACCTGGCCGCGGCGGCCGGCACCGCTGCGCAGAGGCCTGAGTCATATGGGGTAAATTCCCATCTTGGCCCGGCAGTAAGTACCAGCACCAAAGCGACGGAACGATCTGTGTGCGGCAGCTGCCCAGCACCGAGTTGCCGCCAGCTGCACCTGTGAGTCCGCCCCGGAGGACCGGCGCTGACGGCGGGTGGCTGTGGTCATGACTCCCGTCCAGCCTGCGGGTTTCCGTGGCCCAGCGGGGACCGGGTGCATTCTCAGGCACTCCGCGACAATGCTGGGCCCCCGGCGCGGCCTTCGCGGTCGGCCTGAATCGATCGTTCACACTCGACAGGACTGTTGGTCTCGCCCTTGATGGAGAAGTACTGGTGCGACGCGTTGCCCTGACCTTGTCCGCCCTCACCGCGGCCGGCCTCGTGCTGACCGCGTGCAGCGGGCGGTCCAGCCCGAGCCCGTGGGCCCACATCCCCACCCTCATCCCGCCGAAGATCGAGGGTAGCCAGACGGTCACTCAGTACTGGCCACTGACCGGGCTCAAGGTGCCGTCGAACAAGACCGCCGAGCTTCACCACCCGGTCCTGGTCGCGAAGATGGACAACACCGTGTCCAGCCAGCCGCAAGCCGGCCTGAGCCAGGCCGACATGGTCGTCGAGGAACTCGTTGAGGGCGGCCTCACCAGACTGGCGGTGTTCTACTACTCCCATGTCCCGCGCGACGTCGGGCCGATCCGCTCCATGCGCGCCAGCGATGTCGACGTCGTCTCGCCCGTGCACGCGTCGATGGTGACCAGCGGCGCGGCGCCTAAGACGATCGCGCGGATTAAGGCCGCGCACATCCGGTTCTACGGCCAGGCCACCAACGGGATGTACCGCTCCACGGAGCGGGCGGCGCCGTACAACCTGTTCGTCCATCTCGGAAAGGTCGCGGCGGTCGCGAAGCGCAAGCAGGCGAGGGCCCCGCCGAACTACCTCGCCTGGGGCTCGGCCAAGGACCTGCCGCAAGGTCGCAAGGTGACGAAGATCAGGGCTCAGTTCTCCGCCGCGCACACCACGGAGTGGGTCTTCAGAAACGGCAGATACCACAACACGAACAGCAACGCGCCCGCCCGCGACCAGTTCCCGGCGACCAACGTGCTGGTCCTGCGGGTGCGCGAGGGTGACGCGGGCTACCTGGACCCGGCCGGCAACCACGTCCCGGAGACCCTGCTGACGGGTTCCGGCAACGCCCTGCTCTTCCACAACGGCCGGATGGTCGCCGCGACCTGGCACAAGGGCAAGGCGCCGACCTCCAGGATCAAGCTGACGACGAAGAAGGGCCAGAAGCTCGAGGTCCCCGCCGGCCACACTTGGATCGAGCTGGTCCCGGTCCACGGCGGCAATGTCACCTTCTCGAAGAAGCGGTGACGCGGGCTGATCGACGCGAAGAACACGACAAGCAGGTCGAATTCGCGGACGAGGCGCCGGGGCTGTTGGCAATGCCCACATCTCGGTGCGGTCGCAGGCAAAAGTATGCCCGTGTCTCGGCTGAGGTCCTGCAGCGTCACCATGCTGACCGCGGCCGGGCGCTCCGACGGTAATCACAGGTCTCGCCGGGCCCACGCCGGCTGGAACTCAGAACGGAGGAGCCGCGATGACGGGCCCTTAACGCGGCCGCAGGTTACTGCTGACGGGGCGCACCGTGTAACGGTTACCCGGCCTCCGGCGCTTCGCCATGTAGCCCAGGTTTCTGCGACATGGGAGGCGTTGCGTGACCATCGGTGCTCGGCGTGCGAATCTCGCCATATTTCTCGGTGCGGTGCTCTTGGCTACCGGCCTGACCGTAGCTTTCGCAGCTCCGGGTGCAGGCGCGCAGCCGAAGGGCGACAACGGCACGGTCAAGATCCACCGGTCCACCACGCCGGTGAACGACCGGCGCAACGAGCCACACGTGTGTGTCTTCTACCTGGACGCTTTCGGCTTTGACCCGGGTCAGTCCGTGTCCTGGCAGATCAAGTCCTGGCCGCCGACCGGCGACCGCAGCGTGGTCACGTCCGGCGCGCTGGCGCTGGACAGCAACGGCGGCGGCCGTACTGGCGATATGACGCTGCAGGATGGGCACTACAAGCTCTTCTGGAATTTCACGGGTGAACATGGGTTCGCCAAGCAGAAGGTGTTCTGGGTGTCGTGCGCTGCTCCGAGCCCGACGCCGACACCCACCCCCACCCCGACCCCGACGCCAACCGTCTCACCAACGACGCCGCCGAGCCCGACACCGACCGTCTCACCGACCACCCCGGCGAGCCCGCCGCCACCCGCCGCCCCGGCACCAAGCCCGGTGCACGCCACCCTTCCGGTGACGGGCTGACGCGGGAGACCGGGTGAGGGGATTCCGGGCCTGCCGGAGGCGGCAGGCCCGGGTGGCAGGAGCCGTGCTGACCGCGGTCGGCACGGCGGTGCTGACGGCGGCGTGCAGCGGATCCACGGCGGGGCACGCAGCGGCGCCCGCGCAGCACATTGCGGCCCCGGCCGGGGTTTCCGGGGCGGAACTGGCCCGGCTGCCCCGTGCGACCACGTATGCGAGCATCCCGGCGGCTCCCCGTGATCCGGCGCCTTTCGCCGCTACCGGGGGGCTGGTGGTCCACCCTCTGACGCCGCAGATTGTCTACGCCGGGCCGGGGAAGCGGCCGGTTGCGGTGCTCCCGGCGGCTGAGCTTGGCAGCCCGACCTGGGTTCCGGTCGTGCAACGCAGCCCGGGATGGGAGCGCGTGCTGCTCCCGAGCCGCCCCAACCGCGCCACCGGCTGGATTTACACCGCCGGGGCCAGGGGCCCGCAACTCGACACCCGGCGCAGCGCCTACCTCATCCGGATCAGCACCGGCACCCGCAAGCTCAGCGTCTACGACGGCAGCCAGCCACTGGGAACATGGACGGTGGCAGTCGGCGCCCCGGCCACACCGACGCCCACGGGGCGCACCTTCCTGCTCGCGCTGCTCGCCCCTCTGCACCCGACCTATAGCCCGCTCATCGTGCCCCTGGGATTCCACTCCAACACGCTGACCACCTTCGGCGGCGGCCCCGGCACGGTGGGGCTGCACGGCTGGCCGAACCCGTCCGTGTTCGGCCGCGCGGTCAGCCACGGCTGCGTCCGGGTACCCGCGACGGGGCTGCACGTCCTCTCCCGGGTCCCGCTCGGCAGCCTGGTCGTGATCACCTCTTAATCTCAGCGCAGGCAGTAGTGTCGTGGCTGCCGATGGCACCGACAGCGAACGGGACCGGCAGCCAGGCTTCGAGCTGCCCGACGACCTGGTCCGTGACATCAGGGACGACCCGATCACGGCCTCGAGCGCCGGGCCTGGCTGGCAAGGCTGCCGGCCGTCGTCGACGACCTGGCCTGCCGGTGGGACCTGCGGCTCGGGCCGCCGTTCCAGCCCGGCGGGCCCTGCTCCTGGGTGGCACCCGCGCGGACCGAGGCAAGACGGCCATACCAACGGCTGCGCCCGCCTGGTCGCCGAGGCCAATGAGTGACATCCGGCCAGCACCACGCCCAGGGTTACCGCAGGAAACATTCCGTTACCTGGGATAACTTCGGTGCTATGCAGGCAGAATGCCCTCCCAGCGTGGGCTGACTCCCGCGTGTTATCTCCGGTAAGAGACAGGTGCCGTTCCGTGTAGATTCGCGATCATGGTCGCAGACCTGATGCGTATGTTGCTAGACGAGCGTGCTGATGGCCTTGTGCACTGAGGCGATCGCGCTGGCACCCTCGCCCGTGGCGGCGGCCACTCGCTTCATCGAGCCGGAGTGGATGTCGCCGACGGCGAACACGCCCGGGATGTTGGTCTCGAACGGAAGCGGCCGCCGTCCCAGTGTGGCCCAGGCCGGCCCGAGGTCGTCGTCGTTCAGCTGAACGTCGGTCCGGATGAACCCGTCGTCGCCGGTAGCGATTCCGGTCAGCCAGTTCGTGGCGGGTTCGGCGCCGATGAAGCAGAACAGGCCCGAGCACGGCTGGGCTCGCGTGCTGTCGGTCGTCTGGTCGGTGATGCTGACTTCCTCAAGGAAGTCGCCGCCATCGAGCCGGGTAACCTCGCTCCGGCACCGCACCGTGACCCGCGGATGGGCTTGCAGCCGGTCGACGAGATAGGCCGACATCTCGGCCGCGATATCCGGGCCGCGGACGACGAGCGAGACCTCACTGCCTCGCCCGGCCAGGTACAGCGCCGCCTGACCGGCGGAGTTCGCGCCGCCGACCACCGTGACCGGGCTGCCCATGCACCCCCGGGCCTCCAGTTCGGTGGCTGCGTAATAGATACCGGCGCCCTCGAAGTCAGGCCAGCGTTCCAGCGGGAGCACCCGGTACCGGGCGCCGGTCGCGATGACGACGGCTTTACTGTCGATGACTTCCCCGCCCTGCAGGTGCAGGCGCAGAAGGTCGCCGTTCCGGTCGGTGTCGAGCTTTACCGCCTGGCAGGGGCTGGCCAGCTGGGCACCGAACTTCAGCGCCTGGAGCACGGCCAGCCCGGTCAGATCGGTGCCGGACAGGCCGAACGGGAAGCCGAAGTAGTTCTCGATCCGGGAACTGGCCGCGGCCTGGCCGCCGGTGCCGACGGCGTCCAGCAGCACGGTGTCCAGGCCCTCGGACGCCCCGTAGACCGCCGCCGCCAGGCCGGCCGGGCCAGCGCCGACGATCGTGACGTCAGCCGGCTTGGCGGAAGAACGACGGTAACTCAGGCCCAGCTTCTCGGCGAGGCCACCCGGCGTGGCCTGTTTCAGCGTGGTACCGGGCATGACGACGGCGGGCAAGTCGTCCTCGGTCAGGCCGGAGGACTCCATCATCGCCCGGCCCGCAGGGGTGCCGGCATCGAACCACAGATGGATCAGACGCTGCCGGGCGGCATACGTCCGCAGCGCCAGCGCCGCCGCCGACCTGGCGCCGCCGACGATCTCCACCGCCAGGGCGGCGGTGCTGCGCTGCAGCAGCTCCCGGCGGGCGATCAGCGCCTTGAACACAATGTCGGACAGTTCGACGTCGGTGGCCATGAGCTGCCGCAGGCGCTCCGGCGACACCCGGTAGACCGTCCCGGCCCCCCGCACCCGGCACAAGAGGTAGACGTTCTGTCCGGTCAGCAGGTTCAGCTCGCCGACAAAGCCGCCCGCATCCACCACCGCGACGGTCGCGGCGGGCACGTCAGCGGTCGCCGTCCGGACAACCTCCACCGAACCCCGGGCGACCACGATCAGATCGGCATCTTCGTCGCCCGGACGGAACAGGACATCGCCCCGGTGAATCTCCTGCGGCGTGCCGTAGGACAGAAGCCGGGCGAACAGCTCATCGCCCAGCCGCGGCGATGCGACGCTGGTCGGCACCAGCGGTCTGCCCGGCCGTCTGCGTGAGTGGCTGGCCCGCAGCCGATCCAGATCATCCGGCGTGGCCCAGTCCACCGGCCGGGCCAGGCCGGCCTGGCTGAACACAGAGCCACGCGCAGCCCAGGGCGCAGCGCCGGCACGCGACCGTTCATCCATCGCTGTCACGCTTTCAGCTCTCCCACCATCTGGTCAAACCTCTTCCGGCCAGCCAGCTCACCACCCGAACCCCAGCCGACGGAACCAGACCTGAAGACTGCGCCTTCAAAGCGAGGGTCTCTGGTTCCAACCCAGCTGCGCCCAACCGGCCGGAATGGCCGGGTGTTTGTCCCCTCGAACGAGACGATCCATTCCCATTAGGCTCAGCCGGAACTCGTCCACCTCGGCCGCCTGGACGGATTGCACACACCGCTCGTCGGCTGGGATCTCGTGGCGCCTGATATCCCGGCGTGCACGTACGGAGCGCATCCCGATCCGGCCGGCCAGTGGCCACATCCTGGACCGCTCCCCGCGACAGAAATCCAGGAGCTGGAAGCTGTACGGGAACGGCTGCCACCGGGGGTCCCGCCAGCGGATGGCGAGGCAGTTCGATGTCGCGCTCGTCATGACAGTAGCTGTCGAAGCTGAGCAGGATACGGACTTCCGGACCGCGGCCGCGCTGCTCGACGGCACTGCTGTTCCTGCCGGCTCCGGGTCGGCGGCGGTTCCAGCGCTGCAGCGGGCGTTTCAGGAGCAGGCGGCAGCGGGTACCGGCACGGGGCGCACAAGCTACCTGAGGTCGTCAGGCGCCCTTAGCGCTGTTGCCATACCGGCGGCGGAACTGCTCCACCCGGCCGGCCGTGTCGAGGACGCGCGCCTGCCCTGTGTAGAACGGGTGGCTCGCCGACGAGATCTCGACGTCGACGACGGGATAGGTGCTGCCGTCCTCCCAGGTGATGGTTCGCTCGCTGGCCGCAGTCGAGCTAGTTAGGAAGGCGAAGTTCGCCGCGCGGTCGCGGAAAACGACCGGATGATAGTCCGGGTGGATTCCCTGCTTCATGATTACCGCTCCTCCCGGAACTCAACGTGGCGGCCGATCACCGGGTCGTACTTGCGGATGACGAGACGGTCAGGATCGTTTCTCCGGCTCTTCCTGGTCACGTATGTGTAGCCAGTCCCAGCGGTCGACCTCAGCTTGATGACGGGGCGAATTGTGCTGTGACTCATACTCGGCACAACGACCTGCTAATGAAAATCATTCCCGCTAGTGGGGTGCCTTCCGGCACACGTCGGCGGCGCCTCAAGTGGCACGAGACCGGCTCAACATGGCCAGGCGGCTCACCCGGATTGCCTTGGTGCACCCGAGGCTGAACATGTCCACCGAGCCGGACATGACTTCGCGCACCGAACATGCCCGGTCTGCCCAGCCGACGGTGATCTGGCAACTCACAGACACACCCGTGACCTGCAACTACGGACACTGCAGGGGCCGATCTTCCTGGCTGTCGGCGGGCGGCGCCTGGACCGGCACGGCGCCGGCCGGATCGTGCGCCGGGTTACCCGCCAGGCCGGGATCGCCAGGCCGGTCGGACCCCACACGCTGCGTCACGCTTCATCACAGCGGCCCTGGATGCTGGGGTTCCTCTGCGAGATGTGCCGGAGGGCGTCTTCCAGCTGATCCGCGCGCCACAATGTAGCGACCCGATCCCCTGGGCGGGGTCATTGACATCAGGCATCCAACCAGTGTGGCCAGCCTCGCGGCGCTCCCCGGCCAGTCAGATTTCCTCCGGGCCGGTCTCGGGGAAGGAGCCGCCTGGCCCTAGGTGGGTGCGGGTGCCGTCGTGGTCGAGGATGCACAGGATCTCTGCGGCTCCCTCCCGCACGCCGAACGCATGTGGCTCCATCGTGGAGAACTCGGCCGCCTCGCCGGCCTGGACGAGGATGGTCCGCTCGCCCAGCCGCAGCACGATGGTGCCGGACAAGACGGTGAACCAGTCCCGGCCCGGGTGGACGCGCAGCCTGGCGGGCACCTTCCTGGTCACCCGCAGCTTCGCGATCGTCATGCCCCGAGGCGCACCGGTCCGCGACAGCAGCCAGGACGTCATGCCCCGTGCCTCGTCCCGGAGCGGCCTGATCACCACGTCGGCGTCGTCGTCGGACTCCACCAGCTGGTCAAGCGTGGTGCCGAGTGCCCTCGCGATCGGCGTGAGCTGATCCAGGGCAATCCGCCGGTGACCGGTCTCGATCCGGCTCAGCGTGGACGGGCTCAGGTAGCTCCGGGCCGCCAGCTCATCCAGCGACCAGCCCAGCGACGTGCGCAGACCGCGGATGCGCTGCCGGACAAGAGCGTCCAAATCGGCGTCTTGCTTCATACGCAAGAGTGTATGCCGCAACGACAAGCCGGCGGTACCGTCGAAGACATGGCACACGAACACCTGGCTGACCTGCTCGACCTCGACGCGGAGGTCCTCAGCGAGTACCACTGGGAGGCAGCCGAATGGGTCTCGGCAAACCTCACGGAACGAGCCCGCGTCATCGACGTGGGTGCCGGCACGGGCACCGGCACCCTGGCGCTGGCCAGGCAGTTGCCGGACGCCGAGGTGATCGCGCTGGACGTCGACGAGGAGATGCTGAAGCACATCCAGGACAAAGCCCGCGCGCTCGGGCTCGCCGACCGGATCCGCACCGTCCAAGCCGACCTCGATCAGGCATGGCCCGATGGCCTGAAGCCCGCTGACCTGGTGTGGGCCGCCAACTCGCTGCACCACATGGGCGATCCCGCACGGGCGGTCGCGCAGATCTACCAAATGCTGCGCCCAGGGGGACTGCTCGCGGTCACGGAGCTGGAGTCGTTCCCGCGTTTTCTCACCGACCCGGCGGGCGCGGCGCTCGAGGAGCGGATCCACACCGCCATGGCGCAAGGTCGTGACGAGGCCGGCATGCACATGCATGAGGACTGGCCAGCCCGTTTCGCCGAAGCCGGGTTCGCGGTCGAGTCCGAACGCTGCTTCGTGATCACGCTGCAGCCGCCGCCGGACTCGCCGATGGCCGCCTCCGTGACCCGCTACGCCATGGTCACCCTCTGCCGCGCCCGGCGCCGCCTGGAGGACAAGCTCAGTGCTGGTGACATCGCGGAGCTCGACGCCCTGGCCCCGGCCCTGTCCGCCCGCGACGACCTGACCGTCCGCACCAGCCGTACGGTCTGGCTGGCCCGCAAGCCCGCCGGATAACAGGCCTGGCCCGCAAGACCGCCCGATGACGTCGTGCGGGGAGAAGCACCACGGCCAGTCATGGCTATAGGACGTCCTCGCAGTGACATCAGCCACGTGCGCCCGCAGCTCCCGGCCAGCCACAGCAGGGCGCTCGCCTGCATCGTTCCCGCCAGGGTAGGGGCCGGGCCGGGGCGCGGTTCCGGAGTCTGTGATTGGCGTTGCAGACCTTGGCTGTCGCTTCTCACGGTGTGGTTGGGTCAGCTTGCGGTCAGGTCGAGCAGCCTGCGGTGTAAAGGGGCTGGCGGGCCCGCTGGTGGCGGGGGGAGAATCTGGGTCATGCCGGCTGAGGAGCGGAAGCTGGCGACCGTTCTGTTTGCGGATCTGGTCGGGTCGACCGCGCTTGCGGGAGACCAGGATCCTGAACGGGTCCGGGCGCTGCTTGATCGGTTTTACGACGCGATGGCGGCGGAGGTCGAGCGGGCCGGGGGAACGGTCGAGAAGTTCGTCGGCGATGCGGTGATGGCGGCTTTCGGAGCTCCGGCGGCGCATGAGGATGACGCGGAGCGGGCTCTTCATGTGGCGCTGGGGATGCAGCGGCGGATGGCGGAGTTGTTCGGCGGCCGGCTCGCGCTGCGG
Organism: uncultured Actinomycetota bacterium; assembly: GCA_963739645.1. Lineage (GTDB taxonomy): Bacteria > Actinomycetota > Actinomycetes > Streptosporangiales > Streptosporangiaceae > JASHPR01. The sequence continues at coordinate 14,143 of CAVUBM010000109.1, forward strand.
ATCGGTGTCAATACCGGCGACGTGGTTGTCGGGCGTCCCCGCGAGGGCAGTTCGTTTGTCACCGGGGATGCTGTCAACGTCTGCGCGCGGCTGGAGCAGGCAGCCGCCCCGGGGGAGGTCTTGGTCGGTGAGCGGACGGTGGCGGCCGCGCGCGGCGCGTTCGAGTTCGCGGAGCCGGTGAGGGTTGAGGCGAAGGGCAAGCCGGAGGGTGTGGTCTGCCGCAGGCTGGTGCGGGTGCTGTCGCTGATTCGCCCGCGTGGTATCAGCGGTCTGCAGCCGGTGTTCGTCGGCCGCGGCGGCGAACTGGCGGACCTGCAGCGAGCCTATGGCCTGGTAGTCACGACCGCCAAGCCGCACCTAGTGACTGTCGCCGGTGACGCCGGGGTGGGCAAGACGCGGCTGGTTGGTGAGTTCTGGCGGTGGCTCGGCGGTGAGAGGCACCGGCCACTCCTGCGCAGCGGCCGGTGCCTCTCCTACGGTCACGGGATCACGTACTGGCCGCTGGGCGAGGTGCTCAAGGAGCACTTCCGGATCTTGGACAGCGATCCGGCGGATGTGATGGCCGGGAAGGTCGCGAGCCGCGAGGGACTGGGTCTGACGCTCGGCCTGGCGCCGCCGGAGGGGATGCACCCGCTCACGGTGCGGGACCGGCTGCAGACGGCGTGGGTGGGTTTCCTGCAGGAACTGACCAGCGAGCGGCCGGTCGTGGTGCTGGTTGAGGACCTGCACTGGGCCGGTGATGAGCTGTGTGACCTATTGGCGATGCTCGCCGAGCGGGTGGCAGGGCCGCTGCTGCTGGTGGTGACCGGGCGGCCCGAGCTGCTCGATCAGCGGCCGGGATGGCCGGGTGGGGGGTCGCTGGTCCGGCTGGAGGCGCTGCCGGTAGCGGAGGCGGAGCAGCTGGTCGGTGCGCTGCTGGGGAGCGATTGCCCCGCCCCGATCCGGGAGCTGGTAGCGGAACGGGCGGAGGGGAACCCGTTTTTCGTGGAGGAGCTGATCGCGACGCTGGCCGGCCGGGGAGTGCTCACGCGCAGCGGCGGCGGCTGGTCGTTCGGTGAGCTTCCGGCGGGTTTTTCGGTGCCGGACACCGTCCAGGCCGCGCTCGCCGCGCGCATCGACCTGCTGAGCCGGACCGGGAAGGCGGCATTGCAGACGGCTGCAGTGATCGGCCGCGTGTTCTGGAGCGGCCCGGTCTGCGAACTCGTCGAGGGAGCGGATCCGGAGTTCGGCGTGCTGCAGGAGAGGTACTTCGTGCTGCCTCATGCTCGCTCGTCGATCGAGGGGCAGCGGGAGTGGCTGATCAAGCATGCGCTGACTCGCCAGGTCGCCTACGAAAGCCTGCTCAGGGCCAAACGGGCGCTGCTGCACGCGCGCTTCGCCCAGTGGCTGGAACGGAACGGCGAGGGTGAGGACGAGTTCGCGCCGCTGCTTGCACACCATTACGCCGCCGCGGTGGCCCCGGAAGACCTTGATCTAGCCTGGCCGGGCCGGGAAAAGGAGGCCGACGCGCTGCGCGCTAGGGCAGTGTCATGGTCGCGGCGGGCGGCGGAGCTGGCTATCGGCCGTTACGAGATCGACCAGGGCCTTGCCCTGCTGCGGCGGGCGCTCAGCCTCGAATCCGAGCCGCGGGAACAGGCCGGGATCTGGCGGCAAATCGGCCACGCTTGCGCCCTCAAATACGACGGCACCGGCTTCTGGGAGGCCATGCAGCAAGCGCTGGATATCGGTGGCCCCTCGGCCGAGGTGTACGCCGATCTGGCCCTGCAATCGAACCAGCGGGCCGGGATGTGGGTCCAGCAGCCGGACTGGTCCCTCGTCGATGGCTGGATTCAGCAGGCCCTCGAACTCGCCGAAGAGGGCTCCCTTCCGCAGGGGAACGCGCTCGCCGCGCGGGCACTGGGAGAGGACGACGAAGCCGCGGCCCGCTCGGCCCTGGCGATCGCCGAGCGACTGGGCGACCTCGAGCTTCGCTGCACGTCGATGAGCGTTCTCTCCTACACGGCGCTCGCGGCCAGGGACTTCGGCCGGGCCTGTGCCCTGATGGATCAGACAATGGCGCTGCTTCCCACGCTGCAGAATCCCGACGCCTGCTCTATGACACTGCACTCCGCGGTCTTCTTGTATCTGCGCTCCGGCAACCTCGGGGCGGCGGCGCGGGCCAGCGCGCAAGCCACCGGGGCCGCGGCCGGGCTGACCCCGCACCACCGACTGCACGCGGCGTGCTGGCAGATCCTGCTGGCGAGTGTGACCGGGCGCTGGGAGGAGGTGCGAGCTCACGCAGCCGAGGCCGAGCGGGTGGTGGACGTCAACCTGGCCGCGGCCACCCCTTGCGTCTTGACAGTCTCCATCCTCCTGAACTGCGCTACAGCCAGCGCACTAGCAGGCGAGGAGGACGAGAGCCGCCGGCTGGAAAGCAAAGCGCAGGGGATCGGGATGGAAGGCAATCGTTGGTATCAGGGCTGGTTCGAGCCTCCCCAGATCCGTCTGGCGCTAGCCCGGAACCAGCCCGGCGTGGTCGCGGAACTCGCGCCGCACGAGATGGACTGGGAGTGGGAACCGGCATCGACCTTCCTGGACGCCCTGGCCGCGCTCGGTGACCGCGAGCGCATCGAAACCGAAGCGCCGAAGTGGCTGCAGGCCGGCACGTTCGCCGAGCCATTCGCGCTCCGCGCGCTCGGCACCGCCCGAAGTGAACGGCCACTCCTCAAGCAGGCGCTAGAGCGATTCGAGGCAATGGAACTTTCCTGGCATGCGGAGCAGACCAGGCGCCTGCTG
>CAVUBM010000110.1:0-11585 GCA_963739645.1 uncultured Actinomycetota bacterium
AAGCACTACCCCCTGTTCCACGCGCACGTGACCCCCGGGGCGGCGCTGAGCTTGCTGGTGACCTTAACCCTGGGCGCTCTGGCCTGGACCGCGATCGGCACCGCGGTCACCAGGCTGATCCCCGCGGCCCAGTCCGCCGCCGGTGCTCATGCTGACCTACATCCCCGTGATCCTGTTCTCCGGCGCACTCGGCTCGCAGGCGGGCGCGCCCCACTGGCTGTCGACCGCCACGAGCTACCTGCCCGCCAAACCGATCATCAGCGCGGCAGCTCAGGCGCTGCAGCACAGCGGCGGCGGGATCGCGTTCATCTCCGGGCGTGATCTCGCGGTGCTCGCCGCCTGGGCCGCGGTGGGCGTGATCGCGTCGGTCTGCTTCTTCCGGTGGGACCCGGTGCGGCCGCAGCACGCGCACGCCCCGGGGACACACGGCGGCCGCGCATAGGATGCGGCTCATGGCGGTACGGCAGACCCCGAGCGGCAATCCCCTGGGCCGCAGGCCCCGGTGCAGGCAGTGATCTTCGACTGGGGCGGGACGCTGACCCCGTGGCACACAGTGGATCATGTGCGGCTCTGGCAGGAGGTCTGCGCGGGGCACTACGCCGACGAGCATGCGCAGCGGCATGCCGCAGCGATCCGCGAAGCCGAGCAGGAGCTCTGGCGGGCAGCCGAAAGCGATCACCGCAGCGCCACCATCGACCACGTGTTCGCCCGGGCCGGGGTGGAACCCACCGACAGCTTCCTGGCCAGCTACTTCGAGGCCTGGGAGCCGCACACGCTGACCGACCCGGAGGCCGCGGGGGTGTTCCGGCAGCTGCGCGGGCGCGGGATCAGGATCGGTGTGCTGTCGAACACCATGTGGCCGCGGAGCAGGCACGAGGAGATCTTCGGCCGGGACGGGATGCTCGACCTGATCGACGGCGCCGTCTACACCAGCGAAATCGACTGGACCAAGCCGCATCCGGAGGCGTTCCGGGCCGCGATGACCGCGGTCGGGGTCAGCGACCCGGCCGCGTGCGTGTTCGTCGGTGACCGGCCCTACGACGACGTGTACGGCGCCAAGCAGGCGGGCATGCGCGCGGTGCTGATCCCGCACAGCGAGGTGCCCGCGTTCGCCGACGCCGAGCCCGACGCGGTCATCAGCCGGCTCTCCGAGCTCCTGCCGCTGATCGACTCCTGGCAGGGCGGCTGAGCCACCGGGCCCGGGCGCACGGTCAGCCGAAGAAGTACACGCGGAACGCGAGCACGGCGGCGACCAGGGCGATCGCCAGCAGCGCCTTGACGGCCAGGCCCTTCTCGTAGCGGACCGTGACGCGGATCTCGTCCTCGAACGAGAGAGCCGGGGCCGCCGGCTCCTGGCGGGGAGCGGGCACGGCGGCTGGGTCCGGCTGGTCGGCCGGATCCGGCTGGTCGGCCGGATCCCGCTGGGCCACCGGATCCCGCTGGGCCACCGGATCCCGCTGGGCCACCGGATCCCGCTGGGCTGTCGGATCACGCTTTGCCACCGGCTCCCGCTGGGCCTGCGAGTCCGGGGGCTGGGCCGACGGCGGCTCCGGGCGGCTCACTGGGGCACCATGACCTTCCCGGTCTTCTCGGTCTTGTCCCAGCGCTGCTCGGCGCCGCGGAACTCCTGAATGTAGGCGGCCGTGGTGATAGCGCAGAGCAGCGGGCCGTAACCGCCGACGTATACGAAGGCCGGGCTCAGGAACCGGCCGAGCCCGACCCTCTCGGCCACCTTGGCCAGGTACGCCACGCCCATGCACGCGGTGAGCCAGATATAGGTGAACAGCACGATCCCGTGGACCCAGCCTTCTGTCGTCACGAACCCGGCCGAGCTCACCAGCTCATGGGACAGCCAGCCCATCGGTCCGGGCAGGACCGCGGCCAGCAGGATCATCACGTTGACCGCTCCAGGGAACAGGACCGCCTGGACCCAGGTGCGCCGCGCCGTCGCCGGGTCGATGAGGAGAGCGAACGACGTGATGAACACATAGGTGATCACGTTGGTCAGCCACAGGAAGTGGAACGCGACCCAGGCGAGCTGATAGTCGATGAAGTACAGGGTGAGCAGCGACGCCGTGGCGAGGATCATGAACACCGGCAGCAGCAGCAGCAGGGAGAACCAGAGCAGCCCGAAGCTGACGCTGCCCAGCCGGTTGTTCGGCTGCGGCCGGAACCAGACGTCCCGGAACATGCCGGTGACCTGAACGTTGCCGCGCGCCCACCGCACCCGCTGCTTCCACAGCCCGATCACGCTGCCCGGCTCCTCCGCCCAGACCGTCGCGTGCGGCTCGAAGATCACCGACCGCCCGGCGCGCTGGGTCTTGAACGTGGTGACCGTGTCCTCGGCCAGCGTGCCGGTGTCGATCCGCCCGCCGACAGCCTCGATGTTCGCCCTCGAGTGCAGCTGCGCGCCGCCGGCCAGGCAGGCGATCGCGCCGATCACGTCCTGGCTGCGCCGGGCGGCGGCCTGGGCGGTGATGTACTCGTAGCCGATGAACCGGGTCAGGTAGTTCCCCGGCTGGCTGCCTTCCTTGATGTAGGCGGTGACCGAGCCGACGTGCGGGTCGGCCAGGTGCCTGCTCATCTTGCGCAGCGAGCTGGCCTCGTAGATCACATCCGCGTCCATGATCAGGACGGCCTGCATCCAGTCGTCGGCGAGGATGACGCCGAGGCCGTGATTGAGCGTCGCGGCCTTGCCCTCACCGCCCTTCTCCCGGCGCAGATGGAACACGCTCCCCGGGTACTCGGCGGCCTTGGCCTGGATCACCTGCGGGGTGGCGTCGGTGCTGGCGTCGTCCACCACGTAGATGCGCAGCGACTCGGGCGGGTACTCGAGCCTCATCAGGCGGTCGATCGACATCCCGATGACCGCGTGCTCGTTCCAGGCCGGGATCAGGATCGCGGTGCGCGGGAACCACGGCTCGCACTTCGCGTAGTGCAGGCTGCGGAAATGGAGCGCGACCAGGAGGAACTGGTAGTTCGCGACCAGCAGCGGCACGGCGCCGATGATCACGAAGGCCACGAGCACCCACTTGAGCCCGTCCAGCAGCTGGCTCATGGCTCCGCTGACTGAACGGGGGGGGGCTCCCGGGGCGGCGGTCCCGGAGAAAGCAGTCCCGGAGAACGCCAGGCCGGCGATGTGCTGGACCGAGTCGTACACCCCGACGTCCCGGCAGTCGTGGCTGTCGGTGCTGGCCACCACCTGCACTCCCGCCGCCGCGAACGCGCGGACCGTGCGGGCCGACGGGCAGGCCCACTTCTCGTTCACCTCGAGCAGCGCCCCGGCGGCGCTGGCCTCGCGCGCCAGCCGGCCGAGCGCCGCGTCGGAGATGTCGGACTCGGCCAGGCCCATCTTGGGCAGGATGCTGAACAGGTGGGCGAGCTGCAGCCGCTGCGGCAGTGCGCCCGCCGCCTGGGCCAGCGCGCCGGCGATCGCCTCGATCAGGCAGCCGGTCACCTTTTCCGCCGTGACCTCGCCGCTGGCGATCGCCTCGCGCATCTGCAGCGGGTGCACGGGACCAAGGTCGCCGGGAAACTGGTGGTCGGCGATCAGGATCACGTCCGTCCCGCCGATGCCGTCCGGCAGGTCAAGCCGCCCGGCCCGGTCCAGGATCTTGGCCTCCACGCCGGCCAGCACATCGAGCCCGGCCGCGGGACGCACGCTGGCCACGGCGGCCACAAAGTCCGGCACCCACGCCGAGTCGCGGCGCACGTGATCGGCCAGGCACAGCTCGCGCAGCTCGCGGCGGCGCGCGGCGGCCACGTTCTCGGCCACCGTGCTCACCGCGTCGTCGGAGAAGCTCGAGTGGACGTGGTGATCGGAGTCCAGCGAGAACGGGATGGTCACGCAGCCACCTCTCTTACCTCCTCGAGTTCGATGAACCGCTCCTCGAGGAACCGGACCATGGCCATCTCATGGAAATCGGCGTGCTCCGGCAGCGGCCGGCCGCGCAGCGAGTCCATGGCCATGCGCGGCATGTCCACTCCGCTGGCCGTGGTCAGCGGCAGCGCGCCAGGGACCCGCGGGTTCACCTCGAGCAGGGCGGGCTGCCCGGCCGCGTCCCGGCGGAACTGCACGTTGGAGATGAAGGTCAGCCCGGTGGCCTCGACCACGGCGGCGCCGAACCGCTCCAGCTGCTCGTCGTGCATCGTGCGGCCGGCCACCGAGACCCCGGAATCCACCCGCTCCCGGCACCGCGGCGACCACCCGGCCGTGCGCGTCGGCCAGCACATCGATCGAGTACTCCTCGCCGGGAAGATACTCCTGGACCAGGAAGTCGGCCGAGGGGGTCATCCGGGCCAGGTCGTCGGCGGAGCGGACCACCGAGATGTCCCGCGAGCCGCTGCCGGTCCTGGGCTTGACCACCACCGGGTAGGTCCAGGACGCGGGGTCCGCCTTGTCGAGCCGCTCGGTCCTGGGCACCGGCACCAGCCCGGAGCAGCGCTCGGCCAGCGCCAGCTTGTCCAGGCAGACGTCCAGCGCGTCATCGGGGGCGAGCAGCAACTCGATGCCGGCCCGGGCGAAGTCGGCGCGGGCGTGGGCCAGGGGCCGCATCTCGGCGTCGACCGTGGGCACGAGCACGTCCACGTCCATCGCGATGCAGCGCGCGTGCACGGCGTCGACGAACGCCGGGTCGAGTCCGGCCGGGACCAGCGTCCGCGCGTTGGACGGCACCAGGTAGAGGCCGGCCGCCCACGGGTCCATGTCCGCGGCGACCAGGCGGACCGACGGGTCCTCGCTCAGCGACTTCATGACCGACACCGCGGCCGGCCCCCCGGCGCCGGTGACCATGACCCGAACCGTGCGCAAAGGTATATTTGGGGCATTACGATACGGCATGTGGCGCCTCCCGGTTACCAGAGGCCACGCCGACGGCCGGGCAGCCGGGTCCGCCGCCCGGCCGTCGGTGGCAGCCTCACGGATCACTTCGAACGCCTCGGCGTATCGTCCGTCGCCAAAGCGCGACCAGTAGCGGGCTGTCGACTCGATCAGATCCGGCTCCAGGTAGGCCCGGACCTGGGTCTGTGATGCGAAGGCCTTGATCGCGAGGAGCTTGCGCTCGAGCTGCTCCTCGACGTTCACGAAGCGCGTCGGCCGGAAGTCGACGGTGGCGGACGGCGACTGGAAGCAGTACACGCGCCCGACGTCCCTGATGGCCACCATGGCTGCGCAGCGCGCCGACGGCGTTGGCCAGGGACGCGTGCGAGGTGATCACCGCGATCGGGAGGTCGGGGACGAGCCGCCGGAGGGCCTCAAGCAGCTCCAAACCGGTCATACCCGGCATCTCTACGTCGGTCAGCACCAGGTCCCAGGGCTCCGAGCTGGCCCGGGCCAGGGCGGCCGCCGGATCAGTGGTGTGCGTGACGTCGAACCCGCCGCGGTCACCCAGCAGATGCGTGAGGAACTTGCCCATGACCAGATCGTCGTCGACCACGAGGATCCGGCCGGGTGTTCCCTCATCCTTGCTGGTCATACGCTCGATCAACCCGTTCGGTCGCAAATGGCTACTAGATGGCTACAACACGTGATACCCAGAGCTGCGGGCGCCACCCACCGGTCTCATGACTGCCCGCTGAGCCAGGCCCGGCACGCCGCGGCGATGTCGCCGATGTCCACCTGCTGGAGCATGCGCCGGGTGCCGGTCGTCCTCCGGGTCGAGCGTGCGCAGGGCCTGCTCGTAGGCACGCCGGGCCGCCTGGTTGTCGCCCAGCTCGGCGTAGGCCCGGCCGAGGGTGAACGCCGCGAGCCCGAAGCTCGCGTCGGCGTAGAGCGCGCGGCGCAGCGCAGCCGCCGCCCGGGCGGGCCAGCCCGCTCCGAGCGTGACCAGGCCATCGATGTAGTGAGCATCGGAATCAAGCGGGCTGGCGGCCAGCAGCGACGCCACGTGGGCCCGGGCGGTGTCGTGATCGCCCTGGTCGGCCGCGGCCAGCGCCGCGGTGAGCCGCTGCTCGCGCGAGAGCGAGGCCTCGGTCCCGAGCGGGCGGCGCAGGCGCCGCTTGGGCGCGAGCGCCAGGCCGGCGGGCTGGACCGGCAGCGGCGGGCCCGGGGCCCGGCGCAGCGCGTCGGCGGCCCCGAGCAGCAGCAGGCCATCCGGCCGCAGCGCTCGCTCCAGCGACTCGATCACCTGCCGGCCGAGTAGCGGATCGATGTAGATGAGTACGTTCCGGCAGGCGATGAGATCGAAGCCGGGTTCACCCAGCGGCGGGATCGGATCCCTGGCCAGGTTGTGCCCGGCCAGCCGGACCAGGCGCCGCAGCTGGTCACCGACCATAAAGCTGCCGTCGTCCTGCCGGTGCAGGTAGCGCCCGCGCAGCGCGGGATCCAGAGCGCGGACCGACCGCTCGCGGTACCGGCCGATCGTGGCCGCCGCCACGGCGGCGCCGGCGATGTCGGTGCCGAGCACGTCGACCGGCGGCGGCGCCGGGGCGAACGCCTCGGCGGCGAGCAGCGCCAGCGTGTAGGCCTCCTCCCCGGTCGCGCACCCGGCGCTCCACACGCGGATGACCTCCGACCCGGCCGCGTGGGCCGCGTGCAGCAGCCGGGGCCAGGGGATCGCGTCGAACTGGGCCCGGTCCCTGACGAACGCGGTCTCCTGCACCGTGACCTCATCGATCAGCCGCTCGACCAGGACCCGGCCACGGACCGGGCCCGACGCCGCGCGCAGGAACGCGTCAGGGCCGAGCCCCGGCGCGGCCCGGTTCACGGCGGCCAGGATGGCCGTCTCCCTGGTGACGGGCAGCACGATGCCCGCCTCCCGGCGGACGAGCTCGGCGATGTCGGCGACGGCGGCCATCACCGCGCCCCCGGCAGCGGCTGATGGCGCAGCTCGAGCAGGCGCACGGCGATCGCGCTCGGCGACGCCGTGACGTCCACGCCCTGGCTCATCGCCGCCTCCGGCATGCCGAAGACCGCCGACGACTGCTCGTCCTGCGCGATCGCGAGCCCGCCGCTGCGCTGCACGCCGGCCGCGCCGGCCGCGCCGTCGCTGCCCATCCCGCTGAGCACGATCGCGACGCCCGCCGGGCCGGCCGCGAGGGCGATGCTGCTGAGCAGCACGTCGCCGGATGGCCGGTACTGCGTGGCGGCGGCCACCCGCCGGTCCCTGGCCAGCCACCCGGATACGGTGAGCGTGAGGTGCGTGCCCTCCGGCGCGAGCCAGGCCCCGGGCCGCAGGCGCGTTCCCGGCACGGCGACGCCCACCGGCAGCGCGGCGCTGCGGTCCAGCCAGCTGGCCAGCCCGTCGGTGAACCCCGGCGACAGGTGCTGCACGATCAGGATCGGGATCGGATAGCCGTCTGGCAGCGCGCTAAGCAGGAACGTCAGCACCTGGGGACCGCCCGCCGAGGCGCAGATGCCGATCACGGCGGCCCGGCGGACCGGTTGCGCCGCTTCCGGCCGGTCCGCGCTCTCCTGGCCCCGCCGCGAGCCGACGCCGAGCCGGGCGCGCGGGTGCCGGATCACATGCGTCCGGCTGAGCATGCGGATCCGCTGCCGGAAGGCCGTCCCCACCGCACCTGCCGGGTTGCTCAGGTCGAGATCGTCCTTGGCCAGGACGTCCAGGGCCCCGGCGGCGAGCGCGGACGCGGCGGTCTCGCTGCCGGCTGCGTGGGCGGACAGCACCAGAACCGGGAGCGGCCGGGAGCTCATGATCTCCTCCACCGCCTCGAGCCCGTGCATGCCGGGCAGCCCGGCGTCCATGATCACCAGGTCGGTCTCCATGCGGGGCAGGGCGCTGATCGCCTCCTGGGCCGTGGCGCAGACCGCGTGGACCGAGATATCCGCATCGTGCTCGAGCATCCGCCGCAGCGCGTCGGCGTAGGTCCGCGAGTCCTCACAGAGCAGCACGGAGAGCCTCATCCCGTCCGGAACCTTCCCACCGGTCACCGGCCGACCAGCTGCTCGACGGTCGCCAGCAGGTCCTGCTGGTCGAAGCTCCGCTTCACCATGTACGCATCGGCGCCCGCCTCGATGCCCCGCCGCTGGTCGTCGTCGGATCCGTGCGAGGTGACGATGACCACCGGCAGCGACGACCGGGTGCTGCTGGCGCGGATCGCGCGGGTCAGCTCGAGCCCGTCAAGCCGCGGCATCTCCAGGTCGGTGACCACGAGCGCGATCTGGCCGTCGCGCTCGATGGACTGCAGCGCCTCCCGGCCGTCGCGCGCGGTCACGACCGGGTACCCGGCCGCCTCCAGGATGCTGCGCTGCAGCTCGCGCACGGTGAACGAGTCCTCGACCACGAGGATCTTGGGTGCCGCGGGCCGGTCCGGGGCCGGGGCAGCGGGTCCGGGGGCCCGCCGCGGGCCCTCGGTCAGCGTGGCCGGCTCGACCAGCAGCGCGATCCGGCCGTCGCCGAGGATCGAGGCCCCGAGGTAGCCGGGCACGCTGGCCAGCAGCGGGCCGAGTGGCTTGATCACGACCTCCTCCGCGCCGAGCAGGGCGTCGCAGGTCCCGACCGTCCGCCGGCCGCCGCTGGAGATCACGATCCCCGGGGAGTGGTCGCCGACCGGCAGCGCGGCCGCGCCCAGGAGCGCGAGCAGGTCGATGACCGGCAGCGACCGGCCGCGGACCGGCATGGTCTGGCGGCCTTGCAGGGTGGTGGTCCCGGTCACGGTCACCACCTCCTCGACCGCGGCCAGGGCCACGCCGTACACCCCTCCGCCGCGCTCGAAGACCAGCACCTCACCGAGGGCCAGCGCGAGCGGGAGCAGCAGGATGACCTCCATCCCCTGGCCGGGCTCGCTGCGGATCTCCAGGCCGCCGCCCAGGGAGCTCGACGTAGGCTTTGACCGCGTCCAGGCCGACCCCGCGTCCGGCGAGATCGGTCACCTCCCCCGCAGTCGAGAAGCCGGGCCGGGCGAGGACCTCAGCGAGCGACCGCTGCCCGGCCTCCTCGATCAGCTCGCGCGAGACGCCCCGGCCGTCGTCCGCGACCACGATCTCGACCAGGCTGCCCCGCGGCTCCGCGCGAAACTCGAGTCGGCCCTGCGGGCGCTTGCCCGCCTGCTCGCGCTCGGCGCGCGGCTCGATGCCGTGCACGACGGCGTTGCGCAGCAGGTGGGTGAGCGGCTCGGACAGGCTCTCCAGGATCACCCGGTCGAGCTCGGTGTCGGCCCCGCTGACCGCGAACTCGACCTCCTTGCCCGCGGCCCTGGCCAGGTCCCTGACCACGCGCGGCAGCCCTGCGGTGATCACTTCGAGCGGAAGCGTCCGCATCGCGACCGCGGTGTCCTTGAGATCGTCGAGCATGCGCTCGCCCGCCCCGAACAGGTCGGCGACGTCCTGCGACAGCCGCGCCTGGTGCCCGAGGGAATGCGCCAGCGTGCGCCGGTGCTGCAGGATCTCGCCGGCCACGTCGAGCAGGTGGTCTATCTTGTCGGCCGGGACCCGCAGCGTGCTGCTCCGCATGCCCGGGGCCTGCCGCGCGCTCTGGGCCCCGGCCTGCTGGGGCACGGCCACAGCCGGTCCGGCCCCGCCGCCGGTGTCGCCGGAATCCCCGTCGGCGGTGCCGTTCGCGGCACCGGCCTCGGCACTGGCCTCGGCGGCGACCTCGCTGGCACCGCCCCCGGCCGGGCGGGCTCCGCCCGCGGACGAGCCAGTGCCGTCGGGCAGCGTCTCCTGACTCCCGGCGAGGTCGGCGAGCACGTCGTCGATGGGCTCCCCGGAGCCGGCGATGCTCACCCGCATCGCGGCGGTGGCGCGCAGCAGCGGCGTGGCGATCTCCGGCGAGAACCTGTCCGCGTCACGCACCCCGGCCAGCACGTCCTCGGCGCCGTGCGCCAGCGCGCGCACGTCGTCGAAAGCCGAGCATCCCGGCCGCCCCCTTGATGGTGTGCGCGTGCCGGAACAGCGAGTTGACCGCGTCGGCATCCGCGTCGCCGGACTCGATCGCGAGCAGCAGGTTGTCCATGTCGTCGAGCCGCCGGGCGGTCTCGTCCCTGAACAGCTCGATGAACTCGGTGTCGAAGCCGGTCATGGCCGCGTCCCGTCCGAGCGCGTCGAAGACCCGGGGCACGTCGATGATCCCGATGAGCTCACCGTCGGCGAGCGTGGCCCCGACCAGCAGATCGGATTCGGTCTCCTCGGCCGGGTCGGGAAGGTCGCCGACGTCGCTCACCTCGTCGATCGCGAAGCCGGCCTGGCGCCCGCCCGCCTCGGCCACGAGCAGGCGGCCCGGCGGTGCGTCCGCGGCCAGCCCGAGCAGGCCCGCCAGGTCGACCACCGGCAGGATCTGGCCGCGCACGTTCTTGATGCCGAGCAACTCCGGCCGGTCCCGGGCACGGCTTCCACCCGGCCGAGCTCGGCCACCTCCCGCACGTGCTCGACGGGCATCGCGTAAGCCTCGGCCGCCACCCGCAGCCGCACGTAAACCGACACGCACGTCCGCGCCGTTCCTCGGGCCCGCAGGGCGGAGTCGAGCTCTTCCACCAGCGCGTCGAGGCGTCCCGCGGTGGCGGCCCACTGCGTTTGCTCGGCCGCGAGCTGATCGGCCGCCTCGCGGATCTGCTGGATCGCGCCGTCCACCTGGTCGGCGGCGGACTTCTGCTGCTGGGTGGCGAGGATCGACTCTTCCAGCATCGTCGCGGTCGACGCCATCAGGTCGCCGACCTCGCGGGCCTGCCGGGTGCCCTGCTCGGTGGCCATGATCGTCGCGTTGGTCTCGTCCTGCACCCCGGTGATGATCACGCTGATCGACTCGGTCGAGTGCATCGACCGCTCCGCGAGCTTGCGCACCTCGGCCGCGACGACGGCGAAGCCCTTCCCCGCCTCGCCGGCCCTGGCCGCCTCGATCGCGGCGTTCAGCGCGAGCAGGTTCGTCTGCGCGGCGATGTCGTTGATCAGCTCGAGGATCTCGCCGATCTTCTGCGCTCGCTCGCCGAGCGACAGCGCGCGCTCGGCGATCGTCTCGACCTTCTCCTGCATGTCGCGCATGGTGTCGCCGGTCCGGTCGGCCGCCCTGGCGACGGCGTGCGCGTTGTCGGCGATCGAGCCGGCCGTGGTGGCCAGCTCCTCGATCGTCGCGGACGTCTCCGCGACCGCGGAGGACTGCTCGCTGGTCACCGCGGCCGCGTTCTTCGCCGCCAGCCGCAGCTCGCCGGTGACCTCGCCGAGCACGGCCGAGGTCGACCGGAGCCGGTCGAGCAGCCCGCTCAGCCGCTCCAGCACGGTCTTCAGCTCCCGCTCCCGGTCGAACGAGCGGCCCAGCATCCTGATCGCGAACAGCGCGAACCCGATGCCGGCCAGCACCGCGAGGATGGCGGCCACGATCCCGATCGCGGTCGCCTCGGCCGCGGTCGAGTCCGCGCTCGCCTGGGCCGCGTCCGCGCGCCGTTCCTGGGCCACATCAAGCTGGTTCAGCGGCCGCAGCACTGCGACCTCGGCTGACGGCCAGCCGGTTGACCGCCTTGCTCTGGCGCGCCGTGTTCGTCCCCCCGGCCCCGCGGATCTGTCCGAACAGCACGTAGAAGGCTTCGTTGCCGGCCCGGGCCTGCATAAGGAGCCTGGCTTCGTCGGGCGGCTGGGTGCGACCCAGCGTGGCCGACGCGGCCGCGAACAGGTCCCGCTCGGCGCGGATTTCGCCCAGGGT
>CAVUBM010000111.1:0-39378 GCA_963739645.1 uncultured Actinomycetota bacterium
CCGCTGCGGCAGGTCACCGCGGCCGGGTTCGCCGCGTCGGTGCTGACCGCGCTCGAGGACAGCGGCCTGCCGCCGGGCGCGCTGACCCTCGAGGTCGCCGAGCGGGTCCTGATCGAGGGAGCCGGGCCGATGGTTGACGGCCTGGCCGAGCTCCGCCGCCACGGCGTGCGGCTGGCCATCGATGACTTCGGCACCGGGTACGCCTCCCTCGCCTACCTCAGGCAGCTCGCGGTGGACGTCATCAAGATCGACCCCTCCTTCGTGGCCGGCCTGGGCGAGGACGCGACCCTGGCCATGCTCGACCCGGACGATCATCCAGGTGGGACACGACCTCGGCATCGAGGTCGTCGCGGAGGGGATCGAGCGGCCCGAGCATCTCGAGCTGCTCCGCGGGATGGGCTGCGATCTGGGCCAGGGGTACCTGATCGCCCGGCCGATGCCGGCCCGCGGCATCGAGGCCCTGGTCGGCAGCGGCTGGCCCGGCGGCGAAGCCGGGGATGATGAGGCCGGCGGTGACGACGAGGACGACGGCGCGGCCATGGCCGCTGCCGTCATCGGAGGCGAGGGCGCCGAGCCCGAGTTCGTGCCCGACCCCGGGCCCGTCTCCGACCCGGGCCTGGACCCGGGCGAGGCCCCGGCCCCCCGCCGCCGCCCCCGCCAAGTGACGGCAGGCGTTTTCATGAGCCCTTGGCCTCAGCGCGGGGCGTCGGCCTCGCCGCAGGAGTGTGGGCTGGCCGTGGCACCAGAGTGCAGGCTGTAGGCGCTGGGGTGCGGGCTGGCCGTAGAACCAGGGTGGGCTGGCCACGGCAGAGCGCTGCGGGCTGGGCGCGGCAGGGGGCTGCGCACGGTAAAGTGCTGACTGCGGGCGGTGGCCGGAAGCGCCTTGCTCAGCGCGGTTCCGGTGCCAGCGTCCCGCCCGGTCGACTTGTGAATGTCTTCACAAGCATCGTTAAACTTTGAACCCACGACCGCCGCTATCCGAAGGACTAATGTGCCCACGCCTATTGTCCTCATCGCCGAAGAGCTGTCACCGGCCGGAATCGCGCAGCTGGAATCCGGTTTCGACGTCCGCTACGCGGACGGCGCCGACCGGGCGCAGCTGCTTCCCGCGCTGGCCGACGTCGACGCCGTCATCATCCGCAGCGCGACCACCATCGATGCCGAGGCGCTGGAGCATGCGCCCCGGCTGCGGGTCATCGCCCGGGCCGGCGTCGGCCTGGACAACGTGGACGTCGAGGCGGCGACCCGGGCCGGGGTCATGGTGGTCAACGCCCCCACGTCGAACATCGTGAGCGCGGCCGAGCACGCGGTCGCGCTGCTGCTCGCCGTGGCCAGGAACGTGCCCCAGGCCATGGCCTCGCTGCAGGGCGGCCAGTGGAAGCGGTCCGCGTTCACCGGCGTCGAGCTCCAGGACAAGGTGGCCGGCATCCTGGGCCTGGGCAAGATCGGGATCCTGGTCGCCCAGCGGCTCGCGGCCTTCGGCATGACCGTGATCGCGTATGACCCGTACGTGGCGGCGGCGCGTGCGGCCCAGCTGGGCGTCCGCCTGGTCAGCCTCGACGAGCTGCTCGCGGAGTCCGACTTCATCAGCGTGCACCTGCCGAAGAACGCCGAGACCGCGGGGCTGATCTCGGACAAGCAGCTGGGCCAGGTCAAGCCGGGGGTCCGGATCGTCAACGCGGCCCGCGGCGGCATCGTGGACGAAGGCGCCCTGGCCCGGGCGCTCGCCGGCGGCCGGGTGGCCGGGGCCGCGCTCGACGTGTACGCCACCGAGCCGTGCACCGACAGCCCGCTGTTCGGGCTGCCCAACGTCGTCGTCACCCCGCATCTGGGCGCGAGCACCCACGAGGCGCAGGAGAAGGCCGGCACCCAGGTGGCCAGGTCGGTCCGGCTCGCCCTGGCGGGTGAGTTCGTGCCCGACGCGGTGAACGTCCAGGGCGGCGTCGTGGACGAGATGATCAGGCCGGGGCTGCCGCTGGCCGAGAAGCTGGGCCGGATCTTCACCGCGGTGGCGGGCGGCATCGCGGCCCGGATCGCCGTCGAGGTGCGCGGCGAGATCGCCGGCCTGGACGTCAGCGTGCTGCAGCTCGCCGCGCTCAAGGGCGTGTTCAGCGACATCGTCGAGGACGCGGTCACCTACGTGAACGCGCCGCTGCTGGCCGCCGAGCGCGGGGTCGAGGTCAGCCTGGTGACCGACAAGGAGAGCCCGGACTGGCGGAACGTGGTGACCCTGCGCGGCGCCCTGCCCGGCGGCCAGGTCGTCTCCGTCGGCGGGACGCTGACCGGCCCGCGGCAGGTCGAGAAGCTGGTCGAGGTCAACGGGTTCGACATGGAGATCTCGCCCGCCGAGCACATGGTGTTCTTCACCTACTCCGACCGGCCCGGCATCGTCGGCATCGTCGGCCAGATCCTCGGTGCCGAGCAGATCAACATCGCCGGCATGCAGGTGTGCCGGGACGCCAGGGGCGGGCACGCGCTGATCGTGCTGACGGTCGACTCCGCCCTGCCGCCCACGGTCCTGGACCAGATCTCCTCCTCGATCGGCGCGGTGTTCGGCCGCTCCGTCGACCTCGACGGGCGCTGACGTCCGTTGGCGGCCCGCACCGTGCGGCTCGCCGTGATCGGCGGCGACGGTGTCGGCCCCGAGGTCGTGGCCGAGGCGGTCAAGGTGCTCCGGGCCGTGGCCACCGGCACGGCGATCGAGACCACCGGCTACGACCTCGGCGCGCGGCGCTGGCTCCGCACCGGGGAGACCCTGCCCGCCGCGGCGCTCAGCGAGATCTCCGGGCACGACGCGATCCTGTTCGGGGCGGTCGGCGACCCCGCCGTCCCCAGCGGGGTCCTGGAACGCGGCCTGGTGCTGCGGCTGCGGTTCGAGCTCGACCAGTACGTGAACCTGCGGCCGGTGCGGCGCTACCCCGGGGTGGCCTCGCCCGTATCCGGGCTGCGCGCCGAGTCGGTGGACATGCTCGTGGTCCGGGAGGGGACCGAGGGCCCCTGCACCGAGGCCGGCGGGGTCCTGCGCCAGGGCACCGCCGGCGAGGTGGCCACCCAGGAGAGCATCAACACCGCGTTCGGTGTCGGCCGGGTGACCAGGTACGCGCTGCAGCGGGCCGCGGCCCGGCCGCGCCAGAAGCTGACCCTGGTGCACAAGTCGAACGTGCTCACCTACGCCGGCGACCTGTGGCGGCGCACCGTGGACGAGCTCGCCAGGGAGTTCGGCGAGGTGGCTGTCGACTACTGCCACATGGACGCCGCGTCGATGTACTTCGTGACCCAGCCGGAGCGATTCGACGTGATCGTCACCGACAACATGTTCGGCGACATCCTGACCGCGCTCGGCGCCGCCGTCGCCGGCGGCATCGGGCTGGCGGCGAGCGCGAGTATCAACCCGGAGCGTAACGGCCCGAGCATGTTCGAGCCGGTGCACGGCAGCGCTCCTGACCTCGCCGGCCAGCAGAAAGCGGATCCGACCGCCGCGATCCTGTCCGCCGCGATGCTCTGCGAGCACCTCGGGCTCACCGCCGAGGCGGTCCGGATCGAGCAGGCGGTCGCCGAGGACCTGCTCGACCGGCAGGGCGCCTGGGCGGCCAGATCTACGCTGGAGATCGGCGACGACATAGCTGAGCGCGCAGCAGGCTAAGCTGCGAATGCTGACCGTTTTGGTCGCCAGGGCGCACAGCGGTGACCGGTCCCTTGCGGTCAGCGGGGGTGTGTACCGGTGAGAGAGGAACCGAGATGAGTGTCAGCAGCAACGGTGAAATCGTCTTTGCGCTCCAGCCGGCCAGCGAGCCGGTACCGGCCGCGGAGCGGGAGCGCCTGCTGGCAGATCCGGGGTTCGGCCAGATCTTCACCGACCATATGGTGACGGCCCGCTGGTCGATCGACCGCGGCTGGCACGACGCCAGGCTCGAGTCCTACGGCCCGATCCCGCTTGAGCCCGCCACCCAGGTCTTCCACTACGCGCAGGAGATCTTCGAAGGCCTCAAGGCCTACCGGCAGGCCAGCGGCCCGATCGTGGCCTTCCGCCCGCAGGCCAACGCGGCCAGGTTCAACCGGTCGGCGGTCCGGATGGCCATGCCGGAGCTGCCTGAGGCCTCGTTCGTCCGTGCGATCGAGCTGCTGGTGACCCAGGACAGGGACTGGGTGCCCACCCAGGAGGGGCACAGCCTCTACCTGCGGCCGTTCATGATCGCGACCTACCCGGGGCTCGGCATCAGCAAGCCCTCGCCGACCTTCCTGTTCGCGCTGATCGCCTCCCCGGCCGGGAGCTACTTCAGCGGCGGCCTCCGGTCGGTCAAGGTGTGGCTGGAGCGCCAGTACACCCGGGCCGCCCCCGGTGGCATCGGGGAGGCCAAGACCGGCGGCAACTACGCCGCGGGATTCGTCGGCCAGATGCAGGCCCTCGACAACGGCTGCGACCAGGTGGTCTGGCTGGACGCCCTGGAGCACCGGTGGGTCGAGGAGATGGGCGGGATGAACCTGTTCTTCGTCTACGGCTCGGGGTCCGATGCGCGGATCATGACGCCGGAGCTGACCGGGACCACGCTGCCCGGCATCACCAGGGACGCGCTGCTCACGCTGGCTCCCGATCTTGGCATACCGGCGTCCGAGGGCCGGATCTCGGTGGAGGAGTGGCGCGAAGGCTGCGCGTCCGGTGAGATCACCGAGGTGTTCGCGTGCGGCACGGCCGCGGTCATCACCCCGGTCGGCACGGTCAAGGGCGCGGACGGCGGCTGGACCGTCGGCGACGGTTCCGCTGGCCCGGTCACCATGCGGCTGCGCGAGGAGCTGGTGGGTGTCCAGTTCGGCCACCGCGCCGACCCGCACGGCTGGATTCACAAGATCATTTAGGTCCTGGGGACGGCCAGACCGGGGCAGGGTCAGCGCCGCAGGGGGTCGGTTTCGGACCGGCCCGGTCACAGGTCTTGAGCCGGGTCGGCCTGCCGCTCACCAGCCGCGTGTTTGGGCCCGCGCGGTAATGTCCGGTGCATCGGACCTCTCACTGCACGGGGCGCGGCGGGCCCCCTCGGCGCCCCTCCCGTCTCCGCCCGGATCCGGCGTGCCCGCGTCGGCGTGGCCGTGCTGTTCGCGGCCATGGGCGTCGTGGGCGGCGTCTGGGCGGCCAGGATTCCCGCGGTCAAGGAGAGCCTGGGGCTGAGCGACGGGGCGCTCGGTGTCGCGCTGATGGGGGCCCCGGCGGGTCTCGTCCTGGCCACCCTGGTCGCGGGCCGGATCATCGACAGGTTCGGCAGCGCGCGCCCGTGCCGGCTGGCGAGCGTGATCCTCGTCGTGTCCCCGGTGGGCATGGGCCTGGCGGGGAACCAGGCCGAGCTGATGGCCGCCCTGCTCGCCTACGGCGCCGCCGGGGGCACGATGGATGTCGCGATGAACGTGCAGGCGGTGGGCGTCGAGCGCGGGTACGGGCGCCCGCTGATGAGCTCGTTTCACGGCCTGTTCAGCTTCGGGCTCCTGGGCGGCGCCATGCTCGGCGGGCTGTCCGCCTGGGCCGGCCTGGCCCCGGCGCTGACGTTCGCGGCCATCGGCCTGGCGCTCGCCGTAGCCGTGCTGGCCGCGGGCCGGACGCTGCTGCGCGGGGCGGAGGTGCCGCCCGCGCCCGAGGTGCTGCTGGACGACGGCTGGCCCGCCCGCGCGGCCGGAGCGGCGGACGGCCGTGTGCGAGGCGGGCCCGAGGAGCGGAGGCCCGCCGGGACCGGAGCCAGCGGCCGCAGGCCCGCGGCGGGCGGGTCCATGCGGCAGTGGTTCTCCGGGGTGACCGCCCGCGTGGCGATCCTGGGCGCGCTGTCGTTCTGCAGCCTGCTCGGTGAGGGAGCGGTGGAGAACTGGAGCGCGGTCTACCTCAGGGATGATCTGGGCGTGGCGGCGGGGCTCGCCGCGGCGGGCCTGGTGGCGTTCTCCATCACGATGGCCTGCGGCCGCCTGACCGGCGACCGGCTGGTGGCCCGGTTTGGCGCGGTGCGGCTGATGCGCGTCAGCGGCTTCCTCGCCGCGGCCGGGCTGGGCGCGGGGCTGCTGAGCCGCAACCCGGTCGCGGCGGTGGCGGGCTTCGCCCTGTTTGGCGCGGGTTTGTCATGCACGTTCCCGCTGCTGGTCTCGGCGGCGGGCAACGCCAACCCGGGCCGGCCGGGCAGCATGATCGCG
The DNA here is from genome assembly GCA_963739645.1 of uncultured Actinomycetota bacterium. GTDB lineage: Bacteria > Actinomycetota > Actinomycetes > Streptosporangiales > Streptosporangiaceae > JASHPR01. The sequence continues at coordinate 6,163 of CAVUBM010000111.1, forward strand.
CGCGTGGCCGGCTCGGGCTACGCCGGGGGCCTGACCGGGCCGGTGGTGATCGGGGGCGTCGCCAGCCTGTCCGGCCTGCCGCTGGCGCTCGGCATCCCGGTGATCCTGGCCGGGATCATCGGAGTGTCCGCCGGGGCGGTGCGCCCGATCGGACGCCAGGGCGCGGCTTAGGCCGGGCCGGGCCTGCCACGGCGCATCGTGCGCATGGCCTGGCTCGGGCACGGGTGCGTCCGTGCCGGCGCGGGGTTCAGCGCTTGCGGGCTGGCCTGAGCTCGGCGACGGCCCGGACGAGCAGACTCCAGGCCGAACTCGAAGTCGGCGTCATGGTCCCGGTTCATCAGCTCCGCCGACATGCTCGTCACCACGGGGAATTCGGCCGGGTTCAGGAAGATCGGGCGGTCGGCGGTGAGGACGGCCGGGTCCTGGCCCAGGGGCCGCTGCGGCTCGAGGCCGGGGGACACACCCACCTCACGCACCAGCGTGCCGACGATGAACGCCACGAACGTGCGCACCACCCGGACCGCGTCCTCGGGACCGAATCCCGCGTTCCTGAGCGTCGCCAGCGCGTGCTCCATCGGCCGCAGCGAGGCCGCGGAGTCGATCGGGCGGCTCACCACCACCATGGTGCACCGCGGGTAGAGGCGGGCGATCTGGCGGAACACCCGGGCCTGGCCGCGGACCTGGTCTTCCCAGCTGGTGCCGGGCGCGGCGCTGAAGTCGATGCCGGAGATGACCCGCTCCGCCACGCCGTCGAGCACCGCCGCCTTGCTGGGCACGTGGTTGTACAGGGACATGACCCCGGTCCCGAGCTCGCTGGCAATGCGGCGCATCGAGAGTGCGTCGATACCCTCCTGCTCGATCAGCTGCACTGCGGCGGTGATAATCCGCTCATAGGTCAGCTGCATGGGCCCAACGTACACTGCGTGCCGCCCGCACCATCTGTCCGGTACGAGACTCCGGATGGCCTCGGATTCACCGCCGGAGCGGGCTCTGCAGACACCCTGCCGGCGCGGGGCTGCTGGTCCCATCGCCGTCGGCCTCGATGGCCTGACCGGGCCGAATTATCCAATAATTCCCATCTAAACACCGATCTATACAGATAGGTAGACGGAAATCCGTAAAGTCCCGCGTAGCCGGGGATGATGACTTTCATCGTTGTCGTTGCTTCTAGGGCCTGCTACGCCGGCAATGCACGTGGCGGAGACCGAATCTGCGGTGGCCGTCTTCGGTGGCATTGCCGACGGCAGGAGTTCCGCGGAAAAGCCGTCAGCGGATCAGGCCGGGGGCGAGGGCGATCTGCAATGAGCCTGCAGATCCCGCGTGACTTTTGCCGTGCCGCCAGGGTCTGAAGCACCGCCGCCGCGGCAATCCGCTGGCCAGATCCGGACTGCCTTTGCCACAGAATGGCCGATCGATGGTCTTAAGGCGGGCTCCCGCGGGCACGAATTATATCGGGTGATGCCGTGCTGCTGCGGTAACCGACACGGCTTTCGCTCATGGCGTTATCAGCTTCGTTCCGGAGGACACCATTACCATTTCCCGCGGCTACTTCCGCGTAGAACGGATGACTAAAGGCAGGCGCGGAGTCCGCCTGGCCAGGAAGCTCACGATCTGCTGCCTCTATCCCGGGATCCTCAGCGCTTGCGGCGACCGCGGCAACCTGGCCGCGATCGTGCGCCGCTGCGGCTGGCGCGGCATCGCGGCCGAGGTGCGGGAGCTGCGGCACGGGGACACGGTCCGCCCGGATGAGGCGGACATCATCCTCATCGGTGACGGCGAGGATATGCACCGGCGGCTGATCGCGCAGGACCTCGCCGACGTCAAGGGCCCGGGTCTGCGGGAGGCGGCCGCCCAGGGTGCCGCCGTGCTCGCGGTCGGCGCCGGCTACCAGCTCCTCGGCCGGTTCTACCAGCCGGCCCGCGGTGCGGAGCTGCCCGGAGCCGGGCTGTTCGACGCCTGGACGGTCGAGCCGAACCCGGACCGGGACGTGGCGGTCCGCCCGGGCCAGGACGCGTCCCTCACCCTGGCCACGGCGGCCGGGGAGGAACGAGGCACCGGCGATCTGCTCATCCGCTGGGATTCCGGGCTGCTCGTCGGCTTCGAGGGCCACAGCGCGCGCACCTACCTCGGGCCCACGGCCCAGCCGCTCGGCCAGGTCATCATGGGGGAGGGCAACAACGGCGACGGGCGCGAAGGGGTCCTGCTCGGCGCCGCGGTCGGCACCTACCTGCGCGGGCCGTGCCTGCCGTGGAACCCGGCGCTCGCGGACTTCCTGATCGGCGCCGCGCTCGGCCGCCGGTACGGGGACGCCGACCTCGAGTCACTGCCGGGCGATCCCGAGCGCGCCGCGCACGATACCGCCGTGCAGCGCATCCATGTCACGGATGCCGCGGCCCTGGCCGACGCGCAGGCGTAGAGGGCCCGAAAATCTCATCCATCGCCGCGGCGGCCCCGGCGACCTTGCCGGCGGTCTGATGCCGGTACACGCCGCCGGCGCGCTCACGGGCTGCCTCCCATGCGGCTCATGAGCTGGTCGCGGTCCAGGCCGTGCGTGACCAGGAATACTCCGTCCCTTTCCAGGTCGATCGGGTCCTGGAGCTGCTCATCTGCCACTTTGATCGTTTCTTCCGGGACGCCAGCTGTGCGCAGGACATGAAGGAAGTCCTTCTTCGGCAATTTGGCTGGTGACGGCTGCGGCTTCAGGGCTTTCTCGGCCGTGACCTGGCACGGGCGGGTACCGGGCATGGAGAGCCTCCCTGCTCCTCCGCCGGGCCTGTATGGGCTACCCGGAGCAACTAGTCGTCGAGGAAGATGCGCGCGTGGCGGACGAACAGCTCGGGGTACTGGAAATGCGAGCCGTGGTTGGCGTCCGGGTACAGGATGAGCTCGGCGCTGGGAAGGAACTGCTGCAGGATGTAGGAGTTGATCGTCGGGATCACGATGTCGTTGCTGCCGTTGACGATCAGGACGGGAAGCTGCAGGCCCATGAGGTGGGCGTAGCTGGGGTCCTTGGCGGCGCCGTAAGCCGCGATCGCTGCGCGCTGGGCGGCGATGGACTGGTCGGAGACGGGCGCGTCGCGGTCGGTGCGGGCGGTGATGCGCTCGACGTAGGCGCGCCCGGCCGCCTGGCTGGTCTGGGTCGGCGCGAACAGGATCGGCAGCCACATATCTTCCTGCCGCTCGTACTTCCTGGTGAACAGCTCCCCGACCCAGGCCGGGAGCGCGCCGATGCCCTCGCCGCCACGCGGCCCGGTGCCGACCAGCACCAGGCGGCGCACCAGCTCCGGGCGGGCGAGGGCGACCTCCTGGGCGACCAGGCCGCCCATCGAGTGCGAGACGACGTCGACCTTGTTCAGCCCGAGCGCGCCGATGAAGGTGATCGCGTCGCGGGCCATGGCCTCGATGGTGTCGGGCACGGTCCCGCTGGAGGAGGCCACCCCGGTGTTGTTGAACAAGATGACCTCGCGGTCGCCAGCGAAGGCGTCGCTCACAGCCGGGTCGTGGTCATCCAGGGTGCCCATGAAGTGCTGGAAGAACACCAGCGGAAGACGTCCGGGCATCCCCAAACGGCGGTAGGCGAAACGTATCCCGCCGCCCTCGGCGTACTGGGTGGGGGCCTTGTCCTGCGTGAACTGAGTCATGACGCCAGGGTCCCTGCGGGACGGTATGAGGGTATCCGTCACGTGACTGCACTCCTGCCGTGCCGGAGTCATGCGGTCTTTCCCGGGCAGATGGAATCGGCAGTATTGCCACGCTGACCGCGCAATAGGGATCCGCAATGTGCAGTCATGCTTCGGATACCCAGGCGGGCCTGTCGCCGTCCATGGTTGAGGTACTCAGCCGAAAGGACACGACGTGGACGGACAGCGGGACCTTGAGGGCCTCAGTGCCCTGGTTACCGGGGCTACTTCGGGCATCGGCAAAGCCGCGGCCGAAGAGCTGGCGGCATGGCGCCGAGGTTATCGTGCACGGCCGCGACGTCGACCGCGGCTCGGCCGTGGTCGACATGATCACCGCCGAGGGCGGCAAGGCCCGCTTCGTGGCTGCCGACCTCACCGACCCGGCCCAGCTGGACCACCTGGTCGAGCAGGCGGGCGCGGTCGACGTGCTGGTCAACAACGCCGGGTTCTCCTGGTTCGGGCCGACGGCGGACCTCGACGTGGCGACGTTCGACCGGCTGTTCGCCGCCAACGTCCGGGCGGCGTACTTCCTGGTCGCTGCGCTGGCGCCGAAGATGGCCGCCCGGGGAAGCGGCAGCATCATCAGCCTCGGGAGCATGGCCGGGCAGATCGGCCTGGCTGGCAGCGCTGCCTATGGCGCCACCAAGGCGACCCTGGCGGCGATGACCCGTTCCTGGGCGGCCGAGTTCAGTCCCTCCGGAGTCCGCGTCAACGCCCTCGCACCCGGGCCAGTGCTGACCAATGGGGCCGCCCCCGCCCGCATCGAGGCACTCGGCGCCACGACCCTGCTGGCCCGGGCCGCCCAGCCTGGCGAGATCGCCGGGGTCATCGCCTTCCTCGCCTCCCCGAAGGCCAGCTACATCACCGGCGCGGTCATCGCGGCCGACGGCGGCCGCACCGCCATCTGACCCCGGCGGGAATGGCGCCGGATCCCTGCCGCCATTCCTCCCGGCAGGTGAGCCCCCACGTGGTCTACGCCAGACCTCCGAACGCCGCCACAGCCGATAGCCGCTCGTGAAAGGAATACCAGCATGAGCAATTCGCTGTTCGCAGTCACCATTGACTGCGCCGACGCCCCTGCCCTGGCTCGGTTCTGGGCCGATGTTCTGGGGCGGCAGATTGCGGAAGACTCCACGTCTGAGCACGTGGTCCTGCTCGCCGGCGACGGGGACGCCGGCGGGCCACGCATTACGTTCAACAAGGTGCCGGAGCCGAAGATCGTCAAGAACCGCCTCCACCTCGACCTCATCAGCGACACCTTCGACGCTGAGACCGAGCGCCTGTTGAGCCTGGGCGCCCAGAGGCTCCGCGATCTGCAGGCAGATAAGTCCCGCTGGACGACCTTCGCCGACATCGAAGGCAACGAGTTCGACCTGATCGCCGGGTAGACCCCGGGCCGGACGCCGCGCAGCCCCGCAGCGCGGGCCGACGGCCGATCGCATCGCCTCTACCCGCAGGGTCGCCGGCTGCCGTTCCGACCGGCTCTGCGGCGGGTTGTCCGGCCCGTGCTGCCGTCTGCCGGCCTGGTCCGGGGTGGCCGATGACGTCGAGCAGTGCGTGGTTAACCTCGTGGGCGTGGGTCCAGATGATCGCGTGCGGGCGCCGGCGATGGCGACCAAGCGGGCGGACGCGGAGATGGCCACGTAGAAGCTGTTCTGCCACGCCTGGTCGCTGACCCGGCTGCCGCCCAGGAGATCGACGTTGTAGGAGTCGTTCAGCGCGTGGCCGTGCACCAGCACGGCAGCAGAACCGGATCCGTGATCCTCGTAGTAGATCCGGATGGCGGCTGAATTCTCCCGCCCGACAATGACAAGAGGCATTCACGTCCTTGTCAAGCGCGCGCAGTGGTGGGCCCCTGGACAGTCATCACTGTGGCTCCGGCCAGGCACCCGCGGGTATCCGCCGGATTACTGCACTTTGGGTCACGGCATGCCCGGGCCGTGATCCGTGTTGACCCGGAGACGGCGTTGACAAACGCACAGGCCGAGAGGACAGGCCGATGCCAGGCCCCGGTGATCTCCCTGCACAGCAGCCCGCAACCTTCATCGGCCGGGAAATCGCGCTGGCCAGGCTGCGCGGACTGGTGGATCCCGGCCAGCCGGCGGGCCAGGTGCTGGTGGTCACCGGTGAGGCAGGCATGGGCGAGACTGTCCTGCTGGCCGATGCGGCCGGACGGGCACGGTCGGCAGGGACGAGGGTGCTGTCGATCACCGGCCGGGAATCGGAGTCGAAACTCGCGTTCGCCGGGCTGCATCAGCTCCTGCGGCCGGTGCTGTCCAGCGCCGCCGTCCTTCCCGGCCGCGCAGGCACAGGCCCTGCAGGGCGCTCTGGGCCTTGCTCCCGACCCGTTGCCCCCGACCCGCTGCTGACCAGGGTCGCCGTACTCACCCTGCTCTCGGATATTTCCGAACGCGCCCCGCTTCTCGTGGTCGTCGACGACGCCCACTGGCTCGACCGAAGCTCCCTTGATGTCCTGGCCTTCGCCGGCAACCGGCTGGACGCCGAACGGATAGTGCTGCTGGTCGGGGCCCGCGGGCACGCCCCGCCGCCCGGATTCGACCGGGGATTCCCCGAGCTGCGGCTGGGGCCGCTGTCAGCGGCGGACGCCGGGCGGCTGCTGGACGGGCAGCCGCAGCCGCCGCGCGGGCGGGCCCGGGCGCAGGTGCTCGCCCAGGCCGTGGGGAATCCGATGGCGCTGATCGAGCTGGCGAAGGTGATCGCCGACGATCCCGCCGCCAGCCGCCGCTGGGCCGCCGAGCCGCTGCCGCCAAGTGACCGGCTGACCGCCGTCATCACCGCCCGGTTCGCCGGCCTGCCAGAGCCAGCGCGAGCCGCGCTGCTGCTGGCCGCGGTGGCCGACGGCCCGGACCTGACCGCGAGCAGCCAGCCACGGCGCCGGGCCCGACGCACAGACCCTCTCGTCGGCCGAGCAGCTGGGCCTGGTCAAGCTGGACCGGACCGGCCTGCAGTTCTCCCACCCCCTGGTCCGTTCGGCCATCTATCACTCCGCACCGTTCGCGCAGCGAGCGGCGGCGCACCGCCAGCTCGCCGAGGCCCTGCACGACCAGCCAGACCGGCGAGCCTGGCACCTGGCGGCCGCGGCCCTGCACCCTGACGAGCAGGTGGCCTCGCTGCTGGAGGCCACCGCTGCCCAGGCGCAACGCCGCGGCGGCGCGTCCGCCGCCGCGCTGGCGCTGGAACGCGCCGCGGAGCTCAGCCCCGACCGTGCAGACCAGGCACGGCGGCTGGTGGCCGCCGCTTCGGCCGCTGTGTCCACCGGCCAGGGGGACTGGATTCAGGATCTCGCCACCCGCGCCCTCGCGGTCACAGCGGACCCCGAGCTGCGGCTGACCGCCCGCCGCATCGCCGGGTGGGCGCTGGCCTACTCAGGGCGGCGCTCCGCCGCGCTCCCGGCGCTCATCTCCGTCGCCGAAGAGGCGGCGCGGGACATGCCGGCCCTGGCCTGGGACGCTCTCGTGGATGCGACCATCGTCGTCTACCACTCAGGCGCGCCCGCCAGCTGGCAGGCAGTGAGCCGCGTGCTCGGATTCCTGGAAAATCAGGCGCCCCCGGACGCCGGCCATGGCGCGCGTGTCGATGCCGGCCCGCACAGGCTCTGGATCCGGGCCTCCAGCGACCCGTTCAAGAGCCGCAGCGAGCTCATTCGGAGCCTGCGCCAGATCAGCCGCTCTCCGCTTGACGAGCCCGCTCTGTGGCGAATCGGTTCCGCCGCGTGGCTCCTGGACGAATCCGATCTGGCGATCACCTTGCTCGCCGATGCCCTGCGGCGGCTCCGGGCGCCCGGCACACAGGGCGCCAGCGGCCCGGGCCTGACCGCGCTCGGGTGGGCATACATCGACACGGGGCGCTGGGACGAGGCCCAAGAAGCTGCCGCCGAAGCCGCCGACCTGGCTGAGGCGAACCAGATGGAACTCGTCGCCGCGTCCGCCGACCTGATCGCGGCCACTGTCCTCGGCATGCGCGCCGACTCCGGCGCGGCGCGCAGGCACGCCGACAGGGCGCTCGCAGAGGCCGATCCAGTAGGAAGCGGACTAGTAGCCGCCCGGGCCGGCGGGCGCTCGGCATCGCCGCTCTCGCTGACGGCAGTTACCTTCAGGCGTTCACGCAGCTCCGCCAGCTGTTCAGCGAGAAAGGCGTGCCCGTCCACAACATCTTCTCCTACCTGGGCATCGCCGATCTGGCCGCCGCCGCGGTCCGCGCCGACCGGCGGATGGAAGGGCAGGACATTGTTGAGCGGGCACTCAGCCATCTAGACGGAACGGCTTCTCCCCGGCTCGAGCAGCTCATCGCCCGGGCCCGCGGTCTCCTCGCCGACCCGGCCAAGTCAGGCGCCTGTTTCGGCACGGCGCTCGCCGATCCCGCCGGGGACCAGTGGCCGTTCGAGCGGGCCCAGCTTCGTCTCGACTACGGCGAATGGCTGCGGCGCCGCCGCCGGATCAACGACGCCAAGCCGGTCCTGACCGAGGCCCTGGCAGCCTTCCGGCGGCTCGGCGCCCGGTCATGGGCGCAGCGGGCGGAGACAGAGTTGAGAGCGTGCGGAGTGGCTGTCATCGGCACGGCCGCCGACCGGGACGCCCTGGAGGAGCTGACTCCGCAACAGCGCCAGATCGTCCGCCTGGCCAGCGCCGGCCTGACCAACCGGCAGATCGGCGACCGGCTCTTCCTCTCACCGCGCACGGTCAGCTCGCACCTGTACCGGTCCTATCCCAAGCTCGGGGTGGCCGGCCGCAACCAGCTACGCGACGTGATCGCCCGCGCCAGCACGTCGGCGCCAGCACCCGAAAGCGCCGCAGGAGAGACGCTTCTTTAGGTGATTCTCTCCACAGCAGGGGGCCAGACGAGCCTCCGACCCGGTGGCCACTCGCTTGGGACGGGCGTCTATCGCGGAAAGGCCAGGACTGGCGGGCGAAGTCGAGCGCATCGCGAGATGACCCCGGGCGCTCCTCCTCGTCCAAAGTGGCTATCCCGCAGCGGACGGCGGCGGACTGATCTGATTCTTGCCGTCGAGGTAGTGGTGGAGGTAGTCCTGGTCTTCGGCCCCGGCCTCCCAGAAGCGGCCGGCCTCGCTGATCTTGGTCACGACCTGGCCGGGCCAGATGCCTGAGGCGTCGGTGCCGACGATCGTGTCCTCGGCGACTTGGCGCTGCTCGTCGCTCGTATAGAAGATCTCGGAGCGGTAGTCGGAGCCGACCAGGCCTTCGCCCAGGTCGGGCCGGTGGATCTGGAAGAAAAACTCGAGGATGTTCCGGTAGGAGGTCCGCTCGGGATCGAACATGACCTCGACGGCCTCGGCGTGACCCGGATGGTTGTCGGCGGTCGGGTTGTCGTTCTCCCCGCCGGTGTAGCCGACGCGGGTGGAGATGACTCCGTCGCGGTGGCGCAGCAGTTGCTGCGCGGGCCAGAAACAGCCCCCGGCGAGGATTGCGGTCTCGATCTTCTCGCTCATCCCGGTCCCTCCTCCGAAACTGTTGAAGATTACTCTCGAGAGCCTGCTGGCCCTGGCCAACGGTCCCGACCACTCTTCGGACAACCGTGGCCGTCGCTGGCCAGCCTTGCCATCGTCGTGGAGCTAACGATCGCGATGCTGACACAAGCCCAGGACGAGCCGGATACCAGCCGCGGAAACTGACCAGCCCCAGACGACCTGAGGCCGGTCCGTGGCGCGCCGAGCCGCACGCTGTCCTGGTCCAGGCTCTGACCCGGCGCGTACCGGGCAGCATCGTGTCCGGGCGTCCGGTGATCGTCGCCATCGACGGCCGCAGCAATAACGGCAAGACCTCGCTCGCGGCGCGGATCGGCAAGGCCGTCCCCGGGTGCGTTGTGATCCACACCGACGACATCGCCTGGGAGCATTCCCGGTTCGGCTGGGCCGACCTGCTGATAGACGGGATCCTTGGGCCCGTGCACCGGGGCGAGGCGGTCAGCTACCGGCCGCCTCGGTGGGCGCGAGCAGGTCGGCGCGGGGAACGGGCCGATGTCATCGTGTGTGGTACCCCGGAGATCCCGTGCGATCCGAGCACCGAAATCGTCGTCGCACCGCCCCCACGCCCCCGCGGCTGACGATCAGCGCGGATGCGGAGGCGCGGGCAAGACCGCCGTGGCATTTACGTGCCATTACCCTGGCCAGTCCCGGTATGTAGCGGTCACTCGCAAGCCACACCATGCCCAGGTGCGCGAGGATGCCCATGGACGGGAGCCCCGTAGGGTAGAGGCATGAGCGACAAGGAGATCCTCGGGCACATCGACGAGCTCATCCAGACCGAGCACGAGCTGCGCACCAAGCTCGCCACGGGTGAGCTGTCCACCGAGGAGGAGCATGCCAGGCTGAAGGCCACCGAGGAGGCCCTCGACCAGTGCTGGGACCTGCTGCGGCAGCGCCGGGCCCGGCGGGAGTTCGGTGAGGACCCGGGCGCGGCCGCCTCGCGCCCCGCGTCCGAGGTCGAGGGATACCTGCAGTAGTGGCAGCCGCGCCGGCCGGTGGCCGGCCGGGCGGGGGTTCCGGGGGGTCGTCCCATCGGACTAACTCAGTAGGCTCTGAGACGTGCGCATAGCAAGGTTTGCCCTCGGTGGCGAGGTCGGATACGGGATCGTCGAGGAAGTCCAGCCGGACGGCGCCGCAGGCGCCGGGACCGGCCCGGACGCCGACGGGTTCGTGGTCGCCGAGTTGATGGGACATCCGTTCGGGGTCGGGGAGTCCGTCCGGCTCACCGGCGACCGCCACGTGCTCGCCGACGTGCGGCTGCTCGCGCCCGTTCTGCCCAGCAAGGTGGTCGCGATCGGGCGGAACTACCTGGACCACGTGCGTGAGATGGGCAACGAGCCGCCCGCCGAGCCGGTGATCTTCCTGAAGCCGTCGACGGCGGTCGTCGGGCCGCGGGACCCCATCGTCTACCCCGTCGGGCTGTCCGAGCGGGTGGACTTCGAGGGCGAGCTGGCCGTGGTCATCGGCAGGCTCTGCCGCCAGGTCCCCAGAGAGCGGGTGCCCGACGTGATCTTCGGCTACACCTGCGCCAACGACGTCACCGCGCGCGACCTGCAGGCTAAGGACGGGCAGTGGGCGCGGGCCAAGGGGTTCGACACCTTCTGCCCGCTCGGGCCGTGGATCGAGACCGACCTCGACCCGGCTGACCTGGAGCTGACCACGATCGTGAACGGTGAGATCCGCCAGAACGCCCGGACCTCGCAGCTGATGCACGGCGTGGCCGACCTGGTCGCCTACGTCAGCGACGTGATGACGCTGCTGCCCGGCGACGTGCTGCTGACCGGTACCCCGGCGGGCGTCGGGCCGCTGAAGGATGGCGACGAGGTCTCGGTCACCATCGAAGGCATAGGAACGCTGAGCAACGGAGTGACCAGCCGTGACTGACCACGCTGACCCGGCGGGGAGATCCCCCGGCCGACCGCCGGTTCGGGTGCGCTTCGCGCCGTCCCCCAGCGGCGACCTGCACGTCGGCAACATCCGCACCGCGCTGTTCGACTGGGCGTTCGCGCGCCACACCGGCGGCGTGTTCGTGCTGCGGATCGAGGACACCGACCAGTCCCGGGTGCTGCCCGCCTACATCGAGTCGGCCCTGGACACGCTGCGCTGGCTGGGCCTGGACTGGGACGAGGGACCCGAGGCCGGCGGCCCGTACGGCCCCTACCTGCAGAGCGAGCGGCTGGGGATCTACAGCGACTGGGTCGTGAAGTTCCTGGAGTCCGGGCACGCCTACTACTGCTACTGCACCACCGAGGAGGTGGCCGCGCGCCGGGCGGCGGCGCGGGCCGGCGGCAGCGGCCCGAGCGGCTACGACGGGAGGTGCCGCAACCTGACCCCCGACCAGATCGCCGCCTACCAGGAGGAGGGCCGGCGGCCCGTGGTGCGGCTGCGGATGCCGGACGGCGCGACCACGTTCACCGACCTGGTCCGGGGCGAGATCACCATCGAGAACGAGCACGTGCCCGACTTCGTGCTGCAGCGGGCCGACGGCAGCCCGCTCTACACACTGGCCGTGGCGGTCGACGACGTGCTGATGAAGATGACCCACATCGTGCGCGGCGACGACCTGCTGTCCTCCACGCCGCGGCAGCTGGCCGTCTACCGGGCGATGGGAGTGCCCGAGTCCGAGTTCCCGGTGTTCGCGCACCTGCCGTTCGTGCTCGGGCTCGAGGGCGAGAAGCTCGGCAAGCGCTACGGCGCCGCGTCGATCAGCTATTACCGCGACGAGGGGTTCCTGCCCGAGGCGATCTGCAACTACCTGGCGCTGCTCGGCTGGTCGCCGGGGGACAACCGGGAGTCGTTCACGCTGGCCGAGATGGCCGCCGAGTTCGACCTGGCCCGGGTCAACAAGAACGCGGCCCGGTTCGACGTGCGGAAGCTGGAGTCGATCAACGGCGACAAGATCCGGGAGCTTGAACCGGCCGAGTTCGTGCGCCGGATCACCCCGTTCCTGCAGCGGGCCGGCCTGGTCGGCGACCCGCCCAGCGCGGCGCAGGCCGCGGTGGTCGACGCGGCCGCGCCGCTGATCCAGGGACGGATCGTCCAAGCTCACCGAGGCACCCGGCATGCTGGGGTTCCTGCTGGTGGACGAGGCCGAGTTCGCTGTCGACCCGGAGGACGCCGCCAAGTCACTCGGCCCCGACGCGGTACCCGTGCTGCAGGCCGCGCACGACGCGCTGGCCGGGCTCGGGTCGTGGACGGCCGAGGACATCCGGGCCGCGCTGCAGGCGGCGCTGGTCGACGGGATGGGGCTGAAGCCCAGGGCGGCGTTCGGCGGGGCGCTGCGGGTCGCGATCACCGGGCGGCGCGTCGGGCCGCCCCTGTTCGAGTCGATCGAGCTGCTCGGCCGGGACCGCACCCTCGCGCGGCTGGCCCAGGCCGCCCAGGCCTGACCCCCCGCACGATCCATGATCGTGGTGGGTCGGCCAGGCTCATGATCTCGTTCTAGGCTGGCCAGCCATGCACCCGCCGCAGTCGGAGATAGCCCGCGTGCCCTGCGACGCGGACCGGGCCACGGTGTACGGCGAAGGCTGGCAGTCGTGGAGCCCGACCGAGGCCGTACCCGGTCACCGCCACCCCGGACCGGGTGACCGACCGCAACTCGCTCGCGATCGACTTCCATTACGCTGCCGCCCCGCCTCCCGGCGCCCATCAGGGCTCGGGCCTGCTGGCGGTCGACCCGGGCGCGGGCGAGCCGGTGCAGGTCTTCGCCGCGGCGGACGCGTCCCGCTGGGTCCCGGTCATCCAGGCCACGTTCCGGGACGGGCACCTCGTGGTGACGGCCGACCGGCCGGTCGGTCACACCGCGGACACCGGGCCGGGCGGGCTGACCGGGGCGCTGGGCCGGTGGGCCGACCGGTTCGGACGCGGCCGGGACCCCGGGGCGCCTGCGGCCGGTCCCGCCCGTCTGGTGCTCCTGGTACCAGTACTACGACGCGGTGACCGAGGCGGACATCGCCGCGAACCTGGCCGCCATGGACGATGCTGGGGCTCCGGGTTCGGCGTGGTGCAGGTCGATGACGGCTACCAGGCGGCGCCGGGCGACTGGCTGGTCCCCTCGGGCCGGCTTCGCGAGCCTGCCCGGCCTGGTGCGCCGATCCGCGCCGCGCCGACGGGCCGGGATCTGGATCGCGCCCTTGCTGCTCGGCCGGCGCAGCCAGACGATCCGCGAGCATCCGGAGTGGGCGGTGCGGGACGTGGCGACCGGCGGGCCGGTGTCCGCGGGACGCGTGGTGCGGCAGGGTGCACGGCGCTTGACGTCACCCGATCCCGGCGCGCGGCCAGGTACCTCGGCGGCGTTCTGGCCACGATGCGGGAATGGGGGATCGACTACGTCAAGGCCGACTTCCTGCTACGCGGGCGCCTGCCGAGGGGGTGCGGGCACGACCGGTCAGCGGGTGGAGGCGCCGGCGGGGCTGCGCCTGATCCGGGACGCGATCGGCCCGGCGCGACCCTGGTCGGCTGCGGCACGACGGTCGCCGTCGGTGGGCCTGGTCGACGTCGATGCGGGTCAGGCCGGACATCGCGGCCAGCTTACGAGCCGGAGAGCAGGCCCGATCGCCGAGCCGGCGCAGCGCAACGCCGTGCGCAACGTGACCGCGCGGGCCTGGCAGCACGGCCGGTTCTGGATCAACGACGCCGACTGCCTCCTGGCCAGGCCCGGGGTGGAGCGGCGGGCAGCCTGGGCCGGGGACGCGTCGCGCGGTTCAGCGGGCTCCGGTGCCTCCGGTGACGGCCTGGCCGAACTCGACGCCTGGGGCTCGAGACCACGCGGCGGCTGATGGTGCCGTCGGCCGCGGACGCTGGTCTAGCCGCTGCGCGGGCAGTATCTGCCAATCGTCCCGCTAGTCGGCGATCCTTGGCCCAGTGGGTCCGGCATTCGGCTAGACTGCATCGGCGCGCGTCCGGACCGGCCGTGCCGATCCCCATGGGGTATGGGGTAATTGGCAGCCCGACAGGTTCTGGCCCCGTTAGTCTAGGTTCGAGTCCTGGTACCCCAGCCACGCCAATGACCAGCGCGGATGCGGTCTTCGGCGTCCGCGCTTGTGTGCGCTTTGGGTTCGTGGGCGCCGGGCCGAACACCCCCTAGGCTCCGTCCGGCCCTGCCGCTCAGCGGTAGGCGCGGCGGCGGCCCCGCTCCGCACCGGTCGGCGGCAGCAAGGGCAGGATGATGGCCCCGACGATCGACCAGATGATGCCGGTGGAGTGGAACTGGTGAATCGCGAGCTTGTGGTACAGCACCAAGTTCGAGACAAACCCGCCCAGGAACGAGCCAACCACGCCCAGAAGGATGGTGCCGAGGAGGCCAATCGGGTCGCGGCCCGGGCCGAGCAGCCGCGCGACGGCGCCGGCGATGAGGCCGATGACCAGCAGAACGATAATGAATTCCAGCATGCGCTCTCAGCTACCGCACGTACGGCGAAACATGCAAAACCTGCCGCGGCGTGACCGGGCGCAGACGGCCTGAGCTGCGACGGCCGTGCTGGCTGTGTTGCGGGCCGGGCCCGCGGCTGCGGCCGGATCGCGGGCTGGCCCCGCCGCTCTGCGGCGTTTGGCGCGACTCGCCGAGGTACGCTAGCCTTGGTGCCCGGCTGGGGATGGCACCCCAGTCAGTTTTATGCTCACGGATGGCCCGCAGCCGGTGCTGCGGCGCCGTCCTCGGAAGTTCCTGGCCCCGTCGTCTAGTGGCCCAGGACGCCGCCCTCTCAAGGCGGTAGCGCCGGTTCAAATCCGGTCGGGGCCACGAGTGAAGTAGCAGGTCAAGGGCCGGATCGCCACCACGGCGGTCAGGCCCTTGATCACAATGCCGTCGCCAGGTCGGTGACCGGGCTGTGCTGCTGCCGGCGCCGACCTCTGGCCTCAGATTCCTGCCCGTGTGCGGGCAATCGCGCTGTCATGGGCGATGTACCCCTCCAGGACCGCCCGCAGGTGCCGTGGCCCGGCGATCAGTGTCTGGTCGGTGACCTCGGACCGCGCTGTGCGCAACGAGGCCGGCTCGACCACGACATGGGATGCGGCATCGATTGCGGCGCGACGTAGGATCTTGCGTGTGACCAGCAGACCGGCCGAGGCTCAGCGCCTGCGCGACCTCGCGCGGCTGCGCCGCGTCCGCGACCGGATCGACCGCGAGTACGCGCAGCCGCTGGACGTCGAGGCGCTCGCCCGCGGCGCGCACATGTCGGCCGGGCACCTCAGCCGCGAGTTCCGGCTCGCCTACGGCGAGTCGCCGTACAGCTACCTGATGACGCGGCGCATCGAGCGCGCGATGGCGCTGCTGCGTCGTGGCGACCTCAGCGTCACCGAGGTCTGTTTCGCGGTCGGCTGCTCGTCGCTGGGCACCTTCAGCACTCGCTTCACCGAGCTGGTCGGCGTGCCGCCCAGCACCTACCGGAGCGAGACAGCTCGCGCGACGGCGGGGATGCCGTCGTGCGTAGCGAAACAGGTGACCAGACCGATCAGGAATCGAGAAGCGCCGGTCATCGAGCCGCGGCTAGCGTGACCGCCATGGACATCACCATTCACGCGAGCTTCCTCCCGCACGACGACCCGGACGCCTCCTTGGCCTTCTATCGCGACGCCCTCGGCTTCGAGGTCCGCGCCGACGTCGGATCCGGCAACATGCGCTGGATCACCGTCGGCCCCGCCGACCAGCCCGGCACGTCCATCGTCCTTGCGCCGCCGGCCACCGACCCCGGCATCACCGACGACGAGCGCCGCACCATCACCGAGATGATGGCCAAGGGCACCTACGGCTGGATCCTCCTGGCCACCAAGGACCTCGACGGCACTTTCGAGCGGCTGCAGGCCAGCGACGCCGCCGAGGTCGTCCAGGAGCCGACCGAGCAGCCGTACGGGGTTCGCGACTGCGCCTTCCGCGATCCCGCGGGCAACCTGATCCGCATCCAGGAACTGCGCTGAGTCGCCCGGCGATCGCAGCCATGTGCACAGACGCGTACCGTCAGGCGCTGATACGAGATCTCTCATCCACGGCGTCATCGGCGCCGGCCTCGACGCCGGCGCCGCGTTGGCGCCAGGCCGCCGAAGCCGACCGCGAAGGCGTTGTAGGGCCGCTCCGGCGTCGTCCGAATGCCGGACAGGACGATCTGGAACGTCGCGGCGTCGCGGCCGCAGGCGGGTAGCCGAGAGCGACCCCGGGATGGCGCTCGCCAAGGGTGCCACGGTCGTCAACGGCGAGGTCATCGAGCGCGCTGATCGGACGGCCAGAGAGACCAGGCCATGTCCGGGGCAACCCCTGCCACTGCGGTCGGCCACGCTGTCGACCAAGATCGGCGCGCCGGACGGCGCCAGGCCAAGACCAGTTCTCGCCCTTACGGTGGTGTGCGCTGGTGTGGCGGGTGGGTTTCAGTGCCCGCCGTGCCCCCGGATGTGGGCATCTCGGGTTCGGCGGGGCCACGATAAGGCCGATCGGACGAGCTGATCATTAAGGATGCCCGAGAGCGGGTACGCATGTGGCTAGATCAGCCACACAGGATTCACCAAGGCAACCGCGGCCGGCGCGATGCCTCCGACTAGGCGAGGGGGCCGGTCACCGTGCCTGGCCTGATCAGAAGGAGGGCACAATGGCTGGCACTACGGGCGCGGATCAAAGTTCCTATCCAATTCAGTTCGCCATCGAGTACCCGGACCGGCCGCTCAGCCGGCGATATCGTCTGCAGACGATATCGCCGGCTGAGCGGCCGGTCCGGGTACTCAATGGCGAACTGAATTGGATAGGAACTTTGATCCGCGCCCGTGGTGCCAGCCATTGTGCCCTCCTTCTGATCAGGCCAGGCACGGTGACCGGCCCCCTCGCCTAGTCGGAGGCATCGCGCCGGCCGCGGTTGCCTGGATGAATCCTGTTGGCTGATCTAGCCGCATGCGTACCCGCTCTCAGGCATCCTTAATGATCAGCTCGTCCAATTCGGCCGTATCGTGGCCCCGCCGAACACCGAGATGCCCACATCCCGGGGGCGGTCACCGGCGGGCATTGAAACCCACCCGCCACACCAGCGCACACGTGGCCAGCCGCGCTGGCAGGGGGTTGCCCCGGACATGGGCTGGTCTCCTCGGCCGTCCGATCAGCGCTGGTCGATGACCTCGCAGTTGACGACCGTGGCATCCTTGGCGAGCGCCATCGCCAGGCCGCTCTCGGCTGCCCTGCCTACGGCCGCGACGACGCGACTTTCCAGATCGTCCTGTCCGGAATTCGCACGACGCCGGAGCGGCCCTACAACGCCTTCGCGGTCAGCTTCGGCGGCCTGGCGCCGAAGCGCCGCTGGCGTCAAAGCCGGCGCCGATGACGCCGTGGATGAGAGATCTCGTATCAGCGCCTGACGGTACGCGTCTGTGCACATGGCTGCGATCGCCGGGCGACTCAGCGCAGTTCCTGGATGCGGATCAGGTTGCCCGCGGGATCGCGGAAGGCGCAGTCGCGAATCCCGTACGGCTGCTTGGTCGGCTCCTGGACGACCTCGGCGGCGTCGCTGGCTTGCAGCCGCTCGAAAGTGCCGTCGAGGTCCTTGGTGGCCAGGAGGATCCACCCGTAGGTGCCCTTGGCCATCATCTCGGTGATGGTGCGGCGCTCGTCGTCTGTGATGCCGGGGTCGCTGGCCGGCGGCGCAAGGAGGATGGACGTGCCGGGCTGGCTGGCGGGGCCGACGGTGATCCAGCGCATATTGCCGGATCCGACGTCGGCGCGGACCTCAAAGCCGAGGGCGTCGCGATAGAAGGCCAAGGAGGCTTCCGGGTCGTCGTGCGGGAGGGAGCTCGCGTGAATGGTGATGTCCATGGCGGTCACGCTAGCCGCGGCTCGATGACCGGCGCTTCTCGATTCCTGATCGGTCTGGTCACCTGTTTCGCCACGCACGGCGGCATTCCCTCCGTCACGCGAGCTGTCTGGCTCCGGTAGGTGCTGGGCGGCACGCCGACCAACTCGGCGAAACGAGTGCTGAAGGTGCCCAGCGACGAGCATCCGACCGCGAAACAGACCTCGGTGACGCTGAAGTCGCCACGACGCAGCAGCGCCATCGCGCGCTCAATGCGCCGCGTCATCAGGTAGCTGTACGGCGACTCGCCGTAGGCGAGCCGGAACTCGCGGCTGAGGTGCCCTGCCGACATGTGCGCGCCGCGGGCCAGCGCCTCGACGTCCAGCGGCTGCGCGTACTCCCGGTCGATCCGGTCACGGACGCGGCGCAGAGTCGTGAGGTCGCGCAGGCGCTGAGCCTCGGCGGGTCTGCTGGTCACACGCAAGATCCTACGTTGCGCCGCAATCGATCCCTGGCTTGGTTCACAGCAGCCACCACTCCAGCACCGCGTCGGTGTCGTTGGTGATCAATCTGTAGCGCCCGCTGTCGCTTAGCGATGGCCCAGCGCGATGACAAATCGATGACAAACGATCAAGGACGTGATCGCTATGACTGGCGATCACGTCCTTGACCTGCTACTTCGATCTGTAGCCCCGACCGGATTTGAACCGGCGCTACCGCCTTGAGAGGGCGGCGTCCTGGGCCACTAGACGACGGGGCCAGGAACTTCCGAGGACCGCGCCGCAGCACCGGCTGCGGGCCATCCGTGAGCATAAAACTGACTGGGGTGCCATCCCCAGCCGGGCACCAAGGCTAGCGTACCTCGGCGAGTCGCGCCAAACGCCGCAGGGCGGCGGGGTCAGCCCGCGATCCGGCCGCAGCCGCAGGCCGCAGGACCGGCCCGCGATACAGCCAGCACGGCCGTCACAGCTCAGGCCGTCTGCGCCCGGTCACGCCGCGGCTGCTTGCATGTTTCGCCGTATGTGGGTAGCTAAGAGCGCATGCTGGAATTCATTATCGTTCTGCTGGTCATCGGCCTCATTGCTGGCGCCGTCGCACGGCTGCTGGTCCCCGGTCGCGACCCGATCGGCCTCCTCGGCACCATCCTTCTGGGCGTGGTTGGCTCGTTCCTGGGCGGGTTTATCTCGAACTTGGTGCTGTACCACAAGCTCGCGATTCACCACTTCCACGCTACCGGGATCATCTGGTCGATCGTCGGGGCCATCATCCTGCTCTTGCTGCTGCGCCTGACCGGTATGGAACGGGGCCGCCGCCGCGCCTGACCGGCAAGCGGCAGGGCCGGACGAGCCTACGGGGCGTTCGGCCCTCGCCCACGAACCCGAGCACACAAGCGCGGATGCCACATTCGGCATCCGCGCTGGTCATTGGCGTGGCTGGGGTACCAGGACTCGAACCTAGACTAACGGGGCCAGAACCCGTCGGGCTGCCAATTACCCCATACCCCATGGGATCGGGCCAGCTAGGGCCCGGACGCGCCTGTGCAGTTTAGCCGAAGTGCGGACTCGTGGGCCAAAGGGATCCGCGACTGGCGGCAACGATTGGCACACACCGCCCGCGCAGCGGCTAGACCAGCGGCCCGGTGGCCGACGGCACCATCAGGCGCCGCGTGGTCTCCAGCCCCCAGGCGTCGAGTTCGGCCAGGTCATCACCGGAGGACCGCAGCCCGCTGAACCGCCGCACGGTCTCGGCCCAGGCTGCCCGCCGCTCCACCCCGGGCCTGGCCAGGAGGCAGTCGGCGTCGTCGATCCAGAACCGGCCGTGCTGCCAGGCCCGGGCGACCACGTTCCGCACGGCATTGCGCTGCGACGGCTTGGACATGCCGCCGCCCGGCGGCTCGTAGCTGGCCGCGATGTCGGGCCCGACCCGCATCGCGTCGACCATGCCCACCGACGGCAGGACCGGCGCCCCGCAGCCAATCAGGGTCGCCTCAGGCCCGATCGCGTCCCGGATAAGGCGCAGGCCCCGCCGGTAGGCTTCCACCCCGCTGACCTCGTCGTGACGCCGTCCCTCGCAGGCGCCCGCGTAGAGGAAATCAACCTTGAAGTAGTCGATGCCCCACTCCCGCATCGTGGCCAGCACGCCGCCGAGATAGCTGGCGGCCCCGGGATGGGTGACGTCAAGCGCCGTGCACTCCTGCCGGACCACGCGGCCGGCAGCGACCGGCCCGGCGGTCCCCGGGTCCCGCACCGCCCACTCCGGGTGCTCGCGCAGCGCCTGGCTGCGCAGGCCGAGCAGGGCGGGCGCGATCCAGATCCCGGCCCGCCTGCCCGTGGCGCGGATCCGGCGCACCAGGCCGGGCAGGCTCCTGAAGCGGCCCGAGGGCACCAGCCAGTCACCGGGCGCGGCCTGATACCCGTCGTCGATCTGCACCACGTCGAACCCGAGCCCCAGCTCGTCCATGGCCGCCAGGTTCGCCGCGATGTCCGCCTCGGTCACCGACTCGTAGTACTGGTACCAGGAGCACCAGACCGGCGGGATCGGCCGCAGCCGGGCCTGGGGCACGGCGGCCTGGGCCGCGAATCCCTCGGCCCACCGGCCCAGCGCCCCGGTCAGGCCGCCCGGGCCCGCATCGGTGGTGTGACCGACCGGGCCGTCGGCGGTCACCACGAGATGCCCGTCCCGGAATCTGGCCCGGATGACCGGGACCCGCCGGGATGCGTCTGGGGCCGCGAAAATGGGCACCGGCTCGCCGGGGCCCGGGTCGACGGCGAGCAGGCCCGAGCCCTGGTGCATACCCGAGGGGGGCGGGGTGGCGTACTGGAAGTCGATCACGAGCGAAGCCCGCGCGGTCAGCCTCGCCGGCGCGGCGGTGACCAGCACGGCCTCGGTCGCGCTCCACGACTGCCAGCCCTCGCCGTAGACCGTGGCCCGGCCGGGGTCGCACGGCACGCGCGCAACCTCGCGCTGGGCCCGGTCCGTGATCATCGCGGGGGCCAGTGTACGGGCGGGTAGGGGGCCGGGCTCAGCGTGCCCGCTGGCCCAGGTAGCTGGCGGCCAGCAGGGCGCTGTCGCTGCGCAGCCGGGCCGCGGTGCCGGCGGCCACAAGCTCGCCATGGGAGAGCACGTAGCCGCGGTGCGCGATCTCCAGGGCCAGGTGCGCATGCTGCTCGACGAGGAGCACACCGGTGCCTGTCCTGGCCGCGAAGTCGCGCACGACGGGCAGCAGGCGCTCCACGATCACCGGGGCGAGACCGAGGCTCAGCTCATCGAGCAGCAGCACCCTGGGCTGGCGCATCAGGGCCCGGGACAGCGCGAGCATCTGCTGCTCGCCGCCGGACAGCAGCCCCGCCTTGCGGCCCCGCAACCCGTGCAGCGCGGGGAAGAGCTCGAAGGCGGCCTGCTGTTCACCAGGGTCGGTCACGCCGTCCAGGCGGAAATGCTCGGCCACCGTCAGGCCGTAGAAGATCCCCCGGTCGTGCGGCACATGCACGATGCCCCGGCGTACCCGCGCGGTCGGGGACACACCTGCGAGATCGGCGCCGCCCATCCGCACCGAGCCGGTCACCGGCTTGAGCAGGCCCGAGATGGCGCGGAGCGTGGTGGTCTTGCCGGCGCCGTTGGCACCCAGCAGGGCGACCACCTCACCGGATGACACCGTGAGCGTCAGGTCCCTCACCACCGTCGCGCGGTCGTAGGCGACGCTCAGGCCCTCAAGCTCGAGCGAGATACTGCCGCTCATTTGGCCATCCCCCGCCCACCTCCCCATCCCTCTTCACTGCCAGGCCGCTCTTCGCCGGGCACCGGCCCGGCGAAATGTCGCCAAAACTGACACCACATCGTAATGACAGTTTTGCCGGCAAGTGAACCCCCACCGGGCTGGGCCACATTCGCTGCCGCAGGGCGGAATGCGGGGTCCCGGCCTGCCGGGTTCGTCAGCATCATGTAGCCCATACCGGCAGAGGAGGACGATGTGAGCAGGCAGGCTCGCAGAGGGCTGCTCGGGATGGCGGCGGTCGCGGCGGCTGTGCTTACCGCCGTCGGCTGCGGAAGCGGGACCTCAAGCACCTCAAGCAGCACTTCCAGCAGTGGCTCCAACTCGGCCGCGAACGCGGCCCAAGGGCCCGGCGGAGCCGGGTCCAAGTCGGTCACCAACTACCTCACCTACACCGACGGCAAGGCCGGGAAGGCTGACCCGTCGCTTCCGCCGGTCGACATCGGCTGGATCAACCAGCAGGGCGGCCAGCAGACCATCGGCCCGCTGGCCACCGCTGGTGCGCAGATGGCGGTCAAGTACATCAACGCGGAGCTGGGCGGGGTCGACGGCCACCCCGTCGCCCTGAAGACCTGCTTCATCACCTCGGCCGAGGAGGAGGGCACCACCTGCGGGCAGCAGATGGCCGCGGACAAGCAGGTTTCCGTGATCGACCTGGGCGGCGTGGCGATCGGCGTCCAGTCGTTCTACTCGACGATCGGGACCACCAAGCCGGTGATCGACGGCGTGGCGGCCACGCCGATCGACGCCGCGCAGAAGAACGCCGTGATCCTGTTCGGCGACGTGACCCACGTGCTCGGCCCGTTCGGGACCTACGCCAAGGATGTCCTGCACGCCAAGACCGCGGCGCTGGTGTACCCGAACATCGCCGGCATCACCCAGGGGGCCGCCGCGATCAAGGCCGGGCTGAAGGCGGCCGGCGTGACGGTCAAGGCGGTCGGCTACTCGGAGAGCCAGACCGACCTGATCGGGCCACTGACCAGCGCGGGCGCGCAGACCGCCGACATGGTGATCCCGTACAGCGATTCCTCGGGATGCGTGAACCTGGCCAACGGCCTCAAGCAACTGGGCATCACCGAAGCGAAGAAGATCGTGTCCGCACCGCTGTGCCTGAACGGCCAGGTCGCGGCGGGGCTCGGCGGCGACTTCCCGATCTGGACCTACGCGATCGCGAGCTCGCTGTACGGCGACCCAACCGACCCGGGCATGCCGGCGTACATGAAGGTGGCGAAGAAGTACAGCACCCCGGCCGACGCGCCGGACCCGTGGAACATCGTCGCGTTCTCGCAGATCCTGACCACGGTGCGGTTCATGAACGAGATCGGGTACGGGAAGATCACGCCGAAGGCGATGCTGGCCAGGGCTAAGGCGTTCACCGGGCCGGTCGCGCTCGGCGCGCCGGAACTGGCCTGCGGTAAGAACCCAGCGGCCCCGGCCGTATGCAACGACCGCGCCCAGTTCTTCGTGTACAAGGGCCAGCACCAGTTCGTCAAGGTGGCCAGTTGGCTGCAGCCGCCGTCATGACCGGACCTGCGACCGCTGTACCCCGCCCGGCCGAGCCGGGCGGGGCGGCCCGGCCGGGCCGGGCCCGCGCCTGATCCGGCCGGACCGACCGTGCAACAGATCCTGCTGTTCATCCTCCTCGGGCTCGGCTCCGGCGCGCTGATCGCCGCGATCGCCCTGGGTGTGGTGGTCACCTACCGCGGGTCGGGGGTCATCAACCTGGCCACCGGCGGTGTGGCCATGCTGGCCGGGTACGCGTTCTGGGCGCTGCGGACCGGCCAGCTCGGGCCGCAGCTCGGCACGGCACCCGCGCTCGCGCTCAGCCTGGTGTTCGTGCTGGCGGTGGGCGTGGCGATCGAGTTCATCGCGTTCCGGCCGCTGCGGGCCGCGACGCCGCTGGCCAAGCTCGTCGCCTCGCTCGGCGTGCTGCTCGTGGCCCAGGCGTCGATGCTGCTCGCCTTCGGCACCACCCAGCAGCCGGAGCCGGTCGTGCTGCCGCAGAACACGGTGGCGATGCTCGGCGCGGTCATCCCCGTGGACAGGTTCATTCTCGCGGGCATCGTGATCGTGGCGGCGGCCGGGCTCGCGGCGCTCTACCGGTGGGCGCGGTTCGGGCTCGCGACGCGGGCGGCATCCGAGAACGAGACCGCGGCCGTGCTCTCCGGCCTGTCGCCCAACTCGGTTTCGCTGGCGAACACCCTGATCGCGTCGCTGATCGCCGGCGGGGTCGGGATCCTGGCCGCCGCGATCACCGAGCTTGACCCGGCCACGCTGCCCCTGCAGATCGTGCCCGCGCTGGCCGCGGCGCTGCTCGCCCGGTTCACGTCGTTCGGGATCGCCTGTGCCGCGGGCCTCGGGCTCGGCATCCTGGACTCGCTGATCGACTACGCGTCGGCGCAGTCCTGGTTCCCGACCTCCGGCGGAGCGGCCATCCCCGGCGTTCAGGAACTCGTGACGTTCCTCATCATCATCCTGGCCATGTTCCTGCGAGGGGCGCAACTGCCCGGCCGGGGAGAGCTGGTCGAGCAGCGCCTGCCCGCGGCGCCACGGCCGCAGCACCTGGCCGCAATCTCGCTGCCGCTCACGGCGGTGTGCGCCGTGGCCCTGGTGCTGCTGCCGTTCGACTTCAGGGAAGCCCTCATCACCACGCTGATCGGCGTGCTGATGGCGCTGTCCCTGGTGGTCATCACCGGGTACGTGGGCCAGATCTCGCTGGTGCAGCTGGCGCTGGCCGGGGTGGCGGGTTTCACGATCTCGCACCTGGCGGTCAACGCGGGTGTCGGCTTCCCGCTGGCCACTCTCGTGGGCATCGCGGCGGCCCTTGTCATCGGCCTGCTGACGGCGGTCTCCGCGCTCCGCGTGCGCGGCGTGAGCCTGGCCGTGGTCACGCTCGCCGCCGCGGTGGCGATCACGAACTTCGGCTTCGTCAACACCACCTGGGGCGGCGGCCAGACCGGCTCGCCCGTGCCCGAGCCGGAGCTTTTCGGGATCGACCTCGGGCCGAAGGCGCCGTTCCGCGGGCTGGACGGCAACCTGCCCAGCCCCGTGTTCGGCTGGGTCACGCTGGCAGCGACGGTCGTCTTGTGCCTGCTCGTCGGGTTCCTGCGCCGGGACAGGCTCGGGCAGCGCATGCTCGCGGTGCGCTCGAACGAGCGGGCCGCAGCCGCCGCGGGGATCAACCCCCGGACGGTCAAGCTGACCGCGTTCGGCATCAGCGCGCTGATCGCCGGCGTCGCCGGCTCGCTGTACGCCTACAACTTCGGGTCGGTGAGCGCGGACCGCTTCGACGTAGTCACCGCGCTCAGCCTGATCGCCTTCGCCTACGCGGGCGGCATCACCCAGATCTCCGGCGCGGTGTTCGCCGGGCTGATCTCCGCCGAGGCGCTGGTGCCGTACGCGCTGGACAAGTGGTTCGGCCTCAACGGGAACTGGTTCTTGCTGTTCGGCGGCGCGATCCTGATCTTCACGCTGGTCCGCAATCCCGAGGGCGTGGCCGGGGACATCTACAGACGGACACACAAGCAATCCCCGGTCCACCCGCCACCACCAGCGGACACAGGCGAAGCCATCCCAGTCGCGGCGGCCGGCCGGAGGTCGGCCATGGAGGGGGCCAGCGAAGCGGGACTGGGGGGGAGGGCCAGAGAGCCCGGCGAAGCCGAGCCAGCCGCGACGGCCGACCGGAGGTCGGCCCGAGCGGATGGCACGCGGGGGGGTCTGGGGGGGTCGCCCCCCCGAGGCAATACTGTGCTGCGGGTCAGCGGGCTGTCCGTCGCGTTCGGCGGCGTGCACGCGCTGACCGATGTCTCGCTCCAGGTCGGTGACGGTGAGCTGGTCGGGCTGATCGGGCCCAACGGCGCCGGGAAGACCACGTTCGTCGACGCCATAAGCGGCTTCGTGACCGGCAGCGGGCGCATCGAGCTCGACGGGCACGACCTGGCCGGGCTGCCGCCGCACGAACGAGCCCGCCGCGGGCTGGCCCGCACCTGGCAGAGCACCGAGCTCTTCCATGATCTCGACGTGCGCGAGAACCTGGCCGTAGCGGCCGGCCACCAAGGCCTCAGGCCGGTCACGCGGCGGCCCGCGGCCGCGGGCGGCGACGCCGGGCAGGCACTCGATCACTTTGACCTGGCCTGGGCCGCCGACGCGATGCCCGATCAGCTCTCAGAGGGCCACAGGAAGCTGGTCGGGGTGGCCCGTGCGCTCGCCGGGAACCACCGGCTGGTGTGCCTGGACGAGCCCGCCGCCGGCCTCGACATGCGCGAGAGCGAGGAGCTCGGGGGGCGCCTGCGCGGGCTGGCGGACCGCGGCCAGTCCGCGCTGCTGATCGACCATGACATGGGGCTCGTCCTGGGCATCTGCGACCGCGTGGTCGTGCTCGAGTTCGGGCGCGTCATCGCTGATGGCCCGCCGGAGGAGGTGCGGCGTGACCCGCGGGTCATCGCCGCGTACCTCGGCGGCGGGCAGCAGCCCGCGGCGGCCGATCCCGCGTCGGCCGGGCCAGCCGACATCGAGACCGGCTAGCCACGGGATTTTCGTTCCGGCCCTGGTCAGGGCGGTCCGGTGAAACGAGGACAACTTCGTTGGAGGAGGGCTAAAGATGCCAGCTGGCTACCACGCCGATGTGATCGGCTCCCTGATGCGTCCCCGCTACCTGTGGGAGGCACGGGCCGCGCTGGAAGGCGGGCAGATCGATCTGCAGGAGTTCAAGCGGATCGAGGACCGCGCGGTGGACCAGGCCATCGCGCTTCAGGAAGGATGCGGGCTTGATGTCGTCTCCGACGGGGAGCTGCGCCGTTTCTCGTTCCTCGACCAGCTGCTCGGGGAGATCGAGGGCGGCCTCGACCAGGAGGGCGCGGCCGTGCGGTTCCACGCCCAGGACCCCAGCGAGGACTGGGAGTGGCATCCGCCGGTGACCATCACCGGGAAGATGAGCGCGCGGCGGATGATAACCGTCGAGGAGTTCAGCTACGCGCGCGCCCGGGCGCGGCGGCCGGTGAAGGTGACGCTGCCCAGCCCGCTGGTTCTCTACGGCGCGTGGTCGCCGGAGCTGTCCACGGCCGCCTACAGCGACCCCTGGGAAATGTTCACCGACGCCGCGGCGCTCATGCGCGCAGAGGCGGCCGCGCTGGCCAGCCTCGGCTGCACCTACATCCAGCTCGACTCCCCGGACCTCGGGACCCTGGTCGACCCCGAGAACCGCCAGCTGCGCGAGTCGCTCGGCATGCCGACCGAGCGCACGCTCACTGAGGGCGTCGACATCATCAACTCGGTTGCCGACGTCCCCGGGGTCACCTTCGGCCTGCACCTGTGCAAGGGCAACTACCAGAGCAAGTGGATCGCCGCCGGGGGCTACGACGAGACCGCCGACAAGATATTCAGCCGGATGAGCAACATCGACGTGTTCCTGCTCGAGTACGAGGACGAGCGGTCGGGGTCGTTCGAGCCGCTGGCCAAGATGCCCGACGACAAGATGGTGGTCCTCGGCCTGGTATCGAGCAAGCGCGCGCGAGGTGGAGCCGGCCGACGTGCTGATCGCGCGGATCAACGAGGCGGCCCGCTACGTGGACCGCGAGAGGCTCGGGCTGTCCACCCAGTGCGGGTTCGCCTCGGTCTCGATCGGGGCGAACCTGATCAGCCCGGACACCCAGCAGCGCAAGCTGGAACTGGTCGGGGAGGTGGCCCGCCAGGTCTGGTAACCGCCTCCCCGCCGGCGTCGCGACTCAGGCCAAATGCCGGTTCAGGCGGGCGAGCGTCCGGTCCCGGCCGAGCAGCTCGATCGACTCGAACAGGGGCGGCCCGACGCGCCGCCCGGTGATCGCGACCCGCAGCGCCCCGCCGAACGCCGCCCTGGGCTTCAGCCCCATCCCGTCGACCAGCGCCGCCTGCAGCGCGGCCCTGATGTCCTCGGGCGTCCACGACCCGAGCCCGGCCAGCGCGTCGTGGGCGGCCCGCAGCACAGATACCGCGTCGGGGCCGAGGAACTTGGCGGCGTCTTCCGGGTCGACAGCGAACTCGGCCTCATCCACCAGCAGAAACCTCAGCATGCCGGGGGCCTCGGTAAGCTTGGTGATCCGTCCCTGGATCAGCGGCGCGGCCACATCGAGCACCGCGGCCTGCGCCGCGCTGGGCGGGTCGCCGACCAGGCCGGCGCGCTGCAGGAACGGGGTGATCCGGCGCACGAACTCGGCCGGGTCAAGCTCCCGGATCTTGTCGCCGTTGATCGACTCCAGCTTCTGCACGTCGAACCGGGCCGGGTTCTTGTTGACCCGGGCCAGGTCGAACTCGGCGGCCATCTCCGCCAGCGTGAACGACTCCCGGTTGTCCCCCGGCGACCAGCCGAGCAGGGCCAGGTAGTTGCAGATCGCCTCCGGCAGGAACCCCTCGTCGCGGTAGTAGCTGATCGACGCGGCGCCGTAGCGCTTGCCGAGCTTCTCGCCCTCGAGCCCGAGCACGAACGGCAGGTGCGCGAAGAGCGGGAACTCGGATTCTGGAACCCCCATGGCGCCGTACACAGCCAGCTGCCGCGGCGTGGACGACAGCAGGTCATCGCCACGCACGATGTGGGTCATCTTCATCAGCACGTCGTCGACCGCCACGGCCAGCGTGTAGAGCGGGCTGCCGTCGGCCCGCTGCAGCACGAAGTCGGGCACGTGCTCGTTCTCGATGGTGATCTCGCCCCGGACCAGGTCGGTGAACGTGGTCGCGCCTTCTGGCATCCGCAGCCGCACCACGGGCCGCCTGCCCTCCTCCTGGTACGCGGCCACCTGGTCGGGGGTCAGCGAGCGGCACCTTCCGTCGTAGCCGCTCGGGCCGCTGCCGCCGGAGCGGGCGGCCGCCCGGCGCGCGGCTACCTCCTCGGTGGTGCAGTAGCAGTAGTAGGCGTGCCCGGACTCCAGGAACTTCACGACCCAGTCGTTATAGATGCCCAGCCGCTCGCTCTGCAGATACGGGCCGTACGGGCCGCCGGCCTCAGGCCCCTCGTCCCAGTCCAGGCCCAGCCAGCGCAGTGTGTCCAGGGCCGAGTCGATGTAGGCGGGCAGCACCCGCGACTGGTCGGTGTCCTCAATCCGCAGTACGAACACGCCGCCGGTGTGCCGTGCGAACGCCCAGTCGAACAGCGCGGTGCGGATGTTGCCGACGTGCAAGTCCCCACTGGGGGACGGCGCGAAGCGCACCCGAACCGGCGGTCCGCCGGGGGTTCTCCCCGCCGGGTCAGCGTGGTCAGTCACGGCTGGTCACTCCGTTGCTCAGGGTTCCTATGCCTTCGATGGTGACCGAGACCTCGTCGCCGTCCTTCAGCGGCCCGACGCCCGCCGGGGTACCGGTCAGCAGCACGTCGCCGGGCAGCAGCGTCATCACGTCGCTGACGTAGGCAACCAGGTCGGCCACGCCGTGCATCAGCTGCGAGGTCCGGGCGTTCTGGCGGATCTCACCGTTCACGATCGTGGTCAGCTCCAGGTCAGCCGGGTCGAGGTCGGTCTCGATCCACGGCCCGAGCGGGCAGAAGGTGTCGAACCCCTTGGCCCGCGCCCACTGCCCGTCCTTGGCCTGCAGGTCGCGCGCGGTGACGTCGTTGGCGCAGGTGTATCCGAAGATCACGTCGGGCACCCGCTCTCTGGGGACCTGGCGGCAGAGCCTGCCGATGACCACGGCCAGCTCGCCCTCGAAGTCGACCCGCTCGGACAGCCCGACCGGGTAGACGATGGGGTCCCGCGGCCCGACGACCGCCGTCGACGGCTTCAGGAAGATCACCGGCTCGGCGGGCGGCTCGTTGCCCATCTCACGCACGTGGTCCAGGTAGTTCCGCCCGATCGCGACCACCTTGCTGGGCAGCACGGGCGCGAGCAGCCGCACGTCGGCGAGCACGTAGCGGTCGCCGGTGAGCCGGACGGACTCCCCGACCCCGAACGGATGCCCCATCAACTCGGCGACCACGAGCCCGTCGGCGTCCGGGCCGGTCCCGGCGCCTGCGGCGCCGTCCGGCTGGACTTCCTCGACGATCCCGTATCCGACCTCGCCACCGAGGGCAAACCTTGCTATGCGCACGTCTCAGAGCCTACTGAGTTAGTCCGGTGGGACGACCCCGGAACCCCCCGCGATGCCATCCGGCCGTCGCGGCTGGCACTACTGCAGGTATCCCTCGACCTCGGACGCGGGGCGCGAGGCGGCCGCGCCCGGGTCCTCGCCGAACTCCCGCCGGGCCCGGCGCTGCCGCAGCAGGTCCCAGCACTGGTCGAGGGCCTCCTCGGTGGCCTTCAGCCTGGCATGCTCCTCCTCGGTGGACAGCTCACCCGAGGCGAGCTTGGTGCGCAGCTCGTGCTCGGTCTGGATGAGCTCGTCGATGTGCCCGAGGATCTCCTTGTCGCTCATGCCCCTACCCTACGGGGCTCCCGCCCTGGGCATCCTCACCTGTCCGGCGACGTCGGCTGCGCGCGGGCCGATCGTCAGCCGCGGGGTGTGGGGGCGGCGCGACGACGACTTCGGTGCTCGGATCGCACGGGATCTCCGGGGTACCGCACACGATGACATCAGCCCGTTCCCAGGTCCGCTGGGCAGCGTTGAACGGTATCTCCTCGGCCATCCACCCGGCGTGGTCGAAAGGCAACCCACCCAAGGGCCGGTTGGCCATGTCGAGTGCATCCGGGTCCTGGTCGCGGGCGAGCCTGCGCCGCTCGGCCCCTCTTTCGTCGGCTTGCACCCAGATCAGCGCATCGATCAGGTGCGCCACCTCCCGACGCCCCGCACCGTCCCCTTCGACGATCAGCAGCGGGCAGCCAGCAGGAACGTCAATAGACCCTTCCCGGCCGTGCTCGGCCCACCGCGGCGGCCGGTAGCTGACCGCCTCGCCCCGGTGCACGGGCACCAGGATCCCGTCTATCAGCAGGTCGTCCCAGCCGAACCGGGAGTGCGCCCAGGCGATGTCATCGGTGTGGATGACAACAGACCCGGGGACGGCCTCGCCGATCCGCGCCGCGAGCGAGGTCTTGCCGTTATTGCTGCGGCCGTCGATGGCTACGATCACCGGACGCCCGGACACGATCCTGCCCGGCACGCGCTGGGTCAGAGCCTGGGCCAGGACAGTGAGCGGCTCGGTGCGCCACGGTCCGGCCTCTGGCTCCTCCGGGGCTAGCTGCAAAGCCATGCCCTCATCCTTCCGCCGGCACGTAGCGGTCACGCACCTGGCCGGGGAGAGGCCGCGCTAATGGCGCGCTCTGAGGGACTCGAACCCCGGACTTCTTATCCGTAGCAAGATCACGGCTGTCCCAGCGACGGCCACGGTTGCCCGAAAGACCTGCTTACGCCCGGTCGCTGGGACTGGTTTAGTTTCCGGCTGTATCCAGGCTCATCCAGGGCTTTGTCAGCATCCGCGTTAGCAAGATCACATATTATTTCCGGTGCCCTCGGCATGGAAGCAGTGGTCGGACCCTTGCCAGGGCCAGCAGGCCCTCCGAGAGTAATCTTCAACACAGTTTCGGAGGAGGGACCGAGATGAGCCAGAACATCGAGACCGCGATCCTCGCCGGTGGCTGTTTCTGGCCCGCGCAAGAGCTGCTGCGCCACCGCGACGGAGTCATCTCCACCCGCGTCGGCTACACCGGCGGGGAGAACGACAACCCGACCGCCGACAACCATCCGGATCACGCTGAGGCCGTCGAGGTCATGTTCGATCCCGGGCGGACCTCCTACCGGAACATCCTCGAGTTTTTCTTCCAGATCCACCGACCCGACCTTGGCGAAGGGCTTGTCGGCTCGGACTACCGCTCCGAGATCTTCTATGCGAGCGACGAGCAGCGCCAAGTCGCCGAGGACACGATCGCCGGCACCGACGCCTCAGGCCTCTGGCCCGGCAAGGTCGTGACCAAGATCAGCGAGGCCGGCCCCTTCTGGGAGGCCGAGGCCGAAGACCAGGACTACCTCCAGAACTACGTCGACGGCAAGAATCAGTTCAGTCCCCCGCCGTCCGCTGCGGGATAGCCGCTTTGGCCTCCCGGTAGCTGCCGGGGCTGACCGGGTGATGGTCTTACTGCCGCGCAGGTCAGGGCGTGATCACGGCGAACGGGTGGGCACCGCGGATCGGGATGCGGATGGGCTTGCCGGGCGTGTTGGTGGCGGTGCTGATCGGGATGACCTTGTTCACGGTGGTGGTGCTGATCGGGATGACCGTGCCGCCGCGGCCTCCCGTGGCGCGCCGGCGGCGTGTACCGGCATCAGATCGCCGGCAAGGTGGCCGGGGCCGCCGCGGCGATGGGTAAGATTTTCGGGCCCTCTACGCCTGCGCGTTGGCCAGGGCCGCGGCATCCGTGACATGGATGCGCTGCACGGCGGTGTCGTGCGCGGCGCGCTCGGGATCGCCCGGCAGTGACTCGAGGTCGGCGTCCCCGTACCGGCGGCCGAGCGCGGCGCCGATCAGGAAGTCCGCGAGCGCCGGGTTCCACGGCAGGCACGGCCCGCGCAGGTAGGTGCCGACCGCGGCGCCGAGCAGGACCCCTTCGCGCCCGTCGCCGTTGTTGCCCTCCCCCATGATGACCTGGCCGAGCGGCTGGGCCGTGGGCCCGAGGTAGGTGCGCGCGCTGTGGCCCTCGAAGCCGACGAGCAGCCCGGAATCCCAGCGGATGAGCAGGTCGCCGGTGCCTCGTTCCTCCCCATCCGCCGTGGCCGGGGTGAGGGACGCGTCCTGGCCCGGGCGGACCGCCACGTCCCGGTCCGGGTTCGGCTCGACCGTCCAGGCGTCGAACAGCCCGGCTCCGGGCAGCTCCGCACCGCGGGCCGGCTGGTAGAACCGGCCGAGGAGCTGGTAGCCGGCGCCGACCGCGAGCACGGCGGCACCCTGGGCGGCCGCCTCCCGCAGACCCGGGCCCTTGACGTCGGCGAGGTCCTGCGCGATCAGCCGCCGGTGCATATCTTCGCGTCCCCGATGAGGATGATGTCCGCCTCATCCGGGCGGACCGTGTCCCCGTGCCGCAGCTCCCGCACCTCGGCCGCGATGCCGCGCCAGCCGCAGCGGCGCACGATCGCGGCCAGGTTGCCGCAGTCGCCGCAAGCGCTGAGGATCCCGGGATAGAGGCAGCAGATTGTGAGCTTCCTGGCCAGGCGGACTCCGCGCCTGCCTTTAGTTATCCGTTTTACGCGGAAGTAACCGCGGGAAATGGTAATGGTGTCCTCCGGAACGAAGCTGATAACGCCATGAGCGAAAGCCGTGTCGGTTACCACAGCAGCACGCCATCACCCGATATAATTCGTGCCCGTAGGAGCCCGCCTTAAGACCATCGATCGGCCATTCTGTGGCAAAGGCAGTCCGGATCAGCCAGCGGATTGCCGCGGCAGCGCTTCAGACCCTGGTGGCACGGCAAAGTCACGCGGATCTACAAGCTCATTGCAGATCGCCCTCACCCCCGGCCTGATCCGCTGACGGCTTTTCCACAGGAACTCCTGCAGCCGGCAATGCCACCGAAGACGGCCACCGCAGATTCGGCCTCCGCCACGTGCATCGCCGGC
>CAVUBM010000112.1:0-106358 GCA_963739645.1 uncultured Actinomycetota bacterium
CTGGCGTGTAGGAAGTCCTGTTCGGTCTGGCTGAGCGGCGGGTGGCGGGCGGGGGCCGCGCCGATCCGGGCGGCGGTGCAAGCCGCTGCCTGCAGCAGGCTGCCGCCGTAGAGGTAGGACGGGTCGCGGCACTGGCGGGCCCACTCGGCGGCGGTGGCATGCAGTCGGGAGCGGACGATCCGGTCGGCGTGGGTGTCGGCCAGCCAGGTGTCGCGCAGCAGCGGCCAGGCGGTGAGCAGCGCCTCGTGGCTTAGTTCCACAGTGCCGGTGGCGAGGGTGAGGAGCCGTTCGGCGGCGAAGGCCTCCAGCACCGCCTCCACATCCTGGGCCTCGGCGGCGGTTTTGCCGTCGGTCAGCTCCGCCCGGGTGGCGCGGTCGGCGGAGTCCACACCCTCGGCGCTGGTGGCGGTCAGCCGGGTGAACACCTGCCGGGCTGCGGCCTGCTGGGCGGGAGTCAGGGCGTCGTAGGCGCGCTGCGCGCTGCCGGCGACGGCGCCTTCGATGCCGCCGGAGCGTTCATAGTCGGCCAGGGTGAGCACCTGCCCGGTCCGGGACCGCCAGGCCTGGTCCAGGGCGTGCGAGAGCAGCGGCAGCATCCCCGCGCCCGAAGTGCCGGGCGTTCGGGTGCGCACCTCGGCCAGCAAGACCTCGACCAGGTCGTCATCGACGCCGGAGTCTGCTTTTTTGGCTGGTTCGGTGATGGCCATCCGCAGCTGCCGCTCGGTCATCGCGGTGACCAGGTGCCGGTCTTGGACCGCGCCGGCCAGCTGCGGGTAGTCCGCGCACCGGGCCTCAAAGTCGGCGCGCACCCCCAGCACCACCACCGCGGCCGGTGCCTGATCCGGCCCGTGCCCGACGGTGGCGGCCGCGTGCAGCGCGATGATGAACGCCCGCCGGTACCCCTCCACAGCGCACTGGGTGAACAGCTCCTCGAACTGATCGACGACCAGCAACAACCGGCACTGCGACAACTGGGCTCGCTGTGCCGGGGGGCTATCCGGTTCCTCAGCCAGCCTGGGTGGCCGCGCCAGAGCGGCCTGCCGCGCGGGGAGGGCGAACCCCTCCGGCGAGGTGTCCAGCCCCCGCCGCACCGCGGACGCGTCGGTTCCCGCCACCACCGCCACCCGCAGCGCCAGCTCATCCAGCGGCGCTCGGGTCGGGGTGAACACCACACATGGCCACGACGCCGCGCCCGGCGCGGCGGCCAGCCCATCCTCCCGAATCCGCGGCAGCACGCCCGCCCGCAGCAGCGACGACTTGCCCGCCCCCGACACCCCGGACACCACCAGCAGCCCCGGGCCTTCCAGGCGCTGTGACATCCGCTCCAGCACCTGCGCGGTGGCCGCCTCGCGGCCGAAGAACAACGCCGCGTCCTGCTCCTCGAACGCGGCCAGCCCCCGGTAGGGAGAACCGGTCACCGCGCCCAGCAGCCACGCCAGCGCGCCCTGACCGCCAGTGAAACTGTGACTATCACCCGGCAGGCCCGGCGCCGACCCGGCGGCGAAGGTCCCCCGCGCCGCGGCCAGCATCTGCGCGGTCGGCGCCTGCCCCCGAGCCACCACGACGAACAGCTCCCGCGCCGGACCGGCCAGGCCCAGCGCACCGGCCAGCAGCACCGCGGTGTCCTTGCGGGCGGTGCGGCTGATCCCCCGCTCCAAGTCACTGACCGACCGCGGGCTCACGCCCGCCGTCTCCGCCAACTCCTCCTGCGTCAGCAGCGCCTTAACCCGTAGCTGCCGCAGCAGCACGGCGAAACTCAGCCCAGGCTGCTCGGCCACGGCCCAACGCCCCTCCCAAGCCAACAGCGCACCGCCAAATCACCCGCTGAGGTGCGCAGATGACGCTGCGCCAAGGGTACGCCTGCCTACGCCCCGGCGCTATCGTCCGCCACCCAGCCGGCCCGAGCCACCGCTTCCGCTCACGCCGCCCCGCTGGGATCAGCTCACGCTTCAGCCGGGCCCGGGCGCGCAACTGCCGCAGCAACCCAGCCAGCCAAGCGCAGGCCGTGCCCACCGCCGCGCTCAGCCCCGGAACCCTGCCCGCAGCCGAGGGCCTGCCACCGGCCGGACTCTCGCCGCGTGGCCACGCAAAGCCGACCACTCCTGCGTTCCTGGCGGCCCAGGCCCGCCGCGGCAAGCGGCCGGCTCAGTCGGCACCCGGCACCGTCGGTGCCCTATCACCGGCGGCCCGCCCCGCAGCCTGCGCGGCTGGGGCCGTATCCAGCGGGCTGTTTCCGCAGGCAGCGCGGACTGGGACCGGTTCCTGTGAGTGTCTTGTGGGTGTCCTGCAGGCCGCCCCGTGTGGTGAACGCTTCCCGCCGCTCGTGATGGTGGGACCAGCCGCGACGGCGGCCCCCACCAGATCAGCGACACCCAACCCGGCACCACCACCAAGGAGACCGCAATGCACCCGGCCCAGCACGCACACAATCGCCAAGACCCAGCCCGCCTGCCCGCAACCGAGCCCGGTCCAGCCCCCGACCCGGCTGACCTCAGCCACCGGCGGCACCTCGAAAAGACGGTCTCCTGGACCGGCCGCGAACGGCTGCGCGGCCTGTGGTACCGGCTCCGGCTGACTGTGGCCGAAATGAACTACGCGACCCGGCGCACCGTCGAGGTGCAGGCACCCTGGATAACCGGCGACCGCCCCCGCTGAAGCCACCAGCGCCCGGACATGCAGCACCGGCAACCGGCCTGGCCGTTCTCGCTCATCGCCGGTGACCCCGCCAGCGATCGCGAGCACCCGCGCGGTAGTGGTTGTCTGCTCTGCCGCTGCCGACGGCCTGGCCCGCCCGGACGCCCAGCACCCGGCCCATGAGGTCACGGCGAGCCGGTGACCTGCCACGACATCGCCAGCACACCGCCAGTACACCGGGCGCTGGCAGGGTGGCAGGCCACCGGCCCCGCGGATCGGAACCTGAATCGATTCCCACCCGGGAGGAGGAGGTCGCATGAGCCGCATCCCGCGCACCGGCCGTCGGCTGACCATGCCGGCCAGGCGGGCCAAGCGCTGCTGGCAGTCCGCCCCGCCCACCGCATCCGCCAGCCAGACGGCAGACAGCACCAGCGCGGACAAGTACCCCGTGGTGGGCCCTCTGTCGTTCCGGCGGATCGTGGACATCCCGTACCAGACCTGCGTCGCCGCGCTCGGCAGCTGGCAGGCGGAGCAACACGGCGAGTTGCCGGTCGGCCAGAGCATGCTGAGCGGGCCGTTCGAGCGCGACCGCGACTCGGGCACCTGCCGGATCGAGGTCCGGCTGACCCGCGGGCCGCTGCGCCCACGGCTGCGGATGAGGCTGGACATCGACCGATGGTCAGCCACCAGCACCGTCCTCGAACTCATCCCCTGTCGGCGGGTCCGGCCCACCGCGGCCTACTTCCGGGTCGGCCACCGCCTGCTCGACGCCCTAACCCATTCGCTGCCACAGTGCGCACCGCCGCCGCACCTGGGCAGCCCCACCGCCAGCCAGCCACCCGCGCCGCACAACCAACCCAGCGCTGGGGTGCCGGGCGGGGCGGCCGCCAGATCGGTAGTGAGGAGGCGTGAGATGAGCAGAGCTACCTGCGGCCCGCCAGCAGATCGCGGCGCGCCAGAGGGTCGGTCCAGTTCCAGACCTTAATGCCCTTGATGAGCCCTGGGAGGTTGTTTGTGTCCCTGACTGACGCGCTCGACCGCTACTTCGCTGCCTGGAACGACCACGACCCGGACGCCGTCGTCCGGTCGCTGGCTGGTGGTGGGAGCTATGACGATGCCACCACCGGCAGGCCGCTGACCAGCGACGCGCTCGCCGCGAACGTGGCGGCGCTGCTCGCCGGGTTCCCCGACCTGCACTTCGACCTGGTCAGCATGGCCCCCACCAGCGACGCCACGGCCGCTGCCCAGCGGTTGATGCGGGCACCAACACCGGCCCGATGCCGGTCGGTCCGGCCACCGGGCAGACGATCGCCCTGCCGGGCACCGACATCCTCGACTGCAACCCCGGCCCGGCCGGATCGCCAAGAGCACGTAATCGATAATCGGCGGCTCGCGGCCGCCCCAGATAGCATCCGGTGAACGAGTGCATACTCGGCAAGGAGCTAGGTGTGCGTGGGCGGTGCGCCACCGCAAGTGACGCCGTGTGACCGGTAGTTTGGCTCACGTGGGCGGGGCAGGTCAGCTAGCCCGCGATGGTGACGGCTGGTTCCACGCCTTCCGGCACCGTCGGGCCGCGAGGCCCGCCGATGAGGAACAGTACCCGACTCATGCAAGCCGCAGGATGAGGTCCATGCTGCCGGCAGCGCCCGGGGTCTGGCTGGTCTCAAATGTGGTCTCATTCGCCTGGGTTCGCGGGCGTCCGCCGAGACCCATCCGTCACAGTCAGCCCAGGTCACGGACGGGGGCGGACGCCGGTGAACGCTGGCCAACATTGTTGGAAAGCGTGTTGGGGGCAACCCCTCGCGAGTTCGAATCTCGCATCCTCCGCTCTGCTGACCTGGTAAGACGTCGTCGGCTTCTGACCGTCGGCGCTGTCGATGCTGGGTGCCAGTCTCAGTTCAAGGCCACGTTCCAGCCCGGCCACAGGCGCTGACCAGCATAATCCGGGATCGTCTCGATCGTCACTGATGCGCAGGAGAGCGAGATTGGGACGTCTATCTCGATCCCGATGGCTAGCTATCCGGGGGCGACCGGCCCCGGCGCCGCGGTGCGCGACGCGGTGCTAATGGTGGTCACCCGGAGGGTCCTCACCGACGAGCCCGTCCACCGACTCTCTGATGAGGTCGGCGTGCCCCACATGGCGCGCGTACTCCTCGATCATGTCGATGAGCAGCCGCCGCAGGCTGGGGGTGCGGCCGTCCGAGGCGGAGGCGGCGGCGTGGTCCAGTCCGCCGTCGGCAAGCGCCTTGGCCACCAGTTCGCGAGAGCGGCTCACCGTGTCCTGCCAAAGCGACATGAGCTGCTCGGGGCTGTCCGCCGCCGCCGAGTGCCACTCCCAGTCCGGGTCGGCGTCCCAGTCGACCGTGTTCCACGGCGGCTGCGGGGCCCGGGCGTACAGCTTGATTGAAAACGTGATGTCCTCGCACACGGAGAGGTGCTTGAGCAGGCCACCTAGCGTCATCGTGGAGGGTCCGAGGGTCGCCCGCAGCCCCGCCGAGTCCAGGCCGCCGCACTTCCACGCGATGTAGCCGCGCACTCGTTCCAGCTCGCCGAGGAGCGTGTCGAGTTCGTTTCCCGCGACCGGCGGCTCAGCGGGGATCGCTTCCTTGTCAATCTCACTGTCCATGGCAAGGGACGGTACCGTCGGTTCCGGACGTTTTCCTTCCTGGATGGAGACGGGATGATGCGTGACATCAGCCCGGCCGCGCGGGCGCTTGTCGCCCTCGAGCTCATCCAGAACAACCCCGGCATCACGGCCCAACGGCTGGCTGACCGGGCGGGCACGGTGATCGGTACCCTCCGGAGCCGTAAGAACGGGTTCGAACCGGTAGCCGTCAGACCCATCCCGGTGGAGCCTGAAGGCAGCGACGGGACTCCGCCAGTGTTCAGCATCGGCCGCCAGCGACCAGCCAGGCCGGATCCTCCAGGTGAGGACGGTGGGGGACCTCCGCGGAAGCTCGGCAGCGGCCGTCCTCGACGGGGCGCTACCCCAGCTGGTCGCGGCGGCGGGTCAGGTAGGCGGTCTCGGCGGTGTTGCCCGCCAGCTCGATGGCTTTGTCGTACGCCGCGCGCGACTTCTGACTGCGGCCCAGCCGGCGCAGCAGGTCGGCGCGGGTCGCATGGTAGGCGTGATAGCCGGCCAACTTGTCCTCAAGACGGTCGACGGCCGCCAGTGCCACCTCCGGGCCGTCAAGCTCGGCGACCGCGATGGCCCGGTTGAGGGCGATGATCGGCGAGGGGTCGAGGCGGACGAGCTGGTCGTAGAGGGCGACGACCTGCGACCAGTCGGTGTCGCGTACGTCGCGGGCGGAGGTGTGCACGGCGTTGATCGCGGCGAGGATCTGGTAGCGACCCGGAGCCACCCCGGCGGCCAGGCGCTCGCGCACCAGCCGATGACCCTCGGCGATCAGCGCCGCGTCCCAGGCCCCACGGTCCTGCTCGTCGAGGGTGACCAGTTCGCCGCTCGCCGAGACCCGGGCGGTGCGGCGGGCCTCGGTGAGGAGCATCAGCGCCAGCAGCCCGGCCACCTCACCGTCCTCCGGCATGAGGGCACGGATCAGGCGAGTGAGCCGGATCGCCTCGGCGGTCAGGTCGTGACGTACGGGATCGGTGTCGGGGCCGGTCGCCAGGTAGCCCTCGTTGAAGACGAGGAAGAGGACGGCGAGTACGCCGGAGACGCGTGCCGGGAGATCCTCCGCGGACGGCACCCGATACGGGATGCGAGCCGCCTTGATCTTGGCCTTCGCGCGGGTGATCCGCTGCCCCATGGTGGTCTCCTGCACCAGGAAGGCACGGGCGATCTCGGGCACGGTCAGACCGCCGACCATGCGCAGCGTCAGCGCCACGCGGGTCTCCATCGCGAGCGCCGGGTGACAGCAGGTGAAGATCAGCCGGAGCCGCTCGTCGTCGATGGCGCCGAGAGGCTCGGGCGGGTCGTCGTCGTACAACATCTGAGCCTCCTTCTGCTTGTCGTCGCGCTTGTTCTCGCGCCGGATCCGGTCGATGGCCTTGCGGTTGGCGGTGGTGGTCAGCCAGGCGCCGGGGTTGGGGGGTACGCCGTCGGCCGGCCACCGCTCGACGGCGGTCGCGAACGCCTCGGCCGCCGCCTCCTCGGCGATGTCGAGGTCACCGAAACGCCTGGTCAGGGCGGCGACCACCCGCGCCCACTCCTCGTGGTGGGCCCGGGTGATCGCCTCCCGGACGTCGGCCACGCTCACAGGAACGGCCGCACCTCGATCTTCCGGTTGCAGGCCTTCGACCCCTCGGCGGCGAGCTTGAGCGCCACGTCGAGGTCGGGGGCCTCGATGATCCAGAAGCCGGCGAGGTACTCCTTCGACTCCACGAAGGGCCCGTCGGTGAACATCGCCTCCCCACCCCGGTTGTCGATGACGGTGGCCGTGCTGGGCGCCCCGAGGCCGCCGGCGAAGACCCAGTGGCCCTCGGCCTGGAGCCGGTCGTTGAACACGTCGATGGCCGCCATCCTCGTCCGGGGTGGCGAGGCCGGCCGTGTCGTCGATCACGGAAACCAGGTACTGCATCTCGGATCATCTCCTGTGGTTCGGGGCGCCCCTCGTGGGCGGCCGCTCACCCCTGCTACGAACACCTCTGCCCCGATCCGACACCGCCTCCCGGATTTCTTTCAAGGACTTAGTCTCAGTCCTAGTCTCATTCGCGCACCGTCAGGCGCACTCTTGCGGGCGGGAAATGGGTGAAGGCGCAGGCTAGCCTGGTTTGGTGGGGAGGCTGCTCGAGCGCGAACGTGAGCTGGCCGCAGTTGAGCTGCTACTGGAGCGCGGCGGCGGGGTGCTGGTGATCGAGGGCCGGGCAGGTGTCGGCAAGTCGTCGCTGGTTGAGGTGGCGTGCCTACGGGCAGGTGAGCTTGGCCACGAGGTCGTTCGTGCGCGCGGCTCGGAACTGGAGGCGGGCTTCCCGTTCGGCGTGGCACGGCAGTTGTTCGAGCGGCGCTTGGCCGGCGCGGACACGGGTGAGCGTGCGGCAGCGCTGGCTGGGCCTGCTGCAGCGGTGCGGCCGCTCCTGTTGGGGGAGCTGGCCGATGCGCCGGCTGGTGACAGTTCGTTTGCGGTTTTGCATGGCCTGTACTGGCTGGTGGCCAACCTGGCGGCTAGCCGACCGCTGCTGATCGCCGTCGATGATGCGCATTGGGCTGATGAGCCCTCGCTGCGCTGGCTGGCCTACCTCGCGGCACGGCTCGAGGGGCTGGCCGCGGGGATGCTGGTGACGTTGCGGCGGAGTGATCCAGCATTGATCGGGGTGCCGCTGCTGACGCTGCGTGCGGAGGCAACAGCGGTCCTGCGCCCGGCGTTGCTCAGCGAAGGCGCCGTGAGCACCGTCGTGCGCGCGGTGGCTGACAGCGGAGCGAGTGACGAGCTGTGCGCGGCTTTGCATACGGCAAGTGGAGGTAATCCGCTGTACCTGGCTGAGCTGCTGCGGGCGGCCGAGCCCGGCGGCAGGCCGCCAGCCGTGCTGGACCCGGGCGAGGTGCTAGTAAGGGGTCTGGAGGGGATCGCGCAGCGGGTGATCACCCGGGTGCGGGGCCTGGGTCCTGATGGGCTTGGCCTGGCGCAGGCGATCGCCGTGCTGGGAGATGGCTGTGCGCTGCAGCACGCAGCGACGATCGCGGACGTGGCGATGGGGGCCGCTACGAGGCTGGCTGAGGGCCTTGTTCGGGTCGAGGTGCTGGCGGCCGATGACCCGCCGCGGTTCATTCATCCGGTTATCCATGATGCGATTGAGGCGTCGCTGGGCAGCGGCGACCGCGACCTCGCTCATCGCTCCGCAGCGCGCCTGCTGCACGCCGATGGAGCCCCGCCCGGACAGGTCGCCGCGCACCTGGTCGGGGTCCGGCCGAACGGCGATAGCTGGGTACTGGCGCGGTTGCGGGAGGCCGCGCGGGCGGCGATGGACAGCGGCGCACCGCAGGCCGCCGCTGGGCTGCTGGGCCGGGCGCTGGCCGAGCCGCCGCCATCACCGCAGCGGGCCGGGGTT
Source organism: uncultured Actinomycetota bacterium (assembly GCA_963739645.1). Taxonomy (GTDB): domain Bacteria; phylum Actinomycetota; class Actinomycetes; order Streptosporangiales; family Streptosporangiaceae; genus JASHPR01. The sequence continues at coordinate 8,641 of CAVUBM010000112.1, forward strand.
CTGCGTGAGGCGGCTCGCGCGGAGGCGAGCGCTGGCCGCGAAACGGCGTGCCTGCTGCTGGAGGAAGCGCTGCAGCTAGTCGCCGATCCGCGGGAACGCGCTGAGATCGCGCTCGAGGTCGCCGAGGCGTATGCGGCCCTGTTCCGGTGGGTGGACGCAGTAGATGTCATCGAACGGGCACTCGTGGAACTCGATGAGGCGGATGAGACGCTGGCGGCCCGGCTGGAGGGCGAGCTGGTGGTCTACGGGCTTCACGACGCGCGCCGAGCGTCGCGGGTCATGCCCGTGCTCACCCGCCTGGCCGCAGGTCAGCTCGAGGCTGCCAGTGAGCCGTTGGCAGTCGCGCAGGCGATGACGATGTTGCTGACGGGCCGACCGGCGGCCCAGATCGCGGCCCTGCTGGAGGAGACGCTAGGGCGTGCCGGTACCCGGGTTGAGAACTGGGACACGCGGGCGGCACTGCTGTGGGTCCTGGTCACGGCTGAGCGCTTCGCCACGGTCGAGGCGTCTCTGAAGCCGATGCTGGCCGAAGTCCACCGCTCCGGCTCGGCGCGTGGCTTCGTGGCGGCCTACTCCACCTTGGCCCTGCTCAAGCTGCGGCTCGGCGCGCTGCCTGAGGCCGACGCGGCGGCCCGGGTCGCACTGCGTGTGCTGCAGGAAGGTGATTTCGCGCCGGGGCTGGGGTTCGCGGCCACCGTGCTGGCCGATGTCGCCGTTGAGGCCGGCGAGTTCGGCGAGGCACAGACACTACTTGACTTGCTTCCGCAGCAGGGCTGGCCTGCGGGCGTGGGCACGGTGCTCATCCCGGCCGCCCGCGGGCGGCTGCGGCTGGCCCAGGGCCGTGCCGCCGATGCGCTGGCCGACTTTCAGACCTGCGGTGCGCTGTTTGGCGCCGACGTGTGGGGCATCGAAACCCACGAGACGGGCTATGTGCATGCACGCTCGGGCGCGGCGCTCGCGCTGCTGCGACTCGGCCAGCGCGAACGCGCGTGCCAGCTGGCCGATGCCGAGCTCGCTGACGTGCGCGTGTTCGGCGCGGCGCGCGCGCTAGGGATCGCGCTGCGGGCCGCCGGGCTGGCGCGAGGAAGGGACGGCCTTGCGCTGCTTGGTGACTCGGTGGCTGCGCTTGAAGGCTCGCCCGCGCTGCTCGAACGCGCCCACTCGCTGGCGGAGCTCGGAGCGGCCCTGCGCCGGTCCGGCGAACGCGCAGCGGCCCGGGACCCTCTCACCCTGGCGCTCGAGCTCGCTGTCCGCTGCGGCGCCCGGCCGTTGGCAGCCCGGGTACGCGACGAGGTCAAGGCAACCGGCGCCCGCCCGCGGCGCCCATGGCGCACCGGGGTGGAAGCGCTGACCCCCAGCGAGCTCCGCGTTGCCCGGCTGGCCGCCGAGGGCCGATCCAACCGCGAGATCGCCTGTGAGCTGTACGTGAGCCTCAAGGCCATCGAGGGCCACCTCGCGCGCGCATACGCCAAGCTGGGGATCGAGGGTCGCGGCCAGCTGCCACACGTCCTTGGCAGCAGAAAAGACTAGGGTCGCTGCCCTACAGCAAACCAGCCATCCCTCGGGCGACGGTAGAGCTGTCAGCTCGCCTACCGAAGGGAATTTCGATGACAACGACCGTACTCGAGGCGTTCGAGAAGGGGACTGAGACGTTCAACGCCCATGACATCGAGGGGTTCAGCAACGTGCTCGCAGACAATGTCGTCTACCACGCGCCGGGCGGGATGAGCGGCGAAGGAAAGACGGCCTGTGCCCAGTTCTTCGCCGGCTGGTTCAGTGCCTTCCCCGACGCACACGTCGAGGTCCACGGCCTGCACATCACCGGCGATATCGCCGTCGAGGAGGGCACCTTCACCGGGACCCACAACGGCGTCCTGCACAGCCCGGCAGGCGACATCCCGCCCACCGGCCGCTCCGTCGCGGTGGACTACATCCAGGTGCTCCGCGTCCATGACGGCAAGCACACTTCCTTCAACTTGATGTTTGACCGGCTCCTGATGCTCGAACAACTCGGCCTCCTCCCTGCGTCCACGCCCACGAGCTGATTCACGGGCGTGACCGGGCGCTCGGCCACTGTGGACGGCGTGTGGTTGTCGGCTGCGAAAAGGACCACTGCCCGGGCCGATCCTGCCCTGATCGCGCGCCTCCTGCTCCCTGCCCCAAGACCCCGTTAGAGCTGTCACCGCCTGCATCGCGATTTCCCGAGTGATTTGGTTAGATTTCTGCGGGCCCTGGCAATGAGTGGCGTGAGGGGAAGATGACATCTCTGGGAGAGGAGCCGACATCGTGGACATGAAGTTCGAGGTCGCAGTGCTGCCGGTCGCCGACGTCGATCGCGCGAAAGCCTTCTACCAGGGCCTGGGGTGGCGCCTGGATGCCGACTTTCCCTTCGACAACGGCTTCCGGGTCGTCCAGTTCACGCCGCCCGGCTCGGGCTGCTCGATCCAGTTCGGGGCGAACATGACCTCGGCTCCGCCCGGGTCGGCCCAGGGCCTGTACCTGATCGTCTCCGATCTCGAGGCGGCGCGTAGCGACCTCACCGCCCACGGTGCCGAGGTCAGCGAGGTGTTCCACGCCGGGACGCCGGGCGCTCAGTTCCAGCCCGATGGCGCGGACGGTCGGGTGAGCGGCCCGGATCCCGAGGACGGCAGCTACCGTTCCTTCGCCACGTTCAGTGACCCGGACGGCAACAGCTGGCTGTTGCAGGAGATCACGGAGCGGCTCCCGGGGCGGGTGTGGCAGACGGGCATCGCGGCTCTGGCCGAGCTGCTGCATGAGACGGCCGAACATCACGGCGCGTTTGAGGCAGTGGCCCCACCGCATGACTGGTGGGACTGGTACGCGGCGTACATGGACGCTCGCGCAGCGCGGCAGCACCCCGGAGGCGGCTTCCGCGGCCGCCGGGCGCTACATGGCGGAGGTCAAGCACGTCGCCGTCTGACTGACGCATTATCCGCTCCCGCGCGTGGCGATGCCCGCCACCGAACTCGGCGAGGGCGGGCCGGCCGCGGCCGTGATGTCACCAGCACCCGACGGAGGTAACGATGAGCTCGAGTGGTGACTATGACGTGATCGTTCTCGGCGGCGGGGCGCCCGGCGAGCACTGCGCCGCGGCGCTGGCCGCGCGCGGGCTGCGCGTCGCCGTCGTCGAGCGGGAGCTGGTCGGCGGCGAGTGCTCCTACTGGGCGTGTATTCCGTCGAAGTCGCTGCTGCGCCCGGGCGAGGCGGTGCAGGGCGCGCGCGAGGCCGGCGCGAGCGCCGAGGTCGACGTTCAGGCCGCGCTGGCCTGGCGGGACTTCATGGTGTCGGACTATTCCGACGCCGGCCAGGAGCACTGGCTGGCGGACCGGGGCATCGACCTGCTGCGCGGCACGGGCCGGCTGGCCGGCACCGGCGTGGTCGAAGTCGACGGCGTCCGCCACACCGCGGAGCACGTCGTGGTGGCGACCGGCTCGGATCCGATCGTGCCTCCGATCCCGGGCCTGCGCGAGCTCGAGGGCGTCTGGGGCACCCGCGAGGCGACGAGCATGAAGGCTGTCCCGCGCCGCCTGCTCGTGCTGGGTGGCGGGTCCGCCGGCGTCGAGCTCGCGCAGGTCGTGCGGCGTCTCGGCGGCGAGGCGGTGATCGTCGAAGGCGCCGACCGCCTGCTTCCCCGCGAGCCTGCGCCGCTGGGCGAGGCGCTCGGCGAGGCCCTGCGCCGGGACGGAATCGAGCTGATGCTCGGGATGCACGCCACCGCCGCGCGGCGGGAGGGTGACGAGTATGTGCTGCAGTTCGATGGCGGTACCGGAGCTGCGGGGCGACCGGCTGCTGGTGGCCACCGGCCGGCGCCCGCGCGTCGAGGGGATCGGCCTCGAGACGGTCGGCGTCGAGGCCGGCCCCCACGGGATCCCGGTCGACGAGCACCTGCGCGCGGGCGAGCGCCTCTGGGCGATCGGCGACGTCAACGGCATCTGGCCGCTGACCCACGTCGGCGAGTACGAGGGCGACGTGGTCGCGGCGAACATCGCCGGCGATGCGCGTCCGGCGAACTACGAAGCCGTTCCGCGAGTCACCTACACCGATCCGCAGGCCGCGGCGGTGGGCGCGGTCGAAGCGGCAGTACAGCGCCACCGCGCCCGTGTCGGAGGTGCCGAAGACCGCCACCTACACGCACGCCTACGCCGAATCCAACGGGTTCCTGACGCTGCTCAGCGACGGCGAGCGGCTGACCGGCGCCTACGCGCTCGGACCCGAGGCCGGCGAGTGGCTGCAGCAGGCGACGCTGGCCATCCGCGCGCACGTCCCGCTCGAGGTGCTGAGCGACACGATCCAGCCCTTCCCCAGCTTCTCGGGGATCTACGACGCGGCGGTGATGGCGCTCCGCATGGAGATCGCGGACATGCCGCGGCCGGCCAGGCCGATGGACGCGCAGATGGCGAGCCTGTCCGCGGTGAGGAGGAATCATGACCAGCGCAACCACTCCGGCTCCCGCCCAGCGCGAACCGGAACTGGCCGGGCAGACCGTCGTCGTGATCGGCGGCAGCGCCGGCATCGGGCTCGAGACCGCCCGGCGCGCCCGGGCCGAGGGTGCCGAGGTCATCCTCACCGGCCGCAATCCCGACCGGCTCGAGCAAGCGGCGCGGGACGTCGGCGCGCAGCGCACCGCGGCCTTCGACGCCAACGACGCGGCTGCGCTGGCAGCGGTTCTTCCAGGACCTGCCGGCACCGATCGACCATGTGCTGGTCACGGCCGGCGGCCCGACCTACGGGCCGCTGCTCGAGATGGACTCAGCCCAGGTGCGCGAGGCGCTCAGCGATCACGTGGTGCTGGGGCTCGAGGTCGCGCGCAACGCCGCCGGCAAGATGAGGCCCGGCGGCACGCTGCTGCTCATGGGCGGCACCGGCGGCCGGCGCATCGGCCACGGCCTCGGGATCGCCTCCGCCGCCACCGCCGCGCTGCCCCCGTTCGCGGCGGCCCTCGCGCTCGAGCTCGCGCCGGTTCGCGTCAACCTCATCGCCGCCGGCTTCGTCGACACCCCGCTGTCGGCGTCGCTGCTCGGCGACCAGACTCGAGGAGCGCCGGAACGAGCTGCGGGCGACGCTCCCGATCGGCCGCGTCGTCGGCCCCGCCGACGTCGCCGCGCTCGCCGTCCACATCATGACCAACACGGCGCTCACCGGCGCGACCTACGACATCGACGGCGGCCAGCAGTTCGTCTCCTGAAGGAGGGCGGCCCGGGAAGGGGGCACCATGGACAGCCTGCCGATCGGCGACTATGCGCTGCTGTCGGACTGCCGCTCCGCCGCGCTGGTCAGCCGGGACGGCTCGGTGGACTGGCTGTGCTTCCCGCGCTTCGACGGGCCGTCTGTGTTCTGCCGTCTCCTTGACCCTGCCGGTGGGCGTTTCGCGATCCGGCCGTCCGGCGAGTTTCAGGCCAGCCGCCGGTACGTGGACCAGACGATGGTGCTGGAGACCACCTTCACCACTGACGGGCGGCACCGCCGTGCTCACCGATGCCCTCGCGGTCGGCCGCAACGAGCGCGGCCACGGTCTAGGCGTACGCTCCCCGGGCGTACTGCTGCGCCGGCTGGCCTGCACAGGAGGCGAGATCGAAGCGGAGGTCAGCTACGCGCCGCGGCCGGAGTACGGGCTGGTCCATCCCGATCCTGATCCCGGTTCCCGGGGGGCTCGACGCCCGGGGCGGCGCCGACCGGCTGCTCTTGTCCACCGCGGTCAGCTTCGACGTGGACGGTGCCACCGCGACCGGCCGGATCCGGCTGGCCGCCGGGCAGGCCGCCGTCTTCGCGCTCGGCCACGGCGCAAGAGGACCGCCCCGCCGCTGGCCCCGTGGACTCCGGAGGAGATCACCGCCCGGCTGGACGACACGGTGGAGGGCTGGCGGTCTTGGTCGGCCATCCACCAGACCTACGAGGGCCCGTGGCGGGAGCTTGTCCTTCACTCCGGGCGGGTGCTCCAGGCGCTGACGTTCGCGTCGACCGGCGCCATCGTGGCCGCCCCCACCACCTCCCTGCCAGAGACCGTCGGCGGCGGACGGAACTGGGACTACCGCTACACCTGGGTGCGCGATGCCAGCCTGACCATGGACGCACTGTGGGTGGCGGCCTGCCCGGACGAGGCTGGCAAGTTCTTCACCTTCCTTGCCGATGCTGCCGCCTCCCAGCTGCAGAGCGCGATGGACCTGCAGATCATGTTCGGTGTGGGCGGCGAGCGTGACTTGTCCGAGCGGGAACTGCCGCACCTGGCCGGATGGCGGGACAGCCGCCCGGTCCGGGTTGGCAACGGCGCGTGGCTCCAGCGGCAGCTCGACGTCTACGGTGAGCTGCTGCTCGCCGCGCAGCGGCTGGTCGATCAGCTCGGCGAACTCAACCCGGTCACCCGGCGGTTTCTGGCCACGGCCGCGGACACCGCCGCCGCCCGCTGGCGGGAAAAGGACCAGGGGATCTGGGAGATCCGCGGAGAGCCCCGCGACTTCCTGTACTCCAAGCTGATGTGCTGGGTGGCGCTGGACCGGGCGATCGCGCTGGCCCGCCACCTCGGCGCCGAAGACAGGGTGACCGACTGGGCGGCCGGCCGGGACGAGATCCGGGCGGCCATTCTGGAGCGCGGCTGGAACGAGCGGGTCGGCGCCTTCACGCAGGCGTTTGGCAGCGAGGACCTCGACGCGTCGAACCTGATGCTGGTCATCACCGGCTTCCTGGCCGGGGATGACCCGCGGATGAAGGCGACCATCGACGCCACCGCGAAGCGGCTGACCGACAAACGCGGGCTGGTGTACCGGTACCTGGGCCACGACGGCCTGTCCGGTGAGGAGGGCACCTTCCTGCTGTGCACGTTCTGGCTGGCGCAGGCGCAGGCGCTGGCGGGCGACGCCGAGGCGGCCACCGCGACCTTCGAGCGTGCCCTGGCCGCTATCAACGATGTCGGCCTGCTGGCCGAGGAGGTCGACCCTCGCAGCGGTGAGATGATCGGCAACTTCCCGCAGGCTTTCAGCCACATCGGGCTGGTCAACGCGGCGTGGGCCATCACCCAGGCCCGGCAGGACGGCCGGCCGCACCCAGGCGCCCGCGACTGGCCCTGGGGGCGCGCAGAACGGGAGCTTACCGGTGGGTCGCGGTCGGGGGCGGCCCGGGCGCGGCGTCGGCGGCGCTCCTCGCCTCCTCGCCGATGAGGTCGAGATTGATCGCGGCCCCGGCGGCTGAGGCCGCCGGCCGCGGCCGTCATGACCTGCGCCTGGACGTCGGCGGTGTTGCCGGCGACCCATACCCCGGGCACGGCGGTCGCGCCGGTCGCATCCGTCTCGATCCGGGTTCCCAGCACGTGCTCGCCGAGCCGCACCTCGGTCGGCTTCAGGCCGAGCGGGACGAGCAGTTCGGCGCGGGCCGTCATGCGCGGCGCGACAACGACAGCGTCGAGTGTCACGCAACGGCCGTCGGCCAGCCGGACACCGGTCAGGCCGCTGGCGTCCGCTTCGATCTGCTCGACCTTGCCCTCAGTGACGGTGATTCCGCGGGCGTCAAGCTGCGCGCGCTGCTCGCCGGCCTGGCCAGGGACCGGTGTGCTGCAGCAGTGTCACGTGCGGGCTGAGCTGCCGGAACAGCAGTGCCTGGTAGATGGCTGTGGGCCCGGTCGCGAGGATGCCGATGCGCTTGTCCCTGACTTCCCAGCCGTGGCAGTAGGGGCAGTGCAGGACATCGATGCCCCACCGGGTGGCCAGGCCGGGCACGTCGGGAAGCTCGTCGCGCAGCCCGGTGGCCACCAGCAGCCGCCGGGCGGTCACGGTACGGCTGCCGATCTGGACCTCGAATCGCTCACCGTCCCGGCGCAGGGCGGTGACCCGCCCGGTCTCCACCCGGCCGCCGTAGCGGGTCACCTCGCTGCGGCCGGCCGCGTAGATCTCCGCTGGCGGGGTCCCGTCGCGGGTGAGGAAGTTGTGCACATGGCGGGCCGGGGCATTGCGTGGGTCGCCGGCGTCGACTACCAGGACCGATCGGCGCGACCTGGCCAGCGCGACCGCGCCGCTCAGCCCCGCCGCGCCGCCGCCGACCACCACGACGTCATAGCTCTCTTCCACGGCCTCACCATGGGCCGCTGGGTGACAATTTGACAAATCTGTTTGCTGAAGCAGCAATAGATGGATGGCTCATGATCCGGTGCTCGACGCGGTCGGCCCGCGCCTGCGAGCCCTGCGGCGGCGGCGCGGTGCCACGCTCGCGGAGATCTCCGAGTTGACCGGGATCTCGGTGAGCACGCTGTCCCGGCTGGAGTCGGGCGGCCGCAAGCCGACCCTGGAGCTGCTGCTGGCCCTGGCCCGTACGTATCAGGTGCCGCTGGACGAACTCGCCGGGGCGCCCACGCCGGACCCGCGGATCCAGGCCCGCCCGGTGTACCGCAACGGCCGTACTCTCATCCCGCTGACGCGCCAACCTGGCGGTATACGCGCTTACAAGATCATCGTCCCTAGATGGGAGCCTGTAGGCGACCAGAAAAGCCACGAGGGCTACGAGTGGATGTACGTGCTCTCCGGCCGATTGCGGCTCCGGCTCGGTGAGCACGACGTCATCATGAAACCCGGCGAAGCCGCCGAATTCGACACCCGCACCCCCCACTGGTTCGGCAGCCCTGGGTCTGAACCCGCTGAGTTGCTGATCCTGTTCGGGCCTCAAGGCGAGCGCATGCACGTCCGGGCCGCCCCCGCGACCAGCGCTGACGACGGCCACCCGGCCCGGCGCCCAGGCCCGACACCACTGCCGCATTCGCACTCGCCAAACCCGTGATGACCTGCGGCGCCGCAATGGCGGTGGGCTCAGCCTGGGGGGACCGGGACGCCGGGCGAACCGCCTTTCTCGCGATGAATAACTGAAGATAAATACTTGAAAAGGTTGCGCATGCGGGTTTAGAGCTGCTTACTGTGGGAAGTCCGGTTTCGCCGCCTCTCCCGACCGAGCGGGAGCTCTTGTGTCCCAGCCGCTGTTGCGACACATTGCTCGCCGTGCTGTGCAAGTAACGATCTTGACGATTGGCGTCGTGGCCGTCTTGCTGGGACTGTCGCGGCAGGCACACGCGGCGGATTCGCCCACGTCTGCGCTGGCACCAGCCACGTCGGCCGTAACGGCATCGGCTACCTCGACTGTCACCTCGGCGGCTACGGCCACGACCGGGTCGGCCGCACCCGCGCAGTCAGCCGCCGCGAGCAGCGGTTCTGGCGCCTCCTCGGCTGCCACGTCGGCCGCTGGGTCCGACCCGTCCACCGCGACCACCCCGCCATCGGCCGATCCGGCTAACAACTCGGGCTCGGGTAGCTCGGGAGCCACGTCGGCCGCGGGGTCGGTTGTCTCGGCCGTCACCGGCACCGTCTCGAGCGCCGTCGGTGCGGCAGGGTCAGCCGCTCCCGCGCAGCCGGCCACGAGCTCTGCCCCAGCTGCTACGTCGGCTGCAGCGCCGGTCGCTTCGGCCGCGACGTCAGCTGCCACATCGGCCGCTGGGTCCGACCCGTCCACCGCGACCACCCCGCCGGCCGACCCCGCCAAGAACCCGGGTACGGGTACCGCGGCTGTCTCGGGAGCCACGTCGGCTGTGAGCTCGGTTGTCTCGGCGGTCACAGACACGACGGGTTCGGCTGCCGCTGCGCAGCCGGCCGTCGCGAGCACTGGCTCTGGCGCCAGCTCCGCGATCGCGCCGGCCAACCCGCCCGCGGATTCGGGCATCGGCAGCGCGGTCTCGGCGGCTACGTCGGCTGCGGCGCCGGTTGTCTCGGCTGCTACCGGAACGACCGGTTCGGCTGCCGCTGCCGCGCAGCCGGCGGCCGCGAGCACCGGCTCCGCCCCGGGTCCGGTGTCGGCCGCCACGTCGGCCGTGGCGCCCATCGTCTCGGCCGCCGCCGCGTCGGTTGCCCCCGCCGTCAGCGCGCTCACCGGGACGCTGAACCTGCCCGCCACCCCGAACACGCCAACGCTGGCTCCGGTTATCTCCACCGTCACCGGCGCGGTTGGTTCGACTGGCGGTTCGGTGGTCCCGGTCTCGACGGCCACGGGTGCGGTTGCTCCGGTCGTGTCCACGGCGACGGGTGCGGTTGCTCCGGTCGTGTCGACCGCGACGGGTGCGGTTGCTCCGGTCGTAGCGACCGTGACCGGGGCGGTTGCTCCGGTGGTGTCGACCGCGACGGGTGCTGGGGTGGCTCCGGTGGTGTCGACGGCCACGGGTGTTCTCGCCCCGGTCGTGGCCACGGTGACCGGGACGCTGGCTCCGGTGGTGACCACGGTGACGGGGACGCTAGCCCCGGTGGTCTCGACGGCCACGGGTGTGCTGGTCCCGGTGGTGTCGACCGTGACGGATGCGCTGGCTCCGGTCGTGGCCACGGTGACCGGGACGCTGGCCCCCGTGGTGTCGACCGCGACGGGGGCGCTGGCTCCGGTAGTGACCACGGTGACGGGGGCGCTGGCTCCGGTAGTGACCACGGTGACGGGGACGCTAGCCCCGGTGGTCTCGACGGCCACGGGTGTGCTGGTCCCCGTGGTGTCGACGGTGACCGGGGCGCTGACCCCGGTGGTGTCGACGGTGACCGGGACGCTGGCGCCGGTGGTCTCGGCCGTGACCGGTGCGCTCGCCCCGGTCGTGTCGACGGTGACGGGCGCGGTGGCCCCGGTGGTCTCCACGGTCACTGGTGTGACCGGGTCGGCTGTGGGTGGGCCGGCGTTGCCGGGCTCAGGGGTGCCAGGTACGGCGTCGCTGATATCTGCCGCCGGCGGATCGGCCTTGGCGGTCGCTACCGCAGGGCTCGGCGCCGGGCTGCTGCTGTTCTCGCTGCTGGCGGGGGTGTCTGGCGGTGGCGGGTCGGCGGTGCCGGTGTTGGCGTTGCTGACGGTGCCGTCGGGTCTGGGTGGCGCTGGTGGGTCTGAGAGCGGTCCTGGTCCTGGTCCTGGTGGTGGTTCTGAGAGTGGCACCGGTGCTCATGGTGGTGGCGGTGTGGCGGGCGGTGTGGGTGCTGGGCTGAGCACGCATCGCTGTGTTGTGTTGTTGCGGCTGGCGCGGGCCGGTGTTGTGCGGCCGGTGTGGCGTGCGCCGTTGCCGGAGGTTCCGCCGGCGTAAGTCCGTTCCTTCCAACCCGGTTCGAGCCGTTGGCGGCTGGGCCTGTGGGTCTGGGCGCTGATCCCCTTGGAAGGAACGTGACAAATCTATGCGTGCGTGGACGAAGTCTGCGTGCGTGGTGTTCGCCTGGAGCATCGTGGTGATCTTCCTGGTGGCGGCGGTGGCATTCCACCGGCCGGTTCATCAGGCCCAGGCGGGCACGCGCACCCCTCATGGCAGGACGCAGGTAGCTGCGCTCAGTGCGCAGGTGCCGGCGGGCAGGGCCCGGGTATCCCCGGGTAGCAGTGGTGGTCAGGTTGGTGTGGCCAGCGCGCTGAGTGTCGCCGCAGCCCCGGTGGCGCCGGTGTCGCATCCGGTCCGGTATGTCGTGCGCGCCGGCGATTCGCTGGCGGGTATTGCCGCACGGTTTGGTGTGGCCGGCGGGTGGCCGGCGCTGTATGCGGCGAACCGGCGGGCGGTCGGCGGTGATCCGGATGTGATCGACGCTGGCCTGGTGCTGGTGGTGCCGGGTGTGGTGGCGCCGGCCCGGTACACGGTGGCGGCCGGTGACTCACTGTCGGGTATCGCCGCGGCGCTGGGCGTGGCCGGGGGCTGGCGGGCGCTGTACGCGGCGAACCGGCACCGCATCGGCGCTGACCCCGGCGTGATCAGCGCCGGGCTGGTGCTGGCTATCCCGCGGCCGGCCACGGCCGTCCCGTCGGCAACGGCGCCGGGCCGGCCGCAGCACCCGCCGCGTCCGGCGCCCGGGGCGTCGGTGCGGCATCCGGTGTCCGCGGTGACGCCGGCTGGGTCGCGGCCGCGTGCGGCGGGCGGGATGCCGGGGTGGCTGAAGACCACGCTGCTGGCCGCTGGCCTGCTGATCGCGGGCGCGTTCGTGACCGAGCCGGTGCTGGCGGCCCGCCGCCGCCGGCAGGCCCCGGTCCCGGTGGCGCAGCCCGCCATGTCCGGCCCGCCGGGCGGCCCGCCAGGCCGACAGCCCGCCACCGGTGGGCCCACCCCGAAGCCCGGCACCCAGCCGGGTTCCCCCCAGCCCGGTACCCAGCCGGGTTCCCCCCAGCCGGGGCCGGTGCCGGTGCGGGCCGGGACAGTGCCCGGGCCGGGCCGGGCGGGTTCGCGGCGGGCTGCGGCGCGCCGGGGGCCGATTGTGCTGGCCGATCACGACCGGCTGGTAGTGACCCGCTGCCAAAGCGACGACACGGTGTATGTGCTGCGCCCGCCCGGCGCGGACCCGCAGGCCATCTTGCGGGTCGCCAGCCTGGTGCTGCCCGAGCGCCGCTACGGCGAGCTCGCCGAACAACTCGGCGTGCCCGCCAGCTGGCCGATGGACTAACCAATGCCGCTCACACCCCGGGCGGGCCAGGGGACACCCCCCCAACAGCCCCTGGCCCGCCCACCGCGGCCCCGCGATGGGCCTGACCGCCGGGACCGGGCCGGTCCGCGGTCCCGGCGGCTACGCCTCGCCCGGCTCCGGCGGCGTCCTGCGCCGCATGGACTCGACCAGCGCGGCCACGTGACGCCGCTCCTCGGGAGTCAGCTCGTCGATGCTGGCGATCAGGAGCTCCCGTTCCGGGTCGCCTGGGCTTTCCTCGGCGATCGGGACGTCGTCGTAGTAGTGCAGGCCGGTGGACTCGGCGGCGGCCGCGCGGACTACGGCGACCGGCACGTCGAGGCCTTTGGCCAGCGCATCGAGCGTGGCCGGGCGGGGCGGCCGACCCAGGTTCGGCGTTGTGGCCAGGGTGTAGACGGTGGAACGGGGCAATCCGCCGCGCCGGGCGACGTCGCCGTACGACCAGCTCCGCTCGCGCATCCGCCGGTGGATCAGGCGCCGGAGCGGGTTGATCGGCTGGGCCGACAGCGCTGCGGCGGCGGGGCGTGGCCGCTCCGCGAGCGGCTCTCGCTCATCCCCCGTCGCATGCGCCGTCATGGTCACCAACCTAACCCGTCCTCGCTCGCTGAACTCAGTCGCGAACCCTCCGCATTGACTGTCCAGAACCGTTGCTGTACGGTGGTCACCGTACAGTACGTACGCCGAAAAGCGTACACCGAGCCCGTCGCCCGGCGCCACAGCGGAGCTGGGCGGTCTCGGAGGCCCTGTGCGGCCGAGAACGCGGGCCAACCCCGGACCTGCCCGGTCTCGGGGGGGATTAGCCCCAAAGGAGGCACCATGTCCACCGCTGTGACCATGCAGGACCTCGAGCTCGAGACGGCCGAACTGCTGCCGAGCCGGGAGACCCTGAACTGCTGCCACAACCGCAGCGCCGGCTTCAGCTTCACCCAGGTGAACGCGAGCCAGAACGGCAACACCGCCCAGTTCGGCCTGCTGAACATCTCTGCCCTCAACGGCAACCTCAGCGGCAACAACATCGCGCTGTAATAGCCATCCGGCTCGCTCCGCAGTCTTGCTGCGCATTACTTAGAGGCGGATGCGCAGCAAAAAAGGGAGGGCCGTCCTGATCCCGTCGGGGCGGCCCTCCCGCCTTGCGGGCCGATCTGGCCGGGCCGCGCGCCCAGGCATTCCTGACGCCCCAGCTGAGCACGCGAGGGAGGAGCAGACCCGTGACCGTGACCGCAGGGCACATGACCAACGGGCACAAGGCCCCCGCGTCGCCTCCGGCGGGTACAGCCGGGCCCACAGGGGCGCCCCGGCTGGCCGACGGGGTTGAGCTGCTCGGCGCGTACCAGGACTCTGGCTACAGCCAGCCACCGTCGCTGGTGCGGCGGCCCGACGGCCAGGTCATCCAGATGTCGCCGCTGCTGTACCAGGTCACCTCCCGGATCGATGGCTCCCGTGCCCCCGCCGCCATCGCCGACCTGGTCAGCGCCGACCTGGGCCGGTCGCTGACCGCCGACCAGGTCCGCTATCTCATCACCGCCAAGCTGCTGCCCCTGGGCATCGTCGCCGACCAGGACGCCCGGGCTGCCCTGCCCAAGGCGAGCCCGCTGCTCGCGCTCAGGGCCCGCGCCACCTTGCTGCCCGAACGCGCCGCCAACGCCGCCGGGACGCTGCTCCGGCCGCTGTTCCGGTGGCCGGTCATCGTGGCCGTGGTCGCGAGTGTCGCGGCCGTGGACTACTGGCTGTTCGCCGCGCACGGGCTGGGGTCCGGGCTGCAGCAGATCCTGCGCAACCCGGTCGGGCTGCTGGCCGTGTTCGGCCTGACCCTGGTCTCCGCCGCGTTCCACGAGTGCGGTCACGCCGCCGGCTGCCGCTACGGCGGCGCCCGGCCGGGCGTGGTCGGAGTCGGCATCTACCTGGTCTGGCCCTCGTTCTTCACCAACGTCACCGACTCCTACCGGCTCAGCCGGGCCGGGCGGCTGCGCACCGACCTCGGCGGCCTGTACTTCAACCTGATCTTCATCCTGGCTCTGGCCGGCATCTACTCGGCCACCTCGGCCGGGATCCTGCTCGTGGTCATCGCGGTCACGCACCTGGAGATGCTCGAGCAGCTGATGCCGTTCGTCCGCTTCGACGGCTACTTCGTCCTCAGCGACCTCACCGGTGTGCCGGACCTGTTCGCCCGCGTCGTCCCCATCATCCGCGGCATCGGGCCCAAGGGCCGGCGAGACCCGCGCGTGGCCGGCCTGCGGCGCCGGGCCCGGATCGTGGTCACTGGCTGGGTGCTGTGCGTCATCCCGCTGCTTCTGGCCGGCATGGGGTACCTCCTGCTGCGCCTCCCCGCGATCAACCGGGCGCTGTGGCGGTCCGGGACCAGGCAGGCGCACCTCATGTCCGCCGCGGCCGCCGGGCACCACTACGCGATGGCCGCGGTCGATGCGCTCGGCGTGGCCCTGCTGGCCCTGTCGTTGCTGGGTTCGCTCTACATCGTGATCGGGCTGGCCCGGCGGCTGGCCACCCTGGGCCTGCGGTGGTCCGCCGGGCGGGCGGGCCGCCGCCTCCTGGTCGCCGTGGCCGGCCTGGCCTGCCTGACCGCGCTGGCCGCCCTCTGGAACCTGCAGGGCCAGTTCCACGGGTGGTAGATGCGAGAAGCCGCCACACCCACGTCCGCCGGAAGGCGACGTGACCAGAGCGCCGGCACGGGCCCGCGGGAGGTACAGGCCCGTGCCGGCCTGTCTGCCGGGAACAGGCTGCTGGCCCGGGCGGGAGGGCCGGACCTCCGCCTCCCTGGCAGGTCCTGGCACCGGCACGACGCGGGCTGGCTAAACTGGCCAGCAGACCCCTCGCACGGCGTTTATCCCGCCAACCCCCCCAGGGCCGGAAGGCAGCAAGGGTACGCGGGCTCTGACGGGTGTGCGAGGGGTCCCTTCCCGTCCTCGTGAGGATGAGGCAATGGCAGGCGACGTCCCCACTCCGGCCCCGGCGGACCAGGCCCAGGCTGGCGCCCCCAGCGCGCCCATGGCCCTGTACCGGAGGTACCGCCCGGCCACGTTCGCGGAGCTCAAGGGGCAGGATCACGTCACCGAGCCGCTGCGCCAGGCGCTGCGCAGCGGCCGGGTGCACCACGCGTACCTGTTCAGCGGCCCGCGCGGCTGCGGCAAGACCTCGAGCGCCAGGATCCTGGCCCGCTCGCTCAACTGCGAGCAGGGACCGACCCCCGACCCGTGCGGCAAGTGCGCCTCGTGCGTCGCTCTGGCCCCGGCCGGGCCGGGCAGCATCGACGTGATTGAGATCGACGCCGCCTCCCACGGCGGGGTCGACGACGCCAGGGACCTGAGAGAGAGGGCCTTTTACGCTCCCGTCTCGGGGCGGTTCAAGATCTACATCGTCGACGAGGCGCACATGGTGACCCGGGAGGGTTTCAACGCGCTGCTCAAGCTCGTGGAGGAACCGCCGCCGCACCTGAAGTTCGTGTTCGCCACGACGGAGCCGGAGAAGGTCATCCCGACGATCCGGTCCCGCACGCACCACTACCCGTTCCGGCTGATGGCGCCCGCGGTCCTGCGCGGGCTGCTGGAGGAGATCCTGGCCAGCGAGGGCGTCAAGTACGAGCCCGGCGTGCTGCCGGTCGTGATCCGGGCCGGTGCGGGCTCGGCCCGCGACGCCCTGTCCGTGCTCGATCAGCTGCTGGCCGGCTCCGACGATTCCGGGCTGACCTATGAGCGGGCCGTGGCGCTGCTCGGCTACACCGACGACAGCCTGCTGGACGAGGTCGCCGATGCGTTCGCGGCCGGCGACGGGGCGGCGGTGTTCCGGGCCGTCGACCGGGTCATGGAAGCCGGGCACGATCCCCGGCGGTTCGCCGCCGACCTGCTGGACCGGCTGCGCGACCTGATCGTGCTCGACGCCGTGCCCGACGCCGCGGACACCGGGCTGCTCGACATCCCCGCCGACCGGCTGGAGCGGATGCGGGACCAGGCCGCCAGCTTCGGCCAGGCGCAGCTGGCCCGGGCGGCCGACACCATCAACGCCGGGCTGGTGGAGATGCGCGGGGCCACGTCGCCGCGGCTGCAGCTCGAGCTGATCTGCGCCCAGGTGCTGCTGCCCGGCGAGAGCGATCTGCTGGCCAGGCTGGAACGGCTGGAACGCGCGCTCGCGTCTGCTGCCCCGGTGAGTCAGGCGGGTCCCGCCCGCGGGGCCGCCCACCCGGAGGACGCGCCTGCGGCCAGCGCCGCTCCCGCTCGCCGGGCCGCCCCGTCACGCCCGGCGGCTCAGCCGCGCCCGGCCGCTCCTTCCCGTCCGGCGGCCAGGCCCGAGCCGGCCGCGAAGCCCGAGCCCGCCGCGAAGCCCCAGCGCGGAGCCGAGCCGGCCGCGAGGTCCGAGCCGGCCGCGCCAGCTGACCAGCCCAGGGCCGAGGCGGCTGCGCCGGTGGCGCCCGGAGCGCTGGACGCGGGCGCGCTCCGCGAGCGCTGGCCGACGATCCTGGACGCCGTCAAGCACGAGAAGCGGGTGGCCTGGCTGCTGCTCAGCAACGCCAGCGTGGACTCGCTGGCGGACGGCGTGCTCACGCTGCGGTTCACCCGGGAGGGCGAAGCCAAGGGGTTCTCGGGCAGCGGCTACGACCAGGAACTCGGCAAGGTCCTGCAGAACATGCTCGGCATCAGCCCCAGGGTCCGCGCGGTCGCCGCGCCGGGCGGCGGGGCCGGGTCATCCTGGGCGGGCGGGCCGGACATCACCCCGGACGAGGATGAGCCCGAGGACACACCCGGGAGCGGGACCGGCGGTTACGGGGACAGCGGCGCCGGGGGACGGGGGACGGCCAGCGCGGGCGCGGGCGGCCCCGGCCGGTCGGGCGGCGCGCCGGGCCGGGCCGGTTCCGGCGGCGGCGTATCCGGCCGGGCCGGTTCCGGCGGCGGCACTCCCGCCCGGGGCGGGACCCCCGGCCCGGGCACGCGCGGCGACCCCGAGACACTGACCGGGATAGACCTGATCCAGCACTCCCTGGGCGGCGAAGTCATCGACGAGACCGGCGGCGCCTGAGCGGTTGATTACAACCGGGCGTTGCGTAATGGATGCTGGGCCCGAGCCGTGTGCCGCGGCAACTGCGCCGGACCGCCGGGGGGCGGCGCGCGGTGGTACCGGGTGACCGTGGCAGGCCGTAGGCTCGGAACGGACACGCACTCCCGCGCCGAGACAAGTGATTGGGGACACCGTGGACCCTGGCGGCCAGCTGGACATGCAGCAGCTGCTTGCGGCAGCCCAGCAGATGCAGAGCCAGCTCATGTCCGCACAGCAGGAGCTGGCCGACGCCGAGGTGGAGGGGACCGCGGGCGGCGGGCTGGTGACGGCCGTGGTCAACGGCCAGGGCGAGCTGGTGGACCTCACCATCGCCGCGGCCGCGATCGACCCGGCGGAGCCCGAGGAATCGGCGCAGACCATCGCCGACCTGGTGCTGGCCGCGGTCCGCGACGCGTATCAAGCCGTCGGCGACCTGCAGCAGGAGAAGATGGGGCCGTTCGCCGGCGGTGCCGGAGGCGCGGGCCTGCCGGGGCTCCCCGGGCTGCCCGGTCTCGGCGGGGCGCCGGATGACCCGCCTGGCGGGCCTGGGACCTGAGGTGTACGAAGGCGTCGTCCAGAACCTGATCGACGAGCTCGGGCTGCTGCCGGGGGTCGGGCCGAAGGGCGCCCAGCGCATCGCGTTCCACCTGCTGACCGCCGACCCGGTGGACCTGCGCCGCCTGTCCGCCGTGCTGCTCGACGTGGTCGAGCGGGTGAAGTTCTGCCGCACCTGCGGCAACGTCACCGAAGCCGACGAGTGCCGCATCTGCGCCGACCCGCGCCGCGACCCGGCGCTGATCTGCGTGGTGGAAGAACCCAAGGACGTCGCGGCGATTGAGAAGATCCGTGAGTTCCGGGGCCGCTACCATGTCCTCGGCGGCGCGATCAGCCCGATCGACGGAGTCGGGCCTGATGACCTGCGGATATCTCAGCTTATGACCCGGCTGTCGGACGGAACGGTCACCGAGCTGATCCTGGCCACGGACCCCAACCTCGAGGGCGAGGCGACCGCCGCCTACCTGGCCCGGCTGGTCAAGCCCATGGGGCTCACGGTGACCAGGCCCGCCAGCGGGCTGCCCGTGGGCGGTGAGCTCGAGTACGCCGACGAGGTGACCCTCGGCCGGGCGTTTGAAGGACGGAGGCTCCTCGATGTCTAGTGCGCCGGCCGACGACTGGCGGCCGACTGCCGACCGGATCGCACAGCATGCCCAGAACTTCCTGGACGGCGTGACCGCGCTGGCCGCCGGGGAGGGCAAGGACGAGACCGTCCCGCTGCTGCTGCTCGAGGTGGCCCAGATCCTGCTGGCCGGGGCGCAGCTGGGCGCGAGCAAGGACATCATCCTGCCCGGCAACTGGGAACCTGACGTGGGCGCCGACCCGGACCTCGACGCGCTGCGGACCGGGCTCGCGGCACGGCTGCAGGGCTGCGACGAGTACGCCGAGCTCTTCGACCCGTACGAGGACACGCGGGCCACGCAGTTCCGGCTCTCTGACGACCTCGCGACCGTGGCCGCCGACCTGATCCACGGGCTCAAGCACTACCAGGCGGGCAGCACGGACGAGGCGCTGTGGTGGTGGCAGTACTCCTACGTGAACCACTGGGGCACGCACGGCAGCGCGGCCATGCGGGCCCTGCACTCAGTGGTCGCGCACGCCCGGCTGGACGTGGCCGAGGAGCCGGCGACCGGCTGACGGCCCGGGCCCGCGGCCGGTGAACGGCGGAAAATGAGCAGCGGGCGCCCCCGGCGGGCTGGATACACTCGTGAGCGCCGGACCAGCCGAGCGGGAGGAGCGGCGCGACTTTGGCACTCATAGTGCAGAAGTACGGCGGATCCTCGGTCGCCGACGCCGACGGTATCAAGCGCGTGGCGCAGCGCATCGTGGCGACGCGCAAGGCCGGCGATTCGGTGGTCGTGGTGGTCTCCGCCATGGGTGACACCACCGACGAGCTGCGGGACCTGGCCAACCAGGTGAGCCCGCTGCCGCCGGGCCGCGAGCTCGACATGCTGCTGACCGCCGGCGAGCGGATCTCGATGGCGCTGCTGGCCATGGCGATCGCGAACCTCGGCCTGGAGGGCCGCTCCTTCACCGGGTCGCAGGCCGGCGTGATCACCGACTCGGCGCACGGCAAGGCCCGCATCATCGACGTGACGCCCGGCCGGATCCAGCTCGCCCTCGACGATGGCGCGATCCCGATCGTGGCCGGCTTCCAGGGCGTGTCCCAGGACACCAAGGACATCACCACGCTCGGGCGGGGCGCCTCGGACACCACCGCGGTGGCACTGGCCGCCGCGCTCGGCGCCGACGTGTGCGAGATCTACACCGACGTGGACGGCATCTTCACCGCCGACCCGAGGATCGTGCGCGGCGCGCAGCGCATCCCGCGGATCAGCTACGAGGAGATGCTGGAGATGGCGGCGTGCGGGGCCAAGGTCCTGATGCTGCGGTGCGTGGAGTACGCCCGGCGGTACTCGATCCCGATTCACGTCCGCTCCTCATTCAGCAACCGGGCCGGGACGTGGGTCACCGAGGCGGGCCGGGCCGCCGGCGGTCAGGCGGCCGGCGGGGAGACGGAGGACGAGGCGATGGAACAGGCGATCATCTCCGGGGTCGCGCACGACCGGGGCGAGGCGAAGATCACAGTTGTGGGTGTTCCGGACAAGGTCGGCGAGGCCGCCCGGATCTTCCGGGTTATCGCCGCGGCGGAGATCAACATCGACATGATCGTGCAGAACATCTCCGCCGCCGCCACCGGCCGCACCGACATCTCGTTCACGCTGCCGCGCGAGGACGGGCCCGCGGCCATGTCCTCCCTGGGGCAACTGCAGACCGAGGTGGGCTTCGAGACGCTGCTCTACAACGACCGGATCGGAAAGATCTCGCTCGTCGGCGCCGGGATGCGCTCGCACCCGGGGGTGAGCGCCACGTTCTTCGGCGCGCTGGCCGAGGCGGGGGTGAACATCGAGATGATCTCAACGTCCGAGATCAGGATCTCGGTCGTGGTCGACGAGAACGACGTGGCCGTGGCCGTCGAGGCCGCGCACCGGGCGTTCGACCTGGGATCCGATCAGGACGAAGCCGTGGTGTACGGCGGGACGGGCCGGTGACGGCCATGCCCGGCCCGGCCAAGCAGCGCAAGCCCACCCTGGCGATCGTCGGCGCGACCGGCGCGGTGGGGACCGTGATGCTGGACGTGGTGTCCACGCGGGACGACGTGTGGGGCGAGATCCGGCTTATCGCCTCGGCCCGCTCGGCGGGCAAGCGGCTCCGGGTCCGCGGCCAGGAGGTCGAGGTCGTCGCGCTGGCCCCGGAGGTCTTCGACGGGGTGGACCTGGCCATGTTCGATGTCCCCGACGAGGTGTCGGCGCAGTGGGCCCCGGTGGCCGCGGCCCGCGGGGTCGTGGTCATCGACAAGTCCGGTGCGTTCCGGATGGACCCGAAGGTGCCCCTGGTGGTGCCCGAGGTCAACCCGGAGCAGGCCGCGGCCCGGCCCAAGGGGATCATCTCCGTACCGAACTGCACGACGCTCGCGCTGATCGTCGCCCTCGCCGCCCTGCACCGGGCGTTCGGCCTGCGCGAGATGACCGCGGCGTCCTACCAGGCGGCGTCCGGGGCCTGCGAGGCCGGCACCGACACGCTCTACGCGCAGCTGGAAAAGGTCGCGGGCAACCGGGCGCTGGGCCAGCGGGCCGGTGACCTGCGCGGCGTGGTCGGCGACTTCGGCCCGTTCCCCGCCCCGCTGGTGCTCAACGTGGTGCCCTGGGCCGGCTCGCTCAAGGACGCGGGCTGGTCATCGGAAGAGCTGAAGATCCGCAACGAGACGCGCAAGATCCTCGGGATGCCTGAGCTCAAGGTGTCGGCCACGTGCGTGCGGGTGCCGGTCATCACCGGGCACTCGATCGTGGTGCACGCCTCCTTCGGCCGCACGGTGACCAGGACCGCCGCGCAGCGGGCACTGAGCGAGGCGCCCGGCGTGGTGCTCGTCGACGATCCGGAGCGCGGCGAGTTCCCGACCCCGGCGGACGCCGTCGGCACCGACCCGACCTGGGTGGGCCGGGTGCGGCAGAGCCTGGATAACCCCAGGGCCATCGACTTCTTCGTCTGCGGCGACAATCTGCGCAAGGGCGCAGCGCTGAACGCCGCCCAGATCGCGGAGATGCTCGTTCCGGAGTTCGCCGCCCGCTGACGGCGGATCACCCCGGCGCCGCGCCGGAGCCCAGCAGGAGGCGGAGCGCGTCCTTGAGCTGCTGAGCGCCGGCCTGGCCCAGCGGCTCGAGGAAGCGGCGCTCGGCATCGTCGGCGGCCCGGGTCGCCCCGGCCATGGTCTCGCCGCCCGCGGCGGTCAGGGCCACGATGTTCTTGCGCCGGTCATCGGGATGCGGGTTGCGCTCCACCAGACCCCTGCGTTCCAGCGCGTCGATGAGAGCGACCATCGTGGTGCGGTCGACGCCGAGCCGGTGGGCAACCTCCTGCTGGGACAGCAGGTTCTGCTGCGACAGGAAGGAGAGCACCGCCAGCTCCCGGCCGTCGATGCCGTACGGCGCCAGCGCGGCGCTGGCCAGGGCGGCGTAGCCCAGCTGCACGTGCTTGAGCAGGAAGCCGAGCCGAGCCCGGGCGAGAGCGTCGGGCGGCGGCGGTTCGGCCCGGCTGTCCGCCGCTGTCGTTGACACCTGCCGATCCTATCGTTAGCCTGATCGTCAGTAGTACTGATGATCAGAGAAACTGACAGTCATGCGATCTTTTGGTGGAGGAGCCATGCCCGGGCCAGGACCGACGTTCGGCTTGAAGGCATCCCAGCAGCACATGACGATCGACCAGGTCAGGCAGATATGGGCGGTCGCCGATGAGGGCGGCTTCGACAGCTGCTGGGCGTTCGACCACTTCGTCCCCATGGGCCGGGTCCGGAGCGGTGACATCTTTGAGGCCTGGACGCTGCTGGCGGCCATGGCCCAGGCGACCACGCGCGTGCGCATCGGCACCCTGGTCACCGGCAACATCTACCGCCACCCCGGCATCCTCGCGAAGATGGCCGCCACCGTCGACCACGTGAGCGGCGGGCGGCTGATCATGGGGCTCGGCGCCGGCGGTGACGCCTACGCGGACGCGATGCTCGGCCTGCCGGCCTACCCGGCCCGGGAGCGCATCGAGCGGCTGGGCGAAGCCTGCCACGTTCTCAGCCTGCTGTGGACGGCCGAGACCGCGACCTTCACCGGGAAGTACTACCGGCTGGACCAGGCACTGTCCGACCCGAAGCCGCTGCAGCGGCCCCGCCCGCCGCTGTGGATCGGCAGCAGCGGCCAGCGGTACGGCCTGCGGGTGGTCGCGGAGCACGCGGACGTCTGGATGAACGCCAGCCTGCGGCCGGACGACCTGGACGAGCTGACCCGGCTCTCCCGCGTCCTCGACCGGCACTGCGACGACGTCGGCCGGGACCCGGCCACGATCCGTCGCGCGGTCCAGTTCCGGCTGCCGGACGACGATGACGCGACCATGCAGGCGGTCGAGCGCTACCTGCAGGCTGGATTCTCCGACATCCTGTTCATGCCCTATACGGGCGGCCTGCCGAGGATCCAGGATCTCGCCGCGCTTTTGCCCAAGCTGCGGTCACTCGGCTGAGCAGGCCGTTCGCGTTCCTTCCCGCCGAATGCCCAGAGGCCGAATCAGCAGCGCTCATATATCCACCGGACAGTGTCTCGAATCTCACCCCCAATGGAATTCCGTCCCCCCATGGAATTCCGCTGAGCCTGCTGGGGCTGGCGCTCACCCCGTGGCCCGTGGCAAGTGAACGCCCTGATCAGGCCGGTCGTCTCAGACGCCGCTGAAGGGCTGCGCGGCGTCGCTGGCGGGGTGGTCGGCTTTACGGGCGATTGAAGAGCAGCATTAAGAGGACGCTGTGCGACGCGTTTGCACCCCATTTACGGTGCGGCCCGTCCCTGGTGGCCCGAGAGCATTTGAGAGGTGATTCTTACCTGGAAGGGTCCTCGTTTTCTGTGGCGACATGCCCGGTGTCGCTAGACGTTTGGCACAGGATCATGAAAGAGCGGTGAGGTAGCCCGGCCGGGCGCTTCGCCAGCGGAAAGGCCCTGAGACCCGAGGCGGGCCCGATGGTTGCCGGCCGTGACCGGCAGAGGGCCAGGTCGGCAAATCCGGTGATCAATCCGGGGGCACTCAGCCCTTGTGTTCCCGGTGTCCGGATTACGCTCCGGCGTCGCGCAACTCCGGCTAAAGCTGACGTAAACGGCGGGCCTATATCGAGCGTCCTATGGCTAGAGAAATGCGGTTCTTGGGGGCATGCACCCGTTAGCCGCCGCTCGCTTGATGGTCCATCAGTGTGTTACCAGGAGGAAACTGCATGAAACTGAAGCGGCACCCCATGGTGGCCGCGGGTCCCGCCCCGACGGCGGGGACCGCCTCTCGCAGCCATCACATCGTTCCTCGCGCCCTCAAGCTGCTGTCGGTGACGGCAGTGGCCGCGACGACTTGCGCCCTGTGGGCCCTTCCGGCCGGCGCGGCGACCCAGCGGGCGACCACCACCACCGTGTCGGTGGCCAAGTCGGCCTTCGTTGGCGCGAGCGTGAATCTGTCCGCGACCGTCAGGTCGTCGGGCGCGGCCCCCGCGGGAACGGTCACGTTCTGGCTGGGTACCAGGAAGCTGTGCCACGGCACGCTGTCCAAGGGGTCGACGCACTGCAGCGCCAGGTTCTACTCGATCAACACCAAGACCATCACCGGCAAGTACTCCGGCAACTCCACGCACAAGGCGTCCTCGGGCACGGCCAAACTGAAGGTCGTCCGCTCGCACACGACCACGAAGATCACTAATCTGCCCAACCCGAGCAACGTCGACTCCGGCGCGGCCTTCACCTTCCACGTGACCGTGACCGTGCCGGCCGGCACCCCGGCCGCGACCGGCTTCGTGACCGTGGCGCCCACCAGCCCTGCCGGTCTTAGCGCCGCGTTTAGGTGCACCGCCACACTGGCCGCCGGCAAGGGGTCCTGCACGATCCATCCGCCGGGGTTCGGGATCGTTCACTACCAGGCTTCGTATTCGGGCAGCCCGGTGCACATCAGCTCGAAGTCCGCGGCCGGCGCGTTCGGCCTGGCCGTGCAGAACACCACCACTACTACCGTTGCCCCGGCAACGGCCGCACCCGGTGCCGTGACGCTGGTTGCGACCGTTGTGAATCAGGCCGGGAGTGACATCTCGCCACCCGACGGCAACGGCACGGTCGCGTTCTATGTCGATGGCACCGTTGTGTGCCCCGCCCAGCCGCTGACCGACGCCAGCGCCGGGCCTGACAACCTGGCCACGTGCGACGACACCCTGGCCGCAGGGTCATACACGATAGACGCTGTGTATTCCGGTGACGACACCAACGTGACGTCCACGGGCACAGTGACCCTCGTGGTTAGTTAGCCAGATCTCAGCTGCTGGGCCGTCCCGCACGGGACGGCCCAGCAGTGCATTTCAGCCACGTAAATCCGCAGGAACCCCGCGACAGCGGGAGCTAGCTGGGACTATCGTGCGGTAATTCGCCCAGCCGGGGCGTCCGCTCCGGGCTCGCCCCCCCGAGCCCGCCCTACGCGAGGCTGCGGCGAAGGCTGTCCCCCTCGGCCCCGCCAATACTCCCATGCTGGCGGGGTCAGCCATAACCATCGCCGGGTGGTGCTGCCCGGTTAACCGCGCCTTCTCCTCGGGCTGGATCTCGGCCGACGCGGCGTCCAGATCCCAGGCCGCCAGGTCGTCGCCGGCCGCCTCGCGGAAAACTCCCCAGGCGGCCACGGCCGCCTGCCCGAGATCAGGAGCGCCGATGGTCACGGCTACCCGGATCCTGACGTAGTCGCGGCCGCGGCGTGTCTCTGACTCGATGTGCGGCCCGGTCACCGACAAGCTTTCCTGCTCGGCGAGACGGCGCTCGAAGCCGCCGGCCGCGATGCCCCATTCCCGCCGGCCGTCCGTGCGGGGCACGTCGATGCGGACCCGGTACCTGGGACGCACCGCTCGCGCGATCATGCAGGTCAGTATCCCCGGCCGGTACCAGGCGACACTCGCCCGACAGGCCGTCCGTTGTGCCCGGGGCCAGGATGGTCTATGTCGGTAATGACCCCATTGTCGTGGCGCACGCCCGCGTGCTGCTGACTGCGCAGCCGGGACGCGGAGCCTAGCTAGCGCCGGTCGCCGGCGGGCGGGGCGGTGGTGCTGCGCAGCACCAGATGAGGGGTGAGCACGACCTCGCGGGGCGCGGCCCGGCCGTCTTCCAGCCGCTGCACCGCCAGGGCCACAGCCTGCTCGGCCTGGGTACGGGCATCCTGGCTCACGGTGGTGAGGTCCACATGGGCAAGCCGCGCCAGCGTGCTGTCGTCGTAGCCCACCACGGACATGGCCCCCGGCACGTCCAGGCCCCGCCGGACCAGCGCGTCCAGGAGCCCGACCGCGCTGCGGTCGTTGGATGCCAGCACCGCGGTGGGCACGCGAGGGCCCGCCAGCAGCGCCGGGACGGCCCGCTGGCCCGCCTCCTCGGTGTGGTCGCCGGGGATGATCCTGATCTGGTCCTCCAGGCCGCGGTCCCGCATGGCCTGCCGGTAACCCCGCCGGCGGTCCGACGCGATCGTCCCGCGGCCGCCGTCGACGAATGCGATGTCCCGGTGGCCCAGGCCCGCGAGGTGGTCCACTGCCTGTGCGACACCCTGGTCGTCCGCGGCCCGCACCACGTCGACGGCGGCGGACCGGATCCGGCGGCCGATCACGACCACCGGTATCTCCTGGCCGAGCGCGTTGACCCGGTCGGCGGGCTCATCCGGGCCGATCAGGATCAGCGCCTCGCAGCGGAAGTCGAGCAGGATCTCGGCCGCCCCCCGCTCGTCGCGGGCGGGCGTCACCGTGCTCAGCACCAGGTCGTAGCCGAGCCCCGTGGCGGCCGCGTCAAGGTCCGTGACCAGCTCGGCGTGGAAGGGGTTGCGGACGTCCATCATCACGCCGAGATGGTGACTGCGCCGCCGGGCCAGCAGGCTGGCCGTCCGGTCGGCCCGGTAGCCCAGCTCGCGGGCGGCGGCCAGCACCCGGCCCCGGGTCTGCTCGCTCGGGCCAGGCTGGTTCCTGAGCACGAGCGACACCAGTCCGGAGGACACCCCGACGCGGGCGGCCACATCCGACAGCCGGGGCGCCGCGCGCCGGCCCGGCGGCGCCAGGTCCAGAACCTTCCGCTGCCACGCGATCCCCTGACCATCGTGCCCTTGACATGTCCTCAGAGCCCTGGATACTAACTCTATTAAAGCGCTTTAAAGGCGTATCGCGCCGGGCTGCTGGCACGGACTCGCCGGGCCGCTGCAGGACTCGCTGGCGGCCTGCGGGACTCGCCGGGAAGGAGACCGATGAGCACATCGTCGATCGGGGTGGCGGTGATCGGTGCCGGGATGGCCGGCCGGGCGCACGCCAGCGGCTACCGGTCCGCGCCCGCCGTGTTCGACCCTGACCTGCCTGACGTGCGGCTGGTGGCCATCGCCGACGCGCACGAGCCGTTCGCCGTCGACGTCGCCAGGCGGTACGGCTACCAGCGCGCGGAGACGAGCTGGCAGGCCGTTGCCGAGGCGCCCGACATCGACGCGGTCAGCGTGGTGGTGGGCAACGCGCTGCACCGCGAGATCGTGGAGGCTCTGCTGGACGCGGGCAAGCACGTGCTCTGCGAGAAGCCGCTGGCCCCGTCCGTGGCCGACGGGCAGGCCATGGTGGACCGGGCGGCAAAGTCGGACCGGGTCGCGGCGGTCGGGTTCACGTTCCGCCGGTCGCCGGCCATCAACGCCATCCGCCAGCAGGTGACCGGCGGCGTGCTGGGGCCGCCGGTGCACTTCAACGGGCACTACTGGTGCGACTACGGCTTCAGCCCCGACGCCCCGATCAGCTGGCGCTATAAGGGCGCGGCCGGGTCCGGGGCGCTGGCGGACATCGGCACCCACCTGGTGGACGTCGGCGAGTTCCTGTGCGGGCCGGTGCAGAGCGTGCGCGGCACGGTGCTGTCGACCATGATCAGCGGACCGCCCGGTCCCGCTGGGCGCGGCGGTCGGCCACGCCGCCGGCGGCCCGGTCAGCGACGTCACCGAGCCGGTCGAGAACGAGGACATCGCGACGTTCACCGCCACCTTCGCCAGCGGTGCCACCGGCACCTTCTCCGTGTCGAGGATCGCCTACGGCCTGGCCAACGCGCTCGGCTTCGAGGTGTTCTGCCGCGGCGGCGCGGCCGCGTTCGACCTGGCCCGGGCGGCCGAGTTCACGATCGCCGACGGCACGCCCGCCGGGCCGGTGAACGGGTACCGCCAGGTCCTGGTGGGCCCGGCCCACCCGTACATCACCCGGGGCATCCCCATGGACTTCCCCAGCGTCGGCCACGGGCAGAACGACTTCTTCACGTTCCAGGCCCGGGCGTTCCTGGAGGAGATCGCCGGGCTTGATCATCTGCCCCGCTGCCCGAGCCTCGCCGATGGCCTGCACAACCTGCGCGTGCTCGATGCGGTCGTGGCCGCCGCGCGCGGGGACGGCCGAGGCCGTGGCGATCCCGCCGTGCACCACCGACCCCGGCGAGAAGGAGCCACGATGAAGCTCGGTGCCTACACCGCATGCCTGCATGACCGATCCCTGCCGGAGACCCTCAAGATCCTGCAGGAGATGGGGCTGACCAGCGCGGAGATCAACGCGGGCGGGTTCATCCCCGCACCGCACCTGCCGGTCGGGCAGCTGCTCGCGAGCGCCGCCGCGCGCGATGACTACCTGGACGTGTACCAGCAGGCCGGGATCGCGCTCACGGGGCTGAACGTCAACGGCAACCCGCTGAACCCGGACCCGGAGGTGGGGCCGAAGCACGCCGAGGACCTGCGCCAGGCGATCACCGTCGCCAGCCTGCTCGGCGTCAAGCGCGTGGTGACGATGTCCGGGCTGCCCGCCGCTCACCATGGGGGCCGGGCCGCCTCGTGGACCGTGAACCCCTGGGACAGCCAGTTCCTCGACGCGCTGGACTACCAGTGGCAGCAGGTCGCGATCCCGTTCTGGAAGGACATCCAGGCGCGGGCCGCCGGCGCCGACGTCAAGGTGTGCATCGAGATGCACCCGCACAACATCGTGTTCAACCCTGGCACCCTGGAGCGGCTCGCCACCGAGATCAACGCCACCCACGTGGGCGCCGAGATGGATCCCAGCCACCTGTTCTGGCAGGGCATCGACCCGGTCGCGGCGATCGGCCACCTCGGGGGGCTGGTGTACCACGCGGCCGCCAAGGACACGCGTATCAACGAGCGGAACTGCCGCGTCTACGGGGTCCTCGACGACCGGTTCCAGCGGGTCCCTGCGGACCAGAACCCGGTCGGCCTGGGCGGCCGGAACACGCTGACCCGGTGGCCCGCGGACGCTTCCTGGCAGTTCGTCGCCGTCGGGCGCGGGCACGGCCAGGACTTCTGGGTCCGGTTCCTGCAGGCGCTGAGCGCGGTCGATCCCGGGATCGCGGTCAACATCGAGCACGAGGACGCCGAACTGGACCAGATCGAGGGCCTCCGCCTGGCGGCGGAGAACCTGAAGGCGGCCGGCGCCGCGGCCGGGATATGAGCAGCGGTGCGGTGAGCGGCTGTGCTCCCGGCGGAGGAGCCGCGGCTCACCAGCCGGTCAGCGTGAGATCGAAGCTGTACCGCGAGGCCCGGTAGATATGGTCGCCGTGCTCCACCGCGCGTCCCTGGTCGTCATACGCGGCGCGCTCCATGGTCAGCACCGGCGCTCTCCGGGATTCGCCCAGCGCCTTGGCCTCGGCGGCGGTCGCGGCGCGGGCCCCGATCGACTGCCTCGCGATCCTCAGGTTGACGCCGTTGGCGCGGAGCAGGTTGTACAGCCCCCGCGCCTCGAGGTCCTCGGCGGTGAGGCGGAGCAGGTTCGCGGGGACATGGTTGCGCATGAGAGCGAGCGGCTCACCGTCGGCGTACCGCAGCCGCTCGAACACGTAGACCTCGGTCCCCTCGGGCAGGCCGAGCTCGAGCGCGAGCGCGTCAGGGGCGGGTTCCGTGCTGAAGCTGAGCACCCGCGTGCGCGGATCGCGGCGGGTCTGGGCCAGGTCCTCGTAGAGGCTGGTCAGCTCGACCTGGCGCTGCACCTTGGGGTGCAGAACCTGCGTGCCCACGCCGCGCTTGCGGACCAGCAGCCCCTTGTCGACCAGGTACTCGATCGCCCGCCGCATGGTCGGCCGGGACAGGCCCAGCCGGTCGGCCAGGTCGATCTCGTTCTCGAGCCGCGATCCCGTGGCCAGTTCACCGGACTCGATCATCTGCTCCAGGCATTGGGCCACCTGGAAGTAGAGCGGGACCGGGCTGTTGCGGTCCACCTGGATGGGCGGAACGACGTGGATCACGAGGACCTCTTCTGCGCGGCGACCAGCGGGAGCTCCGCCCAATACTACATCACGTCGACAGGCTGTCAGGAGGTCAGTATGTCGGAACATACTCTTGACGGGAAGGTAATACAGGCGTAAAAATTCAGCAACGAAATGACATTCCGGACCGGCGATACCCGGGAGGCAGCGCCGATGCAGGTGGGACTCGCGTGAGCGCCCTCGAGGTCCTCACGATGGGCCGGGTCGGCGTCGACCTGTACCCGCTGCAGTCGGGTGTCGGGCTCGAGGACGTCGAGACCTTCGGCAAGTGGCTCGGCGGCAGCGCGACCAACGTCGCCGTGGCGGCCGCCCGGTACGGGCGCCGCAGCGCGGTCATCACCCGCACCGGCGACGACCCGTTCGGCCGGTTCGTGCACCAGGCCCTGCGAGGCTACGGCGTCGACGACCGGTATGTCACCGCGGTGCCGGAGCTGCCGACCCCGGTGACGTTCTGCGAGATCTTCCCGCCGGACGACTTCCCGCTCTACTTCTACCGCCGCCCCAAGGCACCCGACCTGGAGATCCGCAGCGAGCAGCTGGACACCCCCGCGATCCGGTCCGCGGGCGTGTTCTGGGTGACCGTGACCGGGCTGTCCGACGAGCCCAGCCGCACCGCGACCCTCGACGCCCTCGAGGCGCGCGGCGGGCGGGAGATCACGGTGCTGGACCTGGACTACCGGCCCCAGTTCTGGCCGTCGCGGGAGCAAGCCCGCCACTGGGTGCAGCGGGCGCTGCCGCACGTGACCGTGGCCGTGGGCAACCTCGACGAGTGCGAGACCGCGGTCGGGGAGCGCAAGCCCTTAGACGCCGCGCAGGCGCTGCACGAATTCGGCGTCGGCCTCGCGATCGTCAAGCAGGGCCCGGACGGGGTGCTCGCGCATGACCGCGCCGAGGCGGTGGAGGTGCCCCCGGTCCCTGTCGACGTCGTGAACGGGATCGGCGCCGGTGACGCGTTCGGCGGCGCGCTGTGCCACGGGCTGCTGGCCGGCTGGGACCTCGAGCGGATCATGCGCTTCGCGAATGCGGCCGGCGCGATCGTGGCGTCGAGGCTCGCCTGCTCGGACGCCATGCCGACGGCCGCCGAGGTCGAGGCGCTGCTGGGCGGCGGACCACAGGAGGGCACCCATGCGTGACCGGCTCAAGGTCATCCTCGACGTACGCACCCGGCGCCCCCAGGCCATCGCCGAGGCGGCCGCCGCGCGCAGCCGGCGGCCGTCGCTGCTCGGCGACGACAACCGGCTGTTCATCATCGCGGCCGACCACCCGGCGCGCGGCGCGCTGCGGGTGGGAGAGCGCCCGATGGCCCTGGCCGACCGGGCGGACCTGCTGGAGCGGATGTCGCTCGCGCTGCACAGACCCGGTGTTGACGGCGTGCTCGGCACCGCCGACGTCATCGAGGACCTGCTGCTGCTGGGCGCGCTGGACGACAAGGTGGTCATCGGCTCGATGAACCGCGGTGGCCTGGCCGGAACCGTCTTCGAGATCGACGACCGGTTCACCGGGTACGACGCGGACACGATCGCGCGCATGGGGTTCGACGGCGGCAAGATGCTGTTCCGCATCGACCCGGACGATCCCGCCACCGCCCGGACCATGCACTCCTGCGCCCAGGCGGTCAGCGACCTCGCGGGGCGGGGCCTGATGGCCATGGTTGAGCCGTTCATCTCCCACCGGATCGAAGGCCGGGTCCGGAACGATCTGTCGCCCGAGGCGGTGACCCGCTCCATCGCGGTCGCCTCGGGGCTCGGCACCACCTCCGCCTACACCTGGCTCAAGGTCCCGGTCGTCGACGACATGGAGCGGGTCCTGGCCGCGTCGACGCTCCCGGCTCTCCTGCTCGGCGGTGAGGTCAGCGCCGACCAGGACGCCGCCTTCGACCGCTGGCGCAAAGCGCTGCAGTTCCCGTCCGTGCACGGCCTGGTGGTCGGGCGCGCGCTACTGTTCCCGCCCGACGATGACGTCGCCGGCGCCGTCGACACGGCCGTCGGCCTGATGCGGGAGTGATGACATGGACGAGAAGCTCTACCTGCCGGAGGGGTCCACCGGCGACGGCACGTTCTCGCTGGTGGTGACGCCCGAGAGCGCCGGGTGGGTCTACAGCGGCCTCCGGGTGCTGAACCTGCCGCCCGGCGGCACGCACACCTGGGCCACCGGCGACCACGAGCTGCTCGTGCTGCCGCTGGCCGGCTCTGGCCGGGTGACCTGCGACGGCGAGACATTTGAGCTGCAGGGGCGCCGCGACGTGTTCTCGCGCGTCACCGATTTCGCCTACGCGCCGCGCGAGGCCACGGTGTCGGTGACCTCCGCCCGCGGCGGGACGTTCGCGCTGCCGTCCGCGCGGTGCACCCGCCGCCTGCCGCCCCGCTACGGGGCGGCCGAGGACGTGCCGGTCGAGCTGCGCGGGGCCGGGCAGGCCAGCCGCCAGGTCAACAACTTCTGCTCACCCGAGGCGTTCGAGTGCGACAAGCTCATCGCCGTCGAGGTGCTCACGCCGGGCGGGAACTGGTCGTCCTACCC
Source organism: uncultured Actinomycetota bacterium (assembly GCA_963739645.1). Taxonomy (GTDB): domain Bacteria; phylum Actinomycetota; class Actinomycetes; order Streptosporangiales; family Streptosporangiaceae; genus JASHPR01. The sequence goes on from CAVUBM010000112.1 coordinate 41,039, forward strand.
GCCGCACAAGCATGACGAGGCGCGCGACGGCGAGGTCGAGCTCGAGGAGATCTACTACTTCGAGACCAGGGGCCTCGCCTACCAGCGGGTGTACGGCACCGCCGGCCGTCCGATCGACGTGCTGGCCGAGGTCAGGTCGGGCGACGTGGTGCTCATCCCGCACGGCTGGCACGGGCCGTCGATCGCCGCCCCCGGCTACGACCTCTACTACCTCAACGTCATGGCCGGCCCGGCCGACGAGCGCGCCTGGCGGTTCTGCGACGACCCGGCGCACGCCTGGATCCGCGGCACCTGGGACGGCCAGCAGATCGACCCGCGGCTGCCGCTGTCGTCCGCGGCCGGCGGGGAAGGCAGGGCGGGCCAGGAAGGGAGGGCGGGAGGATGAACAGCACCGTCCGCCTCACCGTCGCCCAGGCCCTGGTCCGCTTCCTGGCCAGCCAGTGGAGCGAGCGCGACGGTGTGCGGCAGCGGCTCATCCCCGGCTACTCCTGCATCGAGCTGTCACCGCGCGAGGACTTCCTGCCGTTCTTCCTGCACCCGCGGGCGGACAAGGCGCAGATCACCGCGCTGCGGAAGGCGCTGTCCACGGCCGGCGTGGAGATCTCCTCGGTGCTGCCGCTGTACCGGTGGTCAGGCCCGGACGAGGACGAGCGCCAGGCCGCCGTGCGCTACTGGAAGCGGGCCATCCAGATCACCGTGGACCTCGGGGTGAGCGTGATGAACTCCGAGTTCAACGGGCGGCCGGAGGCGCCATCGGCCAGCGAGGCACAGTTCTGGCGCTCGATGGAGGAACTGCTGCCGGTGTTCGAGCGCGAGGGCGTGCGGCTGGTGCTCGAGCCGCACCCCGACGATTTCATCGAGGACGGCCGGGCCGGCATCGACCTGGTCCGCGGGATCGACAGGGACTGGGTGTCGTTCCTGTACTGTGCGCCGCACACCTTCCATCAGGGCGGCGACATCGAGGGAATCATGAAGTACGCCGGGCCGCTGCTCACGCACGTGCACATCGCGGACTCGTTCGACCACCGCGCCTCGTCCGGCCTGCGCTACATCGTGAACCCGCCCGGCTCGCCCGCCCGCGTGCACCAGCACCTCGACATCGGCCAGGGCGACGTGGACTGGGACGTCTTCTTCCGCACGGTGGCCGAGGTGGCGTTCGACGGCATCGCGACCGTGTGCGTGTTCGCCTGGGAGGAACGGGCACGCGAGTCGTCGGCCTTCAACCTGGACCAGATCCGGCAGTACCTGGCCAAGCACCCGGGGCCCGCCGCGTGACCCGCCGGGTCCGGATCGGGCTGGCGGGCCTGGGCCGGATGGGCCGGATCCACGCCGCCAACCTGTCCGGCCGGTGCCCATCGGCGGAGCTGGCCTGCGTGTTCGACGCCGACGCGGACGCCGCCCGCCAGGTGGCCGCCGAGCTCGGGGTCCCGCGGGCGGAGTCGTTCGACGACATCCTGGCCGACGACACGGTCGACGCCGTGGCGATCGCGACCCCGACCCAGGCGCACGCCAGCCTCAGCGTGCGGGCCAGCCAGGCGGGCAAGCACGTCTTCTGCGAGAAGCCGATCTCGCTGGACCGGCCGGCCACGGTGGAGACCATCGAGGCCGTGGCGGCCGCGGGCGTGGCGTTCCAGGTGGGCTTCCACCGCCGGTTCGACCCCGACTGGGCCGCGGCGGTGGACCGGATGCGCGCGGGCGACCTGGGCGACGTGTACCTGTTCCGCACGTCGCTGCGGGACATGACCCCGCCCGCACCTGCGTTCCTGGCCCACTCCGGCGGCTTCTTCGTGGACGTCACGATCCACGACCTGGATCTCGCCCGCTGGATGGTGGGTGAGGTCGTGGAGGTGAGCGCGTACGGCACCGCGGTCTCCGACCCGGGGTTCGCGGAGATCGGCGACATCGACACCGCGGTCGTGGTGCTGCGGTTTGAAAACGGCGCGCTCGGCGTCATCGACAACAGCCGCGCCGCTGGCTACGGCTACGAATGCTCGACCGAGGTGATGGGCAGGAAGGCCACGGTCCGCATCGACCACCCGCAGTACCGGCACTACGAATGGCGCACGCCGGGCTGGGCCGCGCACGAGGTGGTCCGCGACTTCGAGCAGCGCTACCCGCAGGCCTACGCCGGGGAGCTCGAGTCGTTCGCCCGGAGCGCCAGGGACGGCCTGCCGCCCCAGGTCACCGCCTACGACGCGCTGGCCGCGTTCGACCTGGCCCAGGCGGCCGACCGGTCCTGGCGGCGCGGCCGCCCGGTCGCGGTCGAGCCGCAGCGGACCCCCGCCGGCGTGATCTACCAGGCGGAGCCGGAGAGCGGCTGACGGCGGGAACGCGCCGGCCGGGAGGCCGTCCCGCCCGGCTCAGTCCATGCCGCCGAGCACGTTCTGGTCCCAGTCGATCACCGAGCCGGTGACCACGCCGGAGCGGTCCGAGAGCAGGAACACGACGAAGTCCGCGATCTCGTCCACCTGGCCGAGCCTGCCCATGGGCAGGGACGCGCCCGCCTTCTCCCGCCAGTCGTCGCCCGCGCCATGGAACCGGCGCTGGGTGGCGTCCTCGCCCTCGGTGTCGGTCCACCCGATGTCCAGGCCGTTGATCCGGATCCGGTCCCAGCGGTGCGCGTGCGCCGCGTTGCGGGTCAGCCCGGCCAGGCCGGCCTTGGCCGCGACGTACGGGGCGAGAAACGGCTGGCCGCCATGCTCGGACGTGCTGAGGATGTTGACGATCGTGCCCGGCGCCCGGCGGGACGTCAGGTGGGCGACCACGGCCTGCATGAGGAAGAACGGGCCCTTCAGGTTCACCGCGACGTGCGCGTCGAACAGCTCGGGGGTGGTGTCGAGCAGCGTGCCGCGGGTGGTCAGCCCGGCCGCGTTGACCAGGCTGTCCACCCGGCCGAACCCCGCGATCACGGCCTCGACCGTGGCCTGCGCCTGCGCGGCGTCGCCCGCGTCGGCCTGCACGTACAGCGCCGCTGGCCCCGGCCCCGGTGAGCTCGGCGGCCAGCGCCTCGCCCGGCTCGCGCCGCCGTCCGGTGACCGCCGACCAGCGCACCCGCCGCGGGCCGCCGCCCGGGCGATGCCCGCGCCCAGGCCCTGGGTGCCGCCGCTGATCAGCACCACGCGCTCGGCCAGCAGGGTCATGACGCGGCCCGGGCCGGTGCCGCCTCCGCTGCGGCCGGTGCCAGCGAACCGGGGCGGGCTGGGTCTCGCGCCGGGCGGACCAGGCGCCGAGCTCGGCCTCCAGGCGCTCGGCCTGCGGCCAGTGCTCCGCCACCGCCCGGGCCAGGATCTCCGCCTGGGTCGGCGGCGCGAGCCCGCCGGTGGGCTGGTCGAGGTCGAGGTTGGTGGGGAACGCGTAGCCTTCCGCGCACGCCGCGATCACGTTCGCGATCTCCGGCTGGGCCGCCCCGGCGTCCGCCATCGCGAGCAGCGCCGGGAACACCGCCGCGCACATCCGGCTGCGGTCCACGGACTCCATGGCCCGGCCGAACGCCGACGACACCTGCAGCAGGTTGGCCATCCGGTGGACGCCGGCGGTGCGGTTCGCCCCGGCGGCGTGGAACAGTGCCGGGTTGAAGAACACGGCGTCGCCCCGGCGCAGCGGCAGCTGCACATGATGCGCCTCGAAGTACTCCCGGAACTCCGGCCGCCAGTAGGCCAGGTAGCCGGGCAGGTACTTCTGCGAGTGCGGCAGGTACATGGTGGGGCCGGTCTCGGCCGGCATGTCCGAGTGCGCGACCGCGCCCTGCAGGGTGAGCACGGGCGACAGGCGGTGCACGTGCGCCGGGTACCGCGCGGCCTGCGCGCTGGTCTGGAACCCCAGGTGGTAGTCGCGGTGGACGGTCTGCGCCGCGCCGCCCGGGTTGACGACGTTGACCTGGGAGGTGACCTGGTAACCGGGGCCGAGCCAGGCGTGGCACACGGCCGCGATGATGTCGTTGGCGTAGTAGGCCGCGAACACGCCGGCGCGCGCAGCGGCCAGCTTCTCCAGCGCGTTCCAGATCCGGTCGTTCTGCCCGGCGGCGGCGAAGTGATCGCCCGCGGCGCCGCCCGCCGCGCGCTGGCTTTCGATGATCCCCTCGAACTCGGTCGTGGCCCTGTCGACGACGCTGAGGTCGTCGAACGCGCCGGTGAACACCACGATGCCGGGTCCGTCCTGCAGCGCGCGGATCAGCTCCGCGGCCACGGCCCGCCGCCCGCTGGCGCGGGCCATCTCCGCCCGCAGCCGCGCGCTGTCGTAGACGAGCACCCCGCGCTCGACCGAGCTGGCGTGCGGGTAACCGGCCAGGTCGGTCTTTTCGCTCACCAGGCTGATGAAGTCGTCCAGCCGGCAGTTGTCCCCGGCCAGGTAGCCCGGCTCCGGACCGGCCAGCGCCTCGTTCGTCATCTGCTCGCTCCTCGGCGTTCCGGTGAAGGGACACCATCAGCCTAGAAATACACTGACCTCAGTCAACCGCGAAAAGCCATCAAAAACCCATCAGCAATGGCGGCCCCATGCCCTCCCATCCGTTCCGGATCCGCGAGATCGCGGTTCAGGCCGGGCTCAGTGAGGCCACGGTCGACCGGGTGCTCAACGGCCGCAGCGGCGTCCGCGACAGCACCGCCCGGGAGGTGCGCGCGGCCCTCGCCGACCTGGAACGCCAGCGTGACCAGGTCCGGCTGGCCGGCCGCACGTTCCTCATCGACGTGGTCATGCAGGCCCCGGCCCGGTTCTCGGCCGCGGTCCGCGAGGCGCTGGAGGCCGAGTTGCCGCTGCTGCGCCCCGCGGTCATCCGGGCGCGCTTCCACTTCCGCGAGACGGGGCCGCCGGCGGCGCTGATCGGAACGCTGGACGGCATCGGCCGCCGCGGGACCCAGGGCGTCGTGCTCAAGGCGCCGGACACCGGCGAGGTCAACGACGCGGTGGCCCGCCTGGCCGGCCGGGGCATCCCGGTCGTCACCCTGGTGACCGACCTGCCCCGCAGCGCGCGCACCGCCTACATCGGCATCGACAACCGGGCCGCCGGGGCGACCGCCGCGTACCTGGTCAGTCAGTGGCTGGGCCGCCGTCCCGGGGCCGTGCTGGTCACGCTCAGCCGCAGCTTCTTCCGCGGCGAGGAGGAGCGGGAGATGGGGTTCCGGTCGGCGCTGCGGTCCATGCGGCCGCGGCGGCGGGTCATCGACGTGACCGAGACCGACGGCCTGGACGCCGCGATCCGCGGCCTGGTGCGCGACGCGCTCGCCGCCGAGGGCGCCGTGCCCGCCGCGTACTCCATCGGCGGCGGGAACACCGCGATCCTGGACGCGTTCACGGCCAGTGGCCGCCCGGCTCCGCTGCTCATCGCGCACGACCTGGACGATGACAACATCCGGCTGCTGCGGGCCGGCCGGATCGCGGCGGTGCTGCACCACGACCTGCGGGCGGACATGCGCCGGGCCTGCCAGGTCATCATGTCCGCGCAGCACGCCCTGCCGGATTTTGCCGTTACGCTCTCCACCATCCAGCTCGTGACCCCATTCAACCTTCCGTCACCGCGGGCCGGTCTCCTATTTCGTCTGGATGACCCAGCCGCCGTCCACCACGAGGTCGATGCCGGTGATGAACGAGGCGTCGTCGGACAGCAGGAACGTGACCGCGCACGCGATGTCGTGCGGGGTGCCGAGCCGGCGCAGCGGGGTCCTGGCCTCCATCCGGGTCCGCCGCTCGGGAGACTCTATATATAGGTGCTCAATCATCGGCGTGAGGATGGCGCCGGGGCACACGGTGTTGCACCGGATGCCCTCGGGGCCGAGCTGCTCGGCCAGGGACCGGGTGAACGAGACCACGGCCGCCTTGCTGACCTGGTAGGCGTCGAACGGCGAGTCCATGTTGCGCAGCCCGCCGATGCTCGCGATGTTGACCACCGACCGGCCGGTGCCGCGGCGCAGCAGCGGGACGCTCTGACGGTCAGCCGCCGGGTCACGTCGAAGTTGACGGCCAGCACGGCCTGCCAGGCGTCCTCGGTCATGTCCAGCGCGGACCCGTCGCGTCCCCACAGCGCCACCCCGGCCGCGTTGACCAGGTAGTCCAGCGAGCCGTTCAGCACCGGGCTGGCCAGCAGGCCGTCGATCATCCCCGGCTCGGTGAGGTCGCCGGCGACGTAGGTGATCGCCGGGTCGAGGCCGCCGGGGCGCGGCTTGAGATCGGCGGCGAGGACGCGGGAGCCGCGGGCGGAGAGGCGCTCCGCGATCGCCCGGCCCATCCCGCCGCCGGCCCCGGTGACCAGCGCGGCCGGTGATGAGTCCGCCGTCATCCGGGGCTGGCCGGGGGCGCAGGCGCGAGGATGGCGGAGTCAGCGTAATGGATCATGGTTAGATCCTCCCGAAGTAGCGGCTGACCTCCCAGTCGGTCACGCATCCGTGCTCGAACTGGGCGAGCTCGGCCGCGGAGAACGCGGACAGGTGGCTGTGCGTCTCGTCGCCGAACGCCTTGCGGGCCAGGCTGCTGGCCCGGAACTGGCGGATCGACTCGTGCATGGTCGTGGTCATGCCCTCCAGGGACGGGTCGGAGTACGCGTCGCCGCGGTAGATGTCCGGGGCGGGCAGCCGGTGGTCGATGCCGGCCAGGCCGGCCACGATCGTGGCGGCGTAGGCGTGGTAGGGGTTGACGTCGGCGCCGGGGATGCGGTTCTCCACCCGGAACGACGGTCCGTCGCCGACCAGCCGGAACCCGCAGGACCGGTTGTCCAGGCCGACCACGAGCGAGGTGCCGGCGAACGCGTTGGGGACATAGCGCTTGTAGGAGTTCACGGTCGGCGCCCAGAGCAGCCCCAGCTCGCGGGCGCCGGCGATCTGCCCGGCCACGAACTGGCCGAACCGTTCGGACAGGTGCTCAGGCGCGGCCGGGTCCCAGTCGATCGGGTCGCCGGTGCTCACCGACCACAGGCTGGCGTGGATGTGGCAGGACGAGCCGACCTCGTCTATGCCCGGCTTGGCCATGAACGACGCGGTCATGCCCGCGGCGGCCGCGAGCTGCTTGACCGAGTGCTTGAACAGCGCGTGGTAGTCGGCCATCTGCAGCGCCGGGGCGTGGTCGATCGTGATCTCCTGCTGCCCCAGGCCCCACTCGGTCTTCGACGACTCCACCGGGATGCCGAACCGGTCCAGGCCGTTGCGCAGCAGCCGGATGAACCACTCGTCGGCGGCGCTCTGCAGGATGCTGTAGTCCATGCGGTGCCGGGACGTGCGGACGATGTCCTCGATCGCCGCGCCGTCGGCCCCGGCGTGCTCGGTCGTGGCCAGGTAGAACTCGAGCTCGGACGCGAAGTGGAACTCCAGGTCGTAGTCCGCGGCCCGGTCCAGCTGGGCCCGGAGGATGGAGCGCGGGGCGACCGCCAGCAGCCGGTCGGACTTCTCCTCGTAGGCGTCGCACAGGACCATGACCGCGTTCGGCTCCCACGGCACCCGGCGCATGGTGGGCAGGTCGGGCACCATCCGGAAGTCGGCCCACCCGTTCGCGGCGTTCGCGATGGGCAGGTTCATCGGCTCCATGTCGACGTCGGTCGCGAACAGGTAGGCCGAGGCGCGGACGCCGTTGCCGTCCAGGGCCAGGGCCCGGAACGAGCGCGGGGTGAGCCGCTTGCCCATCAGCCGCCCGTACGGGTCGGGCACCGCGCAGATCACCGTGTCGATGGCCCCGTCGTCGGCGAGCTCGGTGTACTGGTCGACGGTGAGCAGCCCGCCGGGGCCGAGGGTCAGCGGGGTCATGGCGCCGTTCCTTCCTGGCCGGTGTTCCGGCGGCGGCCGACCCGCTCGTAGACCTCGTCAGGGACGCGCGCCGGGTCCTTGTAGACCCACCAGGTGCACGGCGCACCGGACCGGGCGGCGGGCCAGGTCGGCGGGTCGATCACGCGGGTGGGATAGCCGAGCCGGTCGATCGGCATCACCATGTTCAGCAGGCAGCAGTGCACGCAGTAGGCCTGCACGCCCGCCTGGCCGAACGACCAGTCGTGCGGGCGGGTCGTCACGGCGAGCGAGAGCGGCTCGGCCGGCCGGGCCGGCCGCCGGTGGTGTCGTCGCGGATCACCCGGCCGCCGGACCCGCACGGGTCGAACCGGAACCCCCAGCGGTCGTCCTCCTCGATGAACGTCATCCCGCCCCGGCGGTCGGTGCCGCTGAGGTGGCCGTGGAAGCCGTGCACGATCGCGGTCATCAGCTGGCGGGCCGACTCGGACCAGGGCTGGTTCCTGACGTCGAGCCGGGTGGCGTGGTCGGTGTACCAGTCCCGCATGAGGTGGTTCCACACGCCGGGCAGCGCGTCCTCGCCGCACCGCCGGACCACGGCGTCGAGCAGGCCGTAGATCTCGTCGACGCAGTAGTCGTGCACCCGCCGCCACACCTCGTGGGCCTGCCCGGTCAGGGCTCGGGCGGCGGGCACGTCCTGGGCGCGGGCGGCCGCGGCCGCGTCGCCGGTCAGCGCGACGTACCGGTCCCACTCGGCGGGCAGGTCGTAGGCCCGGCCGTGCTCGGTCAGCAGCAGGGCCGCGACCCGCTCGCGCTCGGCCTCGATGGCCTCGGCCGCGATGCCCTGTCCGGCGAGCCAGCCGGCGATCTCGCCCGGCCAGTCGCCGTAGATCTGCCGGAACTCGGCGGCCTCCTCGACGGTGACGCCGATCAGCTCGGCGGCGGCCGCGCCGTCGCCGGCGTCGAGCGTGTCCTGGATGGCCTGGTAGGTGCCGACGGCCAGCTGCGGCCAGCTGCCGCTGCGGGTGGGCTGGCCCAGCGACTCGTCGAAGTGCAGGACGGGCTCGGTCATGGCGTGAGCGTACGCCGCCTGCGGAAACCGGCGGGCCTGCCGTCGTTCGCGGTCATCACAGTGCGGTGTAGCCCCCGTCGACGTTGAGCGTGGTGGCGGTGATGTACGAGGCCGCGTCGCTGAGCAGGAAGCAGATCGCCGCGGCGAGCTCGGCCGGCTGCGCGTAGCGCTTGATCATCAGGTGGCTGGCGAACGCGGGCGGCAGGCCGGTGGCGCCGCTGTGGGCGCCGTGCACCATCGGGGTCTCCACCGGGCCGGGGGCGACCGCGTTGACCCGGATCCCGGCCGGCGCGAACTCGTGCGCCAGGCTCTTGGTCAGCATCTCCAGGCCGGCCTTGGCCGCCGCGTAGTGCGGCGTGGCGTGCGGGTTGACCAGGGCCACGACCCGGGTCGACTCGACCGAGGTGATGTTGACGATCGCCGCGCCCGGCGCCGAGCGCAGGTGCCGGGCGGCGGCCCGGGAGACGTTGAACGCGCCGACCAGGTTGACGTTGAGCATCCGGGTCCAGTCGCCGGCGGTGAGCTCATCGACACCGGCGGGCTGGTGGATCCCGGCGCAGTTGACCACGTACGAGAGCGTGCCGTCGCCGACCAGCGCGGTCACCGCGGCCTCGGTCTGCGCCGGGTCGGCGATGTCGGCCTCGCGGCAGGCGGCCCGCTCGCCCAGCTCGGCGCAGACGTCGGCGGCCGCGGCGCCGTCCCGGTCCAGGACCAGCACCTGCAGCCCGGCGGCGTGCAGGGCCGTCGCCGTGGCCTTACCGATCCCCGAGGCCGCCCCGGTGACCAGCGCGGCGTCGCCCGCGAACGCCCAGGCCGTGCTCACCGGGGTTCCGCCGGGTAGACCTCGGGCCACCGGGCGGCGGCCCGCTCGAAGCACTCCCGCGGGGCGCGGATGACCCCCGCGCCGATCTGGCCGCCGTCGCGGCCAGCCAGGCCGACGTCCATGACCGGCAGCACCCCCTCGTCCAGCACCTTGAAGATGTCGACCCCGGTCGGGGTGCCGCGGAAGCCGAACAGCGGGATCTTGAAGACCGTATTCTCGCCGGCCGTGATCCGGTACATCTCCTCGTTGCGGCTGATCATGGTCTCCGCGGAGCCGCCCTGGTACTCCTGCAGCGACAGCGCGCAGGCCTGCGCGAACCCGCCGAGGCCGACGGTCTCGGTGATCGTGCTCTCCCCGCCCATCCAGCTGATCTCGGATTCGTCGTGCCCGGGGAACAGCTTCCCCTGGGAGATCGGGGTCGGGCCCCGGAACCACTCCTGGCCCAGCCCGGCCACCCGGATGGCGAACTCCCGGCAGCTGAACGCCATGGCCGACACCACGCTGGACCCGGCCAGCCCCGCGATCGCGTCCGCGGTCGCCTTGGCCGCGGCCATGGACAGCCGCAGGAAGAAGTAGTCGTTCTCGGCGATGTGCAGGAACGTCTCGCGCACCCGGCCGCTGCCCGGGCCGGCCATGTCCAGGACGGCGCGCAGCAGCTCCCGGCTGAAGAGCAGGGACGAGGCGGCGTTGCGGCTGTGGCACTCGTCGCCCATGCGCAGGCCCCTGGCCATCAGCGGCTTGAGCGGGATGCCGCCGGTGCGGCGGATGGCCTCGCCGACCACCGGCGCGTAGACGGTGTTGACGTGCAGCAGCCGCTCGTGGACGCCCTCGTCGTAGCAGCCGTAGTTGAGCCGCCGCGGGTCCTTGCCCTCGTAGAAGTTGCAGAACGCGACGGTGCCGTGGACGTCGTCGCGGACCACGAACACCGGCATCGACGCGGTGTAGATGCCGGCCAGCGACCCGACCGCGCCGTAGTCGTGGCACCCGCCGACGGTGATCTCGCCGCCGTCGAGGGCGGCGATCGCGTCCTTCCTGGTGGCCGCCAGGCCCTCGAACAGGGCGCCGCCGATGATCGCCTCGCGCTGGCCCCCGGTGTACTCCGGCCAGGGCAGCGGCGCGCCGGAGGTCAGGATGAGGTTCTTCGTGTACCCGGGCAGGACGTCGATCGCCGGGGCGACGTCGACCACGACCGGGCTGGCGTCGCACAGCCGCCGGACGGCCTCGGCGTTCGCCTCGTCGCGGGCCGTCACCGGGCCGTCCTCCTGCTGGCCCGCGGGCCACCCGCGCCGTGCCGCCGCCGGTCGTTCACTGGGCCACGAACCCCCCGTCGACCAGGATCGTCTGCGCAGTGATGTAGGAGGCGCGCTCGGACAGCAGAAACTCGACGACCTCCGCGACCTCCTCCGGCTCGCCAATCCGGCCCAGGATCGTGTGCGCCGCTGACGCTTCCTCGCCGCCGGATATCGCGGCCATCGACGGGCTCATCGGGGCCCGGATCACGCCCGGCGCGATGCAGTTGACCCGGATCTTCCGCGCGGCGAGCTCCACGGCCAGGTAGGTGGTGTAGGCCGACACCCCGGCCTTGGTCGCCCCGTACACCGAGGCGCCCACGAACCGGCCGATCTGGCCGGTCAGCGACCCGATGTTGACGATCGCCGACCCGTCGGCCAGCAGCGGCGCGAAGACATCGGTGACCCGGGCCGTGCCCGCGACGTTCACACCGAACATCAGGGTCATCGCCTCGTCGGACATCCGGCCGAGGTAGGTGTCCTTGAGCACCCCGGCGCAGTTCACCAGGCCGGTGATCGGCTCGGCCTGATCCAGCGACCGGGCCGCGGCCTCGATGCTGGCCCGGTCCGTGACGTCGCCGGCGACCGGCACGATGCCTTTGCCCGGCGGGCTCTCCCAGTCCACCGCGGCGATCGCCGCGGCCAGGTCGAGGGCCACGGGGGTCAGCCCGGCGGCCCGGATCCGGCGGCAGATCGCCAGGCCGATGCAGCCCGCGCCGCCGGTCACCACCACCTGGCCAGCCATGTGCCGCCTCCTGGGTCGGGTGCCGGGATGCAGGAACGGTACTTCAGTTCCCGCTATTAGGTCAATAATCTAGACCTGAATACCTTTAGCGGCTGAGCGGCGGCCATACGGCCCGGGCTGGCCATGTCTGGCCCGGTCAGGAGCGCCGGGTGCCGGGCCTTGGGCTGCAGCCACGACTCAATGCTCGCGCGGGTCTCCTCGATATGCTCGGCCATCCAGCGTCCGGCGCTCTCGGCGTCCTTGTCCGCGATGGCCGTGGCGATCTGCTCGTGCAGGTGGTTGGCCTGCGGCTCCAGCCGCTCGAAGATCGCGCCGATGGGCCGGAACATCTCGATCCGGGCCGAGAGCGTGGCCTTTTCCAGCCAGTCGTTGCGGGAGGCGCGGGCGATGCCGGTGTGGTAGTCGTTGTCCACCGCGAAGAACTCGCCGAGCAGCTTCGCGTCGTGGTGCTCGCTGAGCCGGTCGCTCAGCCGCTGCATCTCCGCGACCATGCCGCGCAGGTCGGTCAGCTCGGCCCGGGTGCGCCGCTGCGCCGCGTACCTGGCCGCGGCCGACTCGACGATGACCCGGTACTCAAACGTCTCGCGGAGCCGCTCGCGGTTCTCGCGCAGCAGCTTGAGCTTGCCCGCCTCGTCGTCGGGCCGCCCGGTGATGAACAGGCCGCCGTTGCGGCCGCGGCGGATCTCGATCACGCCCTCGGCGGCCAGCACGGCCAGCGCCTCCCGCACCGGCGGCCTGGACACACCGAGCATCTCGGCCAGGTCGCGCTCACGCGGCAGGGTCTCGCCGGCCCGGAACCGGCCCAGCGCCAGCGCGGTCCGGATCTGCTCCAGCACCAGCTCGTGCGCGAGCACCAGCTGCACAGGCTCGATCCGCGGCGCGCTCGCGGCGGTTGAGGGCATGACCAGCTCCAGGAGGACCAGAGGGTTCAGGTGCGCTAAAGCTTAGGTCATCGGGGTCCGGCCCCGGGTTCCCTAACGCGCCCGGCCAGTTGACCCCGCGCGGATTCGGCCGGCTCTTGCCGCGCCAGTACGGTCGATTGTAATATTGTCGACCTTATGAGAATCACCGAGCTGGCGTGCTTCGCCGTCGACATCCCGGCCAAGGACGGCTCGTACGTGATGTCGCACGGCCGCGTGGCTCACACGTTCCCCAGCACCGTGGTCAGGGTGACCGCGTCGGACGGGACCGTCGGCTACGGCGAGGCGTGCACGCTCGGCGGCAACTACCTGGACGGGTTTCCTGAGAGCGCGCGGGCCACGATCCGTGAGCTCGCCGACCTGGTCCTGGCGTGCCACCCGTTCGAGGCCGACGTGCTGGTCGCGGCCATGGACGACCGGCTGATCGGGCACCTGCCCGGCAAGGCGGCCATCGACCACGCCATGTGGGACCTGCGCGGGAAGCTGCTGGGCCAGCCCGTCGCGCGGCTGCTCGGCGGAGTCAAGCAGCATTCCGTTCCCGGCGTTCCAGGCCATCAGCCTGAGCTCGCCGGCGGACATGGCCGACGAGCTTCGCCGCATGGCCGACCTCGGGTTCCGGCACTGGCAGCTGAAGCTCGGCGGCGACCCGCTCGACGACGCCGAGCGGGTGCACGCCACGGTCGGCTGCCATGCCGTCCGACTCGCGCTTCCTGACCAGCGACGCGAACCGCGGCTGGACGGTCGCCCAGACATTGCGGTTCCTGTCCGCTGTGGCCGGGGTCGATAGCTATCTCGAGCAGCCGTGCCGGACCATCGCCGAGCTGGCCAGGGTCCGGCCGCACTCCACGCTCCCGATGCTGGTCGACGAGAATGTCCGCGAGGCCTGCCGACCTGCTGCAGGTGATCGCCTTGGGGTGTGCGGACGCGCTCAATCTGAAGCCGGTCCGGGTCGGCGGGCTGACCAAGGCGGCGCGGATCCGCGACCTGGCGCTCGCCGCCGGGCTGATGATCCTGGTCGACGAGCCGCAGGGATCCGACCTGGCCACGTGCGGCATGGTGCAGCTCGCCGCGACCATCGACCCGGACAGCTTCCTGGCCACGTCGTTCTTCACGGGCGACCACATGCCGATGTCGTACCGGCCGCACGGGCGCGAGGCCGACGTCCCGACTCTCGACGGCGGCACCGTCACCTGGAACGACGCCCCGGGCCTGGGCCTCGACGTCGACGAGAGCGTCTTCGGCGCCCCGTTCGCGGTGTTCTCGGCCTGAGCGGATCCCGGTGCCCGGCGACATGGCCCCAGGGGCCTGGACGAACTGGCCGGGCAACGTCAGCGCCGACCCTGCCGAGATCGTCCACCCGCGGGACGAGGCCGAGGTCAGCGAGATCGTCGCGGCCGCGGCGGCCCGCGGGCAGGGCGTGCGGGTGGTCGGCGCCGGGCACTCGTTCATGCCGCTGTGCGCCACCGACGGGATCCTGCTCTGCCTGGACCGGATGGCGGGCCTGGTCCGTGCCGACCGGGAGCGGTGCCGCGCGGTGGTCCGGCCGGGCTCATCGATCGGCAGCCTGGGCGACCCGCTGTGGGACGGGGGCCTGTGCCTGCACAACCAGGGCGACATCGACACCCAGCACATCGCCGGCGCGATCTCGACCTCGACCCACGGGTCGGGCACCGGGCTGCAGTCGTTCTCCGGCACGGCGCGCGGGTTCCGGGTGGTGCAGCCGGACGGCAGCGTCGCCGTGGTCGGCGAGGACCAGCCCGACCTGCTCGCCGGCCTGCAGACCTCGCTCGGGATGCTCGGCGTGATCACCCAGGTCGAGCTCGACGTGCGGCCCGCGTTCACGCTGCGCGAGCAGATCGATTTCTGGCCGCTGGCCGAGATCCTCGAGCGCTGGGATGTCGAGATGGCCAGCCGCCGTCACTTCTCGTTCTTCTGGCTGCCGTACTCCGACTCGGCCGAGACGCTCTTCCTCGAGTCGACCGGCGGGATGGACCTCGCCGATCACGGATTCGTCAAGCGGTACGACGAGCGTGACGCAGGATGCCGTGCCGCGGTCGAGCACCGGACCTGCCGCCGGGGCCGTTCCGCCGGAGGATTGACCGTCCGTACCGGATCTACCCGGACCCGCCTGTTCGAGGGCGAGATCGTGCAGCGTGAACTTGAATATATGGTTCCGTATCGAGCACGGCAAGGACGCGTTCCTGGCGCTCAGGTCGCTGATCCTGCGCCGCAGGCCCCGGAACAACTTCCCGGTCGAGATCCGCTCGATCGCGGCCGACCAGGCGATGCTCTCGCCGTTCTACCAGCGGGACTCGATCTCGGTGTCGATCTGCGGTCATCGCGACGACGACTACCACGGGTTCCTGACCGCGGTCCACGACGTGCTCGAGCCGTTCCAGCCGAGGCCGCATTGGGGCAAGCTGCACTACTTCGACCTGGCCGGCGCTGAGCCAGCGGCTGCCCAGGTTCGGTGACTTCGTGGCCCTGCGCGACCGGCTTGACCCGGGCGGGACGTTCCTGAACGAGAGCCTGGCCGGGCTGTTCCGCTGACCGGCGGCGGCGGTCAGACCCCGGCCTTGGCCCGGCTGAACGCCTCCATGATCTCGGTGAGCTCGGCCGCCCGGGCGTCGCTGAGCCGCCCGATCGGGGCCCGCGGGTCGCCGCCCGGCAGCCCCAGGTGCTGCAGGGCCGCCTTGACGCCCGTCACGTACCCGCCCGACACCAGGAACCGCATGATCGGGAAGACCCGGTCCCACTCGCGGCGGGCCGCGCCGGTGTCCCCGGCCTGCACGGACTCGTAGATCGAGACCAGTTCGGCCGGGATGAAGTTCCCTGCGCCGTTGACCGATCCGCCCGCCCCGTCGACGAGCGCGGCGAAATAGAACGTGTCCTCGCCGACGAAGGTGGACACCAGGTCGCCGTACTCGTGGACCAGGCGGGTGCCCTGGCTGAAGCTGCCGCTGGTGTCCTTGACGTAGCGAATGTTCTGGTGCTGGCTGGCCAGGTCCGCGATGTCCTCCGGCTGCAGGTTCACCCCGGTGGCCACCGGCAGGTTGTAGATCATGATGTCGATCGACACGGCCGCGGCGATGTCGCGGTAGTAGGTCTTGATCTCCTCGACGGACAGCGGCTCGTAGTAGGGGGCCACCACCATCAGCCCCGCGGCCCCGGCCTGCTCCGCGTGCCGGGAGAGCGCGACCGCCTCCCGGGTGGTCATCGCGCCGGTGTGCGCGAGCACGGGCGCGCGGCCGGCCGCCTGGTCCAGCACGCTCTCCAGGACCTGCCGCCGCTCGGCGCTGGTCTGCGCGGCGAACTCGCCGGTCGACCCGCACGCCACCAGCCCGTGGGCGCCGGAGGTCACGATGTGCTCGACGAGGTTGCGGAGGGCGCCGTCGTCCACGGATTCACTGTCCGCGGAGAACGGCGTCACGAGCGCCACCAGGAGTCCGTGCCAACCGCTCATTCGTTGCCCTCCTTGACGAATGTCTACAATGTATAACCGACTGCCAGCATCCTCAAGATGCCGGAGCGCGTCGAGCACGCCAGGCAGCTCCTCGTCGCGGGCGGCCGTGACCGGCTTGCCCGCGTCGGCCACCTCGATCTGGGTGAGGCCGGAGAGGTTCTCCTCGACCAGGTCGGCCAGCTCGCGGAGCAGGTTGGCCCGTTCGCCCGGCGTGCGCCCGGCCCAGCCGGGGAACGCCGCCTTCGCCACCGCCACGGCCGCGGCGACGTCTGCCCCGGTCGACGCCGTGAACGACCCGAACACGTCCTCGCTGGACGGGTTCACGACCTCGATCACGTCGTCGGCAGAGCCGGCCACGACCTCGCCGCCGACGACATTGCCAATCGTCCCGACCGCCACCTCTGTCACCGGCTGCGTCCTTCTCCAGATTGTCGATTGTCTGCAATAATTGTCGGCGCCCTATCGCGTGTCAAGGCAGCGGCCCGCCCGCCCGCGCCCGGCCGGTCAGGCCTCACTGGCGTCCCAGGCCCCGATGGAGTCGATCAGGCTGGGGGCCGAGTGCAGGAGCTGCTTGGTGTAGTCGTTGCGGGGGCTGGCCAGCAGGGTCTTGGTCTTCCCCGACTCGCAGATGACGCCCTGGTCCAGCACCAGGACCTCGTCCGCGATCGTGGCCACGATGCCCAGATCGTGGGTGATGAACAGCAGGGACAGGCCACGCTCCTGGCGCAGGTCACGGAGCAGCTCGAGGATCCGGGCCTGCACCGACACATCCAGGGCGGAGGTGATCTCATCGCAGATGATCACGTCAGGGTCGGCGGCCAGCGCACGCGCGATCGCGACCCGCTGCCGCTGCCCTCCGGAGAGCTCGCGCGGGTACCGGTCCCCGTACCGCGACGGCAGCCGCACCGCCTCGAGCAGCGTTGCCACCTCGGCCGCGGCCGCCGCGCGGCTGAGCCCGCGGAGGACCCGGGTGGGCCGGGACAGGATCTCGCTCACGCTGTGCCGTGGGTTCAGCGCGTCGGTGGGGCTCTGGAAGACCATCTGGACCCGGCGCCGCTGATCACGGGTCCGGCTCCGCGCCTTGGCGGCGAGCGGCTCACCGTCGAGCAGCACCTGCCCGGTCCAGGTGGGGTGCAGACCTGCCATCACCCGGGCGATCGTGGTCTTGCCGCTGCCTGACTCGCCCACCAGGGCCAGGCACTCGCCGCTGCGGATGGCGAACGAGATCCCGTTCGCGGCGATCACGTTCCCGCTGCGCGTGCGGTGCTCGGCGCGAGAGGTCGCTGACCTTCAGGATCACGGGCTTGCTGAGGTCGGCCGCCTCCGCGCTCCGCCGCTGCCGCCTGCGCGGCCCAGTCGACCGAGCACGGTCCGCGTCCACTCCGGGCACCGGACGTAGTGGTTCGGTCCCGTGCAGCTCGAGCACCGGGAGGTCGGCGTCGCAGGCCTCCACCTTCTGCGGGCAGCGGGGCGCGAACGGGCAGCCCGGCGGGCGGTCGGCGATGTCGACCGGCGCGCCCGGCATCACCTCGAGCACCCGCGCCACGACATGATCGGGGGTCGCCGCCATCAGGCCACGGGTGTAGGGGTGCCAGGGTCGGCGCAGCACCTCCTCGGCGGGCCCTTCCTCGACGATGTAGCCGCCGTACATCACCACGACGCGGTCCGCGATCTGCGCGGCGACCGCCAGGTCGTGGGTGACGTAGAGCATCGCCACGTGCTCTTCGTCGCGGAGCCTGAGCAACTCGTTGAGGATCCGGGCCTGGGTCACCACGTCGAGCCCGGTGGTGGGCTCGTCGAGGACGACGACCTTCGGGTTCGAGGCCAGGGCGGCCGCGATGCACACGCGCTGCTGCTGGCCGCCCGACAGCTGGTGCGGATACCGGCGTCCGAACTCCTCGGTAGTCGGGCAGGCCGACGCGGCCCAGCATCTCCAGCGCGGCCGCGTGCCGGTCCGCGTGGCCTTCCGGCTGTGACCGCGCATGGTGTCGGCGATCACGTCGGCCATGCGCAGGGACGGGATTCAGCGCGGTGCCGGGATTCTGCGGGACATAGGACACCTCGCGCCGCGGATCCGCGGCGAACTGCGCGGCGCCCCGATGACCTCGCCGTCGACCGCGACGTCACCGGCGCTGATCGTCAGGTTCGGCGTGCAGTACCCGAACGCGCTCAAGCGCGGTCGTGGTCTTGCCGGAGCCCGACTCGCCGACCAGGCAGACGATCTCGCCGCGTCGAGGTTCATCGTGACGCCGTCGATGATCGCTGGCGCCCTGGCGCAGGACCTGACGCGCACGCCGTCCAGGCGCAGGACGGTGTCGCCGGGGCTGGCCATCGTCAGTCTACTCGACCGGTCGAGCTGGCGGACGTAGGCGTCGCCCACCAGGTTCACGCCGATGATGAGCAGGGCGAGCACGATCGCAGGGACCCAGGATGGCCCACGGGTTGCTCGCGATCACCACCCGGTTCTCTGAGACCATGAGCCCCAGGTCGGGGGTCGGCGGCTGGATGCCGACGCCCAGGAAGTTCACGCTCGCGATCAGGATGATCCCCCAGCTGAACCGCAGCCCGAGGTCGGCGGTGATGACGCCGCTGATGTTCGGCAGCACCTCGCGCGCCAGCAGGGAGCGGGTGGGCTCGCCGCGCGCGACCGCGGCTTCGACGTAGCCACGGGTGAACACCTCGAGGGTCGCCGACCGGACGATCCGCGCCACGCCGGGCAGCAGCACCAGGGACGTCGCCAGGACCAGCACCAGCGACCCGCTGCCGAAGCCGGTCACGAGCAGCAGGATGACCAGCAGCGCGGGCACCGACAGCAGGACGTCGACGGTGCGCATCAGGACGGGATCGACCAGCGACGTGGTGGAGCCCGCGATCAGGCCGATACGCCGCCGACCGCGTAGGTCAGGACCGTGGCCAGCCCGGCCAGGACCAGGGTCGAGCGCCCGCCGTACAGCACCCGGCTGAACACGTCACGGCCGATGAAATCCAGGCCCAGCAGGTGACCGGACCCGGGCGGCGCCCCCGGGATGCCCAGCGTCTCGGTCGGGCTGTACGGCGCGAAGTAGCGGCCGAACAGCGCGATGAGCACGGCGATCAGGAGCAGCACGAGGCCCACGCGCCCGCCGTTGGTGCGCAGGATCCCGGACAGAACGCTCCGCGGCCCGCGGGTCACGGAGGCCAGCGCGCTCACATCAGCTCCGTTCGCAGCTTGGGCACCATGAAGACCACCAGCAGGTCAGCGACGATGTTGATGGCCGTGTACAGCGCGGCCAGGATGATGGACGCGGCCAGGATCTTGTTGGTGTCGCGGGCCAGGACCGCTTGGACGAGGTAGACGCCGATGCCGGGATACGCGAACACCGACTCGACGACGATGATGCCGCCCGACGAGGTACTGCAGGTTCTGGGCGATCGTCTGGATGCTGTTCGCCACGGCGTTGCGCATCCCGTACCGCATGAGCACGCGGCGCTCGCTGATCCCGTTCAGCCGGGCGAACTGGACGAAGTCCGTCTGCAGCACCTCGATCATGCCCAGCCGGATCTGCCGGACCCCCGAGCCGACCGCGACGATCAGCAGCGTCAGCACCGGCAGGATGAGGATGTTGGGCGTGCTCAGCGGGGACGCCCCGGGTGCCACCAGGGACACCGGCGGCAGCAGGTGCAGCATGGTGAAGAAGATGTAGATCAGCAGGGCCCCGGTCACGAACTCCGGCAGCCCGGCCAGGACCAGCGACGGGGTGGAGATCGCGTGATCGAGCAGCTTGTCGGCCTTGATGCCGGCCGACCGCACCGAGCAGCAGCGTGAGCGGGATCAGCAGGATCGCGGCGATCCCGCCGAGCAGCAGGCTGTTCATCAGGGGATCGACCAGCGTGCTCGCGATGGACGGGTTGGGCTGATGCTGGGCGAGCGCCACCGCCGAGTTACCGAGGTTGCCGTGCAGAAGCCCGGCCAGCCAGCTGAAGTACTGCTCGATGAGCGGCCGGTTGAGACCGAGCTGGGCCTCCAGGGCCGCGACCGTCTTCGGGGTGCCGCTCTTGCCGAGGATGACGGTGACCGCGTTGCCCGGTATGACGCTGGTGCAGACGAAGATCAGCACGGAGACGACCAGGAGCGTGATCAGGGCCGCACCCAGGCGCTTCAGCACGAACACGAGTACCGGGTGGGACCGGGACCGCGGCCTCCCGGCGGCACAGGAGGGGACTCAGGCGGCGGGCCGGACACCGCGACTGGAGTGACCACTCCTCCTCCTGTCTGCTGAACGGAACCGGGGCCTGAGCTCACCGCCCTGGCGGCCGGTCAGGACTTCGCGATCCACCCGTCCTGGAAGCGCCAGTTGTTGAAGTTGAAGGCGGACGAGGCCGCCAGCCCGCGGACGTTGCTGGCCGCGAAGTCGATGTAGGGCAGCCAGCCCCAGACCACGTAGCCGCCCTCGTTGTGCTGCTCCTGCTGGACCTGATGCCAGAGGTCGCGGCCTTGGTCTCGTCGGTGGCCGCCTCGGCGGACAGGATGAGAGTCGGTGGCCGACTGGCCGCCCTGCTTCTGCTGGCCCCAGTGGGTGTCCCAGTACGGCGCGTCGAACTGGATGAGCGAGCGGTACTGCCCGGTCAGGGACGGGAGGGCCTGGGCTATCTGCAGGCAGAACGGCCGGATGTAGGCTCCGCCCGCCGTTGTCCAGTAGTTGCCCGGCTGCAGGACCTTCAGCGGATGTTGATGCCCGCGGCCTTGGCCTGCTGGGCCCAGATCGTGGACGACTCGATCATTCCGGGCAGGACGTTTGCGGTGGGCAGCGTGTAGGTGGTGCCGGCCACCCCGGCCTGCTTGAACAGGGACTTCGCCTTGTCCGGGTCGTACTCGGACTTCAGGCTGAACTGTCGAAGAACTGGGTGTTCGGCCCCTGCAGGTCGTTGCCCACCGTGCCGAAGCCGGCCAGCGCGCCGTCGATGAGCTGCTGCCGGTTGGTCATGAGCTTGAAGGCCTGGCGGATCCGGTTGTCGGCGAACGGGCCCCGTCCACCCGCATGCCGAACGCGTAGGTGTTGGAGGCGCTCGGCGACTGCAGGATCTGCACCTGCTTGCTGGACACCTGCTGGCCGCACCTGCTGCAGGGCGGGGCTGGCGAGCAGGTTGATCTGCCTGCTCAGCAGCGCGTTCAGCATGGCGTTGTTGTCGGTGAACGAGGAGTCGATGACGAGGGTGTCGACGTACGGCTTGCCCTTGCTCCCAGTAGTTCTCGTTCCGCACGAACACGCTCTTCTGACCGGGCGTGAACGACTGGAACTTGAACGGCCCGGTGCCGATCGGGTTCCGGGCGGTGCTCGCCGGGGTCGCGCCCTCCTGGAGCACGCCGAAGTTGAACCACGCGAAGATCGTGGGGAACTGCGCCGACGGGATCTGCAGCGGGATCTGGACCGTCAGCTTGTCGACCGCCTTGACGCCCTTGAAGTCGACCAGGCCGGTCAGGAACGAGGACGAGTAGTTCTTGGCCGCGTCACTCCACAACGTCGTGAGGTTGTAGACGACGTCGTTGGCGCCGAAGTCCTTGCCGTCATGCCACGTGACACCGTCACGGAGCTTGAACGTCCACATCGGTGGCGTCGGCGTTGGGCTCGGCGGACAGCGCGAGACCGGGCACCAGCGGGTACAGGTTGTGCCCGGCGTTCGGGTAGAAGAGCAGGTCGTAGAGGGCGTAGTCACGGGCGCAGTCCGGGTTGGGGATCGCGGTGCCGGGGAAGAGGTTCTCCTCGCTGCCCTGGGTGAGCACGCCCAGGGTGAAGGTGCCGCCGCGCACCGGGGTTCCGCCGGGCAGCGCCGCGGCCGCGCTGGCCGGACGCCGGCGGCGAGGACGCCGCCCGAGCTGCTGCTGCCGCCACACGCGGCCAGCAGGCCGGACCCACCGAGCGCCGTGATGCTGGCGGCGCCGAGCAGGAATCCGCGGCGGGAGAGATTCTTCCGGTCGGCCTCGGCCGCACGCGCCAGCCGGTCCAGGTTCGTCAGTTGCTCATCACGACGAGTCATCGCACTCCCCTGAAGGCCTCGGAGACTGATCGAGACAATCGTCGATTGTCCACAATGCGTTGCATGCTAGCCAGGCGGCTCAGAGGGCGCAAGGCCAGTAACGATTCCGTTACCTTGCCCCCGAGAGCTACCGGACCGGGGCGAGTCCGGCATCAGCCGCGATACGCGGGCCTGCCCGGGGGTCAATCCGGCGCCGCCCGCAGCAGCGGCAGGCCGATCCCGAGCACCGGGTCGAGGACCCCGGACGCCAGTTCCTCCGCGGACTGGTCGAACGGCACCGGGGCGCGCCGCGGTTCCGGGTAGCCGACCGCGGCCATGACGTCGGGGTGCATGGTGTAGGCGCCCACGGCGATGGAGGCGACCAGCTCGAAGTCCGCGCTGGCCGATGACTCGAGCCAGGCGCAGGCTGCCCTCGACGTCGCCCGCGTCGACGCCGGCGAGCGCCGCGACGACCGGGTCCATGGTTCTGCTGCGGGCCCGGGCCGCCCGCAGCGTCCACTCGGCGAAGCCGCCGAGCTCGGTCGGCACGGGTGCGCCCCGGGTGCTCGCCAGCAGGACGTCGGCGATGCGGCCCAGCAGGTCGACGTGGGCCGGTGTCAGCTCGGTCATGATCGTGTTTCCGGTGAGTTGGCCGCGATGTGCTGGGCGGTGCGCAGGGCGAGAGCGGTGATGGTCGCGGTCGGGTTGACCGCGCCGGCGGTCACGAACAGGCTGCCGTCGACGACGAACACGTTGTCGACGTCGTGCAGCCGGCCGAACCGGTTCGTGACGGAGGTGCGGGGATCGTCGCCCATCCGGGCGGTGCCCATCAGGTGGCCGGGCTGGTCCAGCCATAGCCGCTTGGTGAACAGGCGCTCGGCCCCCGCGGCCTGATGCGCCTCGGCCGCCCGCGCGAGGTTGAAGTCGAGCATGCGGTTGGTGTTGTCGCTGATCGTGTAGTCGATCTTCGGCGCCGGGATGCCGTCGCTGTCCACCGTCGTCGGGCTGAGCGTGACCCGGTTGGACTCCTCAGGGAGATCCTCGGTGTTGACGGCCCACAGCATCTGCCGTCCCGCGTAGGCCAGCGCGTCGTGGGCGTGGTCGCCCCACCGGGCGCCGAAAGGTTCGCCCGAGTTGAGCTCCAGCGTCGAGTACACCCCGGGGAGCGGCATGAGATTCCACTTCGAGCCGCGCACGAAGTCGAGCTCCGGCCTGGTGTTGTAGAACTCCAGCGAGTACATGAGCTCCCCGGCCGGGCCTCGATAGGTCTCGATGGAGTCGGCGTAAAAGCCCGTGACCGTCCCGTTCGGGTGCAGCATCAGATGCCGGCCCACCAGACCGGACGAGTTGCCCAGGCCCGCCGGGTGCCTGGGGCTCGCGGAGAGCAGCAGCAGCCGGGCCGTGCCGATGGCGTTGGCCGCGAGCACCACGACGTCGGCGGACTGCCGGTGCACCCTGCCGTCGCGGTCGATGTACTCGGCCCCCGTGGCCCGCCCCTGCTGGTCGGTCAGAACCTGCCGGACCCGCGCCCCGGTGACCAGCCGTGTCCCGTTGGCCAGGGCGGCGGGCCAGAAGGTCAGGTCAAACGATGACTTGGCCCCCTCCGGGCAGCCCCACTCGCAGGTGCCCCAGCGCGCGCATCCCGGCCGCTCGCCGAACCGCTGCGGCGGGATCGTCTGCGACCCCGGCCACCAGTGCCACCCGAGGCGGTTCATGCCGGCCGCCGCCGCCAGGCCCGCCTTGCCGGCCGGCAGCGGGGCGAACTGGAACGAGACGTCGGCGGGGCGCGCCGGGTCGCCGTCGAGCCCGGACACCCCGATGAACGCGTCGACCTGGTCGTAGTAGGGCGCGAGCTCGGCGTAGCTGATCGGCCAGTCGCTGGCCACCCCGTCGAGCGTGCGCACCCGGAAGTCGCTGGGCAGCAGGCGGTGCCACTGCGCGCCGTAGTAGATGCTGGTGCCGCCCACCGCGGCGAGCATGACCGGGTGCAGGTCCGCGGTCTCGTCATCCACCGGGTAGTCGGCCGGGCGCTGCCGGACGTTGGGATCGTGGTGCCACCGGTCCTGCACCAGCAGCTCCCACTCCGGGAAGTTGGCGGGCAGGTCGCCGGTGTTGATCCAGTCGCCCTGCTCGAGGCAGACGACCTGGAACCCGCGGGCGGACAGGGTGTGCGCCACCACGGAGCCCGAGGGCCCGGCGCCGATGATCAGAACGTCAGCATGGCCGGTTCCCGCTGCGGTCATGACCGGCTCACGCGCCGACCGAGAACAGCGGCTCCCCGAGCCGGGAGGTGTCGACCTCGATGCCGAGCCCGGGCCCGGTGGGGGCGGATCCCCGGCCGCCGGCCGAGCGGGGCTGGTGCCCGGCGATGCGCCCGTCGGTCCAGTCGTTCATGAACGAGACCATGAGCAGGCTCTCCGGGCGGGTGCTGGCCGCGAGGTGGCTGACCGCCGCGGTGATCACGTCGCCGCCCCACATGTCCTCGACCGACACGCCCAGGTTGAGCTCCTGCATCACGTCGCGCATCCGTGCGGCGCCGGTGAGGCCCCCGACCCGGCTGATCTTGATGTTGATCGACGAGACACCGGCCGCCTGCTTGGCCTCGTACACGTCGGACAGGGTGACGATCGACTCGTCGAGGACGAGCGGGAGCCTGCTGCCGCGCGCGGCGAGCACGCTGTCCTCGGTCGTGCGGCACGGCTGCTCGATGAATACCGGCAGGTCGGCCACCGCGTTCATGGCGATCCGCGCGTCGAGCAGGCTCCACCCGCCGTTGGAGTCGGCGATCACGATGGTGTCGTCGGCGGCCTTCGCGACGACGGCCCGGGTCCGGGCATCGTCGTCACGCGGGTCGTTGCCCACCTTCAGCTGGAACCGGTTGATCCCCGCCTCCCGGCCGCGCTCGACGAACGAGGCCATCGACTCGGGCGTGCCCAGCGGCACGGCCTGGTAGACGGGGAAGTCTTCCTGGAGCACGCCGCCGAACAGCGCGGCGACGGGCAGCCCCACGGCCCGGCCGCGGATGTCCCAGCACGCGATGTCCACGGGGCTCTTGGCGTACTGGTGCCCCATGAGCACCGCGTCCATCACCCGCGTGACCGCCGAGATGTTCGTCGGGTCGAGCCCCAGCAGATGCGGGGCCAGGAACCGCAGCGCGGTGCGGATCCCGTCGGAGAACGTGGGGAGGTAGGTCGAGCCGAGGGGCGTGATCTCCCCCCATCCGGCCAGCCCCTCGTCGGTCCGCAGCCGCACCAGCGTGCCGGTCTGCGTGACCGCCGCGCGGCCGCCCGACATCACGTACTCGCCGTGGGCGTACCTGACCTCGTACCCGAAAGCATCCACCCCGACGATCTTCACGCGCTGCCCTCGTTTCCTGGCCGGCCTCCTGGGCTGGCCAAGCTACCTGTAACAGGGCAGTGCCGGAAAGACCTCAGCCCGCGGGACAGCCGGCGCGGGCCGGTCAGGCGCGGGCCGCGCGCGGGCGGCCGCCGGCCTGCGCCGCCGCGGGGCCGGCGCCGTGAATGTGGTGGCTCAGGGCGGCCGTGATCGCGTTCATGTCCCCGGTCTGGATGACCTTGTACAGGGTGGCGTGGTCGCGCGCGACTTCCATCGGGTTCTCGAATTGCCGCAGGTCAACGGCGAGGAACAGGCGGAGCTGGGCCTCCCAGCTGTTCCACAGGTCAAGCAGCAGCTTGTGGTCGGCCGCCTCGTAGAACAGCTTGTGCAGGGCCAGGTGCGCGTCGATGCAGCCGGTCACGTCACCGGCCGCCGACGCGGCTCTCATCTCGGCGACGACGGCCTTGAACTGAGCGCGCCCGGCCCGCCGCAGCCACGGGAGCGAGCGCTCGACGGCGAACGGCTCAAGGCGGAGCCTGAGGGTGGCGATCTCCTCGACGACCTTCGGGCCGACCTCCGCGACAAAGGCGCCCCGGAAGGGGACCTTGACGACCAGCCCCTCTTCCTCGAGCTTGCTCAGCGCCTCGCGCAGCGGCGCCCGGCTGACTCCAAGCTCGGCCGCCACGTGCGCCTCGCGAAGCTGCGCCCCCGGAGCCAGCGTGCCGTCCAGGATCGCCTTCCGGATGACGGCGACGACGGTGTCTGGGGTTGTCCTCTGCTGGAGTCGCTCGAAGGCCACGGATCACCCTTCCCGGCATCCCGCCCGCAAGCTTAGGTCATCCTGGCCCGGCGACGAGGCCCGGCGGCCGCCTGAGGCGCGTCTTGACCCTAAGGGTCATTAGGTCTACATTTCTTACCTAATGACCTTCATGAATTCCGTACCGCGACCCGCGGGTACAGCGGCCCCACCGACCCGGGTGGCCATCATCGGGTCCGGCTTCAGCGGCATCGCCGCTGCCGTGGCCCTGAAGCGGCACGGGATCTCCGATTTCACGATCTTCGAGCTCTCCGCCGGCATCGGCGGGACCTGGTGGAACAACCGGTATCCCGGCGCCGAGGTCGACCTGGAGTCGCACATCTACTCGTTCTCGTTCGCCCGCTCCGACTGGACTCGCACCCACGCCCGCTGGGACGAGCTGCAGCGCTACCTCGAGTCCGTCGTCGACAGGTTCGGCCTCCGGCCGCACCTGGTCCTCAACGAGAAGGTGGAGAGCGTCACCTGGGCCGAGGAGCGGGGCGAGTACGACATCGTCACCTCGTCCGGGGCGTCGCACGGTGCCTTCCAGGCGGTCATCAGCGCCGTGGGCTTCCTCAACGTCCCGCTCATCCCGCCGTTCGCGCGGGGTGACACCGGGTTCGGCGGCGTCATCTGCCACACCTCCGCCTGGCCCGCGGGCCTGGACCTGGCCGGGAAGAAGGTGGCCGTGCTGGGCACCGGCTCCTCAGCGGTCCAGGTCGTGGCCGAGGCGGCCACGTGCGCCGCCGAGCTGAAGATCTTCCAGATCGAGCCCAACTGGCTGCTGCCCAAGGGCAACCGCGATTTCACCGCCCGGGAGCGCAGGCGGGGCCGCAACCCGCTCGTGTACGAGTGGCGCCGCCGCCAGCTCTACCTGCAGTACGACCTGCGGCAGATCCGGGCCAGTCACGCCCGCAGCGACGGCCGGGCCAACCGGCGGCGCCAGCGCGCCGCCCGGGAGTTCCTCAACTCCGCCCTGGCCAGCCGGCCCGATCTGCGGGAGCTCGCCACACCCGACTTCCCGGTCGAGGCCCGGCGCACGGTCATCAGCGACACCTATTACGCTGCCCTCCTCCAGCCGAACGTGCAGCTGGTACCCCATGCCGTTAAGGGGCTGACCTCGTCAGGGGCCATCGACGCCAACGGTGACCAGCACGACGTCGACGTGATCGTCCTGGCCACCGGCTTCGACGCCGCGAACTACCTGGGCAACTACCGGGTCGTCGGGGTCAACGGCGTCGACCTGCACGAACAGTGGGCCGGTGAGCCGCAGGCGTTCCTGGGCCTCATGGTGCCCGGCTTCCCGAACTTCTTCATGATGTACGGCCCCAACACCAACAGCGCGCCGCTCGTCTCGTTCTACGAAGCCCAGGCGCGTTTCGCCGCCAGGACCATCCGCCACCTGAGGACGCGCCACCGGCGCGCCGCCGAGGTCCCGCCGCTGGCCAGCGCCCGGTACAACGACTGGCTGCAGTCGCGCCTCGCCCAGACGGTCTTCGCGTCGACGACCAGTTATTTCCAGGCCGGCACCGGGCGCATTGTCTCGCAGTGGCCATTCAGCGCCAGCTTCTACATCACCGCGACCCGGCTGCTCCGGCGGATAGCGCTCAGGTACCGGTAGCGGCCGGGAGGCTGTCGCGCCGCCTGGCGACATGAAGGACCGCGCCCCAGTGCCGCCGGAGGCGGCCGCCGGGACGCCCGGCCAGACGGCGCCGGATCTCACCGTAAAGCCGGTCGCGCTGCCACTGAGCCATATCGATATGGCCGGAGAACGTGTCGAGCAGGCGTATGTACTCCTCGGCGGTGTAAACGACTTCCCAGTCGAAGCGGCGGACCGCAACGCCGGTGAACAGGCCGCTGTCGTCTATCTCCTCTCGCTGGTCAGGCACGTCGGCGGGCTCCAGGAAGGTCCACCCCGCGGGCAGTCCCTCGCCAATCTCGTCGTACACGTCCTGGATTTCGCGGAAGAACGGATCGCCGGCGGCCGGCACCACATGAGTGGCGGCCCAGAAGGCGAGATGACCACCGGGCTGGAGCAGATCCCAGGCCTTCCGGTACCGGACCGCCGGGTCAGTCCAGTGCCAGGCCGTGGCCGCGAATACCAGGGCGAAAGTGCCGGGGCCGGCCTGGGTGTCCAGGACTCGAAACCGTCGTTGACGATGCGGACATCGGGAAAGCCGGCCAGATTGTGCTGCGCCTCCGCGGCCAGATCGCTTCCGATCTCAATACATGTGATCGGGAATCCGCGGCGGGCGAGCGGAAGGGTCGCCTTGCCGGTGGCGCAGCCGACCTCCAGCAGCCGGTCGCCGGGGCGGAGACGGGCCAGCCGCACGAGTTCGTCGTACAGCTCGTCGGGGTACTCCGGACGCGCCTGATGGTAGAGCCGGGCCGCAGAGTTGAAGGTGATCCTGAGCCGTTCCCGATCGCTTGACACGGATCCCATCATCGCCTGTCACGTCTGGCTGCCCGCGCCGCCGGCCGCCTGAGGTTGACGTGACGCGGCGACACGCCGTGCCCTGAATCGCCGGGAATGTCGCCGACGGGCCGTAGCGTTCCTCTTAGTAACAGGCGAATGAGGGGTACACGTGACCAGCGGGGCAATCGAAGATCGAGCCGTAACGGAATTAACCCGTGGCCGTGGCCGCGGACCAGGCGGCCAGCCGAGAGCCTGGCCGGACTTGGCCAGCCGCTGCCCGGTCCCGGGGTGCGGCGACCAGATCGACCCATCCCGCCTGATGTGCCGTCGCCACTGGTACCGGGTCCCGAAGCAGCTACGGGACCAAGTGTGGGCGACCTGGCGCTCCGGCCGGGGCACCCTCAGCCGTGAGCATCAGGACACCGTGCGCAGGGCCGTCGCTGCTGGCCAGGGACTGCCTTACCCAGTGGGCAGGTCGTCGGCCGCGTAGCGGCGATCTCCTGCTCGGTCGCAGGCGACGCAGGCGCTACCGGGCCGCGAGGGCGGCCGCGTTCACCAGAATCGAGAAGTCGTTGAACCGGGCCTCCTTCGAGGGTGTGCCGAAGCAGTCCTGGGTGTCGAACAGCTCGACGTCGCCGGTCCCCACCAGGGCAAATGCGTCAGCTACCCGGGGGATCAGCTCGGGGCAGGACTGATACCGGGCACCGTGCGCGCTGAACAGGACGTCTACCCGGTCGACGTAGGCCAGCAGCTTCTTCGTCGAGGCGACGAACGAGTCAATGCTCGACTCCTCGAACTGCGCGTAGATCGGCCCGGTGTCGATGGTGTCGCCGGTGAACATGATCCGGTGCTCGTCGTCCAGCAGGCAGATGCAGTCCGGGGTGTGTCCGGGGTGTGCAGGATCTGCAGGCTCCGTCCGCCCAGATCCAGCGTGTCGCCATCCCTCAGCAGCTGGCTCGGCACGGTGGTGACGGTACGCCAGGCGGCGCGGTCGAACGTCGCCGGCAACGGGCGCATCTGCATCTCCGGCGCCAGGACCTGGAACCACGCCTGGTCGATTTCGCGGAATACGGCGTACTGCGCGAGCACCTCTTCGACGGCGGCGAGGTAGCGGGCAAACCAGTGCGGCGGCGGGCCAGGCCTGCGAAGCGGGCCGGCGCCGAGTTCATGGATGGCGATGTCGTCGAAGAGGTGATTGCCGCCTACATGATCGAAGTGGTAGTGGCTGTTGACCACGAGCACCGGGAGATCAGTGATCTTCTCGACCGCGGCCCGGATGTTGCTGATCCCCATCCCGGTATCGAGCAGGACGGCTCGCTCGGATCCCAGGATGAGGTAGCTGTTGACATGCATCGGCTCGCCGATGAGGTAGATGCCTTCGCGCAGCCGCTGCACCGCGAACCACTCGACGGCCGTCATCGTGCGTCACCCATCTTGACCCTGGCGATCTCGGCGGACTCGCGAGCGGTTTGATCACGCACGGGCCAGACGCACAGCACCCAGTAGATCGCGCCGGCCACGACGAAGCCGCCGATGGCGCTGATGTCCCCGCCGTTGAGCACATGAGTCGAGATCGCGCCCTTCAGGTACGGCGTGTTCGAGCACAGCACGGTGAACACCATCCCGATGACCAGGGCGGCGACACCGCGCCATCGGTAGCCGCGGTCGAACCAGTACCGGCCGCCGACGCGATGCAGTTCGTGGCCGTCGTACCAGCCCTTGGTCAAGGCGAGTTCGGTGACGTAGATGCCGAAGAACGGCGCGTACCAGTACACCGACCAGAGCAGGAAGTTCTGCAGCACGGTGAGGAAGTTCGTCGCGATCAGCACCCCGTAGACCGCGAGCGCGGTGCCGAAGACAACGTCGATCCACACCGTCCGCGACCGGGCCAACGGCACGCCAAGCGCCTGAAGGGCGAGGCCGGACGAGTACACCGACAGGATGCTGTTGCAGACGACCCCGAGCGACGACGATGAGCAGGAAGATCGGGTAGAACCAGCCGGGCACGACACCGCGGATCGACGTGGTGAAGTCGGTCGGGTCGACCGCGGTGGCGGCCAGGATGCCGATGATCGTGAGCACGACGGCCGGGATGAAGCCGCCGATGAACGTGTACCAGACCACCTTCTTGGCCGACACGTTCGCAGGCAGGTAGCGCGAGTAGTCCGACCCGATCGGGTACGACAGCGGGCCGCTGAGCACGACGCTGATCGCGATAAGGACCGACGCCAGCAGCACGCTGCCGTGCGGCGCGGGGAGACGGGTGATAGCTGAACTTCACGTGCCCGATCATGAAGATGGCGAAGAAGACCGAGGCCACGCCCAGCGCCCAGGCGAAGATCTTCTGGAACAGGAAGATCGTCGCGTGACCGTAGAGGCCGATGGCGAATGACACGACGATGATGACCCCGAGGATGACGGCCTTCCAGAACGTGTTGACGTGCCATCCCCAGAAATTGAACAGCGAGTAGGCCGCCAGGGCCGCGATCGCGAAGTCGACACCCTCGTAGCCGACGTTGACGATCCAGCTGAACAGGCAGGACAGCTTGTTTCCCTGGAAGCCGTACTGGGCCCGGCTGACCACCATGTTCGCGGTTCCTGTGCGCGGTCCCGGCACGGTCAGCACGCCGACCGCGACCCAGGCCAGGTTGAACACGATCGCGATCACGAACGGCGGCCCACAGCGACAGGCCCAGCTCGATCAGGATCCCGCCGAGCAGCAGGTAGGTGAAGATGACGTTCGAGCCGAGCCAGAACGAGAACAGGTCCGACGGCTTGCCGTGCCGTTCCTGGTCGGGGATGACGTCGATTCCGTGCCCCTCGACGGTCCCGACGGCGTCGGTGCCGGAGGCGTCACTCGAGCGGAACACGGCCTCCGGATCGGCATTGGTCATCGGCGGTCGGCTGTCATGCGCGGGCGGCGGAGTGGTCATGGTCGAACTCCTGAAGTGAGCTAGGTGCGTGATGCGATGTAGGCGTCGATCAACTCGTGCGTGCGGGCCTGGCCGAAGTCGTGCTCGTGGCCGGCGTGGACGATCCGGACCGGCAGGTCTCTGAGCCCGCGCATCGTCGCGATGTACTGCGCGGTATCGCAGCCGATGATGTCGTCGATGAGCGGGCCATCGCAGATGACATCGCCCGAGAACAGCGTGCCGTCGTGCTCGTCATACAGCCCGATGCTGCCCGGGCTGTGGCCGGGCAGATGCAGCACAGTGAAGGCGCGGTCGCCCAGATCGACACGGTCGCCGTCCGCGAGCGCGCGCGTCACCCGGGCCGGGCGCACCTGATAGCCGTACGGGTCGTACGACTCGGAGGGACGCGCGCTGATCAGCAAGGGCGGCAGCGTCTCGTGCGTGGCCGCCGGGTACATGACCGATGCGGTGAGCGCGGCGCCGTCGAGAGTGCCGAACATCGGCTCCGCCACCGGCTCCAGCGCATGCGCCCAGCATTCGGCGAACTCGTGCGCCGACCCCATGTGGTCGAAGTGCCCGTGCGTCAGGACGAGCACCGGGCCGCGGGCCACGAACTCGGGCAGCGCGTCGTGAAACGAGGTGACACCGAGGCCGCAGTCGACCAGTAGGTCGCGGTCGCGGCCGCGTACGTGCCAGAGGTTCGCGCGCACCAGCGGATCCGCGTGAGGTTCGCGGATGAGCGTGATTGTGTCGCCGACGGGCGTAGCGGTGAACCACTGAGACACCACAGGCAGCGCGTCGCTCATCGGCTCCCTCGACCTGGCCGACCAGCTATTGGTCAGACGACCAATAGCTAGTTGGTCGCACAGTCAATACCATGTACCGCGTGCCGTCAAGGGCCCGCCCGCGCCAGTCCGCCCGCCGCAAGCCAACCGAGCAGCGTCGGGCCGAGATCGTCGCCGCTGCCTGTGAGATCGCCCTGGCTGACGGGCTGGACAGCGTGACCTTGCGCCGGATCGCGGACGCGCTCGGGGTGTTCCCCGGGCTGGTCAGCCACTACTTCCCGTCGGTCACCGATCTCGTCGCCGAAGCCTTCGCCGATGTCATGACCCACGACCGCGACGAGACGTTCGCGATGATCGAGGCGGCTGCGCCGACTCACCTGCTCCGCCTGCGCGAACTGCTGCGCTACATGCTCAGTGATGACCGCGACCGCATCAGCCTGCTGTGGCTCGACGCATGGCATGGCGCGCGGCACCGCCCGGCGCTGCGAGCCGAGTTGGTCGCTCAGATGCATGCCTGGGACAGCCGGCTTGCGGTCCTGATCCAGGACGGCGTCAGCACGGGGGAGTTCCGAACCGCCGACGCGCTGGTCGCGTCCGTCCGCATCCTGGCCACCATCGACGGGCTGACGGTTGTCGCGGCGATCAAGTCCGCGATCGATAACAGCATGGTCGGCGACCTCGTGATCGCCACCGCGGAGCGTGAGCTGGGACTTCCCCCGGGGCAGCTCAAATCCGCACCATAGAAGCGGCTGCCGGTCTGGTTGACTCGATCTGTGATCACTGAGCCGGTGTTGCTGTCGTGCCTGCGGCGGTACTGGGGTCTGGCGGGTGCCCGGGTCGGGGTGCACAACGGCGGTATGGGTTCTCAGACCTGGTTCGTCGATCTTGGTGACCGGCGGTGGGTGGCCAAGGCGGTGGCCTCCGGCGACGGC
Source organism: uncultured Actinomycetota bacterium (assembly GCA_963739645.1). Classification (GTDB taxonomy): domain Bacteria; phylum Actinomycetota; class Actinomycetes; order Streptosporangiales; family Streptosporangiaceae; genus JASHPR01. Next base: position 74,222 of record CAVUBM010000112.1, read on the forward strand.
GGTCAGTTCGCCGAGGCCATGGCCATGGCGCGGTGGCTGGAGCAGGCAGGCATATCCGCCGGGGCGCCTGTCCCCGCGGTCGGCGGCCGTCTCGCCGTCGACATCGAGAATGGCTGGCTGGCCCTCCTGACCTGGGTGCCCGGACAGGCGCTCACGGGCGAGGGCGACGCCGAGCAGGCCCTCATCGGCACGATGCTGGCCCGGGTGCACCAGGCCCTGACGGGCTATGATCCCGCGGCCGCCCAGCGGTTTCACTGGGTCGACCCGGGTGCGAGCCACCTGTCACTGCGGCCCTGGCTGCGGCCAGCCATCACCGCGGCACTCGAGGTCCTCGACGCTGCCCGCCCGGACACCATGACGTGGGGCCTGCTGCACGCCGACCCCGCGCCGGACGCGTTCCGGCTGGACCCGGCCACCGGCCGGTGCGGGGTCATCGACTGGAGCTATGCCCTGTACGGGCCGCTGCTGTACGACCTGGCCTCGGCCGTCATGTACGTCGGCGGGCCAGGCCACGCACCGGCACTGATCAGCGCGTACCTGGACGCGGGCCGCCTTCATTCCGCCGAGGTGGAGTATGGCCTGGCGCCGATGCTGCGGTTCCGGTGGGCCGTCCAGGCCAACTATTTCGCGTGGCGGATCGCCAGCAACAACCTGACCGGCATCAGCGGGCCGCGCGACAACGAGAAAGGACTGGAAGACGCCCGCCGTGCTCTGATGTCCTGACTCCCACCGGGCCGCCCGGAAGCCCGCAGCAAACATCGATGGCGAGCTATATACGCCGGGCCGGGCTCCGTTTAGCGCCCGCCTTACGACCTCTTGGCCACGATTTCCACGAGGTTCCCGTCGGGATCGCGCAGCAGGGCGTTGCGGTTGTTGTTGCCGGTGTCATGCGGTGGCTGAACCGTAGGAACCCCGGCCGCTGCCAGGTCTTCGTAGGCCCTGTCGACATCGTCGCACCACACGACCAAAGCCAGGGCCGGGCTTCCCGGCGCAGCCGCAACCCCGTGTACGCGCCAGGCCGCCTCGACCGTGCCGAGGCCGATGGTGAACCCGTTCAGCTGGAGTTCAACGTGTTCCGGGACTCCTTCACATGGAGTCCGGAAGGTCTCCACGAACCCGAGGAGGTCGCCGTAGAAGCGGAGCCCAGCCTCGATATCGCGAGTGTAGAGATTGACCAGTGCCGCAGCGAACATGCTCAAAAGAGTAGGGGACTCCCTGGCAAGTCTCGGGTTGACCTGGCGGGCGCTGAGGGAGCAGGGGCAGCCGCGCTTATGATCCGTCGGCGCGCAAGCCGAAGGCGCTGGGATGCAGCCAGCGGGCGATTGCTACCACGGCGGCCGCGTTGCGGGTGCCCGAGGTTACCTCGTCGTAGCTGAGCGGGAGGAAGCAGCGGTTCTTGACCGCCGTGAGGTTCTTGGTGATCTTGTTAGTCTCCAGGAACTTCTCTTTTTGCTGGGCTGTCGGGGTGCCGTAGTCGTTGATAACGATGCACTGAGGGTCTGCCTTGATGACCTGCTCCCAGGACACCGAGGTCCAGCTTTGCTTGAGGCCGGCGAAGATGTTGGTTCCGCCGCCCAGGGTGATCAGCGCGGTCGGCATCGCAAGCCCGGGACCGGTGACTGGTGCTGCCTCGCCGCTGTCGTAGTCAAATACTGTCACCGGCTTGAGCCCGGCGACCTTGGCGTGTGCCGCCGCCACCTGGGTCTGCATGGAGCTGATGACTTGCTGGGCTTTCTTCCGCACGTTGAAGATCGCACCCAGGTTGCGCAGGTCCTGGTAGGTGTCATTGACGCTGACCGAGGTCTTTCCCTTTTCCGTGTGCGCGCATGACTCGGTCAGCACGAGGGTCTTGATGCCGAACTGGGCCAGCCCGGTGGGGGTCAGGCTGGTGCCCGTCTGCAGGCCGTAGTTCCAGCCAGCGAACAGGAAGTCGGGGCGGAGGGCGACAAGCTCTTCCTTAGTGAAGTAGTCGGGTGAGGCGTCGTGCACCTTATGAAAGCCCGCGATGTACTGCGCTGGCACGGGCGTCCCGACGGGGCCGTCGCCGGTCACCCCGAAGGTGCCGACCATGTGCGACTCGAGACCCAACGCCAGCATGTCCTCGGTGGTGTTGATGTCGTTGGAGACCGCCCGGGTGGGGGCTTTGTCATAGGTCACCGGAATCCCGCAGCTGGCCACCGTGACCGGATACGCAGCTGCTGGCTTAGGTGCGGAATCCGTCGCAGGAGCTGCGGATGAGCCGCAGGCGGCCAGGGCGCTCGCCGCTGCCAGCAGCGCCCCAACGAGCACGGCGATGCGGAGGGCCCTGGGCCGCCGGGCAGCATGGGGCAGTTCACCCAGGTGGGGTACTGCTGGCCGCGGTCGACCTTGGCCGTCTTGCATGTGCCCGACCTCCCGAGGTTCCCGGGGCCAGGCAGCGCCTGCGATGCCGGCTGATCCGGCCTCGCGTGAACGGCCCTTCCTCCGAGGACTGGTGTTCGACGACATGCCAGGCCAGGCGACCGGACTCATCCCCGAGGGGCATGACCGTTGCGGGACAGTGCCGGGCTCACACCGGACTTCGCTGGCTGGCTGTCACCCCAGGCGGGCGGCCCAGGGCGATCAGCAACGTACAAGGCAAGCTTCGTCGGCGTCAAGGATGATTGGATGATCAGATGTAGATCTGTTGGTGTGAAACACTGGAGCCGTGCATCTCCTGCCCGCGGAGCGATCCGATCACCGCGTCATTGACGGCGAGCGTGTCTGCCAGGCCATCGCCGCACTTGACGAACCCGAGGCGATCCACGAACGCGCCCGGCAGTTCGCCGTGCTGGCCGATCCCACCCGTCTCATGGTCCTGACCTGCATACAGGTGGCTGGACCGATCAGCGTCTCCGACCTCGCCGCCGCAACCGGCATCAACGACACCACCGTGTCCCAGACGCTGCGTTACCTGCGCGCCACTCAGACCGTCATCACCGAACGGGACGGCAGGGTCATTCGCTACCGGCTCGCGGATACTCCCGTCGCTGCGCTGCTGAAGAATAGTCTAGTGCGGCCAGGCTGCGGCAGCCGGGTCGCGGTGATGCCGATGCCGGCGAGATGACCAGGCCGCGCTGGCGTTTGTATCAGTCATCTGCGCCGCTGCCCGGGCCTGCCGGGTCTGTGCCGCCTGGAGACGATGGATCCGTGCTGCGGAACCGTCGCGGGATCAGGTGCGGGGTGCCAGTGTCGGGGTGGTCGATGACCAGGACCTCCGTGCCGTATGCGCGACGCATCATGTCGGCGGTGATCACCGATCGGGGAGAGCCGCCGGCAATGATCCGGCCGTCGGCGATCAGATGGACGCTGTCGCAGAACAAAGAGGCGAGGCTGAGGTCGTGGATGGCGGCAAGGACGGAAACGCCCAGCGCGGAGACGAGTTCCATGGTCTCGATCTGGTACCGGATGTCCAGATGATTGGTGGGCTCGTCGAGGATTAGGTGGTCAGCTCCCTGGGCGATGGCCTGGGCGATCAGCACCCGCTGCTTTTCACCTCCTGACAGCGTGTTGAAGCTGCGGTGCGCGAGGTCTCCGCAGCCGACCTGCCGGATGGCATTATCCACGATCGCGTGGTCAGTCTCGTTGTCCCGCTCGAACGGCTGCTTATGCGGGGTGCGGCCAACCATGACCATCTCGAGGACGGTGAAATCGAACTCGAGACTGAATTCCTGCGACACGACGGCGATGCGCCGGGCGGCGTCTCTGGGCCGCAGTGACAACAGGTCCGTCCCGTCGAGGAGCAGCCGTCCGGTAGCTGGCCGGTGAACACGGTAGATGGTCTTGAGGATCGTCGACTTGCCGCTGCCGTTCGGTCCCAGCAGGCCAGTGAAGCTTCCGTCGGGGACGGCGAATCTGACATCGGAGACGATCCGCCGGCCGGCGATGTCCACGGAGAGATCTTGCAGCTCGAGGCTCACCCGGACACTCCGTACAGGTACGGCCGGCGGCGGATGAGGAAGATGAGGGCCGGCGCCCCGATGAATGCGGTGATGACCCCGATGGGCATCTCCTGGGGAGCCACGATCGTGCGGGCCAGCAGGTCTCCGAGGACCATGAACGACGCGCCGAACAGCACACCAACGGGCAGGACCCGGCGGTGGTCCGATCCCATCATCAGGCGAACGATGTGCGGGATGACCAGGCCCACGAACCCGATGATGCCGCTCACCGCGACCGCTACGCCGGCCATCAGGGAAGTGACGATGAACAGGTTCCGCCGCAGGCTCTGCACGTCGACTCCGAGTGCCGCAGCCTGCTCTGAGCCCATGGCCAGAGCGTTTAGCGAACGGCCCTGCGTCAGCAGGTAGACCATGGCTGCGGCGAGGGCGATAACCGGAATAGGAAGCTGCGGCCAGGTAGCCAAACCGAACGACCCCAGCAGCCAGAACAGCACCGACTGTGTGGCCTGCGGGTTGCCGCGGAAGATCAGGAAGCTGGTCACCGACTCGAACAGGGCCGAGAGCACGACACCGCACAAGATGAGCTGGGTGGGCGCCAGCGCCCGCCCCGTGCGGGATACGAAAAAGACAGCAGCCATGGCGCCGAGCGCACCGATAACGCTGCCGACGGAGATCGCCCACACACCGAGCGAGGCAAGGGCCCCGAACAGAAGCACGGCGGTGGCACCGACGCTCGCACCCGAGGACACGCCGAGCAGGAACGGATCGGCCAGTGCGTTGCGAACCAGTACCTGGACTACCGTCCCCGCCGTGGTCAGAGCGGCGCCCACGGCCGCGGCGAGCAGGACACGAGGGAGCCTGATTTCCCAGACGATCGCGTCGGCCACGCTGTAGTGAGGGTGACCAGCCAGGTGACTGGCGATCACTCCCCAGACCGTCGCCGGGCTCAGCGGCACAGACCCTATGGCCACGCCCAGGGTCATGGTGAGGACCAGCAGCACGGTGCAGCCGGCCAGGGCTGCGGGCAGCGGGATGCGCCGGTGTCCCTGGATCGGCCGGGGCGCCGGGTGTGACCTGGCCACTCCCGATGATCTGGCGTGCGGTTCCGTCTGTTGCCCGGCCGGTCCAGGAGCGGGCTGCGGCAGGCCGTCGGCGTCGGCCGAAGCGGCGTCTGAATCTGCCGGGCTCACCTGTCACCCGCCGTCGGGATCATGGCGGAGACAAGGCCCAGGAGTGTCCGATCCACCTGCGAACCGCCCTTCCTTCGAGGGCTACTTCGTCGATGCAGAACAGGCGACCGGGCTCGCCCCCGTGGGGAACTACCGTTGCGGGACAGCGCCGGGATCTCACCGGACTTCGCTGGCAGCTGCATCGCCGCGGTCATGGACCGCGGCAGCGCCACGGTACGGTCAGGCAAGGCGCAGCGTCAAGGACGGGGAGCCGGTGCGTCACGCCCGGCCCGGCTGCAGCTGCGGGCTATGGGAGGCGCTCCCAAGACGCGTGCGGCGCGCAGCGCTCTGCGTGAGGCCCTGCGAGCGGACCGAGAGGAGAAACCGTCCATGGGAAGGCTCAACGGCAAGATCGCGATCGTGACCGGCGCCGGCCAGGGCATCGGCCAGGCGGTCGCCGAGAAGCTCGCCGCGGAGGGAGCCATCGTCGTCGTCACTGACCTGGACGAGGCGGCCGCCGTCCAGACGGCGGCCGCACTGCCGGACGCCATGGCGATCCGCGCTGACGTTACCGACCGCCACGGCGTGCAGGCCATGGTCGACCAGGTCATGGAGCAATTCGGCCGCGTCGACGTCCTCGTCAACAACGCCGGCTGGGACAAGGCCAGCCCCTTCATCGACTCCGATCCGGACGACTGGGACCGTGCCATCGCCATCAACCTGTACGGCGTGTTGCATACCGCCAAGGCGGTGCTGCCGATCATGGCCGAGCAGGGCAGCGGAGCGGTGGTAAACCTGGGCTTGGATGCCGGCCGGGTCGGGTCGTCTGGCGAGGCGGTCTACTCCGCGGCCAAGGGCGGGGTCATCGCGTTCACCAAGTCGCTCGCGAGGGAGATGGCCCGCCATCAGGTCAGGGTCAATTGCGTCTGCCCCGGCCCCACCGACACCGCGCTGTTCGCATCGTTCGCGGGCCCGAGGCTGCGGGAGGCACTTACTAAGGCGATCCCGTTCCGGCGGCTCGGCCAGCCCGCCGACGTCGCCCATGTCGTCGCGTTCCTCGCCTCGGATGAGGCATCCTTCGTCACCGGCCAGACCATCAGCGTCAGCGGGGGCCTCACGATGAGCTGAGCGGCCCTGCTGTCCCGTTCAGCCCAGGCCCTCCCGGTCTGCCGCCGAGGCCACTGACGCGAACGCGGCAGGCAACGCGGCGCTGACCGCGGCTTCCAGCACGCTTCGCTGGTGGGCGAGGGCGGCCTGCCGCTCCGTGGGGAGCGTGGACTGGAGTTCGTCGAGCATCCCGTGAAGGCGCCGCACCACCTGAGGCGCGTCGGCGCCGTAACGGATGACCTCGGTCAAGGCCAGCACCAGCAGGCTGTCGAAGTTCCGCAGCTTGCGCTTGACCCTGACCGTACCGCTGGAATCTACTCGCAGGCCGGTCGGGTCAAGCCGGTTGCCCGTGATGGCCAGGAGGTCGCTGATGCGATCGATGGCCTGTACCCCCGTCGTCGGATCGTTGACGGCCGGAGACAGGGCGCGTATCGCGACATCGACAAGTTGCCGGAAGCCGAACGCCGGGTCTTGCACGAAGGTGCGTTCTCCGCCCATGAGGAAAAACCTGCTGACATCGCGGTCTTGCAGCTCCCCGCCGTGCGCAAGCGCAATGGGCGTGCCATGAGCCAGGTACTCGCCCACTCCGACGGTCAGCTCGAGCCAGCACTCCTTCTGCCGGCACAATCCGGCGAGACCGTGCAAGTCGATGGCCGTAACGACGCCGGCTGTCCCGCTGTAGCAGAGGCGAAGGGGTGAGGGATCCGGCGGGGGAGGTTCAACATCAACGTAGGCCGACGCCGGCGGGAAGTCTTCCTCGATGGCCCGCCGGGCTCTCGGCGGCAATCGCTTCGAGGAGGTATTGGACGCGCATGAGGCGCACCACGCCATGCAGGTAGGCAACGAACCCGAAGACCGTCGCCACGGTCAAGGCCAGCAAGGTCGTCACCGACACCAAAGGCGCGAACTGTTTCGCCAAGGTGACCGACGCCCGGTTGCTGACCAGGATGATCACGGAGAAGACGAAGGTGGCCAGGAACAATCCGAGCGTCACCCGGGTCATCCGGGAGCGGATGAAGATCCGCACCGTCCGGGGTGAGTACTGGCTAGCCGCGAGTTGGATGGCCACCAGCGTGGTGGCGAACACCACGGCCACGAACGCCAGGGTGGCAGCCGCGATCGCGCCGGCGAAGGTGGCGGCGGTGCCGGGGTCGCTTACCAGGTCCGGCCGCACTCCGATCGGGGCATCGACCTCGGCGTCTAGCCAGATGGTGAGATTGGCCGCGCCGATCGCGACCGCCGCGAATATGGTCGGCAGAAACCACAGTGACACGGCGATCCGCTGGCGGAAATCGATGCGCCACAGCGGTTCCGGCTGCACGGGGAGCGCTCTCATGAATCGAGAGTCTTCCAGTCAACATGGGCCGCGGGAATCCCGGACATGTTGAGGATCGATCATGGTCTGGCTGACGTGACGGCTGGGGTCCGCCGCGGTTCGTCAGCCCAGGCCGCGGACCCGGTGCATCACGGCCTCCGGGTCGGCGCCCGCCGGGACACTGAGGTACACGAGGTCAGCGCCCGCGGGCGGATCGGCGCCGTCCCAGAAGCCTTCGCCCGCGGCGATGCCCCAGGGGCCGGATGGCTCGCTGGGCGCGGCCGTCCCAAGCCAGGCCGTGACGCCGGCGATCGTCGACGCGCTCCTTGACGCACCCGCGGAGATTGCCATCCGGACGTTCTGACCCGATTCCGAGCTCTCGCCATCCCGCGCCGCCCGGCCGGGATGGCGAGGCTGCTTACGCCACCTCCGGCCAACGGCGAAGACGGTTCCTCGTTCAGGACCGGACGCTCATGACGTGGGTCTCAGTGAACTCATTCGGGGCGTCATCTAGGAGCAAGGACTCGTTGCGTCAAGCCTTCCGGTGCAACGCTGATGACCATGAGCGACATTGACCAGCGGTCAGGCCAAGCTGCCGATGATAAGGCTGATGTGGACGACCCCAGTGGCCACCTGGCCGCCTATGTAGCGAGAACCCAGACGGCGCTCGATCTTCTGGCGCTGGCCACGCTGTGGATCGTGGTGGTTCCTCCCGGCGACTTCAGCACCTCACATGACGTCAGGGCTATCGTGCTGACCATCCAGGCCGCTGTCCGGGTCGTCTATGGGATCGACATCACCATCCGCAGCGCCCTGGCCAGGCGCCATGTTCACTACCTGCTCACCCATCCGCTCGGGATCCTCTCGGTGATCTTCCCGCCGGTGCGCGTGATCTTCAGTTTCCGTCTGGTCAGATCGGTGTTCCGGCGCGGGCACCTCGGCCGGTTTTTGCTGGCCGCATCCGTGCTGGTCATCAACGGCGCGATCATCGTGTATCTGCTCGAGCGCCACGCGCCCAAGTCCAACATCCACACCCTGGGTGAGTCACTGTGGTGGTCGGCGGTGACGGTCACCACCGTCGGCTACGGTGACTTCTTCCCGGTCACCACAGCGGGGCGGATCACGGCTTGCTTCATCATGGGCATCGGCCTGCTCACCCTGGCTGTCGTTACCGCGCAGGTGGCGTCGAGCTTCGTCGGGCAAGCACCAGTCAGGGCCCAGCGCGGCCCGCAAGTGGAGGCGGCCACACCTGAGGTGACACTGGCCGAGCTCGACCGGCGGCTTGCCCGGATCGAAGAGCTGCTCACCGCCGCCACAGCGCCGTCATCGCAGCGATCAGCCGGAGCGCCGGAGCGGGAATCAGGACATGACGGACGCTAGAGGATGTTGACCGCAAAGCCGACCACGATCACCGCCAAGGTGATGGACCCGGCCGCTTCGAGCATCATGAGGAGCTTGGCCCACGGCCTGATCGCTGAAATGTCGGCAGGGCTGATCGCGGTGGCGGTCCAGAAGGCCAGCGACAGGTAATCGACGAACCGCGGCACCCAGCCGGCGGCCACGTATTCCGTGTGCTGCATCTCCGGAAAGACATACGCCGGGTTCCGGTCCGGATGATGGGCCCGGGCGGCGGCACCACCACGATCGAGATGCCAGTACACCAGCCCGAACGCGATCACGTTCGTCACCCAGATCATCCCGCCGGTGGCAAGCAGCCCGGCCGCGTTGTGCGCGAAGAGCTTGTTGCCGGTCAGGATGTCCACGACAAGCCGGACGGCGGCCAGCAGGTTCGCCACAGCGATGACCCCGATGACGACGCCGGTGACGACCCGCAGCCAGGCTTTCTGCCGGTCGATGCGGCCCGGGTCCCCGACGATCAGCACCACCAGCAGGGCGACCAGCACGACCGGGACCACCCAGGCGGGTTGTACCCGGTACCGGGTCGGCAGCGCCACATGCAGGCCAGCGACGACAATAATGGCCGTGGCGACCGGCCACCAATGCTCACCCCGTTCGGCAGCCGGAACCAGCTCGGTCGCGGGCCGGCGCCCCGACTTCCGCCCCGTAGCCACCATCCATGATGACTCCGGCTGGCCGGGAGCCGACATCCTCCTTTCCGGGTGATGTCTCTGCGCCGTGGGCGTGCGGAAGATCGCGCATCCGAGCATCGACGAACGCAAAGCGATGGGCTTGGAGGCCCGGGATCGTGGATGCAGCCCGCAAGGTCGTCGGCGTTGGCAGCGTCGGCACCCGGGCGTTCATCGTCCTGCTCCAGGGGCGCGACGCGCAGGATCCGCTGTTCATGCAGATCAAGGAGGCGACGGCATCGGTTCTTGAGCCCTACGTGCGCAAAAGCCGGTACCGGCAGCACGGCGAGCGGGTGGTGCATGGGCAGCGGATGATGCAGGCAGCCAGCGACATCTACCTCGGCTGGACTAAGGGGCTGGACGTGCGCCGTCACTTTTACTGGCGCCAGCTCCGCGACATGAAGGGCTCGGCGGACCCCGAGCTGATGAGACCGGTCGGGCTCACCTTCTACGCACGCACTTGCGGGTGGACGCTCGCCCGGGCCCATGCCCGGTCCGGGGACCCGGTCGCCATTGCCGAGTACCTGGGAGAGGGCGACGCGTTCGACACATCGATCACCGACTTCTCGGGTCGGTACGCTGGCCAGAACGAGCAGGACTACCAGGAATTCGTGAACGCGGTCCGATCCGGGCGGATAGAAGCGGTCGAGGGCGTCTAAACACCCGGTCTGTGGCGGCCACCGGCATGGCGGCGTCGTCGCCGAGAGCCGATGCCCGCCACCGCTTTTGCCTCATCCTGACCAGGCGTTCGCCGAAACTTCACCTTTCCCCACGGTTACTCTAGGTAACATGAGGTTAGGTGCCGTTCCAGATCCGGCGGCATACGGTGCTGCTTCGGACCCCGGCAGTTCGCTGTGCTGTTTCAGGCCCCGGCAGTACGCGACGCTGTTCCAGACCCCGGTGGGCAGAAGTAGCTCGCCCAGGGGTCCAGGGCAGGTCGGACATGGATCTCGTGAACTCCAGGGCCGCGACGGAACATCCGGCAGATGCCACAAAACGAGCCCGGCCCCGCCAGGCCGGCGGTCCGGGGCCAGGCCCTGAGGCCATGACGATCCCTCCCCCAGGTCAGCCCGGCCACGGCGTAATGGCGAGCCTGCGGCGCCAGCCAGTCAAGATCGTCGATGGCTGGGCGCAGGGCGGTTACACCGACGTGTTCGAGGTCATCTGCCCCGACTGCGGCGATGACCCCGGCCTGGACTACTCCGAGGTCAGCACCCGGCTTCGGCGGCTGCGCGGGCCGCGCACGCTACAGGCAGGCCTGGCCGCATATGAAAGACACCTCGGCTGACTTTTCACCTGCCGTCGACAAACCGAGTAGGCAAGCTTCTGATCAGGATGGTGGGCCGAGATACCGGCGGCTCGGGGTTCTGGAACCGCACAGGGCCAGGGTTGACCCTGATGCGTGCGGGATGCATCTCCGGGTCGGGCGGGGGCTGATCCCGATCGACGCGGGCAGCCGGCGGCGGCAGCCTTGAGATATCAGCCCTGCCACTGCGACATCAATGGAGACCGATCACCATGCTCGTCCTCATCGCCCTCGTCCTCATCGCCCTCGTGGCCCTGGCCGTCCTCAGCTTCGCTGTGCACGTCCTGTTCTCCCCGTGGCTCCTGCTGGTGGCCATTGGCATCCTGGCCTGGATCAAGTTCCGTCCGCGGCACTCGCACCAGTAGCCGGAATCCGTTGAGCACCTGGCACGAGCGAGCACGCGGTGGGGCCGGACCGGGGAATCCCGGCCGAGTGTGCTCTCGGGACCGGCACCGGGCCGGAAAGCAGGCTGGCATCAGCCGAGGTCAGCTAGCTTGCGTTCCAGCACTGCCCGCTCGCGCTCGTTGCCGCACAGGCCGATCGCGGCCGTCAGCTCCGTCCGCGCCTCGTCCGCCTGGCCAAGGCGGGTCAGCAATTCTCCCCGGACGCTGGGCAGCAGATGCGAGGCCGCCAGCGTGCCCGCCGCCGCGAGTTCGTTGACGATTGGCAGCGCCGCCGCCGGCCCGTGCGCCATCGAGACCGCCACCGCCCGGTTCAGGTCCACCACGGGCGACGGCGCGAGCCGGGCCAGCGCCTAATAGATAAGCACGATCCGCTCCCAGTCGGTCGCGTCAACCGGCGTTTTCCTCCGCCCGCGGCCGCTCGCCCGACGACCCCGCGAGCCGGACCCCGGCCCCGGCGCCGCGGCCGTCGCCGCGAAGGTAGACGCCCCGGCCCGATGCCCGGCGGGCAGCCGGGGCGCGTCGGCCGGGTTGATAGCGGAACCTGCACCCGAGGCAGGCAGGCACGACCCTTTGATCCGCATGTTCGCAGCGATTGAGAACCTCCCATGTGCGCCCTGGGGGCACTGTAGGGCCCTAGGACATGGACCGGCCGCCGGTTACCCCGTGGGTCTCCCTGCGCGCTGTACCCTTCAAGAAGGCATGAGCGGCGAGACAGGCCACGTTCTTTGCCCGGGAGTCAGGTGTCGCAGACTCGTCATTGCCAGCATTGCTGGGGGGACTGCCTCGGTGGCTGTTTGCTCCCTGGCGATGAGGGCCTGTGCATCCACGTTAGTCCTTACCGAGGGCTCCCGTTCCGTGACTGGCCCCGCCTGATGCGCACACGCGGCTTCTGGCGCTGGTTCCTTGTGAGGCGATGACTGACCACGTACTGGCCGCCTTCCCGGTCACGCCGACAATCTCAAGGAACCCGCCAGTGCCCTGGCTGCGCTGGAACTTACCTTGGACGCGCGCTAGCGCCTCACCGAGTCAGCCGGATAGATCGCGAGGGTGACGGTGGCTTGTTAACGGCATCCGGATCTGGGTCCACCAGGTCGACGTGAACGCGGTTCTTGGCCTGCCTCGGCTCGGGCACCTTGTTGAAATACCAGGCCGGTTCCCGCCGCTCACCGTCGGCTCCGCCGATGGAAGCGAAGAACTCGCTGCTGCCCCCATCGAGCGGGCGGCCGAGCACCGCCGACCAGAAGGCCGCCAGCTTTAGCGCGTCTTCGCAGTCGAAGGCGACGTTGCCGGTCCTGGCCGCCATGGCAACCCCCCTTTCTGCGTGGCCAAAATCGTCGCACACGGTGGACCTGCGTAGCACCCGTCGCGGCACCGCCTTGTATGCCTCGGGCGGCTCCTGCGGCCTGCGCCCGCCCGTCAGCTCGATGGTGCCTGGAGGAATGCGATGAATGCCGGGAGGGCGGCCGGGTCTTGGAACAAGAACGCGTGGCCGCCTTCATAGCCGTGCAGCTCGGCGCCGCGGATGCGCGATGCGATGTTGGTGCTGTTGTGGGCCGGTGCGATCCCGTCGTAGTTGCCGTAGCCAACCAGGGTCGGGCAGGTGATCGCGCCGAGCCGGTCCCACACGTCATGGCCTTCGCGCGCTTGGAACTGGGCCGCGTGGGCGGCCACAGCGGCCGGGTCCTGCTGATCTTGCCCGGCGCTGGTCAGCCGTTCAGCGATCGCCCGATCGGCGGGGTGGGCCTCCAGCCACCGCTGGTCCCAGCGGCTGTCCGCCAACTTCAGCTCCGCCGCCGCCCTTTGCCCGGGCGGGAGTTCCAGCAGTTTCTGCAGCGGGTAGGAGGACCCGCCTTCGCCACCGGCCGACGTGCACGCCAAAGCCAGGCGCTCCACCCGGCCCGGGTTGGTGACGGCGAATTCCTGCGCCACCATGCCGCCGAAGCTCACCCCGATCACCCGGCAGGACTCCCACCCAGCGATCTCCAGCAGGCCAGCGGCGTCGGCCGCGACATCGGCCATGGTGTATGGGCGCGTCACCGGGGCGCTTTGGCCAAAGCCGCGGTAGTCCCACGCCAGCAAATCGAAGCTGGCAGCGAGGGGATCAAGCAGCGGCCGGACGTATTGCAAGGTCAGCCCCGACCCGTTGCAAAACAGCACTCGGGGACCACTGCCCCGTTGCTCCCAATACAGCTCAACCCCACTCACATGGTCAAGGGGCATCGCTCACCTCCCGGACATGGCCACCTGGCATCCCGCTCCCCGGACGCTACCCGCTGCCGGGTGTCCCTCTTGCCATTCGCTGCCATAGTTAATGCCAGGCTAATTACCCCCGTCCGGCCTTTCTTGCTCATCCTCAAAGAGCCGTACCTGGTGGGCCTGCGCAAAGGCCGAATACTGGAACCACATCAGTGCCAGCAAGACAGCGACGCTCACCACCCCGCCGGTGACGAATCCAACGACCGCCGAGTGGCCAGCGGCGATGGTGGCGAGCAGGCCCGCGGCAGAGCCGGTCAGGACCGCGGTGACCATGCCGATCATTCCGGCGGTCGTCCGGAAGACCGGCCAGTACCCGCTGCGCAAGCCCAGGAGGGCAAGCCGCCGCGATGGCGGGACGCTGGCCAGGTAGCGAGTCAGTTCTGGCGCGAAGTCGAAGTAATAGGCCCTGAGCCGCGCGATCCGGTCGGCGTAATGAAGCTCTTCGATCCCGGACTGGAGCACACGGTCGAAGGTGACGAAGCCAATGAAGGACAGCGTCCACAGCAGTATCAGGCCGAAGGCGTAGAACGCGGTGCCGATGCGGGTGGCTGTGGCGATCAGCCCGAGGGCGACGAGTCCGGCGGATACCGAGCCGACGAAGATCGTGGCCCGGCTGGTCGATTCGGTGATCGCCGCGGTCCGTGCTCCCTGCAAGGTGAAATGCTCGGTGGTGACGAACGCGACTGCGGTCGGCTGCGGAGTCGCGCCGCCTCCCCCGGTTCTCGCGTTCTGGTCGCTACTCGTAGTGTCACCAGCTTTCAGGCGACGGTCAGGAAATCGGTAACCCCAAAGCGATGATGAGCCCAGTGATCACGCTTCCCGCGACGATCAAGCCAATATGGCCTTTACGCACCGGCTGCAGTGCAGCGGTCTCCTGAAGATCCTCGGTATCCCTCATCTGTCTCCGTCAACTTCCATCTCGACGTGAGTGGGGGACCAGCAGGGGAGCGTACTTGGGGTCCAGGCGCCGTCTTGGTGGCCTGGCTTGCCCGGGAAGGGCAGAGTTCATGAGCTTGCTTTCTTCGCGTGACGGCTGGTGCCGTCTTCGGCGGCCTTGGCCCGGGCGGCCGTGTCCGCTGCCCCGGCATGCTCCAGGGGCCTGGCCTCCGGGGCGGTGCCGCTGCGGCCTGGGGTGATGCCGACCTGCACAGCCCAGCGATGGACGGATTCCGCGAAGAATGCCTCACGGTCACCGGGCTTCTCACCGACGATGCCGTGCAGCTGGCCGAACAGCTCGAACGACACAGTGCCGAACAGCGCGGCCCAGGCCATGAGCCCGCGTTGCAGCAGGGCGTCGGGCACCTCGGGCCCGACGATGGAACGGGCCGGCATGAGCGCCTTCTGGCTGGCGGGCGGCACGTTGTCGTCGGCCATCGCTGCTGTGCGGCGCTCGGCGGCGGCAGTGTCGATGAGGATGCCCAGCAGCACACCGGAGACGCGGGCGGCGGGCGCGATCGTGGCGGCCGGGGCGACGTAGCCGGGCACGGGCGTGCCGTAGATCAGGGCGTACTCGTTGGGATTGGCCAGCGCCCAGCCCCGCACTGCGTCGCAGGTTGCTGACCAGCGGCCGGCCAGGTCGCCGCGGGCCACGGCCGCCTCCTGGGCCTCGGCAGCTGCGCCCAGAGCGTCGTAGGCCGCGACGATCAGCATGGTCAGCAGCTCGTCACGGCTGGCCACGTAGCGGTACACCCCCGAGGACGAGGCGCCGAGCTCGCGGGCGATCGCGCGCAGGCTGAGCCCGGAAGCCCCGTCGGTCCCGAGATGCCGTCGCGCGACGTCAAGGATCTGGCGGGTGATCTCGGCGCGGGTCCGCTCGCGGGCGGCCCGCAGCACCGAGGGCCGGTCTTGCCCGGTCTGGCTCATGATCACATCCTGCCATGCGGCGCGATTGATAGCGACGCTCGCGAGCAGCTGCTCTTGCCAGCGGCGGGAGTAACCAGCTACGGCTTCTCCACCCCGTCCACACGTGCCGGCACCGCACCTGCAGTAGAGACGCGCAGCGTGGCGACAGTGAACCAGATCCAAGCGAACGGCCAGGATGACCTGTTCACGACCGAGACAGCGGGCCTGCCGGAGGTGGCACGCCCGGCCGTGACCCGGCTACGCGACGGGGACCGGCTTGACCTGCGGATCGGCGCGGTGCGCAAGAACATCGATGGCGCCGAGTTGCGCATGCTCGGCTACAACGGGTCGATCCCTGGCCCGGTCCTGCACGTCGATCAGGGGTCGCAGATCACCGTGCAGGTGCAGAACGACGGCGATGTCGAGGCGACGGTGCACTGGCACGGGCTGCGGCTGGAGAACCGCTATGACGGGGTACCGGATGAGACCCAGGTGCCGATCCCGGTCGGCGGGACATACACCTGCAAGGTTCGTTTCCCTGACGCGGGGTTCTACTGGTATCACCCGCACATCCGGGAAGACTTCGGCCTGGAGATGGGGCTGTACGGCACGATCGTGGTCGAGCCGTCCGACCCGGGCTACTGGCCTGCCGCTGACCGGCAGCTGACCCTGACCCTCGATGACCTGCTGGTCGAGGACGGGCACATCGCGCCCTTCCGCAGGTCCGGGCCGACGTTCGTCGCGATGGGCCGGTACGGCAACGTGATGCTGATCAACGGTGAGACCGCGTTCTCCGGCCAGGCCACGGTGGGCGAGGTCGTGCGCCTGTATGTCGTCAACACCGCGAACACGCGGATCTTCAACTTCGCCATCCGCGGCGCGCGCGCCAAGCTGGTCGGCGGCGACAGCGGCCGGTACGAGCGCGAGACGTTCATCGACGAGGTGATGCTCGCGCCGTCGGAGCGTGCGGTCATCGACGTACTGTTCGACACCCCCGGGCAAGTACGGCTGGAGCACCGCACCCCGGATCACGTCTACGACCTCGGCGCGTTCACCGTCACCGAAGGCGCTGTCGGCGATGCCGCCGGGTCGTTCGAGGTGCTGCGCACCGACCCCGAACTGGCCGCCGAGCATCAGTCGATCGGCCACGACATCGAACGGCCGCCCGACAAAGTCCTCGCGTTCTACTCCCTGATGCCGCTGCTCTACGGGGAGACGACACCCCGGCCTCCGCCTACGCCTGCCCGATGCACCCCGACGTCACCGCCACCGAACCAGGAACCTGCCCCCAGTGCGGGATGAAGCTGGTGGCCATGCCGGCCGGGATACCGGCGTCTTACGCCTGCCCGATGCACCCCGGCGTCACCGCTGCCGAACCAGGAACCTGCCCCCAGTGCGGGATGAAGCTGGTGGCGTCTGATGCCCCGCCGCCGCCCGCTGCCGAGCCCGGCCCGGGCGCCGCGCACAGCGCGCACGGCCACGGCGACGGCCTGGAGTGGGAAGACGAGATGCTGGAGATCAACCGCGTATCCGATTCCAGCAACATGATCTGGCAGCTCATCGACCGGGAGACCGGGGCGGTGAACGGGGACATCAGCTGGTCGTTCACCGTCGGGGACCGGGTGAAGATCCGGCTGGTCAACGAGATGGACTCCGACCACCCGATGCACCACCCGTTCCACGTCCACGGAGCCGGCCGCTTCCTGATCCTGGCGCGCGACGGGCAGCCGGAGGCCAACCTGGTGTGGAAGGACACCGTGCTGCTGCGCGCGGGAGAGACCGTGGACATCCTGCTGGACGTCTCCAATCCCGGGCTGTGGATGGCGCACTGCCACATCGCCGAGCACAACCAGAGCGGCATGATGTTCAGCTTCAACGTGGCCCGCGACCAGGAGCCGGCCCGATGACCGCCGGGACCGCGGGCTCGCCGCTGGACGTGCTGGTGATCGGTGGTGGCCAGGCTGGCCTGGCCATGGGCTACCACCTGGCGCAGTCCGGGCAGTCGTTCCAGATCGCGGACGCCGGCGGCGAGATCGGCCAGATGTGGCGCTCACGGTGGGATTCGCTGCGGCTGTTCACCTCGGGCCGGTATGACAACCTGCCGGGCATGCCGTTCCCCGCGGCGCCGGACACCTACCCCGGCAAGGACGACGTCGCCGGTTACCTGCAGGCCTACGCCGCAAGATTCAAGCTGCCGGTCCGGCTCGACACCACCGTGACCTCGCTAACCAGAAGCGGCGGCGGCTATGTCGCCAAGGCGGGCGGTGAGGTGCTGGAGGCCCGGCAGGTAGTGGTCGCCACCGGGCCATTCGCGGTGCCGTTCATCCCCCCGATCGCCGACGCGCTGGACCCCGGCGTGCCCCAGATCCACAGCGCCCACTACCGCCGCCCGGACACCCTCCCGGCGGGCACGGTCCTGGTCGTCGGCGCCGCGAACTCCGGCTGCCAGATCGCCCAGGACCTGTCGGCCACCCGCCGGGTGGACCTCTCGGCCGGCCAGCGGCTGCCGGCGATCCCGCAGCGGCCGCTGGGCCGCGACATCTGGGCCTGGGCGACCGCGCTGCGGCTGGACAAGGTGACCGCCGGCTCGCGGCTGGGACAGCGGCTGGCCGGGCGCGACCAGGTGATCGGCCCCGGGCCACGCCAGCTCGCCCGCCGCCACGGCATCCGGCTCCGGCCCCGCGCCGCGAGCGCAGCCGGGCGGACCGTGACCTTCGCCGACGGCAGCGCCGCGGACTACGACGCCGTGGTCTGGGCCACCGGGTTCACCGCAGACCACACCTGGATCGACATCCCCGAAGCCAAAGACGACCAGGGACACATCCGCCACCACCGCGGCGTGACACCCTCACCCGGCCTGTACATGCTCGGCCTGACCTGGCAGCACACCCGAGGCTCCGCCCTGCTCGGCTGGGTAGGCACGGACGCGGCGTTCCTGGCCGGGCAGATCGCGCGCCGGTGAACAGATGAAGGGGCGGACAGCGAGGCTGCGCTCGCAGCGGGCCATCGTCAAGATGTGCACCCACCGCACGGGCTTCTGCGTGCAGGCCGTGACCGCCGCAGCCCGCGCCGGGTGCGCTCTGGGCGGTGCAGGACTGTCTGGGGTTTCCCTGGCCAGCCCCGCGAGGCGGCACCAGCCATGACACCCACAACCACGCCCACGCCTACCGGGCAGTGGCAGCAGTCGATACGCGTACCGATCCTGTGGGGACTGGCATTCGGCGCCATCCAGGCTGCCTCGCCGCTCGCCCTCCGGTGGCTCGACCAGGCAACCGTCCAAGCACTCCTGCTAAGCCTCATCGCAGCGGTCTACATCGGGTTCGCCGTGGCAGACGGCAGACCCAAGGTGATCGCCGTCGAGAGCACCATCGCTGGCGCGTTCGTCTTGCTCGCCGCCGCAGGGGTCACCGGATCGGCGTGGCTGCTCGTCCTTGGCTACGCAGGCCATGGCCTCAAAGACTTCTGGCAGGAACGCCGCCACTACGTCGCCAACACACGGTGGTGGCCACCATTCTGCGCCGCTGTCGACTGGCTCGTCGCCGTCGTCCTCGCCATCGAGATCCTCGCAGGAGCCGGATTTCACCACTAGCCAAGATGTAGCACCGAGGAGGAAGAAATCATGGACCGGGACTATCCCGTGCAGGTGCGAGCTCGCCTGGACGAGCCGTTGAGCCGCTGGCTGTGGCTGGTCAAGTGGCTGCTGGCGATCCCGCACTACATCGTGCTGTTGTTCCTGTGGATCGCGTTCGCCGTCGTCACCGTCATCGCGTTCTTCGCCATCGTGGTCACCGGCCGCTACCCCCGGCCGCTGTTCGGCTTCAGCCTGGGGGTACTGCGCTGGTCATGGCGGGTCGGCTACTACACCTACAGCGCCCTGGGCACCGACCGCTACCCGCCGTTCAGCCTGGCCGAGGAACCGGACTACCCCGCGACGCTGGACGTCGCCTACCCGCAGCGGCTCTCCCGCGGCCTGGTCCTGGTCAAGTGGTGGCTGCTGGCCATCCCGCAGTACGCCATCGTCGGCGTGTTCGCCGGCGGCGCCGCCTACACCACGACCTCGGGGAACATGTGGGCCGATGCGTTCTCCGGCGGGCTGATCGGGCTGCTGGTGTTGTTCGCGGCGATCACGCTGCTGTTCGCCGGCCGCTACCCGCGCGGGCTGTGGGACTTCGTCATCGGCATGAACCGCTGGGTGCTGCGGGTCATCGCCTACGCCACGCTGATGACCGACGCCTACCCGCCGTTCCGCCTCGACCAAGGCGGGACCGGCGTGCCCGCCCCCACACCCGACGACCTCGCACCAGCTGCCGCTGCCGCGACCGTCTGACTGTCTCGCCCATCGACTAGCAGTTTTCGGCGTCGTGCTTCAGGCGAGCGGATGGCCCGCTCAAGGCCGAAGTCCAAGCGCAGGAGCGTTCCCGTCTGTGCCAGGACGCTGGTGGCTGCCGTCGTTGCCGTCACGGCTGCCGTCACCAGGCCCGGCGGCTTGGCTCTAAGACCACGTGGGCGATCGGACGCGAGCGTGATAAGGGCGGTCCTTGACGTGCTCCAGGTCGCCAGCCTGCCTATCCTTGAGCTGTGGCCTAACTGGCCTTCGCGTCTGGCGTGAGGATGCGCTCGGCTACTACCTCACCTTGGTTGTGCTCACCTGTCGGACGGAACCCCAGACGTTCGTAGAAGCCTTCCGGGCCATTTTCTTGCAGATGGTAGGACACGGTCAGCCGACGCTGTCCGCGGCGCACGGCCTCCTGGCACAGGCCTTCGACGGCGAACGAGCCGTAACCGCTGCGCTGGTGCTCGGCGCCGATGTTGAGCCGTACCAGGTAGCTGTGGAACAGGTCGTCGGGGTTATCCAGATCAAATACGGCCATGATGAAACCGACCAGTTGGTCGCCGTCGTAGATCAGGCGTGGCCATGCGATATCGGGGACCGTGTAGGCGTCAGCCAGGGACCAGGCGACCGGGGCGACGAGATTTTCCTGGTCAGGCCGTAGCTTCAGCTTGCAGGCGGCCCTGACGTTCTCCTGGGTTACTAGTTCCAGTCGCAGCCCTGATGACATGTCGGCCACATTACGCCCGAACTGGTTAAGGTCCGTTGGCGGAAGCTAGCGATTCTTCTGAGGTCTCGGCCTTGCCTGCCTTGTGTAGACCTCAGAGACCTACATGATCACGTGACGTGCCCGCGCCATCGAGCCGCACACGAGGCGCTCGCGCGTTGTTCGATCCGCTTCCTCATCTTTGATAAAGGAGGGTTCACGCAGTAGCCGGCGGACCACGATTACGGGGTCTTGCCGTACGCGTCGTGGTAGTTCCACCACGCGTACGGTGGGGTTTGCGGATAGCCCTCTGGCGAGTCCTCCCACTCCTCCTGACGGCCGAGCGCCGTGATATCCAGGTAGCTCCAGGTGCTTCCCATCGCCTCGGCGCCCCGGCTGTTGACGAAGTAGGTCCGGTAGATCCGCTCGCCGTCGCGGACGAAGGCGTTGGTCCCGTGCCACTCGTCCACGCCGAAGTCTTTGTCAAAGTCGTCGGTGATCGTGTACCACGGGATCAGCTCCCAGCCCATGCGCTCCTTCAGGCCCTGGATCTCGGCCTGGGGGGCGCGCGAAACGAACGCGAGCGTCGTGTCCCGCGCGTTCAGGTGGGCGGGGTGCGCGACCTGGTCGGCGAGGAACGAGCAGCCCACACAGGCACGTTCCGGGTAGGCGCCGCCCCCCTGTGGGTACGTGGTGACGTCTGGCGCGTAGAAGGCGCGGTAGACGATCAGCTGCCGGCGATCCTCGAACAGGTCGAGAAGGCTCACCTGGCCGGCCGGGCCGCCGAAGCGGTACTCCTTCTCCACCGCCATCCACGGCATCCGGCGGCGCTTGGCGGCCAGCGCATCGCGGGCGCGGGTCAGCTTCTTCTCCTCGACCAGCAGCTCCTCGCGGGCGGCATCCCACTCCAGCGGTGACACGATCGGCGGAGTCTTCATCGTGGCTGTCCTCCTCAGGTACTCGTCGACGATGTCGAACCGACGCCCCACAAGCGCGCTTGCGATCCATCCAGTCCGTCGCTTCGCTCAGCACAGCGGGCTCGAGCGAGAGCCAGTGGGTCCGGCTGTGATCGTACGCCGCAGCACGCCGGTCTCCTCGAGCCGGGCGTAAGCGGCAACCTGCGCCGCTCGTGTGCCGCCGTCTCCCCTAACGGCAGCGGGCCGCCAGCCTGGCCCCCATCCGCGCCGCCGTCATCGCGGCCCTCAAAGACGCCGGCTACCTGCACATCCCCGAAGGCCGGCGCGACCAACCACCCCCGCCGAAATCCTCCGCCTCCACGACCTCGATTAGGACAGAAGCGGACATTCACGGAACACGCCGGAGCCCTGGCCTGTGACCTGGGTCGGGGTGGCCGGATTTGATTCCCCCATGGAAGCTCCTTGTCAAGCCGTTGGGAAGGCCGGTTTTGTGGTCGTGGGTGGGCTGGTTTTGCGCAGGCCTGCTGGCCCGTCGGCGGCGGTGCGGGCGGGCTGATGATGGCCTGGCTGGTCAGGTGACGGGGCGTGGAGCAAAGGCCGCGGAGCGCTCCGTAGTGTTCCAGCCGCCCCAGCGTTCGCGCAGCCGGAGCCGGGCGATGCGGGCCATCAGGTCGAATTCAGGTGCGCAGGCAGCCGCAATGATCGCGGCACTCACCGCGTTCCTCTACTTCGGCCGGACGGATGGTGGTGACGGCTGACAGCCGCCTACGGGCAGGCTGGCGTTACCTGGCTGCGGTCTTAGATTTCGGTGGTGGCTTCGACTTTGCCGTCTTTGACGGCGGTCTTGAGCGCGGCGTAGTCGCGTTCGTTCTGGTCGGCGTAGGTTTCGGCGAAGTCGGCGATGGCCTGGTCGAACTTGGCCGAGCCGCCGAGGTAGGCGGCCAGGGCGACGCGGTCACCGGAGCGGGCGTGCGCCCGGGCCAGAGTCCACCCGCACAGCCGGGCGTAGATCTCCATGCCTGCAGGGATCATCGCCTCGATCGGCGCGGACAATTTCCAGTCCCGCAGCTGGCGCACATAAAAGTCGCGGTCCACCCCGTCGACGGGGTTGGGGACGCGGGTCCAGCCCAGGAAGATGTCGCTTTGGGCTTGCATCAGGTGCTGCCCGGCCACGACGCGCTCGCCCTGGTTGGCGTACTGGCTGCGCCCGCAGTAGTCGCCAAGGACCGAGGGCTGGGCCTCCTTGGCCTGCAAGAACAACGGCTCAACGCCGTCGCCGGCGTCCATCAGCACGATCCAGGCGCGGGTGCCGACGCTGCCGACCCCGACGACCTTGCGGCCCACCTGGGCCATGGTGAACTGCTCGAGCAGGTGCCGCCGGTCGGACTGCAGCGTGCGCCGGTACTTGCCCAGTACGGTGTGCAGCAGCTGGTAGATCGCGTCGGCCTGCACGTCGGCGAAGACCTCCTCGATCGGGACGATCATCGGCGGGTCGCTGACGATCCGCCGCCGGCCGTCGACCACGGTGGTCAGCTTGCCCAGCGCCTTCATGCTGTCCTGGGTGTGTGCCTTGGCCAGCAGCTTCTCGGCGAGCTTGTACCGTTTCGCGTTCATCTGGGACCGGTACTCGGCCAGGGCGGGCTCGATGTCCAGGTGCGCGTACCAGACGTCCAGCAGAGGCTGCTGCGCGAAGGCGCGCATCGCGGTGCGGTAGCCTTCTCCCGCCGCCAGGGCGATCTTGCGGCGGGCCTTGCCGGGAAAGCCGTTGTCCCGTCCGGCCACGGCCAGGCTCGCGGCCAGCCGCTTGACATCCCACTCGAACGGGCCGGGCAGGGTCTCGTCGAAGTCGTTGACATCGAAGACCAGTTTGCGCTCTGGCGATGCGAACGCGCCGAAATTCGAGAGGTGCGCATCCCCGCACAGCTGTACCCGCAGCCCCGATGTGGGAGTTGTGGCCAGGTCCGCCGCCATCGGCAGGGCAGCGCCCCGGTAGAACGTGAACGGGGACACCAGCATCCGCCCGTGCCGGATCGGCACCAGCTCTGGCACCCGCGTCGTGGCCTGACCCAGCAGCAGCCCCACCGGATCCCGTCCCCCCGCCGGGGCGAACTCCGCGTGCGACTCCAGCGGGGCCGCCGCCCGGGCATCCTTACCCAGGGCCACCCGGTCCGCACGGCTCAGCTGCTCATCTCCCGCGGCCCGCGCCGTACCCCGGCCTGATGCCCGCCTGCCAGACCTACTGGCCGCGGCACCCTCAGTCTTCACAGTCATGACCACTCCTCCGGTCCGAGGCGGCGTGATATCGCCGGCCGGTAGGCCCGCGGATGGCTCCGAGGGGCCGTTACCAGCCCGAGAACCACCGCGTAGGCGCGAGATGCCTTGCCGCGTTCTCCCTACGTTCAACTCTGCGACGGCCAGCAGTCACCGGCATCCTCCTTTCAGGGTGATTCCGTAGACCAGGTCCGCAGGTGGCGACCGCTCAGAGCGCGAATGCTTCCGTCACTCGCTCGGCCAGGCCAACCTCGGCTTAGGGAGGCCAGTTGTTCGAGCGCAGTCTGTCCAGCTGGGTACCGTGGGTGGCCAGGTTGCGGATCAGCTGAGCGCACCCCACGCCGAAGAACTGCGCCCCTTCGTGCTGACCTCCAGGCCGTTAAGGAGCGCCTTGGCCACGCTTCGATTGCTACGACGGAGAAGTACCTGCATACGCTTCCGGATGCGGACGACTCCACATTGGATGCGTTCACAAGGATCCGCGAGCGGGCGGTGGTCAGCAGGCCGCACCGTCGCCGTACCGCTGGAGGCGATGGCTACCTGCGCTTTCCCGCCAACTTGTAAACGGCAGGTCCGCGGTTCTACCGTCGATCCCGGGAGGGTGACAAGGATCGTTGACCTGGCGCGCGATGGCTCCGGCGGCCTTGTATGTCAATCCTGGGACGGAGGAGTCTGGTGGAGACGGTTGGCTTCACACGGATGAAGGACGGGACGCGCGAGGACTACGAGCTCCTTGGGCGGATAGAGCTGGACTACATCTCACAGCTCGCGGACCGGCTCCTGGCGGACCTCGAACTGGAGAAAGATGCACTCGGCGGCTACCAGGTGACCCGCTACGAGCATTCCCTCCAGGCCGCCACGCGGGCGGCCCGGGCCGGTGAGAGCAAGGAGTATGTCGTAGCCACCCTCTTCCACGACATCGGCGACCGCCTGGCCCCGGACCGGCACGGGGAGATGGCGGCGGCCGTGCTGGAGCCCTACGTCTCCGACGAGATCGCGTGGATCGTGCGTCATCACGGGCTGTTCCAGGCCTACTACTACGCCCACCATCTCGGGGAGGACCGCAACGCGCGGGACAGATACTCCGGGCACCCCTACTACGCGGCCTGCGTGCGGTTCTGTGAGAAATACGACCAGGCCTCCTTCGACCCCGGCTACCGCAGTGAGCCGATCAGCTTCTTCGAGCCGATGGTGCGCCGCGTCATCTCGCCCGACCGGCGGAAGGCGTGCGGCTGGTAATAACACGATCCCGGCCAGGCCGCGGGGCTGTTAAAGGAGCTGGGCTGGGCGCCTGCCGTGCTGGCGGGCAGGCTTGCGCTGGTGTATGCAAGGTTGCGGGAACGGGAACTGTCAGCGGATGGCTGAGGCCGCGACAAAGATCGGTGTGCAGCTGACGTAGATCGTTTACTCGGGGGTCGTCGTTGCTGTGGTCTTCTGGCGTAGGCGTTCGTAGGGGGTCTGGCCGCCGAGGCTGCCGTGGGGCCGATGGTAGTTGTAGAAGTCCTGCCACTCGGCGAGCTTGTCGTTGAACAGCTGGGTGTCGTCGATGAGGACGCCTTTGAGCATCCGGTAGAACTCCTCGCCGTCGATCCGGTGGCTGCGCTCTACCTTGCCGTTCAGCCGCGGGGTGGCGGGCTTGATGTAGATGTGGCGGATCCCGCGGTCGGCCAGGTGCCAGTGGAACGCCGACTGGAATTCGGACCCGTTGTCGGTCTGGATGGCCTCGATGCGGAACGGGACCTTGTCCAGCAGGAAGTCGGCGAACTGGATCGCGGTCTTCTGGTTGAGCCGGTCGTAGATCCGCAGCACCCGCAGCCGGGTGCAGTCGTCGATGGCGGTGAACTGGCAGTACTTCTTCCTGCTGGTGCTGCTCAGGGGTGCGATGAACTTGACGTCGACCTGGACCGCGTGGCCGGGCTTCGGCTTCTCGTACCGCTTCCACTTGCGGTCGTGGCGCTGGTAGCGCTGGCAGGCCGGCAGCCGGGACAGGTCCACCCGCTTGAGGATCCGCCACACCCCCGAGGTGCTGATGCTCGATGTCGTGGTAGCGCTGAGGTACATCGAGATCTTCGCCGGGCCGAAGTGGTAGTTCTGCCGCAGGTAGATGATCTTCGCGACGACCTCGGACGGGGTCTCGTGCGGGCAGTGCAGCGGCCGCTTCGACCGGTCCCGCAGCCCTGCTAATCCCTCGGCCTGGTACCGGCGCATCCAGGTGTAGAAGACCTGGCGGCTGATCCCGTAGTAGCGGCAGGTCAGCGCCACGTTCCCGGTGACCTCCTGGGCGTGGCGGATGATCGCCAGGCGGCGGGCTGCGTTCTTGTCCAGTTCCTTGTCTGTCACAAGGGTCTCCTTAGCGATCAGAGACCCCAGATGTCAACGATGTCCGTCAGTTTTAGAGATGCAGGTCGGGCGGTCCCGCTCCGCTCGCGCAGAATCAGAGCATCAAGGACCACGTCCGCCCTTCGAGAGAGGGTCGAGTGCCCGCTGACCTGGTACACTCTGGTAGCGGGTGGCGGATTTGATTCCCTATGGAAGCTGGTGTGTCAAGCCTGTAGCTCGGGAATCCTGGATCGCTGTTTGCGGCCCGGATCGGGGCATGCTGGCATGCCCGTCTGGCGGGGCGGGCTGATGCTGGCTGGGGCTGGTGTCAGGTGATGGGCTTGACTGGGTGGGTGCGGGGCCGCGACGATCGGGGCCGGGGAGGGTCGCCTCGCCGGTGCGGCCCGGTTGCGGCCGCCTGAGGGACCTTCCCCGCCATCTTGCGGCTGCGGCGCCGTTTGCGGACGTCCTCGGGCACGGTCCAGCATTCGGTGATGATCTGCTTGGCTTTCCCGGGAGTGACGGGGTTGCCGTTGTTGTCGCAGATCACGTACGGGGTGCCGCGGTGCAGCACCGTCCATGCCCGCTCGGCCAGATGCCCAGCGACGACGCAGCAGGCCTTGAGGTGGGTAGCGCCGCGCTCGGTCATCTGCAGGTAGTAGATCCTGGCCAGCTGCGGGTCGTGCAGGCGGGCGGTATCCGCGGCGCGGAACAGTGTGGCCCGCAGCACCGACGGCCCCGCTTTGCTCATGGGCTGGCCCTTGCGGTCGGTGTCGCCGGTCTCACTGACCCGTGGCGCCAGCCCGGCGTAAGACTTGAACCGGGTCCCGTCGCGGAACCGGCCGGGGCGGCCCATGACCGCGACCAGGACCGGGGCGCTGATCTCGGCGAACCCGGGCAGCGACCGGGCCAGCTGCCCGGGATCAACCTGCCGGCAGCGCTGTTCGCGGGCCGCGGCGTGGACAGCCAGCTCGCCCTGGATGGCCCGCAGCAACCGGACCTCGGTGACCACCTCGGCGGCCAGTTCGTCATACGGCACGGCTGGGTGGTCACCGTAAAGCTCGACGGCGGCTGCCGCGGCCGCCCGCCACTGGCCGGCTCTCTCCTGGCCCTGCTGCTTGCCGGACGCCGCGGCGATCACGCGGGTGAGCCCGGCCATGCCGGCAGCCAGCAGGGCGCGGGGGCCGGCGTAGTGCTCGAGCACGACCAGGTCGGCCTTGCCGAGGTCCCCGGTCAGCGGGGTCATCGGCATCAGCTGCCGGACCAGGTCCTTGATCCGCACCTTGTGCTCACTGCCGGCCCGGGTGAGCCGCTCACACGCCCGGACCCGCCGGTCCAGCGCGGCCGCGGCCGGCCCGGGCAGCTCCAGCTGCTGCAGCCCACCGGGGCCGGCCAGCGGCATCCGGGCCAGTGTCTCCGCGTCGATCCCGTTCGTCTTCGCGTGCCGGCGCAAGAACCGGCGCAGGTCCGCGGCCTTCGCCGAAGACACCCGGTAGACACTGTGGCCGCGGCGGGCGAAGAACACCGCGATCGGCATCCACGCCGGCCCCGTGGGCTCGAACACCACCGCGAGCTTGGTGCCCTCCGGCGCCCCGGCCAGCGCAGCCTGCCCCACCAGCGCCAGGGACCCGGCCGTCGGCACGCATGACGCCCGGCACACCACCTGGCCATCAGCTTCCAGCACCCGCACCGAATGCCGGGACACGATCCCCAGGTCGATCCCGACCAGGCGCCGGGATACCGGCTGCCCGTCTTGCTGCTCCATCAGCACCTCTCCGTGCATCGTCGGAATGTCAGCTCCGGCTGCACGGCAGGCAGCAAATCCATCGGCCACGGTCCCAGGGCGCAGGAGCCCGCCAACGGCTCCCATTCATGTGCTGCAACCGGACCAGGCCCTGCAGCCTGGCCCACTTCCCTCATGCGGGTCATCCGTGGCCAGGCCAGCAGAGGCAATCAAATCCGCGAGGCCCGGCGAGAACACCGGCCTCAGAACCTACGCGTCGCCACCTACCGGACCAGCCGGGGATGCTCATGCAACCCTGGAACCCCGCGCTGATCAAGCGCCGGAGTTCCTTACATGAACCCGCGACCTCTTCGTCCCGAAGCCAAGTTGCGGTGCGGATTGCCAGCGGGGCGGCCTGCGTGACCTGGGACCGACCGTCCGTCAGCGTCCGTTGGCGTCTACTGCTGGCGCTAGCGATTGTTACTCACTTAGTTACTCGAGCTGCTCCGCCATCCAGGGCACGCAGTCCGCACTGCCCCCATCACCCCGATCAGACGCATCCCGCTTCCCGCGAGATACTGGAGGTGTACGGTGCGGAGAATTCACCCAGAGTCTTCGAAGAAGTCTTCGTCTATCCGCTTAATGATATGGGTCTCCCGGTCCTGGACGCCGACGTTGTATTTGACCATTAGTCTTTCTATCCCTTGTGGGGGACGCCGCGCTGGCGTGAAAATCGGGGCGGGTTGCCCGCCGACGCCGGTATCTGCCTGGGACGTGAGCCCGCCCATTAGTCTGGCGCCGGGGCCTTGACCTTGAGGGTCGCGCACTGTTGCTTCGAGCACGCCGGTTAGATTTTCGGCTTCCCGACCGAGGCCCCCGGGCATCCCCTGGCAGCCGCTGTGCGGGGTGAGGAGATGGTGATGCTGGAGCCGCAGGAGATCGAGGATGAGGAGCACGAGCAGATCTTGCAGCGGGTCGCCGCGGTCGATGTGGCGAAGGCGTCGGGGATGGTGTGCCTGCGGGTGCCGCACGATGCCCGGCCGGACCGGCGGCGGACGCGCGTGCGGAGCGTGAATGCCGCGACGAACGCGGTCATGGAGCTGGCCGGGTACCTGGTCGCGGAGCGGGTCGAGAAGGTGACCTTAGAGGCCACGTCGGATTACTGGCGGATCTGGTTTTACCTGCTCGAGGCGGCAGGCCTGAATGTGCAGCTGGTCAATGCCCGGGATGTAAAGGCCGCGCCCGGGCGGCCGAAGACCGGCAAGCTGGACGCGGTGTGGCTGGCGAAGCTGACCGAGCGGGGGATGCTGCGGCCGTCGTTTGTGCCCCCGGCCGAGATCCGCCGGCTGCGTGATTACACCCGGCTGCGCACCGACCTGACCCGCGAGCGCGCCCGGTACTGGCAGCGGCTGGAGAAGCTGCTGGAAGACTCGCTCATCAAGGTGTCGTCGGTGGCCAGCAGGCTGACCACCGTGCCGGCCCGGGCCATGATCGAGGCGCTGATCGCCGGGGAACGCGACCCTGAGGTCCTGGCCGGGCTGGCCCGCGGCCGGATGCGGGTCAAGCATGCCGCCCTGGCTGAGGCGCTCACCGGGAAGTTCGACGATCACCACGCCGAACTGGCCCAGATCCTGCTCACCCAGATCGACTACCTGACCGGCCAGACCGGCCACCTCACCACCCGGGCCGAACAGGAGATCGCCGGCATCCCCGCCGCGCAGGGCATTGATGCCGACGGCACCACCGGGCCCGGCGCCGGGGCCGGCGAGGATGCCGCAGCACTGCCCGCCCTGACCCGCCTGGACGACATCCCCGGAATCAGCCGGGCCGTTGCGCAGGCGATCATCGCCGAGATCGGGCTGGATATGAGCCGGTTCCTCACCGCCGGTCACCTGGTGTCATGGGCCAAGCTGACCCCGCGCACCATCCAGTCCGGGGCCAAGAGCCGCGGCGGCAAGACCGGCAAGGGCAACCCCTACCTCAAGGGCCTTCTCGGCGAGGCCGCCGCCACCGCCGCCCGCACCGACACCTTCCTCGGCGAGCGCTACCGGCGGCTGGTCAAACGCCGCGGCAAGCTCAAGGCCCTGGCCGCCGTCGCCCGCACCATCCTGGTCATCATCTGGCACCTGCTCACCAGCCGCACCGCCCGCTTCTGCGACCTCGGCGCCGGCTACTACGCCAGCCGCACCGACAAAGCCAGGAAGATCCGCGGACACGTCCGTCAGCTCGAAGCCCCCGGACTGACCGTCACCCTCGCGCCCGCCGCTTGACCAGCGCCAAAACGAACCTGGCTCCGCTGACGCTCCGCCAGAGCTGCCGCGCGCTCAGCCGACGTTATTGATTTTCCGGTTAGGTCCGCAAGCGCTCGGCCATCGATGAGCACTAGACGAGCGGCGACACGTTCGGCGTAGTCCTGAGCGTCGTTGGTGAACCGGCTTGTGGTGACGAAGATGCCACGGTCGGCCTGGGCGCCATGCAAGGCACCGACGAATTCCTGGATCTCCGGCCGCCGGACTGGGATTTCCGCGGCGTAGCGTTTTGCCTGGACGTAGATGCGATCTAGGCCGAGTGCGCCTTGGCTGATGACCCCATCCAGCCCCTTGTCTCCCGGCTTGCCGGTGTGCTCGGCCGATCCTGCGGCTCCCGCATAGCCCATAGCGCTCAGCACGTCCAGGACGAGGCGCTCGAGGAAGGCTGGTTCTCGTTCCCGGACGCGTTCGAGTACCTCTTCGGCGACAGCGGCGTTGGCCTCCGCAATAGCAGCGGCGACCGTCTCCCGTGGCGGGGCCTCGGCAGCGCCCTCGGCGGCACCGGCCGTCTGCTCAGCACGCCTTGTCCGGTTGCGGAAGTCATTGAACTCTGCGAACTGGCCGAGCACACCAAGATCCACCCGGGCCGGGTGCTGGGCCAGCACATCCATACCGCGCGGGGTGATCTCCACGACGCCGCGTCGCGGGCGGCGCACCAAGCCGGACTGGTACATGTAGGTGACAGCCCAATGCAGACGGCTGGCGAACAACGGTGCACCGCTCGGGATCTTTGCCCTGAGATCCTCCTCGGTCAGGCCTATCTTGTCGGCGATGACGGTTCGCAACTGCGACATCGAGTGCTCATTGTTATCTGCCAGCGCCCGCAGTGCAGGAGCCATCAGCGACTGATAGTCAGGGACGGCCACATCCAACCAATACCAGTAACCGGCCCAGATACGCAGGTCGTCGGGTCGTTGAGTTCGATCTGCACTTACTGCCCTGCGCGATTTTCTGTACTAGTGCCGTAGCAGGCCACGTTTGCCCGGTGGCGGCCAGCGATCGAGCAGACTGGGCCGGTGACGGAACGCCTGCGGGTGCGTGAGATCGATGATGATGAGGGCCGGCGGCTGGTGCGGATCGTGCGCCGTGACAGTGGGTCGGTGGTGACCTGGCGGCGGGCGCAGATGGTGCTGCTGTCTGCGCAGGGGATGGACGCCGCGGCGATCGCGAAGGTGGCGTTCACCAGCGAGGACCGGGTCCGCGATGTGATCCATAACTTCAACGCCGACGGGTTCAGCTCTTTGTACCCGAAGTACAAGGGCGGCCGGACGCCGAAGTTCACCCTTCCGCAGCGCCGGGAGATCAAGAAGATCGCTAAGTCCCGGCCGGGCGAGCATGACCTGCCGTTTTCCACCTGGAGCCTGTCGAAACTGGGCGAGTTCCTGGTGGCTGAGGGGGTGGTCGACGACATCAGCCACGAGGGCCTGCGGGTGCTGCTCCGCGAGGAGGGCGTCACCTTTCAGCGGCTGAAAACCTGGAAGACCTCCAGAGATCCCGATTACGCGGTGAAGAAGGCCCGGGTGGAGCACCTGTACGCGATCGCCGACCGTGAGGTAGTCCCGGATGAGGGCGAGCCGGAGGTGATCTTCTGCGTGGACGAGTTCGGGCCGCTGAACCTGCAGCCCCGGCCCGGGCGGCAGTGGGCCGCGGTCAGCGGCAACGGCAAAGAAGCAGGCCGGGCGCCGCGGCGCCGGATGCGGGCCACCTACACCCGCACCGCCGGGGTGCGGCACCTGTTCGCCGCCTGCGAGCTGGGCGAGGACAAGGTGTTCGGGCACATCAAGGCGCGTAAGACCCGCGGCCGGTTCCTGGAGTTCTGCCGCTACCTGCGCTCCCTTTACCCGCCTACGGTGCGTATCGCGATCGTCTGCGACAACTTCGCACCCCACCTGACAACCGCCAGCGATGGCCGGGTCGGGGCATGGGCGGCGGCCAGCAACGTCGAGATCGCCTACACGCCAACGAATTCGTCCCGGTTAAACCGCATCGAGGCCCAGTTCACAGCCTTGCGCTACTTCGCCCTCGACGGCACCGACCACACCAGCCACCACGAGCAGGCCAGCATGATCCGCCGGTACATCATCTGGCGCAACAACCACGCCTACGACCAACGACTCCGAAAGATCGTCGACCGGGCAAACGTTGCCTGACGCGGC
>CAVUBM010000113.1:0-7806 GCA_963739645.1 uncultured Actinomycetota bacterium
CATCGCCGGCCGGTACCCGTGACCGGCTCGAACCAAGCCGCGCTGGACGTCGGCGCCCAGCGCACTGCGGCCTTCGACGCCAGCGACGCGGCTGCGCTGGAGCGGTTCTTCCAGGACCTGCCGGAACCGATCGACCATGTGATGGTCACGGCTGGCGGTCCGGCCTACGAGCCCCTGCTCGAGATGGATTCAGCCCAGGTACGCGAGGCGCTGAGCGATCACGTGGTGCTGGGCCTCGGGGTCGCGCGCAACGCCGCCAGCAAGATGAGGCCCGGGGGGACACTGCTGCTCATGGGCGGCACCGGTGGCCGGCGCATCGGCCACGGCAACGGGATCGCCTCCGCCGCCGCCGCCGTGCTGCCGCCGTTCGTGGCGGCCCTCGCACTTGAGCTCGCGCCGGTTCGCGTCAACCTCATCGCCGCCGGCTTCGTTGACACCCCGTTGTCGGCCTCGCTGCTAGGAGATCGACTCGAGGAACGCCGTAACGAGCTGCGGGCGACGCTCCCGATCGGCCGGGTGGTCGGCCCCGCCGACGTCGCCGCGCTCGCCGTCCATATCATGCGCAACACGGCGCTCACCGGCGCAACGTACGACATCGACGGTGGGCAGCAGTTCGTCTCCTGAAGGAGGGCGGCCCTGGAAGGGGGCACCATGGACAGTCTGCCGATCGGCGACTATGCGCTGCTGTCGGACTGCCGCTCCGCCGCGCTGGTCAGCCGGGACGGCTCGGTTGACTGGCTGTGCTTCCCGCGCTTCGACGGGCCGTCTGTGTTCTGCCGTCTCCTTGACCCTGCCGGTGGGCGTTTCGCGATCCGGCCGTCCGGCGAGTTTCAGGCCAGCCGCCGGTACGTGGACCAGACGATGGTGCTGGAGACCACCTTCACCACTGAGGGCGGCACCGCCGTGCTCACCGATGCCCTCGCGGTCGGCCGCAACGAGCGCGGCCACGGTCTAGGCGTACGCTCCCCGGGCGTACTGCTGCGCCGGCTGGCCTGCACAGGAGGCGAGATCGAAGCGGAGGTCAGCTACGCGCCGCGGCCGGAGTACGGGCTCGTCCACCCGATCCTGATCCCGGTTCCCGGGGGGCTCGACACCCGGGGGGGCGCCGACCGGCTGCTCTTGTCCACCGCGGTCAGCTTCGACGTGGACGGTGCCACAGCGACCGGCCGGATCCGGCTGGCCGCCGGGCAGGCCGCCGTCTTCGCGCTCGGCCACGCGCAAATGACCGCCCCGCCGCTGGCCCCGTGGACTCCGGAGGAGATCACCGCCCGGCTGGACGACACGGTGGAGGGCTGGCGGTCTTGGTCGGCCCTCCACCAGACCTACGAGGGCCCGTGGCGGGAGCTTGTCCTTCACTCCGGGCGGGTGCTCCAGGCGCTGACGTTCGCGTCGACCGGCGCCATCGTGGCCGCCCCCACCACCTCCCTGCCAGAGACCGTCGGCGGCGGACGGAACTGGGACTACCGCTACACCTGGGTGCGCGATGCCAGCCTGACCATGGACGCACTGTGGGTGGCGGCCTGCCCGAACGAGGCTGGCAAGTTCTTCACCTTCCTTGCCGATGCTGCCGCCTCCCAGCTGCAGAGCGCGATGGACCTGCAGATCATGTTCGGTGTGGGCGGCGAGCGTGACTTGTCCGAGCGGGAACTGCCGCACCTGGCCGGATGGCGGGACAGCCGGCCGGTCCGGGTTGGCAACGGCGCGTGGCTCCAGCGGCAACTCGACGTCTACGGTGAGCTGTTGCTCGCCGCACAGCGGCTGGTCGATCAACTCGGCGAACTCAACCCGGTCACCCGGCGATTTCTGGCCACGGCCGCGGACACCGCCGCCGCCTGCTGGCGGGAAAAGGACCAGGGGATCTGGGAGATCCGCGGAGAGCCCCGCGACTTTCTGTACTCCAAGCTGATGTGCTGGGTGGCGCTGGACCGGGCGATCGCCCTTGCCCGCTACCTTGGCGCCGAAGACAGGGTGGCCGACTGGGCGGCCGGCCGGGACGAGATCCGGGCGGCCATTCTGGAGCGCGGCTGGAACGAGCGGGCCGGCGCCTTCACGCAGGCGTTTGGCAGCGAGGACCTCGACGCGTCGAACCTGATGCTGGTCATCACCGGGTTCCTGGCCGGGGATGACCCGCGGATGAAGGCGACCATCGACGCCACCGCGAAGCGGCTGACCGACAAACGCGGGCTGGTGTACCGCTACCTGGGCCACGACGGTCTGTCCGGTGAGGAGGGCACCTTCCTGCTGTGCACGTTCTGGCTGGCGCAGGCGCAGGCGCTGGCGGGCGACGCCGAGGCGGCCACCACGACCTTCGAGCGTGCCCTGGCCGCCATCAACGATGTCGGCCTGCTGGCCGAGGAGGTCGACCCTCGCAGCGGTGAGATGATCGGCAACTTCCCGCAGGCTTTCAGCCACATCGGGCTGGTCAACGCGGCGTGGGCCATCACCCAGGCCCGACAGGAGACCGGCCGCACCCAGGCGCCCGCGACTGGCCCTGGGGGCAGCGCAGAACGGGAGCTTACCGGTGGGTCGCGGTCCGCGGCGGCGGCCACGGGCCGCTGGCGTCGGCGGCGCTCCTCGCCTCCTCGCCGATGAGGTCGAGATTGATCGCGGCCCCGGCGGCGAGGCCGGCGGCCGCGGCCGTCATGACCTGCGCCTGGACGTCGGCGGTGTTGCCGGCGACCCATACCCCGGGCACGGCGGTCGCGCCGGTCGCATCCGTCTCGATCCGGGTTCCCATCACGTGCTCGCCGAGCCGCACCTCGGCTGGTTTCAGGCCGAGCGGGGCGAGCAGTTCGGCGCGGGCCGTCATGCGCGGCGCGACGACGACAGCGTCGAGTGTCACGCAACGGCCGTCGGCCAGCCGGACACCGGTCAGGCCGCTGGCGTCCGCTTCGATCTGCTCGACCTTGCCCTCGGTGACGGTGATTCCACGGGCGTCAAGCTGCGCGCGCTGCTCGCCGGCCTGGCACGGGACCGGTGTGCTGCAGCAGCGTCACGTGCGGGCTGAGCTGCCGGAACAGCAGTGCCTGGTGGATGGCTGTGGGCCCGGTCGCGAGGATGCCGATGCGCTTGTCCCTGACTTCCCAGCCGTGGCAGTAGGGGCAGTGCAGGACATCGATGCCCCACCGGGTGGCCAGGCCTGGCACGTCGGGAAGCTCGTCGCGCAGCCCGGTGGCCACCAGCAGCCGCCGGGCGGTCACGGTACGGCTGCCGATCTGGACCTCGAATAGCTCACCGTCCCGGCGCAGGGCGGTGACCCGCCCGGTCTCCACCCGGCCGCCGTAGCGGGTCACCTCGTTGCGGCCGGCCGCGTAGATCTCCGCTGGCGGGGTCCCGTCGCGAGTGAGGAAGTTGTGCACATGGCCGGCCGGGGCATTGCGTGGCTCGCCCGCGTCGACTACCAGGACCGATCGGCGCGACCTGGCCAGCGCGACCGCGCCGCTCAGACCCGCCGCGCCGCCGCCGATCACCACGACGTCATAGTTCTCGACATGGCCTTACCATGGCCGCTGGGTTGACGATTTGACAAATCTGTTTGCTGAAGCAGCAATAGATGGATGGCTCATGATCCGGTGCTCGACGCGGTCGGCCCGCGCCTGCGAGCCCTGCGGCGGCGGCGCGGTGCCACACTCGCGGAGATCTCCGAGTTGACCGGGATCTCGGTGAGCACGCTGTCCCGGCTGGAGTCGGGCGGCCGCAAGCCGACCCTGGAGCTGCTGCTGGCCCTGGCCCGCGCGTATCAGGTGCCGCTGGACGAACTCGCCGGGGTACCCACGCCGGACCCGCGGATCCAGGCCCGCCCGGTGTACCGCAACGGCCGCACTCTCATCCCGCTGACGCGCCAACCTGGCGGAATACGCGCTTACAAGATCATCGTCCCTAGATGGGAGCCTGAAGGCGATCAGAAAAGCCACGAGGGCTACGAGTGGATGTACGTGCTCTCCGGCCGATTGCGGCTCCGGCTCGGCGAGCACGACGTCATCATGAAACCCGGCGAAGCCGCCGAATTCGACACCCGCACCCCGCACTGGTTCGGCAGCCCTGGGTCTGAACCCGCTGAGTTGCTGATCCTGTTCGGGCCTCAAGGCGAGCGCATGCACGTCCGGGCCCGCCCCCGCGCCCAGCGCTGACGACAGCCACCCGGCCCGGCGCCCAGACCGACACCTCTGCCGCATTCGCACCCGCCAACCCCGCGGTGACCTGCGGCGCCGCAATGGCGGTGGGCTCAGCCTGGGGGCCGGGACGCCGGGCGAACCGTCTTTCTCGCGATGAATAACTGAAGTTAAATACCTGAAAAGGTTGCGCATGCGGGTTTAGAGCTGCTTACTGTGGGAAGTCCGGTCTCGCCGCCTCTCCCGACCGAGCGGGAGCTCTTGTGTCCCAGCCGCTGTTGCGACACATCGCCCGCCGTGCTGTGCAAGTAACGATCTTGACGATTGGCGTCGTGGCCGTCTTGCTGGGACTGTCGCGGCAGGCACACGCGGCGGATTCGCCCACGTCTGCGCTGGCACCAGCCACGTCGGCCGTAACGGCATCGGCTACCTCGGCTATCACCTCGGGCTGCGGCACCCGTCACCTCGGCTGCCACGGCACCAGCTACCCCGGCTGCGGCACCCGCCACCTCGGCGGTTACGGGCACGACCGGGTCGGCCGCACCCGCGCAGTCAGCCGCCGCGAGCAGCAGTTCTGGCGCCTCCTCGGCTACCGCGTCGGCCGTTGAATCCGACCCGTCCACCGCGACCACCCCGCCGCCGGCCGACCCGGCTAACGACTCGGGCTCGGGTGGCGCGGCCGCCTCGGGAGCCACGTCGGCCGCTGGGTCGGTCGTCTCGGCCGTCACCGGCACCGTCTCGAGCGCCACCGGCGCGGCAGGGTCAGCCGCTCCCGCGCAGCCAGCCACGAGCGCTGGCTCGGGCGCTGCCCCGGCCGCCACGTCGGTGACGGCGCCGGTCGCTTCGGCCGCGACGTCAGCGGCCACATCGGCCGCTGGGTCCGACCCGTCCACCGCGACCACCCCGCCGCCGGCCGACCCCGCCAAGAACCCGGGTACGGGTACCGCGGCTGTCTCGGGAGCCACGTCGGCTGTGAGCTCGGTTGTCTCGGCGGCCACGGACACGACGGGTTCGGCTGCCGCTGCGCAGCCGGCCGTCGCGAGCACCGGCTCTGGTGCCAGCTCCGCTGCTCCGTCCGCGGCTGCCACCGCGATCGCGCCGGCCAACCCGCCCGCGGATTCGGGCATCGCCAGCGCGGTCTCGGCGGCTACGTCGGCTGCGGCGCCGGTTGTCTCGGCTGCTACCGGAACGACCGGTTCGGCTGCGGCGGCCGCGCAGCCGGCGGCCGCGAGCAGCGGCTCCGCCCCGGGTCCGGTGTCGGCCGCCACGTCGGCCGTGGCGCCCGTCGTCTCGGCCGCCGCCGGGTCGGTTGCCCCCGCCGTCAGCGCGCCCACCGGGACGCTGAACCTGCCCGCCACCCCGAACACGCCAACGCTGGCTCCGGGTGTCTCCACCGTCACCGGCGCGGTTGGTTCGACTGGCGGTTCGGTGGTCCTGGTCTCGACGGCCACGGGTGCGGTGGCCCCGGCGGCCGGTGCGGTTGCTCCGGTGGTGTCGACCGCGACCGGTGCTGTGGCCCCGGTGGTGTCGACCGCGACCGGTGCTGTGGCCCCGGTGGTGTCGACCGCGACCGGTGCTGTGGCCCCGGTGGTGTCGACCGCGACCGGTGCTGTGGCCCCGGTGGTCTCCACGGTGACCGGTGCTGTGGCCCCGGTGGTCTCCACGGTGACCGGTACTGTGGCCCCGGTGGTGTCGACCGCGACAGGTGTGCTGACCCCGGTCGTGTCCACGGCGACTGGTGCTCTCGCTCCGGTCGTATCGACCGTGACCAGTGCCGTTGCTCCGGTGGTCTCGACGGCCACGGGTGTGCTGGTCCCCGTGGTGTCGACGGCGACCGGGACGCTGGCTCCGGTGGTGTCCACGGTGACGGGGACGCTGGCTCCGGTGGTGTCGACGGCCACGGGTGTGCTGGCCCCGGTCGTATCCACAGTGACCGGGGCGCTGGTCCCGGTGGTGTCGACCGCGACGGGTGTTTTCGTTCCGGTGGTGTCCACGGTGACCGGGGCGCTGGCTCCGGTGGTGTCGACGGCCACGGGTGTGCTGGCCCCGGTGGTATCGACGGTGACCGGGACGCTGGCTCCGGTGGTGTCGACGGCGACGGGTGTCGTTCCGGTGGCGCGGTGACCGGGGCGCTGGCTCCGGTGGTGTCGACGGTGACCGGGACGCTGGCTCCGGTGGTGTTGACGGTGACGGGCGCGGTGGTCCCGGTGGTCTCCACGCTCACGGGCGTGACCGGGTTGGCTGTTGGTGGGCCGGTGTTGCCGGGCTTTGGTGTGCCGGGTGGGGTGTCGCTGGTGTCTGCTGCTGGCGGGTCGGCCGTTGGGGTCGGTTCCGCAGGGCTGGGCGCCGGCCTGCTGGTCTTGCTGCTGGCGGGGGCGTCTGGCGGTGGCGGGCCGGTGCTGGCGTTGCTGGGGGTGCCGTCGGGTCTGGGTGGGGGCGCTGGTGGGTCTGAGGGCGGTCCTGGCCCTGGTCCTGGTCCTGGTGGTTCTGAGAGTGGCACCGGTGGTCATGGTGGTGGCGGTGTGCAGGGCGGTGTGGGTGCTGGGCTGAGCACGCATCGCAGTGTGGTGTTGTTGCGGCTGGCGCGGGCCGGTGTTGTGCGGCCGGTGTGGCGTGCGCCGCTGCCGGAGGTTCCGCCGGCGTAAGTGCGTTCCTTCCAACCCGGTTCGAGCCGTTGGCGGCTGGGCCTGCGGGTCTGGGCGCTGATCCCTTTGGAAGGAACGTGAGACATCTATGCGTGCGTGGACGAAGTCTGCGTGCGTGGTGTTCGCCTGGAGCATCTTCTCGATCCTCCTGGTGGCGGCGGTGGCAGGCATCTGCCTGCTGGTCCATCAGGCCCAGGCGGGCACTCGCACCCCCCAGAGCAGGACGCAGGTAGCTGTGCTCAGTGCGCAGGTAGCTGCGGGCAGGGCCCCCCGGGTATCCCCGGGCAGCAGCAGCAGCAGCAGCAGCAGTAGTAGTAGTAGTAGTAGTGGTGGTGGTCTGGTTGGTGTGGCCGGCGTGAGCAGTGTCGCCGCAGCCCCGGTGGCGCTGGTGTCGCATCCGGTCCGGTATACCGTGCGTGCTGGTGACACGCTGGCGGGTATCGCCGCGGCGTTTGATGTGGCGGGTGGCTGGCCGGTGTTGTATGCGGCCAACCGGCACCGCATCGGCGCCGATCCGGATGTGATCGGCGCTGGCCTGGTGCTGGTGGTGCCGGGTGTGGTGGTGCCTGCCCGGTATACGGTGGCGGCCGGTGATTCGCTGGCGGGTATCGCCGCCCGGTTTGGTGTGGCCGGGGGCTGGCGGGCGTTGTATGCGGCCAACCGGCACCGCGTCGGCGCTGACCCGGATGTGATCAGCGCCGGGATCGTGCTGGCCATCCCGCGGCCGGTCCCGGCCGCGCCGTCACCGGGGCGGACCCGGCCGCAGCATCCGGCGCGTCCGTCGGCGCGGCCAAGCCCGGCGCAGCATCTGGTGCCGGCGCCGGCGGTGCCGGGGTCGCGGCCGGGTGCGGGCGGGATGCCGGGGTGGCTGACGACCACGCTGCTGGCCGCGGGCCTGCTGATCGCGGCGGCGTTCGTGACCGAGCCGGTGCTGGTGGCCCGCCGCCGGCGCCAGCACGCCCCCGCCCCGGCTCTGGCCGTGGTCCCGCAGCCTGGTACGCCCGGCCTGCCAGGTGGCACGCCCGCCCCGCAGCCGGGTTCCCCACCGT
>CAVUBM010000114.1:0-505211 GCA_963739645.1 uncultured Actinomycetota bacterium
GTGCTGATCGTCGTCGTGATCGCGGCGTCCTCGGCGCTGACCGCCTACGAGGCAGCGACCCGCCTGGCGCACCCGCGCCCGGTCGGCCACCTGATCGCGGTGGCCGCCGCGGCGCTGATCGGCTTCGCCGGCAACGAGCTGGTCGCCGGGTACCGCATCCGCACCGGCCGGAGGATCGGCTCGGCCGCGCTGGTCGCCGACGGGCGGCACGCGCGGACCGACGGGCTCACCTCGCTGGCCGTGCTGGCCGCGGTCGGCGGCACCGCCCTGGGCTGGGACTGGGCCGACCCGGTGGCCGGCCTGCTGATCACCGTGGCGATCCTGGCCGTGCTGCGGCAGGCCGCCCGTGAGGTCGGCCGGCGGCTGATGGACGCGGTGGATCCGGCCCTGGTCGATCAGGCCGAGCAGGCCCTCGCGGCCACGCCGGGCGTGCTGGGGATCGGTCAGGTCCGGCTGCGCTGGACCGGCCATCAGCTGCGGGGCGAGTGCGAGATCACCGTGGACGCCGGCCTCACCGCGGTGCAGGCTCACCAGGTCGCGGTCGGCGCCGAGCACGCCCTGCACCACGCCCTGCCGCGGCTGTCCTCGGCGCTGGTGCACGCCGATCCCCAGCCCGGCCCGGGCACCGATCATCACGCGGTCCTGGCGTCACACCGGTAGTGGCCGGTCAGGCCTGCCCGGTGTCGATACGGCTGATCTTGCCGCCGGTCAGCTGGAACCGCCACACCGTGGACATCGCCCCCCAGGTGTCGTTGCGGTAGCGGGCGTACAACTGCAGCCCGTGATCCTCCTCGCGCTCGACGGTCATGTGCCCGTGGACGGTGAAGATCTCGCGGTCGATCCAGTCGCTGAGCGTCCGCTCTGTGCCGTCGTCGGAGAGCGTCGCGTCCGGCGTGAGCTGGGCCAGGAACGCGGTGCGGTCGCCGTTGTTGACCGCGGTCACGAGGTTCGCGACTACGCTGTTGCTCAGGTCCTCGGGGTCCATCGACGCCTCCTCATGGCCAGCGGGCACGCCAGCTTAGGGTAGGAACGAAGCCACGGGGGAGCGTATCCCCAGCACCGACCCCGGTCACATGAGCCGAGCAAACCTGATCGACCTGGAGGAGCCGCGATATGCCCGATGAGACCCGGCACGAGTCGGCCGACCTCGAGGACTACGAGGTCAAGGACGCCTACGACACGCTCGACGGAGAGCCTGGCGACGATCCGCTGGACCGGGGCGTCGCGCCGCCGGAGCGCTGGTCAGCCGGCATCCGGTACGGCACCACGGCCGAGGAGGAAGAGGAAGGCGAGTCACTCGACCAGCTGCTCGCCGAGGAGGAGCCGGACGTCCAGGCGGACGACGGTGCGGAGGACGACGAGCCGCTCGGGTCCGTCACCGACGACCCGGATGCCGCGGATGAGGACGTCGACGGGCTGCTGCTCGACGACGGTCCCGACCCGCGGTCAGGGCGGCTGGTGGCCGACGATGAGGGTGCCCACGCGGACTCAGAGGCCGACCTGGTCGCGCACGACGTCGGCATCGACGGCGGCGCCGCCAGCGCCGAGGAGGCGGCGCTGCACGTCGTGGAGGACGACGACACCGACATCCGCTCCGAGAGCTGACTCACGGCCCCGGCACGCGGCCGACGTGGTCCAGATTTCCGCCCATAAGGGCGGCTCGGAACGCGCCACCCCGCAAACGTACGAGGCCTACAGCGACGCGCTCTCCAGCGGCGCCGACTACGCCGAGTTCGACATCCGCACCACCGCCGACGATGTCCTGGTCGTCTATCACGATGCCGCCGGGCCGGACGGCCGCCTGCTGGCCGGCCTGGAGTACCAGGAGCTCTGTGACCGGGCAGGCTACGCCGTGCCCAGGGCCGAGGACGTCATGGACATGCTGGCCGGCCAGCTCGCCGGGCACCTCGACCTGAAGGAAGTTGGCTA
Organism: uncultured Actinomycetota bacterium; assembly: GCA_963739645.1. Taxonomy (GTDB): domain Bacteria; phylum Actinomycetota; class Actinomycetes; order Streptosporangiales; family Streptosporangiaceae; genus JASHPR01. Next base: position 1,930 of record CAVUBM010000114.1, read on the forward strand.
CGAGGAGCGGGTGATCTCGGCGGCGCTGGCCACCTTCGGCGCGGGCAACTTCGTCGCCACCACCCTTGAGGACGTCTCGGTGCACCGCATCAAGCAGGCCTTTCCCGCGGTCAGGATGGCCCTGTCCCTCGGGCGCGACCTGCAGCAGATCCCGCGCCGCCGGTGGGCGGAGGTCCGCCGCGGCGAGCTGTTCCCGCTGCGGCGGCTCCGGGCCTGCGGCGCCGACCTGGCGGCCATCAACGTCAGGCTCGCCCGGATCGGGGTGCTCAGGACGTGCGCGCGGAATGGGGTCCCTGCGATGGTCTGGACGGTCGACACCGATGAGCTGATCGACCGGTTCGTGACCGACCCGCGGGTGGAGGTGCTGATCACGAACCGCCCGCGGCGGGCGGTCCGGCGGCGCGCCCAGCTGGGCCGTCTCCGGTCCTGGACTGGGCCGCCTGAGCTCAAGGGGCGGTAAAGTATGGCTTGCGGCAGGTCTGCCGTCGCGCCTGCCGGAATTCGGTGGGCGACCCCTGGCGGTGCTTACGAGGCAGCCTGACGGGTCGGCCTGGGGGGCCAAGTCATGCTCGAGATCTCGCTTCTCGGCGAGCAGCGCGTGGCCGTGGACGGATCGGTCGTGGCGGCGCTGGGCGCGCCGAGGCCGATGGCCCTGGTCGGCTTCCTGCTCATGCACAGGGACGCGCCGCAGCGCCGCGAGCACATCGCCGCGCAGTTCTGGCCCGAGTCCACCGACGCCCAGGCCCGGACCAACCTGCGCCGCGAGCTGCACTCGCTGCGGGCGGGGTTCCCGCAGGTGGACACGTGGCTGACGGCTGACGGCGGGACGCTGCTGTGGCGGCTCAGCCCGGACTGCGAGCTGGACGTGGCCGCCTTCGAGACCGCCGCCGACACCGCGGCCAAAGCGCGGGCGGCCGGGGATGACGTCAGGTTCCGCCAGGCCGCGGCGACCGCCGTCGGCCTGTACCGCGGCGAGCTGATGCCGGCCCTGTACGACGACTGGATCGTGCCCGAGCGGGACCGGCTGCGCCGCAGCTGCCTGACCCTGCTCGATGAGCTGATCACTCTGGAGCGGGACGCGGGGGCCTACGGCCAGGCCATCGACCGGGCCCGGCGCAGGATCGAGCTCGAGCCGCTGGAAGAGGTCGGGTACCGGGCCCTGCTCCAGGTGCAGGCGCTGTCCGGGGACCGCGCGGCCGCGCTGCAGACCTACCACCGCTGCGTGTCGCTCCTGGAGCGTGAGCTCGGTGTCGCGCCGGACCAGGCCACGACCGCCGAATACGAGCGGCTCATCTCCCACTCACCGCCGGAACCGGCGGTCACAGGCCCGGCCGCGGCGCGACCGCCGATCCGGCTGACGGCCCCGGTCACGTCCGCCCGCCAGGTCCGGCTGGTCGGCCGCGAGCGCGAGCTCGATCAGCTGTGCCGCCGCTGGCAGGAGGCGCTCACCGGGATGGCGGGTTTCGCCGTCGTGGCTGGCGAGGCCGGCATCGGGAAGACCAGGCTGCTGGACGAGCTGGCCTCGGTGGTGCAGCGGAGCGGGGGCGACGCCATGCGGGCCCGCTGTTTCGCGGCCCGGGGACGGCTGGCGCTGGCCCCGGTGTCCGAGTGGCTGCGCAGCCCGGCCCTGCGGTCGGCCCGGGCCGGCTTCGACCCCGGTCTGGGCCAGGGAGGTCGACCGTCTGGTCCCGCCGCCAGACGCCGACCCGGCCGCTCCGCTGCGCCCGATGGCCGACGCCTGGCAGCGGCACAGGTTCTTCGAGGGCCTGGCCCGGGCGGTGCTGTCGGCCGGGCGCCCGGTGCTGCTGGTGCTCGATGACCTCCAGTGGTGCGACGAGGACACCCTGGCCTGGCTGCAGCTGCTGCTGCATCTCGGCCGGGAGCACCCGCTGCTGGTCGTGGCGTCCACCCGGCTGGAGGAAGCGGAGGGCAACGCGGAACTCACCGAGATGCTGCGGGTCCTCCGCTCGGCGGGCCAGGTCGTCGACGTGAGCCTCACGCCGCTGGACGCCGAGCGGTCCGCAGAGCTGGCCGCCGAGGTGCTCGGGACCGCGCTGGCCCGGCCCGAAGCGGACTGGCTGTACGCCGCGACCGGGGGCTACCCGCTCTTCGTCGTCGAATCGGTGCGGGCGAATGTCCTGGACCACCTCGACCGGAGGGCTTCCTCCGGGGCCTGGCCGGCTGCGCCCGCGGCAGGCCCGGCCGCAGCCCCGGGCGTCCTCACCACGCTGGCCCCGCCCGATCCCGGGCCGCAGGCCCGCGCGGTGCTCGCCGACCGGATCGGGCAGGCCGGCCCGGCCGCGCGCGAGGTCGCGGAACTGGCCGCGGTCATCGGGCACGACTTCACCGTCGAGCTGCTCACCGAGGCCAGCGATCTCGACCCCGACGTCGTGGTCGGTGCCGTGGACGAGCTGTGGCGCCGCCGGATCATCCGCGAGCACTCGGCGGCCAGTTACGACTTCTTCCACGACCTGCTGCGCGACTCTGCCTACGAGGTGATCAGCCTGCCCCGGCGCCGCCTGCTGCACCGCCGCGTGGCCCAGGCCCTCGAGCTGGTCCACGCCGATGATCTCGACACCGCGGCCGCAGCCCTGGCCGACCAGTACGAGCGGGCCGGCCGCCAGGACCGCGCGATGCCCTACCACGTGCGTGCCGCGCAGGCCGCGACCGCGGTGTTTGCCAACCACAGGGCCGTCCGCCACTACCGGCGTGCCACTGAACTGCTGAGCCAGACGCCCGCCCGCCGCGATCGCGACGTCAGCGAGCTGAGCATCCGCAACGCGATGGCCGCACCGCTCAACGCGCAGTACGGCTACGCCTCGGCCGAGCTGCAGGACGTCCTGGAACGCGCCCGCGATCTGGCTGAACGGCTGGGCGATACGAGGACGCAGCTGCTCAGCCTGGTGGGGCTGTTCGGCGTCAGGTTCGTCCAGGGCTACATCGCGGAGTCCTACGAGATCGCCAAGCGCAGCCTGGAACTGAGCGATCTTCATCCCGACGTGGCGTGGCAGGCGCACTTCGCTGTCGCCGGGTCGGCCACCAGCCTGGCGCTGCACACCGAGGCGCTGCGCCACTTCGGGCTAGCCCACGAGCTCTGCCACGACGCGATTCCCGGCCTGGTCGGCAGCCGCCTCGACGTCCACGCGCGGGCCTGGTCCGCGCATGCGCACTGGCTGGCGGGGCAGGACGAGGAGGCCGTGCGCTGGTGCGACTGGGCCATCGCGCACGCCGAGGAGCTTGATCATCCGTACAGCCTGGCCGTGGCGCTGGCCTACGCAGCGATCACCCACCAGCTGCGCGGTGACGTGCCGCAGACCGAGGCGTGCGCCAGCCGGGTCACCGAGATCTGCGCCCGCTACGAATTCGCCTACTACGACAACTGGGGCGTGATCCTGGGCGGCTGGTGCCGGGGTGGCCAGGCCGGCGCCGACCAGATCCGCCGGGGCCTCACCCGGCTCAGGGACCAGGGGTCAATGGCGCGCCAGCCGTACTACCTCTCGCTGCTGGCCGAGACCCTCATCTCGGCCGGGCAGGACGATGCCGCGGGCGCGGTGCTCGAATCGGCCCGCTCCGCCGCGGCCGTGCACGACGACCGCTGGTGGCTGCCTGAGCTGTACCGTCTGGACGCCAGGCGCTCCCGCGGGCCCGCGGGAGAACGGCTGCTGCGGCGCGCCGCCGAGCTCGCGCAGGAACAGGGCGCGGTGGCGCTGCTCCGCCGCGCCACCGACGATCTCGCCCAGCGGTAGCACGGATCTGGAACGAACCACGAACGCTCCGCGAACGGCTGGCCACCTACCGTCCTGAGCAAATGCCGGCCCCACCATGCGGCTGGCCCAGCCTCAGGAGCAATCATGACCACCACAGCTCAGCCAGCACTCTTCGAAGAGCTCAAGACGTCGCTACGGGGGCCGCTCATCCAGCCCGGCGACGACGGCTATGACACGGCCCGCGCGGTCTACAACGCGATGATCGACCGCCGCCCGGCCGCGATCGCCCGCTGCTCCGACGTAGCCGACGTCATGACCGCGGTCCGGTACGCCCGCGAACAGGGGCTGACCGCCACCGTGCGCGGCGGCGGTCATAACGCGGGCGGCCTGGGCGTATGGGACGACGCGCTCGTCATCGACCTGTCCTCGATGCGGGGGATCACCGTGGACCCGGCGGCCAAAACCGTTCGCGTCGACGGCGGCAACACCTGGGGTGACGTCGACCACGCCACCGGCGCGTTCGGCCTGGCCACCCCGTCCGGGATCCTGGCCACCACCGGAGTCGGCGGGCTCACCCTCGGCGGCGGGATCGGCCACCTGGCCCGGCGCTACGGGCTCACCGTCGACAACCTGCTCGCCGCCGACGTGGTCCTGGCCGACGGCTCCTTCGTCACCGCCAGCGAGCACGAGCACCCGGACCTGTTCTGGGCGCTGCGCGGCGGCGGCGGCAACTTCGGCGCGGTGACGTCGTTCAAGTTCCGGTGCCACGACGTCGGCACCGTCGTCGCCGGGCCCGTCTTCTATGACATCGGCGACACCCCCGAGGTGCTGCGCTGGTACCGCGAGTTGCAGCCCAGCCTGCCCGAAGAGCTCAACGGCTGGTTCGCGCTGCTGACCGTCCCGCCGGGCCCGCCCTTCCCCGAGCATCTCTGGCTGCGCAAGGTCTGCGCGGTTGTCTGGTCCTACACCGGTCCGGCCGAGCGTGCCGACGAGGCTCTCGCGCCGGTCCGCGCGTTCGGCTCACCGATCCTGGACGCGATCCAGCCGATGCCCTACCCGGTCCTGCAGGGCCTGTTCGACCCCGTCTACCCGCCCGGGCTGCAGTGGTACTGGCGGGCCGACTTCTTCCGCGAGATCTCGGATCAGGCCATCGACGTGCACCGGGAGTTCGGCGAGACGCTGCCCACCCCGCATTCGACGATGCACCTGTACCCGATCGACGGGGCCGTGCACCGGGTCGGCACCCAGGACACCGCGTTCGCCTACCGGGACGCCGGCTGGGCCGGGGTGATCGTGGGCGTCGACCCTGACCCCGCCAGCGCGGCCAAGATCAAGGACTGGACCGTGCGCTACTGGGAGGCGCTGCATCCGACCTCCGCCGGGGGAGCGTACGTGAACTTCATGATGGACGAGGGGACCGACCGGGTGCGTGCCTCCTACGGGCCCAACTACGACCGGCTGGCCAGGATCAAGGCCACCTACGACCCGGAGAATTTCTTCCGGATTAATCAGAACATTCCGCCCGCTACCTCTTGATCCGTTACGCGGCTGTCCGGGCTACGCTGCCACAGGTCAGGTTCTCGCACCGCTGGGAGATCACCATGGCCGTCACGCCCCCGTCGCACGACGATCTGGCTCAGATCGCGGAGCGGTACCGGTTCCGCCTGAACGCGCAGGACGTCGAGGAGTTCCGGGTCATCATCACCGGGGCCCTCGCGTCCTACGACGCGGTCGAGCAGATGTACCAGGCGCACCGGCCCGAGGCGCCGGACCGGCCCTACCAATGGCCGGCCGACGCCGACAACGAGCTGGGCGCCTGGTACGTCACCGCCGAGATCAAGGGCGCCGATGACGGCCCGCTGGCCGGGCGCCGGGTCGCGATCAAGGACAACATCGAGGTCGCCGGGCTGCCGATGATGAACGGATCGGCGACCGTCGAGGGGTACGTGCCGCTCAGGGACGCCACGGTCGTCACCCGCGTGCTCGACGCCGGGGCGACGGTCACCGGCAAGTCGGTCTGCGAGGACCTGTGCTTCTCCGGCGGCAGCCACACGTCGAAGACCGGACCGGTCCGCAACCCCTGGGACCGGACGAAGTCGGCCGGCGGGTCATCAAGCGGCAGCGCGGCGCTGGTCGCCGCCGGCGGGGCCGACCTGGCCCTCGGCGGCGATCAGGGCGGCTCGGTCCGCATTCCCAGCGCGTTCTGCGGCACGGTCGGGCACAAGCCGACCTACGGCCTGGTGCCCTACACCGGGGCGTTCCCCATCGAGAACACCATCGACCACCTGGGCCCGATCACCCGCACCGTGCGGGACGCCGCGCTGATGCTCGGCGTGCTGGCCGGGCGGGACGGCCTTGACCCGCGGCAGCGGGTGGAGGTCCCGGCCACCGACTACCTGGCCGGCCTTGATGCGGGCGTCGCCGGGCTCAGGATCGCGGTCGTCCAGGAGGGGTTCGGCATCCCGGGCCTGTCGCAGCCGGGCGTCGACGAGACCGTCCGGGCCGCCATCGCCACGCTGCGGTCGGCCGGCGCGGACGTCGCCGAGATCAGCCTGCCCTGGCACCGCGACGGCCTGCACGTCTGGAACGTCATCGCCACCGACGGCGCCACCGCCCAGATGATCGACGGCAACGCGTACGGGATGAACGTGCCCGGCCTGTATGACCCCGAGCTCATCGCGCACTACGCTCAGGGCCGCCGGGAGCGGGCCGCCGAGATGTCCGAGTCGCTGAAGCTGACCGTGCTGCTCGGTCGGTACGCCATCGACCGCGGCGACGGCCGTCATTACGCGATGGCCAGGAACCTGGCCCTGGAGCTGACCGCCGCCTACGACGCGGCCCTGGCCGACGCCGACGTCCTGGTCATGCCGACGCTGCCGATCGTGGCCTCGACGATCCCGGCGCCCGATGCCGACCGCGCGGAAAAGCTGGCGCGCTCGCTGGAGATGATCGCCAACACCGCGCCCTTCGACGTCAGCGGGCACCCGGCCACGTCGGTGCCGGCCGGCCTGTCCGACGGGCTTCCGGTTGGCCTGATGATCGTCGGCCGCCATCTCGAGGACGCCACGTGCCTGCGCGTGGCGCAGGCCTACGAGAGCGCCGTCGGCGGCTTCCCCACCCCGCCGGGCACCTGACCGGTGACGGCCGAGCGGCTTCCCCGGCTGCGTCCCGCCGAGCTGGACGAGACCCAGCGGCGTGTGTATGACGCGCTGGTGTCCGGGCCGAGGAACCACGGGCCGGTCCCGCTCACCGGCGCGGACGGTCAGCTCGAGGGGCCGTTCAACACGATGCTCTTCGCCCCAGGGACCGGCGCGCCGCTGCTCGCCCTCGGCACGGCGGTCCGGTTCGGCTCCGGCCTGACCCCGCGGGCCCGCGAGATCGCCACCCTGGTGGTGGCCGCGCACAGCGGCTCGGCGTACGAGCTGTACGCCCACGAGCGGCTCGGCCGGCAGGCTGGCCTGACCGCCGCCGAGTGCGCTGCCCTGCGCGACCGGCGGGATCCCGGCCTGGCCGATCCGGCCGAGCAGGCCGTGCTGCGGGTGACCCGCGCGCTGCTGGCCGGCGGCGGCATCCCTGACGACGTCTACCACGCCGCCGAGCAGGCCCTGGGCCGCGCCGGGCTGGTCGAGCTCGCCACGCTGGCCGGGTACTACCTCATGCTGGCCATGATCATGACCATGTTCCGGGTGGGCGCGCCGGGCCGGCCCCGGGCGACGGCGGACCGCCCGCGCGGTGACCGGAGTCGGCCGGGCCCGGGCCGGACTGCGGCCCGGGCCCGGCCGGCGGCCAGCCTGCGTACCGAGTAAAACGGGAGGCCCCGGATGCTAGCGAAGGTTCACGCTGGTTCCGGTCTGGCTGAGGGGCACCCCGCGACGGGCTGCGGCAAGCCCGCCGCGGGGTGCATACAGCCGCTGACGCTATCGGGCTGCAGTCGCCCGCCCGGCTCCTGCTGCCCAGCAGGGGGAGGAACGTCGTCAGCGGCTGGCGCGCCGGGGCCGACCGTGCCCCCCGACGCCGGCCGGCCCCCCGAGGCCTCCCGCGACCTCGGCACCACGCATGCAGTCGAGCAATCCGGCGTGAAGGCAGCCTGGAGAGGCTGTGGAGACTATGTGTAGATCCGGGCCGGTACGGCCGCCGCGGCCGTCCGGCCAGCCGCGAACTCCAGGCCAGGAGCCTGATTACGCCTGGCCAGAGGCCGGTGCCATCCCGCAGGGGGGCTAATGACACCCTGGCCTGGGACTCGCCGGCAGCCCAGCCTCGAGCCTGGCGGCACCTAGCCCGGGCCCCCGGCGGAAGACCGGCGGCCGGCCGACGCGGCGATCCATTCTGCGGCGCATAGGCGAAGGCCGGCAACTGGCGGTCCGGGCCAATTGGGGCGCTCATGCGTAAACTGACGCCCGTGGCCGAGCAGGAGCAACTCCGGGAACGGCGTGGCGCGTCACTGATCAAAGCAACCGCGGGTCTTCGGGCCGCAATTATTTCCGGGGGGATATCCGGCGGCGCACCAGTTCTCGAAGAGGAATGGGCCGCCCGGCTCGGCATGAGCCGCACCCCGGTTCGCGAATCGATCGGACGGCTGGTCGGCGAGGGTCTCCTGGTGAAGAAGGGGCGCCAGGTCTACGTCTTCCAGCCGTCCCTGGCCGATCTCATCGAGGTCTATGAGATCCGGCTCGTGCTGGAAAAACAGGCGGCCGCGTTCGCGACCACGGCCGTGACCGACGACGATCTCGTTGAGGTCCGGGACAACCTCGAGCGTCTGCAGGCCGCGAATGACTCGCGGGAGTGGTTCGAGGTGCACGAGGCTTTTCACTTGAGCATCTTCCGTATCAGCGGCCGGGCCAAGCTGACCAGCCTGATCCGGAATCTCCGGCTGCAGTCGGAACCCTATGTGCGTTTTGCCGTGAACGCCGATCCGGAGTTCCGGACGGCGTCGATCCGCGATCATCAGGAAATGGTCAGAGCGCTGGCGCACCGGGATGCGGATGCCATTAACCAGGTCGTCGACCGCCATTTGACCGCGACGTGCGACGTGCTCCGCCGGCTGCTCGCGCTCAGGGTCGAGCTGGGCGGGGTGGTCGCCCCGACCGCCGGGCTGGGCGAGGCGTAGCCGACGTCACGGCTGCCCGCGCCACCGCGGCTTGCGCTTCTCGCCGAACGCGCGCATCTGCTCGCGTGCGTCCGGCAGCTGACTGGTCGCGGCCATCACCTCGACCGCGTAGTCGTAGGCCTTCGGCTGGTCCAGGTCCAGCTGCGCGTACAGGGCCTGCTTGCCGATGCCCTTGCTCACCGCCGACCCGCGCGTGACCCGCTCCAGCAGGTCGGCCGTGGCCGAGTCGAGCTGCTCGGCCGGCACCACCCGGTTGACCAGGCCCCAGTCGAGCGCGGTGCGGGCGTCGATAACGTCGCCCGACAGCGCCATCTCGGCGGCCCGCTTCCGGCCGATATTCCGTGCGATCGCCACCATCGGGGTGTGGCAGAACCAGCCGCCCTTGCCTCCGGGTGCGGCAAAGCCGGCGTTCTCGCTGGCCACGGCCAGGTCGGCGGACGCGACCAGCTGGCAGCCGGCCGCCGTGGCGAGGCCGTGCACCCGCGCCACCACCGGCTGGGGCACCTGCTGGATGAGCACCATCAGGTCGGTGCAGGTCCGCAGCAGGGAACGCACGGCCGGCAGGTCGGCGTCGACCACGTCGGCGAAGTCGTGCCCGGAGCTGAACACCGGGCCCGCGCCGGCCAGGACGATGCCCAGGGCGTCGCTGTCCCCGAGGTCACCGAACGCGGCGATCAGCTCCCGCATGTGCGCCAGCGACAGGGCGTTGCGTCGCTGCGGCCGGTTCATGGTGACGGTGGCGAAATCGCCCGACCGCTCGACCAGCACGTGCTCGAACTCCATCGCGGCCTCCTCCCCACCGAGCCTACGCCGGGGCGGTCGTGCCCGCCCTCCGCCGAGCCAGGCGGGGGTTTGACCATCCGGGCCGCGACGCCCGGCACGAGCGCCATCAGCAGCCAGCTGTACTTGGCCAGGTCGGTGTTCACCCAGGCCAGGCCGATGGACAGCAGCACGACCAGGATGGTCCCGAGCGAGCGGAGCCGCCCGGCCCGCTCGGACTCCGGGCCGTAGGCCGGGGCGGGGGCCAGCAGGCCGGCGTGCATGGCGTAGATGACCGTGGCCTGCGTGGCCAGGGTGGCCAGCAGCAGGTTGCCGGCAAAGATGACGACCGCGAGCGGGTTCTCCGAGTACTGGCCCAGCAGGTCGCTGGTGAACGGCATGACCGTGATCGTGAACAGGAACGCGAAGTTCCACCAGGCCAGGCCCTCACGCTGGCCGGAGATGCGCCGGTATACCTTGTGGTGGATCAGCCAGAACTGGGCGATGACGTAGAACGAGATCGCGTAGCTGGTCAGCCGGTCGCCGCGGCCGCCGAGCTCCGCGGCCAGGTCGGAGGCGGAGGTCGCGCTGGCGGCGATCGGCACCGCCAGCTGCAGCACGAGCAGGGTCAGAGCGATCGCCACCACGCCGTCGGACAGGGTGAGCAGCCGATCGACGCTGGGAAGGTCGTCGTCGTGGCGGTGGCCGGCGCCGGAATCCGTGGACATCGCGGTCCAGCCTGGCAGATCGGCAGCGGCCGATCGAGGATGCCCGCCGGGACTCGCCGGGCCCCGGCGGGCAAGAGTCCCCGCGGCGGATGCGTAATGGCCTATATTCCGCTAGGCCGCCGGCAGAAGGATCTGGCCAGGCTGGCGACACGGGACGTTCGGAGGTAGCAATGCGGATCGGGACAGCGCTGCTGATCGCCTGGCTGGCCATCGGCGCCATCGCCGGCGCCCAGCGCCATGACTACACCGGGAAGATCAAGGGCTGCAGCCAGGGCGCCACGATCGCGCTGACGATCATCGCGGGCCCGCTCAACTACCTCGGTGTGAACCCGAAGGCCTCCTGCCAGACCCCGGAGCCGAGTAAGTGACGGACCCATCCCCACTACTAATCAGTAACATGCTGTCCGGGCGTTAGGGCCCGTTGGGAGGCCGCGGTGGCAGAGGTTCGGTCATTGCTCGCCGGGATCGTGGGCGCGGGCCAGGTGCTGGCCGCGGGCGCCGCCGGTGCCGAGCCCGAGCTGGCGGACTACGGGCACGACGAGACCCTGGGCCTCCACCCCGGGGCGCCGGGGTTCGTGGTCAGGCCGCGCAGCACCGCCGAGGTTGCCGCTGTGCTGCGGGTGGCCGGGGAGCACGGGCTGCCGGTGACCGCGCGCGGCTCGGGCACCGGGCTGGCCGGCGGTGCGGTGCCGCGGCCTGGCGGCCTGGTCGTGTCGTTCGAGCGGATGAACCAGGTGCTGGAGATCGACGAGGCAAACGGCACCGCGACGGTGCAGCCGGGCGTGACCCTGGCCCAGCTCGACGAGGCCGCGGCCGGCCGGGGCCTGTTCTACCCCGTGTACCCCGGTGAGATGAGCGCCAGCCTGGGCGGGACGATCGCCACCAACGCGGGCGGGATGCGCGCGGTCAAGTACGGCGTGACCCGCCAGCACGTGCTGGGCATCGAGGCGGTACTGGCCTCGGGCGATGTGCTGCGCGCGGGCGGGAAAATCGTCAAGGCCAGCGTGGGTTACGACCTCACCCAGCTGATCGTCGGCTCAGAGGGAACGCTGGCGCTGGTCACCGAGGCCACCGTCCGGCTCTACCCACGGCTTCCGTACCAGGCCACCGTGCTGGCGCCGTTCGCCTCGCTGGAGCAGGTCACGGCCGCGGTGCCGCGGATCGTGGCCAGCGGCATCGGGCCGCTGATCCTCGAGTACGTCGACATGCTGACGATGGCCGTGATCACCGACAGCCAGCAGCTCGATCTCGGCGTGCCCGCGGCCGTCCGCGAGAGCCGCGCTGGCCTACCTGGTGGTGATGGTCGAGGAACGCAGCGAGGAACGCCTCGGCGAGGACGTGGAGATGCTGGCGGAGCAGCTGGCCGGCCTGGGCGCGGCCGACGTCTACGTGCTGCCGGCCCCGGCCGCGCGGCGCCTGATCGAGGCGCGGGAAAAGGCGTTCTGGGCCGCCAAGGGCCTGGGCGCGGACGACATCGTGGACGCGGTCGTGCCGCGCGCGGCCATGGCCGCCTTCCTGGCCGAGGTGACCGGGATCGCGGGCCGCGCGGGCGGGCTGGTCGTGGGCTGCGGCCACGCGGGCGACGGCAACGTGCACCTCGCGGTGTTCGAGCCAGAGCCCGCGGCGCGCACCGCGCTGCTGCGGGAGATCTTCGCGGCGGCCGTGTCCAGGGGCGGGGCGGTGAGCGGCGAGCACGGCATCGGCACGGCGAAGAAGAGCTACTTCCTGGAGCTGGCCGACCCCGTGGCCGTGGACCTGATGCGGCGGGTGAAGGCGGGCCTTCGACCCGCGGGGCATCCTGAACCCCGGGGTGGTGTTTGACGGGGAGGACACGTGAACGGCGCGCAGGCCCTGATCCGCACGCTGACCGGCTGCGGCGTGGACATCGTGCTTCAGCAATCCCGGGACCTCCGAGATGCACTTCGTGGCCGCGCTGGACGCGGTGCCGGAGATGCGCGGGGTGCTCTGCCTGTTCGAGGGCGTGGCCACGGGCGCGGCCGACGGCTACGGGCGGATGACCGGCCGGCCAGCCGCGGCGTTGCTGCACCTCGGGCCGGGCCTGGCCAACGGGCTGGCCAACCTGCACAACGCGCGGCGGGCCCATACCCCGCTGCTGGCCGTGGTGGGGGACCACGCCACGTACCACAAGCGCTATGACGCGCCGCTGGAATCGGACATCGACGCCCTGGCCGGATGGATGTCCGTGTGGTCGCGGCGGTCGGCCCGCAGCGCCGACGTGGCCGCGGACGCCGCCGAGGCGGTGGCGGCGGCGATGGCCCCGCCCGGCGGGATCGCGACCCTCATCCTGCCCGCCGACGTGTCATGGTCCGAGGGCGGCGAGCCCGCGCCCGCGCTCAGCGCGCGGTCTCCGGCGCCTGTCCCCGCGGGCGTCGTCGGGTCCGCCGCGGCGGCGCTGCGCAGCGGGGAGCCGTGCGTGATCCTGCTCGGCGGGGCGGGCATGCGGCGGCCCGGCCTGGCCGCGGCCAGCCGGATCGCCCAGGCCACAGGGGCCAAGCTGCTGGGTGAGACATTTCCCGCCCGGATCGAGCGCGGCGCGGGCATCCCCGCGGTCGACCGGCTGGCCTACCTGGCCGAGTTCGCGGTGGCCACGCTCGCCGGCACCCGCCACCTGATCCTGGCCGGCGCCCGGGCCCCGGTTTCCTTCTTCGCCTACCCCGGGCAGCCCAGCTCCCTGGTGCCTGAGGGCTGCCAGGTCGAGGTGCTCGCCGTCCGACGCCGACGACGTGGGCGGGGCCCTGGCGGCCCTGGCCGACCTGGTCGCCCCGGACACCAGGCCGCTGCTGCCCGAGCCCGGCGCGCCCGGGCTGCCCGACGGCGACCTCACCGGGGAGAGCGCGGCCGCGGTGGTCGGCGCGCTGCTGCCCGAGGGCGCGATCGTGTCCGACGAGGCCAACACCTCCGGGCTGTGGCTGCCCGGGGCCACCGCGGGCGCGCCGCCGCACGACTGGCTGACGCTGACCGGCGGCTCGATCGGCCAGGGGCTGCCGGTGGCCACGGGGGCGGCCATCGCCTGCCCGGACCGGAGCGTGATCGCCCTCGAGGCGGATGGCAGCGCCATGTACACGATCTCCGCCCTGTGGACCCAGGCCCGGGAGGGGCTGGACGTGACCACGGTCATCTTCAACAACAGCTCGTACGCGATCCTCGGCATGGAACTTGACCGGGTCGGGGCGCAGGCCACCGGGACCGCCGCCAGGGACCTGCTCCGGCTGTCCCGGCCCGACCTCGATTTCGTGGCCCTGGCCACGGGCATGGGCGTCCCGGCCAGCCGGGCCCGCACGGCGGGGGAGTTCGCGGCCCAGTTCCGGCAGGCGCTCGCGGAACCTGGCCCGCACCTCATCGAGGCCGTGGTCCCGCCGATCGGCTGACCGTCCCTGAGCCCGGCCCTTCAGGTGTCGGGCTCGTCGCCGCACACGTCGAGCCAGAGGTCGCCGGGCAGCGCCAGCAGGCGCTGCAGAACCACCCGGTCGAGCTTCACGGCGTGCTCGGCGGCGCGCGAGGCCACCCAGCAGTACCAGTTCGCTTCGTACCCGGCGCCGACCAGCTCCCACAGGGGCGTGGCCACAGGCTCGAGCACGGCCAGCAGCCGGCCGTAGCTGCTCGCTCAGGTCGACGTCGCGCTCGATCTGCTGGCTGGAGCTGAGCAGCCACAGAGAACAGTCGCGGGTATGCGGAGAGCGGCGCGCCGACGTTCCGGCTTCAAAGGCCTGGCTGGGCTGGAGGCCGAGCCGCTGGGTGACGGCGGCCGCGGTCAGCGCCGCATCACGTCCCCCGAGCCGGAACGTCGCCTTGGTCTGCACATCGGTCACTATGAGTGATCAAAGCGGGTCGGCGCCAGCGATTTTCACGGCCTGGGCCCGGCCCGGCTGTGCCCGCGACACCGCCGTCACCTTGTTACCGCAGCCGCGGCCGCCTTGTGGCCTGTCTTAGCAGGTCAGTGAGCTGCTTTTCATTCGGTTCCGCTGGAATTCCCGGCCCTGGGCGCGACACTGAGGGGAACCTCGGTGACGTCCCCGGTCGCCGAGCCCCCGGCCCGAGCGGAGGACCGACGTGGCGGTAGTGGATTCCACGCCAGGAGCGCCAGGCCGGCCGGCGGGTGCACAGTACGACGCGAGACGAGGTGTCTACTACACCAAGCCGCTGCTGCGCGGCTGGCTGCACCTGCTGTGGTTCGAGGCGTCGCTGGTGCTCGGCACCCTGCTGGTGACCCGGGCCCACGGAGCCGCGCAGACCGCGGCCATGGCCATCTACGCGGTCAGCGTGAGCGCGCTGTTCGGGGCCAGCGCGCTGTATCACCGGGGCAACTGGAGCGAGGCCTGGCGCCAGCGGCTGCAGCGCCTGGATCACGCGATGATCCTGTTTCTCATCGCGGGCTCGGCGACCCCCGCTTTCCTGCTCGCCATGCACGGCGCGCTGGGACTGGCCTGCCTGATCACGCTGTGGTCGCTCACGCTGGCCGCGGGCGGCATCCGCCTGGCGCGGATGGCCGGCCCGGAGCGCCTGGTGGGTGCCATGTTCCTGGGCCTGGGCTGGATGGCGGGGCTGGCGCTGCCGTGGGTGTGGATCCACACCGGCGCCGCGCCCGGGGCGCTGATGCTCGCGGGCGGCGTGCTCTACACGGCCGGGGCGCTGTCGTACCACCGCCGCTGGCCTGACCCTGTGCCGTCGGTGTTCGGCTACCACGAGGTCTTTCACGCCTTCGTCTGTGCCGGCGCCACATGCCAGTACATCGCGATAGCGGTGTTCCTCCGGTAAGCCGGGTTGCCCCGGCTCACGCGCCGCTCCCCGTCATGGGCGGGGACGTCGCGATCTGCGCCACATAACTGTGACATGGCCGACAGGCTGCGGTGCCAACCGGCCAGGCCGGGGTCCGCGTCCAACAACAAATGCCTGATGCAGCGCCGGCAGGCGCCCGAACGTACCTTGACCCGCGTGACGGCACAAGGACAGCCGCGATCGCCTCAGCACGACGCGGGTCCTGGGGGGCGACGGCTGCGGCGGTCCTGGCCTGCACCGCAACGCTCACGGCCTGCGGCGGCGGCTCGGCCAGTCCCACGGCCGCCCCCGCCAAAGCGGTCACGGTCACGGCCACACCCGCCGCGGCGGCCAGCATCGCGGCGGGCAGCCCGGTCGCGCCACCGTCCCCGGGGGCGCTGCCCGGCCCGGCGCCGTGCCCGACCAGGAATCTCGGGGTGAAGGCCGGCATCAGCCAGGGCACCGCGGGGGGTGTCTACCAGGTCATCGACTTCACCAACACCTCCGACGTCACCTGCACGCTGTCGGGCTATCCGGGCGTGTCCTTCGGGTCGCCGGGCGCCGCGGGCGGCCGCATCGGCGCGGCGGCCAGGCAGAGCCCGGTCGCCCCGAGCGAGGTGGTCATGCTGGCCCCGGGGGCCGTCGCCCACGCCCAGCTGCGGATCGTGGACGCGGGCCACGTCCCCCCGGCCAAGTGCGGCGAGGTCACCGCGCACCGGCTGGTGGTTTACCCGCCGGACCAGACCACGCCGGTCCACCTGAGCTACACGTCTCCCGCATGCTCGAAGCCGGTGCAGATCCTGACCGTGAGCGTCGTCCAGCCCGGGGCCGGCAGCTTCGCCTAGACGCGGAGCCTGCTGTGACGGACGGCTCCTGCCTTTGACATCCGGCCTGTCACGTGACATCCGGCCTGTCACGGGGTGAAAGAGGTCTGGCCGCGGTGGCGCGCGTATGTACCGTAAGGTCCGTCTGTTCCCGGCGCCGGAGTAGCGCGGGTGAGATACGCGGAGTGGCCTGTGGGCGAGACCGACCTGTTGGCTCTGTACTGGACCGTGTCGGGCCCGGTCAGGTGCACTTCGGCCGCGAATGGAGCCTGTTCGACTGGCGGGACCGGTGCGCCGAGGCGGCCAGGGCCGGGTTCAAGGGCCTGGGCCTGTGGCACGCCGACATCGAGCACCAGCTGGAAAGCCGCACGCTGCCGGAGATGAGCAAGATCTTCAAGGACGCGGGACTCACGTACTTTGAGGCCGAGTTCCTGGCGGATTTCTTCGTCGGCCCGGAGCACCCGGCGCGGGCCGAGTCCGATCTGCGGCGCAGGCTGCTGTTCGACACGGCCGCGGCCTTTGACGCGCATCACATCAAGGTCGGCAACATCCCCGGCACCCCATGCGAACTCGGCCAGCTCACCGAGGCGTTCGCCGGGCTGTGCCAGGAGGCGGCCGGCCGTACCAGCGCGAAGGTCGTTTACGAGTTCATGCCGTTCGACGTCAACGTGAACACGCTCGACACCGCGCTGCAGGTCGTCGCGGACGCCGCCCAGCCGAACGGCGGGCTGGCCATCGACACCTGGCACATGGCCAAGCTCGGGATCACCCCTGCGGACCTGCGCCGGATCCCGCTCGAGTACCTGAGCTGGGTGGAGCTCTCCGACGGGCAGCTGGAGAACATGCCCGACCCCATCGACGAGACGATCAACCACCGCCGGCTGCCGGGAGAGGGCGAGTTCGGCATCCCGGGCTATGTCGGGGCCTGCCGCGAGGCCGGCTACCCCGGGCCCTGGGGAGTCGAGGTGCTCTCGGCGGAGTTGCGGAGCCTCCCGCTCGAGGAGGAGTTCAAGCGGGCGTACGAGACGACGGCCGCGCAGGTCCAGGCCGGCCAATCATGAGGAGGCGTGCGTGACAGCACAGGACACCACGGGGCAGGACAGCACGGGGCTGGACAACGACCGGCTGGCCTGGATGTACCGCCAGATGCTGCGGATCCGCGAGTTCGAGCAGCGGGTCAAGCGAACCTTCGAGGAGCACCCTGGCGTCATCCGCGGTCACACTCACCTGGCCGACGGCGCCGAGGCGTCGATCGTTGGCTCCCTGGCCACCCTGCAGCCGGGCGACCAGATCATGACCACCTACCGCTGCCACGGCTATCCGCTCGTCCTCGGCACCAGCCCGAACGCGATCATGGCGGAGATCTACGGCCGGGCCGGCGGCCTGTGCGGCGGCTACGGCGGCTCGATGCACCTGGCCGACCCCGAGCGCGGCTTCCTCGGCACCTCGGGCATTGTCGGGCAGGGCATCCCGCAGGCCACCGGGGCCGCCTACGCGGCCCAGATCCGGGGCCAGGGCCAGGTCGTCCTCTGCTTCTTCGGCGACGGGGCGGCCAAGCAGGGCGCATTCGCTGAGTCGCTCAACGTGGCCTCGCTGTGGAAGCTCCCGATCGTCTACGTGATGGAGAACAACTCCTACAACGTGGTCACCCGGGTCGAGCAGGAGGACGCGAACGCGGCGGCGGGCGAGCCGCTGTCGGTCAAGGCCAAGGCCTACAGCATGCCGGGGATCACCGTGGATGGCGGTGACCCGCTCGCGGTGCACGGCGTGGTCGGCGAGGCGGTGGCGCGCGCCCGGGGCGGCGGCGGCCCGGCGCTGGTGGAATCGCTGGTCTACCGGCTCAGCGCGCACGGCAACATCATCGCCCCGCCCGGCATCCCGCTGCACTTCCCCGAGCATGAGGCGGTCGAGGTGTTCGGCAACCTCGAGGAGTACGAGGCGGCCAAGCGCAACGACCCGGTGCCGCGCTTCCGCGGCCAGCTGGTGACCCGCGGCGTGCTCGCCGCCGAGGAGGCCGGCCGGATCGCCGCCGAGGTCCGCGATGAGATGCAGGCCGCGGTCGACTTCGCGCTCGGCAGCCCGTACCCGGCCGCCGACGCCGCCGTCAACCACGTCTACGCGTAGGAGGCAGATCGTCATGGCACGCGAGATTCCCTACATCGCGGCGATCAACGAGGCCATCCACCTCGAGATGGCCCGCGACGACACCGTCCTCTACTACGGGCAGAACCTGGCCACCACCGAGAACGACGAGTTCGTCAAGGCGTTCGGGCACGATCGCGTGCGGGTGACCCCGATCTCGGAGACCGCGGAGATCGGCATGGCGGTCGGCGCCGCCCTGGCCGGCTACCGGCCGGTGGTCGAGCTGTATATGGCCGAGTTCATGCTGGTCGCGATGGACCAGGTGGTCAACGAGGCCCCGCGGATGCGCTACATGAGCGGGGGCCGGGTCAAGGTGCCGCTCGTGCTGAAGGCCGGGTACGGCTTCACGGCCGGCTGGGCCGGCCAGCACACCGGCTCGATCTACGGCATGTTTACCGGAGTGCCCGGGCTGAAGGTGGCGCTGCCCGCGACGCCCGCCGATGCCAAGGGCCTGATGGCCACCGCGATCCGGGACGACAACCCGGTGTGCTTCTTCCACCACTACCTGCTGACGCTGGACCCTGGTGACGTGCCCGAGGGGGAGTACCTGGTGCCGTTCGGGCAGGCCACGGTCAGGCGCACGGGCGCCCACGTGACGATCGTGGCCACCGGCTGGATGGTGGGCCAGGCGCTGGCGGCGGCGGACACGCTGGCCACCGAGGGGATCGACGCCGAGGTCATCGACCCGCGCACGCTGCAGCCGCTGGACCTGGACACGATCCTGGCCTCGGTGGCCAAGACCGGGCACGTGGTGCTCGTCGACCAGGCCACGCGCCATGCCTCGGCGTCGGCGGTCATCGCCGCGGACATAGCCGAGCACGGCTTCTCCTCGCTCAAGGCCCCGATCACCCAGGTGACCGCGCTCGACACGACCGTGCCGTACAGCGAGCCGATGGAGGCGTACGTCCTGCCCGACGAGGCGAAGATCGCACAGGCCGTGCGGCAGGTGCTCGGAGCGGCGCCGGCCGCCGCGCGCGCGTAGCGATTTGTGACCCGCCACAAGCCGCCCGGCGGAAATCTGCGTGTGAGCACAAGATCGTTGCCTGGGCCCTTGCGCCCGCGTCGGCCGACATCTAGCATCCAAGGCAAATCAAGGCACTCCTGACCAGGTATATGTCACATACCCGGGTCGCTGCAGCGTCGCAGGCCCGGGTCCGCGCATCGTCGTCTTGGGCCCCGGGCGACGACAGGACGGGCATCAGCCGTCCTCGCCACAGGGGCCTGGCTCATGCCTTCACCACCAGGAGGTGGGGAGATGCGGGAGCATCGGCTCGGTGGCCGCGCGGCGGCGGCCCTGGCGGCTGTGATCGGGATGCTGATCGCGGCCGGTTGCAGCAGCAGTTCTTCGACCAGCGGCTCTGCGGCGGCACCCGCGCCCAGCAGCACGGCGGTGAGCACGTCGCAGTGCGGGAGCAAGCCGGGCGTGAAGGCCACCGGCACGCCGATCCCGCTGGGCGGGATCGTCACCAACCAGCCGGGGACGTCGTTCGCCGACATCGCCAACATGGCCAACGCGTACTTCACCTGCGTGAACAATAACGGCGGCATCAACGGCCACCCGATCAAGTACTTTATCGAGACCGAGCAGACCAACCCGGCCCAGATCGCGGGCGAGGCCAAGCAGCTGGTGCAGAACGATCACGTGGTCGGGATCGTCGGCAACACGAGCATCATCGAATGCTCGGTCGACCACAGCTACTGGGAGAAGCTCGGCTTCGCGATCGTCGACTCGGGCATCGCGCCCGAGTGCTATTCGACCCCGAACAGCGCTGCGGTCAACATGGGGCCGCGGTACAGCTCCGACGGGGCGGTGCAGTACGCGCTCGCGCAGCACGTGTCCAAGGTCGTGTTCGACCAGTCGAACGTGCCGGGCACCGGCTACATCGCGGCCGGGCCCGTCGGCGCTGGCGGCCGCCGCGCACGTGCCCATCGTGCAGCTGACCGAGAACGTGCCGATCTCGGACGCCAACTCGGTGGCGATCAAGGAGGTCGACGACGCGGGCCCGAACGGCGCCGTGATCCTCAACTTCACCCCGCCGGAGGCCCTGGTGATCCTCCAGGCGGCGCAGAAGCTGGGGCTGGAGAACCGGGTGAAGCTGTGGGGCTGCTCGACCCCGTGCAACACCGACTTCATCGCCCATGAGCTTGGCCCGAAGTGGAATCACAAGCTGTTCGTCAATGCCGAGCTGACCCCGCCCGACTTCACCACCACGTCGGCGATGAACCTGTACAAGGCGATCCTCGCCAAGTACGGCCATTCGGTCTCCAGCGGCGTGGGCAGCTTCAGCCAGATGGGCTTCGCCGAGGCCGAGATCCTGGTGCACGCGCTGGAGTCGGTCAAGGGCGCGTACACGACGCAGAGCGTCAACGCCGCGATCAAGGCCGTACAGGGCTTCAACACCGGGATGCTGTGTCAGCTGTGGACCTACGGCAGCTACCCGATGCACATTCCGAACAACATGGATTACACGGTCACGCCGGACAACGGCCAGATGGCGACGGCGCAGGGCTGCACCAAGATCTCGTCGGTCGACCCGCAGATCGCGGCGTACCGCAAGGTCGCTGGCGTGGCGCCGACCGCGCCCTGAACACGGTGCCACGCCCAGGGCGCCCGGGGTAGGGCGACGATGCCGAGCTGGCAAGACTTCCAGCCGTTCATCGTGAGCGGCCTGGCCCTGGGCGGCGTCTACGCCCTGTCCGGGGTGGGCCTGATCGTCCTGTACCGGGCCACCGGCGTGGTGAACCTCGCGTTCGGTGCCGTCGGGGCGATGGGCGCCCTGATCGCCTGGTCCCTGATCAACGCGAACGTTCCCGGCTGGGTGGCCTGGCTGGTCTGCGTGGCGTTCGCCGGGGTGGTGACGCTCGGCTATGGGCTGCTGTTCGGCCCGGCCCTGGCCAAACGGGACCCGCTGGTCAAGGCGGTGGCCACGCTGGGGCTGACGCTCGTCCTGTTCGGGCTCATGGACCTGCTGTGGACGACCGGCGGCGGCCAGTCCCGCGCGATCACGCTGCCGACCGACAACGGCGGCTTCGCCTTCGGCCAGATCCAGGTGACCTGGACGGAGGTGGTGGGGCTGGGGGCTCGGCATCGCGATCACGGTGGTGACGGCGGCGTTCCTGCGCTACACCAAGCTCGGCACGGCCATGCGGGCGATGGCCAACGACCGCGAGATCACCGCGACGCTCGGGGTGCCGGTCCGGCGCGTCGAGGCGGCGGCCTGGCTCGGCTGCGGCGTGCTGGCCGGCGCTGGCCGGGCTGCTGCTCGCCGACCTGGTCGCGCTCGACGCCACCACGCTCACGTTCCTGGTGATCTCGTCGCTGGCCGCAGCGCTGATCGCGCGGCTGCGCTCGATCGCGCTCACGTTCGTGGCCGCGATCGTGATCGGCCTCATCCACGACCTGTTCGACCCCCATCCAGTCGCTCAGCAACTATCGCGACATGACCCCGTTCGTCCTCGCCGCGGTGGCCCTGCTGGTGCTCTCGCGCGCGGCGCGTGATCTCGCTGTCCCGCGAGGAGGCCTAGCGGTGGCTGGCACCGCGGTCCGCACCGCCCGCGCGCGGCCGCGCTCGCCGCTGCAGAAACCGGGGGCGGGCACGCTCACCCGCGCGGCCGCGGTCGCCGCGGTCCTGCTGATCTCGCTGTTCGCGCTGCCCGAGCTGCTGAGCCTGTACTACGTCGACGCGATGACGCAGGTGGCGGTGTACGCCATGGTCGCGCTCGGGCTCGGGCTGCTGGTCGGCCGGGTCGGCCTGGTCTCGCTGGGCCAGGTCGCGGTGCTCGCCATCGGGGCCTGGGCGGCGGCCAGGCTGCTGTTCGCCACCACGCTGCCGTATCCGGTGGTGCTGCTGGCGGCGGGCGTGGTCACCATGGCGCTGGGCACGCTGATCGGGCTGCCCGCGCTGCGGCTGCGCGGCCTGTACCTGGCGCTGATCACGCTGATGCTGGCGGGCGCGATCACGGTGGTCCTGGCCACGGCCAACTTCCCCAACGGCGGTCACGGCTTCCTCGGCTACAACGCCAGCTCGGTGCACATCCCGCCGATCCGCCGCCCCAGCATCGCGACGAGCGACCCGGCCTACTTCCGCTACGCCGTGGTGGTGGCCGCGCTGATGTTCCTGCTGGCGGGTGTGCACATCCGGACCAGGCCCGGCCGGGCCTGGGCGGCGATCCGGCAGAGCGAGCCGGCCGCGCTGGCCGCGGGGATCAACGTCACGCTGTACAAGCTCTGGGCGTTCGCGCTGGCCTCGTTCATCACCGGCGTGGCCGGCGGCGTGCTGGCGGGCGCCGTCCACTACCTCTACTCGATCGGCTTCCCGACCCAGGACTCGATCACGCTGCTGGCCGTGGTGCTGATGGGCGGCGCCTACAGCCTGTGGGGCGCGGTCGTGGCCGCGCTGCTGCTGCAGCTGCTGCCGGCCGTGCTGCACAACTGGGGCGTGTCCGCCGACTGGCTCACGATCCTGTTCGGCGTCGGCGTGCTGCAGGTGCTGACGACCGCCCCGGGCGGGCTGGCGGATCAGGTGCCCAAGGACCTGGCCCGGCTGGGGCGGCTGCTGCGGCGGCACCTGCCGTCGGGTGAGAGCGCGGTGAGGGCGGTGGACGGGTGAGTGGGGTGATGACGGAGTGATCGAGGTCGACCGGCCTGACCGTCCGCTTCGGCGGCGTCACGTCGCTCGACGGCATGAACGTGACCTTCGCCGCGGGCACCTGCGGGCTGATCGGGCCCGAACGGCGCGGGCAAGACCACGTTCTTCAACGTGCTGAGCGGGTTCGTCAGGCCCGCGGCCGGCTCGGTCCTGGCCTTCGGTGATGACCTGCTGGCGATGGTCCACTTCCGCCGGGCGCGGTGGGGCGTGCGCCGGACGTTCCAGACCGAGCAGGCCATCGAGGACCTGTCGGTGTTCGACAACGTGGCCATGGTGCACGAGCACGCCAGGCTAGGCGGCGCCTCCCGGCGCCAGGACGTGCTCGACGCGATCGGGTTCGTCGGGCTCGAGGCCGAGCCCGACGGCCCGGGTCGGCACGCTCGCGGCGGGCCAGCGCCGCCTGGTCGAGATGGCCCGCGCCGTGGTCGGGCGGCCGAAGCTGGTGCTGCTGGACGAGCCCGCGGCCGGGCTGCCCGACGAGGAGACCGCGCACCTGGGCGACGTGATCCGCGGGATCCCGGAGCAGACCGGGGGACTGACGATCCTGGTGGATCACGACATGAGCCTGGTGTCGGCCTGCTGCGAGACCACGGCCGTGCTCGACTTCGGCAAGCTGATCGCGTCCGGCCCGACCGCGGAGGTGCTGCGGGACGAGCGGGTGGTCAACGCCTACCTGGGCACCGCGGAGCTGGTGTGAGCGTCTTGCCGGAGGCGAGCCAGTGAGCGAGGCGCGGCCAGCCCCGGGCGAGACGCTCCACACGGAGCGGGCCGTGCTGGGCCTGCGCGGCCTCACCGTCCGCCGCGGCGGGCGCGCGGTGGTCCGTGACGTCTCCATCGAGATCCCGGCCGGCGAGATCACCGCCCTGCTCGGGCCCAACGGCGCCGGGAAGTCCAGCCTGGTGCTGGCCGTGGGCGGCGTGCTCGGGCTCGAGACCGGATCGGTGCTCCTGGACGGCCGCGAGCTGGCCAGCCGGCGACCGGAGCGGATTCGCCAGGCCGGGATCGCGATCGTGCCCGAGGGCCGCAGGCTGCTGTCGGAGCTGACCGTTGAGGACAACATCCGGGTGGCCACCTACGCTCTGCCCCGCGACCAGGCGCAGACCGGGCGGGAGCGGGTGCTTGAGCTGTTCCCCGAGCTCTCCCGGCGGCTGGCGGCGCCGGGCCGGATGCTGTCCGGCGGCGAGCAGCAGATGGTCGTGCTGGCCCAGGCCCTGGTCAGCGAGCCGCGCTACCTGCTGATCGACGAGCTCTCGCTGGGGCTGGCGCCGGTGATCGTCAACCGCCTGGTGCCGGCGATCCGCGCGATCGCGGAATCCGGGATCGGGGTGCTGCTGATCGAGCAGTTCGCGACCGTCGCGCTCGGGCTGGCCCATCACGCCCACGTGATGGAGGGCGGCCGGCTGCGGTTCTCCGGGCTGGCCAGCGAGCTGCGCGAGCAGCCGGAACTGCTGCGGTCGGCGTACCTGCTGCGCGGCAGCGCCCCGGCGGGCGCGCGCCGGCCCGGCCGGCCGAGGAACCGGGCTGATGCGCGCGGCCGTCACCGAAAGAGCCGGCGCCATGGTGGTGCGCGAGCGCCCCGAACCGGCCCCGCCCGGCCGCGGCGAGGTCCTGATCCGCCCCGAGGCCGTCGGGATCTGCGGCTCGGACTACCACTTCTTCACCGGGCACCTGTCGGACGCGGCCGGCGGCTCGCAGTTCCCGCGGGTCCAGGGCCACGAGCTGGCGGGCACGATCACCGCGCTGGGGCCCGGGTGCCGGGCCAGGGCTCGAGGTCGGCCAGCGCGTCGCGGTGTTCCCGCTGCACGCGTGCGGCCGGTGCTATCCGTGCCGCGTCGGCCAGGCCGAACACCTGCGACCGCTTCGAGCTGACCGGGATCCACCGCGACGGCGGCCTGCAGGAGCTCCTGGCCGAGGACCAGCAGCAGGTGTTCCCGGTCGCAACGCCCTGGCCCGCGGTCGCCGCGCTGGCCGAGCCGGTGTCCATCGCCGTGCGGGCGGTGAACCGGGCGGCGCTGCGGGCCGGGGAGCGCGCGGTGGTGCTCGGCGCCGGGCCGATCGGGCAGTGCATCTGCCTGGTCGCGCGCGAGCGCGGCGCCGAGACGCTGGTGATCGACCGGCAGGAGAGCCGGCTGGCGCTGAGCCGCGAGATCGGCGCCGAGACGCTGGTGTGGCCCGTGGTTCGCAACACAGTGGTTCGCAACACAGTGACATCGAGGCCGCGGACGAGGTGGTCGCGTCCGCCCGGCAATGGGCGGGCCCGGACGGGCCGCCCGTCGTGTTCGACGCCACCGGCGCGGCGGCGGCGGTGCGGGCGATGGTGGACATGGTCGCGTCGGCCGGGCGGGCGGTGCAGGTCGGCATGTCGAACGAGGAAGCGCCGATCAGGGTCGGCAGCCTGACCGAGAAGGAGCTCGACCTGCTCGGGGTGAGCTGCTGCGGCGAGCGGGAGTTCGCCGACGCCGTGGGCGTGGTGGAGCGCAACGGCCCGGTGCTGGCCCGGCTGGTCAGCCACGAGTTCGGGCTGGCCGACGCGCCCGAGGCCATCCGCTTCGCCATGACCAGCCCGACCGAGGTGATGAAGGTGGTGATCAGGAACCATGCGGGTGCTTGATGACCGGGCCGCGGCCGCGGTCCGGACGCTGTGCGAGCTGATCGTGCCGGGCTCGGCGCGGGTCGGGCCCGAGGTGTACATCGACGCGCTGCTGGCCCGGATGCCCGACGGCCAGCGCGCGGCCACGCTCGCCGCGGTCGACACGCTCGCCGGGCCGGCCAGCCGCGGGCCAGGGGCGCTGGCCGAGCATCAGTTCAGCCCCGAGTTCGCGGTCGTGCGCGCGCTCGCCTGCGAGGCGTTCTACAGCGACTTCGTGGCCCCGGGCGCGCCTGGCCCCGGGGCCTGGGCGGAGATCGACTTCACCCCGCCGCTCGCGGCCAGGCTCAAGAAGGACTGGTCCTACCTGGGAGTGACCGGATGACCGAGCACTACGAGGTGGCGGTGGTCGGATCCGGGCCGGCGGCGGCGTGGTCGCGGCCGAGCTGGCCGACGGTGGCCGCAGGGTGCTGCTGATCGAGGCCGGGCCGTACCGGACGGCCGCCGACTACATGCGCTGGGAGGCACGGGCCAGCCACGAGCTGTGGTGGCCGCCCGCGCTGGCCGAGCCCGCGCCGGCCCGGGCCGCCGATGCTGATGCTCCGGGGCCGCTGCGTCGGCGGCACGACCGCGATCAACACCAAGGTCGCGCTCCGCCCGGCCGACCACGACTACGCCAAGTGGCACGCGGCCACGGGACTGGTCAACGACGGCGGCCGGCCGTTCTCAGAACCAGATCTGCGGCCGTACCTGGAGCGCGTCGAGCGGCGCCTCGGGGTGCGCGAGCGCAGCGACTGGCAGCGGTGCGTGCACACCGTGGTGCCCGGCTTCCGTGCGCTCGGCGCGGAGCTCGAGCCGGTCATGTCCTACACCGACCACAACTGCATGCGCTGCGGTTCCTGCCTGCAAGGCTGCCCCACCAACGCCGGCAAGAACACCCTCAACACGTTCATCCAGCCGGCGTGGTCGAGGGCAGGCTCGAGCTCCGCGCGGACTGCGATGCCCGCCGGATCCTGGTCGGGGACCGCGGCGCAGGCCCGGAGGCCGTCGGCGTCGAGTACACCGGGCCGGGAGGCGAGCCGCACACGGTGGAGGCCGACGTGGTCGTGGTGGCCGCGGGCGCGCTCGCGACCCCCGGGCTGCTGATCCGCTCCGGGCTCGGTGAGCTCCCTGCCGGCCGTCATATCGGCGCCCACCTCGGCTTTCACCCGGCCCGCATCGTCATGGGCGAGTTCGACCAGGTGCAGGACGCGCACATGGTCTATCCGATCACTGCGCACTGCATGCAGTTCGCCAGGGACTCCGAAGGCGGCTTCATCGTCGAGGCGGCGACGGTCCAGGACCCGATCGGCTTCGCGACCGCGCTGTCCGATGAGCATGACGTCCCGCTGTGGGGCGAGCCGCTGACCGAGGCACTGCGCCGGTACCGGTACGTCACCGGCCTGCTGGCGCTGGTCAACGACGAGAACAACGGCATGGCGGGCGTGGGCGAGGACGGGCAGGATCGCTTTACGTTCGGCTTCAGCGAGCAGGAGCAGGAACGGATCGGCCGGGCGCTGGCGTTCGCCCGCGACGTGCTGGAGGCGTCCGGGGCCAAGCGGATCTTCCAGACGCCGGTGCTCAGCACGCACCTGCAGGGGAGCTGCCGGATGGGCTCTGATCCCGGGCGCTCGGCGGTGAATTCCCACGGGGAAAGCCATGATGTGCGGCGATTGTTCGTCGGCGACGGCTCGGTGGTGCCGCGGACCCTGTCGGTGAATCCCTCGCTGACCATCATGGCGCTCGCCGCGCGTCTGGCAGACTACCTGGCAGTGGGCGACCACGGATATTTCGGCCGACAGGCGTCAGCCCTGACCAGATGACCGCGCGAGACAGGCACGGAAGGCAGGGAGGCCATATGAGCATCCTGGGCACCCGGGTGATCCGGACCGAGGATCCGAGGCTGCTGACGGTGGGCGGCAGCTACGTCGATGACCTGCGCGTACCTGAGCTCGCGGATGCGGCCAGGATCACGTTCGTGCGCAGCCCGATGGCGCACGCGCTGATCAGCGGCATTGACACGGCCGCGGCGCGCGAGGCACCGGGGGTGGTCGCCGTGCTGACCGCGCAGGACATGGACGACCTGGCGCCCCCGCCCCCGCCGGATCCTGGCGCCGAAGTGCCCGAGGGAGCGCCGATGCCGCTCGGCGGCGTGTGGGGCGAGCCGCTGCTGGCCGTCGACCGGGTCCGGTATGTCGGTGAGCCGGTGGCGATCGTCATCACCGGCGACAGCTACCAGGGTGAGGACGCGGCCGAACTGGTCAGCGTGGACTATGAGCCGCTGCCCGCGGTGGTGGGTATCAGCGATGCGCTGGGGACCGAGACCCGGCTGTTCGCCGACGCCGAGTCGAACGTCCCTGTGACGTCCGGCGAGGCCACGGACGACTCGGTCTTCGACGGCTGCGACGCCGTGGTCAGCCAGACCATCGTGAACCAGCGGCTCGCGCCGGTGCCGATGGAGGGCCGCGCCGCCGCCGCCCGGTGGGCGGACGGCAAGCTCACCTTCTGGGTGAGCACGCAGAACGCGCAGATCTCCCGCTTCATCCTGGCCGGCGCGCTGGGCCTGGACCCCGCCTCCATCCGCGTGATCACCCCCGACGTCGGCGGCGGCTTCGGGGCCAAGGTGGGCATCGACCGGGACGCGATCGTGGTCGCCTGGGCCGCCAGGAAGATCGGCCGGGCGCTCCGCTGGACCGAGACGCGCAGCGAGAACCTGGTCGGGATGACGCACGGCCGGGCTCAGGAGCAGGTCATCACGATCGGCGGGACCCGGGACGGGCGCATCCTCGCCTACCGGCTCGACGTCGTGCAGGACACCGGCGCCTACCCGCGGATGAGCGGGTTCCTCCCGTTCCTCACCAAGCTGATGGCGGTGGGCCCTTACGACATCCCGCACGTGCAGACCGCGTCCCGGGTGGTGGTGACCAACACCACGCCGATCTCCGCGTACCGGGGAGCCGGGCGGCCCGAGGCGACGGCCGCGATCGAGCGGGCCGTCGACCTGTTCGCCGCCGAGATCGGCGTGGACCCGGCCGAGGTGCGGCGCAAGAACCTGATCGCACCGGACAAGTTCCCTCACACCACGCCCACCGGGGCGACCTACGACTCCGGGGACTACGCCAGCGCGCTGGACAAGGTGCTGACCGCGGCGGGCTACGGCGAGCTGCGGGCCGAGCAGGCCCGCCGGCGGGAGCGCGGCGACGTGGTCCAGCTCGGCCTGGGGCTGGCCAGCTACGTGGAGATCACCGCCGCGGACGCGGCGGGCGGTGAGACCTCCCGGCTGATGGTGCACGGCGACGGCACCGCCACCGTGTACACCGGCAGTTCCGCGCACGGCCAGGGCCACCACACCGCCTGGGCCATGCTCGTCGAGGCGGAGCTGGGCATCGAGATGGCGAAGGTCACCGTCATCCACGGGGACACCGACCTCATCCCCGAGGGCGTCGGGACGTACGGGTCGCGGTCGCTGCAGCTCGGCGGCGTGGCCGTGCACAAGGCCGCGCAGGACGTCAAGGAGCAGGCCCGGCGGGTCGCCGCAGACATGCTCGAGGCCGCCGAGGCCGACCTGGAGCTGGACACCGAGCACGGGACCTGGCAGGTCCGCGGGGACCCGGCCACGAACCGGAGCTGGGCCGAGGTGGCCACGCACGCCGGGGCCGACGGCCTGGTGGCGTTCGTCCAGTACATCGGCGGAGCGCCGACATTCCCGTTCGGCACCCACCTGGCCGTGGTCGAGGTCGACACCGAGACCGGCAAGGCCCGGCTGATCCGGCACGTGACCGCGGACGACGCCGGGATCGTGGTCAGCCCCGTGCTGGCCGAGGGGCAGCGGCACGGCGGCATCGCCCAGGGGGTGGCGCAGGCGCTGCTCGAGGAGGTGCTGTACGACTCCGACGGCAACCCGATCACCGCCACGCTCGCGGACTACGCCGCGATCACGGCCGCGGAACTGCCCAGCTTCGAGCTCCTGCAGAGCGAGACGCCCACGGACGTGAACCCGCTGGGGGCCAAGGGGATCGGTGAGGCCGGGACGATCGGCGCCACCCCGGCCGTGCAGAACGCGGTCATCGACGCGGTCAGCCACCTCGGCGTCCGGCACATCGAGATGCCGACCACGCCGGAACGGGTCTGGACCGCGATCAGCCTGGGCGGGCAAGGAAGAGAGAACGGGGAGGACCGGTGAAGATCACCATCACCGTCAACGGAAGCCAGGCCGCGGCCGAGGTCGAGGATCGCACCCTGCTGGTGCATTTCCTCCGGGACGTGCTCGGCCTCACCGCCACCAACGTCGGCTGCGACACCAGCTCCTGCGGGGCGTGCACGGTGCTGCTGGACGGCCGGTCGGTCAAATCGTGCACGGTCCTCGCCGCCCAGGCGGACGGCCGTGAGGTGGTAACGGTCGAAGGCCTGGCCCCAGGCCCGGACGAGATGCACCCCGTGCAGCGCGCGTTCCACGAGGAGCACGGGCTGCAGTGCGGGTTCTGCACCCCGGGCATGGTGATGGCGGCCGTCTCGCTGCTGGACGAGAACCCCTCACCCACCGAGGAGGACGTCCGGCTGGGGCTGGAGGGCAACCTGTGCCGGTGCACCGGCTACCACAACATCGTCAGGGCCGTGCTGGCCGCCAGCACGGCCGATGAGAGGCGGCCCGCGTGATCCCGGCACCGTTCACCTACAAGCGGGCCTGGTCCCTGGATGAGGCCCTGGACCTGGCGGCCCAGGACGGCGATGAGGCGAAGTTCCTGGCCGGCGGGCACTCGCTGCTGCCGCTCATGAAGCTGCGGCTGGCCGTCCCTGAGGTCCTGATCGACATCGGCCGGCTTCGCGAGCTCAGCTACGTCCGCGAGGAGGACGGTCACATCGCGGTGGGCGCGCTGACCACCTACGGTGACCTGGCCGGGTCCGACCTGCTGGCCAGGGAACTGCCGCTGCTGGCCGAGGCCGCCGGGCACGTCGGCGACCCCCAGGTCCGGCACTGCGGCACGATCGGCGGTTCGCTGGTGCACGCCGACCCCGCCGCCGACCTGCCCGCGGTGGTCCTGGCCCTGGACGCGACGCTGGTCGTGCGCGGGCCGTCAGGGAGCCGTGAGATCGGTGCCGGGGAGTTCTTCCTCGGCCTGTTCGAGACGACGCTGCAGCCCGGTGAGCTGCTCACCGAGATCCGCATCCCCAAGCCGCAGACGCCCGGGTGGTCGTTCCAGAAGTTCACCAAGCGTGCCATCGACTGGGCCATCGTCGGCGTCGCGGTCCAGGGCGGGAACGTGGCCCTGGTGAACATGGGGCAAACCCCGCTCCGGGCCAGCGCGGTAGAGCAAGCCCTGGCCGCGGGAGCGGGGACGCGCGACGCCGCGGCCCACGCGGCCGAGGGCGCGAGCCCGCCCGGCGACATCAACGGGCGGCCCGCCTACCGGGAGCACCTGGCCCGGGTCCTGGTGGCGCGGGCCCTGGAGGAGTCGGCCTCCCGGTCCTGACGGCCACGCCGGCCCCGGCCGCCACTTCCGGGGCCGGACGCGCCGTCAGTGCTCGTGGATCAGCACGCCGCGGATGTTCCTGCCCTCGAGCAGGTCCCGGTAGCCCTGGTTGACCTCGTCCAGCCGGTACCGGGTGGTCACCAGCTCGTCCAGCTTGAGCTTGCCCGCCCGGTACAGATCAAGCATCAGCGGGATGTCGTCGAACGGGTTGCCGCCGCCGAACAGCGCGCCCTCCACCCGCTTCTGGAACAGGGTGAGCTCGAAGCTGGGCAGCTGGATGGTCTTCTTCCCCGGCCCGGCCAGGCCGGTCACGATCAGCGTGCCGTGCTTGCGGATGATCGCGAACGCGGCGTCGACCACGTCCTGGGTGACCACGCCGACGGTGATCAGGGCCTCGTCGGCGCCGACGCCCCGGGTGAGGTCGGTCACGAGTTGCTGGGCCTCCTCCGCGGTCGCCACGCTGTGCGTCGCGCCGAGCTTGTCCGCTGCCTCGCGCTTGTTCGGCAACGGGTCCACCGCGATGACGTTCGTCGCGCCGGCGATCGCCGCGCCCTGCACCGCGTTGATGCCGACGCCGCCGATGCCGTAGATGACCACCGTGTCTCCCGGGCGCACACCGCCGAGGGTGACCGAGGTGCCGAAGCCGGTCGGCACGCCGCAGCCCACCAGGGCCACCGTTTCCAGCGGCAGGTCGTCGTCGACCTTGATGCAGGACGCGACGGACACCGTCGCCCACTGGGAGAACGTGCCGACGAGGCACATCTGGCCGAAGTCCTGGCCCTCGGCATGGAACCGGAACGTGCCGTCGGGCAGGCAGTTCTCGACCAGGAGGGCACCCATGTCGCACAGATTCGTCTGGCCCCTGGCGCAGAACCGGCAGCGGCCGCAGGCGGGCAGGAACGAGCAGACGATGTGATCGCCCGGCTTCAGGTGGGTCACCCCGGCGCCTACCTGCTCCACGATCCCGGCCCCCTCGTGGCCGCCGACGATCGGGTACCGGACCGGGATGTCGCCGGTGCGCAGGTGATCGTCCGAGTGGCACAGTCCGGACGCCACGAACCGCACCAGCACCTCGCCGGCCTGGGGCGGGTCGAGGTCGAGCTCGATGATCTCCCAGTCCTTGCCGACTTCGCGGAGCACCGCTGCCTTGGTCTTCATGCGCTCTCCTCGGTTCCGGTCGTCATCGATTTTGTCATCCTTTCCAGGCAACCACGTGGCGGTCACTGTGACCAGTCCCCACCGCCCACCTGCCCGGGCGGTGACCCGCCTGTGACGTGGTTCAATGGCCGCGAGAAGGGAGCATGCCGTGAATGTTGACGATCTGGCCGCGATCGATGTGCACGCGCACGCCGAGATCTCCCAGAGCGGGCAGGGATCGCTGAGCCCCGAGCTGGAGGAGGCCTCCCGGGCTTACTTCAAGGCGCAGGGGCGCCCCCCGACCCTGCCCGAGATCGCCGGCTACTACCGGGAACGGCGCATGGCCTGCGTGGTGTTCTCGGTGGACGCCGAGTCACACATGGGCGTGCCCGGCGTGCCGAACGAGGAGGTGGCGAAGGCGGCCGCCGACAACCCCGACGTGATGATCCCGTTCGCGAGCATCGACCCGGCCAAGGGCCGGGCCGGGATCAGGCAGGCGCGGCGCCTGGTGGCCGACTTCGGGATGCGGGGATTCAAGTTCCACCCGAGCGTCCAGGCGTTCTGCCCCAACGACCGGGCCGTCTACCCGCTCTACGCTGCGATCGAGGAGATGGGCCTGCCCGCGGTGTTCCACACCGGTCAGACCGGGATCGGCGCGGGCGCGCCCGGCGGCGGGGGCATCAGGCTCAAGTACTCCAACCCCCTGTTCCTCGACGATGTCGCCGCGGACTTTCCCGGGCTGACCATCGTGCTGGCCCATCCCTCCTTCCCGTGGCAGGACGAGGCGCTGGCCGTGGCCACCCACAAGCCGCTGGTCTACATCGACCTGTCCGGCTGGTCGCCGAAGTACTTCCCGGCGCTGCTGGTGCAGTACGCCAACACCCTGCTGCAGGACAAGGTGCTGTTCGGCTCGGACTACCCACTGCTGACCCCGGACCGCTGGCTGGCCGACTTCGACGCGCTGCCGATCAAGCCCGAGGTGCGTCCCAAGATCCTCAAGGGCAACGCCGCGCGCCTGCTGGGATTGGGTTAGCCCGGGTTGGCCGTCGCGGCGCCGCCCGTGGCCAGGCCCGAGCTGTGATACGCGGCGCGGGACGCGAGATCCCGGCTGTACCGGGCGACGATCTGGCGGACCCGGTGCACCGCCACCGGGCCGAGCAGGTCGTAGGCGACGATGAAGAGCTCCCGCGCGGCCGCCCGGGGCCAGGTCGCGGGCAGCAGCTCGGCCGGGAGATCCGGATCGAGGCCGGGGAACGCGCGCCACTCGTCCATGACCCTGGTCCGCTCGACCAGCGCCTCCACGGGCGAGATCCGCCCGGCGAGCGCGCGGTCCCGCAACTGCTCCGCGTAACCGATGAAGCGGTCGTAGCGGCCCTGCAGGTCCTCGAGGTCCCAGGCCCGCTGCAGGCTCCCGCCCGGGCCGGTGCCAGGGACCGTGCTCGCGCGGAACGCCGTGGCCGTGGTGATGCCCAGCTCGGCCAGCTGGCCGACCACCCCGGCGGCGTGGTCGCGCGGGGAGACCCACAGGCCGTCGTACAGCGGCGCGAAGCCGAGCCAGCGCAGTTGCTTGCGCAGGGCGTCGCGGGCGGACCGGTTCTGCTCGGGGATGGAGAACGCGACCAGCGACCACATCCCGTCCCAGGGCTGCGTGACCTGGCCGAACGAGAAGATGTGCTGCGCTCCCTCGTCCAGGATCCGCGCGGCCTTGGCGCTGAGCCTGACGAACGTGCGCCGCCCGTGCTTGGACGTGACCAGGAGCTTGTTGCGGGTCAGGCGGCTGAGTGCGGCCCGGGCCGCCGAGTCGCTGACCCCGAACTCGGCCAGCAGCGCGACCAGCGCCGCCGAGGGGAGCGGCTCCGTGCGCTGCCACCAGTAGTCACCAAGCAAGGTCAGCAGCAGCCGCGGCGGCCGCAGCGCGACACCCCAGGGCCGGGTCTCCGCGTCGTCGATGGCCGGCTCGGGGTGGTGAACAGGCGGGTAAGCAGGCACAACCATGATCGTAGCGGAGTGGTCTCGCACATCCGCCCCGAGTACAGCCGCAGTCCCGTCGAGTGACGGGCAGGCTGAAATCAGCGTAATGGCTATGTCGGCAGACCGGCTGTATGTCACATGTTCCCCGCCTGGCCGGCCGACCCCGGGCCGGCGCCCTTTCCGGTGCCCCGGCGCCGATTTCCTGAGTGAGATTCCGCCAGACGGGATGGTCGTTGCGTGCGTGTGGCGCATGTGCCAGCGTCGGCGCTGAGACGAGGAGGCCGGGAAATGACCGCGGTTCGCGAGGGCGACCTGCTCTGGACGCCGGACCATGACCGGGTGGCGCAGGCCAACCTGACCGCGTTCACGGCCTGGCTGGCCACCGACCGCGGTCTGCGCTTCGACGGCTACGCCGGGCTGTGGCACTGGTCAGTGACCGACCTGGACGGGTTCTGGCGGGCGGTCTGGGACTACTGCGACATCGAGGCGTCAGCCCCGCCGGCCCGGGTCCTCGGCCGCCGGGCCATGCCGGGAGCCGACTGGTTCCCCGGCGCCCGGCTGAACTACGCCCAGCACGTGCTGCGGCGCGAGGTCCCCGGCGAGCCCGCGCTGCTGTACGCCAGCGAGTCCGCGCCGCCGGCCGTCATGGACTGGGCCGAGCTGGCCGGTTCGGTGCGGGTGCTCGGCACCCGGCTGCGGGAGATGGGCGTCCGGCCGGGTGACCGGGTCGCCGCCTACCTGCCGAACATCCCGCAGGCGGTGATCGCGATGCTGGCCACCGCGAGCATCGGCGCGATCTGGACCAGCTGCTCGCCGGACTACGGCTGGCGGGGCGTGCTGGACCGGTTCCGGCAGCTCGAGCCCGCCGTGCTGTTCTGCGTCGGACAGCTACTGCTACGGCGGCCAGGAGTTCGACCGCAGCGGCGAGCTGCGCCAGATCATCGCCGGGCTGCCCGGGCCGCCGCACGTGGTCAGCGTGCGGCGCCCCGGCCAGCGGGACCCGGGCCTGGACGGCGCCAGGACCTGGGACGAGCTGCTCGACCACCCGGAGGTCCCGCCCGGGGAGTACCCGGTCGAGCAGGTCCCGTTCGGCCACCCGCTGTGGATCCTGTTCTCCTCCGGCACCACCGGGCTGCCCAAGGCGATCGTGCACAGCCACGGCGGGATCCTGCTGGAGCAGATGAAGCTGCAGCACCTGCACATGGACCTGCGGCCGGGCGACCGGATGTTCTTCTTCACCACCACCGGCTGGATGATGTGGAACTTCCTGGTCAGCTCGCTGCTGCTCGGGGTCCGCCCGGTGCTGTACGACGGCAGCCCGGCCTATCCCGAGGCTGATGTGCTGTGGCGGATCGCCCAGGACTGCGACGTGACATTCTTCGGCGCCAGCCCGTCGTTCGTGAACCTGATGTCCCGGGCCGGGGTGGTGCCCGCGGACAAGTACGACCTGCCGTGGCTGCGCGCGATCATGCCGGCCGGCTCGCCGGTGTCCCCCGAGGTCACCGCGTGGTTCTACGACAACGTCAAGCGGGACGTATGGGTGGCCACCGGCAGCGGCGGGACCGACGTGTGCGCGGGCTACGTCGGCGGCGTGCCCACGCTGCCGGTGTACGCGGGCGAGATCCAGGCTCCGCACCTCGGCGTGGCCGTGCGGGCGTTCAACGAGCGCGGTGAGAGCGTCATCGACGAGGTGGGCGAGATGGTGATCACCGAGCCGATGCCGTCGATGCCGGTCCGGCTGTGGGGCGACCCCGGGGACGTGCGCTACCGCGAGTCCTACTTCGCCGACTTCCCCGGGATCTGGCGGCAGGGCGACTTCTTCCGTATCAACAAGCGCGGCGGGTGCTTCGTGCTCGGCCGGTCGGACGCCACGCTGAACCGGCACGGCGTGCGCATCGGCACCGCCGAGGTCTACGCCGTGCTCGCGTCGGTCGAAGGGGTCGACGACGCGCTGATCATCAACCTCGACCTGCCCGGTGGCCGGTTCTTCATGCCGCTGTTCGTCCGGCTGGCCGACGGCGTGGTCCTCGACGACCGGCTCGAGGGGGAGATCCGCGACCGGCTCCGCACCGAGTACACGCCCCGGCACGTGCCGGACCGGATCATCCCGGTGCCCGACATCCCGGTCACGCTCACCGGCAAGCGGATGGAGGTGCCGGTGCGCAAGATCCTGCGCGGCGTCCCCGCGGACCAGGCCGCCAACCCCAACGCGATGGCCAACCCGGGCGCGCTCGACTTCTTCGTCAGGTACGCGGCCAGCCAGCAGGACTACCCGGCCGGCTGACCGCGCCCGCCCGGCTGTGCTGCGGCCAGCCCGGCCTGTTCCCTGAGGCGGTCCGCGAGGTCGGTCTGCTCCCAGGTGAAGTCCGGTTCGTCCCGGCCGAAGTGGCCGTAGGCGGCCGTGGCCCGGTAGATCGGCCGCTGCAGGCGCAGGTTGTCGCGCAGGGCGGCGGGGCGCAGGTCGAAGTTCTGCTGGACCAGGGCCGTGATCTCCCGGCGGCCGATCCGCTCGGTGCCGAACGTGTCGACCAGCAGCGAGAGCGGCCGCGCCATCCCGATCGCGTACGCCACCTGGACCTCGGCCCGGTCGGCGAGCCCGGCCGCCACGATGTTCTTGGCCACGTACCGCGCCCCGTAGGCCGCCGACCTGTCCACCTTGGACGGGTCCTTGCCGGAGAGCGCGCCGCCGCCGTGGCGGGCCGATCCGCCGTAGGTATCGACGATGATCTTCCTGCCGGTCAGCCCGGTGTCGCCGCACGGCCCGCCCACCACGAAGCGGCCGGTCGGGTTGACGTAGAAGCTGCGGCGCAGCTCCTGAGCGTCGTACAGGCCGGCGGGCAGCACCGGGGTGACGACCTCCGTCCACAGCGCGTCGGGGAGCTTGTCCTCCGCGCCCTCACGGTGCTGGGTCGAGATCAGCACCTTCTCCACCGCGGCCGGCCTGCCGGCGCCGTCGTAGCGGATGGTGACCTGGGTCTTGCCGTCCGGCCGCAGGTCGGGAAGGAGCCCGGACTTCCGCGCCTCGGCCAGGCGCCGGGCCAGCCGGTGCGCCAGGGCGATCGGCGCGGGCATCAGCTCGGGCGTCTCGTTGGTCGCGTAGCCGAACATCATCCCCTGGTCCCCGGCCCCGACCTCGTCGTAGCTGTCGGTCCCCGGGCCGCGGTCCCTGGTCTCGTGCGAGCGGTCGACCCCCTGGGCGATGTCGGGGGACTGCCGGTCCAGCGCGGTGATCACGCCCACGGCGTGACCGTCATAGCCGAGCTCGCCGGAGTCGTAGCCGATGTCGCAGATCGTGGCGCGGGCTATGTCGGCGAAGTCGAGCCGGGCGTCGGTGGTGATCTCGCCCGCGATGACCACCAGGCCGGTCGTCACCAGCGTCTCCACCGCGACCCGCGAGGTGGGGCACTCGGTCAGCGCCGCGTCGAGAATCGCGTCGGAGATCTGGTCAGCGATCTTGTCGGGGTGTCCTTCGGTCACGGACTCCGAGGTGAAGTGGAATCCGTCCTGGTCAGGCTGGCTCACGGGCTACCTCTCGCTCGGTCGGGGCGGGAAGCTCGCCGCGGACCAGCGCCGCCCCGGCCACCATCGCGGCGAGCTTCGCCCGGGCTATGTCCGGCGGCAGGTGCCGCAGGCCGCAGTCGGGATTGATCACCAGCCGTTCCGGCGGCACGAACGTCAGCGCCCGCCGGATCCGCGCCGCGACCTGCTCCGGGGTCTCCACCCGCGGCGTCTTCACGTCGATCACGCCCAGGCCCAGGCCGTGGTCCCAGTCGTGCTGCTCGAGCAGCACGAGGTCGGAGTCCCCGGTCCGGGCGAACTCCAGCGCGAGCACGTCGACGCTGGTCTGCTTGACCGCGGGGAACAGGAAGTCGTAGTGCCCTTCCCACAGCGGGCGGGCGTACCTGTTGCCGTAACAGACGTGCAGCGACCAGCTCACGTCCGCCCCGGCGGTCACGATGTTGACCGCCTCGATCGCCACCGCCACGTCCTCGGGGGAGCCGGCCAGGAAGGGCTCGTCGATCTGCAGCATGGTCGCGCCGGCCCGGGCCAGCTCCCCGGCCTCCGCGGCCAGCATCAGGGCCAGCTCGCGCACCAGGTCGGCGTGGTCCGGGTAGGCCTCGTTGCGGATCCGGCGGGCCAGCGAGAACGGCCCGGTGAGGGACACCTTCACCGGCAGGTCGGTCTGCTCCCGCACGAACAGGAAGTCGCCCGCCAGGCCGAGGCTCTCCCCGTCCTGGTGCGGCAGCGGGCGGCGGAGGATGGCGTCGTAGTAGTCGAAGTAGTCGGCCTTGGCGCGCTGCGGTATCTCCACCCCGGGGATCCTGGCCAGCAGGTAGTCGATGTCGTTGTCGCGGCGCAGCTCGCCGTCGGAGACGATGTCCAGGCCCGCCCGCTGCTGGTCCACCACGGCCGCCTTGATGGCCATCTCGTGGATCTCGTCCAGGTACCGCTGGCTGATCCGGCGCTGGTAGAAGTCGTTCTTCAGCCGGCCGAGCCACTCGGGGACCGAGTAGGACCCGATGACCGTGGTCGGCAGCAGCCGGCCGCCCGGGGTCAGTCCCGCGGTCATTCCCGCACCTGCGCGGTCAGCGTCTTGACGTTGGCCGACGGCCGCTGCGCGAACGGCGCGATCGCGACGTCGAAGCCGGCCCGGCCGGCGACGTGGCGCAGCAGCGGGCCGTTGACCCAGTTCACGACCGAGCCGTCGTACTTGCCCGGGCCGTAGAACCCGGTGCGGTACTGGCGCACGTCGCTGAGGAACAGGTCGTGGCACTGCAGCCGGCCGTACGGGTGCAGCAATGGCAGCGTCTCGGCGAAGCTGGACAGCGCCCCGTTGTTCACGTGCATCCGGATGTCGCCGTCGGCTTCCAGCTGCGAGCGCAGCTGCTCCCCGGTCAGGTCCTGGGTGAGCGGGTACTCATCGAGGCCTTCCAGCGGCACGTACCGCTCCTGCAGCCGCAGCGCCGACCACACCTCGCGCCAGAACGCCACGGCCGGCGCCAGGGCGTCGAAGTGCCGAGGGAACGCCTCGCACAGCAGCTCGGGGCCGAGCCGCAGCAGCTTGCCGACCAGGTCGGGCAGGCGCGCGGCGGGGGCGGAGCACGTGCGCGCGATCCGTCGGGCGTCGGCACCCGGCAGGTAGGCGCGGACCTCCACCAGGTAGGGCCGGCCGCCGATGCGGGCGATCTCGTCGCCCGGCAGGGTGTCATAGACATTGGAGAGGTAGACCAGGAACGCCTTGCCCTGCAGGAAGCCCAGGCTCACCGAGGGGTGCGTGGCCTCGACCACGAGCGCGCTGACGTGGTCGCCGTGATGCGCCACGGCCTTGCTGGCCCGGCCGAGCACGTGCGGGGAGTAGTCGCTCATCAGGTAGTGCAGGCGGCGGTAGTAGTCGCGGCCGTGCGCCGTCGACAGCGCCTCGAACTCGTCCAGCCAGGTCCTGGCCTGGTTGCCGTTGCCCACCCCGAGCTCCACCACGTACAGCTCCCCGGGCAGCGCCCCCCGCGCGTCCAGGTCGTCCCAGACCTTGAACAGCTCGAGGATCAGCTCCCGGGCCGCCGTGGCGTTGCGGGCGTCGCTCTGGCCGCCGGGCAGCGCCTGCTCGTACTCCCGGCCGGTGGCCTGCTCCCAGTGCGAAAGGGCCTGCCAGTACAGCGCGTTGAACCGCCAGATGCAGCTCTGCCGGGCCGGGCCCCAGGGCTCGAGCGGCACCCGGCGGGAACCCTCAGGGTTCGCGTGCTCGTCCAGCAGGGCGCTGATCACGGCCGGGAGGTCGGCACCCGCGCTACGGCGCAGGTCCACGGCGATCTCCAGGGCCGTCTCGGCGGCGGGCGGGCCGTCACCGTCGCCGGCGTCAGACCCGGCAGGCTGCGGCTGGGCCAGGACCGGGCGGCAGTCGGCGACCTCGCGGAAGTTCTCCCGGTACTGCACCCAGTCGCACACCACGCTGACCCGGGCCAGGTCCACGGTCCCGTGGCACAGCGCCCCGATCACCGGCCCGAGCGTGCCTGGGAGGTCGAGCGGGTCATCGCCGCGGAGCCTGCTGACCGGGCGGACGTCAATGCGCATGGCCGGCTCCGGGGGTCGCGGCCTGCGGGGTCAGGCCCGCCTGGTCCAGGATCGCGGGGATGTGGCTCTCGTGGCCCGGCGCCATGACGTGCACCCCGGCCAGGCCCGGCACCTGCCGCAGGGCCACGATGGTCTCGGCGCAGATCGCGGCGCCCTCGTCGGCCGCCCGCTCGGCCGGGACACCGCGCAGCCTGCGGGCCACCGCGGCGGGGATCTGCACGCCGGGCACGCCGCGTTCCAGGTGCTGGAGCGCGCTGCGCGACAGGACCGGCCCCACGCCGGCCAGGATGTGACACCGCTCGTGCAGGCCGAGGTCACGCACCTGGGCGAACCAGCGCGCGAACGCGGGCACGTCGAACACGAACTGCGTCTGCACGAACTGCGCCCCGGCGGCCACCTTCTTGCCCAGCCGGCCCGCGCGGAACTCAACCGGCGGGGCGGCCGGGTTCTCAACCGAGCCGAGGAACAGCGACGGCGGCGGCTTCAGCGGCCGGCCCGACAGCAGCCTGCCCTCATCGCGCATGGTCCGCGCCGCCCAGAGCAGCTGCACGCTGTCCAGGTCGAAGACCGGCGTGGCCTCCGGGTGATCGCCGAACTTCGGGTGGTCGCCGGTCATCACCAGCACGTTGCGTAGGCCCAGCGCCGACGCGGACAGCAGCTCGGACTGCAGCGCGATCCGGTTCCGGTCCCTGCAGGTGAGCTGCATGATCGGCTCGACCCCGGCGGCGGCCACGGCCAGGCTCCCGGCCAGGCTGGACAGCCGGGTGTGCGCTCCCTGGTTGTCGGTGATGTTGACCGCCGTCACCCAGTCCCGCAGCGGCGCCACCTTGCGCTGGATCGGCCCGGTGTCCGCCCCGCGCGGCGGCCCGACCTCTGCGGTCACGGCGAACGTCCCGCTCTCCAGGACGGCCTGGAAGCGGCCCCGCGACGCCGGGGCCGTCCCGTGGCCGGGCCAGGTCAGTTCGCCCACGGCTCGGGGTCCCGGCCCTGCCAGTACCTGATCCAGGCGCTCTGCCCCTGCAGCCGGTGATCCACCGGGCGCTGCAGGAGCAGCAGGTCGTCACCGCGCCCCTGGCTCTCGGCGCGCTCGAACGCGATCAGCCATACGCAGCGCAGGTCCGGGTAGACCTCGCAGGACCCGTCGGCACCTACCCCGCCGCACGGGCCGTTACGCAACTGTTTCGGGCAGGTCTCCGGGCAGGCGTACCCGGTCGCCGGGAGGGCGCACTGGCCGCACATCCGGCAGCCGAAAAGCTCCTGCTTCGCGGCCCGCTCGGTGGCGGTGAACAGGCGCCTCAGCCAGGGGCGCGGTTCCAGCCGCGCGGCCAGCCACCGGGTCAGGGGACTGGGCTTGAGCAGGCGCTGCAGGGCGTACGCCGCGCGGGCGGGAAGACGGGGCGACACCGGCTGGGGGGGCGGGGGCTCGCCGCTGACGGGCCGCGCCGCTGACGGCGCGCCGATCAGCCGGTCACCTCCGGTGTTCACTCCGCGTGCTCCTTCCCCGGCCCGCGGCAAGCTAAGCCGCCGGCCG
Organism: uncultured Actinomycetota bacterium; assembly: GCA_963739645.1. Classification (GTDB taxonomy): domain Bacteria; phylum Actinomycetota; class Actinomycetes; order Streptosporangiales; family Streptosporangiaceae; genus JASHPR01. The sequence continues at coordinate 43,427 of CAVUBM010000114.1, forward strand.
CAGCGCCTGCCGTTTCAGCATGCGAGCGCGCACCAGGAGAGATCAACGGCCCGTTCCACAAGGTCGCTGGGGGCTTGTTGTGGCGCGGGGACAAAGGTGGCGCCCGGGTCAGGACAGGGCGTCCAGCAGGAGGTCGAGCGCGGCCGGGCTCGCGCCGGGCAGCGTCAGGACCGCGCCGCGGACCAGTGAGCGAGCCTGGGCCAGCAGGCTGGCGGCCAGCTCGAGCCCGGTGCGCTCCTGATGCGGGCCGGCCCGTTCCATCACGGCCAGCGTCTGGCCGGAGATCCCGATGTCGGGGACCTCGTGCGAGAGGTAGTCCGCCTCCTCGAAGCTGCGCAACGGGGCCACGCAGACCAGGATCGGGACGTCCCCGGATAGCGCGCTGACCATCCGGCGGAGCGGCTCTGGCTCGTAGACCGGCCGGGTGATCAGGAACTGCGCTCCGGCGCTGATCTTGGCCTCGGTGCGGGCGATCTCGGCCTCGGGATCGGCCGCGCTCGGGTTGAACCTTGCGCCCGGGTACAGCGAGGTTTTGGCGGCCAGCTCCAGGCCGTTGCAGTCGACGCCCTCGTTCAGGCCTGCCACGAGCTCGACCAGGCCGATCGAGTCCACGTCCCAGATCCCGTCGGTGTTGGGGTAGTCGCCGAGCAGCGGCGGGTTGCCGGTCTCGCACACGATGTTCCGCAGGCCGAGGGCGTTCGCGCCGAGCAGGTCGGCCTGCAGCGTCATGATGGTCTTGTCCCAGGTCGTGACCGTGGCAATGGTCTCGGCCCGCACGCGCTGCTGCAGGTGGAACGCCAGGTCGATGGAGCTGAGCTGGGCCCGGGGGCTCTGCCGGGAGGCGATGAAGAACACCTCGATCCCGCGCTCGGCCAGCGCCACGGTATGGTCGGCGGCCTCGTCGGCGCCACCGCCGAGCGGCGGGGCGATCCCGGCGGCCACCAGGAACCCGGCGGCCAGGCGCTCCGCGAGACCGGCGTCGGGACCGGCCAGTGTCACCGGAGGACCCGGTTCCGTGGCTGTGGCCCGGGGCGGCCTGGGCACGGTGCCGGCGATCTCCGCCGCGGCCGCCTGGATCTGTGTCGGCGTGGTGCCGCAGCACCCGCCGACCAGCGCCGCCCCGGCCTCGGCCAGTCGCCGGGCAAAGCGCGCGAAGTAGGCGCCGTCCACGTTGTACTCGAACCGGCGCCCGGCCACCCGGCGGGGCAGGCCCGCGTTCGGCTGCGCGCTGACCGGGAGCGCGGTGTGCGGGATCATCGCCCGGACCACGGCCAGTGCGCCGTGCGGCCCGAGCGTGCAGTTGGTGCCGATCGCGGTCACCGGCAGGCTGCTCAGCGCGCGCGCCACCTCGCGCGGGCTCTCCCCGCCCAGCGTGCGCTCGTCCACGGCGAACGTGGCCTGGGCGATGACCGGCAGCCCGGATGTCTCGCTGGCCACGGTGACCGCCTCGATGAGCTCCTCCAGGTAGCCGAAGGTCTCCAGGACGAGGACGTCCACGCCGCCCGCGGTCAGCGCCTCGACCTGCTCGCGCAGGGCGGCGGCACGCTGCTGCGGCGTGAACCGGCGGCGCTGGCTGGCGATCACCGCGGGGCTCACCGAGCCGGCCACGAACACGGGGCGGCCCGCGCTCTGGATGGCCTGCGCGGCGAGCCGGGCGCCAGCCAGGTTGATTTCCCGAACCAGCTCGCCGTAGCCCTGGGCGGCCAGCCGGAGCCGGCTCGCGCCGAACGTGTTGGTGAGGATCATGTCGGCGCCCGCGCCGAGGTAGCTCTCGTGGATGGTGCTGACCAGCCCGGGGTTGGACAGGTTGAGCTCGGGCAGGGCCCGGTCCAGCGAGTTCCCCGCCGCGTGCAGCATTGTGCCCATGGCGCCGTCGCAGATCAGCACGCGCTGGCGCAGCGCGGCGGCGAGGTCGGTGTGATCAGGCACGGGATCGGTCATGACGGGCTCCGCCCCGGGTCCTGGGACAGGGGTTCGTGGTCGGTCCCCAGCGCGTTGAAGATCTCCAGCGCGACCTGGGCCATGAGCCGGTCGCGGTAGGTGTCCAGCTGCAGGCCGGTGATGGCCCGGATCCGGCGCAGCCGGTACGTCACCGTGTTGGGGTGCACATGCAGGCTCCGCGCGGTCCGCTGCGGGCTGCCGTTTTCCCTGAAGTAGCAGGACAGCGTGGCCAGGAACTCGGTGCCGCGCTGCCGGTCGGCCGCGCTGAGCGAGCCCAGCACCTCGGTCGCAAACGCGCGCAGCTCCAGCAGGTCGGGCACCTGCAGCAGCAGCCGGTGAATGCCGAGCTCCTCGAACGCGACCACCTCGCCCTGCCGGCCCAGCCGGGCCAGGGCGTCGATCGTGCGGCGGGCCTGGCCGTAGGAACGGGCGATCTCGGCCGGCTCGCGGCAGGTCCCGCCGATCCCGATGGTGACCACCGCGTCGCCGAACAGGTCCCGCATCCGGGCCACGCAGCCTCCGGCCAGGTGGGCGGCCTGGCTGCCGCCGGGCGCCTGGCCGTCGGGCAGCACCACGACCACCTCGTCGGCGCGGATCGACGTGATCGTCTCGGCCAGCCGGAGCGTGAAGTACTGCTCCACGGACAGGGCCGCGCGCTGCCAGGCCGCGGCCGCGCTTTCCGATGACCGCGCAGCCGCGCTGGTGTCCAGGGCCACGGCCAGCACCCGGTGGTCAAGCGCCGGGTCGTAGCCAAGGTGCCTGGCCCACCGCGCGACCTCGCCGTTGTCGCGGCCGCCGCCCAGCAGCAGACCCTCGACGAGGTCGTCCCGCACCTGCCGGGCCGCCGCGGCCACCACCCGCTCCCGCCCCAGCATGACCCCGCAGATCGTGGCCGCGTGCTCGGCCACCAGCAGGTTCAGGTCACCGCCGGGACCATGCTCGGCGCCGCCGAACGTGACCAGGTAGGCGGGGACGTCGTCGGCGACCAGGATCGGCACCACGATCACCAGCACGCCGCCGCCCACGTCGGGCAGCCGTAGCGACCGCCGGGTCTGCCCGGTGCTGCGCAGGACCGCGCCGAGCCTGGGGCTGGCCAGGTGATCACGGACGAAGCCGGCCGCCCCGTCGTCCGCGGCCCCGTGGTCCGCGGGCCCCCGGTCCGGGGCATCCGCTGGGTCGGGACCGGCCACGGCGATCACCTCGAGCCCGCGGCTCACCACCGCCACGGTGGCCGAGGTCCGCTGGGCCAGCAGCCGGGCTACCGTCGCGGTGTCCGCGTTCTGCAGGGCCAGGCCGGTCAGCCGCTGATAGACCGTGACCAGCTCGCGCAGTAGCAGATTCTCGTGCTGGATCGCGTCGTGGTCGAGCACAACCGAGGGCTGACCGCCTGGGGGCCAGTTGTGCGCCATACCCCGGTATCGTACCGGAACAGCCTGAACCGGACGTTGTGCCAGAACACAAACTCCGGGCCGTCAGCCCCCGAGGCTGCGGTACTTCCTGATCAGCGCGTTGGTGGAGGAGTCGTGGCTGAGCTCGGGCTCGGCGGCGCTGGTGAGCTCGGGGATGATCTGGACCGCGAGCACCTTGCCCAGCTCGACGCCCCACTGGTCGAAGGAGTCGATGCCCCAGATCGTGCCCTGGGTGAACACGCTGTGCTCGTAGAGCGCGACGAGCGCGCCCAGCAGCCGCGGGGTCAGGATCTCGGCCAGCAGCACGTTGGTGGGGCGGTTGCCCGGCATCACCCGGTGCGGCGCCACCTCGGGCGAGGTGCCCTCGGCCAGGACCTCCTCCTCGGTCTTGCCGAACGCCAGCGCCTGGGCCTGCGCGAACACGTTGGACGACAGGATGTCGTGGTGGTCGCGCAGCGGGTTGAGGGTCTGGCCGAAGCCGATCAGGTCGACCGGGATCAGCTTGGTGCCCTGGTGGATGAGCTGGTAGAAGCTGTGCTGCCCGTTGGTACCCGGCTCGCCCCAGTACACGGCGCCGGTGTCGTAGTCGACCTCGGTGCCGTCGATCGTCACGTGCTTGCCGTTCGACTCCATCGTGAGCTGCTGCAGGTAGGCAGGGAACCGCTTCAGGTACTGCTCGTACGGCATCACGCCGGAGGTCTGCGCGCCGAAGAAGTCGCCGTACCAGACGGCCAGCAGCCCCATCAGCACGGGCAGGCTGCGGGCCAGGGGAGCGGTGCGGAAATGCTCGTCCATCTCGTGGAACCCGGCCAGCATCTCGGCGAAACGTTCCGGCCCGATCGCGACCATGGTCGACAGCCCGATGGCCGAGTCCATGGAGTACCGGCCGCCGACCCAGTCCCAGAACCCGAACATGTTCGCGGTGTCGATGCCGAACTCCGAGACCCGCTCGGCGTTCGTGGAGACCGCGACGAAGTGCTTGGCGATCGCGTCCTCGCTGCCGAGTTCGCTGACCACCCAGTCGCGGGCCGAGTGGGCGTTGGTCAGGGTCTCCAGCGTGCCGAACGTCTTGGACGAGATGATGAACAGCGTCTCCTCGGCGGCCAGGTCGCGGGTCGCCTCGACGAAGTCGGTCGAGTCCACGTTGGATACGAACCGGAACGTCATGTCGCGCTGCGAGTAGTAGCGCAGCGCCTCGTACGCCATCACCGGGCCGAGATCGGATCCTCCGATGCCGACATTGACCACGTTCCTGATCGCTGCGCCGGTAAATCCTTTCCACTCACCGGAACGCACCTTCTCTGCGAAGGCTGACATCCGGTCCAGGACCTCGTGCACCTGCGCGACCACGTCGACGCCGTCCACGACCAGGGCGGCGTCCTTGGGCATCCGCAGCGCCACGTGCAGCACCGGCCGGTTCTCGGACACGTTGATCCGGTCGCCGCGGAACATCGCATCCCTGCGCTGCTCCAGGCCGGACTCCTCGGCCAGCCGGATCAGCAGCCGGATGGTTTCGTCGGTGACCCGGTTCTTTGAGTAGTCCAGGTACAGGCCGACCGCCTCGGCGGTCAGCCGCTCGCCGCGCCCCGGGTCCTCGTCGAACAGCTCGCGCAGGTGGCGCCCGGCGATCTCGGCGTGATGCTGTTCGAGCGCCTTCCACGCCGGGCGCTGGCGGAGCGGAACGGTTGGCATCGGCCTGTCCTCCAGGTGGTCGTCGAACCCGGCTAGAGCTCGCCGGGCGTGCGGGCCGCGTCACCGGGCTGATCGGCCTGGTCCTCGTACTCCGGGCCGAGGACCTCGGCGCTGCCCGAGGACGGCACCATCCGGCTCTTGTCGTGGCTGCCGATCTCGGCAGGCATGCTCATCCGCTTGTCGGTGACGTGGTCCCAGAGCTCAAGCCGCCCGCTGAGTGGTTCGGCGATCTTGTCCAGGTAATAGCTGGGAATCTCGTAGACGAGGTGCCCCTCCAGAGCGCTGCCCGGTGCCAGCTCGAATGGCATGGTGATCGGGGTGAGGCTCAGCGACGGCGTCAGCGTCCAGTCCGGCGGCGGGCAGACGGCCTCGCCGACGCGCCCCCAGGAACCGGGGATCAGCTTGACGTAGAGCAGCACGGTGAGGCTCGCGGCCCCCTGGGTGCCCGTGTTGGCGAAGCGGGAGCTGAACGTCTGCAGGCGCGCGGGAACGGGCAGGCCGGAGCCGGCCTCGCGCTGGGTGTCGATGGACCCGGCGCCGAATATCTCGACCTCAAGGCTGGGAAACGCGGGCTTGGCGCCCGGCGGGAAGGGCCAGGCCTTAATGGCTCCAAAGAAGCAGCCGAACGCGGCCAGGAATGTGAGCAGCGCGCCCAGCATCCACCCATTTACGAAGAGCGAGTAATTTGCTTCCTTCGCAAAATACGCAATGGCCACGGCGGTGAAGAACGCGAACAGCGTGAGGAACAGCCCGCCGAGCCAGAACCACAGGTCACGATAAGATCGCACGGCCGGGAGTCTACGCCGATCGGGGCAAAGGGCACGCCCGGACACCCCCAGCAGGCTCCGCTCCTGGCCGCGCAGCGCCCGGGCCGGAGCAGCGTGAAGGAGCGCCCGGCCCATGGACTGGCATGATCTCGCCGATCTTCCGTTTTCCGGGGCGCTCGAGCCGCACCGCGGCGGGCTGTCCGGGGCAGGGAACTACGACGGCGTCCATTTCGACCGGCTCAGCCTTGATGAGCCGCAGGCGGCGAACGGCCGGTTCATCGAGTGCGCCCTGACCGGCGTGACGTTCCAGGGCGGGCGGCTGCAGCGAGCCAGGTTCAGCGACGTATTCCTGCGGGACGTGCGCCTGGTCTCGACCAGCCTGGCCGAGACGCAGTGGACCGATGTGACGTTCGACCGGAGCGCGGCCGCGGGTGTGGAGATGTTCGGGGCGGAGCTGCGCCGGGTCACGTTCCGGGGCTGCAAGCTCGATTCGGTCAACTTCCGCGGCGCCGAACTGACCGAGGTGCGGTTCGACGACTGCGACCTGCGCGACGTGGACTTCGCGGGCGCGACGCTGACCCGGTCGGCGTTCGGCGGCTCGCGGCTGGTCCGGGCCGACCTTACCGGCACGAGCCTGGACGAGACCGACCTGCGCGACGCCGAGCTCGGCCTCATCATCGACAGGAACTCGCTGAGCGGGGCCATCGTCAGCACCGGCCAGCTCGTCTACCTCGCTCCCATGCTCGCCGAGACCATGGGCATCACCATCCGCGATGACTAGCGCCCGCCTTGCCGGCCCCGGCCGCTGTCATGGCCCGATACTCGCGCCTGGGCCGACGATGGGGGGTGGTGGCAGCCTGGTGCATCCCCGGCACGGCCGTCTCCCGTTGAAGTAGACGGGGATGCTCGGTGAGTCGGTAGGCGGGTTCGTGGGCAGCAGCATCGGCGGGCGGGGCTGCTGGCTGAAGTCGAAGTCGGCCATCAGATCGCCCAGGATCGGCTGGTTCTCGCGCACGTCGGGCCGGGGGTCGGGGCGCCCGTCGGTCTGCGGGTCCAGCCGGACGCCGCCCAGGAAGTCATCTTCGATGAACTTCAGGTAAGCGTCGCTGCTCAGCGCCTGGTGGTCGATGTACCCGGTCCGGGCGTACGAAGAGATGGTGATCGCGGGCACGCGCAGGCCGTAGCCGTTCTGGTCGACGGTGGGCGGTACCACGTGGTCGTAGAACCCGCCCCAGTCATCCCAGGCCAGGAAGATCGCGGTGGAGTTCCAGTCGGGGCTCTTCATGGCGGCGTTGATGACCGCCGTGACGTAGGCCTGGCTGCGGTGCACGCTGGCGGGCGGGTGGTCACTATAGGGGCCAGAAGGCGTGATCCAGCTCACCGCGGGCAGCGTCCCCGCCTTGGCCGCGGCGAAGTAGCGCGACAGATCCTGGATGTTCTGCAGCTGGCGGTCTGCCTGCACGTCGCCGAACAGCGGCAGCGGGTTCCACATACCCGGTGTCGTGAACCCCTGCTTGACCGGGGGGCACGTGATGGCCGAGTCGTCCCGGCAGTCGGGCTCGACGCCTTTCTGTACGTAATAGGCCCAGCTGACCTGGTGGGCATGCAGCAGCCAGGTGATGTCGGTCCAGGCCAGGTCGATCGTGGTCGTGCCGGTCGTCAGCTCCTGCGCCACCGCCTGCTCGAACTTCGGCAGCTTGTAGGGATTGATGTTGTTGTGGCAGCTCATCGGCGAGCGGTTCTGGCACCTGGCCGACCAGGCCGAGACCATGAACAGGTGCGCGGCCAGCGACCATGACCTGACCGGCTCGAACATGTGATCGTCGAGGGCGAAGTTCCCGGCGTAGGCCCAGTAGTTGGGGATCTCCGCCGCGGTCTGGTATCCCATCACGTCAGGAGTCCACGAGGGGCAGGCCGACGTGACGGGAGGCTTGCAGCCAGGCCGGCCCACGAAGCGTTGCTTGATGAACCCGTCCATCTTTCCGCCGTCCACATCGGCGGTAGCGTCCGCTACGCCATGCGGACCGCCCGAGTTGATGTCAGCGACGACGTGATACGGCCGGCCGCAGCCGCCCCCCGGTTTCGGCAGGCACACCGTCGGCACCCCGTTCCGCATCGGGATCCCGGCCGCACCCGGGTAGGTCCCGAAGTAGGTGTCGAACGAGCGGTTCTCCTGCATCACGACGATCACGTGCTTGATCTTGTGGATGCCCGCCTGAGCCAGATGTGCCGGATGAGGGCGGGGCGGGTTACCAGCGGCCCGGCTGGCGTGACTGGACGTGGGACCGCACGCGGCCGCTAGCCCAATGATCATCCCGGCACCGGCCAGCAGCCTCAGTCGCCGGCAAAACCTCGCAAAAGACATCCCCGTATGCTCGCGCCTCGGCAGCAGCACCGGCAACTATGAGTTTTACGCGTAGCCGGCGATCTCTTTACCCGTAGCCGGCAATCTGCCGCGCGGCGCTCTCTGCGTCAGGCCGTCGCCACCGCTCCACTATGGTGCTGAAATGCGGGAAGTTCCGCCTGAGCTGACCGGGCACCGGGACCGGCTGCGATGGAACGCCAGGTACGAGGGGGCCAGCCCGTCCTTCGAGCCCCACCCGCTCGCCGTGGGGGCGCTGGCCCTGCCGCTGCCGGACGGGCCGGTAGCGGACCTGGCCTGCGGGGCGTCGGGCAGCGCGCTACTCGCGGCTGCCGTCGGCCGGCAGGTGACCGCGGTGGACGTCTCCGAGCTGGCGCTGGGCCTGCTGGCCCGGGAAGCCGGCCGCCGTGGGCTCGGCAGCCTGATCGCGGTGGTGCAGGCCGACCTGCGGACGTGGGTCCCGGAACCGGGCAGCTACGCACTGGTGCTGTGCACCGGCTACTGGGACCAGGCCGTGTTCGCCGCGGCCGCCGGCGCGGTGGCGGCCGGCGGCGCGCTCGCCTGGCAGGCGTTCACCGCCGACGCCCGGCGCGCCCGGCCCGGCCTGTGCGCCGAGTGGTGCCTGGATCCCGGCCAGCCGGCCAGGCTGCTGCCGGCCGATTTCGACGTGCTCGACGAGCATGACCTGCCGGATCTCCAGCGTGGCACGATGAGGCTGCTGTTGGCCCAGCGCCGGGGCTGAGCATACGGAATAATTTTTCGCGGGCGGCCCTGCGGCCCATCCGGCCGTGCTGCCTTACTCGCGTTCCCCGGGGTCCACCCGGCCGGTGAGCTGCTGGTACCTGTGCCGGGCCGTGTCGACGGGCAGGCCCAGGCTGTCCGCGATCTGCTGCCACGCCACCCCCTTGCGCAGGGCCATGCTGATGAGCGCGGCTTCCAGGCGCTCCAGCCGGTACCCGGCCAGGTCGATGAGCTCGAGGGCCGCGACCGCGTCCTCCGGGTCGGGGTCCGGGTACGGCGACTGCCCGCAACCCATCCGGTCCGAGTCGAGGATGCGGCCGATCACCTCGTCGGGCCGGATGCTCAGCCCATCCTCCGCGTACCGGCGACGTTCCGGTTCGCTGCCGAAGCGGCTGGTCAGCCGTTGCTCAGAGGCCATCAGCCGCTCGGCACTGGCCCAGACGCCATCCGCGTCGTCATCCTGGGGTCCCAGCCAGGGAACCTCCGGGTTGCTCACCGCCCTCACCCCGATCGCCCGCACTGCCCTTCACCGCTATCACGTGCAGGAATCGTTCAGCGTTCACACCGGCCCGGTCCGCCCTGCCGGTCAGGATGGCGGCCCGAGCAGGCCGGGCAGGTCGGCGACGGAGTCGATCACATGGTCCGGGGCCGCTGCCGCGTTCTCTAGGGTGTCCGCCCGGTACTTGCCGGTCCTGACCAGCACGCCGGTGATCCCGTGCCGCTGGGCCGCGAGCACGTCCGCCTCGATGTCGTCGCCGACCATCACGGTCTGCGCCGGCGTGGCGCCCAGCGCCGCCACCGCGGTGGCGAAGAACGCAGCCGCGGGCTTGCCGGTCACCTCCGCTGTCACGCCGGCCGCCTGCTCCAGGCCGGTCAGGAACGATCCTGCGTCCAGCTGGAGCCCGGATTCGGTGCGCCAGTAGAGATTGCGGCCCATGGCCACCAGGCGGGCACTGTCCAGCAGGTACCCGAAGACCCGGTTCAGCGCCGCGTAGCTGAACTCCGGGCCCGCGCCGCCCAGGATCACGACATCAGGCGCGGCGGCGGCGCCGGCGACGATCGTCACGCCGGCCAGGTCCTCGGCGATGTCCCCGCTGTTCAGCAGCGCACACCGCGCGCCGGGGTAGTGCCGGGCCAGGTACGCCGCGGTGATGGCCGGGGCGGTGAAGATGTCGCCGACACCGACGCCGAACCCGGCCTCCGACAGCGCCGACGCCATCCAGGCCCGCGTCTGCGAGGTGGTGTTCGTGACCAGGGCGACCGCGAAGCCGGCGTCGCGTAGGGAGGTCACGGCTTCGACCGCGCCGGGCAGCGGCCGCCAGGACACGGTGAGCACGCCGTCGATATCCAGCAGGACCGCCCTGATTCCGCGCATGAGCCGACCGTAGCCACTGTGTCCCGCCGGTTGTCTCGGCGGGCCGCACGGAGGGCACACGGCGGCGGGGGCGTGCGACACGCACGGGAGATGTCCGCTACGATGAGTTCCGACATGCGGCGCTGCGTACTCATCCTTAGCAGCCGTAGCGGGACCTGATCATAGGCAGGCCAGCAACCCGCTACGGGATGAGGCGCTGGCCGTGAGCCGTTTGCTGGTCCTCCCGCCTTCCGCGGACTTTCAGGATCGTGACCCGGCCCCGTGACGCGCGTTGGCCACGGCGACGGCTCCGCCCCTAGCCGGGCTGCCTGACCAGCCAACCTCACGCGGTAAGTCAGGAGAGAGCAGTGTCCGATTCCTACCCCTCGAGTCAGCCCGCCGACAGCGCCGATGACGCCCAGCGGGCGCTGCACGCGGTGCAGGTCGCCCTGGACCGCCGCGACAACGGCGGCGATGCGGGCGCGGCGTCCGACTGACGGGCTGGCGCGTGGATCCTTACCCAGCCGGAACGCTTCCGGCGGGGGCCAGTGCCGCCAGCTCCTGCGCGGCGGCGACGACCGGCGGCGCGAAGCGGCGGCCGGGGGAGCTGCCCAGCCTGCTGGCCGGGCCTGACACGCAGAGGGCGCCGAGCAGCGCGCCGTCCCGCAGCACCGGGGCGCTGACGCTGGCCACGCCGGGCTCGCGCTCGGCGATGCTCGACGCCCACCCCCGCCGCCGCACGGCGGCCAGCTCGGCCGCGGGCACCGCGGGGAAGCGGTCGGCATCGGGCGACCACGCCAGCAGGACCTTCCCGCCGGAGCCCGCGTCGAGCGGCAGCAGCGCGCCGACCGGAACGCTATCGCGCAGGCCCGCGCCCGCGTCCCGGGCGGCAACGCACAGCCGCCGGTCACCGGAGCGCAGGTACAGCTGCACGCTCTCGCCGGTCTGCTCGTGCAGCCGGTCGAGCACGGGGGCGGCCAGCGTGCCGAGGTCGACCCCGGGCCCGGCCCGCAGGGCGAGCTCGGTGAGCCGCGACCCGAGCCGGAACGCGCCGTCGCCGTCCCGCCCGACCAGGCCGTGGCACTCGAGCGCGACCAGCAGCCGGTGGGCCGTCGGCCGGGCCAGCCCGCTGGCCTCGGCCAGCGACCGCAGCGACCGCGGCCCGTCGCCGAGCAGCTCGAGCAGGGCCATGGACCGGTCCAGCACGCCCACCCCGCTGATCCGGTTGCGGCCCGGGCCGGCCTGACCTAGAGTGCCCATAGTCTGAACATGCTATCTCACTATTTGAGACAGCATCAGTAGCCAGGGCGAGTAAGCAGAGCGAGCAGAGCAGAGGAAGCCAGTGACAGGACGCCTCTTCGACAAGATCTGGAACCGCCATCTCGTGGCCAGCCCGCCGGGCGAGCCGCCACTGCTCTATATCGACCTGCACCTGGTCCACGAGGTCACCTCGCCGCAGGCGTTCGAGGGCATCGAGCTGGCGGGCCGGAAGGTCCGCCGGCCTGACCTGACGCTGGCGACCATGGACCACGACGTGCCCACCATCGGCCTGGACAAGCCGATTGCCGACCCGCTGGCCGCGGAGCAGATCGCCCGGCTGCGCCGGAACTGCGCCGAGCACGGCGTCACGCTGCACGCCCTCGGCAGCATCGACCAGGGCATCGTGCACGTGATCGGGCCGCAGCTGGGCCTGACCCAGCCCGGGATGACGGTCGTCTGCGGCGACAGCCACACCTCGACCCATGGCGCGTTCGGCGCGCTGGCCTTCGGCATCGGCACCAGCGAGGTTGAGCACGTGCTGGCCACGCAGACGCTGCGGCAGGCCAAGCCCGCGGCCATGGCGGTCACCGTGGACGGCGAGCTGGGCCCGGAGCTCACCGCGAAGGACCTCGTGCTGGGCATCATCCGCGCCCTGGGCACCGGCGGCGGGGTCGGCTCGGTGATCGAGTACCGCGGCGCGGCCGTGCGGGCGCTGTCGATGCAGGGCCGGATGACGGTCTGCAACATGTCCATCGAGGGCGGGGCCAGGGCCGGGATGATCGCGCCCGACGACACCACCTTCGGCTGGCTGGAGGGCCGCCAGCACAGCCCCCAGGGCAAGCTCTGGGAGCAGGCGCTGGACGACTGGCGCAGCCTGGTCACGGACGAGGGCGCCGAGTTCGACCGCGAGATCCACATTGATGCCTCGGCGCTGCGGCCCGCGGTCACCTGGGGCACGAACCCGGCCCAGTCGGTCACGATCGACGACGCCGTGCCGGATCCCGCCTCGATGAGCACCCCCGCGCTGCAGCAGGCCGCCGAGCGCGCGCTGACCTACATGAACCTCACCCCGGGCACGGCGATCCGCGACATCTCGGTGGATGCGGTGTTCATCGGCTCGTGCACCAACGGCAGGCTCGAGGACCTGCGCGCGGCCGCCGATGTGATCCGCGGCCGCACGGTCAGCCCCGGCGTCCGGGCGCTGGTCGTACCCGGCTCCGCCCGGGTCAAGGCCGAGGCCGAGGCCGAGGGCCTGGACACGTACTTCACCGACGCCGGCTTCGAGTGGCGTTCGGCGGGCTGCTCGATGTGCCTGGGCATGAACGGGGACATCCTGGCCCCCGGCGAGCGCTCGGCGTCGACCAGCAACCGCAACTTCGAGGGGCGCCAGGGCCCCGGCGGGCGCACCCACCTGGTGTCGCCCGCCGTGGCGGCGGCAACCGCCGTCGCCGGACACTTCACGCTCCCAGGAGACCTGTAATGCCAGGGATACAGCGCATCGCCAGCCGCGCGGTCGCCCTTGACCGGCGCGACGTCGACACCGACCAGATCATCCCGGCGGCGTGGCTCAAGCGGGTCGAGCGCACCGGGTTCGGCCCCGGCCTGTTCAGCGCCTGGCGCGAGGACCCGGATTTCGTGCTGAACCGGCCCGGCGCCGCCGACGCCAAGGTGCTCGTGGCCGGGTCCAACTTTGGCTGCGGCTCATCACGTGAGCATGCGGTGTGGGCGCTCCAGGGTTTCGGGTTCCAGACGGTCGTGGCGCCGAGCTTCGGCGATATCTTCCGCAACAACTCCGTCGCCGCCGGGCTGGTCCCGGCCGAGGCCAGCGAGGAGGGGGTGGCGCGGCTGTTCGCCGCCCTCGCGGCCGACCCGGACGCGGAGGTCGTGGTGGACGTCGCGGCCCGCACGGTGGCCATCCCGTCGGCCGGCCTGCAGGAGCCGTTCGAGCTCGACGATCACGCGCAGTGGCGGCTGCTGGAGGGGCTGGACGACATCGCGCTCACGCTCCGGCACGAGGACGCGATCTCCGCGTTCGAGGCGCGCCGCCCGGCGTGGCTGCCCAGCCTGGCCGGGTAAGCGGGCCAAGGGGACGGGCGGTGTCAGAAGGTAACACTGAGTTCACCCGAATGACGCCGCCCCGACCCGGGGCCCTATAGTATTGCCGTAGCACCCCGACTGCCGGATGGAGAGCAGTAATGCGCCCTGATCAATTCCTGGTACTCCTTATCACGTAGCGCGAGCCCACACGCAGGGCTCGCGCTCACCTCCTATGCCGGATCGGCAAGGAGGTTTTTTGTTGGAACCACAACCCGAATTAAAGGAGCATCACGTGCAACTCACGGGAGCCCAGGCACTCGTACGCAGCCTCGAGCAGCAAGGCGTCGACGTTGTCTTCGGCCTTCCCGGCGGAGCGATACTGCCGGCCTATGACCCGATCCGGTCGTCCTCGCTCCGGCACGTACTGGTGCGCCACGAGCAGGGCGCAGGGCACGCCGCCGAGGGGTACGCCTGGGCCACCGGCCGGACCGGCGTCTGCATCGCCACCAGCGGCCCCGGCGCCACCAACCTGGTCACCGCGCTGGCCGACGCCTACATGGACTCGGTGCCGATGGTGGCCATCACCGGCCAGGTCCCGAGCGCCATGATCGGCAGCGACGCCTTCCAGGAGGCGGACATCACGGGAATCACGCTCCCGATCACCAAGCACAACGAGCTCGTCACCGATGCGGAACGCGTTCCGGGGGCGATTGCCGAGGCCTTCCACATCGCGTCGACCGGCCGGCCGGGCCCGGTGCTGGTGGACATCCCCAAGGACATCCTGCAGGCCCCGATGACCTGGGGGGAGTGGCCGCCGCCGCTGGCGCTGCCCGGCTACCGGGTGCCCGGCGACCCTGACCTGGCCCAGGTGCGCGAGGCGGCCGCGCTGCTGCGGCGCTCCCGCCGCCCGGTGCTCTACGTCGGCGGCGGGGTGATCAAGGCCAACGCCCACGCCGAGCTGCTCGCGCTGGCGGAGATGGCCCGGGCGCCGGTCACCACCACGCTGATGGCGCGGGGCGCCTTCCCCGACACCCACGCGCTCGCGCTCGGCATGCCGGGCATGCATGGCTGTTATACCGCGGTCGCCGCGCTGCAGGAGGCCGACCTGGTGGTCGCGCTCGGGGCGCGGTTCGACGACCGGGTGACCGGCCGGCTGGCCGACTTCGCGCCGCACGCGAAGGTGGTGCACGCCGACATCGACCCGGCCGAGATCGGCAAGAACCGGATCCCCGACGTGCCGATCGTCGGCGACGTCAGGGCCACGCTGGCCGCGCTCGCGGAGAGCCTGTCCGCGGCGACCGCCGCGGACGGCCCGCCGGACACCGGCGCCTGGCTCGCGGCCATCGACGACTGGAAGCGGCGGTTCCCGCTGCGCTACACCCAGGACGCCGACGGCCCGCTGAAGCCGCAGCACGTGGTGGAGCGGCTGTCCGCGCTCACCGGCGGCGACGCGGTCGTGGTGGCCGGCGTCGGGCAGCACCAGATGCACGCGTCCCAGCACTTCTCGTTCACCAAGCCGCGCAGCTGGATCAACTCCGGCGGCCTCGGCACCATGGGCTTCGCGGTGCCTGCCGCCATGGGCGCCCAGGTGGGCAGGCCCGGCGAGCTCGTGGTCGCGATCGACGGCGACGGCTGCTTCCAGATGACCGCCCAGGAGCTGGCCACCTGCGCGATCGAGCACCTGCCGATCAAGGTGCTGATCTTCAATAACGGCTTCCTCGGCATGGTGCGGCAGTGGCAGGAGCTGTTCTACGAGGAGCGGTACTCCGAGGTCGAGCTGGGCACGGCTATCCCGGACTACGTGAAGCTGGCCGAGGCCTATGGCTGCCTGGGCCTGCGCTGCGAGCGGGCCGACGACGTCGACGCGGTGCTCGACAAGGCGCTGGCCACGTCCGACGTGCCGACCGTGGTGGACTTCCGGGTGCACGACCGCGAGGGCGTGTTCCCCATGGTGGCCGCCGGCAGGCCCAACGACGAGATCGCGCTCGGCCCCGAGTTCAGCGCCGAGGAGCAGCGCGAGGCCACCCGCCGCGAGCTGCGCTCCGAGGCCCGGCCGAGCAAGACCAGAGAGGTGCTGGCCCGATGAATACCCACACCCTGTCGGTCCTGGTCGAGAACAAGCCCGGGGTGCTGGCCCACGTCGCCGGCATGTTCTCGCGGCGGGCGTTCAACATCTCCTCCCTGGCCGTGGGCACGACCGAGGACGAGCGGGTCAGC
Organism: uncultured Actinomycetota bacterium; assembly: GCA_963739645.1. Taxonomy (GTDB): domain Bacteria; phylum Actinomycetota; class Actinomycetes; order Streptosporangiales; family Streptosporangiaceae; genus JASHPR01. The sequence continues at coordinate 59,207 of CAVUBM010000114.1, forward strand.
CGGATGACGATCGTGGTCGACGGCGCCGAGACGCCCATCGAGCAGGTGATCACGCAGCTGGACAAGCTGGTCCGCGTGCTCAAGGTGGTCGAGCTGCACGACGGCGCCGCCGTGGAGCGCGAGCTCGTGCTGATCAAGGTCCGCATCGACCCGGTGCTGCGCGGCGAGCTGCTCGAGGTGGCCGGCGTGTTCCACGCGAAGGTCGTGGACATGAGCCCGGCGACGATCATCCTCGAGGCCACCAGCAGCCCGGGGAAGCTGGACTCGCTGCTGGCGAACCTGGAACGCTACGGGACCTGCGAGCTCGTGCGCACCGGCCGGATCGCGATGTCACGCGGCAGCCGGACCATCACCGACCGGGGCCTCACCGCGGCCCCGGATCCAGACAGCACAGGGCCGGCCGCCGAGGCCGTCTGACCGACCTGACCGCCCGGGGCCTGGCCGCGGGCTACACGAAAGGACGCACGTTCCATGGCCACCGTCTTCTACGACACCGACGCAGACCTCGGGCTCATCCAGGGCCGCAAGGTCGCGGTCCTCGGCTACGGCTCCCAGGGGCACGCGCACGCGCTGAGCCTGCGCGACTCGGGCTGCGAGGTCCGCGTGGGCCTGCCCGAGGGATCGAAGTCCCGGCCGCGCGCCGAGGCCGAGGGCCTCACGGTCACCACGCCCGCCGACGCCTGCGCCTGGGCGGACGTGATCATGGTGCTCACCCCGGACACCGGGCAGCGCCGGCTCTACGCCGAGGCCATCGAGCCCAACCTGCGGCCCGGCGACGCGCTGTTCTTCGCGCACGGCTTCAACATCCACTTCGGCTACATCACCCCGCCGCCCGAGGTCGACGTCGCGATGGTCGCGCCCAAGGCCCCCGGGCACCTGGTGCGGCGCCAGTTCGAGGCCGGCCAGGGCACCCCGGTGCTCGTGGCGGTGGCCCAGGACGCCACCGGCAAGGCCTGGGACCTGGCCCGCTCCTACGCCTGCGCGATCGGCGGCACCAAGGCCGGGGCGCTGGTCACCACGTTCCAGGAGGAGACCGAGAGCGACCTGTTCGGTGAGCAGGCCGTGCTCTGTGGCGGAGTCACCGCCCTGGTCAACGCCGGGTTCGAGACCCTGGTGTCGGCCGGCTACCAGCCTGAGGTCGCGTACTTCGAGTGCATGCACGAGCTGAAGCTGATCGTCGACCTGATGTACGAGGGCGGCATGAAGTGGATGCGGTACTCGGTCAGCGACACCGCCGAGTACGGCGACCTTACCCGCGGCCCGAAGGTGATCAGCGAGCCGACCCGCCAGGCCATGGCCAAGCTCCTGGCCGACATCCAGTCCGGCGAATTCGCGCGGGAGTGGATCGCCGAGGACGACGCGGGCCGCCCCAACTTCGAGCGGCTCCGCACGGCGGCCGCCGACAGCCAGATCGAGCAGGTCGGCCGCCCGCTGCGGCGCATGATGAGCTGGCTGGACGCGCCCACCGACCGGGACGACGCCAACGGGGAGGGCGCATGACGACGCCAGGCAACGTACCCACCCCCGCGGAGCCTGCCCTCGCCGGCTCCGGCGGGGCCCGCGCGTACACCGTCGCGCACCTGCCCGGCGACGGGGTCGGGCCCGAGGTCACCGCGGTCGCCAGGGACTGCGTCGACGCCGTGGCCCTCCGGCACGGCTTCGTGGTCGAGTGGCGCACCTACCCGCTCGGCGCGCAGCACTTCCTGACCACCGGCGAGGTACTGCCCGAGGCGGTCCTGGAGGAGTTGCGCAAGACCGACGCGATCCTGCTCGGCGCGGTGGGCAGCCCGGACGTGCCGCCCGGCGTGCTCGAGCGCGGGCTGCTGCTCCGGCTGCGGGCCGAGCTCGACCTCTACGTGAACCTGCGCCCGTCACGGCTGCGCCCCGGCGTGACCGGCGCGGTCACCAGGCTCCAGCCCGGCGACCTCGATTTCGTGATCGTGCGCGAGAACACCGAGGGCCTTTACGCAGGCGCCGGGGGCACTGTGCACCGCGGCACGGCGTTCGAGACCGCCACCGAGGAATCACTGAACACCAGGGTCGGGGTGCAGCGCTGCGTGCGGTACGCGGCCGAGCTGGCCTCGCGCCGGCGCGGCCAGCTCACGCTGGTGCACAAGACCAACGTGCTGATGCACGCGGGCGACCTGTGGCGGCGCACCGCCACCGAGGTGGCCGCCGAGGCCGGCGTCACGCTGGACTACGCGCACGTCGACGCCGCCTGCCTGTACCTGGTCGACGACCCGGCCCGGTTCGACGTGATCGTCACCGACAACCTGTTCGGCGACATCCTCAGCGACCTGGGGGCCGCGCTCACCGGCGGCCTCGGCGTCGCGCCGAGCGGGAACCTCAACCCGGACCGCACCGGCCCGTCGGTGTTCGAGCCCGTGCACGGGTCAGCGCCGGACATCGCGGGCACCGGCCGCGCGAACCCGGCCGGCGCCGTGCTGTCCGCCGCGCTGATGCTCGATCACCTGGGTGAGCCCGGGGGCGCCGCCGACCTCGACGCCGCCGTATCCGCGGTGCTCGGGGCCGGCGCCCCGGCCACCACGGCGGAGTGGGACGACGCGCTGCAGGCCGCGCTGAGCACTGCGTCTTCTACCACTGCGTCTTCTACCACTGCGTCTTCTACCACGAGGGGCGGCGGCCCGATGAGCGAGCCTGACGCCAAGGTAGAGATCTACGACACCACCCTGCGCGACGGCTCGCAGCAGGTCGGGCTCGACCTCACCGTGGCCGACAAGCTGCGGGTGGCGGCCGCGCTCGACGGCCTCGGCGTCGACGTGGTGGAGGGCGGCTGGCCCGGGTCCAATCCCAAGGACGCCGAGTTCTTCGCCCGGGTCGGGGAACTGGACCTGAAGCACGCCCAGCTGGCGGCGTTCGGCGCCACCCGGATGCCCCGCCGCGGGGTCGACGACGACGTGAACCTGGCCGCGCTGCTGGCCGCGAACACGCCGATCGTGACCCTGGTCGGCAAGGCCTGGACCCTGCACGTCGACGAGGCGCTGCGCACGACCCGCGAGGAGAACCTGGCCATGGTGGCCGACTCGGTGGCCTACATGGCCGCCGAGGGGCGGCGGGTCGTGTTCGACGCCGAGCACTTCTTCGACGGCTACCTCGCCGACCGCGGCTACGCGCTGGCCGTGCTCGACGCCGCCATGGAGGCGGGCGCCGACACGGTGGTGCTGTGCGACACCAACGGGGGCACGCTGCCCGACGACGCCGCCCGCATCGTGGACGAGATCACCCGCCGGGCCCGGGCCCGGGTCGGCGTGCACTTCCACAACGATGCGGCCTGCGCGGTGGCCAACTCGGTGGTGGCCGTGTCCGGTGGCGCCCTGCACGTGCAGGGCGCGGCCAACGGCTACGGCGAGCGGTGCGGCAACGCCGACCTGTTCGCGGTCATCGCGGGCCTGGAGCTGAAGCGGGGCCACGAGCTGCTGCCGCCCGGCCGCCTGGCCGAGCTGGCCGCCACCGCCCGGGCCATCGCCGACTACGCGAACCTGCCGCTGGCCTCCCGCCAGCCCTACGTCGGCTCGTCGGCGTTCGCGACCAAGGCGGGCCTGCACGCCTCGGCCATCGCCCGGCGGCCGGACGCGTACGCGCATATCGACCCGGAGGCCGTCGGCAACCAGCAGCGGGTCCTGGTCAGCGAGCTGGCCGGGCGCAGCAACGTGCTGGCCAAGGCGGCCGAGCTCGGCCTGGACATGTCGCCCGAGCTCGCCACCGAAGTGCTGGACCAGGTCAAGGCCGCCGAGCACCGCGGGTACGCGTACGAGGCCGCGGACGCCTCGTTCGAGCTGCTGGTGCGCAAGACCGTCGGGGCGCTGCCCGAGTGGTTCACGCTGGACAGCTACCGGGTCGTGATCGAGCGCTCATCGGCCGAGGACCGCAGCGAGGCCATCGTCCGGCTCTGGCTCGGCGGCGAGCGGGTCGTGGCGGTCGGCGAGGGCGTGGGCCCGGTGCACGCGCTGGACCAGGCGCTGCGGCGCGCGCTGAGCAGCTTCTACCCCGCCCTGTCCGGCATCCACCTGGTCGACTACAAGGTGCGCATCCTGGACGGCCGGGCGGCGACCAGCGCGGTCACCCGGGTCATGCTCACCTCGGCCGACGGCGCGGGGGAGTGGACCACGGTCGGCGTTTCCGACGACATCGTCACCGCCTCGTGGGAAGCTCTGACCGACGGGATCGCCTTCGGCCTGCTGCGTGCGGGCGCGGAAGTCCCGGCCCCTGAGGCCTCCCAGGACATCCCTCTTCATCTCGAGACCATTGCGGAGATCGCATGACCACCCAGCTGCCCCGGCCCCGTTCCGGCCCGCTCACCACCGGCCCGTCCCGGGCCGCGGCCCGCGCCATGCTCCGCGCGGTCGGGCTCAGCGAGGAGGACCTCGAGCGCCCGCAGGTGGCCGTCGCCTCGTCCTGGAACGAGGTCACCCCGTGCAACGTCCACCTGAACGGGCTGGCCACCGCGGCCAAGGAGGGCGTCAGGCAGGCCGGCGCCGTGCCGCTGGAGTTCGGCACGATCGCGGTGTCCGACGGGATCTCGATGGGCACCGAGGGCATGAAGTCCTCGCTGGTCAGCCGCGAGGTGATCGCCGACTCGGTGGAGCTGATGGTGAACGCCGAGCGCTTCGACGCGCTGGTCGCGATCGCCGGCTGCGACAAGTCCCTGCCCGGCATGCTGATGGCCTGCGGCCGGCTGGACGTCCCCGCGGTGTTCCTGTACGGCGGCGCGATCCTGCCCGGCTGGGCGCTCGGGAAGGCCATCACCATCCAGGACGTGTTCGAGGCGGTCGGCGCCCAGGCGGCCGGGGAAATGTCTGACGCCGACGCGCTCGCGGTTGAGCGCGCCGCCTGCCCCGGCGCCGGGTCGTGCGCGGGCATGTACACCGCCAACACGATGGCGGCCTGCGCCGAGACCCTGGGCATGGCCCTGCCGGCCTCGGCCAGTGCGCCCGCCGTGTCCGCCGAGCGCACCGACCTCGCGCGGCGCTCCGGCGAGATGGCGGTCCAGGCCCTGGCCGCCGGGCTGACCCCGCGGCAGATCATGACCAGGCCCGCATTCCTGAACGCCGCGGCGGTCGTGATGGCCACGGCGGGCTCGACCAACGCGGTGCTGCACCTGCTGGCCATCGCGGCCGAGGCGCACGTGGAGCTGACCCTGGACGACTTCGACGCGATCAGCAGGCGCACCCCGCACATCGCGTCCATGCGCCCGGTCGGCCGGTTCGTGATGAGCGAGCTGGACCGGGTCGGCGGGCTTCCTGTAGTGCTGCGCGAGCTGCTGTCGGCCGGGCTGGTCGACGGTGACGCGATCGCGGTGAACGGGCGGACGCTGGCCGAGAACGTGGCCGACGCGCTCGACCCCGACGGCCAGGTCGTGCACCCGGTCAAGGACCCGATCGGCCCCGAGGGCGGCCTGGCCGTGCTGCGCGGCACGCTCGCTCCGAACGGCGCCGTGGTCAAGATCCCGGGCATCGAGACGCTCAGGTTCGAGGGGCCCGCCCGGGTCTTCGAGCGCGAGGAGGATTGCTTCACCGCGGTCACCTCCGGCGGAGTCAGCCCGGGCGACGTGCTGGTGATCAGGTACGAGGGCCCCAAGGGCGGCCCCGGCATGCGCGAGATGCTCGCGGTGACAGCGGCGATCAAGGGCGCTGGCCTCGGCCGCGACGTGCTGCTGCTGACCGACGGGCGGTTCTCAGGGGCGACGTTCGGCGCCAGCGTCGCGCACATCGCGCCCGAGGCCTACGAGGGCGGCCCGATCGGCCTGGTCGCCGACGGCGACCGGATCATGCTTGACGTGCCGGGACGGCGGCTCGAGCTGCTGGTCGACGAGGCCGTGCTGGAGCGGCGCCGGGCGGCCTGGCAGCAGCCTGCGCCGCATTACCGCGAGGGAGTGCTGGCCAAGTACGCGGCCCTGGTCTCCGGCGCGGACCGCGGCGCGATCTGCACCGTACCCGGGGCCGCCGGGCCCTGACCCAAGCTTCATCGCCAGCCTGATCGTGGCCAGCCGCTTCGGGCAGAGCGCCGACCCGGACCTCCGCTAGGCCCGGGTAGCCGCGCGGGGCGGGCGCGAAGATCCCGTCGGCCCCCGCGGCGACGTAAGCTCCGGCCCGCCGCATCGCCGCGGCCGGCTGGCCCAGCACGGAGCATAAGCGGCAAATGCTTCGCCGCCGGTCGAAGCGTGCCCGCACCTCCCGCTCCGCCGTGGATGTACCGGAAGGGTCGCTAGAGAACACCCATCGGTACATCCATCATGCGGAACGCTGACGCAAGCGAATGGTGTGGCTGGCGTGTACTATGTGGCGCTCGGCGGATGGGTCGAGGCAGGTGCGGCACTGGTCGGCGCAGCCAAAGCTGCGTTGGCGGCCAGCCCTCACCTGGGCCGGGGCCTGTGCTAGGGATCCGTTAAGACGCGAGGTCGTGGCGTTAAGATCCCGTCAAGATCACCGGAAATCGGCCGGAACAGCGGTGAACTGGTCATGAGATGACCACCGTATCCAGACGCAGAGCCTCCGGCCAGCATGCTGCCGGGGAGGGCGGGCCGCTTCCCCCCGAGCGGCCCGCCTCTAGACCACGCGGCCTGGCGGCGCCGCTGGCGCTGCCGGCCGGCTTTGCCGCGCTGCTCACGCTCGGCGCGGTGGCGGCGGGCACCGGCGGCAGCGTGGGCCCGCTCTGGATCCTGATCATCGCCGGGGTCATCGTCACGGTTGGCGCGGCTGTGGCCGAGCCCGCGGTCGCCCCGCTGCTCGGCGCGATCGGCTGGCTCACCGTGGTCGGCTTCTCCCAGGCCCCCTACGCCCAGCTGCACATGACCGGCGCCATGGCCGGCCGGGCCGCGATCACGATGACCGCCTGCGCCCTGGCCGGTGCCGGGGCGGGCACGATAGTGCGCCGGATCGTTTCAAGGTTCACACTATGGATTGTGGACGTTCCCGAGGAACACTGGCCTCCGGCCGGCCCGGCCGCTATCCCCGCTGACCTGGAGCGGGACGCCGATGGCGGTCAGCCGGAGCTTGCCGTGGACGGCCCGGCGCTTGTTCCGGAGCCCGTGCCGGTCGCCGCGCAGCGTGTCCCTTCCCCTCCCGCGCTGCGCAGGCGGCTGGGTCTTGGCCTGTCTGGCCTGTTCGGCGGCATCGGCGGCCGGCGGCTGGTGGGCGGCGTCATCCTCGTCGCCGGGCTGCCGGTGCTGACCGCGGCCCTGGTCGCCGGGCAGGACCACCTGAGCCTGGCCGACGACCTGCTGATCTACCTGGTCGCGGTCGTGGCGGTGGCGGTGGTGGGCGGGTTCTGGCCCGCGGTGCTCGCGGCGGTCACCTCCAGCCTGCTGCTCAACTGGTATTTCACCCGGCCGGTGCACACGCTCACGATCGAGGACCCGCAGAACTTGCTGGCGCTGCTGCTGTTCGTGACCGTCGCGGTCACGGTGAGCAGCGTCGTCCACCTGGCCGCGCACCGGGCGCTGCAGGCCGCGCGCAGCTCCGATGAGGCGGCCGAGCTGCTGGCCCTGGCCCAGACCGTGCTAGGCGGTGCCGACACCCCCGCCGCGGTCCTCGATCACCTCACCAGCACCGGCGGCGGCCGGGCCGAGCTCGTCGAGCGGGTCGGCGCGCAGTGGGTCCGGGTGGCCGCGAGCGGCACCGCCCCGGACGGCGCCGCCGCGGTCCGGGTCGAGGCCCGGCCGGGCCTGGTCCTCATCGTCAGGGCCCAGTCCCGGCAGGTTACGGCCCGGCTGCTGGACGGTTTCGCCGCGCAAGCCGCGGCGGCGCTGGACCGGGACCGGCTGCGGACCCAGGCCGCGCAGGCCGAGGCGCTGGCCGAGGGCAACCGGATGCGCACGGCGCTGCTCCGCGCGGTCAGCCACGACCTGCGCACCCCGCTGGCGTCCATCAAGGCGAGCGTCAGCACCCTGCGCCAGACCGACGTGCAGTGGACGCCGGCCGACGAGGCGGCCCTGCTGGCCACGATCGAGCAGGGCGCGGACCGGCTCGACGCGCTGATCGGCAACCTGCTGGACATGAGCCGGCTGTCCACCGGCGGGCTGCAGCCGTTCCTGCGCCCCACCGCGATCGACGAGGTGGCGCCCGTCGCGCTGCGCGGGCTGGACGGGGGCGGCACCGTCCAGCTCAACGTGCCCGACCGGCTGCCGCTGGTCCGCACCGACCCGGGCCTGCTCGAGCGGGTACTGGCCAACCTGTTCGCCAACGCACTGGCCTACTCGCCGCCCGCGCGCCCCCCGGCCCTGCACGTGAGCCAGGCGGGTGACAGCGTGATCCTGGAGATCGTCGACCACGGTCCTGGCGTGCCGGACGAATTCAAGGACCGGATGTTCGAGCCGTTCGAGCGGCTGCAGGCCCGCACCACCGGAACCGGGGTGGGCCTGGGCCTGGCCGTGGTCAAGGGGTTCCTTGACACCATGGGCGGTTCGGTCACGGCGGCGGATACGCCGGGCGGCGGGCTCACCATCAGGGTGACCCTGCCGACGGACACCGCTGCCTCGGGGGTACGACCCCGCCAGACTCCCCAGCGTGCCGGGTCGTGACCCGGGTCCTGGTCATCGACGACGAGGCGCCGATCCTGCGGGCCCTGCGGATCAACCTCGCCGCGCGCCAGTACGAGGTGAGCACGGCCGCGGACGGCACCTCAGGCCTGGCCGCCATGGCCAGGGACCGCCCCGACGTGCTGATCCTCGACCTCGGGCTGCCGGACATGGACGGCACCGAGGTGATCAAGGGTGTCCGCGGCTGGACGTCCACGCCCATCATCGTGCTGTCCGCCTGGGGCCAGGAGAACCAGAAGGTGGCGGCGCTGGACGCGGGCGCCGACGACTACGTGACCAAGCCGTTCGGCATGGACGAGCTGCTGGCCCGGCTGCGCGCCGCGGTGCGCCGGGCGTCCCCGGCGCCGGACGAGCCCGTGGTGGTCACCGACGACTTCACCGTGGACCTGGCGGACAAGCGGGTGACCAGGGACGGAGCCGACGTCCGGCTCACCCCCACCGAGTGGCAGCTGCTCGAGGTTCTGGTGCGCGGTCGCGACCGGCTGGTGACGCAGCGCCAGCTGCTGCAGGAGGTGTGGGGCCCGGAATACCAGACCGAGGGCAACTACCTGCGCGTGTACGTCGCGAACCTGCGCCGGAAGCTGGAGCCCGATCCGTCGCGGCCGCGCCACCTGCTGACCGAGCCGGGCATGGGGTACCGGTTCCGCCCGTGATCAGCTAGCCCCGCCGGCGCCGCCGGATCCTGCACCGTCCCCGCTGGGCGCATCCGCAATGGTCGCGTCGGCCGACATCGGCTGCAGCTCATAGATCGGGTTATAGATGGTGCGCTCGCCCTTGATCCGGGCCACCCGGCCGCGGACCACCATGTGGCGCCCGGGCTTGACGCCAGGGATATCCCGGCGGCCCAGCCAGATCAGGGTGATGTTCCCTGTCCCGTCCCACAGATCGGCTTCCATGGTGAGGCTGGGGCCGCGCGGCCGCAGCGTCACGCTGCGCAGGACACCGGTCACGTCGACAACCTCGCGGTCGTCGCAATCGCCGATCGGCTGAGCGCTCGTCTGCCCGATCTCGGCCTGCAGCTCCTCGGCGTGCAGCTCGTCGCGGCCCGCGGTGAGCCGCCGCAGCGCCGGCAGCCCCCCCTTTCCTGGCGGGGCGGCCGAGGCCTCGGCCTTGGTCGCGGACTTCAGCTGGTAGGGCACGCTGGCCACGACCACGCCGCGCTGCTGCAGCAGCCGGGCCTTGAGCCGCAGCGCCGACTGGTTGTGCAAGACCTGTTCCCACCAGTGGCCGAGCACGTACTCAGGGATGAACACGGTCACAATGTCGCGCGGGCTCTCCCGGCGCAGCTGCTTCACGTACTGCACCACCGGCCGGGTGATCTCGCGGTAGGGGGAGGCCACCACGGTCAGCGGCACCGGGATGTCGGCGCGGTCCCACTCCTCCTTCAGCCGCGCCGTCTCCGCCTCGTCCACGTTCACGATGATCGCCTCGATCTTGCTCGGCCGGGTGGCGCGGGCGTAGGCCAGGGCGCGCAGCGTGGGCAGGTGCAGCTTGGAGACCAGGACGATGGCCCGGTTGCTGGCCGGCAGCGTGACCGGGATGTCGACGGGCGGAACCAGCTCGAGCGCGACGTTCTCGTAGTGCTGGTGGATGCCCCGCATGGTGAGCCAGATCACCGGCATCGCCACCACGACGATCCACGCCCCGCTGGCGAACTTGCTGATCAGCACGATGACCAGCACCACCCCGGTGAAGCAGGCGCCGATCGTGTTGATGGTCCTGGACCGGTACATGTGCAGCCGCGTGGCGCGGTCGGTGGTCGTCTTCAGCAGCCGGTTCCAGTGCCGGATCATCCCGGTCTGGCTGCACACGAACGAGACGAACACGCCGATGATGTACAGCTGGATCAGCCGGGTGGGCGACGCCTGGAACACCACGATCAGCAAGATCGCGAACCCGGACAGCAGCAGGATCCCGTTGCTGTAGGCCAGGCGGTCACCGCGGCTGCGCAGCTGGCGGGGCATGAACCCGTCCCGGGCCAGGATCGAGGCCAGCACCGGGAACCCGTTGAACGCGGTGTTGGCCGCGAGGACCAGGATCAGCGCGGTCACCAGCTGCAGGAAGTAGAACAGCGGCGAGCCGTTGCCGAACACCGCGAGCCCCACCTGGGCGATCACCGTCTTCTGGGCGCCGCCCGCGGGCAGGCCGCAGTCGGCCGCGGTCTGGCAGATGTGCACGTGGCTGACCAGGGCCAGCGCCGTGACCCCGGCGAACATGGACACGGCGATCGCGCCCAGCAGGGCCAGCGTCGTCGCGGCGTTCTTGCTCTTCGGCTTGCGGAACGCGGGCACCCCGTTGCTGATTGCCTCCACACCGGTCAGCGCCGTGCACCCCGAGGAGAACGCGCGCAGCAGCAGGAACAGCAGCAGGAAGCCGCTGTACTGGCGGGTCTGCTCGATGTGGTACGAGGCGCTCTCGGCCTGCAGGTGATGACCGAGACCCAGCCGGGTGAGGCCCCAGATGATGAGCAGGGCCACCACGCCGATGAAGCAGTAGGTCGGGATCGCGAACGCGGTGCCCGACTCCCGCACCCCGCGCAGGTTGATCAGCGCGATCAGGGCCACAACCACCACCGCGATGATCGTGACGCGGGAGTCAAGCGCGGGGAACGCGGAGGCCAGGTTCGCGACTCCGGCCGACACCGACACCGCCACCGTCAGCGTGTAGTCGACCATCAGCGCGCTCGCCACGACCAGGCCGGTCCGCTGCCCGAGGTTGGTGCTCGCCACCTCGTAGTCGCCGCCGCCGGACGGGTACGCGTGCACGTTCTGCCGGTACGAGGCCACCACGACCAGCATCAGCACGCCGACGGCCAGCGCGATCCACGGCGTATAGGAGAAGAAGGCGATTCCGCCCAGGGACAGCACGAGCAGGATTTCCTCGGTGGCGTACGCCACCGAGGACAGCGCGTCGCTGGCGAACACCGGCAGCGCGATTCGCTTGGGCAGCAGTGTGTGGCCCAGCCGGTCGCTCTGCACCGGCCTTCCGACCAGCAGCCGCTTGGCCACCCCGAACACCATGGACACGTCCGAATGCTAGGCCGTTCTGCGCAGTTACGCATAGTCCCGACGCACCCGAGACGGCCAGGGCTGATCTCAGATCACGAACTCGCCGAGCGTCTCAGGGGCGAACAGATCGACCGGGGCCGGCCGGCTGCGGGCCAGTCCCTGCTCGGCCGAGTACCGCAGGAAGGTCTCCAGCACGGCCTGGTTCTTGGCCACGCCATAGGGCCAGTAGTCGGCGCCGATCACCCTGCGGGTCCTGGCCACCTCCTCGTGCAGCCACGGCAGCATGTACCTGAGGGTGGCGGTCTCGTCGATGCCGTCCAGCGCCTGGCGCCTCGCGGCCTCGAACGCCTTGAGCAGCCCTCGGGCGAGCCACGGGTGCTGCTGGTACAGCGCGCGCCGCAAGACCACCGTGTGCATGATCGGGAAGATCCCGGTCTCGGCGTAGTACCGCTCCTCCTCCCGGGCGAAGTCAGGGAACAGGCGCCGCACCTCCGGCCGGCCCTGGGCGAACGGCGCCGGCGTCCGCGGCGTGTAGAGGGCGTCGATCTCGCCCGCCACGAGCATCTCGGCGAGCGTCTGCCCGGGCCCGATGGGCTCTATCCGGATGTCGTCAGGCAGCGATAGCGGCAGCTTCTCGGTGCGGCCAGGGGCGTGCAGGCCGCCGGTGCGGTAGGCCACCGACGCCACAGGGACGCCGTAGTGCTCCTGCAGGGTGCCGCGGATCCAGACGTTGGCCGTCAGCTGGTACTCGGCCAGGCCGACCGTCCGGCCGGCCAGGTCCGCAGGCTCCCGTATCCCGCTGCCGGCGTTGACGTAGATGCCGCTGTGCCGGAACATCCGCGAGGGGAAGGCGGGCACGGCCACGAACGGCGCGCCCCGCTCCAGGCTCAGCACGTAGCTCGACAGCGACAGTTCCGCCGCGTCGAACTCGGCGTAGCGGATCATGCGGTGGAAGACCTCCTCGACCGGCAGGCCGATGCAGGTCAGGCTGACCCCTTCCACGGCCACCGAGCCGTCCCGCAGACCCTGGGTGCGGTCGCATTCCGAGCAGGCCAGGCTCAGCGGCAGCGGCATCGTCTGTCCTCCAGCCACGCGGGTGGTGTTCGAAAAATCGGATGATCCGGCATTTTCAGGCCTGAACGGCTTGTGCGGCTGGCTGATGTGCGTAATGCTGTCACGGGCGGCCAGAGGCGAACAATAGAGTCAGCGGGAGCTATCCGGCGCATGTCCTCGCTCGTTGCCGCGTGTCATCGGTCACACCGCGCGTCCGCCCTGCCCCGGCGAGTGGCGAACCGGTGCGTACGGCCCGCCGCCTGGGTGATAGGCGCCACGGTGGGCTTAGCATCTGCCGTCGCAGGCTGCGGCGGCCAGCAGGCCGTCCCCTTGCCGCACAAGGCCGCCACGCAGCAAGATGCACCGGCCGCGGCGGCGAGCCAGGCCCCGCTCACCCCCCGCCAGCAGGTCGTCGCCGCCTACACGGGGTACTGGCTGGCGCTCGGCCAGGCCCTGGATACCCGCAGCGCCCCGCAGGCGCGGGCGATCCTGGCCAGGCACGTCCCTCCGGCCAGCATCCCGTCGCTGGTCAGCGGGTTCGAGACCGACTGGGCCCGGGGCGAGATCCAGTACGGCGGCCCGGTGCCGCACATCCAGAGCGTCCAGATCGCCGGCCGCCACGCTGCCGTGCACGACTGCGCGGACTTCAGCCACGCCGGGCTGCAGGACGCCAGTACCGGCCAGGTGATCGGCAGCCTCGGCAGTCCCCGCGTCAACATGATCAGCACCCTGGTGCGCTCGCACGGCAGGTGGCTGGTCAGCAACCAGGTTCCGGTGGTGGTCCCATGCGCGCCTTAGCCCGTGTCGTCCGTGGTCCGCTGGCTGCCGCCCTGGCCGCGGCGGTGCTCCTCGCGGCCGCGCTGGCGGCGCCGACCGCGTCCGCCTCGGTGCAGCGGCAGGCCGGGCCGGGGGCGGTGCAGGCTCCGGTCAGCGGAGGCTGCAGCTTTCAGCCGGTCAACGGCGGCTGGCAATGGGTGTGCACGAACACCACGAGCAGCCCGGGCAGCCCGGGCACCGGGGGCGGCGGCGGGGGCTCATCCAAGTCCGCGTGCACGCTGACCCCGCTGTCGCAGGCCCAGGCCACGTTCCTCGGCCTGCAGTGGCCGGCGCCCAAGGGCCACACCTGGGAAACGATCACGTGCCCAGGCACCCAGCCGTTCGGCGGGGTAACCCTGGTCAACAACGCGACCGGCGCGCCCGCCGTGACCCCGCAGCAGCTGGCGCAGATCGCGATCGGCGAACTGATCCTCCCCGCGCTGCAGCCGGCCACAGCCCCGCCGCGGGGCAAGGACGGCCTGGTGGGCCTGCCGGAATGGTTCTGGATACCCGCCCCAGAATGGGCTCCGGTCAGCAAGACCGTCACCGCGGGCCCGGTCTGGGCCAGGGCCACGGCCACGCCCGTGAAGATCGCCTTCGCGCCCGGCGTGGGAATGTCCGCGGTCACCTGCGCGGGCCCGGGCACCGCGTATCAGCCGTCGGTCCCGCTGAGCGCTCAGCACACCGACTGCTCGTTTACCTACACCCAGCCATCGGCCGGACAGCCGAACAACATGTACGCGGCGGCGGTGATCGTCTACTGGAACGTCTCCTGGGTCGGCTCGGGCGGGGCCGGCGGCGTGGTCGCCACTGGGAGGCCGGTCAGCACACCGATGTCACTGCCCGTCGCAGCAGGGGAGGCCCTGGTGACCAGTAAATGAGCGGCAGCGAGCCCGGCCTGGACTTCGGGACGGTCTTCCACCCTGAGCCCGAGCCCACCAGGAACGGCCCGGCCGCGCATGCGCCGGGCCACCTGCGCGGGCTGCCGCGGCGCCGCAGGCCAGCCATGATCGCGCTGGCCGCGGCGCTGATCGGCGCCGGGATCCTGGCCAGCGCCGCGCTCTACCACCGGGCCGACCATCAGGTTCCTGTGCTGATGGTGACCGCGTCGGTGCCCGCCGGGTCGGTGATCACCGCGAAGGACGTCGGCACGACCACCGTCGCGGGCGCGCAAGGGGTGCATGTCATCCCGGCCCGCCAGCGGTCACAGGTGGTCGGCCTGGTGGCCGCCACGGCGCTGCGGCCGGGGACGCTGCTGGCCCCGTCCGAGCTGACCAGCAAGCTGTCACCCGGTCCCGGCCAGGAGCTGGTCCCGGTGGCGGTCAAGCCGTCATCCCTGCCCGCCAGCGGCCTGGTGCCAGGGGACCAGGTGCTCGCGGTGGCGACCCCGGCCACGGGCGGGAGCAACGGGTCCGCGGCCGCGCCGGTGCTCAGCCAGCCGGTTCCCGGGGTGGTCGAGGCGGTGGACCCCGTGGCCGACCAGGACGGGTTTGACGTGGTGGACCTGCTGGTCGCGGCCAGCGACGGGCCGTCCGTGGCCGCTCAGGCGGCCACCGGCCAGATCGCCCTGGTCATCACCCACCGGACCGCGCCGTGAGCCTGTACGCCCTGGTGTCGGCCGGCGGATCGCCGGGCGTGACCACGACGGCGCTGACGCTGTCGCTCGGCTGGCCCGGACAGGTGATCCTGGCCGAATGCGACCCCAGCGGTGGCGACATCCTGGCCGGGCTGTTCGCCGGGCACCTGCCGGCCAGAAAAGGCCTGCTCGCGCTGCGCCATGGCGTCCGGGCAGAGCCCGGACGCCGCCGCGGCGGCGCTGTGGCCGCAGCTGATCGAGCTGGACGACGAACGGGGCAGGCTGCTGCTCGCCGGGATGTCCGACCCGCGCCAAGGCACCGCGCTCGCGCCGGCCTGGCCGGTGCTCGCCGCCACGCTCGCGGCCCAGCCCGCTGACGTCATCGCCGACTGCGGCCGCCTCGACGCCAGGGGCAGCCGCCGGAGCCGGTGCTGGCCGCCGCGCGCCTGGTGGTGCTGGTGCTGCGGCCTACGCTGCGCCAGGTCAGCAAGGCCAGGGCCAGGGTCGAGATGCTGACCGACCTGCTCGGCGACACCCGCCGGGTCGGCCTGCTGCTGGTCGGCGAGGGCACGCACTCGGCGCGGGAGGTCACCAAGGACGCTGGGCGTCCCGGTCGCGGCGACACTGCCGCACGACGCGAAGACGGCGGCCGTGCTGTCGGACGGCGCGGGCAGCCGCCGCGGGCTGGCGGCCAGGCCACTGATCCGCGCGGCCGGGCTGGCCCGCGCGCTTCGCGAGGCGAGCGCAGACTGGCCCGGGTCACCACCGCGGCCAGGCCCGGCGGCGCGAGAGGCGAACGCGAGCCGATGACGGACCCACTCCGGCCACCCACGCCCGCCCAGCCCCCGCCGCTCCAGCTGCCCGGTCTCGGCCACCGCCTCCCGCCGGCACTGGCCGGCCAGCGGCCGCGTCCGCCGGGCGCCCCGCCACCCCGGCCGCCGCGCGCGCCCGCCGGGCTCGGGGACACCGGCCTGCGCCGCGGGCGTGACCGACATCCTCGCCGCGGTCGCCAACCGGCTGCAGGACGGCGCCAGCCAGGATGAGGTGCTGCCGCTGATCGGCGAGGCGGTCCGGGCCTGGGCCGAGCGGCAGGTCAGGACCGGCGCTCCGGTCCCTACCGCCGGCCGACCGGGAGGCGCTGGCCCAGGCCGTGTACGACCAGCGGTACGGCCTCGGCCCGCTGGCCGGCTACCTGCGGGACCCGCAGGTCGAGAACGTCGACGTCAACGGCTGCGACCAGGTGTGGGTCACGTACTCGACCGGGGAGCGGGTCATCGGGCCCGCCGGTGGCGGCCAGCGATGACGCGCTGATCGCCATGATCCGCAACTGGGCGGCGCGCGGCGGCCAGACCGCGCGTGACTTCTCCGCGGCCGCGCCGCTGGTCAGCGTGGCGCTGGCGGACGGCGCCCGGATGACGGCCACCATGTCGGTGACGCCCGAGGCCGTGCGTGTCGCTGCGCCGGCACGGGCAGCTGGACGTCACCCTGGCCCGGCTGATCCAGCTCGGCACCATCGACGGGACGCTGGCCAGCTTCCTGGCCGCCGCGGTGCGAGAGCCGGTGCAACATCATCGTCACCGGCGGCGTGAACGCCGGGCAAGACCACCCTACTGCGCGGCGCTGGCCAGCGAGATCCCGCCGGGCGAGCGGGTGGCCACGCTGGAGTCGGAGTACGAGCTGTTCCTGCACGGAACCGGGCGCAGCACCCGGACGTGATCGCGTTCGAGGCGCGGGAGGCGAACTCCGAGGGCGCGGGCGGCATCTCGCTGCATGACCTGATCGCGCACGCGCTGCGGCACAACCCGCAGCGGATCCTGGTCGGCGAGGTCCGGCGCAGCGAGATCATGCCGATGCTGGAGGCGATGAACTCGGGCCAGGAAGGCTCGATGTGCACGCTGCACGCGAACTCGCCGGGCGAGGCGTTCGACCGGATCCTGATCCTCGGCCTGCGCGGCGGCCTGACGCTCGCCGAGCGGGCCATCCACATCCTGGTCGGCATGGCCATCGACCTGGTCGTGCACGTGCGCAAGCGCCACGACGGAAAGCGGACGGTGCGGTACGTGTCGGAGGTCCTCGAGGTCATGCCGCCTGGCGACACCGAGCGGCCCGGCCGTCAACCGGCTGTTCCTGCCCGAGGGACCCGGCGGGCCGGGCGGTCGCCGCGCACACCCCGTCGCCGCCGATGCTCGGCAGGCTCGTGGCCGCCGGCTTCGACCCGGCGCTGCTGGACCGGCACCGGGCGATGACGCCAGGACCGGAGGCGGCGCGATGACCCTGCTGGCGGCCCTGGCCGGCGCCGCCATCGCCGCCGGCCTGGTGCTGCTCAGCCGCGAGCTGCTTCGGCCGGGCGCGGCCGCCCGGCACCCCGCCGCGCCGCCGGCGTTCCTGGCCTCGCCGTCCCCGCGGGGCCGACGGATGCTGCTCGCCGTGGCCGTCTGCCTGCTGGTGCTGGCCGTCACCCGGTGGCCGGTCGCCGGGCTGGCCGCGGCGCTGGCGGTCATCTTCCTGCCCCGCGTGCTCAGCACGGCGGCCAGCGGCAGCGGACCGCGATGCTCGAGGGGCTGGAGCAGTGGACCAGGCGGCTCGCCGACATGCTCACCGCCAGCCGCGGCCTGGAGGAGGCGATCGAGGCCAGCGCCCGCTCGGCGCCCGCCGCGGTCGCGGAGCCGGTGACGGCACTGGCCGCCCGGCTGACCGCGCGGACCGGCACCGAGGCCGCGCTGCGCGCGTTCGCCGCCGACATCGACGACCCGGCGGGCGACCGGATCGCGGCCGCGCTCATCATCGCGACCGGCCGCCGCGGCGGGGCCGTGCGCGACGTGCTCAACGCCCTCGCCGTGATGCTCGCCAGGGATGTGGCCGCCCGGCGCGAGATCGAGGCGGAGCGCGCGCAGCACCGCACCACGCTGCGGTGGATCGCCGTGTTCGTCGGCGGGTTCACGGTCTTCGCGGTGCTGAACCGGGCCTATTCGAGTCCCTACGGCACCGTCGCCGGGGAGGTGGTGCTGGCCATCGTCGCCGGGCTGTACGCGGCCGGGCTGGCCTGGCTGCACCGGCTCGGCTCGATGCCCGGCCCCCGGCCGGTTCCTGAGCCGGGACGACGGGGAGCGGTCGCCGCTCGCCGAGAGCCGGTCGCGACCGGGAACGGGCCCGCGGTGAACCTGTGGGCGCTCGCCGCTCGGCGTCCTCTGCGGCCTCGGCGTCTTCCTGGTCGTGCGCGAGATCGTGCCCGCGCCCGACCCGGCTCGATGCCGCGCTGGCCCGGCTGGACGGGTGCCGCCCAGGACTGGGCGGCTCGCCCGCGCCCCGGGCGCCCCGGGCCGGGGGCTGGCGCGGCGCATCGCCGCGGAGCTGCCCTGGCTGCCCGTGCCGGCGGCCGACCTGGCCCTGCTCGGGCAGGACCGGGAGAGCTGGCTCGCCAGCAAGGTCGCCTGCGGCCTGCTCGGCCTGGCGTTCCCTGCGCTGCTGGCCGGCCTGGCCATGCTGGCGCTGGCACGGCCTGCCCTGGACCTTCTCCGTGCTCGCGTCGCTGGCCTTCGGGGCCGCGCTGTTCTTCGCGCCTGACCTGGTCACCAGGGTCAACGCCGCCGAGCGGCGGACCGACTTCCGGCACGCCCTGACCAGCTACCTCGACCTGGTCGCGCTGGAGCGAGGCGCGGGCGCCGGGCCGACCGAGGCGCTGGAGGCGGCCGCCGAGATCGGCGACGGCTGGGCGTTCCAGCGCATCTCCGCGGCGCTCGCGGCGGCCCGCCGGTCGGTGCCGCACCGTGGACCGCGCTGGCCCGGCTGGCCCAGGAGACCGGCGTCAGCGAGCTCGCCGACGTGGCCGACATCGCCGAGGTGGCCGGCCAGGAGGGCGCCCGGATCCTGGAGACCCTCACCGCCCGCGCCGCCTCGATGCGCGCCCAGGCGCTGGCCGCCGACCGGGCCAGGGCCGGCGCACGCAGCACCACGATGGTCGTCCCGATCGCTCTGCTCGGCGCCGGGTTCCTGCTGCTGCTGATCTTCCCGATCGTCTACCGCACCTTCGGGCCCGGATAGGACCCGACCAGAAAGGAAGGGAGGTGCCCGATGGACCCGATGTGGATGGCCGTCAGATACCTGCTGGACCGCGCCCGCTGTCGCGCCCGCGCGGCGCTCGACGGCGATCCCGAGTCGGGCGCGCTGACCCTGGAGTGGCTGGTGATCGCCGCGATCCTGGTCGCTGCGGCCGGGGCGACCGCCGCCATCTTCAAGAGCAAGGTCGTGGCCTACGCACACTCGCTTCCCTGAGCGTGAGGCACAGGCGCGGCCGCCGCGATGCCGGGGCGCTGATCCTCAGCTATCTGATCATCGTCCCGGTGTTCATGCTGGCCGTCATGGTGATCGTCCAGGGCGCCCTGTGGTACCTGGCCCGGGAGGCGGCGCTGGCCGCGGCCCGGCAGGGCGCCGACGCGGCCCGGGTGCCGGGCGCCTCGGCCGGGCGCCGGGGCGCACGCCGCCCTGGCGTTCGCCCGCACCTCTGCCTCCGGCTACCTGCTCGGCGCGTCGGCGACCAGCAACGGCAGCACGTCCACCACGGTCCAGATCAGGGTGACCGGCCACGTGCCCACGTTCGTGCCCGGCCTGGCCATCCACGTCAGCCAGGTGGTGCAGGCGCCCACCGAGAAGTTCACCGCACCTACCGGGCCCTGACCGGGCCAGGAGAACGGAGCATCGTGCCGGCCCGCCGCCGACAGCGTGACGAGGGCAACGCCCCACTGGAGCTGGTCATCCTCGCGCCCGTGGTGTTCCTGCTGCTCGCGTTCGTGGTGGCCGCCGGGCGGACCTCGATCGCCCAGGGCTCGGTGGCCGCGGCCGCCCGCGACGCGGCCCGGCAGGCATCGATCTCGCTGACCCCGGGCACGGCCCAGACGGCCGCGCTGTCCAGCGCGATGACCGCACTCGGCCAGGACGGCCTGGACTGCCGTCCGGTGGTCACCGTGGACACGGCCGGGTTCGGGATTCCCGTCGGCCAGCCCGCGACCGTGAGCGCCACGGTCACCTGCACGGTCTCCCTGTCCGACCTGCTGGTTCCTGGCCTGCCCGGCAGCAGGACCCTCACGGCGACGTTCACGTCGCCGCTCGACCCGTTCCGGGAGCGGTGATGTCACAGTGACTGTCACACCCCAGGTTCAGGCTCAGAAGCCAGAGGAGCCGGGTGGCGGGCGCAAGGAGCGAAGGATGAGGTTGCCGGGCCCACGCCAGGACCGTGATCGGGGTTCGCTCACCCTGATGCTGGCCGTCATGTTCGTGGCGCTGCTGGCGCTGGCCGGGATCGTGATCGACGGCGGCGCCAAGCTCAACCAGGCGGAGAACGCCGCGGCCATCGCGCAGGAGGCGGCCCGGGCCGGCGCTGGCATGGTGAACCAGGCGAACGCCTACTCCAGCGGGTCGTTCACCGTGGATCAGGCCCAGGCCCTGGCCGCAGCGCGGACGTACCTGGCCAACGCCGACTATCACGGCAGCGCGCTGCCGGTGGGGACCCAGTCGATCGAGGTGACGGTCACCGTGACCGGGCCGACCCGGGTGCTGTCGATCATCGGCATCGACTCGATGAGTTCCACCGCCTCGGCGACCGCGTCGCTGGTCACCGGCGTGACGGGACCGCAGGCATGAGGGGCGGCAGGGTGCGCCGCGCGCTCCGGGGCAGCGCCGCGCTGATCATGCTGATCGCCCTGGTGGCCGGGCTTCCTCTGGCGCTGTACCGGCTCGGCGGCAACCCGCTGCCCAGCCACGTCCCGTCCTGGCACCATGTCACCACGCTGCTGCTGCACCGGGACAACGGAACCGTGTTCCTCGGCGCCGTCCGCGACCTCAGCTGGCTGGCGTGGGCCGCGTTCACCGTGGCGGCCGCCATCGAGGCCATGGCCGCGCTGCGCGGGCGGCGCGCGCCACGGCTGCGGCTCGGCGGCCTGCAGAACGCGGCCGGCTGGCTGGTCACGCTCACCGCCGTGGCCTTCAGTAGCCAGCCCGCCGCGGCGCTGGCCAGCACGCCGCCCGCCCCGGCCGCGGCCGTCACGGTGGTACATCCTGGCGCGGCCGCCGCCCAGGTGGCCAGCCCCGCGGCCGCCGGGGTGACCTCCCCGCCAGGTCCCCAGGCGGCCAGCCGGCCAGCCGCGCAGGTGATGAGCATGGGTTTCTACCAGATGGTGACCGTCCACCGGGGCGACTGCCTCTGGACGATCGCCCAGCGCTACCTCGGCGACGGGGATCTGTTTCCCGAGATCATCAAGCTCAACCTCGGCCACCACATGGGCGGCGGCCAGGTGTTCACCGATCCGTCGGTGATCTGGGCGGGATGGGTGCTGCAACTGCCGGCCAACTCGACCGCGGCGCCGTCGTCGGCCGCACAACCCACCCCGGCCGGCGCGTCAGCGCACGCAGGCCACGCCTCCGCCGATCCGCGGTTCAGCAGCCCGCACCCGGATGCGCAGGGCACCGCGGCGGCGGCGGGAACGTCCGCCGGCGCCCACCCGTCCGATCCCGTGCCGCCCGCTGCGACCAGCCGCCCGGCCGCAGCGGAGGCCGAGATCCCGCCGGCCCTCGTGTTCGGCGCTGGTGTGCTGGTGGGCGGGGCGACCGTGGCCCTGACCCGGATGCGCCGCCGCCAGCGGCAGGCCCGCAGGTTCGGCCGGCGGATCCCGCTGCCGGCGAGCGCGCCGGTGATCACGGCCGAGCAGCGCCTGCGGGCCGCGGGGGAGTTCGACCCTGAGTCCGTCCCGCTGCTGTTCGCCCGCGGGGATGCGCCGCACGCCGACGAGGATCCGCCCTTCTACGCGGGCCCGGAGCCCGAGCCGCCGTGGTACCCGGGCCCGGAATACGACGGGCCTGGCCTGGCGCACGAACCTGGGGCCCGTCCGGCGTACCTGCATGCGCCACGCGAGCCGGAGCCGGTGACGGCGCTGCGGGCCGTGCTCAGCCAGCTCGGCTCCAGCCTGGTGGCCGCGGGCCAGCCGGTCCCGGACATCAGCGCGGTCCGGGTGCACCGGTCGAGCCTGGAACTGCTGCTCGACAGCCCGGCCGGCGAGCCGCCGCCGCTGCCGTTCGCCGTGCCCGGGGGACGGCAGGGCATGGCCTGGCGGCTGGAGCTGCCACGGTACGTGCCGCCGCCGCCGTTCCAGCTCGCCGAGACCGGGGACCTGCTGCCCGGGCTGCTGACCGCGGGCCTGGCCGCGGACGGCGGTTACCTGCTGATCGACCTCGAGCAGCTCCGGGTGACGACCGTGGACGGCCCGCCCGACCTGGCCGACCGGGTGCTGGCCACGGCGGCGGTCGAGCTGACCACCAGCCAGCTGGCCGGCTGGTACGACCTGATCCTGGCCGGGTTCCCCGAGCTCGAGGCCGTGGACGGCCGGGCCACCAGCTGCGCCAGCCTGGGTGAGGCCCTGGACCTGCTGGCCACCCGGGCCGTGGCGCTGCGGCGCAGGCTCGGCGACGCGGAGCGCGCCGACGTCCGCCGGCGGCGGCTGGCGGAGCCCGGCGACGAGGACTGGGCCCTGACCCTGCTGGTCAGCCGGACCGCCCCGAGCATCGGGCAGATGGCGATGCTGCTCGACCTGGCGAGCGAGCCCGGCGGGCTCGCGGCGCTAGTGGCAGGCGGAACGGCCATCCCGAACGGCCACCCCGCACCGTCGAGCTTCCGGCTGGCCGATGACCCCGCTCAGCCGGGCGGGATCGTCGGGCACCTCTCCCCGCTGCGCCTGGACGTCACGCCGCAGCCGCTGACCCGGGCCGATTACGAAGCCCTGGCCAGCCTGTTCGCCACCGCGGCGGACCTGAGTGACATGCCGGCCGACGAGCCGCCCTACGACCGCTGGTCCTGGCCGCCCGCGCCCGCTCTGGCCGGCCTGGAGGAGCCGCCGCCGGAACCGGACGACCTGCCCGGCAGCCCGGAGCCGGAGCTGGCCGGCCTCCAGGAGGCCGCTCCTGAGCTGCTGGGGCGCGACGGGCCGCCGGAGCCGGACCGCGCCAGGGAGGCCATGGAACGCCGGGACGACGAGGAGCCCCGCGGCCGGCCGGAGCCTCCGGAGTCCGGCCCACCTGGACCCGAGGCTGCCCCCGCCGGCGATCCCGGGGCCGCTCCGCCCATCCTGAGGATCGGGGTCATGGGGGCGTTCACGGTCAATGGCGCCCCCGCCGCGCTGCAGCCCGCGCAGAGCCAGCTGGTCCTGGCCCTGGCCCTGAACGGGCAGGAGGGCCTGTCCAACGCCCAGCTGTGCTACCTGCTTGGCCCGGACCCCGACCACCCGAAGCCGACTGACTCACTGCGCCAGCTGATCGTGCGCACCCGCAGGCAGCTGGGCCGGGCCGCCGGGGACCGGGAGTGGATCGAGCACCTCGGGGCCGGCCAGTACGCGCTGCACCTGGACGCGAGGCTGGACTGGGCCGACTTCGAGGAGCTGAGCGAGCAGGGACGCCGTGACCGCGACCGCGGCTGCCTGCGGGACGCGCTGGCGCTGATCCGCGGCAAGCCGTTCACCGGCTGCTATCACTGGTGGCTGGACCTGGCCTTCACCGAGACCGTGCGCGCCCAGATCGTCGATACGGCCGAGCTGCTGGCCGAGCTTGAGCTCGCGGCCGGTGACCCGTCCGCCGCGGCCCGCGCGGCCCGGACCGGGCTGGCCGGCGACGCCGCCGCCGAGCAGCTCTGGCGCGCGCTGATGCGGGCCGAGCACGCGGCAGGTAACCTCGCCGGGGTCCGCGAGGCCTGGAGCCGGTGCCTGGACACGATGGCGGACATCGCCGCGGACGGCGAGCCCCATCACGACACGGCCGCGCTCTACCAGCAGCTCATCGCCAGCGACCGGGAGCGGGCCGCCAGGGCGCGCAGCTACCCCTGAGCGGGATCCCCGGTGACCGGCCCCGGGGTGAGATGTCCGGACGTGCGACCCGTACGGTAGCGAACGTGGCGTACTGGGTATTCATGGCCCGAAGGGAAGTGGGATAAGATCCCGCCGCGGGCCGGAGCCCGTCGCGAGCTTGCGGCGCGCCATACCGATTGCGCCGCGGGACCGCCGAGCGGGCCGGGCGCCCCTGTGCGGGCAAGCGGCCAGGTGAAACGATCGTACGGTGACGCTGCCGCAGAAGGACCCGCCTCCGGCGGGAACCGTGGGCCCGGCCGCTGAGCCGGCGCGCCCGGCAGCGATCCATGTCGAGGATCACCTGGAATCGCGTATTCGCATACCTGCTGATCTTCTCCGCTGCGTTATCGCCCTCATCGAGATCGCCCTGCTGGCCGGGCTTGGCCTGCTGGCCCGGGCCACCGCGGGCGGGGCCGAGTTCGACATCGTGCTGGCCAGCAGGCGCCTGCCCCAGGTGCTGCTCTCAGCCCTCGGGTTCTCCGCGCACGCGGTCCTGCTGCTGCTGCCCGCCGCCCTCGCGGTCCGGCTGCTGATCCACCGCCAGCCGCGGCGGCTGGGCGAGGCGGTGCTGGCCGGGGGGATCACGGTCGGCGTGGTGGTGGCGGCCAACTACGTGCTGAAGCTCCCGGCCGCCGCGGGCCTGCACGACGTGCTCACCCCGGCCGCGGATAAGCACATGCCACCGCTCGACGGGTACCTGTCCGGCCTCGCCGCCTACGTCACCGTCGTCGGCCTGTCCGGCCGGCCCCGGTGGCGGAGCGTGTTCTGGCTGGCCATCGGGTTCTACGCGCTCGCCAGTCTCGCGGACGCGCAGACCACCGTGTTCTCGCTGCTGATCACCCTGCTGCTGGGGCTCGCGTGCGGATCCGGGCTGCGCTACGCGGTCGGCTCGGTGTCCGAGCGCCCGTCCGCCGCAGAGATCGCGGAGGCGCTCAGCGCCGTGGGGGAGCCGGTCGCGGGCATGCGCCGGATCTGGGACCCGAGCGCGGAAACGCGCCGGTACGCCGCGACCCTGCGGGGCGGCGGCCGCCTTGACGTCACCGTCTTCGACCGGGATCAGCAGGCCGCCGACGTGTTCTACCGGCTGTACCGCCGGCTGCGGCTGCGGACCCAGGTCTCGCGCAGCGCGCCGCTCACCGTCGAGCGGGCGATGGAGCGGCGGGCCCTGCTGACCTACGCGGCCGAGGACGCGGGCGTGCTCACCCCGCGGCTGCGCGCCCTGATCAGGGTCGGCCCCGAGGCCGCCGTGCTGGCCAACGAGAGCCACGGCGGGACGACCCTGGCCGAGCTGGACGAGATGCCGACCGACGCGCAGCTCGCGTGCGTCTGGGACACCGTGCTCCGGCTGCACAGCCGGCGGGTAACTCACCGTGCGCTCACCGCCGACCGCATCCTGCTGATCGGCTCCGATGACCCCGGCCGTCCCGGCGGCGACGGGCACCACGGCGATCACAGCGACGGTCACGCCCCCGCGGCCACTCTGGGCCCGAGCCGCGGCGGCGGCCCGCCACCCGGCCTCAGCAGTGTCATGCTGCTCGAGCCGGGCAACGGCGACGTCGCCGCGAGCGATATCCAGCTGCGCCTTGACCTGGCCCAGCTGCTGGCCGAGCTGGCGCTCCTGGTCGGGCCGGACCGGGCCGCCCGCAGCGCCCGCGAGAAGGTGAGCGCCGCCGATCTGGCGGCCGTCGCGACGCTGCTCCAGCCCGTCGTGCTCTACCGGTCGACCAGGACGGCCGTGCGGCGCCGCAAGGATGTGCTGCCCGCGCTCCGCAGACGGCTGCTGGCCATGGCGTCGCCGGGCCGCGACGCCTCCCCGGTCCAGCTGGAACGGATCCGGCTGCGCACCCTGCTCACGCTGGTCGCCAGCGTTTTCGCGGCCTACATCCTGGCGGGCGAGCTCACCAAGACCAGCTTCAGCGACCTGTTCCGGCACGCCAACTGGCTCTGGACCCTGGCGGCGCTCGGCCTGTCCACGCTGACCTACGTCGGTGCCGCCTTGTCACTGTCTGGGTTCGTGCTGGAGCGGCTCCGCCCGGTCCGCACGTTCCTGGCCCAGATCGCCGCGTCGTTCGTCACCCTGGTCACCCCCGCCGCCGTCGGCGGCGCCGCGCTCAACATCCGCTACCTGCGCCAGTCCAAGGTGTCACCCGCCGACGCGGTGGCCAGTGTGGGCGTGTCGCAGATCATCGCCTTCGCGCTGCACGTGCTGCTGCTGCTGGTCTTCGCCGCGCTCACCGGCACGATGGCCGACACCTCGCTGCGCCCGCCGGACTGGGCGTACATCGGGGTCGGCGTCCTGGTCAGCGTGATACTGATCGTTCTCGCCGTGCCCCCATGGCGCAGGCTGCTGCTGTCCCGGGTAGCGCCCACGCTCGGCCAGGTGATCCCGCGGCTGCTCGACATCGCCCAGCGGCCGGCCAAACTGGCCGAGGGCATCGGCGGGGCGCTGCTGGTGACCGCCGCCTACATCGGCTGCCTGGACATGTCCGTTCTCGCGCTGGGCGGCTCGCTCCCGATCGTCAGCATCGCCGTGGTCTACCTGACCGGCAGCGCCATCGGATCGGCCGTACCCACACCCGGCGGGCTTGGCGCGGTCGAGGCGGCCCTGTCCGCGGGCCTCACGGCCGCGGGGCTGCCCGGGGCCACGGCGATCAGCTCGGTGCTGCTGTTCCGCGCCATCACTTTCTGGCTTCCGGTGCCGGTCGGCTGGGCCGCCATGAACTACCTGCAGCGCCACGACGCGCTGTGATTCCGGGGGGACGACCCCCCCGGACCCCCCCGGGTGCCATCCGCTCGGGCCGACCTCCGGCCGGCCGTCGCGGCTGGCCCGGCTCCGCCGGAACCAGCACAATGAGGCGGTCAGATGAGGCGGGCTACGGCTAGGGAGGTCGCGAGCAGGACCAGGCCCCAGGACATCGCCCGCAGCGCGCCTTCCAGCGGGGCCAGCATCATCTGCTGGTCGACGGCGGTCACCTGGCCGTCGGCCAGCGTGACGCTGCCCTGCACCGATACCGACCTGCGCCGCAGCGTTCTGGCCGGCGTGCTGAGCCTGCGCTGCGCCGCGGACATGGCCAGGGCGGCCACCGCGGCCAGGACCGCCGCCGGCGCCACACGCCCGGTCTGCGCCACGTAGGCGGTCAGCACCGGGAACGCGCCCCACGCGGTCGCGAAGCCAAGGTCAGTGTGAACGATCCCGCCGAACAGCTCGGCGTTGTAGGCCACGACCAGGATCGGGCCCACGATCATGAACGGCAGCAGAGCCCAGCCCACCCTGGCTACCCCGACGGCGCCCAGCGCCACCGCCCCCGCCAGGCCGACCGCCGTGACCAGGATCAGGACCGGTGCGGAGATGCGGGTCTGCAGCGGTCGGCCGTTAAGCTCGTCGAGCGCGTGCGCGGCCAGGCCGACCGCGAGAAAGAAGGCAATCAGCGTGGCCAGCAGCGGTTCCAGGGTGACCTGCGGGGCCAGGGCCGCGCCGATGACCACATACGAGAGGTGCCAGGCCGTGTACGGGGGATGCAGCAGTGTCCACCAGTCTCGCCACCCGCCCGGGCTCGCGGCGTAGTACGCAGGCCTGGATCCCGCCCCGGCCTCGTCCGGGTGGCTGGCGGCGAGCCCGTCAGCCACCTGCGCGCGTTCCCCACATCACGAGCCCCCCGCCCAGGCTCATCACCCGCACGCCGACGTCCACGAAACCCGCCTCCTCCCACGCGCCGACGGTCCAGGACACCGGGTACCGGCGGTAGTGCCCGGAGATGTTCGGGCCCAGGAAGCGGCCGACCGCGAACCACTCCCGGCCACCGGTGAGAAACCCCCCGGCGGGCAGCACCAGCCGGGTGTACAGCCACCACCAGGGCCGCCAGAAGGGCGAAGGCGGAACCAGGAACTCCAGGCTCGCCACGCGCCCGCCCGGCTTGACCACCCGGGCGAGCTCACGCAGCGTGGCCTGCGGATCGACCACGTACCTGAGCAGGTAGGTAAAGGTCAGGGCGTCGAAGGCCGCGTCGGGGAACGGCAGCTGCTCGGCCCGCCCCGCCACCAGCCGGATCCGGTCGCTGGCGTCCGACGCGGCCACGTTGTGCTGGCCCTGCCGGAGCATCTGCTCGGTCAGGTCCACACCGACCACCCGGGCCCTGGTCCTGTCCGCGAGCTGGAGCGCCACCCCCGCCGTCCCCGACGCGACGTCGAGCACCACCTGACCAGCGGCCGGGACGATGCGGTCGACCATGGCCCGCCGCCAGCGGCCGTTCTGGCCGAACGAGAGGACCTCAGCCAGCCGGTCATACCGCACCGGGAGCGGAGCGAACAACTGCTGCGCGAAGCGATTGCGCTCCACGGCGGCGGGAAGCGGCACGACGTCTCCTCGGGGCTCGCGGAATTTCACCGTACGCCCCTGCTGCCGCTATCGCGCAAGCCAAGATTGCTATGGCTTTCCGGCCGATCGGCCACGGGCCGGTCCGGCGGGCGCCTCACCCGGGGGCAGACCGCGTGATGGAGCCGGGACGGCAGGGACCGAACGGATAGCTGTGGCGCCAGGGGTTCTGGTCACGGCAATGGCGGATGTGAATTCGCCGCTGGTTAGCTCTTACAATGGTCGCCCTGCGCCAGGAAAGGCAGATCCTGAATGGCAGGTGAAGCCCTCATAGCTGGTCAGTGGCTATTTTCGAAATGGTCGCTGGCTTGCGGTAAAGTTCTCGACTTCAATCAGACAGCGAACCATTACTTACATGCCAAACCTTTACCATCCATTGGTTTAACCATTACTCTCGGCCAATGTACGTTCCTTCCGACGCCCCCCCGGGTATGACAAAATATACCGTTACATAGCGGTTTGTCGCGTCATGCCTCCGTACGCAGGTCGAAGGAGCCCCGTATGGTACGTCGCTGGTGCATTCCCCTCACCACGATGGCTCTGGTCATCGGAACATGGCTGGCGGCCGCCGGTGCCTCGGCGGCGCCCCGCGCCACGCATCCCGCGCTGTCACATCCTGCTGCCACGCAAGGGTTCGTCCCGGGCGGCCGCATGGTCAGGCCCGCGGCCGGGCAGCCGAGAGCCCGGCACGGCGTCTCGAACGCCGAGGTCCAGAGCACAAACTGGTCCGGGTACGCGGCCACGGGAGCGAACGGCGCCTTCACCAGCGTGTCGTCGAGCTGGACCGAGCCCACGGCATCCTGCTCGTCGAACCGCAGGCGCACCGACCAGTACGCGGCGTTCTGGGTCGGGCTGGACGGCTACACCAGCGGTTCGGTGGAGCAGACAGGAACGGACTCCGACTGCGTCGGCACCACGCCGGACTACTACGGCTGGTACGAGATGTACCCCGCCGCCCCGGTGTACTTCAGCAACACCGTCCGGGCCGGTGACCACATCACCGCGTCGGTGACGTTCAGCGGCACCGAGACCTACACCCTGGTGCTCAAGGACACCACCCGGGGCTGGACCCAGACCATCACCAAGAACGAGGCCGGCCTGGACCGGTCCTCGGCCGAAGTGATCACTGAGGCCCCGTCGTCGGAGACCGGGGTGCTGCCGCTCGCCGACTTCGGCACGGTCGGCTACACCAGCGCCACCGCCAACGGCACCTCGCTGGCCAGCCACAGCCCGACTGAGATCGTCATGGTCGACAGCGGCGGCAACGCCGAAGATTCCACCAGCGCGATCAGCAGCGCCGGTGCATTCAGCAACACCTGGCTCAGGAGCACCTAGCCTAGCTGCCGTTCCAGCGAGCCAGGCACTGCCCCGGCCGCTCCGGCGGCCGGGGCAGTGCCATGCCCTGGGGGTTGCGCAATCAGGGCCGGAGCGGCCCGGTCATGTGATCTAATACTGGGTTCCTGCCTCCCGATACGGCCCTGCGCCGACCGACCGTAAGGAGCGCGATGGCCCGCCGGTGGTGCCTGCCCGTCATGATCCTCGCCGCGCTGGCCGGGCCGGTGCTCGCGGTGGCCCCCGCGTCCGCGTTATCGGCGCGCGGCGCTGACGTGGCCCACCCGGTCCGCCCGGGGACCCCGATGCGGCCCGCCGGGCTCGCCGCCCTGGCCGATTACCGCCGGTCCCGGCGCACGGTCAGCCGGAACTGGTCCGGCTACGCGGCGGCCGGCGGCCGCGGCGCGTTCCGCAGCGTGTCGGCCAGCTGGACCGAGCCCGCCGCGCGCTGCACGTCAGCCGGGTCCGTCCGATACGCGTCGTTCTGGGTCGGGCTGGACGGCTACAGCAGCCGTTCGGTCGAGCAGACCGGGACCGCCGCCGACTGCCACGGCCGGGCCGCGCGCTACTACGGCTGGTATGAGATGTACCCGGCCGTGCCGGTCAAGTTCCGCACCACGGTCAGGCCGGGTGACAGGCTGAGCGCGTCAGTGACGTCCACCGGCGCCAGGACCTACACGCTGGTACTCAGGGACAGGACGCGAGGCTGGCAGCACATCATCACCGCCAGCCGGGCCGGCCTGGACCGGTCCTCGGCCGAAGTGATCACCGAGGCGCCGTCCTCGCGGAACGGCGTGGTGCCGCTGGCCGACTTCGGCACGGTCAGGTTCACCGGCGCCCGGGCGAACGGGACCTCGCTCCGCAGGCTCTCCCCAGTCAAGGTCATCATGGCCGACCGTAAGGGCCGCCAGAAGGACACCACCAGCGCGCTCAGCAGGGCCGACGCGTTCCACGACACCTGGCTGAGGAGCGGCTGACCGCAGTTAGGCGGGCTCGGACGGGCTGAAGAACCCGATCAGCACGTCGACAGGCACACTGTCCTCGGCCTCGTCGTCGGGCTGATCAAGCTCGTCGATGATCTCCTGCAGCCGGTCGCGGATCGCGGCGGCGCGGGCCTGGCTGACGCGGGTGCCCGCCATGCTCATGACCGGCCTGCGAAATGACGGCCCGGGCTGATCCTGGCCGGGCGCTGCCGCGCGCGCGGCGAAGAACCGCTCGCGGTACTGATCGAGCACGGCGGCCACCAGCGCCGCGCTGTCGTCCGCCTCGGCGTCGTCCCGCATGAAACCCGGGCCCAGTCTGAGGTCGGTCTGGCAGGCCTGGTACCTCTGCTCGAGGATCCCTGACACCAGGCGGCTGGCCGCTACGCGGATCAGCCCCGCCGATTCCAGCTGCTTGACGTGGCGGTAGAGCTTGGTCTGCGGTTCACCGAGCTCGGCGGCCAGTTCCTTCACCGACATGATCCGTGAGCTGGTGCGCATCAGGGCGGTCAGGATGGCCAGCCGGAGCGGGTCGGCGAGCGCCTTGAGCGTCGCGACATCCGTGACGGCCCGTACCGTGCCCTGGTCCGCGGACCCGCTGATGTCGCTCATCCCACCATCTTGCCTCAAGGTTCATGTCTATGCCAACATTCATGTAAACATGAATGATTGTGTTAGCGTGAAGGGCGGGCTGGAGAGCTGGCCTGAAAAGTGAGGTGGCCATGTCCATGAACGACGCGGCCGTGGTGGCCAGCCCGGCGGTGACGGCGAGCCGGCCCCGGCCGCTGCACCGCAACCTGCCGTTCCAGGCCCTGTGGGCCGGGTCGTCGGCCTCGTCCCTGGCCGTAGCGGTGGCCGATGTCGCGTACCCGCTGCTGATCCTGGCGGTAACCGGGTCACCAGCCCGGGCCGGCCTGTTCTCCGCGGTTCAGGCCGCCGGCCTGCTGGCCGGGGCCCTGCCCGCCGGGCAGCTGGCCGACCGCTTCAGCCAGCGCGGCATCGTGGCCCTGGCCGAGGCCTCCCGGGCGCTGGTCATGGCCGTGGTGGCCGCGGCCGTGGCCATGGGCTGGCTCACGCTTCCGCTGCTGCTCGGGTGCGCGGCGCTGCTCGGCATCGGGCAGCCGGTGACCGGCGCGGGGCGCCTGCTGCTGGTCCGCGCCGTGGTGCCGAAAGAGCAGCTGACCCGCGCGCTGACGCAGGACGAGGTCCGGATCAACGGCGCTGCCCTGCTCGGCCCGCCGATCGCGGGGGCGCTCTTTGCGGTGCGGGCGCTCGGGCACGCGGCACCGTTCCTGGTCACGTCCGGGCTGTTCGCCATGTCGCTGCTGTCCGTCCTGCTGATCAGGGTCAGACCCCGGCCGTCCGCGGACCGGGCCGGCCGCGCCCGGCCGGACATGCTCGCCGGGGTCAGGTTCCTGCTGGGCAATCCGGTGCTTCGCGCGGTGATGGTGCTCATCATGATGGTGAACACCGCGGGGGTGGGTCTCGAGCTGATCGCCGTGGTCATCCTGAGGAACCAGTCGGTGCCGCCGGCGGCGATTGGCGCCGCGCTGGCCGCGGGGGCGGTGGGCGGGCTGGCCGGCGCCCCGCTGGTCCGCCCCCTGCACCAGATCCGGCCCGGCGTCCTGCTGCTGGCCGTGTGCCTGCTGCAGGTGCCCGTGTTCGCGCTCATGGCCGCCGTTCCCGGGCCATGGTGGATGGCGGGCCTGCTGTTCGCCTCGATGCTCGGCGTGCCGGCGATCCGGGTCCTGCTCGACGTCCTGATCCTCCGGCAGGCGCCGGAGCAGGAGCGGGGCAGGACGGTGGCCGCCGTGATGACGCTGATGGGTGCGGGGGTCCCGGCCGGCTACGCGGCGGCGGGAGTCTTGCTGCAGGCCATGCCCGCCCAGGCCGCGATGCTGGTCATGGCCGGGATGCTGACGCTCAGCGTGCTGTACGGCGCGACCCGGCGGGAGTTGCGGCTGGCGCGCTGGCCGCAATAGCGACCAAACGGGGGCGATCAGCAGGACCGGAAACGGTTAGGCTCTCGTAATGATGCGCGACAGCTACGACCGGCTGGTCACGGTGCACGCACCCGGCGGGCGGATGCTCGACGTGCTGGTCTCCGGCCCGGGCCACGGTCTTCCCCTGGTGTTCCACACCGGCACACCGGGCGGGCTGGTCGGCTACGGGCCCATGGTCGAGGCGGCCGCGGTCCGCGGCCTGCGCACGGTGCTGTACTCACGGCCCGGCTACGGGGGCTCGACACCGAAGCCGGGCCGGCTGGTCGCGGACGCCGCGGCGGACGTGGCGGCGATTCTGGACCAGGTCGGCGGGGACCAGTTCATCACCGCCGGCTGGTCAGGCGGCGGCCCGCACGCACTGGCCTGTGCCGCGCTGCTGCCCGGCCGGTGCCTGGCGGCCGCGTCGATCGCGGGAGCCGCGCCCTACGACACCAAGTCGCTGGACTGGCTGGACGGCATGGCCAAGGAGAACGTGGCCGAGTTCAGTGCCGCCGTCGCGGGGGAGGACGAGCTGACCCGGTTCCTGGAGGAGGCGGCCGGGCCGCTGCGCGACGTGGGCGCCGCCGAGGTGGCCGCAGGCATGGGCGAACTGATGTCCGACACCGACCAGGCGGTGCTCACCGGCGACTTCGCCGAATACCTGGCCGCGTCACTGCGGGCCGCGCTGCGCAGCGGCATCGGCGGCTGGCGGGACGATGACCTGGCCTTCACCCGGGGCTGGGGGTTCGGCGTAGCCGCACTCGGCGGTGCGGCGATCGCGATCTGGCAGGGCGACGAGGACCGCATGGTGCCCCGTACGCACGGCGACTGGCTGGCCGCGAACATCTCCATGGCCCGCGCCCGGCTGCTGCCCGGTGACGGTCATCTCACGCTGGTCGCGCAGCGGTTCGGCCAGATCGTCGACGACCTGCTTGAGATGGCCGGGATGACCAGGCCGCGGTAGTACTAACACCAATTCCCGCTGGTGGCTGACCACCTTGGCCGGATCAGGCCGGTGCACCAGACTGCACGCAGAAGCAAATCCGGGGGAGGCCGCCATGGGTGCTGTGACCATGGTGCTCCGCGCCCGGCTCCGGCAGCACTGGAGGTCCTGGCTCGCGCTGAGCGGGCTGGTCGCCCTGGTGGGCGGCCTGGTCATCGCGTCCGCGGCCGCCGGGCGGCGGACCGCCTCGGCCTTCCCCGGCTTCGTGGCCAGGCACGGGTACGACGCCGTCGTGTACAGCGGGCGGCCGCACCCGGAGCTGGCCAGGTTCCCCCAGGTCGCGCACCTGACCCAGGCGTTGCTGCCGTTCGTGTTCAATCCCACCTGCGCGTCCTGCCGCAAGAAGATCGACTACGGCTCCTTCGCGATCTTCGAGGTGGCGCCGCGCGAGCTGCCCCGGATGGTGAAGCTGGTCTCCGGCCGGATGCCCAACCAGTCCGACCCGCACGAGGTGCTGGCCTCGTACACGCTGGCCAGGGACAACGGCGTCCGGCTCGGCTCGGTGATCAAGGCGTCTTCGCTCTCCAAGGCCCAGCTTCCGCTGACGACCAACCCAACCCCTGGCGCGCGCCCGGCAGGCCCGCTGCTGAGCCTGCGGGTGGTTGGCTTCGTCGTGACCGAGGACGAGTTCCCGGCGGGGAACGGGGCACGCTACGACCTGTTCCCGACGGCGGCGTTCGCCAGGACCGTGAATCCCCGCGTGCCACTGCTGCCCGTGTACTTCGTGCGGCTCCGGCACGGGGCGGCCGACCTGAACGCCTTCGACACCAAGGCCCGCTCGCTGCAGGTGCTCGGCACCGACGGGCTGGACAGCGACGCGGCCGCCGTACAGGGCTCGATCAGGCCGCAGGCCGTCGGCTGGTGGGTGCTGGCCGGGCTGGCCGCCCTGGCCGGGCTGGCCGTGCTGAGCCAGGCCGTGGCCCGGCAGGCGGCCAGCGAGCGGGCCGACCACCCGTCCCTGTCCGCGGTAGGGGTGCGGCCCCGCGACTTCGTGGTGCTGGGCCTGGCCGCGACGCTCGTCGTCGGCCTGGCCGGGGCCGCCGGGGCCATCGCGCTGGCCACGCTGCTGTCTCCGCTGGCGCCTGCCGGGGAGGCGCGGCTGGCCGATGTCACGGCCGGCTCCGTGGTCTTCGACCCGGTCATCCTGCCGCTGGGCGCGCTGGTCACGGTGGTGGCCGTGATCGCGCTGGCGGTCGCGCCCGTGATGCGCCAGGCGCGGCTGCTGGCCACGGGCCCGCCGCCACGGCCGGTCCCGGTCAGGCTGGTCCGGGCGGCCAGCGCCGCCGGCGCGCCGCCCAGCGCCCTGATCGGGATCCGCAGCGCGCTGGAGCGCAGGCCCGGCGGCCAGCCCGTACCTACGGCCACGGCGCTGCTCGGCACCGTGATGGCGGTGGCCGCGCTGGGCGCGACCGCCGTGTTCGGCGCCAGCCTGACCCACCTGATCTCGTCCCCGGCGCTCTACGGTGTGCCGTACCAGGCGTATTTCACCAACGAGGGGAGCGGCTCCGGGGCCGAGATCACCGGGGCGGTGCTCACCGGACTGCGGCGGGACCCCGAGATCGGGCGGATCACGCTGGCCACGGTCGAGGAGATCACCGTCAACGGCTGGCACGTCCGGGTCTTCGCCGTGACCCCGGTTCGCGGCCGGACGCTGGTCTCGACCGTAGACGGGCGGGTGCCGCGGCGGGGCCGGGAGATCATGCTGGGCGCGGCCACCATGCGCGCCACCGGCGCCCGGACGGGCGGCCTGGTCGACGTCATGGTCACCGGACCTGGCGGGACCCGGCGGCAGGAGCGGTTCCGGGTGACCGGGCGCGCGGCCCTCCCGCCGAGCTTCGGCACCGGGGGCATCGGGACCGGGGCGGTGATGACCATCGGCGCGCTGATCGACGCGCAGTGCCCGGCCGGCCCGGGCCGGCCCGCCTGCGAGCGGGGAGCCCGGCGGGGCATCGTTTACGCCGTGCTGACCCGCTCCGTCGCCGGGCCCGCGGGCCACGCGGCGCTGGACCGGCACATCCGGCAGTACCGCAGCGACGTGGCTCTGCCGGTTAAGCCCACCGAGCTGGTCAGTTTCGGCGAGTCGGTCAACTTCCCGCTGCTGTTCGGCGCGATGCTGACGCTGTTCGGCGCCGCGACCTTGATGCACCTGCTGCTGGTCAGCGTGGCCCGCCGGCGCAGAGAGACCGGGCTACTGAAGGTGATCGGGTTCGTGAGGAAGCAGATCGCGGCCGCGGTGTGCTGGCAGGCGACCACGGTGGCGCTGGTCGGGCTCGTGGTCGGCGTGCCGCTGGGCGTGGTGGCCTGGCTGGTCTGGCGCGTGTTCGCCACGACCTTCGGCGTGGTCCCTGTCGCTGTGATCCAGCCGTGGCAGCTGGCCGTTCTCGCGGTGGCGGTACTGGCCGCGGCGAACGTGCTCGCCGTGGTGCCCGCCCTGCTGGCCGCGCGGTCCCGCCCCGGCGAGCTGCTCAGGGCGGAGTAGCCGGGCCGCTGGCTACCCGGCCTGACCGCTCAGGTCGTAGACGGTCTCACCGCCCACGGTCTGCGCGGTGAAGTGTTCCTGCACCCACGAGGTGATCTTCGCAGCGCCGCCCGAGCCGCCGCCGAAGCTGTCCCGGTTGTCGCCGATGAAGTAGTGGATCTCGTGATCGGCAACGTACCGCTCGAACTGAGCCAGCGTCGGCGCCGGGTCGGTGCCGTTGAACCCGCCGATCGCCATCACCGGCGCACCGCTGGCCAGCTGCAGCGGCGCGGCGCCGTCGGAGCTCACCGTGGCGGCGGCCCACCGGTAGCCGGACGCGCCGCGGGCGAGCAGCCCGGCCAGCGCGCTGCTGACCTGCGTATTGCCACCCAGGCCACCGCCGAACCCGCTGCGGCCCCCGCCCGGGACGCCGCCGCGGAACCCGCCGCCGGGGCGCGCGCCCGCGGCAGGCCCGCCGCCGAAGCCCGTTGAGCCCTGGCCGCCGGCACCGCCGCCGCCGCCGCGACCTTGGCCAAACCCACCGCCCCCGCCGCCACCACCCCGCCCCAAGCCGCCGCGCCCGAACGCGCCACGCCCGAACGGGCCGCCCGCCCGGCCGCCGGGACCGAACGCGGTCACGGCCGGGCCGGCCGTGGGCAGCGCCCCGGTGTGCGGCGTGGCGGCCGTGTTCAGGCTGTACGCGGCCGGCCCGGCCAGCGCCGCGACCAGGGCCAGCGAACAGGGCACAGCCGCGAACCAGCCGCCCGCTGCCCTGGTCCCGGCCGGCCCCGCGGAGGCCGGCCGCCTCCGCCCGGCGAGCAGGGCCGCAGCCGCGGCGAACCCGGCGAGCAGGATGAGCACGCGCAGCCACGGATACCAGCCCGGCGTGCGGTCAAGCAGCACGTAGGACCACAGCGCGGTGACCATCACGCCGGCCGCGAGCGTGCCGCGGCCGAACCAGCTGCCCTCGTGCCCGGGCCAGCCGTCGCGCACCTTCCACAGCTGGACCGCGCCGATGCCCACCAGGGCGCCGATCGCCGGGGCCAGCGCGACGGTGTAGTAGGAGTGGATGATGCCGGCCATCAGGCTGAACACCGCGCCGGTCACCAGCAGCCAGCCGCCCCACACCAGGGCCGCGGCCCGGTTCCTGTCGGTCCGGGGCGCGCGCATGGTGCCCCACAG
Source organism: uncultured Actinomycetota bacterium (assembly GCA_963739645.1). Lineage (GTDB taxonomy): Bacteria > Actinomycetota > Actinomycetes > Streptosporangiales > Streptosporangiaceae > JASHPR01. The sequence continues at coordinate 96,408 of CAVUBM010000114.1, forward strand.
CAGCGCGGCGAGGGCGATCAGCGCGGCCGGGAGCAGCCAGCTGACCTGGCCGCCCATGTCGGCAGCGAAGAGCCTGGTCAGCCCGGCCGTGCCGCCGGTCGCGGCGACGCCATGGCCGGCCGGGCCGCCGACCGAGCCGGTCTCGTTGCCGTCCAGCCGGCCGACGCCGTTGTAGCCGAAGGTCAGCTGCAGGATGTTGTTGGTCGTGGAGCCGCCGACGTAGGGCCGGTCAGCGGCCGGGATGAGCAGCACGGCCGCCACCCACCAGCCCGCGGCCAGCAGCAGCGCCGCGCCGCCGGCCAGCAGCTGCCCCAGCCGGCGGCCCAGCCCGCGGGGCCCGGCCACCAGATAGGCCACGGCGAACCCGGGCAGGACCAGGAACGCCTGCAACATCTTGGACAGGAACCCGAAGCCCAGCGCGGCGCCGGCCAGCACGAGCCAGCGCGTCTTCCCGGCTTCGATCGCGCGGGTCACCGCGTAGGCCGCCACAGTCAGCAACAGGGTCAGCAGCGCGTCCGGGTTGTTAAACCGGAACATGAGCGTGGCCACCGGCGTGAGCGCCATGGCCACCCCGGCCAGGAGACCCGCCGCCGGGCCAAACCAGCGGCGCACCGTGGCGTACAGCACGCTGACCGTGGCCACGCCCTCGAGCGCCTGCGGCACCAGCACGCTCCAGTAGTTCACGCCGAAGATCCGCGCCGAGATGTCCATGACCCACAGGAACGCGGGCGTCTTGTCCACCGTGATGAAGTTCGACGAGTCGGACGAGCCGAAGAAGAACGCCTTCCAGCTCTTGGTGCTGGCCTGGACCGCCGCGGCGTAGAAGTCGTTGGCCCAGCCGCTGCGGCTGAGGCCGATCGTATAGAGCAGCGCGGTCGCCGCGAGGACCGCCAGCAGGGCCGGCCGGGCCCACCGCGGGTCGCGGTCCGGCCCGCGGAGCAGCCGGGCGACCCAGGCCCGCGCGGCCGGCCCTTCGCCGTCCCCGGCCTGCGCCGCGCGGGTCGAGACCGCGGTCACCGGCCGCCACCGCCCGCGTGACCGGCCCCGCCTGGCCGGGGGAGCACCGTCCCGACCAGCGGTGCAGCGGCCTGAGGCGGCGGGACGGCACGCCCCGGGCCGGGCGGGGCCGGCCGCCGGCCACCGAACACCCAGCGCCGGTAGAGCCCGAACCGCAGCCCCGTGGCCAGCAGGTTGGCGATCACGAGCGCGGTCACCTCGGCGGCGATCCCCGGGCTGGGCGACATCGCGGTCAGCACGAGCAGCGCCACCGTGGTGAGCAGCAGCGCCGCGGCGAACGCGAGCAGCCCCCTGGCCTGATGGCGCGCGGCGTGCTGGCGCCCGCGGACGCCGAACGTGAAGCGCCGGTTGACCGCGGTATTGGCCACCGCGGTGGCGAGCAGGCTCAGCGCGTTCGCCTCCAGGGCGCCCACGGTGCCGCGCAGGGCCAGGTAGAGCAGGATGTACGCGATCGTGCTGACCACCCCGACGGCGACGAACCTGAGCAGCTGCAGCCGGAGCCCGGAGCCGGGCCGCAGCCGGGGCGGGCCGCCCTCGCCCGGCGGCGGCCCGCCCGCGTCACCGAGCACCGGCACCGTGAGGCTGCCCCGCAGCAGGCCGTAGTCCAGGCGGGCGATGCCGCGGAGGTCGGCGAGCGCGGTGCCGATCACGTCCACCCGCGAGTCGGAGTCGTCGATCCAGTCGACCGGTATCTCGTGGATGCGCAGCCCGGCGTGCTCGGCCAGCACGAGCAGTTCGGTATCGAAGAACCAGGCGTTGTCCTGGGTCAGGGGCAGCAGCACCCGCGCCTTGTCGGCCCTGATCGCTTTGAACCCGCACTGCGCGTCCGAGAAGCCAACCTGCAGGATGGCGTGCAGGAGCAGGTTGTAGCAGCGGGAGATGATCTCGCGGCGCGGTCCCCGGATCACCCGCGCGCCCGGCGCGAGCCGGGTGCCGATGGCCACGTCGCTGTGGCAGGACAGCAGCGGGGCCACGAGCGGGAGCAGGGCGTTCAGGTCGGTGGACAGGTCCACGTCCATGTAGGCGAGCACATCGGCGTCGCTGGCCGCCCAGATCGCGCGCAGCGCCCGCCCCCGGCCCGGCTGGTCCAGGTGGACGGCGCGGACCAGGCTGAGCTCACTCTCCAGCGTGAGCGCCTCGACCCAGGTGCCGTCGGTGCTCCCGTTGTCCGCGATCGTGATGCGCGCGGTGAACGGGAAGCGGTCCCTCAGGTAGGCGTGCAGCCGCCGGATGCTGGGGGCGAGGTCCCGCTCCTCGTTGCGGACCGGGACGACGATCTCCACCTCCGGAGCCACGGTGCTGGCCGAAGGTGCCCCGGTCTCAGGCTCCCGAAGGTCATCTGGCGATCTCATGGCCACCACGATGTGTGATCACACTGCGCGCGGACTGCAGCCGGTCTCTACGTTCTCTGTGAGAACCGCGGCGCCGCTATCGCGGTCGGCTGTTCTCCGGCGGCAGCGCGATGGTGAACCGGGTATGCCCCGGCTGGCTGCGCACGGCCACGGTCCCGTGGTGGGCGGCGATGACCGCCGCCACGATCGAGAGGCCGAGGCCGGTGCTGCCGGCCGCGCGGGACCTGGAGCTGTCGCCCCTGACGAACCGCTCGAAGATGTCGGGCTGCAGCTCCGGCGGTATGCCGGGACCGTCGTCGGTCACGCTCAGCTCGGCGGTGCCGTCGGCGGCGGGACGTACCGCGACGGTGACGGTCGTGCCCGCTGGCGTGTGCGTCTGGGCGTTGCTGAGCAGGTTGGCCAGCACCTGGTGCAGCCGTTGCTCGTCGCCGCGTACCTGCACCGGTCCGTCGGGCAGCTCAAGCTGCCACCGGTGACCGGGGCCGGCCGCCCGCGCGTCACTCGTGACGTCGATGGCCAGCCGGCTCAGGTCCACGGGCGTGGACTGCAGCGGCCGGCCCGCGTCCAGCCTGGCCAGCAGCAGCAGGTCCTCGACCAGCTCGCTCATCCGGGCCGACTCCGATTCCACCCGGCTGAGCGCGTGCTCCACCTCGGGCGGGAGCGTGCCCCGGTACCGCTGGGCCAGCTCGGCGTAGCCGCGGATCGCGGCCAGCGGCGTGCGCAGCTCGTGGCTCGCGTCAGCGGCGAAGCTGCGCAGCCGGGCCTCGCTGGCATGCCGCCGCGCGAGCGCGGACTCGACGTGGCCGAGCATCCGGTTGAACGCGGTCCCGAGCTGGCCGACCTCGGTGCGCGGGTCGGCGTCGGGAACCCGGTGCGGCAGGTCAACCCGGCCGCTGGCCAGCGGCAGCTCGGTCACCTCGGTCGCGGTGGCGGTGACCCGCCGCAGCGGGCGCAGCGACAGCCGCACCCATCCGGTGCCGATCAGTCCGGTCAGCACCAGCGCGGCGGAGAACACCGCTATCTCGGTCAGCTCCACCTGCCGCATGGTGCTGCTGACCGCGGCGAGCGGCAGGCCGCTGACGTACACCGTGCCGTCCTGGCTGGGCACGGCGAGCAGCCGGTAGGTGCCGAGGGAGGGCAGGCTGCGGGTGTACGGCTTGTCGTTGGCCGGCAGCGTGACCAGCGCTGCCGTCTCGGCGGGCGTCATGTCGCAGCGGCCGGACGGGGTCGCCGCGGTCAGCCGCATGCCCTTGCTGATGGCCGCGGTGAGCGTGTACTCCGCGGTCCCCGGGGCGTGCGCGCAGTCCAGCGGCCCGGGCGGCGGATGATGGTCGCTGTCGTTGTCGTCGGGGCGCTGTGGCGGGTCCACGCAGTTGACGTACCGGCTGCTGGCCGCCCGCAGCTGGTCGTCGAGCTGGTTCAGCAGCGCGTTGTGCAGCGCCACGTAGGTGACGATGCCCACCGTGGCGCAGGCCGCGAACAGCAGCGTGACCAGGCCGGCGATGAGCCGGGCGCGCAGAGTCCGGCCCGCGAGCCAGCGCCGGGGGCCGCCAGCCAGGGCCGGCTGGGTCCCGCCCGCTGGGGGCGGTCCCAGTCCGGAGGCCGCGTGACTCATCTGCCTTCCCGTCCGTCTGCCCAGCCGGGATCAGCTGGCCGGCTTCAGCACATAGCCGACGCCGCGGACGGTGTGGATGAGCGGCTCCCGCCCGGCGTCGATCTTCTTGCGCAGATAGCTGATGTAGAGCTCGACCACGTGCGCCTGGCCGCCGAAGTCGTAGTTCCAGACCCGGTCCAGGATCTGCGCCTTGGACAGCACCCGCCGCGGGTTACGCATCAGGAACCGCAGCAGCTCGAACTCGGTGACGGTCAGCTCGATCAGGTCGCCGTCCCTCCGTACCTCCCTGGCGTCCTCGTCCATGGTCAGGCCGGCCACGGCCAGCTCGGTGCCGGCCCGGGCCCGCGCGACGCCGGCCCGGCGAAGCAGCCCGCGCAGCCTGGCCAGAACCTCCTCCAGGCTGAACGGCTTGGTCACGTAGTCGTCGCCGCCGGCCGTGATGCCCGCGATCCGGTCCTCGACCGCGTCACGCGCGGTCAGGAACAGCACGCAGACGTGCGGCAGCTCGGCGCGCAGCCGCCGGAGCACCTCCAGCCCGCTGAAGTCGGGAAGCATCACGTCCAGCACGACGGCGTCCGGCTGGAACTCGCGGGCGGTCCGCACGGCGCCGGCGCCGTCGGCCGCGGTCCGGATGTCCCAGCCTTCGTACCGCAGCACACTGGCCAGCAGCTCGGCCAGGCTGGGCTCGTCGTCCACGACCATGACCCGGATGGGCGTGCCGTCCGGGCGGGTATCGACCTTGCCGTCGGCAGGGTCGGCGGGTGGGTTCTGTATCGCACTCATCATTGCTCCAGGATGATCCGCTGCCCTCGGCCGCCCGTATGCATTTTCTCTGAGTTTCCTCTGCTTATTCTGCGCTAACGCTCAAGGTGCGTTGAGAAGCTTCAACGCGAGCGCCGGGCAGTCGGTCACCGCCCGCCTGGCCTTCCTGGCCAGGCCAGCGGGCACCGGCTGGTCGGTGACGATGGGGAAACCCCACTCGTCGAGCGTGATCAGCTCGGGCAGCAGCTCGGCACACAAGCCGTGCCCGGAGCAGGCGATCGGGTTCACCCGCAGCTTCGCCGTCATCGGTCAGCTCCAGTCCGAGTCGTTCGATGGCCCGGCCGGGATCGGCAGGAACGGCGCCTGGCTGGTGGCGGTGCAGCCACCCCGCGCGTGCTCGCTGATCTCCGGGGCGAACATCCGCAGCGCGCTGCGGACAAAACGGCTCGTGCCGTCGGGATGGTGACAGGCGCCCCGGCCGTCCACCAGGCCCGCCCAGCGGCTCAGGTCCTCCACGATGCCGGCCCGCGGGCGCTTCCCGGTCGCGCCCGCCAGCTCGGCCAGCGCGTTCCCGATCCGGGGCAGGCCATTCAGGCACGGGCCGCATTGCCCGGCGGACTCCAGCGCGAGGTAACGGGCCACCCGCGCGGCCTCGATCAGGCCGCAGCGGTCCGCGGGCAGCACGGCGAAGATCCCGGCCCCGGTGAACGCCCCGAGCCGCCGCAGGTCGGAGTTGAGCAGCATCAGCCGGGAGACGTACGCGACCGGCAGCCAGGCCCCGTGGTAGCCGCCCGCCAAAACTGAACTTATCCGGGGGGAGGCCCCCCCGGACCCCGCTGCGATGCCATCCGCTCGGGCCGACCTCCGGCCGGCCGTCGCGGCTGGCGCGGCCGGACCGAGGTTGAGGAGGTGGGCCAGGGGGGTGCCGAGCGGCACCTCGGCCACGCTTGCCGACCCGTCGGCCTGGCGCAGCGTGCACAGCATCGTGCCCGGTTCGTCGCGCGTCCCCGCGCTGCGGAACCAGTCGGGTCCGTACCGGGCGATCAGTGCCATATGGGCCAGCGTCTCCACGTTCTGCACCAGGGTGGGGCGCCCGTCCACGCCGCGCTCGAAGACCCGGGGCGGGGAGAAGGTCGGCAGGGCCAGGCCGCCGCTGACCCGGCTGGCCACGGCCGTTTCCTGCCCGGCGACGAAACGGGCCGGAGCCGGCCTGACCTCGACAGGGACGCGGTCCAGCCGGCGCGCATCGCGCTCGGCGACCAGGGCCTCGATCCGGGACCGCTGCATCAGGTCGCGGCGGACGTACAGCACCACCCGCCGGGCGCCCACCGCCTCGGCGGCCAGCTGCAGCCCGTCCAGCGGCAGGTGCGGCGCCAGCCCGAGCAGCGCCTCGTCCTTGTGACTGGCGGGCTCGCTCTCCGCGGCGTTGCCGACGACGACCGCCTGCCCGGAGCCTGCCGCCACGGCCTCCAGCTTGCGGTAGGTCGGGAAGCTCGCCCCGCCGCGGCCGGTCAGCCCGGCCGCCTTGACCTCGCCGATCAGCACCCGCTCCCGGCCCCGGTACGGCACGGGTCCGTGCAGTCCGAGGTGGGTGTCCAGATCATGGCGCCCGGCGCCGGGGGGCGGCAGCAGCCGGGGCAGGGCAACCCTGCGCTGCGGCCCGGATTCCGCCACGGGGTTAGCGGTGGCCTGGCTCATTGGCTCGCCTCCGGCACGGTGTTAGCCGGCCCGCCTCCGGTATGACGCATCATCGGTGTCCCGCCCGCGTCAGCAGGTCAGGGTCGGCCATCAGTTCCGGCACCCGGCGGGCACGCGGCGTCGCGGCCAGAGCCCGCGCGGCCCGCCAGATCACGGCGATCAGGACCGCGAGGATGCAGGCCAGGGCCACGCCGAGAAGCGGGCCGCGCTGCATGTCCTGGCTCGAGTAGATGCTGTGCACGACTGCGACCGGCCACGAGCCGTAGGCCAGCCAGTGCACGGCCCGCCAGGTCCGGCGGCCGATGTGCGCACGCAGCAGGCTGGTCACGATGATGGCGATCATCAGGTCGAACGCCACCGCGCCGAGGCCCAGCCACAGCGGCTCATAGGCCGACACGAACGGGATCACCGCGGCGGCCACGCTGATGTTGACGAAGGAGTCGAGCACCGCGGTAGCGATGTGCACGGCGATGAACGTGATCGAGAGCAGAGACAGGTAGCGGTGCAGCCCCAGCACCGCGAACGCGGGCAGGCCGGGCAGCCGCCCCTGCCGGTTCACCAGCAGGCCGATGATCACGGTCAGCGACATGAGCACCAGGCTCACCACACCGGTCGCGCGGCTCATGTACCAGAGCGCGAGCGTCGAGTGGAAGTCGTTCGTGCTGAAGATGTTCATCATGAGCCCCCGGTGGTGACCTGCCCGGAGCCCGAGCTCGACGCCGGAGCGGAACCTGGCGACTGCAGCCCGCTGGACGAGGAGCTCGGCGAGCTGCCCCCGCTGCCCGACGAGCTGCTGGAGGACCCGGAACTGCCCGACGTGCCCGAGCTGCCCGACGTGCCCGCGCTGCCTGACGTGCCCGCGCTGCCCGGCGAGCTGCCCGATGTGCCGGTGCTGACCGACCCGGAATGGCTCGTGCTGGCGTGGGCCCCGGGCAGCTCGAGCGCGATCCCCCCGGCCGCGATCAGGCTGGCCGCGGTGGCGGAGACGGCGACCGCACGAAGCCGCGTCCTGCCCCGGTTCCTGGTGTCAGGCGACGAAGTCTTCTGCTTGCGGTGGCTCATGGAAGTGAGTCTTACCAACAGCTCTCGGTCGGCGCTATGGGAAAGCTCTCATCACGCTATGAACATCCATTGCCCGGCCATTCCCGCACCCGGCTACCGCATCCTGTCGATGATCTCCCGGACCAGGCCCATGGACGTGTGCGGATGCAGGAACGCGAACCTGGCCACGGTCTCGCCCTCCCAGGCTGACGGCGGGATGAAGGCCACCTGATCGTGCAGCAGCCGGTCGGCCCAGTCGGTGTACTGCGCGGACGTCCAGCCGTGGCGCCGGAACAGCACCACGCCGAGCTCGGGCTCGCGGATCAGCTCCAGGTAGTCGCGGGCCCGATCTCGTCGGCGGCCAGCCGGGCCAGGGCGATCGCGCCCTCGATGGCCTCGGTGTAGGCGCTGACGCCGTGCACGGCCAGCGAGAACCACAGCGGCAGGCCGCGGGCCCGGCGGGTCAGGTGATAGGCGTAGTCGGTCGGGTTCCATTCGGCCGGGTCGCCGTGGATGACGTCGAGATACGAGGCGTCCTGCGTGTGCACGGACCGGGCCAGCTGCGGGTCGCGGTAGAGCAGCGCGGCGCAGTCGAACGGCGCGAACAGCCATTTGTGCGGGTCGACGACGAACGAGTCGGCGTGCTCGATGCCGTCGTAGCGGCCCCGGACGCTCGGCGCGAACAGCCCGGCGCCGCCGTAGGCCCCGTCCACGTGGAACCAGGCGCCGCGGTCACGGCGACCGCCCCGGCCCCGGCCAGGTCGTCGACGATGCCGGCGTTCGTGGTGCCCGACGTGGCCACCACCGCGGCGATCGACCCCGGGTCGCCGTCGGCCTCGATGGCCGCCCGCAGCGCGCTCACCGGTCAGCCGGTGATCATCGGTCAGCACGGTCAGCGGGTCCATCTCCAGGATCCGCAGCGTGTTGGTGATCGAGGAGTGCGCGTCCGCGCCGACCGCGACCCGCCACCGCTGGCCGGCGCGCGCCCGCCTTGCGCTTGGCCACCTCGCGGGCGACCACCAGCGCGGACAGGTTGGCGGCCGAGCCGCCGGACACGAAGCACCCGCCCGCCGACGCCGGCAGCCCGGCCCGGTCCGCGATCAGCCGCAGCACCTGGTTCTCCGCGTGGATCGCGCCCGCCGCCTCCAGCCAGGAGATGCCCTGGATCGAGGCGCACGGAGACCAGCATGTCGAACAGCAGCGCCGCCTTGGTCGGCGCGGCCGGGATGAAGCCGAGGAAGCGCGGTCTGTCCGCGGAGATCACCGCGGGAGCGAGGCTCGAGGTGTACACGCCGAGCACCTGATCGGGGTTGTGCGGCTGGTCGCCGAGCAGCCCGTTCAGCGCGGCGTCGAGCACCGCCGGGTCGCGGTCGCCCTCGTCCAGCGGGACCGGATCGAGCCGCAGCCGGTTCTCCGCGTACGCGAGTACCGACCTGATCATCTGCTCGGTGGTGGCGTCCACGCTGTGCATTGGCGAAACGTAGATCGCGGACGGCCGGGGCCGCAAGGGCCGGCGAGCGTGGCGTGGCGATATGACGGGTAATGGTGATCTATACGGGCGTTACGGGTGCGGCCGGCGAGGAGGCCAGGATGACAGGCAAGCTTCGCGGCGTCTCCGACCTCCGGGAGTTCTTCCGCACCAACCAGACCCCGATCTACTTCATCTCACCCACGGCCTTCAACCTGCTGGGCATCGACCGCTGGGTCCGCAACTTCCACTACGTCACGTACTACGACTCGTTCGAGGGCAGCCACCCCAGCGTGTTTGTGCCTCATCACCGGGAGGCGCCCGAGTTCGAGTCGATCGAGGACATCTGCAACTTCCTGCTGGCCCAGCCCGAGGTCACCACGTTCGTGCGCTCGAACGGGCCGGACGGCCGGGCGGTGTTCGTCATGTTCGACGAGCAGACCGAGGAACTGGCCGCCGCCGCCGGGCTGCGGGTCGCCCATCCCGCGGCCGAACTCAGGCACCGCCTGGACTCCAAGATCGTCACCACCCAGCTCGGCAACGACGCGGGCGTGCCCAGCGTGCCGAACGTGCTCGGCCGCGCGGCCAGCTACCAGGAGCTGACCGGCCTGGCGGCGGCACGGCCTGGGCGGCGACCTGGTGGTGCAGACGCCGTACGGCGACTCGGGCAAGACCACGTTCTTCATCAAGAGCCAGGCCGACTGGGACTCCAGCGCGGCCAAGGAGCCGCTGGCCGACCACGAGCTCAAGGTCATGCGCCGGATCGACCACCGCGCGATCGCGGTCGAGGCGGTCCGCACCAGGTACGGCACGCTGGTCGGGCCGCTGATGAACGACATCACCGGGCACCCCGAGCTGACCCCGTACCGCGGCGGCTGGGCCGGCAACGACTACCCGGCCACGCTGACCAGCGCCCAGAAGGCCCGGGCCAGGGACCTCACCTGCCGGCTCGGCGACCGGCTGGCCCAGGAGGGGTACAAGGGGTTCTTCGAGGTGGACTTCCTCGTCGACACCGGCACCGGCGAGCTCTACCTGGGCGAGCTCAATCCCCGGATCAGCGGCATCAGCTCGATGACGAACGTAACGGCCGGGGCTTACGCCGACATGCCGCTGTTCCTGTTCCACCTGCTGGAGTACCTCGACGTCGACTACGAGGTCGACATCGGCGAGATCAACGAGCGCTGGTCCCGCGAGGCCAGCGTGGACGTGTGGAGCCAGATCATCATCAAGGAGACCGGCGACCAGGTCGAGCTGCTCACCCGGGCGCCGCGGACCGGCATCTACGAGCTCAGAGACGACGGCACCGTCGCGTTCCGGCGCTGGGGCCACGACTGGCACGGGATCCACAGCGAGGCCGAGGCGTTCTACCTGCGCATCCAGGGGCCGGGCGACTACCGCTATCAGGGGGCGGACCTGGGTGCGCTGGTGACCCGCGGCCGCCTGCAGACCGACGACAACCGGCTCGAGGACCGGTGCAAGCAGTGGATCGCCGGGATCCGGGCTCAGTTCGCCGGCGCGCCCGTGGTCCCGCCGCAGCCCGCCGTCACACCGCAATCCTTCAAGATGGCCTGAACGCTAACTCCGCCGGCGCATGCCGAGCACAATGGGCCGGACTGGCCCGCAGGACGGAGGCGCATGGGGAACCCGGAGCACTCAGGTACGCATCCGCTCGACCCGCTGGCCGCCGACGAGGTGCGGACCGTCACGGCCATCCTGGGGCGCGACCGGGGCGTCACCCCGCCGGTGTGGCGGTTCGCCTCGATCGAGCTCGCCGAGCCGTCCAAGGCCGCGCTGCGCGAACCCGGCCCGGTGCCCAGGCGGGCGCTGGCCGTGTGCTGGAACACCGGCGACGGCCAGGCCTACCGCGCGGCGATCTCGCTGGCCGACGGGGCGGTGACCGGCTGGGAGCACCTGCCCGGCCAGCAGCCCAACATGACGGTCGACGAGTGGCACGAGTGCGACGAGTTCCTGCACCACGAACCGCGACTCATCGAGGCGCTGGGCCGGCGCGGCATCACCGACCTCAGCCTGGTGCTGGTCGACACCTGGGCCTACGGCGCGGCGCTGGTGCCGGAGCGCTACCGCGGGCGGCGGATCGGTTGGGGCGACGTCTGGGTGCGGGCCACCCCTGACGGCAACCCCTACGCCCATCCCGTGGGCAATCTGCATCCGATCATCGACCTCAACGAGATGACCCTGCTCGACATCGAGGACGGCGGACCGGTCCAGCCCGTGGGCACACCGGAGCCGCCGATCCAGGGTGAGTACCTGCCGGCCCTGGTCGGTGGTCCGCAGCGCGAGGTCGCGCCGTTGGACATCGTCCAGCCCGACGGCCCGTCGTTCACGCTGGAGGGCAACCTGCTCCGCTGGCAGAACTGGGAGATGCGGGTCGGCTTCAACTTCCGCGAGGCGATGGTCCTGCACACCGTCGGCTACCGCGACGGCGACCGGCTGCGGCCGGTGGCGCACCGGCTGTCCTTCGCCGAGATGGTGGTGCCCTATCGCGACCCCTCCCCGGATCACTACCGGCGTACGGCGTTCGACATCGGCGAGTGGGGCCTGGGCTTCATGACCACCTCGCTGACCCTGGGCTGCGACTGCCTCGGCGAGATCCGCTATCTCGACGCGGTGCTGCACGACTCGCACGCCGAGCCGGTGACGATCCCCAACGCGATCTGCATCCACGAGGAGGACAACGCGATCCTGTGGAAGCACGTCGATCCGGTGTCCGGCACCGAGGTCCGCCGGATGCGCCGGCTGGTCCTGTCCTTCCACGCGACCGTGGCCAACTACGAGTACCTCGTCTACTGGCGCTTCTACCAGGACGGCAACATCGAGTGCGAGGTCCGGGCCACGGGCATCATGGTGACCAGCCGGTTCGCGCCGGGCGAGGAGGTGACCCACGGCACGGTCGTGGACCACTCGACCTACGCGCCGTTCCACCAGCACTTCATCGTCGCCCGACTCGACCTGGACGTCGACGGCGCCGGACACAACACCGTGCTGGAGACGCACACCGAGCCCGAGCCGATCGGGCCGGCCAACCCGCACGGGCTCGGGCTGATCGCCAAGGCCCGCCCCCTGCGCACCGAGCTCGAAGGGATCCGCGATCCCGACTGGGCCAGCCAGCGGTCGTGGAAGGTGGTGAACACCCAGTCCCGCAACGGTTTCGGCGGCTCGGTCGGTTACAAGTTGGTGCCCAGCGCCAGCATTCCCGTCGATGTTCGACCCGGCCGCGCCGGTGCTGCATCGGGCCGCGGCCATCGCGCACACGCTGTGGGTCACGCCCGTACGCCGAGACCGAGCGGTGGCCGTGCGGCGACTTCCCGAACCAGAGCGAGCAGGACAAGGGCCTGCCGGTCTGGACCGCGGCCGACCGGTCGATCGAGGACGTCGATGTCGTGCTCTGGTACGTCTTCGGCATCCACCACGTGACCCGGCCCGAGGACTGGCCGATCATGCCGTCGGACACGGTGTCGTTCTGGCTCAAGCCGTTTGGCTTCTTCGACCGCAACCCCTCGCTCGACGTGCCGCCCAACCCGGGCCACGCCTGACGGCCCGCTGGCTCACGCCGGCGGTCCCCGTTAGGCTGCGGCGGGTGATTGACTGGGTAACCGCCTCGTCGCTGGCGACCGCGGGCGGCACGCTTGTGCTGGCGGTGGCGACCTTCGCGTCCGTGCGCTCGGCCAACCGCTCGGCCCGCACCGCGGACCGCGCGGCCCGCATCGCCGAGGAGTCGCTGCTGGCCGGGCTGCGCCCGCTGATCGTGAACTCGCGGCTGCAGGATCCGCAGCAGAAGGTCACGTACGTCGAGGGCAAGCTGCTCGCGCTTCCTGGCGGCCGGGCTGCGTTCGAGCTCAGCGACGACGTCGTGTATATGGCGCTCTCAATCCGCAACGTCGGCTCCGGCCTGGGAGTGCTGCACGCGTGGTACGTATGCCCCGAGGTGCAGCGGGAGCGGGCTCACCCGCCGCTGGAGGACTTCACGAGCCAGACCAGGGACATCTTCGTGGCGCCCGGTGACATTGGCTTCTGGCAGGCCGCGTTCCGCGATCCCGCGGCCGAGTCGTTCCGGCTCGCGTCGGCGGCGATCGCGGCCGGGAACCCGGTCACGGTCTTCCTGCTCTACGGCGACTTCGAGGGCGGGCAGCGGGTGATCAGCCAGTTCAACGCCCGGCAAGCGGACGACAACTGGCTGGCCGAGGTGGTCAGGCACTTCAACGTGGACCGGCCCGAGCCGCGTTAGGCGCGGACAGGCCCGCGTGACTCTCCGCCACGGCTGCGGGCAGCTTGCTGATCACGTCGCCGGCCCGGATGGTGCCGGGCACCACGATCCGGGCGTTCAGGCCGCGCAGCCGCAGCTCGCGGCCGGTCCGGGAGTTGACGAACTTCAGCGCGTCCCGGCCGAACCTGGCCAGGAACTTGGCGCAGCCGAGGTGCGGCTTGCCGGTTACCTCGATGACCGCCGAGCCCAGGGCCAGCCGGGTGCCCGGCGGCAGGTTGGCCACGCTGATGTCCAGGTCGGCGTAGAGCTGGTCACCGGCCAGCGGGCGCCGCTCCGGGTCACGGGCGACGAGCAGCGCGGCGCGGGCGTTCATCATCGTGATCTGCGCGTCCGGGTGCGCGGACCCGTCCGGGGTGCTGCTGCTGCCCCGCGTCTTCCAGTTGTCGCCGAGGAGCCCGGTGTCCCCGTCAAGCGTGCCCTCGGCGACCACCTCGCGCTCGTTCTTGGCCGGCCGCCGCACGATCAGCTCGAGCGTGCCGCTGTCCGCGGGCGCTTCCCGGACGTGATCGAGGCCGGCTTCCAGCTCGGCGAGGCTGAGATGCTCCATTTCGCCAGCGTATGACTAGTCCGGGAGCCCGGCCAGCGCGGCGCGGGCCTCGTCGGCGATCGGCGGCGGCACGGTGAGCGACAGCACGTGCCGCAGCGCCTTCGCGTACGCCACGTCGTGGGCCTCGGCGGCCGGCACCGCGACGTCCGGCACCACACCGGTGCCCTGCCAGTTCGTTCCGGTGACGGGATTGATCGACCGCGCGTGCGGCACCGAGATGGCCAGCGTCGCCGAGATCGGCATGGTCCGGGTCGGGTGGGCGCCGCCCCCTGTGGTCTCGCCGATGAGTTCGGCGCGGCCCTGGGCCTGCAGGGTGTAGCCGAGGTCCTCGCCGCCGGAGAACGTCTCGCTGCTGGTCAGCACGTACACCGGCCGGCCGAGGTAGCGATGTCCTGGCACATGGGCCAGGCTCCAGAACTGCCTGGTCATGCCCGTCACAGCGTCGAAGATGTCGCTGAGGTGGGTGTCGGAGCCGTCGAACAGGTAGCTGCACCAGAAGACCACCCCGTGCGGGGACCCGCCGTGGTTCCGCCTCAGGTCGATGATCAGCGCGTAGGTGCCGGAGACCAGCTCCATGGCCGCGGCGATGGTCGGTCCCGCGAGCTCCGGGGGAGCGACCCCGCGCAGGTCGAGATAGCCGATGTTGCCGTCCAGCCGTTCCACGCGGTAGATGCCGTAGTTCCCCGGCCGGATCCGTTCCTGCCAGTCGGGCCGGTCCGGCTCAGGCGGCCCGGGTGGCTCGCGCCGGCCGTGCGGTGGAATGGCCAGGACCCGCAGGTGCTTGTCCGCGCAGATCTCGTCCAGCTGACCGGTGAGCCGCTCGGCCAGCGTGTCGTCGTTGAGGCCGTCGTACTCGCCCGCGGCCAGCCTGGCCTCGATGGCCGTGGCGGCCTGCTCGGCGCGGTCGGGGAACACGTAGCTGGCGCGGAGGTGCGCGATCGCGATCTGTACGGCCTCGCGCGGGGGCAGCGGCTCGTTAGTCAGCGCCGGGTCGTCCGGCATCGTTATCCGCGGCGCGGCGCCGTCGGGATCCTCGATGGTGAACTCCAGCAGCCGGGCCGGGGGAAGCCGCAGGGACAGCTCACGCCGCATCCGCTTCATCCGTGTCTCGTGTGCGCGCGCCCACGCGTCCAGCAGCCGCTGGTAGTCCGCTGGCCCGCCGGAGGCTTCGATGAAGACCCGCACCAGCAGCTCATCCGGCCCGATCTGCGGGTCGTCGCCCGACTGCAGCAGGGCGACCCGCCGCACCGTCCCGGCCGGGAAGCGGGCCCTCACCTCGCGGTCAACCACGCCCGCCAGGCGGTCAAGCATTAACCGTTCCATGCCAGCCTCCTGAGCCCCCGGCACTCAAGCTAAGCACTGGCCAGGAGTGAACGCGCCCCTCAGCCATCGTGCCGGTCCGGAGCGTCCAGCCCGAGAGCGGCCGAGATCCGGGCGACGGCACCGGGGAAGATCACCGGGCTCGGCCCCGCCGCCCTGGGCGAACGCCGGGCTGCCGCCGCCGCGCCCCCCGGTCACCGCCAGCACCCGGTCTAGCACCGCCGTGGCCGGGACCTGCGCGGTCAGCGGGCCCGGCACGGCCACGCCGATGCGCAGGGAGCCGTCGCCGGCGTCGGGTCGCAGCAGCACGACCACGGCCGAGAGCTCGCCCGCGAGCCGCCGCGCCTCCCGGGGCAGATCGGACACGTCGATGCCCGGATCCTCGGTCACGAGGTAGCGGTGGCCCGCCGGGTCGATACGCGACCGGGCCGGCCGGGAGCGCCTGCCGGGCCTGTCTCGGCTGCCTGGTCCGGGACGTGAGCGCGTCGACCCGCTCCGGCACCTGGTCCACAGGGACCCGCAGCCGGGACGCCAGCCCGCGCAGCAGCCGGTCGTGGTCCAGGGTGCGCTGCACCGCGGCCTCGCCGGTGATCGCCTCGATCCGGCGGACGCCCGAGCCGATGCTGCTCTCGCTGGTGATGAGGAACAGGCCCACCTCGGCCGTGCCGTGCACGTGGGTGCCGCCGCACAGCTCGGTGGAGAAGCCGTCGAACGAGACCACCCGGACGTCGTCGCCGTACTTGTCGCCGAAGAACGCGATCGCCCCGCCGGCGATCGCGTCCTGGTACGGCCGGACCTCGGTGGTGCGTTCCAGGTTGGCCAGCACCTCGGTGTTCACCAGCCGCTCGACCTGCTCGATCTCGCTCGTCCGACAGCGCCTGCGGGTGCAGGAAGTCGAAGCGCAGCCGGTCGGGCGCGACCAGCGACCCGGCCTGGCGCACGTGCTCGCCCAGGACCTGGCGCAGCGCGGCGTGCAGCAGGTGGGTGGCGGAGTGGTTCCGCATGACCGCCCGTCGCCGGTCCGCGTCGACCGCCAGCTCGACGGTGTCTCCCTGGCGCAGGACGCCGTCGGTGACCTCGACCGCGTGCACGTAGTAGCCGTCGGCGTTCTGGGTGTCGGTGACCCGGGCCGACAGGCCGGACCCGGTGATCCGGCCGGTGTCGCCGACCTGGCCGCCGCCCTCGGCGTAGAACGGCGTCTGGTCGAAGACCGCGAAGCCGCTGTCCCCGGCCGCGAGCGTCTCGGCCGGGCCCTGCGCCCCGACCAGGGCCACGACCTGACCGGTCGAGATCAGCTCGTGGTGACCCAGGAAGTGAGTCGGCGTGGCGTTGATCGACGCGATGAGGTCCGGGCCAGGTGTGGAACTGGCGTAATGGCTGGTATCGGCAGTGGGGCCGCGGGAGAGCTCGCGATGCTCGGCGAACAGCTCGCCGAACCGCCGCTCGTCCACGGTGCCGCCACGGTCCGCGGCGAAGTCCCGGATCAGGTCGGCCGGCATGCCGTGGGTGGTGAACAGGGTGAACGCGTCCTCGCCGGTGATCTCGAAGCCGGGACCGGTGTCCAGCGCGGCGAGCCGGTCCAGGCCGCGGCGCACCACGCGGCCGAAGTCGCGCTGCTCGCGGACCAGCAGGTCCAGGGTGCGGTCGCGGGTCTGCGCCAGCTGGGGGTAGATGGTCGCGCATGCGGGTGATGACCGCGTCGGCCACGTCGCGCAGGTCGAGGTCCGCCGCGCCCGCCTGGGTCGCGGTGGCGATCGCCTTGCGCAGCAGCCGCCGCGGGATGTAGCCCCGGCCCTCGTTCGACGGGGCGACACCCTCGCTCAGGATGAAGGTCGACGCGCGGACGTGATCGGTGACGATGCGGATGTCCCGGTCGGTAGCGCCGGGCACCGCTGACGTCACGGCCGCGGCGACCGGCCTCAGCAGGTCGGTTTCGTACGCCGACTCACAGCCCTGCAGGACCATGGCCATGCGCTCCAGGCCGGAGCCGGTGTCCACGCTCGTGAACCGCAGCGGCTCGAGCGCCCCGCCGGGCAGCCGGTTGTACTCCATGAACACGCCGGCGTTCCAGATCTCGATGTACCGGCTCGGCGGAGTCGAACTCGCCGCCCGGCCGGTATTCGGGGCCGTGCGCGGACCCGGTGTCGTAGAACACCTCGGTGCTCGGCCCGCACGGCCCGGTGTCGCCCGCCGACCAGAAGTTGTCCTCCGCGCCCAGGTACACGACGTGGTCGCGGGGTACCCCGACCCGCTCCCAGGCCGCGGCGGAGATGTCGTCCGGGGCGATGCCGAGCTCCTCGTCGCCCTCGAACACGGTCACGTACAGCTTGTCGACGCTGAACCCGAACCCGTCCGTGAGCAGCTCAAAGGCGAGCTCCACCGCCCGGTCCTTGAAGTAGTTGTCGATCGACCAGCTGCCCATCATCTCGAAGAACGTGAGATGGTGCCGGTCGCCCACGTCCGAGATGTCGATGGTGCGCACGCACGGCTGGATGTTGCACAGGTCCGGGGCCGGGGGCAGCGCCTCGCCCAGGAAGTACGGCTTGAGCGGGGCCATGCCCGCGTTGATGAACAGCAGCGTCGGGTCGTTGGCCGGGATGATCGAGGCGGAGCCGATCCGCGTGTGCTGACGCTCGGTGAAGAACCGCAGGAAGATATCGCGAATCTCGTCGCTGCTAAGGGACCGCTCCATGCCGTCAGTATGGTTCCAGCACTCGGCCAGGGTGGCCAGCGGTTTTTCGGCCGCTACAGGTCGACCTCGCCGGTCACGCAGGTGACCGTGCCGCCGCCGACCCAGACCGTGCCGTCGCTGTCGGCGGTGACATGCACCCGGCCCCGTCGGCCGAGCGCCGTGCCCTGGCTCGCGACATACGGCGCGCTGAGCCGCCCCGTCCGGATCAGCCACTGGGCGACGGAGGCGTTCAGGCTGCCGGTGACCGGGTCCTCGACCGTGCCGGTGTCGCCGGGCGCGAACGCCCGCACCTCGATGGCCTGGGGCGAGCCGGGCGGGTACAGGCCGGCCACGCCCAGGTCCAGATCGGTAACGCCGGGCCGCAGCGCCAGCACCGCCTCGGCGCTGTCGAGCAGCACGGCCACCCAGCCCGGCCCGTTGTCGGCCCACTCGGCGTCCACGATGGCTGCCCTGTCGATGCCGAGCACATCCGCGATCTGCTCCACCAGCGGCTCGTCCACCGGCCCGGACCGGATCAGCGGCGGGGCGGCGAACGCGAGCCCGTCGGCGGTCCGGCGCACCGGGATCAGGCCCGCCGCGCACTCCTGGGTGATGACGTCGTGGCCAGGGCCGCCCGCGGCGAGCCAGGCGTGGCACGTGCCCAGCGTCGGGTGCCCGGCGAACGGCAGCTCCTGGCGCGTGGTGAAGATGCGGACCCGGTAGTCCGCGCCGTCCGCCGTCGGGGGCAGGACGAACGTGGTCTCGGGCAGGTTCGTCCAGTTCGCGAACTGCTGCATGGCCTCGTCGGTGAGGCCGTCTCCGTCGAGGACCACGGCCACCGGGTTGCCCAGGTACGGCGTGGTGGTGAAGACATCAACCTGGCTGAAGCGGCGCATAGATGCGAGTGTGCCAGTAGCGCAGGCTCAGGTTCGGGGAGGTACGGAGCGGGCCACGGTCACGTCCAGAAAGCCGCCGAAGAATTGCAACGCCGCAGTCGCCAGAAAGTACGCTGCCCACCCGTAGCATTTGCGCCGCTCACGGTCAGTTTCCGCGCGACGACCGAGAGAGAGCAGAACGAGGCCGACGCCGAGCGTAAAGCCGCCGCCGGCAAAGCGCACGTCCGCGACGGCACGCAGGTGCCGGTACTCCCAGGGCGTGATCAGACGCCTCATCACGGAGCGCGAGGGAGTGGTGTTGTCGTCTGGCGCGTGCATCGGGATGCCTCCTGCCGCCTGCGGCGCCGGCCGCCCGGCCACCGATTAAAGTGATATCACATTAATGGACAGATCGTCAAGAACGGCGCTCGCCGTCAGGCTCGGCGCAGAGGCTACGAACGAGTGCCCGCCTGGTCAGGCGGCCTGCCTGGGGCCCGGCCCTAGCCGGGGCAGGTCACCGAGCCGGGCCAGGCGCTGATCCCGGCGCCCGGGCCGGTGCCACCGGCAAGCCCGGCGATGCCGTTCAGCAGGGCCTCGGCGAACCGGCCGACGACCTCGGGGTCAACGTGCCCGGTGCCCCGGGTCCTGGGCCGCAACGCCGTCTCGGGGCCGTGGCGAGCCCAGCGCCTCATTCTTCAGGCGGCTAGGTGCTGCTCTTGCTGGTGCTGGCTGGCTTGTTGCTGGTCGGTGCGGGCGTTGGCGAGGCAGGCCCAGATGGCCAGGTCGAGGTCGAGTTTGTCGCCTAGCCCGGCCGGGATGATGGTGTCGGTGGTGATCTGTGCGTCGTGGCAGCCGGTCAGGTCGCCGTCGCTGCCGGGCAGCGACGGGCTGTTGGGCATGGGGCTGGCCGTCGGGGCGGGTGAAGGCGAACCCGCCGGTGCGGGCGGGGGTGATCAGCCAGCCGAGGGCGTGCACGATGACGTGGTGGGCTTGGCAGAGCAGGATCAGGTCGCGCAGCCGGGTGGTGCCCCCGTTGGCCCAGGCGATGATGTGGTGGATGTCGGTGCGCCGGGATTGGCAGCCCGGGAACTGGCAGCGGCTGTTGTCCCGCTCGCGGACGGCGCGGCGCAGCGCGGCGGTGGCGCGGCGGTGGCGGCGGCCGACGTCGAGCAGGGTGCCGTCGTGGTCGTGCAGCATCCAGGACACGGTGGCGTGGCAGGCCAGGGCCTGCGCCGCTGCCGGGCTGAGGGCCGGGCCGTCGTCGAGGTGGCAGCGCCGCGGGTGCGCCGGGTGGCTAGCTGGCCGGCCGTGCGGCCGGCGGCCGGGCCCGGTGGTGTGCCGGCGGGCGTTTCCGCGGAAACGCCGGCGGGCGCAGCCACCGGGTGAGGGGGCGGGCTGCTGGGAGCCGGGGCGGGGGCGGGCTCTTCGTCGGGCGTCGGCACCGGGGCGGCGTGGTGTGCGGTCAGCGGCGCGGTAACGGGATCCGGCCCGTCAGTGAGGGCTTCGGGGCCGACGTGCACGATGACCTGGTAGATGTCCGGGTTGCCCGCGGTGGCGATCTTCCCGGACAGGTACGCCCCGGCCACCTCCACCAGCGCATCGGCCAGGCTCGCCCGGCAGGCCGCCTGCCCGGCCCGTCCCGGGCACCACTGTCCCGGTCACCCGCGGCGGCCGCGATGTCCTCGGCGGGCGCGGGGTCCTCGGCGGGGCCGGAGTGCGGGCGGTGCGGGTGCTCACAGTCGCCGGCGGCCGCGCGCAGCGCCTGCAGCACCACCGCCCCGTCAGCCGCGGGCAGCCGGGCGCTGATCGCGACCGACCCGTCCTCGGCCACCGTGACGCTCACCCGCCGCGCCGCCCGGGTCGCGACATCCTCAGCATCGGATGCTCTGCGGTGCGCGGCGGCGAACCGCTCGCACTGCGCGGCGGTCATCGGGCCGGTGATCTCGGCCAGGCCCGCCTCGGTCTGCCCGGTCGCGATCCGGGTCAGCGCCCGGACCTTCGCATACGACATCCGCCCGGCCGCGAACTCAGAACAGATCACCGGCAGCCCGGCCAGCGCCCGGGCGACCCGCACCTGCTCGCGGGCGGTGCCCGGGGCGACCTGGCACTTCCACGCCAGCCACGCGGCACACGAAGGCAGATCCCAGCCCGCCCAGCCGCGGCGCGCGTCGAACTCGGCGACCAGCCGCAGCCACCGGCACGTCCCGGCGGCCAGGTGCGCGGCCAGCTCGCAGATCCGCTCCTCAAGGCGTTCCAGCGCCACCAGCGGCGCGTCCGGGTCCTGCAGCCCATCCGGCCCCTCACCCAGGCTGCCCGCAGCCCGCCCCAGGCCGGCCATGCCGCCAGCCGGCTGACCACCGGAAACGCTTAACGCATCTGTTTCGATCATGTATTCGATAATAGCGACCGCATCCGACATTCTGGATGACCGGACGGCAACCCGTCCAACTCTGCCGCCGCTGACCTGGATGGCCTGGTCCGGATCGTCAAGCGCAAGCTGAAGAAGATCCAGTACTGGCCCCACCTGATCGATGGCTGCCTGACCGCCACCGGCCTGAGAATCGGACCCCCGCCATCCCGTTGACTCCCTAGTATTTACCGATAACATACTCAGTATGTCTTGGGTAGGCGAGAAGGGGCAATGAGTGTCAGGCACGCCCTTCTCGCGCTGCTGAGCGAGGGGCCCAGATACGGGATGCAGCTCCGGGAGGACTTCGAGGCCGCGACGGGCGACGTATGGCCGCTCAACGTCGGCCAGGTCTATACGACCCTGCAGCGGCTGGAGCGGGATGGCCTGGTCGAGTCGAACGGCGGGGACGACGAGCTGCATAAGAGCTACCTGATCACCGCCCGTGGCCGGGCTGAGCTGGGCGAATGGCTGCACATGCCACCGGGCCTGGCCCCGCCACCGCGCGATGAGCTGGTGACCAAGGTGCTCCTGGCGGTCCGGGTGCCCGGCACCGACGTGCACGAGGTGATCCAGGCGCACCGCCGCCAGGCAATGGAGCTCATGCAGGAGTGGACCAGGGTCAAGGAGCAGCCGGCCGAGTTCGACCTGCCGCTGGCCCTGGTGATCGACTCCGAGCTGACCCGCCTCGGGGCCGTCGCGCGGTGGCTCGACCTGGCCGACGAGCACGTCACGCACGCGGCCGCAGAGCCCGCGCCGGCCCGTGGTGCGAAGCTGAGGCGCCGGGTCGTGGTCCGGCGATGAACAGGAACGCCAGTCGCGCGCAGCTGCGACTGCTGGCCGCGGCCCTGCCGCTGGCGGCCCTGCTCGCCACGGCCTGCGGCCCGGCCCAGACAGACGTAGCCAGCAGCGGCGGACCAGCCCGGCAGTCGGCCGCCCCGCCGCCCAGCTCGACCGGACCGCCGCCCAGCTCGACCGCCGACTGTAACTCGCTCACCACCTGCTACACGCCGCAGCAGCTCCAGATGGCCTACGGCATTAAGCCGCTCCTCGACCGCGGGATCAACGGCCGCACCGAGACCGTGGTGCTACCCGAACTCGCGGAATCGCAGCTGAACCCGCCCCTGGTCACCGACATGCGCCAGGACATGGCGGCCTTCGACAGCCTGTTTCACCTGCCGGTCGCGCGGATGCGGGTCGTCACCACGCTCGCCGGGGCCCGTTCCCCCTGGCTGGCTTTCGGTGAGGAGGTGCTGGACGTCGAGATGGTGCACGCGCTCGCCCCCGATGCCACCCTCGTCATCCTCCTGCTTCCGTCGACGTCCCTGGACAACACCAAGAACGCGGTCTCCGCCGCCGTCGCCTCGCTCCGTCTTGGCAGCACGGAAGGCGGCGTCATGTCGATCAGCGCCGCGGGGCAGATCGGCGGCGAGCACTGCGTGAGCCGCGCCCAGGTCAACAGCGTGAACGCGGCACTCCAGACGGCCGCCAGCCGCCACGTGACGGTGGTCGCCGCCTCGGGCGACATCGGAGCGGTGGCCGAACCGTGCAATGTCTACGGGGCGCTGACCGGTACCGGCACGTTTACCCCGGTCAAGGAGGTCAACCTGCTGGCCTCCGATCCGCTTGTGCTCGGCGTCGGCGGCACCAGCCTGACCGCCAGCCATACCACCGGCGCCTGGCAGGGCGAGACGGCCTGGGGCCTGCCGTACGGCGACCCGGGATCGGCCTTCCAGGCATCCGGCGGCGGGTTCAGCCGCCTGTTCCCCCAGCCCGGCTACCAGGACGGCGTCCCCGGCATCCGGGCCACCCGGGGGGTGCCCGACGTGTCGGCCGACGCCAGCGGCCACACCGGCATGGCGATCGTCCTCAGCGACGACGGCAGGAGCATGATCCGCAACAGTGGCGGTACCAGCGCCAGCGCCCCGATCTGGGCCGCACTGATCGCCCTGGCCGACCAGTACGCCGGGCGCCACCTGGGTCTCGTCAACCCGGCCATCTACCAGATCGCCCGTGGCCCCCGGCACCACCAGGCCTTCCACGACGTCACCAAGGGTGACAACACCGTGCAGTTCCCGCCCAAGACGATCAGTGGCTACCAGGCGGCAGTCGGCTGGGATCCGGTTACCGGCTGGGGCAGCCCCGACGCGCAGGTGCTCATCCCGCTGCTCGCACGCTACGCGGTGCCCTAACATCTGGGCGCAGTGTCCCGGCCCGCTCAGGCGCGGCGGACGTCGGATCCGTCGGTGCCCAGGAGACGGCTGAGCTTGGAGGCGGAGCTGGACGGCCGGGCACCCGCCGCACGTCAGCCGGGATCCCGCCGCGGCCAGGATCTCGGGCCCTCCGGTGACGAGCTCGACCTCAAGCTCGCGCCAGGCGGCGGGCTCCTGCCGGCCGGGGACCCGGCCGGTGACCTCGTCATCGGCCACCTCGGCCAGATTCTCGCCGTCGGCACCGATAAGCCGCCGGACCGTGCGGTGGGTCTCCAGCACCGCGACGACCTGCAGCGGCTCACCGCGGATCCACTCCGAGACCAGGGAGGTGAGCTGCGGCGGCACCACAGTGTCGCCTTCCTCCAGCGGGACCTGCAGCTCGCGGCGGGTGCCTGCGGAAACGGGCAGCTTCAGGTGCCAGCCGGCGTCGTGCCCCCCGGTTCGGCGCCTGAGTGTGATCTTGGCGTTGGCCAGGCGCAGGTCGGCGGTGTCGTAGTAGTTCGCGGCCAGGAGTTCAACCTCCGGGGCCGTCGCGGTCACGCCGTCGGCAACGCCGCTGAGGTCGGGCAAGACAAAGCCGAGGTCGACTTCATACTTCCGCTCGGTCTCGACGTGTTCGGTCGGCCTGTCCATGCTGCGAAGGCTACGGCACGGCTGGCCTGCTCGCGTGTTTGCCTCGCGCGGTGTCGATCACAGTGCGGGACTTGCCGTTACGTTTCGTGTGCAGAGCGACAGGGTGCGGGGGCTGAGTCGCCGGCGTGCGCGGGCGAGCGGTAGTGCCGCGCTGGCGGCGAGCGGTCGAGGGTTACGGGGGATGGGTATTGATGGGCCTCATCACGGAGCGCGACAGTACCGCCGGCGAGTACGTGGAACTCCCTGTCCCTCCCACGGCGGACGCGGTGGAGGAGAGCGGTCCGGCCGTGCTCCGGCGGCGGTCGGCCCTGCCGACCAGGAGGGCCGCGCTCTACCTGCATTGCGAGCAGGACAGCTTCGTGCCGGAGGACCTGGTCACCTGGTACACAGAACGGGGGTTCCATTTCTACGTCGCCGACCTGCGGCCGCAGGACGGGCTGGACCGGCCCGTGCGCCGGCGCAGGCGCAAGGGGCCGAAGCAGAGCGAGCGCTTCGCCGGGCTCGACGCGGCCTGCCGTCATCTGCGGAAGGCCGAAGGAATCGAGATGATCCTCATGAGCGCGCACTCGGCGGGCGCGCTCACCGCCGCCCAGTGGTGTGACGCCCGGCACGACGACGGCCTGGCCGATGCGCTGATCCTGTCCCAGCCGGTGTTCGGGCGGAAGCTGCGGCGGGGCCTCAACATCGCCTGCCCGGTGCTGGTGATGAGCCCGGCCGAGCAGGAGCCCACCTGGCGCGGCCCCCGGCTGCGGCGCCGAAGGAACGGGGCGGCGATCCGGCTCGGCCCGCACGTGACCTGGCTGCGGCTCGAGGATGGGCAGGGCGGGACCGGGGACGACGCGGGCGACGACCGACGGAACTTCTTCGACGAACTGGGCCGCTGGCTCGGCGCATACATGTACGGAAAGGTCCGCGACCAGCTCCTCTGACGCCTGGATGCCCGGCCCTGGTCCCGGCGGGCTAGCGCCGCTACCCGTGGCCGACGAGGATCGAGACGCTCGGGTACCCCGATGCCCCGTTCGGCTCCGGCGGCTCCTGCAGCGTGGTCTGGGTATAGCCCGTGGCGTCCGTGGCCCTGGCCTCGATCACGTGCGTGCCCGGTGTCGCATCCCACTCCCAGACCCACTGCCGCCAGGTGTCGATGTCCGGCACCGCGGCCAGCCGGGCCTGGTGCCAGGGGCCCTTGTCCACCCGGACCTCGACCGCGTCGATGCCCTTGTGCTGCGCCCACGCGACCCCGGCCACCGAGGTCGGCCCCGGCTTGATCGTGTTGTTGCCGCTCGGCACGTCGATCCGTGACTCGGTCTTGATCGGCGCCTGCGCGTCCCAGCCGCGCTGGGCCCAGTACGACACGTTCGACCGGTAGGTCGTCACTTCGATGTCGGTGATCCACTTGCACGCGGACACGTAGCCGTACAGACCAGGAACCACCATGCGGACCGGGAACCCGTGCGCGACCGGCAGGGCCGTGCCGTTCATCGCGACCGCGAGCATCGCGTCCCGGCCGTCCATCACGGTCTGCAGCGGGGTGCCGGAGGTGAAGCCGTCGACCGAGGTGCAGAACAGCTGGTCCGCGCCGCCCCGCACCCCGGCCTGGCGCAGCAAGCTGGCCACGCTCGCGCCGATCCACAGGGCGTTGCCCACGTAGGGCCCGGCTACGGGGTTGGACACGCAGGTCAGGGTGATGTAGTCGGCCGTGAGCGGGCGCCGGATCAGCTCGGCGAAGCTGAGCGTGATCTCGCGGGCCACCATCCCGTGGATCCGCAGCTGCCAGCTCTCCGGCGCGACCTCGGGCAGGACGATCGCCGTGTCGACCCGGTAGAAGGACCCGTTGGGCGTGATGAACGAGCTGAGCCCGGGGATCCGCAGGTCGCTGCCGGCCGGGAGCGGGGGAGCGGGATGGGCCGGCACGGGAATCCGCAGCGAGGCCTGGGCCCGCGAGACACTGGAGCGCTCGGCCAGCAGGCGGCCGCCGAGACCGGCCACGGCCGCGGTCCCAGCCACGACGGCCCCGGTCTTCAGGAAGCTCCGGCGCTCCGGGCCGGCCGGCGGGCGCCAGCGGTCCACCCAGGTGGACGAGTCGGGTGGCGAGGACGTGCCGGGTGCTCGCGGATCTGGCGACGATGCGGCCAGGCTCTCCGGGCTCAGGTCATCCACGGTCGGGCCATCCAGTCCGGACCGGGCGGTCCCGGTTCGGGGGCTGATCGGCTCGGCCGCAGGCGGGGCGGCGCGGACGAGCAGCACGAGCGCGACGGCCGCGGCGGCGCCGCCCACCAGCGACGGCAGCACAAAGCTGGCCGAGGCCGTCGGGCGGGACAGCGCGGCGGCCACCCCGATCGCGGTGAACGCGGCCAGGCCGACCATTCCGTACCAGAGCTTGCGCATGGCCAGCAGGCCGACGATCGCGGCGAACACGGCCAGCACCGCGAGGATGCCGGTGACCAGGACCAGCTTGTCGTTCGAGCCGAACGCGGAGATAGCGAAGTTCTTCACGGGCGGCGGCGTGAGATCGATCGACGCCTCGCCCACGGCCACGACGGGCGAGCCGTCCGGGGCCACGATTCCGGCGATGAGCTGGCCAACGCCGACCGCCACGGCCGCGGCCAGCAGCCCAGCGACCAGCCCCCGGGCGGCTCGGGCGCGATCGGTATCAGCAGTCACACTATTCATTCGGCGCCGAGCAGCGGTTGGTTTGGGTCCTGATCGCTCACCCATACAAGCTATGCAGGAACGTGACCATGCATGGGCCGGAGCGCGACCCAAGCCGGCGGCGGTTCGGCAACGAATTTAGGACGTGGTGGGGATGAGCGACGGCCAGCACGGCCCGGCCCGCGGCCGGGGCGCTGACGAGGCCAGTCCCGGGCCCGCCGACGAGCTCGGCGTCCTGCTGACGCGGGTGGCCCGCGGCGACCTGGCCGCCTACGAGACCGTCTACGACCGCACCGCCGGGCAGATCCTCGGCATCGCCCTCGCCGTGGTCCGTGATCCCGCCCAGTCGGAGGAGGTCGCCCAGGAGGTCATGCTCGACGTCTGGCGTTCCGCCGCACGGTTCGATGCGGACCTCGGCAGCGCCGCCGCGTGGGTGGCGACCCTGGCCCACCGGCGGGCGGTCGACCGGGTGAGGTCAGAGCAGAAAGCAGCCGAACGCGAATTGCGCGTGGCAACGTCAACCGTCGCCTACGACGAGGTCACGGAGGCAGTCGAGGCACGTCTCGACCGGGAACGGGTGCGACGGTGCCTCGGCTCCCTGACCGAGCTGCAGCGCGAATCGGTAACCCTCGCCTATTACGGGGGATACACCTATCGCGAGGTGGCCGGGCTGCTCGGCGTCGCCGTCGGCACGGTCAAGACCCGTATGCGCGACGGACTGATCAGGCTGCGCGACTGCCTGGGGGTGGACACGTGAGGCTCCGTGGCAGCGACCCGCACACCCTGGCCGGCGCGTACGCGATGGATGCGCTGGCCGAGCCCGAGCGGGCCCGGTTCGAGCGGCACCTGGCGGGCTGCGAGTCGTGCCGCCAGGAGGTCCGGGGGATGCGGGAGGCGACGGCCGCGCTCGCCGCCGCGACCGCGGTGCGGCCGTCCGACGCCTTCAGGGACTCGACGCTGGGCACCGTCCGGCAGAGCCGGCAGCTGCCGCCCCCGGTGATCCAGGCCCAGGCGCCATGGACCGGGGCCAGGAAGCGCAGGACCCGGCTGGTGGTGGCGCTGGCCGGGGGGCTGGCCGCCGTGGTGATCGCGGTCGCCGTGGTAGCCGGGTTCTCCGCCTCCGGCATGGAGCACCGGCTGAACCAGGCCCAGCAGCATGATCACGCCATGGCCGCGGTGCTGAGCGCCCCGGACGCCACGATGCTGACCGGGCCGGTGAACACCGGGGGCACGGCCACCGTGGTCATGTCGCACCGGGAGCGTGCCCTGGTGTTCACCGCGGCCGCCCTCCGCGTGCTGCCCTCGGCCAAGCGGTACGAGGTGTGGCTCATGGGCCCGGCGGGCGACCGGCCCGCCGGGATGGTGACCGCGTCACCCCGCGGCGGAATGGCCGGCCCCATGGTCATATCGGGGCTCCGGGCCGGTGACAGCGTTAGCCTCACCGTGGAGCCGGCATCAGGATCGTCGCAGCCGACCACGCCGCCGGTCCTGATGATCAGCCTGGGCTGAGCCAGACGACCGCTCAAGGCGAGGACCCGGTCGGAGCTGGCGGCCTGGTGCACTAACGTGGGACTCCGTGAAAGCATCTCCCGAGGCGCAGCTCCGGCTGCTTGAGCTGGCCGACCTGGACGCCGAGCTTGCCCGGCTTGAGCACCGCCGCCGTGGGCTTCCCGAACACGCCGAGCTGGACCGGCTGGAGCAACGGGACAACGAGCTGCGGGACGCGGTGGCCTCCCTCGAGGCCGAGCAAGGCGACCTCAGGCGCGCACAGGTCAAGGCCGAGGCAGATGTCGAGCAGGTGCGGACCCGCATCGACCGGGACCGCCAGCGGCTGGAGGCCGGCCAGGTCTCGTCCCCACGCGAGCTGGAGAACCTGCAGTCGGAGATCGAGTCCCTGATCCGCCGGCAGTCCGATCTCGAGGAGATCGTGCTGGACGTGATGGAGCGCCAGGAGGGTGCGCAGGAACGCCGCGAGGCGGCGCTGTCCGAGCGCGAGGAGATCACCGCCAACCGCGAGGTCGTCACCGCCCGCCGGGATGCCGCGCTGAGCGAGATCGGGGAGCAGGCGGGCAAGGCCGGCGACCGGCGCGCGGCCGTGGCCGGCGAGGAGCCGCAGGACCTGCTCGACCTGTACGAGCGGATGCGGGTACAGCACGCCGGGGTCGGGGCCGCGGCGCTGCGCGGCGGGCGGTGCGAGGGCTGCCACCTCTCCCTGAACACCGTCGACCTCAACAGCATGAGGGCCGCC
Organism: uncultured Actinomycetota bacterium; assembly: GCA_963739645.1. Classification (GTDB taxonomy): domain Bacteria; phylum Actinomycetota; class Actinomycetes; order Streptosporangiales; family Streptosporangiaceae; genus JASHPR01. Next base: position 125,209 of record CAVUBM010000114.1, read on the forward strand.
GACCCGGATGAGGTGCTGCGCTGCGAGGAGTGCCGCAGGATCCTGGTCCGCACCCCCGAGTCTGGGCTATGAGCGGTGACAGCCGCGACGGCCTGCCGGAGGCCATGAAGTGGGATGGGGAGGCGGGCGGGGGATGGCACGCGGGGGGTCTGGGGGGTCGCCCCCCGAGGACAACACAGTGAGCCGCAGGCTCGTCGTCGAGGCCGACGGCGGCTCCCGCGGCAACCCGGGCCCCGCGGGGTACGGCGCGCTGGTCCGCGACCCGGCGACCGGCCAGGTGCTGGCCGAGGCCTGGGAGAGCCTGGGCACGACGACGAACAACGTGGCCGAGTACTCGGGCCTGGTGGCCGGGCTCCGCGCCGCGGCGGAACTCGCCCCCGGCGCCGACGTCGAGGTCCGGATGGACTCGAAGCTGGTCGTCGAGCAGATGTCGGGCCGCTGGAAGATCAAGGATCCCAATCTCCGCTCGCTCGCCGGCTCGGCCCAGGACGTGGCGCGGCAGCTCGGCCGGGTGACTTATACCTGGGTGCCGCGAGCCCGCAACGCGGACGCCGACCGGCTCGCGAACCAGGCCATGGACTCGGCCCGGGACGATCAGGCGGGCAGGGAAGAGTCGGGGCGACGGAAGCGTAACGGCTCAAAGGGGGAGAACGGTAGCGACACCGCGGAGCCTGCCCCGGCCACGGGCTGGTCGGTCGGCCGGGGGCAGCCCACGTCCACCGTGCTGCTGCGGCACGGCGAGACCGCGCTGTCCGTGGAGCGGCGGTTCGCCGGGCGCGGCGACATACCGCTGACCGAAACCGGGCTGGCCCAGGCGGCGGCCGCGGCCACGTGGCTGGCGGCGCGCGGCGGCATCGACGTGATCGTGACCTCGCCGCTGCAGCGGGCCCGGCAGACCGCGCAGGCGGTGGCCACGGCGACCGGCGCGCCGCTCGAGGTCGAGGATGACCTGGCCGAGACCGATTTCGGCAAGTGGGAAGGCATGACGTTCGCCGAGGTTCAGGCGCGGTGGCCCGAGGAGCTGTCAGGGTGGCTGGCCAGCACGGACGTGGCGCCACCGGGCGGCGAGAGCTTCGCCGCCGTGACCCGGCGGGTGGTCGCGGCGCTCAACCGGCTGCTGGCCGCGCACGAGGGCAAGACGCTGGTGCTGGTCAGTCACGTTACGCCGATCAAGACACTGGCCTGCCGGGCCATGCTCGCGCCGCCCGCCGCCATGTACCGGATCCACCTGGACGTCGCGTCGCTGTGCGAGATCGACTGGTTCTCTGACGGCCCGGCCGTGATCCGGTCGCTGAACGACACGGGGCATCTTCGCTAGCGCCTATCCTTAACGCAGCGGTGGGCGAGCAGGCCGGGCGGTCGCGGCGTCACCTGGTTTCCGGGCGACGTCGAGGAAGGTCCGGGCTCCGCAGGGCAGGGTGGTCGGTAACGCCGACCCGGGGTGACCCGCGGGATAGTGCCACAGAAAACAGACCGCCCCCGGACTCGTCCGGGGGTAAGGGTGAAACGGTGGTGTAAGAGACCACCAGCGCCGCAGGTGACTGCGACGGCTAGGTAAACCCCACCCGGAGCAAGGTCAAGAGGGAGCCGGGGTAACGCGGCTCCTGCGCGAGCGATTGAGGGCGGCCCGTCCGATGCTCGCGGGTAGACCGCACGAGGCTGCCGGCAACGGCAGTCCCAGATGGATGGCCGCCGGCCCGCGCGAGCGGGTGCACAGAACCCGGCCTACAGGCCCGCTCGCCCACCGCCTCATGTTGGAGGAGGACACGTCCTGGGAAGCGTAACTGCCCCTGGCCGATGGCTGAACGTTGTCATCGTGAACCACTCATCGAGCTGCGGATCGTAAAGGTTCTGAAGGCCGAACTGCAGCACCTGCCACCACTGGCTCGGATCGGTCTGGTCGACGTAGATGTCAGCCAGTGCGAGCGGGAACCGGAACGCCTTCCCCGGCCGGGCGGAACCCGCGACCAGACCAACCCGCCAATGATCGACATGCCGGTCTTTGGACCCTTGCAGAATCTCAGATCCCACGAACCGCGAGGACTTCAGGCCGTGGTTCAAGTCCTGGCGGCTGAAGGCCCCGACCTTGTCACAGCGGCGGTTCGGATTCAGCGGGATGTTCGGCCACTTGTAGGTGACCGTGTAGAGCGTGTTGCGGTAGATCAGATTCGTGAACCAGATCCGGTACTGCGGGCCTCCGGCGATCATCTGACTATTGCCGCGGCTGCCCTGCCAGGTAAAAGGAACATTTACGCGCAGGTCACGGACGATGTACCGGCCCTTCCCCCGAAAATTCGCCGGAAGTCGCGGGGGACGTGGAGTCGCCCGGCCCGGCGGGCACGGTGAGGCTGGCCAAGGTCGTGCGGGGCAGCTGCGGGGCATCGCCCAGGCCGGTGTGATCACGGCGGTAGCGATCACGCCAGTAGCAGCCGCGGCGATTAACGTCCGGCGTAGCCCAGTCGATGCCATGTCCCCCCCGTAGGTCTTAGAAACGGCTCGCAAGTCTGCCGATGCCCCGGTCGGCGCGCGCCGGGCCTCAATCCGGGCAGCATGCAGGGATCAGTCAGGTTCACCAGACCCCCACGGCGGCAGGTCGCTGCACTGCCGCCTTCATCGGCGAGCTTAGTCCGAGGATGTGGTGCCTGGAGGAAGAACGGGCAGGTCAGGATGGGCGCAAGAAGCGTTACCCAGGCTGGGCTCGGGCGGCCTTGATCTTGTCGGTCTCGACCCGGATGTTGTCGTCCCCGATGATAAGAACGGCGCGGTCATCGGACGTATAGGGCCGCCAGGACGGGGCACCCTCGCGGTTGGGGTCGCCGTCGCGGACGAACCCGAGCCAGGCGTTGTGGAGGACGCCGGTGACACGCTCGATGACCGCGGGCGGCAGGCCCTGGATGAAGGGGGCTCTACCCCATCGGCTGATGTTGGCGAAGGTAAAGGGCAGCTCCATGCAATGGGTCGCGCCGAGAGCCCCGTCGAGCAAACGCGAACTCACCTCGAACTGGTAGGCGTGCACCGGGCGGGATCCGGCCCGGGCGTCAGCCACGCGCAGTCCATCGCGGCGGAACAGGTCATCGGTGACGATCTGGGTGAGCACGTCGAGCGGGCGAGAGTCCGCGCGCGCCTGGAGGTAGGCGTCGTACAAGGCTTCCGCGCGGTCACCGTATCGCGCGCCCGCCCAGGCGATGACCTGCTCGCGGGTGATCGAGGCGTACTGGGGATTCATGCCGAACGCGAATGATGCCTCGTCGCTGGTCCAGCCGATCACCAGGTCTATGCCGGCGTCCACGAAGGCGTCCATCGGGTGCCGCGGCAGCGTCGCGTGGTCGATCACCGGCAGGAACGCCAAGGACCACGCGCCGAACTTGGCGTACTCACCGAGGACGCCGATCGTGCCCTCGACCAGCCGCTCCCAGGGTTCGTGGTGCAGCGCCGCCAGGTCGGTGTGCCCGAGATGCCGCGCCAAAGACCGTGTGCGCTCAACCGCGTCCTCGGCAGCGGGAAGGTCCAGACCCAGCGGCGGGCTCTGCAGGATCGCGCGCTGGAAAAGGCCCCGAGTATCAGGGTGCTGGGCGAGAGCCGCGATTGAGAAGGCACCGCCGGACTGGCCAACCAGGGTGATACGTGCCGGATCCCCGCCGAACGCCGCAGCATTGGCGGCGACCCACCGCACGGCCGCCACCTGGTCGGTGAGCCAGACGTTCGCATCGCCAACACCGGACAGGAAGCCCAACGGGCCCAGCCGGTAATTGATCGAGATCGCCACGGCATCGCCGTCGCGTGCGAAGGTGTCAGCGGCGTAGAACGGCAGGTTCCCCGAACCGGTCAGGAACCCGCCGCCATGAATCCAGACCAGCACCGGGCGGCGGGCGTCGTCGATGCCCGGCGTCCACACGTTGAGCGTCAGGCAGTCCTCGCCGAAGGGCGGCTCCCCGTGCGAGCCGATCGGCGGCATCCCCCCCGGCTGCCAGGGCTGAGGTGCCGATGGCCCGTACTCCGTTGCGCCGCGTACGCCGTCCCAGCCCGGATGCGGCTGAGCAGCCTTCCAACGAGCCGGACCCACTGGCGGGGCCGCATAAGGCACGCCGCGGAAGATGCATAGCCCATCCTCGACACGTCCGCGCACAGCACCCAAGGTTGTGCTCACGATCGGCAGCTCTGCCATGCCCGTTCCCCAGGCCCTTCCAGCCCCGTTTCATGATCAAGTCACGAGTGAGCTTATCAACGGGCACCCGCATGGCCGCGGGCCATGGCGGGGCCAGCTGGTAGCAAGCTGGTTCGGCCTGGTCCAAGTGGCAGGTCCATGGAAGGCGTCAACAGGTCTTGACAATTCCTCACGAACGCACGACGGGCCGTCGAATCGACGTCAGGACACATCCCCAGGGTCGGCGTCTAGCGCCACTATGGTTGCGTGAGAAATTTTTTCTGGCCGCCTGTCGGATCCGGAGCGAGGCGTTCGTAGAACAGGTGAGAGGCGGCCGGAGGAGGCCGCCGGGACAAGGAGTCATGAGATGACGCAGTACCTGATCTCGTTCGATGACGGCGCGATGACCTTCCCCGAGGAGGATCTGCCCGACGTGGCCAAGGCTGCGCTCGCAGTGGTCCAGGAAGCCAAGGACGCCGGCGTGTTTGTGTTCAGCGGCGGGCTGGACAGCCAGAGGGCGAGCGTGGTGGCCACCGACGGGTTGGTCACCGACGGCCCGTACCCGGAGACCAAGGAGGTCATCGGCGGACTCATGGTGGTCGACGTGCCCTCACGCGAGGAGGCGCTGAAGTGGGCGGCCAAGACCGCCGCCGCCTGCCGCTGTGCTCAAGAAGTCCGCGTGTTCCTGCCCGAGCCGACCGTCTGATCGAAGGCCCACCACGGCCAGTTGCCTCGACCATGAGGTCAAAGCGACCAGTCCGCCTCAGCCATGAGACCGGCGGGGGCCGCCAGGATAGGGGCCCCGCCGGGGACCGGCGGGGCAAGCCACGACCGGCCAGTTCGGAGCCTGACAATTCCTCGTGTTATCCGCCTGCCGTCCGGTATCGGTCAGGTACACGTGCGGCGTCAGTGAGAGCCCAGTCCTGTGGGAGCGCCGGTATTGTCCAGTCCGCAGGCGGCCGCCACCTGAGCCATTCGGATTCACAGAAAGGGGACCCGCCGGTAGCCAGGACGCCGATCATCCGCTCTGCCTCTGCCCGCACCCTGTTCCCGGCTTCGGCCGTTAGGTGGCCGCGGGATACTGCCCGCTGGAAGTCGTCCTCGTCTTTCAGCCGCCAGCTGCAGTCAGGGGCGACGACGAGGTCCAGGACGAGATCCACAGTGTCAAAGCGGGATCTGGCACGCCGGAAGGGTTCCTGGAGGTTGACGTACCAACCGATGAATTCGCCTGCCGCGTCGAACTCGACGTCGACGCAGTGCCACGCCTCGGGCTCGATCAGCCGGATCAGGCTTCCACCGGCCCATACCAGGTCCTTGGACACCCAATCCGACAAGTCATGGACCTTGGTTCCTGAAGGGGTCCGTGCGCCCTTGAACGCCGTGTTGGGAGCCAGGTATAGCACCGTGCGCTCGGGAGAATCGGAGACTACCCGCATCGGTAGCGCCGTCATCACGGCACCATTCCAGAGTTTCCGGCAGAGCACCGGCTCACCCGGACCAAGACGCGGCATCGGCGACGGGATCGTAGCGTTCGTCACAGGCTGAGATTAGAACGAGGCTGGTCCGGTGACCGTGGTTGGATGCCTTGTGCCGTCACGACTGATGAGTTCCGCCTCGCCGCGTCGTCTGCATGTGGGAACGTCTCCCTTCCGCGCCTGCGGGAGGCCAGAGATGAGATGACAAGGAGCGTGCACACCGTGGACCAGGAGAACGTGAGCGCCACCCTGACTGTCGCCGTGCCTGCCGCGAGAGTGTTCGCGTTGCTGGCGGACCCGGCGACCCATGCTGCGATCGATGGCACCGGCTGGGTTCAGGAATCTGTCGACCGGGCGCCGCTGACCGAGGTGGGGCAGATTTTCCGGATGGGCATGTATCACGCCGGCCATCCAGACGGTGACTACCAGACGGCCAACAAGGTCCAGGTGCTCGACCCGCCGCGCGCCATCGGCTGGCTGACGGGGACCGAGAAGGACGACGGTCACCTGGAGTTCGGCGGCTGGATCTGGCGTTACGACCTTGCGCCGCTCGGTCCGTCCGAGACTAAGGTCACGCTCACCTACGACTGGTCGGCGGTGCCGCAGTTCATCCGCGAGCGCGGCATCCCGTTCCCGCCGTTCGGCCCTGAACATCTCACCAACTCGCTGCACCACCTGGCCGAGCTCGCCGCATCGACGTCCCGGGCCTCGACGCCCGGCGACTAGACGCCTGGCGGGTGGCCATAGTGGTCCACTCCAACGAAGATGTCGGCAATGTGGGCATCGGTCAGGGACCGATACGCGGCTGGGCGGCGGAAGGCGTTGCCCATGGTCTCGGCGCGGCGGTAGGCACGCAGGGCGTCGAGGTCGAAGGAGGCGAGGTCGAGGTCAGCGACCCACGGCCCACGAGCCGAGCGGCTTACAGGCTCGCTCGCCCATCGCCTGTGCTAGGGAGACTCTTCGTCTGCCGGGCTGCCGGCGCCGCGCTTGTGGCTCCGGACGAGTGCCGTGACCTCTTGCGTGATACCGATCGACGGCCCGCCGATCAGTTCCCATGCGCGGGCAATCCCGATCAGGAAGCAGACGATCACCAGGATCGCGATGGTGTTCACTGCGCCGGGGTTGTCTGGCTGGGCGATCAGGTCGGCTCCCTGGATCAGCTGGATCACAAACATCACAACCAGTCCAACCAAGAACAGTGGGTCACGAATCGTGCCCCAGCGGACCTGGTGCTGTCGGATCAGCGACAGCAGCGCGGCCAGGACGAACGCCAGCCCGCCGACCCCCACGACCAGTGCAGCTGGCCCGATCTTGTGCCCGGGGACCAGCGCGAACAGTGACACGGCCAGCGCGTTGGTAAAGGCCGTGAGCGCCGCCGCCGCGCGTACGCGGTGGACTTGCGCGTCTGCCTCGGCCCGGGTGAGCCGCTCGCCCGCCACCGAGATGGCTACGAACAGCAGCCCGATCAGCGCGCCAGCCACACTGCCGCTCGCTACGAAGAAGTCACGGATGCTCTCAGGTACCACCTGATGATCCTCGCAGCCCGAGATCAGCAGACCAGCATCGGCCAAGCCTCAGCGCCCGGCGCCGCAGATTCCAGGATTCCGGGACGATGATTGAGGCTGCTGCCCGAGGGAGGGGGCGTCGATGCCGGGGAACGATCCGGTCACACTGCTGCCAGCGGCGGGGCGCCAGAACAGCGGCTGGTAGCGGGCGTACTGCTCGCGGCGGATGGTGGCCAGGGTGGCCATCGCGGCGACATCGGCCTGCACTGCGGTACGGAGCTGCCCACTCACTCACCCAGTTTGCGAGGTCACCCCGCTCCCGGGGGAGCGGGTACACCGGCCGGCGGCTTACGATCCGGATGTGGCTGAGCTCTGGGACCCCTCAGCGCCGGGCGTTCTGCGGCTGCCGTCGGGCCGACTGGTGCGGGGGCGCGGCCTCAGGTACCCGCTGCCGGACGGGGCCGAGCCAGAGTTCGGCGTCTACCTGCTGCGCCGGCAGCCGCCCGCCCTGCCCTGGGAGTCACGCTGGCTCCGGTGGCCGGACTTCGGGCTGCCCGCCGATGAGGCCGAGGTGCTGCCCGCGCTGACCGAGGCCTGGCGGCGCGCCGCGGCCGAGCGGGTCGAGCTGGCCTGTGAAGGGGGCCGGGGGCGGACCGGGACCGCCCTGGCCTGCCTGGCCATCCTCGACAGCGTGCCGAACTCCGGGGCCGTCGCGTTCGTGCGCGAGCATTACCACCGGCATGCGGTGGAGACGCCTTGGCAGCGCCGCTATGTCGCGCGCTGGCGCGGGAGACTATGACGTGACCCGGCCGCGCCGGGAGAGGTAGACGGCGACGGCGCCGAAGACCAGCACCAGAACCCCGTAGATCCCCAGCGGGGCGGCAGCGGCCGCGCCGAAGGCGCTGGCGGCGATGCCCGCCGCCACCGCGAAGTCGCGCATCGCGGTCGGCAGCAGGAGCGCGGTGCGCCGGGTGGCGGGAGCTCCGAGCGACAGCAGCCAGCCCAGCACGCTCGAGCCCGCCAGGAAGGCGAGCAGGGCCACGGCGACCAGGCCGTCGCTGGGGTGCAGCCGCAGCTGGCTGGCGACCAGCCACAGCAGGACGAGCAGGCTGAGCACGCCGATGACCGAGATCAGCGACCGCTCACGCCCGCCGAGCGGGTCGAGCGTGCGCACCGCGCAGCCCACGGCCAGCGGCAGGGCCACGACCAGGGCGAGCGTGACCAGCAGGCTGAGCGCTGACACCGACGAGTGCGCGCCGAGCAGGCTCAGGATGGGCCCGGCCAGCACGACGGTCACCAGCGTGGAGGCCACGAGCAGGCCCGCCGCGACCACCACCTCGCCGCCAGCCAGGCCGGTGAGGGCCACCGAGGCGACCTCCACCGGGGCCACGCCAGCGGCGAGCACCCCGCCGCGCAGGGCCGCGCCGGTCACGATCCGGCTGGCCAGCCAGGCCAGTACCGGCAGGATGACGGTCGTGGCCGCCAGCACGAGCGCGATCCGGCGGGCGGCCACGCGCATGCCGGTGATGTCGGCGAAGGTCACCGACGACCCGGTGCAGAACACCAGCACGGCCAGGACGATCAAGATCGCTCCGTGCGCGTCCAGGTGCCGGCCGGGAGCGGGGAGCGCCACGCCCGCCGCGGCGAAGATCAGCACCAGGGGCAGGAGAAAACGATCGAGGAACCCGGCCATCCTCTCCAGCCGGTCCTGGCTAAACGCCGTCATCACACCCACGACCTAACCGTCCCAGAGCGGACCGGTAGCTTTACCTGGATCCGGAGATACTCGGGACGGGTGAGTCATGCATTTCGAGCACGCCGCTGACATCTGGGGCGACTTCCCTGAGCTGGTGCCCGGGGTCATGTTCGCCGCGGGGATCACCGCGGACGCGCCGGTGGCCCACCGGACCGACAGGTTCACCGCGATCGCGAAGTCCCGGCTGGCGGAGTCGGCCGAGGGTGAGCTGCCGGAGATCCAGGCGTGGCGGCGCGCGTTCTCCCGGATGGGGCTCAAGCCGACCCAGTACCGCTGCGCCGCCGAGTCGCTGCTGCGGCGGTTCCGCAAGGAGGGCGCGCTCCCGGCACTGCATCCGCTGGTCGACCTGTGCAACGCCGTGTCGCTGGCCTTCGCCATCCCGGTGGCTGTGTTCGACGTGTCCGGGATCGACGGCTTTCTTGAGGTGCGGTACGCGGCCGGCCACGAGGACTACCTGACGTTCTCCGGCGAGGTGGAGCACCCGGGCGTCCACGAGGTCATCTTCGCGGACGGGGCGGGTCAGGCGCACGCCCGCCGCTGGTCGAACCGGCAGAGCGGCAAGTCCGCGGTCCGGGACTCGACGACCGCCGCGCTGATCGTGGCCGAGGCCATGCACGACTCGGCGTCAGCGGACGTGCCCACGCTGACCGCCGCGCTCGCCGAGGAGCTTGCCGCCGTCTGGCCGGCCCCGCCGGCGCCCGTGGTGCTGACCCCGGGCTCGCCGCGCTTCACGTTCTGACCCGGCTCGGCCGGGGCGGCGGGGGAGACCGCCGCCCCGGCCGTCAGCCTTTGACGTAGGCCAGCTTCTCGGTCACCTGGCCGTCTCTGACGGCGATGACGTCGACACCGCGCACGTGACCGCCGTCCCAGTCGTAGCGCCAGCGCTGCACCACGTGGTTACCGGCGCTGAACGACTCCTCGACCGTGAAGTGGCTGCCGCGGTCATCGAAGATCGGCCTCCAGGCGGCGCGGATCGCCGCGTGGCCGACGTGGCGCTCACCGTCGGGCCCGGGCGAGGTGGACTCGAACACACAGTCCTCGCTGCTCAGCGCCAGGGCGGCGTCCAGGTCATGGTCGTTCCAGGCCGCGTTGAAGCGGTCGACCACGTCGGTGACCGCTTCTACGCGGGACTGGCTGGCGGCGTTCATGCCAGCGCCCGCTCAGCGGCGCGGCGGTCGATCATCTTCCGGGCCATGACGGCCTCCCTCCCTTGGCGCCGGCAGATCCGGCGGAATGCCTCTCATTGCCTAGCTGCATGGCGTCATTCGCTACCTGGCGTAGTTTCCTGCGCCGAACCAGTCGACGGTCACCACGGGCTCGTCGCCGACGACCCACGCGTCGTGGCCGCTCGGCAGCGCCGTCACGTCCCCGGGACCGGCGATGAACTCGCTGCCGTCGTCCATGCGGATGGCCAGCCGCCCGCTGACGTGGTACTGGAAGTGCGGCGCCTCGCAGCTGGGCGTGCCGGCGATCGGCTGCACGTCAGCCGACCAGCGCCATCCCGGCTCGAAGATCAGCCGCCCCACCTGACCCCCGCCGACCCCGAGGATCTCGGCGCGGCCGTGAGGGAATTCGCGAGTCTCATCGGGTGCCGCGAAACTCTTGTGCTCGGTCTTGTCCATCGGGTCCCCCTACTGTGTACGGCGGATCACATACACTTACTTATCGATAGGTCAGATACTGACTTACTGATAGGTCAGTCGTCAAGGCTTTCGGAGGGCCGATGGTGGCGAGAAGCGGGCACGGCGACGAGGGCACGTCCGCCCGGATCCTGGACGTGGCCGAGCGGCTGGTTCAGGTCCGCGGGTTCAACGGCTTCAGTTACGCCGACATCGCGGCCGAACTGCAGATCACCAAGGCTGCGCTGCACTACCACTTCGCCAGCAAGGCCGATCTCGGCGAGGCGCTGATCACCCGCTATGCCGAGCGCTTCTCCGCCGCCCTCGACGCGGTGGACAACGACGGCACCGGGGCGGGGGCCAAGCTCGCCGCCTACGCCCGGCTGTACCAGCGGGTGCTGACCGACCGGAAGATGTGCCTGTGCGGCATGCTCGCCGCCGAGTACCAGACCCTGCCGCAGCCCATGCGCGACGCGGTGATCAGCTTCTTCGACCACAACGAGGCCTGGCTGGCGGGCGTCCTGGAGCAGGGCAGGGACGAGGGCAGCCTGAAATTCGCCGGCTCGGCCCGGGACACCGCCCGCATGGTCGTGGGCGGGCTGGAAGGAGCCATGCTCGTGGCCAGGCCCTACGGGGACGTCGCCCGGTTCCAGGCGGCCGCCGCTAGCCTGCTGGCAGGCCTGTCACCCTCGGTCGGGGAGTCGGCCCTGGCTGGCCTGGACCCGGCCACGGCCTAGCCCGCGCGCTGACCGAGCCCTCCGGGCCGCAGCCGACCCCAGAAGGAGCCGACGCGTGTCCGGTCACCGCCCGGTTCGGTCCAGCCGGGACGAGCTGAGCATCCTGCACTGGAACGTCCACTCGTGGCGAGATGAATCCGGGCAGCCGAACCACGAGGCCGTGAGCCGCCTGGTTCGCCAGCACAGCCCGGATGTGGTCTCGCTAGTCGAGGTCAACGAGCCGTGGGGGAGGCCCGCCGCCGTCCGGGACCTGGCCGGGCTGGCCGGGCTACACCTGGATCTTCTCCCCAGCCGTGGAGTTCGGCCGCGACGCGCCGGATCGCGGCTACGGCAACGCGCTGCTGACCAGAGTCCCGGTGCGGGCCGTGCAGCAGTGGCGGCTGACCTGGCCGCCCCGCCTGTACGACGGCAGTGAGCCGTCGGAGCCGCGTTCGGTCATCCTGGCCGAGGTGCCGTTCGGGACCGGAACGGCCTGGATCGGCAGCACCCACCTGCCCGCCACCGACCCGGCGGCGCGGGCCTGCGCCCTCGGCCGCCTGACGGAGCTCACCGCGGGCCTGGGCCGCCAGTGGGTGATCTGCGGAGACTTCAACACTCCGGCCGCCACCTGGGCCGGACGCGCCGCGTGGCCGGATCCGCCGCAGCCCAGCTTCCCGGCCAGCGACCCGGCCGTACCGATCGATTACTGCGTGGCCTCGCCCGGCGTGTCCGTGGCGGCCAGCATCCTGGCGGCGGCCGGATCCGACCACCGGCCGCTGCTGGCCCGCTGCCGCGCGGCCTGAACCCGCTCGTCACATCCGCCGCTGAGGTCCGTCACAGCGGTGACGGCCGCGCACGGGAGAATGTGATCCGATGACTGAACGCGATGTGCTCGCCACCGAGTTCGAGCAGAACCGGAATCACCTGCGGGCGGTGGCCTACCGCATGCTGGGGTCCCTCAGCGAGGCGGACGACGCCGTGCAGGAGTCCTGGCTGCATGTCAGCCGGTCGGGCACGGCCGGGGTCAGGAACCTCGGCGGGTGGCTGACCACGGTCGTCGCGCGGGTCTGCCTCGACATGCTGCGCTCCCGCCGGACGCGGCGCGAGGAGCCGCTCGACGCGCAGCCGGCCGAGCCGGTCGCGAGCGGCGCGCCCGGGGTGGATCCGGAGCAGGAGGCACTGCTGGCCGACTCGGTCGGCCCCGCGCTGCTGGTAGTGCTGGCGGAGCTGGCGCCCGCCGAGCGGCTCGCGTTCGTGCTGCACGACATGTTCGCCGTGCCCTTCGACGAGATCGCCCCGATCGTCGGGCGCTCGCCGGCCGCGGCCCGGCAGCTCGCCAGCCGGGCGCGCCGGCGGGTGCAGGGCACTTCGGCCGTGCCCGACGCCGACCTCGGCCGCCAGCGGCAGCTTGTCGACGCGTTCCTGGCCGCCTCGCGGGGCGGGAACTTCGACGCGCTGCTTGCGGTGCTCGATCCGGACGTCGTACTCCGGGCCGACCGCGAGGCCGCGCCCGCCGGGCGGCCGACGCTGATCCGCGGCGCGCGGGACGTGATCCGCGGGGCGCTCAGCGCCTCCGCCCGCTCTCGGCACGCGCAGCCGGCGCTGGTCAACGGGTCGGTGGGGATCGTCGTGGCGCCGCGCGGGCAGCTGATGATCGCGCTCGGCTTCACGTTCGCGCGCGGGAAGATCACTGAGATCGAGGTCATCGCCGACCCTGAGCGGCTCCGCGACCTCGACGTGGCGGTCCTCGACGGCTGAGCCTCAGCCCGGAGTGGTGGCGGTGAGGCTCTAGCCGGCGCGGACGGACAGGGCCCGGGATCGCAGCGCCCGCTGCACGAGGTCGCGCTGCTCGGTGAGAACGCGCGCCAGGCCGGGGTCACGCGGCGCGGCGGCCAGGAAGTCGTCGATCCGGCGCAGCAGCTCCGGCGATGCCGCGGGGTGCGGGAAGAGCACCTGCCCGAGCATGACGCGCAGGTGCTCGCCGCGCGACGACCAGATCTCCGGCAGGACATCGAAGTACCGGTCCACGTACGGGGCGAGCAGTGCGGCGTGCTCGGGCTGGTTGAAACCGCGGGCGGCCTCGGCGACCCCGAGGGCGCCGAGATCCTCGGTCTCGGCCAGCAGGTGCCAGGCGGCGGCCTTGTGCTCGGCGTCCGGTACGGCGGCGCGGCAGGCCGTGGCGTGCCGCTTCCCGGCGTCGGTGGCGTCCCCCGCCAGCTCGGCGTCGATCTCGGCGTCGCCGGCCCGCCCGAGGGTGGCCAGCCGACGCAGGATGGCCCAGCGCAGCTCCGCGTCCACGGCCAGGCCCGGTACTTCGGCGCTGCCGTCGAGCAGCCCGGCGATCAGGTCAAGCTGCGGAGAGGTGGCGGCCGTCCAGCTGAGGAGCTGGGCCCACGCGAGCTGATGGTCACTGCCCGGCTCGGCCGAGGGCAGCAGGCGGGCCCCGGCTTCCGCCAGCTCGGCCTTGCCCTCCGGCACCCACGCCGGGTCGCCGGCCAGCGTCAGCAGCTGCCCGGTGACCGAGTGCAGGATCTGCAGCATCGAGATCGAGGGCTCCCCGGACATGCCTCCCGCCAGCATGCGCACGAACACGGGGAACGGCAGCTCGGCCTCGCGCAGCATGTCGATGGCCGCGTTCCAGCAGACCGCGCGGGCGAGCGAGTCGGTGAGGTCGCCGATCGCCTCGGTCAGGGTCGTGATGGACCGGGCGTCGAACCGGATGAGCGCGTAGTCGAGGTCGCCGTCGTTCAGCAGGATCAGGTCGGGCTGACTGAGGCCGGCCAGCTGCGGCACCTCGGTGCGCGGGCCCGCGATCTCAATCTCCTGCTGGTGTACCCGGGCCAGGGCGCCGTCGACGCGGTCGTACAGGCCCACGGCGAGGTGGTGTGGCCGCAGCGTGGGGTACCGCTCGGGGGCCTGCTGCAGCACCGCGAAGGACGTGAAGGCACCGTCGTCATCGACCTGGAAGTCGCTGCGCAGCGTGTTGGGGCCGGCCGTCTCCAGCCAGGCCCGCGACCAGTCCGTCAGGCTTACCTGAGAGCTCACCTCGAGCGCGGCCAGCAGGTCCGTGAGCGTCGCGTTGCCCCAGGCGTGCTCGGCAAGGTAGGCGCGGATGCCGGCCATGAACGCCGGCCGACCCAGATGCGCCACCAGCTGCCGGAGCACCGAGGCGCCCTTGGCGTAGCTGATCCCGTCGAAGTTCGCCACGGCCTGGCTCAGCGTGGGCACGTCCGCGGCGACCGGGTGCGTGGAAGGCAGCTGGTCCTGCAGGTAGCCCCAGGTCTTGCGGCCGCTGGAGAAGGTGGTCCAGGCGTCGGTGAACCGCGTGGCCTCGGCGCTGGCCAGAGTGCCGCAATACTCGGCGAATGACTCGTTCAGCCACAGGTCGTCCCACCATTTCATCGTGACCAGGTCGCCAAACCACATGTGTGCCATCTCGTGCAGGATCACCATGGCTCGCAGTTCGTGGAGCGCGTCGGTCACCCGCGAGCGGAACAGCAGCTCGTCCGAGATGACCACGCAGCCGACGTTCTCCGTGGCGCCCACGCTGTAGTCGGGCACGAACACCTGGTCGTACTTGGCGAAGGGGTAGTCGCCCTGGAACAGGCTGGTAAAGAAGTCGAGGCCCTGACGGGTAATCAGGATGACGCTCTCGGCGTCGAGGTGACGCGCCTGTGACGAGCGGCAGGCCAGGCCGAGCGGGATCACCTGGCCGCGCGCGGTCGTGTGCGAGGTCCGCACGACGTGGTACTCGCCCGCGGCCAGAGCAGTCAGATACGTCGAGATCAGCGGCGTCGGCGGGAAGTGCCATACGGCGCTGCCGCCGTCGACCGAGGGCTGCGAGCCGAGCGCGGGCTGGTTCGACAGCACCGCCCAGTGCCCGGGCACCGTCACATGGAACGTGAACTCGGCCTTCAGGTCCGGCTGCTCGAAGTTCGCGTAGACCCGCCGGGCGTAGGCAGGCTCGAATTTCGTGTATGTGTAGATCTTGCCGTCGGCCGAATCGACCGCCCGGTGCAGCCCGGTGCCGTCGCTCGAGTACCGGCAGTCGGCGACCACCCGCAGCTCGTTGCGGTGGGCGAGGCCCGACAGCGCGATCCGGCCGTCCGCGACGGCTCCGCGCGGGTCGATCTGGGTGCCGTTCAGGGTGATCGCGTGCACCTGGTCGGCGATCAGGTCGACATAGGTGGAGGCGCCGGGCTGATCGCAGCCGAAGCGGATCACGCAGGTAGAGCCGAAGACCTCGCTGCCCCGGGTCAGGTCGAGCGCAACATCATAGGAGTCCACGTGCACCAGCCGGGCGCGCTCGCCGGTCTCGGCACGGGTGATCTCGGCTATGGGCATGGGCGGGTATCCCTCAGATGGCGTGCTTGGTCCGGGGCCGCCAAACAGGCTAAGGCATCCGAGTGTGGCGAAGCAGGATTCCTGGCCCTCGGCAGTCGGCATCATAGGGGCTAATCTGCGCGTAGCGGGAGGAGAACGTATTGTGGCGCGCCCTGAGTTAGTGGCACCGCTGCGCCGGTGGGATCCGGAGCAGATTGGCGGCTATGTCCTGATCGGCCGCCTGGGTGCCGGGGCCATGGGACGGGTCTATCTCGGGCGCTCGGCGGCGGGACGCCTGGTCGCGGTCAAGACGATCAAGGTCGAGCTCGCTGACGAGCCCGACTTCCGTACCCGGTTCGCCCAGGAGGTGGCCTCCGCCCGGCGGGTCAGCGGGGCCTTTACCGCCGCGGTGGTCGCGGCCGATCCCGAGGCCGACGTGCCGTGGCTGGCCACGGCGTACATCCCCGCGCCCTCGCTGAGCCGGCTGGTACGAATCTGCGGCCCGCTGCCTGTGGCGGCAGTCCGGTGGCTCGCGGCCGGCTGCGCCGAGGCGCTGGAGTCGATTCACAACGCGGGGCTTGTGCACCGGGACCTGAAACCGTCGAATGTGCTGGTCTCGCCGGACGGGCCGCGGGTCATCGACTTCGGCGTCGCCCGGGCCGCGGAGCGGATTCAGCTGACGGCCACGCGCGGCGCCGTGGGCACCCCGGCCTACATGGCGCCCGAGCAGGCCAGGGACACCAGGAACGCGACCACCGCGAGCGACGTGTTCTCGCTCGGGCGCGACGATGCTGTTCGGCGCGACCGGGCACGCCCCGTACCAGGGCGAGACCGTCATGGATGTGCTAGTGCGGCTCGCGACCGAGCCGCCCGACCTGACCGGGCTGCCCGCGGACCTGGCCGACATCGTCACGGCCTGCCTGGATCGCGATCCGCGCCGGCGGCCGAGCTCGGCCCTGGTCCTGGCCCGCCTGGCCCCGGCCGTCAGGCATGACGGCTCGGAACCGGGTTCCGCGTCGCTGCCAGGGTCCGCGCTGGCCCTGATCTCCGAGTACCGCCAGGACCCCAAGCCGTCCGCTCCGGGTGGGGCGGAGCCCGCCGATGAGGCCACGTTCGGCTCCCAGTCGGCGCTGAGCGGCCCTGACGCCCGCTGGGGCAGGCCCGTACCCGCGCCAGGGCCGAACGGCTGGGTCGGCCAGCTCCGCCGGCGCCGCCTGCTCCTGGCCCTGGCCTCGGCCGCAGCGGCGATCGTCCTGATCGCCGCGGGTGCCGGCCTTGGCGCCGCTGTCGCGGGCAGCCGCAGGCCGCCGCCGCTTGGCCCGCTGCTGCCCCCGCCGCCGCCGCAGGCCTCGGCGCTGTCGGCGCCATCGGGAACGCCACAGATCGGCGTCAGCCAGATCCAGGGCGACAGCCACACAATATTTGTGGTGCACGGGCAGGGATGGCCTCCGGGCCGGCCGGTGACCGTGGCCCTGGCCGGGGTCCGCGCCTCGCCCGAGCATCCGGTCGCGGATGACGTGGGCAGCTTCAGCTACGCGGTCAACCAGGATCACGAGTTCTTTGCGGGCGGGTTGCCCCTCGGCACCTACGAGGTGGTGGTCACCGGGCCGGGGGATGCCCGGGCGGTGGCCAGGTTCGGCGTCGAGCGCCGCTAGTTCAGATCGCCTGTGTCCACCACAGGTCCTCCTGCCGAGAGCACCAGGCCGGGTCGTTCGGGCGGGCCAGGTCGCTGGGCGGCGACGATGCCGTTGTCGATCAGCACACCCACCGCGACCTCGTCGGACAGCCGGACGCCCGGGCGGACCAGGCCCCGCTCACCGATCTTGCGGCGCAGCACCTTGAGGTGCTCACCGACCCGCGCGGAGAGCCGGTCGCGGAAGGCCGGGTCGCTGTCAAAGCACTCGAGCTCGTGATGGGCGTCAGTGACCTCGAGCGCGGCCCGGGCGATCTCCGGCGTTCTGGGCAGCGGCGTGCCGCGGGCCGGATCGATCAGCCAGGGCCGGCACCACATCAGGGCCACGAGGAAGAGCTTGGTGTTCGGGTCCAGGTAGAGCGGAAGCAGAGTCGGGTCGCCCTGGAGGTCTGTCCCGGCTTCGCCCAGTGCGGCCGTCCGGGCGGCCACGACCAGCCGCAACGGCTGGCCCTCGTCCAGCATCGCGCGGGAGCCGATCAGCGCGGTGCCCTGCTGGACGAACCACCCTCCCGACGGCTCGTCCGGCCCGTCCAGGCGCGGCAGCCTGATCCGGTACCCGTCGCCCTCGGCGTAGAGCGCATGGGTGTAGCTGATGTTGGCCACCCACGCTCCGCCGGCCACCGCACTGATCGCGCCAGCCCGCCGGGACAGCCCTCGCCCGGCCGGGATAACCAGATCCGCGTCGGGCCCGCGGCCGAACACGAGCCTGGAGCCCTCGGGAATGCCGACGACTCGCCCGGATGGGGTGCTGACGTGCGCCGTCGGCGGGGTCGGATCGAGCGCCATCGTCAGTCCTGCTCGTGCCTTTCCAGACAGCCACATGCCCGCCTGCGGGGCATGTGCGCGCGGTAGCGCGCATTCTAGGACCGCCGCGGCGCCGGCCGCATCCCCGAGTTCGGGGATGGCCAGGCGGGCCGGGGCCCGGTTGGCTGGGCGTGGCCGGGGTGAGAACGTGCTCGCTCCGGGGGGGATGGCTGCCCCGCCAAGCAGCCGACCAAGGAGCCCGCACGACGGGGTCAATTCCCCGAACGCGGGAATCATGGGGGGACCTCTGGGTCTCGAGCAGTCCGTCTCGCCCCGGCCACTAACTCCGTAGCTGCTTACTCCGAGACCCCTTGTGTCCGGGCGAACAAGGCCCTGACCTGCTGCTCCACGCCACTCGGCGCCGAGAATTAGTGGCTAATTTCTATGTGCTTGGGGCCATTTTTCTCCAGAAACAACGGCCATCGGGTGTGTAAATCTCCGTGGCATGTGGAATAGGAACTTCCGTAATTGATCAACACGGGGGGAGATCAGTGCCTGCACGAACTACGACCCGTACGGCCGCTCGCCGGACCCCGGCGAATGTCACCCGTACCAGGTCGACAAGCCGCAGCGCGTCCATGCGCGCTGCTAGCCGCCCGACGACCAAGGGCAGCACGAGGGCGACCGCGGTCAAGACGACGCGCAGGGCATCCAAGACTGCACCATCGGCCGCCACCGCTGCTCGGACCGTCTCGTCCGCGGCCACCAAAGTGACCTCCGCAGCCACCAGGATGACGGCTGCGGCCACAAAGGCCACGTCCTCGGCCAAGACGATGTCCACCGCCATGCAGGCGATGAACACCGCCACCAAGGCCATGACCACCGCGACCAAGTCGCTGACCACGGCCGCCAAGACGATGTCGTCGGCCAAGCCGATGGCAGCGGCGAGCACGGCCAAGCCCAGGGCGACGGCCAAGCCGAAGCGCACGGCCAAGTCCCGGACGGCCAAGCCGGTGGGGCTAGGTCCCGGACCGCGGCCAAGGCGAAGACCACGAGCCTGAAGTCCAGGACCGCGGCCAAGCCCAAGAGCAGGGCCAAGGCGAAGAGCACGATCAAGCCGAAGAGCACGGCCAAGTCGCGGACCGCAACCAAGTCGCGGACCGCAGCCAAGGCACGGACCGCAACCAAGTCGGCGGCGACCCGTACCACTGCGACCCGGTCGGCCAAGCGCCCGAAGGCCACGGCGGCCAAGTCCGCCCGGCCGCGCCTGTCGACGGTCAAGCCGCACGGGGCCGCGAAGCCCAAGACCAAGACCAGCACCAAACCCAAGGTCAGCAAGCCCAAGGCGAGCACCAAGCCCAAGGCTGGGCAGCCCAAGGCGAGGTCGGTCCGGTCGACGTCCAGGCATTCCCGGCCGGCGCTGAGCGTCGCTTCGCCGCCGCGGAACCCTGGCGAGGATCAGTACGGCGGCCTGCTGGCTGGCCTCATTCGGTAGCACGCACGACGGGACAATGCCTCGGGGGACCAACCCCGGGGCATTTCCTTTTGCGTCAGCGTGAGGCCAGCACCTCGGCGATTTTCGCGGCCGCACCGGGGGGGTCCTCGGCGGCGTGCAGCACCTCGCCCCACGACCATCTGTAGAACCAGCACAGACGCCCGTGGTCGTCCGTACCCGGCGTGCAGTCGATGCTTTCCGCCAGCATCGAAGCGCCCGGTATGAACACGTGCAGGGCCGCCGGGTACGAGGTCTTCACCGTGGCGTGAAAGCCCTCGGTGTCCAGTGCCGTCGCGAGCCGGTGCAAGTGGTAACTGCGTACGTGGTCATGCGTGCCGTCCTGCATCTCACCTGCCTTGCGGGTCGGCACATTGTCGGCGCGGGCCGGCCTACCTTGTCAAGCCAGCCCGGCCCGGGCGGGCCGTCAGCGTCCGGGGGTTCCGTACCCTGGATAGCTACCGTATACATCCGGCCCGTACGGGTCTAGGGGGGCATAGCCAGCCTGCTCCTGCGAGCCGGCCGGATAGGCCTCAGGCGGGTAGGCCGCCTGCTCCTGCTGACCGTAGCCGTTGCCGTAATCCTGTCCGGAATTATCCGGGTAACCGGGAGTGTCCTGGCCGGGAACCCCGGGCACGGTGGCCTGCTGACTCCAGTAGTCGTTTGCGCCGTTCCCGGCGGGTGGTGGGTAGGACCCATGGCCGTTGCCGTGCGCGCCCGCGTAGTCGCCGTAGGCGGAGGTGACGGTCTGCCCGTCCGGTGTCGTACCGTGGCCCGCGGCGTCCGGGTACTCCGGGGCTTGGTAGTCGGTAGCGGAGTAATCGGGCATGGAGTAGCCGCCGTAGCTCGAGACCACGGTCTGGCTGTCGGGCGTCACATAGCTGCCGTACGGGTTACCGGTCGCGGCGGTGTGACGACCCGCCGAGCCATCGTGACCCGCCGAGCCATTACCGCCCGCCGGGGCGTACGGGTCCTGGAACACCGGCTCGGACGGGTAAGCGTACGGATTCGTCAGCTGGGCATCCCCGCCGTGGCCAGGAAACTGGGCCGCGGCCGGACCGTAGCTCGGGAGCTGCTGCGTCGGCGGGGAGTAGGGCTGGTCCGGCACGGGGGAGCCGCCGGGGGGTGTATCGCTCCTGTGGTTCGATGGGGTCCTGGAGTTGCGGTACGACCGGCTGTCCGAAGCAGGCACCCTCGGGAAAGACGGGCTCGTCAGCGGGTCGTTGTCAAGGACAGCGGGCGGCGGGGGCGGCGCGGCCTGGGGCATGCCGCGGCTGAGGTCAGGAAGGTCGGAAGGGCCGGTATGGGGGCCGCCGGGATCGCTGAGCTCAAGCAGGCCCTTGACCGCGCGGGCGCCGCTGACGGGAATGGGTGCCGCCGCGTAGTCTCCGGCGGCCGCGGGGGCCAGGTCGGCGTCGGGGGCCTGCGGGCGGCTGCGTACGGGAAGGCCGGTGGCGGGGTCCCGGCGCGGAGCCGCGGCCCGGGCCGGGCGCCTGGCGGGCGGCACGTCGGCCGGCCGGTCCGGCCGCTCGGGCCTCCGCTCAGGCGTGGGCTTCGGCGTCGACAGCGGCTTCTCTGAGGCCAGCGTCGCCCAGTAGTCCACGTCGGAGAGCTTGTCCCACTCGCTGCTGTCCCACTCGGAGCTGTCCTCGGAGCGCTTGCCGCGCACCGGGCGCGGCCGCGCGGGCGCGCTGCCCTGATCCGACCGTTGCGGCCTGCCGTTGCTGCTGCGGCGCTGATTGGGGCCGGTCGCCGGCCGCTGGCCGTTATCGCCCCGGCTGTCGGCGCCGCGGCGGTCGCCGCCCGCGGCCGAAGGCATGACCGGCATGCCGTTATCGCTGGCCCGGCGCTGTCCGCCCGGCATCTGTGCCATTCCATTATTATCACTGCGGCTGTCTCCGCGGCGCTGGCCTGGCGTGCTTGGCATCATGGGCCTGCCGTTGTCACCGCCACGCCGCTGACCCGGGCCGGCTGGCATGCCATTTTCACCGCGGCGGCGGTCGCCAGGACCTGACGACATGACCGGCATGCCGTTGTCCTCGAAGCCCCGTGCTGGGCGCGGGTCGAAATCGCGTTCTGCGCCAGTTCTGCGCCCATTCTGAATTCGCTGATCGGGGCCGCGGCCGGCGGGCCGGGCGGGACGTCCGCTGTTACTTGGGCGGCTGTTTGGACGGCGCTCAGCACGGTCATGCCGCTGGTCACGCCCACCCTGACGGTTCCTGGACTTGGCAGCGGACTGGTCAAACTCGTCAGGGTCCTCTGCTCTCATGTTCCGCGCCGCCACAATAACGACGACAAGGATAACCACGACAACAACTGCAAGGACGACCACGAGCTTAGTCATCACACCATCCAACACGGCATGGCCTCATGGTGTGGTGCAGGCGAGGCACACGCAGCCATCGACGTGGGCCTTTCCCGTTTGCGCAAGCACCCTGGATCCATTAAGTGACTTATCGCTTGAACTGTGATTCTGTCGGACCCCTATGGCCCCTGTCATGCGTTTCGAGAAGTTTACCCAGCTCTATATACACATTGCGGTCAGCCCGTTACGGCATGACAACCGCGTTCAGCCGTCCCCGGGCGATGGCATTCCTGGCGATGGCCGTCCAGGCCTCGGTGAGACTAGGTTGCTTCGGCAGCCGCAGCGGTGCGTTCAGAGCATAGATGGTGAACCGGTACTGATGCCGCCCATTCGGGCAAGGTGGGGCGTAGCCGACGATCCCCTTGCTGTTCTGAGCCTGCTTTGCGTCGGGCGGGAGCCGGCCCGCCTGGATGTCCGGGGTGTCCGGGCTGATGTTGTACACGATCCAGTAGACGTAGGGGGTGATCGGGGCGTCGGCGTCGTCCACCACCAGGGCCAGCGCCTTCGTGCCCTGCGGTGCCCCCGACCAGTAGACCGGAGGGTTCTTGCCCTTGCCATGACAGGTGTACTGCGCCGGAAGAGGTTCCTGGCCGAACGCCGGGCTGGTCACCGTCATCACCTGCGGATCATCCTGCTGCAGCCCGGCGGGCCCGCCGAGCAGGCCGCAGCCGCCGAGCGTCAATGCCGCTGCGGCCGCGGCCGCAGCTCGCCAGCTAGCCCGTGCGAACGCACGATCACACCGGCTCAAGCATTCCTCCTTGCCCGCCACGCCTCGCCACATCACCAGTCCCGCTTCGGTGCGCGATCCTACGCTGCCGGAGCCAGGCGGACCGGCCGCTGCGCCACTGTGCGGCAGGTGGGGCTGCCAGTCGCGACTCGCCCGACAGACCGCTGACGGCGCCAGCCTGGTCAGTCGGGCTGGCGGGAGTTTCCGAACATGATCTCGTCCCAGGACGGCACTGACGCGCGCCGGGACCGGCCGCCCGCGGCCTTGCGGGCCGGGCGCTCGCGGGGCGGGGCCGACTTCGGCTCGGGCGCTGCGGTCTCGAGCTCCGGGCGGCGCTCGTCGTCCGGCTCCCTGGCCGCAGGAACGGCCGGCGGGCTGGCCTGCGCGGCCGGGTGGGCGGCACGTGCCGGGGCGGGCGAGCGGGGCGGGGCGGGCACCGGCTGGCGGCGCTCGGCGTGACCGGACGGGCGCTGCTCGGACGGGTGCACGATCGGCGCCACGGGCCCCGGCAGCCGCGAGGCGATGGGCGTGACGGTCGCCGTCGCGGGCCTCCGGCCGGCGAACCGGATCGCGGGCAGGTCCTCCTCGGGCAGGCAGAGCCGGGCGGCGTCGTCATCGTCGGGGCTGACGTGCCTGCGCCGCGGATCGAAGATCCACTCCGCCACCTGCGGCCGGCCGCCCATGGTGAACGCGAGCTGCACCTGCCAGTTGCCGTCGGCCCGTTTCCTGGAGTCCCACAGGGCATCGTCGGGAGCCACGCCAAGCTCGCTGAGCCGCTCGGCGACCACCTCACCGAGCCGGGGCCCTGGTCCCGAGTCGCCCGGGCTGCGGACCGTGGCCCGCTGCGCTTCCTGAGCCCGGTACTCGCGCTCGGCGAGGACCGGCCCCTCGAAGCGGCGCACCCGGTCGATCGGGACACCTGCCGCGTCGGCGACTTCTTCTGCGGTCTCTCCGGCACGGATCCGGTCCTGGATCTCCTTGGGTCGCAAGGGATTCTCCACTTCGATCTCGTACTGCGCGAGCCGGGAGAACTGCCCGCGAGCCACGGCCCTCAGGCGGTCGTCGATCGGCAACTGGAAACGCCCGCCCCGTCCCGGCACTGCGAGGATGGCGTAACTGCCGTCCTCGCTCACTGCGACGAGGCGCAACTGGTGCATCGGCGTCCCTTCGGCGCTGCCGCGGCCGCGCGGGGGCAGTAGCTCGGTCTTCCCCCGGCACGAGTCTGACGGTAATGGCCCCGTCCTGGCCAGCACCTCGCCCGGCATGTCCCGCATGAGCATGTGTTTTCCCGGGTGATAGAGACCGGCGCTGGTCCGCAGCGTATTGAGGCCGGACGGCCGCGGCGGCCGGAACCCGGATAGTCACGGGCCGCCGCAGAGGCCCGCGGCAGCGCCGGGGCCCTAATCTCTGCATTCGCGCTTGTTATGCTAGGTTTCATGCCGATGTCCCCGGCCCGGATTGGGCCGCTGCTGGCGCTGGCCGGGTCCGGGCTCATCCGGCCGCTGGCCGACGCCGGACTGCGGCCGCCGCACGAGACGGGCCCGTCCGGTGCCTTCGGCTGACCCGGTCGCGGCCGGGCCGGCCGCCGCCGACCCAGATCCGCTCGGCCTCGAGATCGCCGACGTGGTGTCGCGGCTGCGGCGCGCTATGCGGCGGGCCGCACGAGCCGCCGGCCGCGAGGGCTCACTGCCGGGCGGGCTGTCGGTGGCCCAGCTTGAGCTGCTGTCCTGCCTCGCCGACAACCCGGGCGCCCGGCCCGGCCAGCTGGCCCGCCTGCTCCGCCTGGCCCCGAGCTCGGTCGCCACGCTCGTGAACGGCCTGCGCCGGACTGGGCTGGTCAGCCGGACCGGCGGTCAGCTGGACCGCCGCACCGCCTCGCTGCTGCTCACGCCGGACGGGACGGCCACGGTCGTCCGCTGGCGCGAGATCAACGAGCGCATTCTGCAGTCCGCGATCACCCGGCTGGCCCCCGCCAGCCGGGACGCGCTCGGCGCCGCGCTGCCTGGGCTCCGCGAGCTGACCGGAGCGGTCGACGCGCTTGCCGACGAGCCGCAGGCTGGATCCCGCCAAAATGGCACGACCGGTCAGCGGTAAGCGTCATCTCCCATTCACATCGCTCACGTAGGCTTTCTCACTATGCATATCGACGCGATCTTCGGGGGGATCGGGCGGTTCGCAGTTCGGTTCCGGTGGCTGATTCTCCTGGCCTGGATAGCCGCGGCGATCGCGGCAGCCACACAGCTGCCGTCGCTGGCGAGTGTCACCCAGAACAACAACACCAAATTCCTGCCGGCCAGCGCGCCGAGCGAGCACGCCGCGGCCCTCGCCGCCCCGTTCGGCACCAACAACCTGTTCGGCATCCCGGTGGTGGCTGCGCGGTCCGGTTCCCCGCTGACGCCGGCCGATACGGCCGCGCTGACCGCGCTGTCCGGCCAGCTGACCAAGGTCTCCGGCGTCGTCCGGATGCAGGACCTCGGCCAGTCGCCCGACGGGCACGCCGAGCAGCTGCTCGCGCTGGTGAACGCGAATGGCGGCGGCAACCAGAACCAGGTGACCGATCTGGTCAACGGGATGCGCGCGAAGATCGCCAGCGCCGGGCTGCCCGCCGGGCTGAAAGCGCACCTGGCCGGCAGCATCGCCGTCCAGGTCGACCAGCAGAAGGCGTCCGGCAACACCGGCAATCAGGTGGAGGAATTCTCGGCCCTGTTCATCATCGTGCTGCTGGTGCTGATCTTCCGTTCGTTCACCCTCGCGCTGACCACGCTCGCGCCCGCCTTCATCTCCGTGGTCATCGCCGGGCCGCTGGTCGCCGAGGCGTCACACCACGGGCTGCAGGTGTCCCCGCTGGCCCAGCTGCTGCTGATCGTCCTGGTGCTCGGCGCGGGCACCGACTACGGGCTGTTCCTGGTGTTCCGGGTCCGCGAGGAACTGCGGGCCGAGCATCACGGCGAAGCGGGAGACCGCTATCCGGGATCCCGCGGCACGGCCGGCAGCATGCTGCGCGACGTGATCCACCCGAGGCAGCCGGCCAGGAACGCGATCGTCAGGTCGGTCACCAGGGTCGGCGAGTCGATCACGTTCTCCGCGGCCACGGTGATCGCGGCGGTGCTCACGCTGCTGCTGGCGACGTTCCCGTTCTACTCCAATCTCGGCGTGCCGTTCGCGATCGCCGTCGCCGTCATCCTGATCGCCGGGCTGACCCTGCTGCCCGCGCTGCTCTCCATCCGGCTGTCGCTGCTCGCGGTCAAGCGGACCCTGTTCAAGCGCATTTTCGGCAAGCCGAAGCTGCTGCCCTGGAACATTCAGGGCAGCGGCAAGCCGGGCGTCTGGGGCCGGGTGGCCGGCCGCATCGTGCAGCATCCGGCGCCGACGCTCATCAGCGGAGTCGTGCTGTTCGGCGCGCTTGCCTTCGCCGTGACCGGCTACACGGCCGCCGGGTTCGGCGGCAACACCAGCCCGCCCGCGGGCAGCGACTCGGCCGCGGGCCAGGCGCTGCTCACCAGGTACTTCCCGCAGGCGTCGGCCAACCCGACCAGTCTGATCTTCCGGTTCAACACCCCGGTCTGGCAGGACCCGCAGCCGCTGGCCGCCGCGACCACCAAGCTGCAGGCGAGTGACCTGTTCACGCAGGTGGCCGGCCCGCTGAACCCGGCGGGCGCGCCCATGACCCCGGCGCAGTACAGCGCGCTGCACGCGGAGCTCGGCCCGGCCAAGGCGCTGCCCCCGGTGCCGCCGCCCGGCACCAAGGTGCCGCCCGCCGCCTACCAGGCCTACCGGGCCACCTCGAACTACGTGAGCGCCGATGGTCACACCGTGCAGTACGCGACGGGCCTGAAGGCCGGCGATCCCGGCGGGACTCCGGCGATGAACGCGGTGCCCGCCATCCGGACCGAGACCACGGCGGTCGGGAAGTCGATCGGCGCGGCCGACTCCGCGGTCGGCGGCGAGGCACCGGCGCTGTACGACATCAGCAGCATCTCCAACAGCGACCTGAAGCGGGTGATCCCGATCGCGATCCTGGTGATCGGCCTGCTGCTGGCGCTGGTGCTGCGCAGCCTGATCGCCCCGCTGTACCTGATCGCCTCGGTCGCGATCTCCTACCTCGCGGCGCTCGGCCTCTCGGTGCTGCTGTTCATCGACCTTGGCAACAGCGGCGGCCTGGTGTTCTTCATGCCGTTCCTGATGTTCATCTTCCTGCTGGCGCTCGGCGAGGATTACAACATCCTGATGATGACGAGGATCCGGGAGGAGGCTCGCCAACTCCCGCTACGTGATGCAGTTGTCCGTGCCCTGAGCGTGACCGGAACCACCATCACGTCGGCCGGGCTCGTGCTGGCCGGCACGTTCATCGTGCTGACCTTCGCGGCCGGCAGCGGGTCGGGCGGCAGCCAGATCCGCGACATCGGCCTGGGCCTGGCGCTGGGCATTCTGATGGACACATTCCTGGTCCGGACGCTGCTTGTGCCCTCCACTGTCGTCCTGCTCGGCCGGTGGAACTGGTGGCCATCGAAGATGAGCCGCGTCGGCGCGGAGGCTCCCGCGGCGGCCGTTCCGGCCCAGGCGGCGGGCTCGCCCGGCAACCACGTCGCGAGCGGGGCCGGCGGCGCCGAGGAGCCCAGGCAGCCAGACCGCCGCCGGTGAGCAGCAGGCCGGCCGGCCAGTGCAGCGCAGCAGCGGCAGGCCCGTGCCGCCGATGATCAGCGTCATACTGCCGGTGTACGCGGTCGAGGAGTACCTGGGTGAGTGCCTGGACTCGATCCTGGACCAGGCTCCGCCCGGCATCGAGGTCATCGCGGTCGATGACGCCTCGCCAGATGAATGCGGCCGGGTCCTCGACGACCGGGCGGCCAGGGACCCGCGGCTGCGGGTGGTGCACCTGGCCGACAACGCCGGGCCGGGCCACGCCCGCAACATGGGCCTGGATCAGGCCACGGGGGAGTACGTCTGGTTCGTCGACGCCGATGACCTGCTGGCCGACGGCGCGCTCGCCGCGGTCGCGGCCCACCTCGAGCAGGACCGACCCGACGTGCTGCTAATCGACTACGAGGACCTGTTCCCCGGCGGGCACACAGCGCCGGGCCCCGGGCACGCCCTGCTCCGCGACGCGCCCAACGGCACATTCACCCTGGCCGGGCAGCCGCAGGTAATCCACCTCACCATGACGTCCTGGAGCAAGGTGATCCGCCATGACTTCCTGGCCGGGCTCAAGCTGCCGTTTCCCGCGGGAATTCACGAGGACGTGGCCCTCACCTGCGCGATGCTGCTCGGCGCGGAGCGGATCAGCGCGCTGCCGCGGGTGTGCTACCGGTACCGGCGGGCCAGGCCGGGGTCATTCATGGCCACGCCGAGCAGCGGGCAGCTGAGGATCTTCTCCTCCTACGAGACGGTGTTCGGCCTGCTTGACGACGCGGGCCTGCCGGCCTCCAGCCGGGTACGCGCGGCGGTCTTTGAGCGCGCGATCTGGCACTACACCACCGTGCTGCAGGCCACAGGGCCGGGCATCGGCCCCTGCGGGCTGGTGCCGCGCCCGGTGCGCCGGGAGTTCTTCGCGCGCATGCACCAGGACTTCGTCCGGTACCGGCCTCCCGGCTACCGGCATCCGCCCGGTGCCCGGGGGATAAAATTCCGCCTGGTGGAGCGGAACGCGTACTGGACGTACTCCGTCCTTGAGCCGGTTAACGAGGTGCGGGTGCTGCTGGCCCGGGCCGCCTCGCAGCTGGCAGACCGCCTGACATTGGTCAGATGGGCGCAAGGAAGGCAGGGCCTTCGGAAGAAGTAGCCCCGGAGGGAAGTGGCGGTCCAGCGGCGGCGCGCATTTCGACTTCGACGAGCCGCCCAGCGAGTTCGGCCTCATCCGCTGACTGGACGGTCCCGACATCCTTGACCTGACGGGCTGACCCGGCACCGGACTTCTCCGCTCTTATGCCCGATATCAGCTAAACCCGTTCAGTCGGATACGTCATCTTCTCTGATCTCTCACGCGTCGTAAGCATAGGATTACTTTGCGTAATGGACGTTGCTGATCGGGGAAGGTTCTCCGGGTGACCTACGGACTGATAGCCGCCACGGCCTGGGCGGCATCCACAGTCGCGGCCGCGAACGCGGCCCGGCGGCTGGGCACCTACTACGCCGTCCTCACCAGCCAGGTGCTCGGCCTGGCCACGCTCGGGCTGCTGACGGCCATGCTGCACCCGTCGCTCGCGGCCGCCGGGCGCGTGCTCTCGGGCCTGGCGGCCGCTGGCGTGCTCGGCTTGCTCGGCTGGCTCTTCTATTACCGGGCGCTGGAAAGCGGCCCCGTGGGCCTGGTCAGCGCGATCGGGGCCAGTTACGGCGGGGTGACCGCGCTGCTCGCCGTGACCCTGCTCGGCGAGCACATCGGCGGCTTCGGCGGCGCGGGCGTCATGCTGGCGGTGGGCGGGGTGGCCCTGGCCGTGGCGCGCGCGCCCAAGGCCGACGCCGCGCCGGCCGAGATAGACGCGTCAGCATCAGGACCGCGGCCCGCGGCACTCCGTGGCCCGGACCGAAACGCCGCGGACCGGGCTGCTGCGCCAGGGCACCACCCTCGCGCTGGCTTCAGCGCTGACCTACGGAGTGGGTGCGTTCCTGCTCGGTCGCTACTCGGGCGGCGCCGGATGGCTGCCGTCCACGCTGGTGGCCTACGCAGCATCGGTGTTTTCCCTGGTGCTGGTCCTGCCGTTCGCCCGGCCGCCGGTCAAGACCGGCGGCGGGCTGGTCGGGTTGCTGTGGGCCGTTGGCGCTGGGCTGACCGAGGTCGTGGCCCTGCTCGCGTTCTCCCGCGGCGGCCAGGTTGGCCAGGTGGCGATCACCGCGGCGGTCTCCAGCCTGTATCCCGCGCTGGCCCTGGGTGCGGGCATCGTGATGTTCCGCGAGCGGCTCAGCGGCCAGCAGCTGATCGGGGTGGGCTGCATCGCCACCGGGGTGGTCATGCTCAGCCTGACCTGACGTGGCCCGAGCTGACCCGCCGGGGTGGCCGGCCAGCCTGGCCTGGCCCGGCCCGCCCGGCGGAGTCGCTAGTGCGCCCCGGCGAACTGCTCGCTCTCGGTCGAGCCGACCAGCGCCGTGGTCGCCGCATCCGGGGTGATCGCGGAGGTCACCAGGTCGAAGTAGCCGGTGCCCACCTCGCGCTGGTGCCTGGTCGCGGTGTAGCCGGCCGTCCTCGGCCGCGAATTCGGCGTCCTGCAGCCGGACGTAGGCCGGCATGCCCTCGTCGGCGTAGCCGCGGGCCAGGCTGAACATCGAGTGGTTCAGCGCATGGAAGCCGGCCAGCGTAATGAACTGGAACTTGTAGCCCATGGCGCCCAGCTCGCGCTGGAACTTCGCGATCGTGGATTCATCCAGGTGCGCCCGCCAGTTGAACGACGGTGAGCAGTTGTAGGCGAGCAGCTGGTCGGGGTAGTCGTTCCGGATCCCCTCGGCGAACTGCCTGGCCACCTCGAGGTCCGGCGTGGAGGTCTCCATCCAGAGCAGGTCGGAGTACGGCGCGTAGGCCCGGCCGCGTGCGATGCAGGACTCGATCCCGCCGCGGACCCGGTAGAAGCCCTCCGCGGTCCGCTCGCCGGTGACGAAGCGCTGGTCCCGCTCGTCGATGTCGCTGGTGATCAGGTTCGCTGACTGGGCGTCGGTGCGGGCCACGATCAGCGTGCGGACGCCGCAGACGTCGGCGGCGAGCCGGGCCGCGTTCAGCGTGCGGATGTGCTGGCCGGTCGGAATCAGGACCTTGCCGCCGAGGTGGCCGCACTTCTTCTCCGAGGCCAGCTGGTCCTCCCAGTGCACCCCGGAAGCGCCCGCCGCGATCATGGCCTTCATCAGCTCGAAGGCGTTCAGCACGCCGCCGAACCCGGCCTCGGCGTCGGCCACGATGGGGGCCAGCCAGTGCGTGCCCCCGTGGTCAGGCTCGCCGCCCCCGCCCTCGGCCCAGGCGATCTGGTCGGCGCGCAGCAGCGCGTTGTTGATCCGCCGGACCACCTGCGGCACCGAGTTCACCGGGTAGAGGCTCTGGTCCGGGTAGGTCTGCCCGGCCAGGTTGGCGTCGGCCGCCACCTGCCAGCCGGACAGGTAGATGGCCCGCAGCCCGGCCTTGACCTGCTGCACCGCCTGGTTGCCGGTCAGCGCGCCCAGAGTGTTGACGTAACCGCCGGAGTGCAGCATCGACCAGAGGCGCTCGGCGCCCAGCTCGGCCAGGGTGTGCTGTTCCTGGACCGAGCCGCGCAGCCGCACCACGTCAGCCGCGGAGTAGGTACGTTCGACATTGGCCCAGCGCGGATCGGTCGCCCACTGCCGCTGCAGCGCCGCTGACTGCTCGTCGATGGAGACGATGCGCTGACCATTGCCGGCCGATGTGCCGTGGTTTGTGCCGTTCATGGGACGATCGTTCACTCCAGACCTCCAATGTCCGCCCCGGGCGATACCTGCATCCCGGGTCGATATCACCGAGCCTGCGGCAGCCCGGCGCGACAGCATAGGCCCCGGGTCGATGAATTTTGCAAGGAATTCGTCTAGGGTGAATATGTGTCAGTCTTTGCAGAGAAAGATTCTCGTTCCTTCACCGAAGGCGGTCTAGATCTCAGCGTGTTCGGGCAGCGGTTGCGGCATGCCCGGCGCGCCAAGGGGCTGACCCTGGCCGAGCTTGGCGAGCGCGTGGGCCGCGCTCCCTCGGTGCTGTCGCTGATCGAGAACGGCCGCCGCGAGCCCAAGCTGTCCCTGATCGAGGCCCTCGCGGCCGCGCTGTCGGTGTCAGCTGAGGACCTGCTGCGGCGCCAGCCGCCGAGCCGGCGGGCCCAGCTGGAAATCGCCCTGGAGGAGGCGCAGCGTGACCCGGCCTTCCGCGAGCTCGGCCTGCCGCACCTGCGGGTCGGCGCGCGGGTGCCGAGCGACGTGATCGAGCACCTGGTCGCGCTGCACACCGAGCTGCGCAGGCAGCGGGCCAAGCCGACCGCCACGCCCGAGGAGGCCCGTGCGGCCAACCTGGACCTGCGGCAGATGATGCGCGAGCGCGGCAATTATTTCGCGCCGATCGAGGAGGAGGCCGCGGCGGCACTGGCCCGCGCAGGCTACACCGGGGGAGCCCTGTCGCAGGGCATGCTGCTGGCCGTGGTGAGCCGGAGCGGATTTAGCGTTCGGTATGCCAGGGACCTGCCCCGCTCGGTCCGGTCCGTTACCGACCTGCGCAACCGGAGGATCTACCTGAAGCAGGAATCGATGGGCATGCACACGCCCCGGACGATCCTGCTGCAGACGCTGGGGCACTTCGTGCTCGGGCACAGCGCACCGCACGATTTCGCCGACTTCCTGCGGCAGCGGGTTGAGGCCAACTATTTCGCGGCCGCCGTGCTGGTTCCCGAGCAGCAGGCCGCCGCGTTCCTGCGCGAGGCGGCCGAGGCCAGGACCCTGTCCGTGGAGGACCTGCGGGACGTGTTCGCGGTGTCCTACGAGATGGCGGCGCACCGGTTCACCAACCTGGCTACCCATCACCTCGGCCTGCCGTGCCACTTCGTCAAGAACGACGAGGACGGGATCATCTACAAGGCGTACGAGAACGACGGGGTGATCTTCCCGGCCGACGCCACCGGCGCGATCGAGGGGCAGCGGATGTGCCGGCAGTGGGCGGGCCGGCAGGTGTTCACGGCCGACGACCGGTTCAGCCCGTACTACCAGTACTCGGATACGCCGTCGGGGACCTACTGGTGCACCGCGTTCGTGGACGCCAGCAGCGAGCGCGGCTTCGCCATCACGCTCGGCGTGCCGTTCGAGCACTCGCGCTGGTTCCGCGGCCGGGAGACGCTCGTGCGCCGCACCTCCGGGTGCCCGGGCACGGAATGCTGCCAGCGGCCGCCCGCCAGGCTCGCGGCGCGCTGGGAAGGACAGGCGTGGCCGTCGGCGCGGGCGCATTCGCACATCCTGTCCGCGCTGCCCGCGGGCAGCTTCCCCGGCGTCGACGAGGCTGACGTGTTCGCGTTCCTGGACCGGCACTCCAGCGAGTGACCGCTCACCGGGCCGAAGGGAAGTCCGGCGGCCGCTTGCCGATCAGCGCGGCCGCGCCCTCCCTGACGTCCTCGCCCATGAACGTGAGCATCTCGTAGGCCGCCGACTGGTCGAAGATCGGCCCCGCGGCCCGGAGCCAGCCGTTCAGCGCCCGCTTGGTCAGCCGCACGGCGAGCTGGGAGCCTGTGGCCAGTACGCCGGCGACGCGCAGCGACTCGTCCAGCACGTCCTCGCGCGGCATGGCCTTGCTGACCAGGCCGATCCGCTCGGCCTCGGCGCCGGTGACCATCTCGCCGGTGAGCAGGTAGTAGCGGGCCTTGGCCATCCCGCACAGCAGCGGCCAGATGATCGCCGCGTGGTCGCCCGCCGCGACACCGAGCCGGACGTGCCCGTCGCCCAGCCGGGCGTCCTCCGCGCAGATGCTGATGTCGGCGAGCAGGGCGACGACCACGCCGGCCCCGACGGCCACGCCGTTGATCGCCGACACGATCGGCTTCTCGCAGTTGATCATGTTGTAGACCAGATCGCTCATCTCGGCGAGCATGTTGGTCACCCGCGCGTAGTCGCCGATCTGGCGCTGCACCATCGCGAGGTCGCCGCCCGCGGAGAAGGCCCGGCCCGCCCCGGTCACCACCGCGACCCGGGTCTCGTCATCGCGCGAGACATCGGCCCAGACCCGGGCCAGCTCACTGTGCATGGCCTCGTGGGCGGCGTTGTACACCTCGGGCCGGTTCATCGTGATCAGGAGCACGCCGTGGTCGCGCCGCTCGAACAGAAGGTGCTCATACGCGCTGAAATCCATGTCCCCTCCGGTTTGGGCGGCCGGTCATGCCGCCGGCGGGCGGCGGCGCGGATGAGCCACAGCATGGCACGCCGGCCGGCCAGACCGCGGCAGCGGACCGGGGCTGCGGGGTCCGGTCAGATCGGACCTTGACCGCCTTTCCGGCCAGGTCTATCGTTCCCGGCGGAGCCGGCATGAGACAGACAAGTCTCTCCCATCAGTGACCGGTACCGGAAGGGCAGGCCTCCATGAGTGACTACGACCCGAGGACGAGCACCGGAATCCCCACCGAGCCGGTGGGCTCACTGCCGCGCCCGGCCCGGCTGCAGGAGGCCTACGCCGCCTATGACGAGGGGAAGATCTCCCGCGAGGACCTGGAGACCGAGCAGGACGCGGCGATCCGCGACTCGATCGAGCGCAACGAGCAGACGGGCGCGCCGATCATCTCCGACGGCGAGCAGCGCTGGTCCAGCTTTGCCACCTACGCCGTCACCGACACCCTGGCCGGGACCGGGCTCGCCGATCACCTGGCCGGGGCCGGGGGCCAGTACTTCGCCATCTTCGCCGACGGGCACCGGAGGCAGCTGCCCCGGCTGACCGGCGGCCCGTTCCGGTACCAGAGCTACGCGGCAGACTCGCTGCGCCAGTCCATGGCGATCGCCAGCAAGCCGATGAAGCAGGCCGTCATCGCGCCGTCGATGCTGGCCCTGCTGTACCCGCTGGACGAGGAGCTGCCCGGCTACCCGCGGGAGCAGTTCGAGGCCGACCTGGTCGACGAGTGCGAGAAGGACATCAGGCAGGCGTTCGCGGCCGGAGCGGCCCGGGTCTCCATCGACTTCACCGAGGGGCGGCTCGCCACCAGGAACGACCCGCGCAACCCGTGGACCGGCCGCGGCCTGCTGCCCCATTTCATCGAGCTGAACAACCGCGTGCTGGCCCGGTTCAGCGCGGCCGAGCGGGCCAGCATCGGGGTGCACACCTGCCCGGGCGGCGACCGCGACTCCGTGCACAGTGCCGACGTGGACTACAACGACCTGCTGCCCAGCATGTTCGGCCTGAACGCGGGCTACTTCCTGATGCAGATGGCCAGCGAGCGGGACCGGGACCGGGTCTACCAGATCGTGGGCGAGCACAGCCGCGACGACGCGGACGGCGTGCCGCAGATGTGCTTTATCGGTGTGATCAACCCGCTGAACCCCCGGGTCGAGAGCCCGCAGGAGGTGCACGACGCGCTGGTCCGCGCGGCCAGCTTCATCCCCAAGGAGCGCCTGGCTGCGACCGACGACTGCGGCTTCTCGCCGTTCAGCATCGACGAGAAGCCGAGCCACGGCTCGCCGGACTACGCCAGGGACGTCGCGTTCCAGAAGATCAAGAACAGGGTCGAGGGAACGCGGCGGGCCGCGGAGACGCTCGGCGTCGGCTGACCGGACGGACGGGCGCGGGGCTGGGCGCGGTTACCTGCCGGTGATCCCGTGCTTGCCCAGCAGCAGCTCACCCAGCTCGCGGGCGCGCGGCTGGCCTCGGTGTCGCCCTCGTGCGCGGCCATGATCGATCCCTTCATCAGGATGTGCCATTGCCGGGCGAAGGCGTCGGTGTCCTCGATCCCGGCTTCCGCGGCCAGGGCCCGGATGAACTCACGGATGTTGGCCAGATGGGCCACGCTCGCGCGGTAGGCCGGATGATCGCGGTCGGTGAACTCGATCATCGTGGTCAGGAACGCGCAGCCTTCGAAGTCGGGCCGGGCAAACCATTCGGAGAACACGTCGAAGATCGCGAGCAGCCGCTGGCCCGGGCCTTCGGCGCGCCCGAGGACCTCGGCGATCAGCCACTGCCTGGTCCACAGCTCCTCGCGGCGGCGCAGGAAGTCGAGGATCAGCTCGTCCTTGGACCTGAAGTTCCGGTACAGCGTCATCTTCGCGACGCCGGCCCGGGCGATGACCGTGTCGACGCCGACCGCCCTGGCACCCTCGCGGCTGAACAGTTCGTAGGCTGCGCGCCGGACGCGGTCGCGGCCTCGGTCTTCAGCGGCGCCGCTCGTACTGTTCTTCTCGTCCGCCGTGTGCGGCATGTATCACCTGGTCAGAAGGGGAACGGGGCCAATTATACCGGTTGCGGATCAAGCTCAAGGGGATCGTGATGGCCGCCGGAGTTACTCCGTAGTAACATCCTGGCATGAGCGTCTTGCCAGAAGCGAGCCAATGAGCGTCTTGCCGGAGGCGAGCCATGACTGCTGACAGCCCTGGGGCCGGTAGCTTCTCCCTCGACCTGCCTGGCGGCGTGAGCGACATGCGCGACTGGGTGCACGGGTTCGCCGAGGATGTGATCAGGCCGGCCGCCTCCGAGTGGGACGAGCGGGAGGAGACGCCGTGGCCCATCCTGGAGCAGGCGTCGAAGATCGGCCTGTACTCCCTGGACTTCTTCGCCGAGCAGTGGCTTGAGCCCAGCGGCCTGGGCATCCCGGTCGCGTTCGAGGAGCTGTTCTGGGGCGACGCGGGGATCGCGCTGTCGCTGGTCGGCACCGGCCTCGCGGCGGTGGCGCTCAGCAGCAACGGCACGCACGAGCAGATGGCCGAGTGGCTGCCGCCGATGTTCGGTGACCCCGGCGACATCAAGCTGGGCGCGTTCTGCGCGTCCGAGGCCGACGCGGGCAGCGACGTCGCGGCGATCCGGACCCGGGCGGTCTACCGCGAGGCCTCCGACGAGTGGGTGCTGACCGGGACCAAGGCCTGGGTCACCAACGGCGGCATCGCGAACGTGCATGTGGTGGTGGCCTCGGTCGATCCCGCGCTGGGCAGCCGGGGCCAGGCGACATTCGTGGTCCCGCCGGGGACACCCGGCCTCACCCAGGGCCAGAAGTTCCGCAAGCACGGGATCCGGGCCTCACACACGGCCGAGGTCATCCTGGACGACGTGCGCGTGCCCGGCCGCTGCCTGGTCGGCGGCAAGGACCGGCTGGACGAGCGGCTGGCCCGGGCGGCCGACGGCGGCGCCGACCAGGCCCAGCGCGGGCAGGAGGCCATGAAGACGTTCGAGGCCACCCGCCCGAGCGTCGCCTCGATGGCGGTCGGGGTGGCCCGCGCCGCCTACGAGTACGCCAGGGACTACGCGCTGACCCGGGTCCAGTTCGGCCGCCCGATCGGCCAGACCGAGGCGATCTCGTTCATGCTCGCCGACATGGGCACCGCGGTGGACGCGGCCCGGCTGCTGACCTGGCGCGCCGCCTGGATGGCCCGGCAGCGCAAGCCGTTCACCCAGGCCGAGGGGTCGATGTCCAAGCTGGTCGCGGGCGAGACCGCGGTCCGGGTCACCGAGCAGGCGATCCAGATCCTCGGCGGCTACGGCTACACCCGTGAGCACCCGGTGGAGCGCTGGCACCGCGACGCCAAGATCTTCACCATCTTCGAGGGCACCTCGGAGATCCAGCGCCTGATCATCGGCCGGGCCGTCACCGGCCTCGACGTGAAGTAGCACGTGACCTGCGGCAACTGCCGGAAGGTCCCCGTATTTCCGGAAGCAGACTGTCCGGGATCAGCGCTACTGTGCGGTCCATGACAGCAGCCAACGATCGGGCCGATCCGACTCGCGCCCACGGCGTGAACTAGCAGAGGCGTAGTTCCGGGCGCACGGGTTCTACCCGACGCGGGCGACGGCAGCTGCCATCCGCGATTCTTAGATCTTGACCCGGAGGTAGAGATGGCTGAGGTAGTGCTCTTCCACCACGCACAGGGGCTGACCCCGGGCGTCAACGCCTTCGCCGACGAGCTGCGCCGCGCCGGGCATGCCGTGCACACACCCGACCTGTTCGAGGGGCGCACCTTCGACACCGTGGAGGAGGGGGTGAGCTATGCCGAGGAGCTCGGCTTCGGCGAGGTGATCGAGCGCGGCGTCCGGGCCGTCGAGGGGCTGCCCGCAGAGCTGGTGTACGCCGGATTCTCGCTCGGTGTGCTCCCGGCCCAGAGGCTGGCGCAGACGCGGCCGGGAGCGCGAGGGGCACTGCTTTTCCACTCCTGCGTCCCGGTATCGGAGTTCAGCCCCTTGTGGCCCGACGGGGTGCCAGTCCAAGTCCATGCGATGAACGCCGACCCGTGGTTCGTCGGCGAAGACATCAGCGCCGCCCGGGCGCTAGTTGACCAAGCCAAGGACGCAGAGCTGTTCCTCTATCCCGGCGAGCAGCACCTCTTCGCCGACAGCTCACTGCCGTCGTACGACCCGGACGCCGCCGCACTCCTGACCCAGCGGGTGCTCGACTTCCTCAGCGGGCAGTAAGCAGAGCGTACGGAGCGGTGCAGTTCCGCGGGGGGCAGACCGCCGACGACGCCTGCGCGATGTGGGAATCCCAGACAACAATGCCTAACGGGGCTTCGCCCCAGCCCGACGAGGCGTGCTGGTGGCGGGCTGGGTAGGGCGCCATGGGCGAGTTGGCGCTGTCGATCTCGGCGGCGGCCCCGGGTGAGAAGTGCCTGGCGACCCAGTCCGGGTCGTAGTAGATGGGACCTTGGAGCAGGGATACGGCGCGGTAGCGGCCGTGGCTGCGGGCCAGCGTGATGACGTCGTCGTCTTCACCGCCTGATCCCTCGAGCAGGGTGCGGCCCCGGCGGGCGAATTCGCCGCAGTCGACGTCCATGCCGACGTGCCATTGCTGGCCAGCGGGTCTAGCGTGATCCGGTGACGGATCATGACCATGTCGCTGGCGAGCCGCTGCCGGTGATCACCGACGAGTTCATGCGCGGGCGGCTCGGCGCGGCGCGGACCTACACCGCCGTCCTGCTGCGGAAGACCGCGGCGTTCAAGCGCCCCGACGTCGACCCGACGATCTGGGAGCACGGCCGCCGCAACATGGCGCTGGCCGAACACGGCGTCCTGGCCATCGTCCTGCCCGCGAACGACGATCCCGGTGACTGGGCCGGTCTCGGCATCTTCGCCGCGTCCCCGGAGGATGTGGCCCAGATCATGGACGGCGATCCCGGCGTCAGGGCCGGGATCTTCAGCTATGAGATCCACCCGGTCCGCGGGTTCCCCGGCTCAAGGCTCCCGGGCTGAGCGGCGCAGCCTGGTCACCAGGTCGGGACGAGGCCGCCGTCGATGGTGAACTCGGCACCGGTGATGTTGGCCGCCCGGCTGCTGGCGAGGAACAGCACCAGGTCGGCGACCTCGCCGGGTTCGGTGAACCGGCCGGTCAGCATCTGGCTGGCGGCCTGCTTAGCTACGTCCTCGCGGTTGGCGCCGGTCGCGGCGCTGACCGTTTGCGCGACTCCGCCGGCCCCAGCCACAGGTCGGTGGCGACAGGTCCGGGGCTCACGGTGTTGACCCGGATCCCCTTCGGGCCGACTTCCTTGGACAGCGCCTTGCAGAAGCCGGCCGAGCCCGGCCTTGGCGGTGCTGTAGTCCAGCACCGCCGGGTCGGGCAGCCGCGCGTTGACCGAGCAGATCGTGATGATCGTTCCCGATCCTGCCGCGAGCATGGCGGGCAGCACGGCACGGCAGGCCCGGATGGCGGCCATCAGGTCGAGGTTGATCGTGGCGAGCCAGTCCTCGTCGGTGATGCTCAGGAACCCGCCGGGCCGGGCCGGGGCGCCGCCGACGTTGTTCACCAGGATGTCCACGCGGCCGCCCGCGGCGGCGACAAGCGTGGCCGGCCCGTCGGCGGCGGCCAGGTCCACCTCGATGGCGTGCACCTCCCCGCCCCTGGCCAGCTCGTCGAGGCCAGCGGAGGATTTTCTGGCGCCGGCGAACACGCTGACGCCGCTGCTGGCCAGGGCGCGCACGACCGCCAGCCCGATGCCCTTGCTCGCTCCGGTGACTACCGCGGCCTGCCCGGCCAGCCCCAGATCCATGGCTACCTCCCGCTCTGGCGAACCTCTGTCCTCCCCGGACACTAGCCGCCAGGGCCGCGAGCGGCGTCAGGCGCGCGCGGGCGTGACCACCCCGCGCGGGGCCAGCGGCATGGCGCGCAGCCGGATGCCGCTCGCGTCGAAGATCGCGTTGGCGATCGCCGGCGCCACCGCGATGATCGGGGTCTCGCCGCCGCCGGCCGATGGCTCGTCCGGGCGGTCGAGCAGCATCACATCGACCTCGGGCAGGTCCGGCAGGCGCGGCACCCGGTACTCGGCCAGCGAGGCGTTGCGGATCTGGCCGCCGGCGAACTCGATCGCCTCGAACAGCGCGCCGCCCAGCCCCATCGTCACCGCGCCCTCGACCTGGTTCTGCAGGCTGTCCGGGTTGACCACGGCGCCGCAGTCGAACGCGGTGACCAGCCGGTCCACGTGCAGCGTGCCGTCGTCATCGACCCGGACCTCGGCCGCGGTGGCTACCCGGCCGCCCTTCTCCATGCCGCCCGCGACGCCCACGCCGGTCCCGTCACGCTCCGGGTCCGGTCCCGGCCGCGCCCGGCGGCCGAGCCGGCCGGCGGCCGCGCGGATCACGTCGGCGAGCCTGCGGTCGTCGAGGTGACCCAGCCGGAACTCGACCGGGTCGATCCCGAGCCCGTGCGCGAGCTCGTCCATGTGCGACTCCCGCGCGAAGTTGTTGGCGGTGGCGGCCAGCGCGCGGTACGAGCCCTGCGGCAGCGGCGAATCGGCGGGCTGGAACACGATCCGCTGGTGCGGTACCCGGTAGGGGGTCATGATCCCGACCGCCCCCGAGTTGACGTTGAGGTGCGTCCAGCCGGTGAGCCTGCCGGAGGCGTCCGCGCTGCCCGATACGTCGATGAGCGCCGCGGGCCGCAGGTAGCCCCAGTGGAACTCTTCGTGGCGGCTCCACTGGACCTTGACCGGCCGACCGCCGGCCGCCCGCGCCAGCCGGGCCGCCTCCACCGCGACGGAGCTGCCGTGCTTGCCGCCGAAGCCGCCTCCGTAGTCGGGCACGGTGACGTGCACCCGGTGCTCCGGCAGGGCAAGCGCGTCGGCCAGCTCGCGCCGGGCCCGGAACGGCGTGGAGGTGCCGGTCCAGACCAGGAGGTGGCCATCCCGCCAGGCGGCCACGGCCGACCGGGGCTCCAGCGGGACGTGGGCAATGTAGGCGGCCGTATAGTGCGCGGTCCGGCGGACCGGACCGGCTGCGAGCGCGGCGTCCGCGTCTCCTTGCTCGTGCCGGAACGTGGCGCTGAATCCCTCGCCGTCGATCGGGTGCGAGCGCAGGTAGCCGGCCAGCTCATCCTGGCTGGGCTGGGGCGTGCGGTCCCAGGACGCGTCGATGGCCCCGATCGCCCGGCGCGCCGTGTCCCGCCGGCCGGCCACCACCCCGATGAACTCACCGTCCCTGACCACGCTCACCCCGGGCAGCGCCTCGGCCCGGGCCGTATCAGCGCTGCGCAGGGTGGCGCCGAACGCGGGCGCGCGCAGCACGCATCCATGCCGCATGCCGTCGAAGCGGAGATCCGCCGGGAAGTGCTTGACGCCGGTGACCACCTCGGCGCCCCGGGCCGCCGGCACCGGGCGGCCGGCCGAACGCCACGCTGACCGCGCGGTCACCGGCCCGTCGGCGGGCACCCGCTCCACCCGGCGCACGCCGGCCAGCAGGTCGGAGAAGCCAATGCTCGGCGCGCCGTCGGGCCCGGCCACCAGGCCGCCGCCGACGGTCAGGTCAGCGGCGGGCAGGCCGAACCTCTCCGCGGCCGCCTCACGGAGCAGCTCGCGGGCGGCCGCCGCGGCTGACCGGAGCGGCGGCGCCGCGTACGGCATCGAGCGGCTGCCGAAGGTACCCAGGTCAAAGGGCGAGACATCGGTGCTGCCCATGACCACCCGCACCGATCCCGGCGGCACGGCGAGCTCCTCGGCAACCAGCAGCCCGAGCGCGGTGCGTGTGCCCTGGCCCGCCTCGACCTTGCCGGTGAACGCCGTCACCGAGCCGTCGGCTCCCACGTGCACCCACGCGTCATCCTGGCCACCCCACCGACCCGGGCCGACTGGCGCGGCATCGCCGGCGACGACCGTGACCAGGCCGTCGTCGAGCAACTCGAAGAACGAAGCCTCATCCTTGGCCGCCTGGTCCCAGGGCAGGGCCTGGGCAGCCACCGCGGCAGCCGGCGGGGCTGGCCCGCGCCAGGTCCCTGATCCACCCCGGGCGGCACCGGCTGGAGCAGCTCGGGCTCCTCCATGAGCTCGGCCGCGCGGCGGATCGCGCGCATAATGCGCGGATAGGTGCAGCAGCGGCAGACGTTCCCGGCCAGCTCAGCCGC
The DNA here is from genome assembly GCA_963739645.1 of uncultured Actinomycetota bacterium. Lineage (GTDB taxonomy): Bacteria > Actinomycetota > Actinomycetes > Streptosporangiales > Streptosporangiaceae > JASHPR01. The sequence goes on from CAVUBM010000114.1 coordinate 166,727, forward strand.
GATCCTGGCGTCGTCCGGCCTGGTCACCCGGTTCAGCAGGGCGGCGGTGGCGGTGAGCCAGCCCGGGGTGCAGTACCCGCACTGCATCGCGCCCTGCTCCAGCCAGGCCTGCTGCACCGGGTGCAGCACGCCGTCCTCGGCCAGGCCCTCGACGGTCGTGATCCGCTGGCCGGCCGCGTCGGCCGCTGGCGTGATGCACGAGGTCACCGCGCGGCGGCCGATCAGCACCGTGCAGGCGCCGCAGGCGCCCTCGCTGCAGCCGAACTTCGGGCCGGTGACGCCCAGGTCATCGCGGAGCACCTCGAGCAGGCTCCGGCCGTCGTCCGCCGTCACCGTCCGCTCGATGCCGTTGACGATGATCGTTACTGCCATCGAGGCTCGTTCCTCGGCCGCGTGTTCGTCGGCATCACGACCGGCATCGGGGCGTGGATGTTCCTCGGCAACATCGTAGGGTCCGGCAGGACATTCGCAAATACGGACATGCCGGGCAGGCGGCGGGCCCCGCTGGGCCCGATTGCGCTGGGCGCGGACCAAATTGCCGGTCACCGGACCTGATGCGTAAGAATGACTCATGAGCAAGCAGCCGAATCCGCCACCGCCCGGCGACAAGCCCGTCCGCACGGCTCCGCCGCCCCCGCCGAAGTGGCGGCACTGGCTGTGGCCGATCGCGCTTATCGCGTTCATCGGGCTCTACGTCTTCCTGCCCGGGATTCACGTCAAAACCCCGGTCAGCCTGAGCTACTCCCAGTTCGTCACGGACGCCGGCGCCCACAAGATCAAGACAGTCACGTTCGAGAATGGTTCCAGCGGCTCGAACACGCCCGCCTTCGGCGACCTGACCAGCGGAAAGTCGTATACGACCGTCATCCCCGGCCAGCCCACGGCCCAGCTCAGCCAGCAGCTCAGCGCGGACGGCGTGAAGTCGGTGACCGCGCAGCCGCCGAGCTCAGGCCTGGGTACCGAGCTGCTGTACTGGCTGATCCTGCTGGCGCCGTTCATCATCGTGTTCTTCCTGTTCCGGCGGATGGCCCGGGCCGGAGGGGGAGCGGCCGGCCTGCAGGGCGTACTCGGCGTGGGCCGGAGCCGGGCCAAGGTGTTCGACGCCGAGCGGCCGTCGACCAAGTTCAGCGACGTGGCTGGCTACGAGGGCGTCAAAGCCGAGATCGGCGAGGTGGTCGACTTCCTCCGCAAGCCCGAGCGCTACCAGCGGGCCGGTGCCATGGCCCCGCGCGGCATGCTGATGATCGGCCCGCCGGGCACCGGCAAGACGCTGCTGGCCAGGGCCGTGGCGGGCGAGGCCTCGGTGCCGTTCTTCTCGGTCACCGGCTCCAGCTTCGTCGAGCTGTTCGTCGGTGTCGGCGCGGCCCGGGTCCGTGACCTGTTCAGCGAGGCGCGCAAGCGGGCTCCGGCGATCATCTTCATCGACGAGATCGACGCCATCGGCCAGCGCCGGGCCGGCTCCGGTGCCGCCGTCTCCAACGACGAGCGCGAGCAGACCCTGAACCAGCTGCTGGCGGAGATGGACGGGTTCGACGTGACCCAGGGAATCGTGGTGCTGGGCGCGACCAACCGGCCCGAGGTCCTGGACCCGGCCCTGCTCCGCCCGGGCCGGTTTGACCGGCAGGTCACGATCCCGCTGCCCACGCTGTCGGAGCGGGCCGCGATCCTGGTCGTGCACTGCCGGGGCAAGAAGCTCGGCCCCGACGTGGACCTGAACGTCGTGGCCCGGGGGACACCTGGCTTCTCCGGCGCGGACCTGGCCAACCTGACCAACGAGGCGGCGATCAACGCCGTCCGCGGCAATCGCGAGGTGCTCACCGCAGCCGATTTCGAGACGGCCCGCGACCGGATCCTGCTCGGCCGCCGCGAGGGCTCGAACGTGCTGCTGCCCGAGGAGAAGCACTCGGTGGCGATCCACGAGTCCGGCCATGCGCTGGTCGCCGCGCTTTCCGAGTACACCGACCCGGTGGCGAAGATCACGATTCTGCCCGCCGGGCAGACGCTGGGCGTCACCGAGCAGCTGCCGCTGGACGAGCGGCATCTGTACCGCGAGGACTATCTCAACGACTCCCTGGCGGTGCGGCTGGGCGGCCGGGCGGCCGAGCTGGTCGAGTTCGGCCAGGGCTCGACCGGGGCGGCCAACGACCTGGCCAGCGCCACGGACCTGGCGACCAAGATGGTCCGCGAGTTCGGGCTGTCGCCGGCGCTCGGCCCGGTCGGGTACCCCGAGGGCGGCTCGGTGTTCCTCGGCGGAGGCGGGCAGGGGCTGTCCAGCCGGCCGTTTGCCGAGGCGACCCAGGCCATCATCGACCGGGAGGTCGCCCGGCTGGTGCGGGAGGCCGAGCAGCGGGCGGTCGAGCTGATCCGGTCGCACCGGCCCGAGCTCGAGCAGCTCGTCGACCTGCTGCTGGAGAAGGAGACGGTGGACGGCTCGGCGGTGTACCGCATCGTCGGCAAGCCGGTACCCGAGCACACGCCCACGGAGATGGCCATCGCCCCGCACGCCGCGGCGGCGCAGGACAGCTCGGGCGCTGTCTCACACTCAGATCCGCACTGACCCGGCGGGAGGGCGGGACACCGGGTGGCTCCGCGTGACGCGGCGGGCCGCGGTCCTAGGATGATCTGGTGGCCGCAGCCGGATATCTCCGTTTCCCGCATGTCCACGGTGACCTCGTCACCTTCATCGCCGACGACGACGTGTGGCTCGCTCCCGCGGACGGCGGGCGGGCCTGGCGGGTCTCGGCCGACCACGCGGCAGCGAGCCATCCCCGCATCTCCCGGGACGGCTCGCTGATCGCCTGGACTAGCCGCCGGGACGGCCCGCCTGAGGCCTATCTGGCCGATATCGACGGCGGCCACGGCCGCAGGCTCAGCTACTGGGGCGACCAGCGAACCCGGGTCTGCGGCTGGACACCGGACGGCGACGTTCTCGCGATCACCGCCTCGGGCCAGCCGTTCGATCACTTCACCCTGGCCTACCCGCTGGCCGCCGGCGGTGGCGCGGCTGCGGTCGCGCCGCTGCCGTTCGGCCCGGTCACCGACCTGGCCGTGGAGGCGGACGGCACCGCGCTGCTGAACGGGGGCTTCCGTGAACTCGCGTTCTGGAAGCGGTACCGGGGCGGGACCTCGGGGCGGCTGTGGGTAGGCCCGCCCGCGGCGCCGGCCGCGGCCCGGTTCACCCGGGTCCTGGCCGGCCTGGACAGCCAGTTCGCCTGCCCCATGCTGGTCCGCGGCAGGCTGGCGTTCCTGTCCGACCACGAGGGCACGGGCAACGTGTACTCCTGCGCCCTGGACGGAACCGGCCTGCGGCGGCATACGGATCACGACGGCTTCTACGCCCGCAACGCCAGCACCGACGGCCGCCGCATCGTGTACCACTGCGCGGGCGACATCTGGCTGCTGGACGGGCTGGACGCCGATGAGCCCCGGCGGCTTGAGATCAGCCTGGGCTCGCCGTCCGCGCGGGCGCCGCGGCTGATCTCGGCGGAGGATCATCTCGGCGCCCTGTCCTGCGACCACTCCGGCCAGGCGAGCGCGATCGAGGTCCGGGGGACCGTGCACTGGCTGACCCACAGGGACGGGCCGGCCCGGGCGCTGTCGGTCGTCCCTGGCGTCAGGGCCCGGCTGCCCCGGGTGCTCGGCGAGACCGGCCAGGTGGTGTGGGTGACCGACGCCGAGGGCGCCGACGCGCTGGAGATAGCGCCGTCGCACGGGCCAGCGGACGGGACACCGCCGCGGCGGCTCGCGACGGGCGAGATCGGCCTGGTCTCCGGCCTGACCGCGGCGCCCGACGGCCGCACCGTGGCCGTCGCCACCCGCGAAGGGCGGCTCTGCCTGGTCGATGCCGCCTCCGGCACGGTCACCGAGGTCGCGGTCTCCACCGACGGGGAGGTCACCGGGCTGGCCTGGTCACCGGACTCGGCCTGGCTGGCGTGGTCACACCCGGGGCCACAGCCGCTGCGCCGGCTGCGCCTGGTCCGCGTCGCCGACCCCGGGACCGTGGTGGACGTCACCGACGGCCGGTTCACCGACACCGAGCCGGTGTTCACGGCCGACGGCCGGTACCTCGCGTTCCTGTCCCGGCGGAGCTTTGACCCGGTCTACGACGCGCACGTGTTCGACCTGTCGTTCCCGTTCGGGTCCCGGCCCTACCTGCTGCCCCTGGCCGCGGCCACGCCGTCGCCGTTCGGCCCGCTGCCCGGCGGGCGCCCGGTCGGCAGCCGGGCCAAGGACGACGAGGACGCCGGCGACGCCGAGTCAGGCCAGGACGGCGGGACGGCCGGGCCGCAGGCCGGCACCGGGTCAGCCGACCGCGCACCCGGCCGCGCCGGCCACCCGCCGCGGCCGGTGACCGTCGACCCCGAGGGCCTGGGCGGCCGGATCGTGCAGATCCCGGCGGCCGAATCGCGCTACTCCTCGCTGCGCGCGGTCAAGGGCGGGCTGGTCTGGCTCAGGGAGCCGGTGACAGGGAACCTGGGCGAGGGCGGCGCCACCCTGGACGATGACGCGCCGCGGCCGAGCCTCGAGCACTTTGACCTGGGGCAGCAGCGGCGCACCGAGCTGGCCGACGCGGTGGACTGGTTCGAGGCCAGCGGCGACGGCAGCGTGCTGGTCATCTGCGACCGCGGGAAGCTCTGCGCGGTGCCCGCGGACCGCAAGCCGGACCTGGACCCGGACGCCGACTCGGACAGCCCGGCCGACCGGGTGACCATCGACAGATCCCGGGCCAGGTTCCTGGCCGACCCGGCGGCGCTGTGGCAGAACGCCTACGCCGAGGCCGGCCGGTTCATGCGGCACGACTTCTGGGTGGCCGACCTGGCGGACCTGGACTGGGACGCGGTGCTGGATTCCTACCGGCCGCTGCTGGACCGGATCGCAGGCCCGGCCGACTTCGCCGACGTGCTGTGGGAGATCTTCGGGGAGCTTGGCACCTCGCACGCCTACGTCATGCCGCCCCGGACCCACGACGACACGTCCCGCGAGGCCCCGGTCGGCCTGCTCGGCGCGGACCTGGAGCGCGGCGCCAGCGGGCGCTGGACGGTGACCCGGGTGCTGCCCGGCGAGTCCTCCGACCCGCGGGCGCGCTCACCGCTGGCCGCGCCGGGCGCGCAGGTCGGGCCGGGGGATGTGCTGCTCGCGGTGGACGGGCAGCTGCTGGACGGGGCCGGGCCTGGCCCGCTGCTGGTCGGGGCGGCCGGCAAGCCGGTCGAGCTGACCATCGCCCCGGCCGCGGGCGGCGAGCCACGCAGCGCGGTCGTGGTCACACTCAAAGACGACCGCCGGCTGCGCTACCAGGACTGGGTCGCCGGGCGCCGCCGCCGGGTCCGCGAGCTCAGCCGCGGCCGGATCGGCTACCTGCACGTTCCTGACATGGTCAGCGAGGGATGGGCGGACTTCCACCGCGACCTGCACGCGGAGATGGTCCGCGAGGCGCTGATCGTGGATGTCCGCGGCAACCGGGGCGGGCACACGTCCCAGCTGGTCGTGGAGAAGCTCGCCCGCCGGGTGATCGGGTGGGACATCCCGCGCGGCCTGCAGCCCACCACCTACCCGGACGACGCCCCGCGCGGGCCCGTGGTCGCGCTGACCGACGAGCACGCGGGCTCGGACGGCGACATCGTCACCGCCGCCATCAAGATCCTCGGTCTCGGCCCGGTGGTGGGCACGCGCACCTGGGGTGGCGTGGTCGGCATCGACGTGCCCCTGCACGAGCTCGTCGAGGGCACCGCGATGAGCGTGCCGCGGTACGCCACCTGGCTCGACGGTTTCGGCTGGGGGGTGGAGAACCGCGGCGTCGACCCGGACGTCGAGGTGGTGGCGCCGCCTGAGGACTTCGCGGCCGGCGCGGACCCGCAGCTTGAGACCGCGGTCCGGATGGCCATCGAAGCCCTGGAGTCACGGCCCGCGGCCGCGCCGCCCGACGCCTCGACCCGCCCGTCCCGCCGCCGCCCCCCGCTCCCGCCCCGCTCGTAGCTCCGCTCGGGGTGGAACCGAGGCTCGTGGGAATGCGTCGAAGCGTCAGGTATTCCCCGAACCCGGAGCTGTGCCGTGACATTTACCATTACGCCTGCCGTCCGGGCGGCTGCCGTTGGCGCCGCTGCCGCCGCACTGCTGATCGGGGCGTTCGCTCTCGGCGCCAGCCGGGGTGGCGCTTCGCCTGACGGGCCGGGCCGGGCCGGTGCGACGCTGGTCTCGGCCGTCCGTTCTGGCCGGATCACGGTGACCGGGAACGGGACGGTCACCGGCACCCCGAACCAGCTCACGCTCACCATGGGTGTCCAGGTCAACGGGGGCGCGGTCGCGTCGGCGCTGCAGCAGGCCAACCAGGCGGTGCGCCGGGTCACGGCCGCGCTGCGGGCCCGGGGCGTCGCGGCGGCCGACATCCAGACCACGGGCCTGTTCATCCAGCCCAACTACGAGCAGGGGTCGCAGACGCCCTCCGGCTACGGGGTCAGCGAGTCCCTCACCGCGACGCTGACCAGGGTCGCGGCGGCCGGAGGCCAGATCACGGCCGCGGTACACGCGGGCGGCAACGCGACGACGGTCGACGGCGTTTCGCTGAACCTGACCGACGACAGCGGGCTGCTGGCCACCGCGCGGGACCGCGCCGTGGCCGACGCCAGGGTCAAGGCCAGGCAGTACGCGCACGCGCTGGGCCAGCCGCTCGGGCCGGTGATCAGCATCACCGACCAGAGTCCCGCGTCGGCGCCGGTCCCGGTGTTCGCCAACGGGTCGGCGGCCAAGACCCCGGTGCCGATCTCCCCGGGCTCCCAGCAGCTCAGCGTCGCGGTCACAGCGGTCTACGCGCTGGGCTGACGGTGGGCCTGAGGGCGCGTCAGGGACGGCGGGACTCTGGCCCGGGCTGACGGCGGCCAGCACGGTGTGACGGCGAAGGTGCTGGCGCCGGGGAGGCCGCGCCGATAGGCTCTGCGCATGCACGCGAACCGGACCGAAGGCTGGTGGCGCCGCCCCTGAGGCGGTTCCTGGTTCGCGCACGCAGCAGATCCTTAAGGCGACCGCCCGGCAGCCGGCGGTCGCCTTTCTCGTTCTCACCGCCCGGCGCCGGGCCTGACCAGGCAAGGGGCCGAGATGGACCCGACACAGTTCGAGACCGGCGGTGGCGTCCGGGTCACCCGTACCGCGACCCCGTTCGACCCCGCCGTGCTGGCGGACCTCACCGAGCAGGTCGAGGCGCGGCGCGGCGGGGTGCTCAGCTCGGGCATGGAGTACCCGGGCCGGTACAGCCGCTGGCACATGGCCTACGTCGACCCGTGCGTCGAACTGGTCGCCCGCGGCCGCCAGCTCACCGCCACGGCCCTGAACAGCCGGGGCGAGATCCTGCTCCCGGTGATCGCCGACGCCATGCGCCGGGTCGGTGAGGAGGTGAACTCCGAAGAAGATGGGGGGGCCTCCCCCCGGATAAGCACCATCATCCCGGAGGGCACCGGCACGTTCACCGAGGAAGAGCGCAGCCGGCGGCCCACTGTGTTCTCCGCGCTGCGCGAGATCATCGCGGCGTTCTCTGGCCCGGACCCGCACCTCGGCCTGTACGGGGCATTCGGCTACGACCTGGCGTTCCAGTTCGAGCCCGTGCAGCAGCGCCACGACCGGCCCGCGGACCAGCGCGACCTGGTGCTGCACCTGCCCGACCGGCTGTACGTGCTGGACCGCAAGCGGGAGACCGCGCAGTGCTTCAGCTACGAGTTCGAGGTCGGCGGCGTCTCGACCGCGGGCCTGGACCGGGCCGCTGAGGACGGCCCGGGGGAGCGGCGGAGCGTTCCGGCTGGTGATCCTCCGGCCGATCCGGAGCCCGGCTCCTTTGCCCGCGTGGTCGAGCAGGCCAAGGAGCGCTTTGCCCGCGGCGACCTGTTCGAGGTGGTGCCCAGCCATGTCTTCCACGGCACGTGCCGCTCGCCGGCCGCGTTCTACGAGCGGCTGCGGCAGCGCAACCCCGCACCATACGAGTTCTTCCTCAACCTGGGGGAGGGCGAGTACCTGGTCGGGGCGTCGCCGGAGATGTACGTCCGGGTGACGGGCCGGCGGGTGGAGACGTGCCCGATCTCCGGGACGATCGCCCGCGGCACGGACCCGCTGCAGGACGCCGAGAACATCCGCGCCCTGCTCAGCTCGGCCAAGGAGGAGTCCGAGCTGACCATGTGCACCGACGTCGACCGTAACGACAAGTCCCGGGTCTGCGAGCCGGGCAGCGTACAGGTGATCGGGCGGCGCCAGATCGAGCTCTACAGCCGGCTGATCCACACCGTGGACCACGTCGAGGGCCAGCTGCGGGCCGGCTTCGACGCGCTGGACGCGTTCCTCACCCACATGTGGGCGGTGACCGTGACCGGCGCGCCGAAGACCTGGGCCATGCAGTTCATCGAGGACCACGAGGCCGGCCCGCGGCGCTGGTACGGCGGGGCCGTCGGGATGATCGGCTTCGACGGCGGGATGAACACCGGGCTCACGCTGCGGACCGCGCACATCCGGCACGGGATCGCCGCGGTCCGGGCGGGCGCGACGCTGCTGTTCGAGTCCGACCCGGCCGCGGAGGAGCGCGAGACCCAGCTGAAGGCCCGGGCCCTGCTGGAGACCCTCCGCGAGGCCGGGGACTCCGGGCCGGCGCGGCCGCGGCCGGAGGCGCCCGGTACGGCCGACACCCAGGTGGCGCCGCCGGGGGTGGGCATGCGCGTGCTCCTGGTGGATCACCAGGACTCGTTCGTGCACACGCTGGCCGGCTACTTCAGGGAGGCGGGCGCGGAGGTCACCACGCTGCGGGCCGGGTTCGACACCGGGCTGCTCGACGCCTGCGCGCCCGACCTGGTGGTGCTGTCGCCGGGCCCCGGGCGGCCGGCCGACTTCGGCTGTGACGGGCTGCTGAAGGTGCTGGATGAGCGGGGGACAGCGGCGTTCGGCGTGTGCCTGGGGATGCAGGCCATGGTCGAGCACACCGGCGGTCAGCTGGGGGTGCTGGCCCCGCCCGCGCACGGCAAGCCGGGCTCGGTCCAGATCCTGGGCGGCGCGCCGCGGTCCGGGCTGCTGGCCGGGCTGCCGGGGGAGTTCACCGCCGGGCGGTATCACTCGCTGCACGCGACCCCGGACGGGGTCACCGGCGGCTTCACGGTGACCGCGGTGACCCCGGACGGCGTGGTGATGGCGATCGAGGACGACGCGGCCGGCCGGTGGGGGGTGCAGTTCCACCCGGAGTCGATCATGACCGCGGGCGGCGGCGCGGGTCACCAGGTCATCGCCAACGTGCTGCGGCTGGGCCGGGCCCGGACCCGGGAGGCGGCCGGCGTTTCCGTTCCCTGATGCGGGCCGACCGGGACGGGCGGGGGAGCGCAGGGCGTCAGCCAGCGGGCGGGGCCCCGCCGCCGGGGATGGCGGTCAGGCGGGTCAGGGTGGTGCGCAGCCAGCTCTCGTAGGCGTCCGGGTCCCAGCCGGTCATCCGGGTGATGAGCAGGTAGGTCTCGGCGGCGCCGAGAATGCTGGCGGTCTCGATGATCCAGGTCAGGTCGGTGGCCGGGTCCAGCAGGCCGTCCTGTGCCATCCGGGTCCAGAACACCTCCTGGGTATGGCGGGCCCCCTCGCGGCCCTGCTGCCAGAACCCGGCGATCAGCGGCTCGACCGCCGCCGCCTGCTGGGCCACGGCGAACAGCGCGCCGGTACGCTCCATAATCTGGCGCCCGGCCGCGGCGGCCGCGGCGATGCGGCCGGCGGCGGTCGGGGCGGTCAGCGCGAGCTGCATCCAGTCCCGGCCCAGGACATCGACCGGCTCGGTGTCGCCGACGATGGCCACGTCCACGACGCGCTTGAACAGCGCGGCCTTGGTGCCGAACCGGACGTACACGGTGCGCGCGCCAACCTGGGCCCGCCTGGCCACGTCCTCGAGGGTGGTGGCCAGGTAGCCGTCGGCGAGGAACAGCTCGGTGGCCGCGGCCACGATCCGCTGCTCGGTCAGCTCGGTCTGGGCGCGGCGCAGCGGCCGGGCGGGCGGGCTCGTCGTCATAAGCTGCAGCATAACTGCAACTTATGACGACGAACTGCACTGGGAGTCAGGCCAGGACGGCCCGGGTGGGCTCGTCCGCGTGGTCACCCGCGATGTACTCCTGGGCGATGCGCACCACGGTCGCGCCGTCCCCGACGGCGGACGCCACCCGCTTGATCGAACGGCAGCGGGCGTCCCCAGCGGCGAAGACGCCGGGGACAGACGTCTCGAGCATCCACGGCTTGGAGAGGTGATAGTCGGCCTGGCCCAGGGTCATGGCCCGGACGGCCGGGCTGCGCACCGAGTAGTCGCGCTCCACCAGGAGGACCCGCTTGGCCTTCGGGTGCATCTCATGGGCGCGCGCGAGGAAGTCAACCCCGGGCATCTCGCTCATGTTGTGATCCACGATGAGCAGCGCCACCGGAAGGCCGGCGTCGGCGAGTTCGCGCAGTGTCGCCAGCCCGGAGGCGGCCGACGTCTCGCCGATGACGCGGAAGTCCTCGCGGAATCGCCGGCTGAGGTCGTCGCGGAGCGCGCCGGCGACCCCGGCGTCGTCGTCGAGCACGAACAGGACGGGTTGTGCCATCTGCTACCCCCCACGGATGCAGCCTTGAATCCGCCGCTCGGTATGCGTAACGGCACAACGGTAGGGTCCGCAGCGTTCGCGAAGCGTTCTGGTGTGCTGTTGTCCGGGCCGCGCGCTAGGGTGCCGTGCCATGAAGAGCGTGCAGCCCGAGGTGTTCCTGGTCGCGCGGCCAGAGCTCGATTACGACCAGGTGGCCGCGTACCTGCGTGAGGTCGGCGGCGAGGCCTGGCTGGAGAAGCTGGACCGCGGCAGCCTCGACAACGACGCGCTGAACCTGGCCGAGTTCGCCGGGGAGACTGTGCTACAGGTCGTGGGAGCCGGGGCTTAACCCCAACGTGGTCCGGGTCCGGGCCGACCAGGACAAGTACCTGCAGAACATCCTGGCCAGCGCGCACGGCTCGGTGCTCGAGCATGTGTCGTTCAGCTTTGTGCTGCACAACATCTCCAGAGTTGCGACCCATGAGCTGGTTCGGCACCGGCCGGGGATGGCGATCTCGCAGGAGTCGCTGCGGTTCGTCCGGCTGGCCGACATCCCGTTCTGGTTCCCTGAGTGGGCGCTGGCGGACGCCGAGCTGATGAAGCGGGCGACCGCGATGCTGGAGCAGATGGAGGAGTTCCAGCGCTGGATGGCCGGGCACTTCGGGCTGGACGAGGAGGGTGTGCCGTTCCACGAGAAGAAGCACAAGACTTCGTTCATGCGCCGGTTCGCGCCGGACGGGGTGGCGACCGGCCTGGTGTGGACGGCCAACGTCCGGACGCTGCGGCACACCATCGAGGCGCGCACCGACCCGGGCGCCGAGGAGGAGATCCGGCTGGTGTTCGGCAAGATCGGCGAGCTGGTCCGGGCCGAGGCGCCGACGCTGTTCGGCGACTACACGATCTCCGACGGCGCGTGGATACCGCAGTGGCGCAAGGTGTGACAGTGTTTGGCGCATGCCCGACATCTCGTACCCGGTAGCCGACCGGACTGCCCGGGGCTACCTGGCTGTGCCCGCCGGGCCGGGACCGTGGCCCGGCGTGGTGGTGATTCACGAGGCGTTCGGGCTGAACGCCGACATCAGGCGGAAGGCCGACCAGTTCGCCGAGCACGGCTACCTCGCCCTCGCCCCCGAGCTGTTCGACGGCAAGCCGTGGATCCGGTGCGTGGTCGGCGCCATCCGTCAGGTCCGGGCCCGGTCCGGGCCCGCGTTCGCCATGCTGGAGGCGGCCCGCGGCGTCCTGGCCGCCCGGGACGACTGCACCGGGCGGACCGGTGTCATCGGGTTCTGCCTGGGCGGCGGGTTCGCGCTGCTGTGCGCGCCCAGGGGCGGATTCTCGGTGGCGTCGGTGAACTACGGCGAGGTGCCGGAGGATGCCGAGAGCGCCCTGCGGGGGGCCTGCCCGGTCGTGGGCAGCTTCGGGGCCAGGGACGTGGGCGGCACCAAGCCCAAGGAACGGCTGGAGCGCGCGCTCACCGCGCTGGAGGTCCCGCACGACGTGCAGGTGTACCCGGGTTCGGGCCACCGGTTCATGAGCGAGACCTCGGGCGCGAGCCGCGGTCCTCGCGAGGTTCGCCCGGATGAGCTACCAGGAGGCCGACGCGGCCGATGCGTGGCGGCGCATCTACGCATTCTTCGGCGAGCACCTCGGCGGCGACCGCCGGCGCGAGACACAGACCCAGGACGGGATTGCATGAGGTGCAATTGCATGCCCGCCAGTGTCCGTGAAATTGCACCGGAGGAAAAGTACGCAGATCATTCCCACGTCCGCATGGGATTGCATCTGGGATTGATGACAGAACGTTGCTCACGCCCTGCGTGGGATTGCATGCGGCCTTTCGCCCGGTTACCTGGCGGCGCCGGGCGGATCGTAGTGGATCCGGTCGGCGCTGACGCGGCTTTCCAGAAGCCGGACCGTCTCTGCGATCATGCCCTCGGGGCCGCTTATGAAGACGTCCCTGCCTTCGCAGTTCGCGTGCAGCGCCGCAACATCAGGGACCATTCCTTTAATGCCGCCGAAATTCGGCTGATCTGACACAACAGGAATCACCGTCAGCGCCGGGCAGGCCGATTCAAGCGCCTGCAGTTCCCTGAGGTCATACAGGTCGTCCTCGGTGCGGGCCCCGAGGAACAGGCCGATCTTCCTCCGCTGGCCACCCTGGCCGATGATGCCCTCGATGATCGCCTTGATGGGGGCCAGGCCGGTGCCGCCGGCGATGCACAGCAGATCCCGCACAGGGTCGGCCCTGGCGGCCAGCTCGCCCTGCGCCTGACCGAGCAGCAGGGTGTCACCTGGCTGCATGTTATGCACCAGCGAGCCGCTCACCATCCCGCCAGGTACGGCGCGAACATGCAGGTCTATCAGGCCGTTCTCGCGTGGGGCGTTAGCGATGGAGAAGTTGCGCCAGACCCGCGGCCACCGGGGCACCTGCACGGCCAGGTACTGGCCCGGCCGGTAGTGCAGCGGCTGGTCGGGCCGGACGGTCAGCACGGCCAGGTTCGGGCCGCGCCGGTCATGCTCCACGACCTCAGCGGTCCACCAGCAGGGCTGCCGGGCGGCGTCCCCGTCGGCGGCGGCCGTCATGATGGCCGAGACCCGGGCGAGCGCCGCTTCCCAGGCGGCCTGGGTCTCGCCGGTCCAGTAATGCCCGCTGAAATACCTGACCGTCTCGGCTAGCTCGGTGAGGAGAGGCTCGTAGTGCCGCCCTTTTACCCCGAACTTGCGATGACTACGACCCAGCTGCTCGAGATAGCAAGTCAGGGAATCCGGGCTGCCGACGTTTTCCACAATGTGGGTCAGGGCCGCGAATACCCGTCCCATATGGTCGCGCATGGTGTGCGGAAACATCGACCGGATTTCTGAGTTACCCACGAAGAGACGGGCATAAAAGTGTTCCATAGCGGCATCGGGGTCCGCCGCAACGTGAGAGAAAGACTCCCTTATCAGCCGGGCGTCATCTTCACTGATATCGGCTGGTGTGCCTGTTCCGAGCTCTTCTCCAGCAGTATCCGGATACTCCGGTTCGCACGTAATATCCGGCACCAGCGCCACCGGCGCATCCGCGTACTGGTCGGTTAAGGAGAAAAGTCTTTCTGGCAGTGTTTCGCGACGCCGCCCGAAGGCTGTAAAGCGCGGCTGACCTGCGAAGCGACCCAGAGGTCGGTCGTCCGGGTATCCGCCGTCAAGCGCGATCGCCATGTGCTGAGTCTTGCATCCAGACATGATGCATACAACCCTTTTCGGCTAGCCTCGCACGAGGAGTACGCAGAGTAGTGGAATGCCGTTCGGCGACTGCCATGATCTTTGCTAGTAGAACGTGCTGTGTTATCGGCGGAAACGCCACTCTGCCTATAACGGCCGGCGACTGAACCATCAGTGAATTATCCATGAGCGTTACCGACTGTGTTCGGCCGTCACTCTCGTTTGCCCCCGCCAGCACCTATCCGTATACCATCATTGGCTCATGACTCCCCCTATGATCGGCATCACCAGCGAGATGACGGCCGTGGACTGGGGGGACCGCGTGCGCGAGGCTGCGCTGCTGCCGGCCAGCTGGGCCCGGGCCGTGCAGCGGGCCGGGTGCCTTCCTGTCGTGCTGGCCCCGTGGCCGTGGCACGCCTCCCGGCTCGTGGGCCGGCTGGACGGGCTGCTGTTCGCCGACGGTGCCGCGGACGGCGGACGGCGAGGCAGCGCGCACCCGCCGCCCGGTCCGGCGGGCCAGGCGGGCCGGGCCAGGGACTCAGCCCACCAGGCGCTGATGCGCGCGGCGATCGAGGCCGGGCTGCCCGTGCTCGCCATCGGCCGCGGCCTGCAGGTCCTCAACCTGGCCCGGGACGGGTCTGTCCGCGAAGTCCCGGCTGACCAGGGCGGATCCGTCCCGGCGCCGTCCGCCCGTGAGCTGCGGATCAGCCCGGGCAGCATGCTCGGCCGGCTGGTCGGCCCGAGTCTCACCGTGCCCGCAGCGGACGCGGCCGATGACGGCCAGGAACTGGGCCGGCTGGGCCGCGGCCTGACCGCGGTCGCCTGGGCCGGCGATGAGGTCATCGAGGCGGTGGAGCTGACCGGTCACTCGTTCACGATCGGGCTGCGCTGGCCTCCGGGGGAGAGCGACGGCGCCAGGCTCTTCGAGGGGTTCGGCGCCGCCGCGGTCGTGCGCGCGGCAGGCCGGGACGCCGCTGGCGGCCCGGACCGCTCCGATGGCGCGGGCGCAACCGACGGCGCGGGCGCACCGACGCGCGGGCGCGGCGGGCCGGAAGGCGCCGGGAGCACGGCGGCCGCCGAGGGTACGGAGGCCGCCGAGGGCACGGGCGGGGCGGAGAGCACGCGCCAGGGCACGCCGATGCGGAAGGCCAAGGCCGGCACCTCAACGACCTAGCGGCGGTGGCCGCCCGAGCCCCGAGGGTTCCTAGCCCATGCGAGCCGCGGGCGGGCAGCAACCTACCGTGCGCAACATGCATATTTCAGCCCGGCGGGCGTCAGAAGGTCGAGCGGGCGCCGAACATCTCGGGCATCCGGTTCGCCAGCGCGAGGTCGCCCTCCATCGTCATCCGGCCGTCTACGATCAGCGGGTAGAAGCTGTCCGCCGTGGTGAGCACCCGGATGAAGTCCGCCAGCGGGATCCTGATCGTGAGCGCCGCGTCCGCGGCGGCGTACTGGTGCGCCCGCGCCCGCCCGTCGTGAATCTCGATGGCCCAGGGCCGCCGGGTCCCGTCGGACAGGCCGAGGTCGTAGACGATCGCGCCGTCGAAGCCCCCGGCCTTGGCCGGGTCGAACTGGCGCGTCATCATCCCGAACACCGCGCGCTGGGCCTGGCTGCTCGCGAAGATCTGCTCCAGCCGGGCGTCGGAGGCGCGCCCGATGACCCGGCGCAGCCCAGCCTGGCCGCGCCCGCGCAGGGAATCGCGCGCCGAGTGGCGAGCCTTGCTGGCCAGCCCGCCCGGGTGGTCGCCCCGTGGCACCGGCGCGGTCCACCGGGCCGCGGCGGTCTCCGCGTCCTCGTCGATCTGGTACGCCGCGGGCAGCGCCCGCGGGCCGTCCCGCCGGGCCAGCGCCTTGTCGACCGCGGCCGCCAGCCGGTCGGCCTTGGCCACCTCCCGCTGCTCCCGGCCGTCGGCGAAGCGGGGCAGGACCTCGCGGGCGAACAGCTCGATGCTCTCGCAGATGTGCTCGTGCCGGTTGTTCCCGGCCTGCAGGACGAACATCACCTGGTCCACCCCGGCCGCCTCGTAGCGGGCGATCAGATCGGTGACCTGAGCCGGCGTGCCGATCGCGCCGCGCAGTGAGCCCACCCCGGCCTGCAGCAGCCGCACGGCCAGGGGCTGCGCGCTCGCGTGCACGATGTCGCGCGCGAAGCCGTGCTCGGCCCGGTCCTGGCCGAAGCTCCGCCACAGGTCGCTGTCGCCCACGGTGTGCGTGCCGCCGCCGTAGTAGTGGCTCAGCGAGTAGCCGAAGAAGTGCGCGCCGTCGATGCCGCGGTCGATGGCGGTCGCCTCATCGGGGTGCAGCATCATCGGCAGCACCACGGCCACGTTCGGGTTGACCGCGAAACCCCGCGGCACGCACTCCTCCGAGGCGATCAGGTCGTAGTACTCGGCCACCCAGTGCGCCGCGTCCTCCGGCTCGACGAACGAGAACGACAGCGCGCCGATGCCGCTGCGCGCGGCGAGGTGGATGGTCTCCCGGCGGCTGCAGGCCACCCAGAGCGGCGGATGCGGCTTCTGCAGCGGCCTGGGCAGCACGTAGCGCGGCGGCATCGTGACGAAGTCGCCGTCGTAGCCGGCGAACGGCTGTTCCACGAACATCCGCGTGACGGCGTCGAGCGTCTCCTCCCACATCGCCCGCTTGGCCGTGCGGGGCACCCCGAATCCGCCGAGCTCGGCCGCGGAGCTCGCCTCCCCGGTGCCGAAGTCGACCCGTCCGTCCGAGACCAGGTCCAGGGTGGCGACCCGCTCGGCAATCCGGGCCGGGTGGTTGACCGCGGACGGGGCCTGGACGATGCCGTGGCCCAGCCGGATCCGCTGCGGTGCGCTGGCTCGCCGCGGCCAGGAAGACCTCGGGCGCCGAGGAATGCGAGTACTCCTCGAGGAAGTGGTGCTCCACCTCCCAGGCGTAGTCGATGCCGGACCGGTCGGCCAGCTCGATCTGCTCCAGCGCGTCGGAGAGCAGCTTGTGCTCCGAGTCAGGCCCCCAGGGCCTGGGCAGCTGATGCTCGTAGAAAATGCCGAACCGCATGAGGTCCTCCTTGACCCAGGCTGCCGCGGCTCCGGGCCAGTCTGCCCAGGCCGCGCCCGGTCGGTCCCAGGGACAGACTGGCATGGTAGCTACCGGATAGCCCAGCGCGCAGCGGGCGGCCGGGCGGGACCGGCGGCTAGATGGGCGAGCTGTAGCCGACGATCCAGTGGATCTGTACCCAGGTGATCGCCGCCGTCCAGGCGCCGGTCACCTCAAGCAGCCCGACCGCGACCAGCATCCCGCCGCCGATGCCCATCACCAGCCGCGCGTGGCGCCGGGCGAACCCGAACATCCTCATGCCGCGCTGGAAGGCCAGGGCCATGATCAGGAACGGGATGCCGAGGCCGAGGCCGTAGACGAAGGCGAGGAACGCGCCGCGGGCTGCCGTACCCGACGTGAGCCCCAGGCTGAGCACGGCGGTCAGTGTCGGTCCGATGCAGGGAGTCCAGCCCAGGCCGAACATCAGCCCGAGCAGCGGGGCCCCGGCCAGCCCGGCCCGCGGACGCAGCGACGGCCGCACCATCCGGCCCGCGAACGCAAACCTGTCCAGGGCGCCGGCGAACAGCAGCCCGAGCAGGATCGTCACCACGCCGAGCACCTGCGTCAGGCCCTGCTGGTGCAGCTTGAGCGCCGTGCCCAGACCGCCGAAGGCCACGCCGTAGGTGGTGAACAGGGCCGAGAACCCGAGCACGAACAGCACGGTGCCCGCGATCACCCGGCTCCGGGGCGGCGCCGCTGGCACCGCCGGGGCGGCGGGCACGTCCGGTGGCACAGCCGGGGGGCCGTCCGGGGACAGCCGGGCGCCGACCGGCTGGGCGCTGGCGGGCTGGGCGCTGACCGGCGGGGAACCGGCCGGCTGCGCGTCGACGCCGGCCATGCCGGTCACGTAGGAGAGGTAGCCAGGGACCAGGGGGAGGCAGCAGGGGGACAGGAACGTGACCGCGCCCGCCGCTGCCGCGATCGGAACGGCCAGCAGGAGCGGCCCTGAGCTCACCAGGCTGAAGACGCTCACTGTCCTCCCATGGGTTCCCGATGCGCCCCAAAATACCGTGCGGCACGCCAGGCCACGGCGGCCAGGCAGGAACCACCCGACATTGACGCGCGCGGCCGGGCCACCCCACGATGGCCGTTATGCGCAGCACACCGCCCTTCCGCGCCGACCACGTCGGCAGCCTGCTCCGCCCCCCGCAGCTTCTCGCCGCCCGGGATGACTTCGCGGCCGGCCGCATCGACGCGGCCCAGCTCAAGGCCGTCGAGGACGAGGCGATCACCGAGGCGGTCGCCATGCAGGCCGAGGCCGGCCTGCAGTCCGCCACCGACGGCGAGTTCCGCCGCGCCTCCTGGCACATGGACTTCATCTACCAGCTCGGCGGCATCAGCAAGGCGCCGGGCAACATGGCCGTCAGGTTCCGCAACGCGACCGGCAACATCGAGTTCACGCCCGCGGCGCTGCACGTGGGCAGCAAGATCCGGCTGGAGCACACCATCTTCGAGCCGGACTTCGGCTACCTCAGGTCCGTGGTCACGTCGGCCACGCCCAAGCTCACGATCCCGTCGCCGAACATGGTCCACTACCGCGGCGGCCCGGCCATGATCGATCAGTCGGTCTACCCGGACCTGGAGGAGTTCTGGAGCGACCTGTCGGCGGCCTACGCCGAGCAGGTGCGCCGGCTGGCCGGGCTCGGCTGCACCTACCTGCAGCTCGACGACACCAGCCTGGCGTACCTGAACGACCCCGCGCAGCGGGCCGAGATCGCCGGCCGGGGCGAGGACGCCGAGCACATGCACCTGCGCTACATCCGCCAGGTCAACGACGCGATCGCGGGCCGGCCGGAAGGCATGGCCGTGACCACGCATATGTGCCGGGGAAACTTCCGGTCGTCCTGGGCCGCCGAGGGCGGATACGACTTCGTGGCCGAGGCTCTGTTCAGCGAGCTGGCGGTGGACGGGTTCTTCCTCGAGTACGACGACGAGCGCTCCGGCAGCTTCGAGCCGCTCCGCTTCGTCCCCGAGGGCAAGATGGTCGTGCTCGGGCTGGTGACCACCAAGCGCGGCGAGCTGGAGAACAAGGACGCGCTCAAGCGGCGGATCGACGAGGCGGCCAAGTACGTTCCCCTCGACCAGCTGTGCCTGTCCCCGCAGTGCGGGTTCTCCTCGACGGTTGAGGGCAACGTGCTGACCCGCGACGAGCAGGCGGCCAAGCTCCGCCTGGTCGTGGACACCGCCGCGGAGGTCTGGGGCTGACCTCCGGCGCCGCCCGGCGCCTGCGCCGCCTGGCGGCGGACACGGCGCCGCTGCGGACGTCACGTGACTTCCGGGTCCTGTTCACCAGCCGCACGGTCACGTTCTTCGGCAGCCAGGCGGGCGAGGTCGCGCTGCTGGTGCAGGCCAAGCAGCTCACCGGGTCGGCCATTGCCGTGGGCCTGCTCGGCGCGGCCGAGTTGGTGCCGCTGGTGGTGTTCGGCCTCTACGGCGGCGTGCTGGCCGACCGGCTGGACCGCAGGCGGCTGATCCGGCTCTGCGAGGCGGGCCTGGGCTGCTGCGCGGCGCTCCTGGTGCTCAACGCGTCGCTGCCGCACCCGGCCGTCTGGCCGCTCTACGTCATCGCCGCGGTCATGATGGCGCTGACCGCGCTGCAGCGGCCCTCGCTGGACGCGTCGGTGCCCAGGGTCGTGGCCCATGACCAGCTGACCGCGGCGTCGGCCCTGCTGTCCTTGTCGTCGAACGCCAGCGTCATCGCGGGCTCCGCCCTCGGCGGGGCGCTCGCCGCGCTGGCCGGCCCGCGGACGGTCTACATCCTGGACGCGGTCAGCTTCGGGGCCTCGCTCGCGCTCCTGCGCGGGCTCGGCCGGCTGCCCGCGCCCGGGCCCGCGGCCACGGCCGGGCAGGCAGCCGTCCCTCCCGGCGCGCGCGGGCTGCGGAGCGTGGCGGACGGGCTGCGGTACGCGCGCGGGCGCCCCGAGCTCGTCGGCTCCTACCTGGTGGACATCGCGGCCATGACGCTCGCGTTCCCGAACGCGCTGTTCCCGTTCATGGCGTCCGAGCTGCACGCGCCGTGGGCGGTGGGCCTGATGTACGCGGCCCCCTCGGCCGGCGCGCTCGCCGCGTCGGCCGTGAGCGGCTGGACCGGCCGGGTCCGCCGGCACGGCCGCGCGATCGCCCTGGCCGCGGCCGGCTGGGGGCTGGCCATCACCGGCTTCGGCCTGGCCCCGGACATCGGCGTGGCCCTGGGGTTCCTGGTCCTGGCGGGCGGGGCCGACATGCTTAGCGGCATCTTCCGGGAGACGCTGTGGAATCAGACCATCCCGGACACGCTGCGGGGCCGCCTGGCCGGCGTGGAACTGCTCAGCTACGGCATCGGCCCGTCGGCGGGGCAGCTCCGGGCCGGCGGCGTCGCGACCGTCACCACGCCGCGGTTCTCGCTCTGGTCGGGCGGGCTGCTGTGCCTGGGCGCGGTGGCCGTGATCTGCCTGGCGCTGCCCGGCTTCATGGCTTACACCACATCGCGGCCCGGCCCCGACACCCAGGGGTTACCCGAAGCCGGCCTCAGGCCAGGGCGGCCAGGGCATCCTCGACCGCGCGGTGGAAGGTCGGGTAGGCGTAGATCATTTCCCGCAGGCGCTGCGTCGGCACGCCCGCGTGCACGGCCAGCACCAGCATGCTGAGCACTTCGCCGCCCCACGGCCCGGCCGACGTGGCCCCCACCAGCACCCCGCGCCCGGCGTCCTCGACCAGTTTGATGAAGCCGTCGTTGCCGGCCTTGTGAATCCAGCCGCGGGGAGACTCCGGAACCTGTGTCACCCCGATCCTGACCGCCAGGCCCCGCTCCCCGGCCTGGGCCTCGGTCAGCCCGACCGACCCGATCTCCGGGTCGGTGAACGTGACCCGCGGCACCGCGGTGTACTCGGCGGCGTGGTGCTCCCGGCCCAGGATGTCCGCCACCACGATGCCCGCCTGGTACATCGATATGTGCGTGAAGGCGCCCTGGCCGGTCACGTCGCCCAGGGCCCAGAGTCCCGGCCCGGCGCGCATGTGCTCGTCGACCGGCACCGCGCGCTGGGCTTCGTCGATCCCCACGGCACCGGTGCCGACGCTGGCCAGGTCGGTCCGCCGGCCCGTGCACACGAGCAGCTCGGCCGCGCTGAGCTCCTCGCCGTCGGCCAGGGTGACCGTGAAACTGTCACCGTCATGGGCCACACGGGAGGCGGTCACGCCGGTCCGCACGACGATGCCTTCCCGGCCGAACACCCTCGCGAGCAGCTCCCCGGCCTCCGGCTCTTCGGGCGGCAGCAGCAGGCCGGCGGCCTCGACCACCGTGACCCTGGCCCCGAAGCGGGAGAAGGCCAGGGCCAGCTCCGACCCGATCGCGCCGCCGCCGAGCACGATCAGCGACTCCGGCATCTGCTCGGTCTCGATGATCTGGTGGTTGGTCCAGTACGGGGTGCTGGCCAGGCCGGGAACCGGCGGGATCGCGGGCGTGGTGCCGGTGGCGATCACGATCCCGCGGGTCGCGGTCAGCAGGTCGTCGCCAACCGCCACCCGGCCCGGCGCGGTGATCGTGGCGTGCCCGCGGAACAGCACGCCGCCCAGGCCGGTGAACCGGTCGGCCGCCGCGGTGTCGTCCCAGTTGTCGGTGGCCTCGGACCTGATCCGCTTCGCGACCGGCGCCCAGTCGGGCTGCACGGCCGACGCGCCGGCCATGCCCGGGATCCGGCGTCCCTCGGCCAGCAGGTCCGCGGCCCGGATCATCATCTTCGACGGCACGCAGCCCCAGTACGGGCACTCGCCGCCGACGAGCCTCGCCTCCACCCCGGCCACCCGCAGGCCCGCCTGGGCGAGCTGCCCGGCGGCGTATTCGCCGCCGGGGCCCAGGCCGATGACGACGACGTCCATCTCGTGCTCGCTCACTCGTGACCTCCCCAGGCGCGGCGCGTGCTCACGGGTATCCAACCGTGATTCGGCGCACCCGTCCGCGTGGCTGGCCCGCCGGGTTACTCTGGCCCGCCGCGGCGCAGCTGCTGCACCGAGACCGCCTCCAGCCGGAGCGAGCGGACGAGCTCGTCGATCACGGCCGTGCCGTCGATCGCACCGCAGCTGAACAGGTCGATCGCGATGAGATTCTCCTCCGGCCAGGTGTGAATGCTCAGGTGTGATTCGGCCAGGATGAGCACCAGGGTGACCGCGCCGTTCGGGAAGCTCACGTGGCTCGTGTTCAGCACGTGCCCACGGCCGGCCGTGACCGCCGCGACGGTGAGCTCGGTCAGCGGCCCGATGTCGGCCACCGGCGAGGACGGCGTGAGCCGCGCGTCGATGGCGTAAAGGAGCTTCGGCATGGCCGCTTCCTGCCGGCGGAGCTGGGCGTACCTGCTCGCCGCATCCATGCCAGGCATGCTGTGGGAGGATACCGTACGGCCTGGTGATCAGCTGGATGAGCCTGGTCCGGCAGCCTTCAGAGCAATTCCAGGGGCATTACGCAAAATGAGCATGGACTCTGTCCTCGCCGACGTCGCGGCCGCCGTGGGGCTGGCCGAAGGACGGTCTGGGGTCGGCGATGTGCTGCGCGCGATCGCCCGCAGCGAGCCGGTGGCCGTGCGCGAGGTGAGCCGCATGGCCGAGCTGCCGGTGCCGATCGTGGCCGCGGTCTGCAACGAGCTCCGCAAGCGCGGTGTGGTGGACCGGACCCGGCCGGTGCGGCTGACCCCGGCCGGCCGGGAGCTGCTCGCCGCCCAGCGTGCGGACCTGGACGTGCGATGCCCGTGCTGCGGCGGCAGCGGGCTCGCGGTCCCCGACGCGCTGGCCAGCCTGGCCGGCCGGCTCGACCAGGCCGCGTCAGGGGCGCCCGAGGCCAAGCCGGAGCTGGACCAGACGCACTGCACGGTCGACACGAAGATCCGCCGGGTGCTGCGGATGCACGAGGTGGGGGCGCTGGCCGGGCGGCGGATCCTGATCCTCGGCGACGACGACCTGATCTCGGTAGCGATCGCGGCCAGCGCCGCCGTGCTCGGGGCGAGCGTCGGCAGGCTCGCCGTGATCGACTCCGACCCCGAGGTGCTGGCCTGGGCCGGGGCGCAGATCTCCGGCACGGGGGTCGAGGCGGAGCTCATCGAGCACGACCTGCGCCACCCGCTGCCCGCCGGCCTGGCGGCCGGCTTCGACGTGGCGTGCACCGACCCGCCCTACACGGTGGCCGGAGCCGAGCTGTTCCTGTCCCGCGCGGTGGCCGGGCTCGCGTCCGAGCCGGGCGGGCACGTGTTCTTCTCGTTCGGCGCCCGCAGGCCGGAGGAGACCCTGCGCACCCAGGAGCTGATCGGCGCCATGGGGCTGACCGTGCGCGGCCTGTGGCCCTCGTTCAACGAGTACCTGGGCGCTGGCATCCTGGCCGGCACCAGCCAGCTCTACCACCTGCGCACCACCGCGGCCGCGAAGCCGCTGGCCGACGGCGATTACCTGGGCCCGCTGTACACGGCCGAGGCCCGGGCGGTGGCCACCAGGCCGTACCGGTGCGCCGGCTGCCGGGCGGTGCACGAGGTCGGGCCGGGCGGCCGGTGGCCCCGGATCGCCGCCCTGCAGGAGGCCGGCTGCCCGCAGTGCGGAGGCACGGTCTTCCGCCCGATGCCGCTGCAGCCGCGATGACCGCGCCGTCCGCAGCCGCCGGCCCGGCCAGCTACCTGATCCGCCCGGCCGGAGAAGACGATCTTGATGCGATCGCCGAGTTCGAGGTCGAGATCGCGAGGGTGTCGTTCGGCGACGAGGCCATCACCGACACCGGGCTGCACCGCAGGCGGGTCGCTGGCGCGCTGGGGAAGCAGGGAGAGATCACGCTGGTCGCCGTGGCGGAGGACGCGCCAGCACGGCCGGTGGGCTGGGCCTGGCTGTCGGCCAGGACCAACTCGCTGACCGGGGCCAGGTACGGGAACTTCAGGTCACTGGCCGTGTCCGAGATCCCGGACCGCAGCCAGGTCGGGGAGCTGCTGCTGGCCGCGGTCCTGCGCGCCGCCGGCGAGGCCGGGATGGGCCAGCTCACCGGCAAGGTGCACGCCAGGAACCTCGGCATGCGGGCGCTGTACCGGAAGTTCGGCTTCGAGGCCACGCACATCACCATGGAGCGGGCGGCACGGCCGGGCGACGGCGCGGGCCAGGCGGCCGGAACGGGCCCGGCGGGCGCGGCCGACAGGAAGCACGGCTCGCGATGACGGTGAAGTGCGTGATCTGGGACCTCGACAACACCCTGCTGTCCGGGGTGTACCTGGAATCCGGGTCGCAGCCGCCTCCGCCTGACCCGGTCATGGCCGAGGCCGCGGCCACGCTGCGACGCCGGGGCATCATCCACGCGGTCGCCAGCCGCAACCCGCCGGAGGCGGCCGGCTACGCGGCGCCGGGTCACCGGCCTGGAGTTCGCCGCCGCCGAATGCGGCTGGGGCCGCAAGTCGGACGCGGTACGGCGGATCATCGCCGACCTGGGCCTGTCGCCGGACGCGATCGCGTTCGTGGACGACGACCCGTACGAGCGGGCGGAGGTCTCGTTCGCGCTGCCGCAGGTGCTGGTGCTGTCGCCGGAGGACATGGCCGACGCCGTCGGCTGGCCCGAGTTCAGCCCACCCGCGGTCACCGCGGAGGCCCGCCGCCGCAACGAGATGTACGCCGAGCGGAGGCGCCGGGAGCAGGAGGGGCGGGCGTTCGCGGGGTCCAGGGACGAATTCCTGCGCTACTGCCGCACCCAGGTGACGATCGCCCCGGCCACCGACGCCGACGTGCCCCGGCTGCACGAGCTGTCGGTGCGCACGCACCAGTTCAACACCCGCGGTGAGCCCGTGGCCGAGCCGGAGCTGCGCCGGCTCGTCGGCTCGGCGGAGCACCAGGTCACGACCGTGCGCCTGTCCGACAGGTTCGGTGACGACGGCCTGGTCGGCGGCTGCGTGACCCAGGCCGGCCCGGATGGCACCTGGACCGTGACGCTGCTGATGATGTCCTGCCGGGCCATGGGCCGGGGCGTGATCGAGGCGCTGCTGGCCTGGCTCGCCGGCGCGGCCGCCCGCGGCGGGGCAATAGCGCTGGCCGTGCCGTGCCTGATCAGCGCCAGGAACGTGCCGCTGCGGCTGGCGCTCACCTCGGCCGGCTTCCGGGCCGATCCAGGCGGGCCGCCTGGCCAGCGCGACGCCGTGTTCTCCCGGCTGCTGTCCGGGCCGCTGCCCGAGGTGCCCGGCTGGGTGACTGTGCCGCCAGACCCGGGGCCGCCCGGGCACGGAGCGGCAGCCCGGTGACCGGGCAGCAGACTCCGGATGTGGTCGCCGGGCTGCGGGAGATCCTGGTCCGGGCGACGGGGCGCGAAGACCTGCTCGGGCTGAGCGAGCAGGCCCCGCTGTTCGGCGACGGCGTGGGCCTCGACTCACTGACCGGCACGCTGCTGCTGCGCGAGGTGCACCGGCGGTTCGGCGTGGACGTCGCCGCCGAGGACCTCAACCTCGACGCGCTGGCCACGCTGGGCACGCTGGCTGCGTTCATCACCGCGCACGCGCCCGCACGTCCCGGTCCCTGACCGCGACCCGCCCGCCCGTCTCCCCGGGGCCTGCGCCCACCCGGCCCCCAGGGCCCGGGGGACAATGAATGTACCGTTGAGCGGGTGATAACACGGCCAAAGGTACTTTCATGAGGCTCGGTCCTTGATGAGCGCGGTTTTCGCGGTTGACGCGTGCCGGACGCCGGTAGGGAAGATCAAGGGATCGCTGGCGGGCGTGCGTCCCGACCACCTGACCGCCGATGCGATCAGAGCGCTGCTGGCGCGCAACCCCTGGCTGGACCCGGCGCTGATCGACGACGTGTACTGGGGCGCGGCCAACCAGGCCGGTGAGGACAACAGGAACGTCGCGCGGATGGGCGTGCTGCTGGCCGGGCTGCCGGTCGAGATCCCCGGGGCGACGGTGAACCGGCTCTGCGGCTCGGGCATGGAAGCGATCTCCGGAGCCGCGCGGGCCATCGCCGCGGGCGACGCGGACGTCTGCCTGGCCGGCGGCACCGAGTCGATGACCCGCGCGCCGTTCGTGCTGCCGCGGGCCGCCGAGCCGTTTCCCCGCGAGGCGGGCGTGGCCGATACCCGGCTCGGCTGGCGGCTGGTGAGCCCGCTGATGCAGGAGCTCTATCCGCCGATCACGCTGGGGGAGACCGCGGAGAACGTGGCCGAGCGCTACGGCGTGGACCGGGAGCGGCAGGACCGGTTCGCGCTGGCCAGCCATCAGCGGGCGGGCCAGGCCGCCGCGGCCGGGCGGCTGGCCGGCGAGATCGTCCCGGTCACGGTGCCCGGTCAGGAGGGGCCGGCCGGGGAGGTGACCGCCGACGAGGGGATCAGGCCCAGCCTGACCCTGGACGACCTGGCCGCCAGGAAGCCCGCGTTCCGCAAGAACGGCACGGTGACCGGGGGCAATTCCTCGCCGCTGAACGACGGCGCCGGCCGGCCTGCTGCTGATGTCCGAACGGGCAGCGGCCGCCGCCGGAGTCCAGCCGATCGCCAGGTACGCCGGGGCGGGCGCCGCCGGGGTGCACCCGGACTATATGGGGATCGGCCCGGTGCCCGCGATGAGCAAGGTGCTGGCCCGGGCCAGGTGGCAGCTCGGCGATCTCGGCCTGGTCGAGGTCAACGAGGCGTTCGCCGCCCAGGCCGTCGCGGTCATCGACGAGCTCAAGCTCGACCCGGAGATCGTCAACGTGAACGGCGGCGCGATCGCCATCGGGCACCCGCTCGGCTGCTCGGGGGCCCGGATCACCACCACCCTGCTGCACGAGCTCCGGCGGCGCGGCACCGCCCGGGCCGCGGCGACCATGTGCATCGGCGTCGGGCAGGGTATTGCCACGCTGTGGGAGGCGGCGTAACGGGACCGCCACCGTATCCTGGGCGCACCGCCCGCGACGAAGGGGGCCGGGAGGGTGCAGCGAGACAGATGGCGAAGGCGGCGGGCGAGGTGACGACGGCCGACCCGGATGCGCGGATCGTGACGATTCCGAACGCCATCAGCGCGGCCCGCCTGGCCGGGGTGCCGGTTTTTCTGTGGCTGGTCCTCGGGGTCCAAAGCCAGGCGGGGGACTGGTGGGCCGTGGGGCTGCTGATCGCGGCCGCAGCGTCCGACTGGCTGGACGGGAAGATCGCCCGGGCGCTGAACCAGCAGCAGCCGGCTGGGCCGGGTGCTCGACCCCGCCGCCGACCGGCTCTACATCGCGGCCACGGTGGTCGCGCTCGCCATCCGCTCGATCATCCCGTGGTGGCTGGTGGGGCTGCTCGCGGCCCGGGAGCTGCTGCTCGGCGTGGTGCTGCTGGTGCTGCGCCGCCATGACTACGAGCCGCTGCAGGTCAGCTTCGTGGGCAAGGCCGCGACGCTGGCCCTGTTCTATGCGTTCCCGCTGCTGTTCCTGGGCGCGCACCCGGCCAGCTACGCCGAGGTGGCCCGGGTCGCGGGCTGGGCCTTTGCCATCTGGGGGACGGCCCTGTACTGGTGCGCGGCCCTGCTGTACGTCGAGCAGGCCCGCCGTCTCATTCGCCCAGAGCACGCGGGGGGGTCTGGGGGGATCGCCCCCCAGGGGCCTGCCGCGACGGCCGTGCCAGACGCGACGGCGGCTCGCCGGCCCGAGCGGATGGCATCGGCGGGGGGGCCGGGGGGGCTCCCCCCGGGACGATCAGGGAGGCTGGGCAGCGGTGAAGGCTGTGGTGATGGCGGGCGGAGAGGGCACCCGGCTGCGGCCGATGACCGCTAGCCAGCCCAAGCCGATGCTGCCGGTGGTCAACAAGCCGATCATGGAGCACGTGCTGCGGCTGCTGCGCAAGCACGGCTTCGACGAGACCGTGGTCACCGTGCAGTTTCTCGCCTCGATGGTGCGGAACTACTTCGGCGACGGCGAGGACTTCGGCATGACCCTCCAGTACGCCACCGAGGACACCCCGCTGGGCACCGCGGGCAGCGTGAAGAACGCCGAGGACGCGCTGCGGGACGAGCCGTTCCTGGTCATCTCCGGCGACGCGCTGACCGACATCGACCTGACCGAGCTGGTCAAGTTCCACCAGGACAACGACGCGCTGGTCACGGTCGGCGCTGACCCGGGTACCCGACCCGCTGGAGTTCGGCATCGTCATCGTCGACGACGACGGCCGGATCCAGCGCTTCCTGGAGAAGCCGACCTGGGGTCAGGTCTTCTCGGACACGGTGAACACCGGCATCTACGTGATGGAGCCCGAGGTGCTCGCCGAGGTCCCGGCGGGCGAGGTCGTGGACTGGTCGCGGCGACGTCTTCCCGCGGCTGCTCGAGCGCGGCGCGCCGCTGTACGGCTGGGTCGCCGACGGCTACTGGGAGGACGTCGGCACGCACGAGAGCTACCTGAAGGCGCAGGCCGACGTGCTGGCCGGCCGGGTGAACGCCGAGATCGACGGCTTCGAGGTGTCGCCGGGCGTCTGGGTCGCCGAGGGCGCCGAGGTCGACCCGGACGCGGTGCTCACCGGGCCGCTCGCCATCGGCGACTACGCCAAGATCGAGGCGGGCGCGCAGCTGCGCGAGTTCACCGTGGTCGGCAGCAACGTGGTGGTCAAGGAGGGCGCGTTCCTGCACCGGGCGGTCGTGCACAACAACGTCTACGTGGGCATCGGCGCGACCCTGCGCGGCTGCGTGATCGGGAAGAACACCGACGTGATGCGCGCGGCCCGGATCGAGGAGGGCGCGGTCGTCGGGGACGAGTGCGTGATCGAGCCCGAGGCGTACCTGTCCGCCGGGGTGAAGGTCTACCCGTTCAAGACCATCGAGGCCGGCGCCGTGGTGAACACCAGCGTGATCTGGGAGTCACGCGGGCAGCGCACCCTGTTCGGCCCGCGCGGGGTGTCCGGCCTGGTCAACGTCGAGATCACCCCGGAGCTGTGCGTCCGGCTCGCCAGCGCGTACGCGACCACGCTGAAGAAGGGCACGACGGTCACCACCTCCCGGGACGTCTCGCGGGCCGCCCGGGCGCTGAAGCGCGCGGTGCACGGCGCGCTCAACGCGAGCGCGATCAACGTGGTCGACCTGGAGGCGCAGCCGCTGCCGGTGGCCAGGTTCGAGACCGCGCGCAGCGAGTACAGCGGCGGGATCGCGCTGCGCACCACACCGGGCGACCCGCAGTCCATCGACATCATCTTCCTGGACGAGGACGGCGCCGACCTGTCGGAGGCCGCGCAGCGCAAGCTGGAGCGCGTGTTCTCCCGGCAGGAGTACCGGCGCGCGTTCCCTGGCGAGATCGCGGAGCTGACCTACCCGCCGCGCGTGGTCGAGGCCTACACCCACGAGCTGCTGCGCTGCGTGGACATGAACGGCGTGCGCGGGGCCGGCCTCAAGGTGGTCGTGGACTGCGCGGGCGGCACCGCGTCGCTGGTGCTGCCCGGCCTGCTGGGCCGGATCGGCGTCGACGTGCTGACCGTCAACAACCGGCTGGACGAGGCGTCGCCGACGCAGTCGCTGGCCCAGGTCCGGGCCGACATGCACCGGCTGGCCGAGCTGGTCTCGTCGTCGCGGGCCGCGTTCGGCGTCCGGTTCGACCCGGTCGGGGAGCGGATCACCCTCGTCGACAACAACGGCTCGCTGGTCAGCGACGAACGGGCGCTGCTGGTCGTGCTGGACCTGATCTCCGCCGAGCGGCGGACCGGGCGGGTGGCGCTGCCGGTGACGACCACCCGGGTGGCCGAGACGGTGTCCAAGTTCCACACGGTCGAGGTGGACTGGACGCCGACCTCGCTGCACGGCCTGTACGAGGCCACCGCCGCCGAGGACGTCATCTTCGCCGCGGACGGCCGCGGCGGCTTCGTGGTGCCCGAGTTCTCCCGGTCCATCGACGGGATCGCCGCGTTCGCCCGGCTGCTCGGCCTGGTGGCCAGGACCCGGCTGACGCTGAGCCAGATCGACGCCCGGATCCCGGCCGCACACCTGCTCAAACGCTCGATGCCGACACCCTGGGCGGCGAAGGGCAGCGTCATGCGGACCGTGGTGGAGGCGGCCGGGGACCGCGACCATCGACACCACCGACGGGGTCCGGGTGGTCGAGCCGGACGGGGGCTGGATCCTGGTGCTGCCCGACCCATCGGACGCGGTCACCCATCTGTGGGCCGAGGGCGCCGACGGCGACGCGGCGCAGGCGCTGCTCGATGAGTGGGCGGCGGTGGTCGAGCACGCGGGCCGCGCGGCTGACCGGAGGCCCGGCCGGCCGCGTGAGCCGGGAGCGAAATCGAGCGCTGAGCCGGTCCGTTCGTCCCTCCGTGCGGCCTATCAGCCACGCCCGGGGTTCCGGACCGTTCTTGACCGGCCTGGTGCCTTCTGAGCTGCCAGAGAGCCGGCGCGAACGCCCCCGGCATGAGAGAATCGCGGTCATTGTAGCGGGGCGGGCGCTCGGAGGTGCGGCCAGATGTGGCGGAGGCGTCGCGGAGGCGCGTACCGGCGCCGTGCGGACGGACGCCGTACCGGGCAGTTCGGTCCGGCGGGACAGCCATCGTACCCAGCGAGTACGCCAGCGGGCGGACGGGGCGCATGCGCCGAGCGTGGCGCGTGGACCGGCGCGCCGGAGCGCGGGTAGCGTTGACTCCACCAGCGGAGTTCTCGCGGCGAACCGCCCAGGGCCAGCGGGCTGACATGGTTCCCGCCCAGGCCGAGTCGCCGGCGATGGGAGGCTAGGCAGGAATATGGCCAGCGTGTACTGCATCCGATGCGGCCAGGAGAACCCTGAGGGCGCGCGCTTCTGCTCGCAGTGCGGCACTCCGCTCGCTCGCCGCGGCTCAGGGGGAAGGCACGGACGGACACGACGTCGATCATCTCGCTCGGCGGCGACGTCGCCGAGGCGGAGTACGGCGATGAGTCGGTCGCCGATGCCGCGACCCTGGACAGCCTGCCCGCCGGGACCGCGCTGCTGGTCGTCCGCCGCGGCCCGAACGCGGGCAGCAGGTTCCTGCTGGACAGCGACCTCACGCTGGTCGGCCGCCATCCGGACAGCGACATCTTCCTCGACGACGTGACCGTCTCCCGGCGGCATGCGGAGTTCTACCGTCCGGCAACCGCTTCACCGTCCGTGACGTAGGCAGCCTGAACGGCACGTACGTCAACCGGGAGCGGATCGAGGAGACCGACCTGACCGGCGGTGACGAGGTGCAGGTGGGGAAGTTCCGCCTGGTGTTCCTGCTCGGCCCGCGCTCGCAGGCGGACCTTGGCGGCGGCGGCGCCCACGTCGGGGGATGAACGCACAGCCGGCCCGCGCATACCTCGGCATCGGCGAGGTCCTGGCCCGCCTCCGCGGCGAGTTCCCGGATGTCAGTGTGTCCAAGATCCGTTTCCTGGAGTCGGAAGGGCTGATCGAGCCCGCGCGGTCCCCGTCCGGGTACCGCCGGTTCGATGAGGCCGACGTGGAGCGGCTGCGCTTCATCCTGACCGTGCAGCGGGATCAGTACCTGCCGCTCCGGGTGATCAAGGAACGGCTGCTGCCCGCCGGCGCGGGCGGGCCGGTGCCGGTGACCGCCGGCGGTGCCGGGACCATGGGTCACGCCGACGCGGCTGACGCCAGCGCCCAGGGAGGCGGCCCGCTGAGCCGGCGCGAGCTGCTGGCCGCGGCGGGGATCGACGACCAGCAGCTAGCCGAGCTGGAGTCGTTCGGCCTGGTGCGGCGCGTCGGGCGGGGATACAGCCGGGAAGCGCTCGGTGTGGCCAGCGCGGCAGCGGCGCTCGGCCACTACGGGGTCGAGGCCCGCCACCTGCGCGCGGTCCGGGCGGCCGCGGAGCGCGAGATCTCGTTCATCGAGCAGGTCGTCGCGCCTACGCTGCGGCAGCGGAACCCGGAGGCACGCGAGCAGGCGGGGCGGACCGCACGGGAGATAGCCGCCCTGACGCTGCGGCTGCACCGCTCGTTCATCGAGGCGGTCCTGGCCGAGGCCGGGCTGGCCGGCGACGACCTGTCCGAGCCCGCCGCCCGGCGGGGCAGGGCGGGAGGGGCCAGCGCGTGAGGCTCGCCGCGGCCTCCGGCTCCGCCACCGCGCGCCCGGGCGCTTATCCTCGGGGTATCTGCTGTCGGGCCGCGGGCAGGCGCTCCCCGATAGCGGGTGTACGTTGACAAAGGGAGTGCCTTTAAGCAGGGTCCAGTAGTGAGGCTGCGCGTCAGGCGCACGTGAGGACGGAGCCGCCGTGAGGCAGATGGAGGTCGTAGGCGTCCGGGTCGAGATGCCCACGAACCAGCCCATCGTCCTGCTGAAAGAGATGCAGGGGGAGAGGTATTTGCCGATATGGATCGGCCCGATGGAGGCGACGGCTATCGCCTACGCCCAGCAGGGCCTGGTGCCAGTGCGCCCGCTGACCCATGACCTGATGCGCGACATCCTCGAATCGTTCGATGTTCAGCTGCGGACGGTGAACATCACCGCGCTGCGGAACGGCACGTTTTTCGCAGACCTGATCTTCTCGAACGGCAAGGAGGTCAGCGCGAGGCCATCGGACTCGATCGCCCTGGCTCTCAGGACCGGCGCCACGATCTTCGCGGCGGACGAGATCCTCGAGGAGGCTGGCATCGCGATCCCCGATGAGCAGGAGGACGAGGTAGAGAAATTCCGTGAGTTCCTCGACACGATCAGCCCCGAGGACTTCGGCCGGGCCACCTGAGCCTGCCGGCATGCCAGGCCCCGCGAACGGGGATGATGGTTTGTCGTGACACATTACTGTTACCGCGACGCGCCGCGGGAGATCGTTGACGACCTCGCCGCCGTCGGCCTACGGTTCGAGACGAGTAGTCAGGGACTCCCGGTCCCGGGCCGGAGGTGCGCGTGGCAGTAAGCAAGGGCGAGGGCCGAGCGCCGGGCATGCCCGGCGACGCCGCCACCCGGGCCGACGAGCAGGGACTGCTGTTCGACGAGGAGCTGACGGCGAGCCCTGAGGACGTCGGCTACCGCGGCCCGACCGCCTGCACCGCGGCCGGGATCACCTACCGCCAGCTGGACTACTGGGCCAGGACCGGCCTGGTCGAGCCGAGCGTGCGCCCGGCCAGCGGCTCAGGATCGCAGCGGCTCTACGGCTTCAGGGACATCCTGGCCCTCAAGATCGTTAAGCGGCTGCTCGACACCGGGATATCGCTGCAGCAGATCCGCGTGGCCGTGGCCTACCTGGGCGAGCGGGGCGCGGGTGACCTGGCCCAGGTCACCTTGATGAGCGACGGAGCGTCCGTCTACGCCTGCACGTCCCCCGACGAGGTGGTGGACCTGCTGCAGGGCGGCCAGGGCGTGTTCGGCATCGCGCTGGGCCGGGTCTGGCAAGAGGTCGAGGGCACCCTCGCGGACCTGCCTGCGGAACGCGCCGAGGCCGAGCCCGGCCCGGCCAGCGCCGACGAGCTGGCCCGCCGCCGCGCCCGCCGGACCGGCTAGCTCGCGGCACCGCCCCCGCCTGTCATTCCTGGACGTTTCCTCACCGGCTGCCCGCAGGTACCGGCGGAGTCGGTGCATTTGCGTTATATCGTGTTATGGTGTCCGTCGTGCCAGCGACGATCTCCGCACGAGCCCTGCGGAAGTCCTACGGCCAGGTCAAGGCGGTGGACGGGGTCAGCTTCGAGGTACAGCCGGGCGAGTTCTACGGCATCCTGGGGCCGAACGGGGCCGGCAAGACCACCGCGCTCGAGATGATCGAGGGCCTGCGCCAGCCCGACAGCGGCGAGGTAACCGTGCTCGGCCTGCCCGCGTGGCCGCGCAACCAGGCCCTGCTGCCCCGGATCGGGGTCCAGCTGCAGGCGTCGTCGTTCTTCGAGCGGCTCACCGCCCGGGAGCAGCTGCAGACGTTCGCCTCGCTCTACGGGGTTTCCGCCGGCCGGGCGGACGCGATGCTCGGCGTGGTGGGCCTGGAGGAACAGGCGGGCACCCGCACCGAGAAGCTGTCCGGCGGCCAGGCGCAGCGGCTGTCGATCGCGTGCGCGCTGGTGCACGGCCCCGAGGTGCTGTTCCTGGACGAGCCGACCGGGGCGCTCGACCCCCAGGCCCGGCGGAACCTCTGGGACCTGCTCCGGCAGATCAGCGCCGAGGGCCGCACCGTGGTCCTGACCACGCATCACATGGACGAGGCAGAGACGCTCTGCGACCGGGTGGCGATCATGGATCACGGCAAGATCCTGGAGGAGGGCCCGCCTGCCGCGCTGGTCCGGCGGCTGGATCAGCCGCTGCGCGTCAGCGTGGAGTCCGGCCTGGTGCCCCCCGACGCCGCGCGGGCGCTGGCCGGGCCCGGGGCGGGGCCGGACAGCGTGACCGACGACGGGGTGTCGCTCACGATCGCCACCCGTGATCCCGCCGCCGTGCTGGCCGGGCTCGCGGATGCCCGCGCGCTGGCTGGCCTGCGGGTGCAGGGCGCGACCCTGGAGGACGTGTTCCTGCACCTCACCGGCCGGGAGTACCGCGCATGAGCAGTGTCGCCAAAAGCACCGCCGCCTTCCGCAGCCTGTCCCGGGCCATGTTCCGCGGCTTCGTCAGGGACCGGACCGCGCTGGTGTTCTCGATCCTGATCCCGGTGCTGTTCCTGGTGCTGCTCGGCTCGATCTACAAGGGCTCGACCACCCCGAGGGTGACGGTCATCGAGGTCGGCCGGGTCGCCCTGCTGGACCAGGCGCGCGGCCCTCAGCTCGAGCAAGGTCATGACCATCACCAGGAGCACCAGCCTGGGCGCCGCGCTCGAGGATGTCCGCAAGGGCACCGACGATGCGGCCGTGCGGCAGCACGGCAGCGCCCTGGTCGTGCGCTACTCGATCGCCGACCCGACTACCGCCGCCGTGGTGAACGCGGTGTTCTCGTCGATCGTGCAGCAGGCCAACCTGGCCGCGACCGGGCGCCCCCCGGCCTACCAGCTGACCGCGCAGCAGGTCGAGGACGCCTCGCTGAAGCCGATCCAGTACCTGGCGCCCGGCCTGCTCGGCTGGGCGATCGCCTCCGGCGCGGCGTTCGGCGCGGCGATCACGCTGGTGAACTGGCGGCAGACCAAGCTGCTGCGCCGGCTCCGCCTCTCGCCGGTGAGCACCGGCTCGGTGGTCACCGCCCGGATCGGGGTGAGCGTGGCCGTCGCGCTGGTCCAGCTGGTCGTGTTCCTGGCCATCGCGACCTTGCCTTATTTCGGGCTGAAGCTCACCGCGTCCTGGTGGATGGCGATCCCGGTGGTGGTGGCCGGGACGCTGGCGTTCATGGCGATCGGGCTGCTGGTCGGCCCGGTCGCGAAGACGCAGCAGGCGGCCACGGCCATCGCCAACCTGATAATCCTGCCGATGGCGTTCCTCGGCGGCGCGTTCATCCCGCTGGACTTCGCGCCGAACTGGATCCGCGAGGTCTCCTACGCGATGCCGCTGCGCTACCTGGTCACCGGGATGCAGAACGTCATGGCCCGCGGCGAGGGCCCCATCTCGGCCCTGCCGGCGATCGGCATCCTGCTCGCCATCACCGTGGTGCTGACGGTGATCGCGATCCGGGCGTTCCAGTGGGACGACATCTGACCGGCCGGACGGCACCGGCCATAAGCGGCACATTTTAGACCGCTCTTCTGCCGTCCTTTTCTGGCCGTTGCTGATGAGGCCCGTGTCGCTGCTGAGGGTTCGTATCCGCCCGCGCGGCACCGCACTCGGGTACGCTGAGGTGCGCTGATGACACCGCCCGGGAGAGTCCCCGTACAGCCAGCTACGGGGCGCCGAAGGGGCAACATCCCCGGAACCTCTCAGGCAAAAAGGACCGGGCGGGACAAGCAGCTCTGGAACCTGCAGCGAGGCATGGCGACAGAGGGGGACTCCGGCACCAGCATCCGGCCCAGGAGGCTCCCATGAACTTCGCGCAGCGCCATATCGGTCCGTCCGAGGACGATCAGGCGCAGATGCTCAAGACCATCGGCCACGCTTCGCTCGACGAGCTGACCTCGGCCGCGCTGCCTGCGGGCCTGGCCGCCGGCAGGCGGCTGAGTCTGCCAGGCCCGCTGACCGAGGAGCAGGCCCAGGCCGAGCTCCGCCGCCTGGCCGGGCGCAACCAGGTGCTCACGTCGATGATCGGCCTGGGCTACTACGGCACCGTGACCCCCGCCGTGATCCGGCGCAACCTGCTGGAGAATCCCGCCTGGTACACGGCGTACACGCCGTATCAGCCGGAGATATCCCAGGGCCGGCTGGAGGCGCTGCTCAACTTCCAGACCATGGTCGAGGACCTGACCGGGCTGCCGGTGGCCGGCGCGTCCATGCTGGACGAGGCGACCGCGGCCGCCGAGGCGATGACCCTGGCCCGGCGGGCAACCGGGAAGGGCCGGATCTTCCTGGCCGACACCGACTGCCTGCCGCAGACCCTGGCCGTGCTCGCCACCAGGGCCGAGCCGCTGGGCATCGAGCTGATCACCGCCGAGGTCACGCCCGAGCTGATCGCGGCGCAGCCCGACGGCGAGCTGTTCGGGGTGCTGCTCCAGTACCCGGGCGCCAGCGGCGCGGTGCGCGACCTGGCACCGGTGATCGCGGCGGCCCAGGCCGCGGGCGCGGCGGCCGCGGTGGCCGCCGACCTGCTCGCGCTGACCCTGCTCCGGCCGCCGGGCGAGCTCGGCGCGGACATCGCGGTCGGCACCACGCAGCGGTTCGGGGTGCCGATGGGCTACGGCGGGCCGCACGCGGGCTACATCTGCGTCCGCGAGGCGCTCAAGCGCCAGCTGCCTGGCCGGCTGGTCGGGGTCTCGGTCGACGCCGACGGCCATCCCGCCTACCGGCTCGCGCTGCAGGCCCGCGAGCAGCACATCCGCCGGGAGAAGGCGACCAGCAACATCTGCACGGCGCAGGTGCTGCTGGCGGTGACGCGGCCATGTACGCGGCCTACCACGGCCCGGATGGCCTGACCGCGATCGCCCGGCGGGTGCACCGCCGGGCCGCTGCCCTGGCGCAGACCCTGCAGGACCAGGGGTACCGCACGGAGGCGCCCGGGTTCTTCGACACCATCCGGGTGCTCATGCCCGGGGCGGCGGCGCAGGCGGCGGCGCGGGCCAGGGCCGCGGGCTACAACGTGTACCAGGACGGGGCCGACGCGGTGCAGATCGCGTGCGACGAGACCACCACCGAGGCCCAGCTGCAGGAGGTGGCCAGCGCGCTGGCCGGCCGGGACGTCGAGCTCGCCGCCGGGTCCTCCGACGCGCTGCCCGACGGGCTGCTGCGTGACAGCGAGTTCCTCACCCACCCGGTCTTCCACGCGCACCGCAGCGAGACCGCGATGCTGCGGTACCTGCGCCGGCTGGCCGACTTCGACATCGCCCTCGACCGGTCGATGATTCCGCTCGGCTCGTGCACCATGAAGCTGAACGCGGCCGCCGAGATGGAGCCGATCAGCTGGCCCGAGTTCGCCCAGGTGCACCCGTTCGCCCCGGCCGAGCAGACCCAGGGCTACCTCGAGCTGATCAGCGGGCTGGAGCAGGCGCTGGCCGAGATCACCGGCTACGACGCGGTGTCACTGCAGCCCAACGCCGGGTCCCAGGGCGAGCTGGCCGGGCTGCTGGCCATCCGGCGCTACCACGCCGCCCAGGGCCAGACCGGCCGCGACGTGTGCCTGATCCCGGAGTCCGCGCACGGGACGAACGCGGCCAGCGCGGTCCTGGCCGGGCTGCGGGTCGCGGTGGTCAAGTGCGGCTCCGACGGCGCCATCGACCTCGGGGACCTCCGGGCCAAGCTGGACGCGCACGAGGGCAGCGTCGCCGCGATCATGCTCACGTACCCGTCCACGAACGGCGTGTTCGAGGAGACCGTGACCGAGGTGTGCGCGCAGGTGCACGCCGCGGGCGGCCAGGTCTACGTGGACGGGGCCAACCTGAACGCGCTGGTCGGGCTGGCCCGGCCGGGTGAGTTCGGCGCGGACGTGTCGCACCTGAACCTGCACAAGACGTTCTGCATCCCGCACGGCGGCGGCGGCCCCGGGGTCGGCCCGGTCGCGGCCCGGGAGCACCTGGCTGACTATCTGCCCACCCGCGCCACCCGCCCCGCCCGCGCCACTCACCCCGACGGCGCGTACCGGATCGCCGCGGCGCCGTACGGGTCAGCCGGGATCCTGCCGATCTCCTGGACCTACATCCGGATGATGGGGCCGGAGGGGCTGCGCCACGCCACCCAGGTCGCGATCCTGTCCGCCAACTACGTGGCCCGGCGCCTTGACCCGCACTTCAAGGTGCTCTACACCGGCCGCGACGGGCTGGTCGCGCACGAGTGCATCCTGGACCTGCGCCCGCTGACCAGCCAGACCGGGATCACGGCCGAGGACGTGGCCAAGCGGCTGATCGACTACGGCCTGCACGCGCCCACGATGTCGTTCCCAGTGGCCGGGACGCTGATGGTGGAGCCGACCGAGAGCGAGGGCCTGGCCGAGCTCGACCGGTTCTGCGACGCCATGATCGCGATCCGGCGGGAGATCGCGCGGGTGGCGTCCGGGGAGTGGGACGCCAAGGACAACCCGCTGAAGAACGCGCCGCACACGGCCAGCATGCTGTTGTCCGGGGACTGGACGCACCCCTACGAGCGGGAGCGGGCCGCGTACCCGGTGCCAGGTGACCGGCGGTCGAAGTACTGGCCGCCGGTCCGCAGGATCGACCAGGCCTACGGCGACAGGAACCTGGTCTGCGCCTGCCCGCCGCCCGAGGCTTTCGCCGAGTGACCAGGGGGCTGGCATGCAGGTGATCAGCGGGGCCGGGCGGTTCACGCGGCCAGGCGGGCCGGACGGGACCCACTGGATCGAGCACCTGAGCGTCGCCGATCTGAGCGCCGGGACGTACTCGATCCCAGCCGGCGGCACCGACGGCCAGGAGCCGCACACCGAGGACGAGATCTACGTGGTCACCGCCGGGCGGGCCGTGCTGCAGGCCGGCGGGGACAGCGTCCCGGTCGGCCCCGGGTCGGTCGTGTACGTCGCCGCGGGCGAAGGGCACAGGTTCACCGACATCACCGAGGACCTGGCCGCGTTCGTGCTGTTCGCGCCCGCGGAAGGCTCGAGGAGCGCAGCCAGCCCGTGACCGTCTGGGAAGCCCGGCGACCGCGGCGCACGACTTGCGGACCCGCAGCGCCGGCGCGATGCTACCGCGTAGGCGATGGTTAGCGGCAGCGTCGACGCTGGCGTGACGGCGCCGGGACCCGAGACGGAGCCTCGATGAAGCACCGGTCCGCGCGGCTGCGCAGCACTCTGCTCCCCACTGCAGCCTTAATCGCGGCCGTGGCGCTGGCGGGGACCATGTCCGCGTCCGCGGCAGCCGTGAAGCCGGCCCGGGCGGCCGCAGCCACGTCGGCCGCGGCGGCGCTGCCGAGCCTGATCCCGCTGCAGCTGGCCGGCCAGCGGGTGATCTACAGCTACACCGGACTCACGCCGCCCGCCAGCCTGCTCTCGCAGATCAGCGACGGCGAGGCGGCCGGCGTCATCTTCTTCGGCGACAACATCTCCAGCGAGCCGCAGATCGCCAGCGTGATCAAGACGCTGGAGGCGGCCGACGCCAGCCCGAGCAACCCGGTGCACGCGCCGCTGCTGCTGATGACCGACCAGGAGGGCGGCTTGGTCCGCCGCCTGCCCGGCGCGCCCTTCCTGTCGGAGAAGCAGATCGGCGAGTCGGCCAACCCCGCCGCCGCGGCCAGCACCGCGGGCACGCGGCGCCGGGAACAACCTGCGCGGCGTGGGCATGAACGTCAACCTGGCCCCGGTGCTCGACGTGTACCGCCAGGCGGGCGACTTCGACGACCAGTTCCAGCGCTCCTACAGCATGAACCCGAACGTGGTCTCCACGGCGGGCGCTGCCTTCATCACCGCCCAGCAGAAGGTGGGCGTGGCCGCCACCGCCAAGCACTTCCCCGGCCTGGGCGCGGCCACCGCGTCCCAGAACACCGACGCGGAGCCGGTGACGCTGAACGTGTCGCTGAGCACGCTGCGCGCCACCGACGAGTTCCCCTACCGGGCCGCGATCGCCGCGCGCGTCAAGCTGGTCATGGTGTCGTGGGCGGTCTACCCGGCGCTTGGCACCCACCGCCCGGCCGGGCTGTCCAGCAACGTCGTCGGCGGCGAGCTGCGGACCAGGCTCGGCTTCACGGGCGTGACCGTCACCGACGCGCTGGAAGCCGGCGCGCTGGCCGCGTACGGCACCACCCAGAACCGCGCCACGCAGGCCGCCGGGGCGGGCATGGACCTGATCCTCTGCGCGTCCGGCAGCGTCAGCCAGGGCATCACCGCGATGGACGGGATGCGGACCGCCTACAACAGCGGCACGCTGCCGCATGCGGCGTTCCAGGCGGCGGTCAGCCGGATCATCGCGCTGCGGCAGAGCCTGCCCGCCTGAGCCGGAACCACGCTGGTGGCCGCTGGTCAGCGGTCCGCGCTGGGTTCGCGCGGACGGTCAGCGGGGATCGTGCGTCCCTTCCACTGGCCGCCGCGGCCCGCGTAGTACCGCCGGGCCGAGTCCACGGTCATCGCCGCGTACAAGAGCGCGATCAGCGGCAAGCCAGGGGCCCGCAGCGGGGACAGCCGGTACAGCCGCAGGATCGGCACGTAGCTGGCGGTCATCAGCGCCCAGCCGGCCAGCCCGGCGGCGGTCAGCCAGCCCGCGGCGGCAGTGCCGCTCCCTGGGCCGCCTGCCGCGAGCCAGGCCAGCCCGGCCAGGGCGGCAGCGGGCGGCAGGGCGTACAGCCAGAGCAGCCCGACGACAGTCCCGGCGAGCAGGGAGAGTGAGTAGCGAAGCTGCGTAAAGGCGCTGCGGGAGATCATGTCCCAGAGGCCGGACAGGCTCGGGTAGGGCCGGAGGCTGGCGACACTGGTGGTCAGGCCGAGCCAGCAGCGGGCGGGCCGGCGCTTCAGCAGGCGGCCGAGGGCCACGTCGTCAATGCGGGCGCCGCCGATGGGGCCGAAGCCGCCCGCGGCCTCCAGGACCGCCCCGCGCACGAGCATGCACCCGCCCGCGGCCGCGGCCGTGCGCCCGCCCGGCCGGTTGACCCGGCGGAACGGGTACAGCTGGGCGAAGAAGTACACGAACGCGGGAACCAGCATGCGCTCCCAGAAAGTGTCCGCGCGCAGCAGCGCCATCTGCGAGACCAGGGCCCGGTCGTCGGCCTCGGCCGCGCGGACCAGCGCGGTGAGCGTGCCCGGCCGGTAGGCGATGTCGGCGTCGGTGAACAGCAGGTACGCGGCCTGGCCCGCGGCGCGCCGCCCCTGCTCCATGGCCCAGACCTTGCCCGCCCAGCCGTCCGGGGGGCGGGTGCCGGCCACCACCCGAAGCGGAGCCATGCCAGTCCGGGGCCGGGCCAGCACCGTGGCCACCTCGGCGGTGCCGTCCGAGCTCTGGTCGTCGACGAGCAGGACACCGAACGTGCCCGGGTAGTCCTGGGCGAGCAGCGTGGGCAGCGTGGCCGGCAGCACCGCGGCCTCGTTCCTGGCCGGGATCACCGCCACCACGTCCGGCCAGGCGGGCGGGTCGCCGGCCGCGGGCGGGAGCCGCTGGCCGGTGCGCCAGTACCCGCCGTGGCCGGCCAGCAGGTAGGCCCAGGTGATCGCGGCGATCACGCAGGCGGCGGCGGCAACGGGCACCGGCACAGCCTGGCATACGCGAATTGGCGGCGCTGCCGCGCATAGAGTTACTGCGTGGCAGATCCGGCGAGTTACCGCCCGGCACCGGGCTCGATTCCCGAGTCGCCCGGGGTCTACCGGTTCAGCGATGAGCGGGGCCGGGTCATCTACGTCGGCAAGGCCAAGAGCCTGCAGGTCCCGGCTGAATTCCTACTTCGCCGACTTCGCCGGGATGCACCCGCGCACCCAGACCATGGTGCGGTCGGCGGCCAAGGTGGACTGGACCGTGGTCGGGACCGAGGTCGAGGCGCTCCAGCTGGAGTACTCCTGGATCAAGGAGTTCGACCCCCGGTTCAACGTCAGGTACCGGGACGACAAGAGCTACCCCTACCTCGCGGTCACCATGAACGAGGAGTACCCGCGGGTCATGGTCATGCGGGGCGCGAAGCGGCGCGGGGTGCGGTACTTCGGCCCCTACTCGCACGCCTGGGCGATCAGGGACACGGTGGACACGCTGCTGCGGGTGTTCCCGGTCCGGACCTGCTCGGCCGGGGTGTTCAAGCGCGCCGGCCAGATCGGCCGGCCCTGCCTGCTCGGCTACATCGACAAGTGCTCGGCGCCGTGCGTCGGCCGGGTCAGCGCCGACGAGCACCGGTAGCTGGCCGAGGAGTTCTGCGACTTCATGGCCGGGCAGACGGCCAAGTTCACCCGCCGGCTCGAGGCGGAGATGCGCCGCGCCGCGGACGGCCGAGGAGTACGAGCGCGCCGCGCGGCTGCGCGACGACATCCAGGCCCTGCACCGCGCGCTGGAGA
Organism: uncultured Actinomycetota bacterium; assembly: GCA_963739645.1. Classification (GTDB taxonomy): domain Bacteria; phylum Actinomycetota; class Actinomycetes; order Streptosporangiales; family Streptosporangiaceae; genus JASHPR01. The sequence goes on from CAVUBM010000114.1 coordinate 208,845, forward strand.
AGCAGGCGGTGGTGCTCGGCGACGGCACCGACTGCGATGTGATCGCGCTGGCGGAGGACCAGCTGGAGGCCGCGGTCCAGGTGTTCTACGTCCGCGGCGGCCGGGTGCGCGGCCAGCGCGGCTGGGTCGTGGACAAGGTCGAGGACATCACGCCCGGGGAGCTCGTCGAGCAGTTCCTCGGCCAGGTCTACGGCGATGACCCGGTGCTGGGCGAGCTGCCCAACGGGCCTCGGCGAGGCCGCCCAGGAGGCCCAGGGCGAGGACTTCGGCCGGGCGGCGGACGGCACCGCGCGGACCGCGGCGAGGCGGCCGGCGCCGCCGGGCGGGCGGGCCGCCCCGCCGCGACAGGCCGGTGCCGCGCGAGGTGCTGGTGCCGGAGCTGCCGCCCGGCGCCGGCGGCGATCGAGGAGTGGCTGGCCGGCCGGCGCGGCGGCCGGGTCAGCCTCCGGGTGCCGCAGCGCGGCGACAAGAAGACGCTGCTCGACACCGTGGCGCGGAACGCGGCGGAGTCGCTGGCGCTGCACAAGACCAGGCGCGCCAGCGACCTGACCACCCGCAGCCGCGCGATGTCCGAGATCCAGGACGCGCTGGGGCTCGACGAGGCGCCGCTGCGGATCGAGTGCTACGACGTGTCGAACCTGCAGGGCACCCACGTCGTGGCGTCCATGATCGTTTTCGAGGACGGCCTGGCGCGCAAGTCGGAGTACCGCAGGTTCAGCATCCGCGGCCTGGACGGCACCGACGACGTCGCGTCGATCCACGAGGTGATCTCCCGCAGGTTCCGCCGCTACCTGGAGGAACGCGAGGCCACCGGCGAGCTCGACGTGCTCGGCGACCCGGCCGCCCAGGAGCCGGAGAACGTGAGCTCGCGGCGCAAGTTCGCCTACCCGCCCAACCTCGTCGTCATCGACGGCGGCCCGGCCCAGGTGGCCGCGGCCGCGCGGGCGCTGGACGAGCTCGGCATCGACGACGTCGTCGGTCTGCGGGCTGGCCAAGCGGCTGGAGGAGGTCTGGCTGCCCGGCGAGGACAGCCCGGTGATCATGCCGCGCACGAGCGAGGGCCTGTACCTGCTGCAGCGGGTCAGGGACGAGGCGCACCGGTTCGCGATCACCTATCACCGGAAGAAGCGGGCCGCGGCGCTCACCACCAGCGAGCTGGACGACGTGCCCGGGCTGGGCCCGGCGCGCCGGGCCACCCTGCTGCGCCATTTCGGCTCCGTGCGCAAGCTCGCGCGGGCTAGCGTGGCGGAGATAGCCGGGCTGCCCGGCATCGGGCCGCGCGTGGCCGAGACGGTCGTGGCCGCCCTGCGGCAGGAGGACGGGAGCGCCGGGCCCGAGAGCCCGGGATCCGGCCGCGGCCCGGCGAGGCCGAGCGGGGCCGAGGGGGGAGAGACGCGATGAGGCCGGACAGCTCGGCCGATCCGGAGAGCAGGGCTCGGAGCCGCAGGACGCCGAGGCTCCGGGACGGCCCGTGCCTGAGATACCCGTGCCGGAGATACCCGTGCCGGAGGTACCCGTGCCGGAGATCGTCATCATCACCGGCATGTCGGGCGCGGGCCGCAGCACCGCGGCGAAGTCGCTGGAGGACCTGGACTGGTTCGTGGCCGACAACCTGCCGCCGGACCTGCTGCCGACGATGGTGGACCTGGCCCGCCGCGCCTACGGCGCGGTGCCGAGGCTCGCGGCCGTGGTCGACGTGCGCAGCCGCGCGTTCTCCACCGACCTGAAGTCGGTCGTCGGCGACCTTGATACCCGGGGCACCCGGCCCTGCGTCGTGTTCCTGGAGGCGAACGACGACACCCTGGTCCGCAGGTTCGAGAGCGTCCGCCGGCCGCATCCGCTGCAGGAGGGCGGCCGCGTGGTCGACGGCATCGCCGCCGAGCGCGAGCTGCTGGCCGGGGTGCGCGGTGAGGCCGACCTCGTCCTGGACACCTCCCGGCTGAACGTGCACGAGCTGCGGGCCAGGATGCGGGCGGCGTTCGGCGGCGAGGGGGACACCGCGCTGCGTGTGAACGTCGTGTCGTTCGGGTTCAAGTACGGGCTTCCGGTCGATGCCGACCTGGTGGCGGACTGCCGGTTCCTGCCCAACCCGCACTGGGTGGCCGACCTCGCCGCGCTGACCGGCCAGGATCGCGGGGTCCGCGAGTACGTGCTCAGCCAGCCCGGCGCCGCCGAGTTCCTGGACGCCTACGTGGAGGCGGTGCGCCTGACCCTGGCCGGCTACCAGCGCGAGGGCAAGCACTTCGTGACGCTGGCGGTGGGCTGCACCGGCGGGAAGCACCGCAGCGTGGTGATGGCCGAGCAGATCGCCGCCCGGCTGGCCGGGTCCTGGCCGGGCGTCCGGGTGGCGCACCGCGACCTCGGGCGCGAGTGAGGGCCGGGATGGAGGATCCGGAGGTGCTGCCGAACGCCCCCGCTGGGCGCCCGCTGAGCCGCAAGGCGGTGGCGCTCGGCGGCGGGCACGGGCTGTTCGCCTCGCTGTCCGCGCTGCGCCGGGTCACCCGCAACCTGACCGCCGTGGTCACGGTGGCCGACGACGGCGGCTCCAGCGGGCGGCTGCGCCGGGAGTTCGGCGTGCTGCCGCCCGGGGACCTGCGGATGGCGCTGGCCGCGCTGTGCGGCGATGACGCCTGGGGCACCACCTGGAGCCGCGTGGTGCAGCACCGGTTCACCGGGGAGGCCGAGCTCGGCGGGCACGCGGTCGGCAATGTCCTGATCGTCGCGCTCTGGGAGCTGCTCGGGAACACCGTGCAGGGCCTGGACTGGGTCGGCCGGCTGCTCGGGGCGCACGGCCGGGTGCTGCCGATGGCCTCGGTGCCGCTCGATCTCGAGGCCGAAGTGGAAGGCGCCGACCCATTTCACCCGGATGAGATCAGCACGGTTCGGGGCCAGGTCGCATGCGCGACGACGACAGGCCGGGTACGGTCGATGTCACTGGTTCCCGCCGACCCGCCCGCGTGCCCCGAGGCCGTGGCCGCAGTCGGGGCGGCGGACTGGGTGGTGCTCGGGCCGGGATCCTGGTTCACCAGCGTGCTGCCGCACCTGCTGGTACCCGGGCTCGCCGAGGCTCTGGTCACCACCCGGGCGCGCAGGCTGGTCGCGCTTAACCTGGCGCCGCAGCCGGGCGAGACCGAGGGGTTCTCGCCGCACGCACACCTGGAGGTACTGGCCGACCATGCTCCGGAGCTGACCGTTGACGTGGTGCTCGCGGACCGCCGTGCGGTCAGCGGAACCGTGACCGAGCTGGAGAAGGCGGCAGGCCTCCTCGGCGGCAGGTTGGTGCTGGCGGACCTGGCCATGGGGGACGGATCGCCGCGCCACGACCCGCAGCTGCTCGCGGGCGCATTCGCGCAGATTTTCGAGGGGGAGTGAGGTCCATGGCCATGACCGGCCTGGTCAAGGATGAGCTCAGCCGGGTCACCGTGCTGAAGCCCTGCTGCCGCAAGGCAGAGGTATCCACGCTGCTGCGGTTCGCTGGCGGCCTGCACCTGGCCGCGGGCCGGATCGTGGTGGAGGCCGAGCTCGACACCGGGGCGGCCGCACGCAGGCTCCGCAAGGACGTGGCCGAGGTCTTCGGCCATACCTCGGAGCTGATCGTGCTGGCCCCCAGCGGCCTGCGCAAGGGCAACCGCTACGTGGTGCGGGTGACCAAGGACGGCGAGAGCCTGGCCCGCCAGACCGGGCTGGTGGACGGCCACGGGCGCCCGGTGCGCGGGCTGCCCCGGCAGGTGGTGTCGGGCACCACCTGCGACTGCGAGTCCGCCTGGCGCGGCGCGTTCCTGGCTCACGGCAGCCTGACCGAGCCCGGCCGCTCCATGTCGCTCGAGGTCACCTGCCCCGGGCCGGAGGCCGCGCTGGCCATGGTCGGGGCCGCGCGGCGGCTCAAGATTCACGCCAAGGCGCGCGAGGTCCGTGGCGTGGACCGGGTGGTCATCAGAGACGGCGACGCGATCAGCGCGCTGCTGACCAGGCTGGGGGCCCACGACAGCGTGCTCGCCTGGGAGGAGCGGCGGATGCGCCGCGAGGTCCGGGCGACCGCGAACCGGCTCGCGAACTTCGACGACGCCAACCTGCGGCGCAGCGCCCGGGCCGCGGTGGCCGCGGGCGCCCGGGTCGAGCGCGCCCTGGAGATCCTCGGCGACTCGGCTCCCGGAGCACCTGATCGTCGCGGGGGAGCTGCGGATCAAGCACCGCCAGGCGAGCCTGGAGGAACTGGGCCAGCTGGCCGAGCCGGCGCTGACCAAGGACGCGATCGCCGGCCGGATCCGCAGGCTGCTCGCGCTCGCCGACCGGCGGGCCATGGAGCTCGGAATTCCTGGCACCGAGGCGCACCTGACCCCCGACATGCTCGCGACCTGACTCAGCGGTCCGGTCCGGCTCCGAGGTCCTTCGGCAGGGCGAATCCCGGCCCATCTGCGGTCCCGGGCTGGCCCGGCCCGCTGTCGCCGGACGGGCCAAAGAACGGCTGCGGGGAGGCGGGCTGACCTGGCGCGGTGGGCTGGCCCGGCGCGGCCGGCCAGTCCGCCGGCGCGCCCGCGGGCCGGCGGGGCCGCTGGCCGCGGGCCCCGCTCGAGCGCGGTGCGGAAGCCAAGGTAGGCCGCGACCAGCCAGAAAATGACGCCCAGGATGCCCACGGTGTGCGGGTAGGCGCTCAGCAGCACGTTCAGGTGACCGAGGATCGTGGCCAGCCCGATGCCGGCGCTCAAGGTGGTAAAGACCAGGGCCAGGAACGCCCCAAGGGCACAGCCGAGCAGGGCCAGGACCGCGCTGGCCGCGGCGGCGACGGGATCGCCGGCCCGGAACTTGCCGACCGCACCGCCCACCACGACGCCGATGACGACTGCCACCAGGGAGAACTGGTGCTTGGTCAGGTACGCCACCAGACCCCAGGCGAGCGCGCCTGCCACAGCGGCCCCGAGGCCGGCCAGCACGGCCAGAGCCATGCTGCCGTGCCGGGCGGGCCGTGAATCGGCCGACGGGGAAGCAGTACCGTAAAAGGTCATAGGTCCGGTCCTAACGGGCGGTTGCCTCCGAGCAGCATAAGCACTCGCGCGGTCCGCCGGATGCCGAATCCGGCGCGCGCGGCACGGACGCGGGCGGGATGGAGCAGGCCAGAATTCCGGTAGGGTCGGTCCGGGCAGAAGGCCCGCCGCGCGCGGCCAGGGCTAGCTAGATGACGAGGAGACCATTGCCGTGACTGTCCGGGTGGGGATCAACGGGTTTGGCCGGATCGGCCGCAACTTCTGGCGCGCGGTGAATGCCGGGGCGGCGTCCGCCGGGGAGATCGAGATCGTGGCCGCCAACGACTTGACCGACGCCGCGACCCTCGCGCACCTGCTGAAATACGACACCGTGCTGGGCACCCTCGGCGAGGACGTCAGCTTCGACGGCGACGTGATCCGGGCCGGCGACCAGGAGATCCGGGTACTGGCGGAGCGGGACCCCGCGGCCCTGCCCTGGGCGGAACTCGGCGTGGACGTCGTGATCGAATCCACCGGCCGGTTCACCAAGGCAGACGACGCCCGCGCGCACCTCAGCGCCGGCGCCAGGAAGGTGATCATCTCGGCGCCCGCCAAGGGCGAGGACATCACGATCGTGATGGGGGTCAACGACGACCGTTACGACGCCGCGGCCCATCATGTGATCTCCAATGCCTCCTGCACGACGAACTGCGTCGCCCCCATGGCCAAGGTGCTGCTGGACAACTTCGGCATCGTCCGGGGCTACATGACGACGATTCACGCGTACACCAACGACCAGGTGATTCTGGACTTCCCGCACAAGGACCTGCGCCGGGCACGGGCCGCGGCGCAGAACATCATCCCGACCACGACCGGTGCGGCCCGGGCCACCTCCCTGACCCTGCCCGCGCTCGAGGGCAAGCTGGACGGGATCGCGATGCGGGTCCCTGTCGTGGACGGCTCCGTCACCGACCTGGTCGTCCAGCTGGAGCGCGAGGTCACCGCCGGCGAGGTCAACGCGGCCTACCAGGCCGCGGCCGAGGGCCCGCTCAAGGGTTACCTGCACTACACGGCCGACCCGATCGTCTCCTCCGACATCGTGGGGACACCCTGGTCGTGCACGTTCGACTCGCTGCTCACCATGGCCACGGGCGACCAGGTCAAGGTGATCGGCTGGTACGACAACGAGTGGGGTTACTCCAACCGGCTCGCTGACCTGGCCGCGCTGGTCGGCGCCGGCCTGAGGCCGTAGATGCGGGGCATTGACGACCTGGACGTCGGCGGCCGGACGGTCCTGCTGCGCGCGGACCTGAACACGCCGCTGGACGGCTCCACCATCACCGACGACGGCCGGATCCGGGCCAGCCTGCCGACCATCGGCAAGCTGGCCAACCGCGGCGCGAAGGTCCTGGTCTGCGCGCACCTGGGCCGGCCGGCCGGAGCCGGCTACGCCGAGCGCGCCGCGGGCGGCCCGTCGCTGCGGCCGGTCGCCGAGCGCCTGTCCGAGCTGCTCGGCGCCGAGGTGCCGCTGGCCGCCGATGTCGCGGGCCCGTCCGCCGCCGCGGTGGCGGCCGGTCTCGCCGACGGCGGGCTGGGCATGATCGAGAACGTCCGCTTCGAGCCCGCCGAGACCAGCAAGGACGACGCCGAGCGGGCCGGGCTGGCGCAGCGGCTGGCGGCGCTGGCCGGGCCCGGCGGGCGGTATGTGGGGGATGGGTTCGGCGCGCTGCACCGCAAGCACGCCAGCGTGTACGACCTGCCCGCGCTGCTCCCGCACGCCGCGGGCGACCTGGTGCTGGCCGAGGTCGCGGTGCTGCGGCGGCTCACCGATGACCCGGAGCGGCCCTACGTGGTGGTGCTCGGCGGCGCGAAGCCGTCCGACAAGCTCGCCGTGATCTCCAACCTGCTGGACAGCGCGGACCGCCTGCTGATCGGCGGCGGCATGTCCTACACATTCCTGAAGGCGCAGGGGTACGAGGTCGGCCAGTCGCTGCTCGAACCCGACCTGATCCCACGGGTGTCCGAGGTGCTCGAGGAGGGGGCCAAGCGCGGGGTCGAGGTGGTGCTCCCGGTTGACCTGGTCGCCGCCACCGGCTTCGCCCCCGACGCCGAGCACGACGTCGTGCAGGTCGGAGCGTTCCCCGCCGACCGCGAGAGCATGGACATGGGGCCCGCTACCCGGGCCCTGTTCGCGGATAGGCTCGCCGACGCGAAGACCGTGTTCTGGAATGGTCCGGTTGGGGTGTTCGAGTTCCCGGCCTTCGCAGCCGGCACCCGGGCCGTGGCCGAGGCGATCAGTCATGTGACGGGGCTGACCGTGGTGGGCGGCGGTGACTCCGCGGCGGCCGTCCGGGCCCTGGGCTTTCCCGAGAACTCGTTCACGCACATATCCACTGGCGGCGGGGCCAGCCTCGAATACCTCGAGGGCAGGCGGCTGCCCGGCCTGGTGGCGCTTGAGGACGCCGGGGGGCCGGCGGCATGAGGCTCCCCGACGGCAGGAAGCCGCTGATCGCCGGCAACTGGAAGATGCACAACAACAACTTCGAGGCGATCGCGCTGGTCCAGAAGCTGGCGTTCGCGCTGCACGACAAGGACTTCGACGCTTCGGACGTGGCCGTGCTGCCGCCCTTCACGGCCCTGCGCAGCGTGCAGACCCTGATCGAGGGCGACAAGCTGCGTATCGGCTACGGCGCCCAGGACATCTCGCCGCACCAAGACGGTGCCTACACCGGCGACATATCGGGCCGGATGCTGGCCAAGCTGGGCTGCGGCTATGTGCTCGCCGGGCATTCCGAGCGGCGGCAGTACCACGGTGAGGACGACGCCCTGGTGAACGCGAAGCTCAAGGCCGCGCTGCGGTCCGGCATCACGCCGGTGCTGTGCGTCGGTGAGCCGCTGCATGCCCGGCAGGAGGGCGGGCAGATCGACCACTGCCTGGCCCAGCTCGACGGCGGCCTGGACGGCGTCCCAGGCGAGGCAGTGGCGGCTCTGGTAGTCGCGTATGAGCCCGTCTGGGCGATCGGTACGGGCGAGGTGGCCACGCCGGACCACGCCCAAGAGGTGTGCGCCGCTATCCGGGGCCGCGTTTCCGCCGTTCACGGCGACGCGGTGGCGGCTAGTGCGCGTATCCTTTATGGCGGGTCAGTGAAGTCGGACAACATGGCTGCGATCATGGCGCAGCCGGACATTGATGGCGGGCTAGTTGGCGGGGCCAGCCTCGATGCCGCGGAGTTCGTCAGGATCTGCCGGTATCGTGAGTTCGGCGGCGCCGGCTGAGCGGGAAACCGCCCGGAGGGGACGAGAACCAGCAGTGACCATCGCAATCTCTATCGTCCTGATCATTACGAGCCTGCTCATGATCGTGCTCGTGCTGCTGCACAAGGGCAAAGGGGGCGGGCTTTCCGACCTGTTCGGCGGCGGCGTCTCGTCGAGCCTCGGGTCGTCGTCGGTCGTCGAGCGGAACCTGGACCGGATCACGGTTTTCACCGGGGTCCTCTGGTTCATCTGCATCGTTGGGCTCGGCCTGCTGCTGAACCGCTAACAGCGGAGGCGGCCTGGCCAGAGATCTCCATTCAGCACGCCAGAATTCAGCGGGTCATGAGGTAGCAAGGGGTGAGCAGTGAGTAGTGGCAACGCGATCCGCGGCAGCCGGGTCGGCGCCGGTCCGATGGGCGAGGCCGAGCGCGGCGAAGCCGCGCCGCGGGTGCGGATCTCCTTCTGGTGCTGCAACCAGCACGAGACCGTGCCCAGTTTTGCGAGCGATGCCGCGGTCCCGGAGACCTGGGACTGCCCGCGGTGCGGCTACCCGGCCGGCCAGGACCAGGCCAACCCGCCCGCGCCGCCGCATGCCGAGCCGTACAAGACACACCTCGCCTACGTGAAGGAGCGCCGCAACGACACCGACGGCGCCGCCATCCTGGCCGAGGCCCTGGACCGGCTCCGCAAGGGCGCCTGAGTCCCTTCCCCTGCGCTGTCACCAGCTGGCCGTTCTTTTGGTGTGCCCTTCCCTGGCTGGCTCAATGCGCGAAGCTCTGGCGGGCCTGCTCCGTCCCTGGGACCAGCGGAACCGGCGGGCACGGGCTCGCGGCCAGCGCCTGCACCTGCCCGCGGAGATCGTCGAGCAGCAGCCCGGCCAGGTCCATGCTGAACCCGTTCCTGACCACGATCCGCAGCACCGCTTGGTCCTGCATGTCCTCGGGAAACGTGTAGGCCGGGACGAGCCAGCCCCGCTGCCGTACCCGCTCGGAGAGGTCGAACACCGAGTAGCCGGCGGCACCGGGATCGCGCAGCCGGAAGGCGAACACGGGCAGTTCGCTGCCGTCGGAGAGCAGCTCGAACGGGCCCATCCTGGCGATCTCACCGGCCAGGTGCATGGCCACGTCCTGGCAGGTCTGCTGCACCCTCCGGTAACCCTCGAAGCCGAGCCTGAGGAAGTTGTAGTACTGGGCCGCGACCTGCCCGCCCGGCCGGGAGAAGTTCAGCGCGAAGGTCGGCATGTCCCCGCCGAGGTAGTTGACCCGGAATACCAGGTCGTCGGGCAGCGCAGCGGAGTCCCGCCAGACCACCCAGCCGACCCCGGGGTAGACCAGGCCGTACTTATGTCCCGAGGCGTTGACCGAGGCGACCCGGGGTACCCGGAAATCCCACGCCAGGTCCTGATGAAGGAACGGGGCGACGAAGCCGCCGGAGGCGGCGTCGACGTGAATCGGGATGTCGAGCCCGCGGCCGGCCTGGAGCCGGTCCAGCTCCTCACTGATCTGCCGCACCGGCTCGTAGCTGCCGTCCATGGTGGAGCCCATCACCGCGACCACGCCGATGGTGTTCTCGTCGCACCGGGCCGCCGCCTCGGGGCCGGTCAGGTGCAGCCGGCCCGGGGCCATCGGCACCCGCCGCGGCTCGATCTGCCAGTACCGGCAGAACTTCTCCCAGCAGACCTGCACGTTGGCCCCCATGACCAGGTTCGGCACGCCGGGGCCCGAAGCCGGGTGCGGCCCGGGGCGACGTGCGCGCCAGCGCCACAGCAGCGCCATCCCGCCGAGCATGCACGCCTCGCTGGATCCCGTTGTCGAGCATCCCGTCGCCGAGGTGCCCGGGCCCGACGGCGCATGCCAGAGATCGGCCAGGATGTTGACGCAGCGCCGCTCCAGCTCCGCGGTCTGCGGGTACTCGTCCTTGTCGATCATGTTCTTGTCGAAGCACTCGGCCATCAGCTGACGGGCTTGCGGCTCCATCCAGGTGGTCACGAACGTGGCCAGGTTCAGCCGCGCGTTGCCGTCCAGGATCAGCTCGTCGCGCACCACCTGCAGCGCGGTGTCGGGCAGCACGCCGTCCGGCGGGATCTTGTTCCGTGGCACCGAGCTGTCACGTTCCTCGCGCACGAATAGCGGGTTGATATCGATTTCTGCCGAATTGGCAGTGCCATCGCCGACCACGCTGTGCAGTGGCATTCATCGCTCCATTTCGCTCGTTGTCAGGATTCGGAATCGCTCCGCTCGGCGCAGCCGGCGCACATTAATGGCTATCTGGCCATGATTGCCGCTGTGGGATCAGGCTCCGGATGCGGTCAGGATGGCCGTGGCCCGCGCTGCTGCGGCCCGGACCCGCGGCACCGGGTCGTGCTGCATCCCGGCCACGGTGGAAAGCGCCTCGCCGAGCCCGCGCTTGGCGACTACCTTCGCCGCCATTTCGCGCACCCGCCATGACTCATCCGCCAGCGCGGCGCAGACCGCGTCCCGAGCGCTGTCGTCCCAGGCGTACAGCAGCCCCCTCGCTCCCCAGACCCTGAGGAAGTACCGCTGGTCCCGGTGCGGGTGCGGGCCGAGAACGGCGGCGGCCGCCGGGCCACCGAGCGCGTACACGAGAGGGACATCCGCGTCGCGGCCGGCGAGAAGCTCGACGCAGCCCGCCACCACCTCGGCGGTCCCGCGGTGGCCACATTCCTGCTCGACGCTCTGGCGCGGAGTCAGATCCCAGCGCGAACCGGAGGGCATAGCCCAGTGTGACCTATCAGCCCGCAGGCCGCAGGTACCGGCACAGCAGGTACCCCTCGTCCTCGAGGACATGCGCGAGGTGCAGTTCGGCGCGCGCGGCGGCAGGTTCCTGGCCGCCCGCGCCGGCTGCCGTCAGGATCCGGCCTGCCCGGCCTCCTTCCAGCACTGGACTGTAGGTCAGGCAGAGATCGTTCAGCAGGCCGGCGGCGGTGATCTGGCTGAGCAGGGAGGGGCCGCCCTCGGTGAGGATGCGCAGGTAGCCGCGTTCTGCCAGGGCACCGACCACGTCGCCGGGCGTGACCCTGTCCCGCCCGGCCACGACCAGGTCGGCGCGGGAAGCCACCGCCGCCCGCCAGTCAGCCGGCGCGGCCGCCGTGGTCAGCACGATCGGCCGCGATCCCTTGGGTGCCGCAGCGAGCAGCGGGCTGCCGGGGTCCAGGCTGCGCCCGCTGGTGATCACCGCGATCGGCGGCGTGGGCGCCCGGCCTTCCCGCAGCGCGGGCCAGACTTCCCCACCGGCGACCGGGCGGTACTTCTCATCCCTCGCTGTTCCGGCTCCGACCAGGATCACGTCGGCCAGGCTGCGCAGCACAGAGAACACCAGGCGGTCAGCGGCGCCGGACAGGCCGCTGGTGCGCCCGTCCACCGAACCCGCGCCGTCCGCGCTGGCGACCATGTTCGCCCGCAGCCACGGCCGCGCGCGCGCGGCCGTGGCCGGGTAGGCGTAGAGCCCGGCCAGGGCGACGACGGCGGACTCGGCGGCCGACCCGGTCTCGCCGGGCTCGAGGCGGCCGATCTCGGGCGTGGCCGCGGCGGCGGGGAAGATCTGGCGCACGGCCAGCAGTCAACCAGATCCGCGGCGCGGCGCGGGCAGCGGCGCGGTGTACGTGACTCCTGGGCCGGATGAATAAGGCGGGGCGTAGCGTCCGGTCGCTGCGGCAGATATTCATGTGGGGCGCTATCGCGAAAATCAGGTAACGGCACCTTTGACAACCAGATAGTGCAGGATATGCCAAGGCATTAATTCGGTTGCGGGTCGCGGAAGGATCACGATGAATATCGTCGCGCTTGTGGTCTGGTGCGGTACCGCATGTTTTGGTCTTTATTTACTGGGCGTGTGGCTGTCCCACGGCGGGCTGCGGCAGCAGGCGACGCGGATCACGGTCTTCCCGGCCGCACTGATCTTCGCCCACCCGGTGCTGGCCACCACCGGTCTCTCGTTCTGGGTTGCCTACCTGCTGACCCACAGGCTGGTGTTCGCCTGGTCCGGGTTCGGTGTGCTGAGCGCGTCCGCGATGCTCGGCTTCGTGATGCTGACCCGGTGGCTCGTCGGCCGCGGCGGCCGGCACGCCAGGGGAGCGGAGCAGCACTTCCCGGCCAAGGTGGTCGCGGTGCACGGCACGGTGGGCCTGACCACGTTCACCTTGGTGCTCATCGCCGCGACGCAGGCGACCGGCCACTAGCCCGCCGCACGCCCGGGCCGGCCGCGGTCCCGCGCAGCACCATGATCGAGCGTTCGGTCAGCTCGATGCTGCGGTCGGCCCCGGCACCGATCGCGGTCCCGCCGGTCGCGGTGTCGATCAGCACCTCCCACCCGACCCCCAGCCGGCCCCCAGGGAGGGCGAACGTCACCGGCTCCCGGTTGGCGTTGAACAGCAGCAGGAAGCTCTGGTCCCGCACGTCCTCGCCCCAGGGCCCAGGCTCGGTGATCGCGTCGCCGTTCAGGAACACCCCGAGCGACCTGGCGTAGCCGGTCTGCCAGTCTGCGTCGGTCATCTCCAGGCCGGCCGGAGTCAGCCAGACGAGGTCCTGCAGCCCGCCGAGCCCGCCGCGGGCCGGCGCGGGCTGCCCGCTGAAGAACCGGCGGCGGCGGAACACCGGATGCGCCCGCCGCAGCTCGGACAGGGCGCAGGTGAAGTCGATCAGGTCCTGCTGCTTCCCTGCCGTCTCCCAGTCCACCCAGGAGATGTCGTTGTCCTGGCAGTAGGCGTTGTTGTTGCCCCGCTGGCTGCGGCCCATCTCGTCCCCGGCCAGCAGCATCGGGACGCCCTGCGAGCAGAACAGCGTGACCAGGAAGTTGCGCACCTGCCGGGCCCGCACCTCGTTGACCGCGGGATCGTCCGACGGGCCCTCGGCCCCGCAGTTCCAGGACCGGTTGTCATCGCTGCCATCCCGGTTGTAGTCGCCGTTCGCCTCGTTGTGCTTGCGGTCATAGCTGACCAGGTCCCGCATGGTGAACCCGTCATGGCAGGTGACGAAGTTCACCGACGCCACCGGCCGCCGCGCGCTGGTCTCGTACAGGTCGCTGGATCCGGTCAGGCGGGAGGCGAACTCGGGCAGCGTCGCGGCCTTGCCCCGCCAGAAGTCGCGGACCGTGTCCCGGTACTTGCCGTTCCACTCCGACCACAGCGGCGGGAACTTGCCGACCTGGTAGCCGCCCTGGCCCACGTCCCAGGGCTCGGCGATGAGCTTGACCTGGGATACCACCGGATCCTGCTGCACCAGGTCGAAGAACGCCGCCAGCCGGTCCACGTCGTGCAGCTCGCGGGCCAGGGCCGAGGCGAGGTCGAACCTGAACCCGTCGACGTGCATGTCCAGGATCCAGTACCGCAGCGAGTCCATGATCAGCTGCAGCGCGTGCGGGTGCCGCACGTTGAGGCTGTTGCCGCATCCGGTGTAGTCCAGGTACACCTGTGGGTTGTCGGGGGCGAGCTGGTAGTAGGCGGCGTTGTCGATGCCGCGGAAGGACAGCGTCGGGCCCAGCGCGCCGGACTCGGCGGTGTGGTTGTAGACCACATCGAGGATCACCTCGATGCCGGCTGCGTGCAGGGCCTTGACCATCGTCTTGAACTCGGCGGCCTGGCCGTCGGGCGTACCGGAGGAGGAGTACCGGTTGTCCGGCGCGAGGAACGCGATCGTGTTGTAGCCCCAGTAGTTGGTCAGCCCGCGCCGCACCAGCGCGTGCTCGGGCACCGACTGGTGCACCGGCATCAGCTCGACGGCGGTCACGCCCAGCCGGGTCAGGTGCTCGATGACCGCGGGGTGAGCCAGGCCGGCATAGGTGCCGCGCTGCTCGGCCGGGACCTCCGGATGGCGCACGGTGAGGCCGCGCACGTGCGCCTCGTAGATCAGCGTCTCGTGGTACGGCGTGCGCGGCGGCCGGTCGTCGCCCCAGTCGAAGTACGGGTTGATCACCACGTTCCGCGGCATGTAGGGCGCGCTGTCGTCGGTGTTCATCGTGCCGGGATTGCTGTGCTGGTAGGAGAACACCGCCTGGTGCCACCGCACCTCGCCGGCGACCGCCTTCCCGTACGGGTCGAGCAGCAGCTTGGCCGGGTTGCACCGCTGGCCTTGCTCGGGCCGGTAGGGACCGTGGACCCGGTACCCGTAGCGCTGGCCGGGGCCCACGTCGGGCAGGTAGCAGTGCCAGACGAGCCCGTCCACCTCGGTGAGGGCCACGCGGGTTTCCGCGCTGCGGCCGCCCGCGTCCGGGTCGAACAGGCACAGCTCCACCTGCTCGGCCACTTCGGAGAACAGGGCGAAGTTGGTGCCCGATCCATCCCAGGTGGCACCGAGCGGGTAGGCGGTTCCTGGCCAGACACGCATCCGCCGACCCTACCCGGGAATACCGGACCCTACCCGGTCGAGCACCGGGTCCAGGTCCAGCCCGTCGGGCAGGGTGCCGAACGGGCCGCCGGGGCCGGCCAGCAGCCCCGGGCCAGTCCGGGAGGCGCAGAACGCATCGGCGACGGCCCCGGGAGCATGCCGCACCAGCAGAGCGGCCTGCAGGGTGACGGCGATCAGCCCGGCCAGCCTCCTGGCCCGGTACTGAGCTTCGGCGCCGGATGCCGCGGCGGCCTCCTTCAGCTCCTGGCGCAGCTGCGCCACGGTCGCGTCGAGCCGCCGGTCGCCGCCCGCGGCGAGGTCAATCTCGGCGAGCAGCGCGTCGGCCGAGCCGGGGGAGCGGGCCAGCGCGCGGAGCACGTCGAGGGCGGTCACGTTGCCCGAGCCTTCCCAGATCGAGTTGAGCGGCGCGTCCCGGTAGAGCCGCGGCAGGCCCGACTCCTCGACGTAGCCGTTTCCGCCCAGGCACTCCAGCGCCTCGGCGGCGACCATCGGCGTCCGCTTGCACACCCAGTACTTGGCCGCGGGCAGGGCCAGCCGGAGGAATGCGGCCTCGGCCGGATCGCCGCGGGCCGCGCGGTCGGCCGCGCCGGCCAGCCGCATGGCGAGCGTGGTGGCCGCCTCGGACTCGAGCGCGAGATCGGCCAGGACGGAGGCCATCAGCGGCTGGGCGACCAGGCTGAGGCCGAACGAGCGCCGCGTGCTGGCGTGATGCAGTGCCGTTACGCACCCCTGCCGCATCGTGGCCGCGCTGCCGATGACGCAGTCCAGCCTGGTGGCGGTGACCATTTCGATGATGGTCCGCACGCCGCGGCCTGGTTCGCCGACCCGCCAGGCGAACGCGCCGTCGTACTCGACCTCCGACGAGGCGTTGGACCGGTTGCCCAGCTTGTCCTTGAGCCGCTGGATGAGCATGGCGTTGCGGGTGCCGTCGGGCAGCACCCGGGGCAGCAGGAAGCAGGTCAGGCCCTCCGGGGCCTGGGCCAGGACCAGGAACAGATCGCACATGGGCGCGGAGCAGAACCACTTGTGCCCGGTGAGCAGGTAGCCGTCATCCCCGGCCGGGACCGCCCGGGTGGTGTTGGCCCGG
This sequence comes from uncultured Actinomycetota bacterium, assembly GCA_963739645.1. Taxonomy (GTDB): domain Bacteria; phylum Actinomycetota; class Actinomycetes; order Streptosporangiales; family Streptosporangiaceae; genus JASHPR01. The sequence goes on from CAVUBM010000114.1 coordinate 224,510, forward strand.
ACGTCGGAGCCGCCCTGTTTCTCGGTCATGGCCATCCCAGCCAGCAGGCCTGCCTTGCCGTCGGGCACCCGCAGCCCGGGGTCGTACTCCCGGGAGGCGAGGAGCCGCTCGAACCTGGCCGCGAGGTCCGGCTCGTGCCGCAGCGGCGGGACGGCGGCGTAGGTCATGGAGATCGGGCAGCCGTGCCCACCCTCGGCCTGCGTCCACACATAGAACCGGGCGGCGCGGGCCACGTGCGCGCCCGGTGTGCCGTCCCGCCAGGGTGCCGCGTGCAGCCCGTGGCCGACGGCGGTGGTCATCAGCTCATGCCAGGCGGGGTGGAACTCGACCTCGTCGATCCGGTGGCCGTAGCGGTCATGGGTGCGCAGCACCGGGGGGTGCTCGTTCGCGAGCCTGGCGAGCTCCTGGGTCTCGGGCGAGCCCGCGCGCACACCGAGCTCGTGCAGCTCGCGCTCGGTGTCCGGCCCGCCCTCGCCCAGTCCGTCCTCGCCCGGCTTCCCCCCGGGGGCGGGCGGAACCTCCCGGCGCAGCCCCTCGAGCAGCGCCGGGTCGTCGGCCATGTCGCGGATCAGGGGCGGGACCTGGTTGAGCACCTCGTGCGTGACATGCGGCTTCGTGCGGACCATGGAACCTCCACCCGCGGGGGCTCCGCCCCGCGCGCCCCCGGCAACCTCCACCTGTCCATTCTGATCGGCTTCGGCCGCGATCGCGAATGAGCCCACGTCAGATGTCATGATCCTCGCGAGACTTATCCGCACATAGCCGGGTAAAACCTGATTCCGCTCAGTTATGAAGCCTGGACAGCGTCGGCGACGCTGGCCGCCTCCAGGTACCGCTCGACGATCAGGTCAGCGACCTCGGGGGCGGCCCCGAGCGCGGCCGAGACGGCCGTGGCCCCGGCGGCCAGCGAGGCCTGCCGGACCTGGTCCGTGAACACCCCGGGCGCCAGCAGGTAGGTCGCGACGGCCACCCGGGGCGCGCCGGCCTGCCGCAGCGCCGCGACCGCCTCGCCGGGTGTGGGTGAGGCCGCTGACGCGTACGCGGGCACCACGGCACGCCAGCCCCTGGCCGCCCGCCAGGCGGCGGCCACACGGGCCACGGCGGCGTTCGCGGCCGGGCGGCTGGACCCGGCCGCGGCCAGGACGACCGCGGTGTCCTGGGGAGCCGCGGGCATCCCGGCCTCGGCCAGGCGGCGGTCCAGGGCGTGCAGCAGCCCGGCATGCGGTCCCAGCGGCCTGCCGTAGCTGATCCGCAGCCAGGGCAGGCGGCGGTGGGCGTCGTGCAGCACCGCGGGCAGGTCGGTGTCGCTGTGGTACGCCTCGGTCAGCAGCAGCGGCAGCACCACCGCGGTCCGGTCGCCGCCGGCCTGGAGGGACGCGAGCACGTCGGGTACCGACGGCAGGGCATGGCCCAGGAAGGCCGTCCGGACCTGGAGCCCGGGCAGCCCGCTGCGGTGCGCGCGGGCCCGCACCAGCGCCATGAGGTCCGCGATGACGGCCGCGGCCCTGGGGTCCCGGCTGCCGTGCGCGACGGCGACCAGCGGCGGCGGCACCGATGTCCGCAGCACCGATGTTGGCGGCACCGGTGTTTGCAGCACCGGTGTTTGCAGCACGGGCGTCAAAGGTGGATGCCGCATTCGGTCTTGCCGGTGCCCGCCCAGCGGCCGCTGCGGGCGTCCGCGCCGGCCTCTACCCGGGCGGTGCAGGTCGCGCAGCCGATCGACGGGTAGCCGTCATAGACCAGCGGGTTGACCAGCACGCCGTTCTCGGCGATGTAGCTGTCCACCTGCTCCTGGGTCCAGTCGACGATCGGGTTGACCTTGACCATCTCGCGCCGGGCGTCCCACATCACCGCGCGGGTGTCGCTGCGGGCGTCCGTCTCCGCCTTGCGGACCCCGGTTATCCACGCGTCGTAGGGCTCGAGCGCCTGCTCCAGCGGCACCACCTTGCGCAGGTAGCAGCAGAGATCCGGGTTGCGGCTGTACAGCTTGGCCCCGAGCTGCTCATCCTGCTCCGCCACGGTCTGCGCGGGCGTGACATTGATCACATTGACCGGGTAAACCGTGGACACCGCGTCCCTGGTGCCGATGGTCTCGGCGAAGTGGTAGCCGGTGTCGAGGAAGACCACGTCGATGTTGGGCCGTATCTGGGCGGTCAGGTGAATGATCACGGCGTCGGTCATCGACGACGTGATGCACAGCCGGTCACCGAACGTATCGGTCGCCCACCGGATCACATCCTCGGCTGGGGCACCGGCCAGCGCCTCGGCCGCCTCAGCGGCCAGCCTCTCCATACGGATGACGTCCTCCAGGCCCGCGGATGTCGTCAGGTCGGTTGGTCCCGGGTCGGCAGGTCTCCCCGGTGCTGTACTTCCCGGATCTGAGCGTCCCATGACTGGCAATCTGGTCACGTTACGACTCACCGGATCGCTCCGGTTCCCGCAAAGCGTAGCCGGAACGACCGGACACAACTGCGGCAACGCCATCCGCCGTCCGCTTCCTGGGGCTCAAGGTCCTCCTCGCCGCAGTAGGGGCAATAGAACGGAACCGCCCGTTCTGCCGGAAACGACTGAATGCTCATGCTAGGTCCTCCTCTGACGCCCTGGCCGCCCAGGTGGCGAATCGCTCGCCCGGCAGCCGGCTCTCGTCGAAGCGGCGCAGCACGCGCTCGACATAGTCGGGCAGCTCCTCGGCCGTGGTCTTGAGGCCCCTGACCTTCCGGCCGAAGCCCGAGCTCTCGCCGTCCCCGCCGTCCAGGCGCCCACCCAGATGGACCTGGAACCCTTCCACCTGTTCGCCGCTGGGCCGGGTCAGCAGCGTTCCCTTGAGCCCGATGTCCGCGGTCTGGATCCGGGCGCACGAGTTGGGGCAGCCGTTGACGTTGATCGTGATCGGCTCCGTGAAGCCGGGCAGCCGCCGCTCGAGCTCGGCGATCAGGCCGGACGCCCGGTGCTTGGTCTCCACGATCGCCAGCTTGCAGAACTCGATTCCGGTGCAGGCCATGGTGTGCCGGCGGAACGCGCTCGGGGCAACCGGCAGGTCCGCGCGTTCGAGCTCGGCGGCCAGTTCGGCCGTCCGGGCCTCCGGGACGTCGAGTATCACCATCTTCTGCTCGGTGGTAGTCCGGATCCGGCCGCTGCCGTACTCGGCGGCCAGGCCGGCGACCAGCGCCAGCGAGTCCGCCGACATCCGCCCGACCCGGGGGGCGAAGCCGACGTAGTAGCGCCCGTCCCGCTGCCGGTGAATGCCGACGTGGTCCCGCCGCCCGCTAGGCGGGGCCTGCGGCGCCGGCCCGTCGGCCAGCGCGTAGCCGAGGTAGTCGCGCTCCAGCACCTCGCGGAACCGCTCGGGTCCCCAGTCGTTCATGAGGAACTTCAGCCGGGCCCGGTGCCGCAGCCTGCGGTAGCCGTAGTCGCGGAAGATCGAGGTGACCCCGGCCCACACCTCGGGCACCCGGTCAGGCGGGACGAACGCGCCCAGCCGCTTGCCGATCATCGGGTTGGTGGACAGCCCGCCGCCCACCCACAGGTCATAGCCGGGCTCGCCGTCCGGGCCGGGCACGCCCACGAACGCGATGTCGTTGATCTCATGCACGGTGCACTGCACCGAGCAGCCGCTCATCGCGGACTTGAACTTGCGCGGCAGGTTGGAGAACGCAGGGTCGCCCACGAAGCGGACGGCCGTCTCGCGGATCACCGGGGTCGCGTCGATGATCTCCTCGGCGTCAATGCCCGCCAGCGGGCAGCCCAGGATCACCCGGGGCGTGTCGCCGCACGCTTCTGTGGTGGACAGTCCCACCGACTCGAGGGCCTCCCAGATCGCGGGGACGTCCTCGATCTGCACCCAGTGCAGCTGGATGTTCTGCCGGTCGGTCACGTCGGCCGTGCCCCTGGCGTACCGCCGCGAGACGTCGGCGACGACGTTGAGCTGCTCGGTGCTCAGCTGGCCGCCGTCGATGCGGACGCGCATCATGAAGTACCTGTCGTCCAGCTCCTCGGGCTCCAGCGTGGCGGTCTTCCCGCCGTCGATGCCCTGGCGGCGCTGGGTGTACAGGCCGAACCAGCGGAATCGGCCGCGCAGGTCGGCGGGGTCGATCGAGTCGAACCCGCGCTTGGCGTAGATGTCGATGATCCGGTCGCGGACGTTGAGGCCGTCGTCGTTCTTCTTGAGCTCTTCGTTCTTGTTCAGCGGCTCGTGGTACCCCAGCGCCCACTGCCCGTCGCCGCGGCCCTGGCGGCGCCCATGCTGGCGCGGGCTCCCGGCCCGGGCCGGACCACGCCCGTCAGGGCCAGGGCCCTGCGGCCCGGTGGTGACTGGCTCGGTGGTGACTGGCCCGGTGGTGACTGGCCCGGTGGTGGCTAGCTCTGTGGTGACTGGCTCTGTGCTGATGGTGGTGCTGCCCAGCTGAGGCGGCATCGGGGAGGCGTCCCTTCGGCTAGGGGCGCGTGCCAGCGCTTGGCGGCAGCCTGGACCGGCAACATCAATTCCGGGTCAGCCAGACCGATCCAGGCAGCTCGCGGCACGCGCCCGTCAGGAATGACGGGCTGTGGCAAGCGGCCGCCGGAGACAGAGCGCACTACGGATCCGAAGGAAATCGACGTGCCTGCGGGCGACGAGTAGCGGGTCGGCCGCACTGAGCACTGCAGAACCGGACTCTCGCCCACCCGCCGAGGACGGGACGCTGGCTCCCATGTAACGTCCCAACCCCGCTGGATGCACGCCTATTCCGTCCGGCAGGCCTCAGCCTTGCCGGATCCAGCCGACTCTGGGCTCGGTCGCCGAATCCGGCGGCCGGTGCTGGCAATCACACCAGGTCCCGCCCGGGCAGTCCTCGTGGTGCTGTTGACGGCAGGACACGCAGACCATGCATCCATTGTCCCGTTTCGCCGGACCGCTGGGGCCAGCAGCCCCAATCTGGCGGTCCCCGCCCGGTCAGGCCGCGTTCGCCCGGCGCATCCGGCGCCGCCGCTCAGCCGATCGCTCGTCCTCGTTGAGCCCGCCCCAGGTGCCGTACTTTTCCGGGCGGCTCACGGCGTAGCCGAGACACTCGGCCCGGACCGGGCAGGCCGCGCACACGGCCTTGGCCTTCCGCTCGCGGATATCGCGCTCTGGCTGCCGCTCACCGTCCGGACCGAAGAAGAGCACGACGTCCTTACCGCGGCACGCAGCCTGATCTTGCCACCCCCAGTTCGGCCGTGGCATCACGACGGCCTGACGGCGTACCTCAGACATGGATAACTCTCCTCGACAGCTCACCGTATAGTTCATCGCCTAGCGGAGCGTTCGGCTCGCTGGACGCACAAAATCTCTCTGATGTGGCATTCGCCCCGTCGCTTGTGCAACGCGCTACATCGTCTCGGTGTTCCCGCGAGCACGGTGTTCCCCGTGCCACGGGCATTCCGGGGGCGGGCCGACGCATCATCATGCCACCGCGGCCCGCGCCCGTGCAGGGAAGATCAGGAAATCTGGCCCGGTCGCTCACGGCCCTGCGGGCGCCGGCCGGCGCCCGCAGGGCCAATGGGGTGCCACTCAAGTGGCCATTATCTGGACACAGACGTTGGTTCGGGGTAACCATGGGGGCCATGTCGGCATCGGATGCGGCCCCGCTGCCCCGGCTCGGCGAAGTTTTCTTCGACGTCAGGGGCAGCTCTCGGAGCATGCGGCTCAGCTGGTACGCGGATACCGGAGTCGCGGTCCTGAGCATCTGGCAGGGCGGGATGTGCACCGGCACCTTCCGCCTGGCCATTGACGATCTGCCCAGAATGGTCGAGACGCTGCAGCGAGGCCCGGACGGGCAGCGCGCCAGGCTCCCTGCCCCCGCCCGGCCGGGGCTCGGTGATGTGCCTGCGGACGCGGACGCGGCCGGTGCGCCGCCCATGGGGCCGCTGCCCGGTGGGGGTCTGCCTGACTACGACTACGCGCGCACTGGCTACCAGGCCGGGCCCGTCAGCCCGGCGGGCCAGGGCCGGCACAGCGCACCGGCGGGCCGCCGCGGTGAGCCCACGGAATACCTGCCAGGGACGGGGCAGTACGAGGCAGAGCAGTCGGGGACGGGCCCGTACGAGGCAGAGCAGTCCGGGCCGTACGAGGCAGGGCTGCCCGGCGCCGGGCCGTACCTGCCCGCTCCGGCCCACCGGGCCGACCTGCCGGACCAGCCGGTGCCACCCCGGCCGGTGCCACCGGCCCGGCCACCGGAGCCTGCCGGGCCCGCGCCGTACCTGACCGGGCCGGACAGCTACCAGCCCGGGCCGCCGGGCCGCCGGGCTGGGTACCCGGCCGACATGCCCGCTGAATATCCGCCCAGTGTTACTAACCCCGGTGTTGCTAACCAGGGCGCTCCTAACCACGGTGTTGGCAACCACGGTGTTGGCAACCACGGTGTTGGCAACCACGGTGTTGGCAACCACGGTGTTGGTAACCACGGGGTGCCTAGCCACGGGGCTCTTAGCCCGGGGGCGGCTGGCCCAGACCGCTATCCCGACGATCCCTACGCCGACGATCCGGGCACGATGGATTATCAGGACGCCGCGCAACCGGCCTATTACCCGCCCGGTACTTCTGCGCCTGCTCGCCGTGAAGCGGGGAGCCGAAGTGATACCGATTACCAGGCGCATTACGGCGGCGCTGTTACCGATGACATCGCGCCGGGCCGTCGCCGCGAATCCTCCCCTTACGGTCGGCCGCCAGGCAATCGCGGGGCGTGAGCCCAGCCCACCGGCCCGGAAGGCCCTTCGGGCCGGCGCGGCGCTGACTTTCCCCCTCAGGATCGGCAATCCAAAGCCTTGTCGTGAAAACTGTGACCAGGGTGCCGTTACAGATGCCATGTGCTGGGGATATATTCGCCTCGGGGGGAAGGGGGAGTACAAGTGGCTCAGAAGGTCTCAGTCACATTCGCGTGTGACTACGACTCAAAAGAGATCCCGGAAGGCGAGCACCTGACGCGGGCGTTCAGCCTGGACGGCCGGGACTATGAGATCGACCTATGCGAGAAGCACAGCGAAAAGTTCGATGAGGCGCTCAAGCGGTTCGCCGAGAAGGCGCGCAAGGTCACCGGCAGGGTAACGCGGACCAAGCGCAGAACGGCGGCTCACCGGCAGCACAGCGCCGCCATCAGGGCCTGGGCAAAGCGCAGCGGCATCGAGGTCAGCGATCGCGGCCGGATCCCGTCGCAAGTCATCGCCAGGTACGAAGCGAGCCACCGGTAAGCCTCAGCGGCCGGGGAGGCTTAGCGGCCGGTGTCACGCTCGGCGCCACGTGAATCCGGATCCTGCGATGCCGTTGGCCCCGCAGGATCCGTTGGCGCGCCTGGAAGTCCGGGCAGTGGCGCCGCACTTGGCCCGGCGGGCGGCGCCGCCTGACCCGCGGGGGGAGCCCCTCCGGGGGCCGGCGGCGCCGCCTGGTCCACGCCGGCCCCGGCCGCGTTCGCGGGTGCCGGCCACGGGGTTGCCCCCGAGGGGGCGGATACTGAGCCCGCGGGACCGACGGCGGCTGCGAGAACCTGGGAATTAGGCACATGGACGGCGCCGTTCCCGGTGTCCAGCGTCACGTAGGTGATGCTGACTTCGGTGACGAACCCTTCGATCAGGCCGCCCAGTGCGCCTGACCTGATGCCGATCTGGTCGCCAACCCTGAACGGCCTGGCCATCAGCAAGACAATGCCGGCGAACACATTGGCCAGGCTTTGCTGAGCGGCGATGCCGACCAGCACGCCGGTCAGGGCTCCGCCGACGACCAACTGCGTGACCGGGATGTCAAGCAACTGCAGCGTGATCACAATGGTGGCAAGCCCACCAGCCAGTACAATCGTGAAGCGGATCACGGCCGCGTGCGCGGAGCCGATCGACTCCTGGAATGCGCCTCTGACCTTGTTGCCGATCGCGATGATAACCGCGCTCGCGAGCAGGCAGAAGGCTATCGCCGCGCCGTAGGACAGGAGCAGGTTGCCGGTGTGGCCGAGCGACTGCAGGAGCCCAAGTGACTGCGGGGGCAGCCCCTTGCGTTCCGCGATGGCCTCGGCCGCGGCCACGTGGCGCGCCTGAACGGACACGGCCGCCGCGATCACGGCGAGGATGAGAGCGAAGATGTACCGCCAGGGCCTGGCTTTAGCCTTTACCTTTTCCTTGGCCGCCTGGAGGTGGGCCGCGTCGAGCTGATGCCTCTCCTGGAGATCCACATGCCTACGCTACCGAGGGGCAAAGCCCCGATCCCGGGGACTCGGGCGAGTCCCCGGGATCGGGGTGACCCGGCCGCAGGCCGGGCTCAGGTGGAGAGGGCGCCTAACGGTGTCAGTCGCCGAGCCGGAACAGCGGCCCGCCGACCGGCACCACGGGCCTGCCTTTCATCCCGTTGAGCACCCCGGCCGCCGAGGCATACCAGGCCACGAGGGCGGTCAGCACGCCGACGTAGCCGCCGAACTTGTGTATGCCACTGCTGTTGGCGAAGAAGCCGATGAACAGGACGACCTCGGTCGCTTCCAGGGTGAGGAACACCAGGAACACGGCCACGTTGAGCTGCGTGCTCCACAGCAGCATGTAGGTGTTGAAGATCGCGAAGGCCAGCAGGATCCAGCCGAGGTCCTTGTTGGCCTTCCCCGCATACACCAGCGCGGCCACGCCGCTCGTCGGGCCCGCCTCGGCGACGAGAAGGACCCAGATTCCTAGGCCGATCCAGAAGCCGCCGTAGGTGGAGAACGCCGTCGCCCCGAACACGTTCCTGTTGCGGAACTCCCACATGCCCGCGAGCAACTGGCCCAAGCCGCCGTAGGCGAACGCGTAGCCGAGCCAGGCGTTGCCGGTGGCGCTGTTCATCCAGCCCGCGTTCGCCGCGGAAAGCAGGAATGTGGTCAGGGCAAAAGCGGCCAGCCCGAGCGGGGCCGGATCGGCGATTCCAGGGATCGCGAGAGTTCCAGTGGGCGCGGGAGCGGGAGCGGGTGCGGGAGCATCGTCGGTTGTGCTCAAGAGAATCCTCCTGATCTGCTTGCGCGGCCCGCACCCGCATGAAAAAGGCCCGCGGGGCAGGGCAGGCGCTCGGATGGACGGAAGAAGCACACTTGGCCGACCACGCGAACCTGGCTGCCCGGCCGGGGGGCCCTGGCAGCGTGGGCAGCGTGAATGGGGGCAAAGGGTAAAGCTGCGGCCATATGCGGACCTTCCTGCTCTTCACAGATGGCTCAGCAGAACCAGATGGAAGATCTGTCCTGAGCGTAACTCCGAACAGGATGCTTTAGGGAGACCCAGTTTCCGGTGATCCTGGTGATTTGCGCGGCCGGCTGCGCGTGAGCACCCGGCTCAGCCCGGCCCTGGTGGCCAGGATGACCAGCCCGTCCGACGGGTACAGCTCGTCGCCGGGCCGCGGTGACCAGTCGACCCCGGGCCCGCCCCGGCGCCGGAGCGCGATCAGCCGCACATCGCTCCCGTCATGGACGTCGTCCACCCGCTGGCCCGCCAGTGCGGAACCCGCGCCCACGGCCACGTCGGCGATCAGCAGCACGTGCCGTCCCAGGGGGATCGTCCGCAACACCTGGTGCTCAAGCATGGCCGCGGCGAACGCGGGCGCGGCAAGGTAGGAAACGGACCGCGAGATCGTGTTTTCGACGGTCTTCTGCACCCGCTCGGCGAGGTCGTCGTCGTAGAGCCGGACCACGATGCGCGGGTCCGCGGCCAGAGAGCGCGCGTGCAGCGCGGTCTCCAGGTTCACGATGTCGCTGTCGGTCACAGAGACCAGGGCCTGGCAGGTGGCGATGCCGGCCTCGAGCAGGGTCTCCTCCCGGTATGTCTCCCCGATCACGATCCTCAGGCCCAGGCGGCGGGCGAGCGGCATCCCGGGCGCGCCGGGATCCTTGTCCACGCACACGACGTCGACCCCGAGGTCATGGAGCTGGCCGACCACCCGGGTGCCGACGTTCCCCAGACCGGCCACGATCACGTGGTCGCTGAGCGGCCGGTCCCTGCCGTGCACCGAGCCCGTGAGCCTGGCTCCCACGACGGCGGCCGTGACCAGCGGCAGGAAGGCCAGCCCGGCGAACGTGAGCAGGAACTGGGCCGTCTTCTCCGGGCCGCTCAGCCCAGGGTTGCTCACGGCCGCACCAGCCGCGTCGAGGAGCGTCAGATAGAGGGCGTTCACGGGGGAGTAGTGCACCTCGGTGGCGAGCAGTGCATAGCCGACGCCGAGGATCGCGATCAGGCAGGCGAACGCGGCGCTGATCCGGTGCCAGAACAGGGCCAGGAACAGGCGGACGACGGCCCGGACCGGATGACGGCGCGGCTTGGCCAGCGGGTTGCGCGGCATGCCGTCGGCCACCGCAAGCACCAGCTCCGCGCTGGTGTCCTCGGGCGCCACCAGCCGGGGCGACCCCCCACCCCCCGCCCCCCACCCAGCTCCCCGTCCCTCTGCGCTGCCCCCTTCAGCTGCCCCGTTCACTGTCCCCGGTCCCAGGCCGCAGATCACGTGTCCCGCGTCCGTGTCCTCCCGCCTGGCCACGTACAGCGTGCGGCCCGCCAGGCGGACATGGCTGGGCGTGGGCTCGCCCAGCGAGGCCGCGACGAACGACGGCGCCGCGGTCGAGGCCTCGGCCAGCACCGCGCAGTCGGTAAAGAAGGTGCGGATGCGTTCACCAAGGCTGGTGTTGAAGATGGCGACCACGAGGCGCAGGTCGGGGTTGAGCTCCTGGGCCCGCAGGGCCGCGTGAAAGTTGCCCAGGTCGTCCTGGCGCAGCAGGGCCAAGGCCCGGGCCGACGGCACGCCGGCGGCGAGGAACGCCTCGTGGTCCACGTCGGCCCGCTCGACCACGCGCACCCCGGGCAGGCGGGCGATCTCGGGGCCATGGCCCCGCTGGGCCGAGGGCAGGATGACCGTGACCTGCTCGCCGTACCTGAGCGTCAGCTCTTCGGCCATCCGCGAGGTGAGCGCGTCATCCCCGCAGAGCACCAGATGATCGCGACCGGGAGGCACGGGGGGATCGGTGGCCACGGCGTGATCCTAGCCAGGCCCGGCCGTACCCACCCGTAACGGGTGCCAGCCGCGACGGCCGGCCGGAGGCCATGAAGGGGAAGGGAGGTGGGCGGGGGCACACGCGGTCTGGAGGTGTCGGGTCCGCGGAGCGGCAACCCCGTGCCAGCCCGGCGGAGCCGGGGCCAGCCGCGACGGCCGGCCGGAGGCTGGCCCGAGCGGGTGGCGCGCGGGGGGGTCCTGGGGGGTCGTCCCCCCGGGCTAACACAGCACTAGGGCGAGGCGAGACGGCCGAGCTGCGCCGGCACGCGGGAGGCGGCGCCCGCATCGATCAGGAACAGCGTCTGCTGGCGGCCCCGGGCACCCGCCGCCGGGACCTGGACCGGGCCGGCCCCGGAGAGCGCCAGCCGGATCGCGCCGGCCTTGTCCTCCCCGGAGGCGATGATCCAGACCTCGCGGGCCGCCGTGATGGCGGGGAGCGTCAGGGTCAGGCGGGTGGGCGGGGGCTTGGGCGAGCCGTGCACGGCCACCACCGTTCGCTCCTCGTACAGGGCCGGCATGCCAGGGAAGAGCGACGCGACGTGCCCCTCAGGCCCGATGCCGAGCAGCAGCACGTCGAACGACGGGACCTGGCTGTGGTCCTCGGGCTGGGAGGCGTCGAGCAGCCACCCGGCGTAGCGGGCCGCCGCGGCCTCAGGATCAGGCCCGTCCGGCCCGTCCGACGGTGGCATCGGATGGACCCGGTCCTGGTTGGTGTCGACCTGATCGAGCAGGGCGGCCCTGGCACCGGTCGCGTTGCGCTCGGGATCCCCGTCCGGCAGGAAGCGGTCGTCGCCCCACCAGATGTCCAGGTGCCGCCAGTCCACCGCGTCCCTGGCGGGCGCGGCGGCGAGCTCGACGAGCACCTGCGTGCCGATGCCGCCGCCGGTGAGCACCAGCGAGGCGTGCCCCCGGGCGGCGGATGCGTCCACCAGCCTGGTCACCAGCCGGGCCGCCACCGCCTTGGCGAGCAGCTCCGCGTCCCGGTGGATCAGGACCTGAGGCGCGGCGATGGGTTACCTCCCCGCGCCGACGGCGAACTGGGACAGCGTCTCGCCGTAGATTTCGTCGGGGTTGAGCCTGCGCAGCTCCTCGGCCAGCAGCTCGGCCGTGTCTCTGCGGTGCAGCGCGACCCGGCGCTCGGGCTGGCTGGGGCGGTTCAGGGTGGCGGTCCTGCCGTCCGGCCGGGTGATGGAGATGTCGCCGTCGGCGGTGGTGAAGCGCACCTCAGTGATGCCGGGGCCGCCGGAGTCGTCCCGGGAGAACGGGGCCTTGAGCCGGGTGGTCAGCCACGCCGCGATCAGGTTCGCGGTCGGGTTCCTCGGCTCGGCCAGCACCGAGCCGCCGGTGATGTGGGCATGCGGCTGGTCCAGGGTGGCGGCGAGCAGGGACCGCCAGGACGTGGCGCGGGTCCAGCTCAGGTCCGTATCCCCGGGCCGGTAGCCGCGGGCCAGGCCGGCCAGGGTGTCGACCGGTTCGGACGCGGCCGCGGCGTCGGTCACCCGGCGCTGCGCGAGCATGCCAAGCGGATCGGTGGACGGCACCGGGGGGCCGTTGCGCGGCCACCAGGTGACCACGGGGGTGTCGGGCACCAGCAGCGGCATGACCACGGAATCTGCGTGCAGGCCCATCGGCCCGTACAGCCGCAGCAGCACGGTCTGGCCCGGGGCCCCCTCGCCCGTCCTGATCTCGGCGTCGAGCCGGGACGGGATGTTGGGGTCCCTGGCGATCAGCGCGAGAACCCGGCACGGGTGCTCGCGGGCGGCCAGGCTCGCCGCCCGCACCGCGTCGTACTGGGCCGACTCGTCGGTCATGATGATCAGGTTGAGCACCATGCCGGTGGCCGGTCCGCCCAGTTGATCCCGCGCCATCGTGAGCGCGTCCAGGATTCCCCGGGTGGTGGTGTCAGTCAGGTCGATCATCATGGTGCCTCTCCCTATCAGCCTGGCCAGCCTTGCGCATTTTCCGCACGCCGCGCTCAGGGCACGGTCAGGCTACAGCCGACGCCAGGCGCGGCCGTCGCGGGCGAGCAGGGCGTCCGCGCCCGCCGGGCCCTGGGTGCCAGCCGGGTACTGCTCGGGCTTGGCGTGGCCAGCCCAGAATTCCTCGATCGGATCGAGTATCCGCCAGGACAGCTCCACTTCCTCCTGGCGGGGAACAGCGGCGGGTCGCCGATCAGCACGTCAAGCAGCAGCCGCTCGTACGCCTCCGGGCTGGCCTCGGTGAACGACTCGCCGTAGGCGAAGTCCATGTTCACGTCGCGGACCTCCATGGCCGAGCCCGGCACCTTGGAGCCGAACCTGACCGTCACGCCCTCGTCCGGCTGCACCCGGAACACCAGCGCGTTCTGGCCGAGCTCCTCGGTGTCGGTGGCCGCGAACGGCAGGTGCGGGGCGCGCTGGAACATCATCGCGATCTCCGTCATCCGGCTCGGCAGCCGCTTGCCCGTGCGCAGGTAGAACGGCACCCCGGCCCAGCGCCTGGTGTCGACCTCCAGGCGCAGCGCCGCATAGGTCTCGGTGGTCGAGTCCGGCGCGATGCCGTCCTCTTCCAGGAAGCCGGGCACCTCAATGCCGCCCTGCCAGCCCGTCGAGTACTGGCCGCGGGCGGTGTCGACCGCGAGGTCATCGGGAATCTTGATCGCGGAGAGGATCTTCTCCTTCTCCGCGCGCAGCGAGTCCGCGTCAAAGGACACGGGCTCTTCCATGGCGGTGAGCGCCAGCAGCTGCAGCAGGTGGTTCTGGATCACGTCCCGGGCCGCGCCGATCCCGTCGTAGTACCCGGCCCGGCCGCCGATGCCGATGTCCTCGGCCATGGTGATCTGGACGTGGTCCACGTAGCCGCGGTTCCAGATCGGCTCGAACAGGGTGTTGGCGAACCGCAGCGCCAGGATGTTCTGTACCGTCTCCTTGCCCAGGTAGTGGTCGATGCGGAACACCGACCGCTCGGGGAAGACCGCGTGCAGGATCGCGTTCAGCTCCTGGGCGCTGGCCAGGTTGTGCCCGAACGGCTTCTCAATCACTACCCGGCGCCACGGCGGGTGCCCACCCGGGCCCGGGCCCGACGGGGTGGACAGGCCGGACCGCTTCAGCTGCTGAACTACCTGCGGGAAGTCCTTGGGCGGGACCGACAGGTAGAACGCGTAATTGCCGCCGGTGCCGCGCTCCACATCGAGCTGGGTGCAGGTCTCGGCGAGCCGGTCGAACGCGTCGTCGTCGGCGAACGTGCCGCGCACGAACCGCACGCCCTCGCTGACCTGCTGCCAGACCGTCTCCCGGAACGGGGTACGGGCGTGCGCCTTGACCGCGTCATAGGTCACCCGCGCGAAATCCTCGTCCGTCCAATCCCGCCGGCCGAAGCCGACCAGTGAGAAGCCGGGTGGCAGCAGTCCGCGGTTGGCCAGGTCGTAGATGGCGGGCAGCAGCTTCTTCGTGGCCAGGTCACCGGTCACGCCAAAGAGCACAAGGGCACAAGGCCCTGCCACCCGGGGGATCCGGCGATCCCGGGGATCGCGCAGGGGGTTCGTGGTCATGCGGTTCCTCCGCCGCGCTGGTTCACCGGCTGCTCTGAGCTGCGGAATCGGCGTGCTGTGCGCCCGACTTCTCGTCCCGCACGGCCTTGGCCATCTCGGACTTGATCGTCTCGAGCAGCTCCTTCCACGATGCCTCGAACTTCTGCACGCCCTCGTTCTCGAGCACCTCCACGACATCGTCGTAGCTGATGCCGAGGGCCTCCAGCTGGTCGAATGTCTGCTTCGCCTCCTCGTAGGTGCCCTGGATGGTGTTGCCGCGCAGCTGGCCGTGGTCCGCGACTGCGCGGATCGTGGGCTCCGGCATGGTGTTCACCGTGTCCGGCGCCACCAGGTCCACCACGTACATGGTGTCGGGGAAGGCCGGGTCCTTGGTGCTGGTCGAGGCCCAGAGCGGCCGCTGCACGCGGGCGCCGCGCGCGCTGAGCGCGGACCACCGGGGCGAGGCGAACCTCTCCTCGAAGAGCTGGTAGGCCAGGCGTGCGTTGGCGATCGCGGCCTTGCCGCGCAGCTCCGCGGCCTCCGGCGTGCCGAGCTTCTCCAGCCTGTTGTCCACCTCAGTGTCCACCCGGCTGACGAAGAACGACGCCACCGACTCGATCGTCGACACGTCGCGGCCGGCCGCGCCCTCCAGGCCCGCCATGAACGCGTCGATGACCTCCGCGTAGCGCTGCAGCGAGAAGATCAGCGTCACGTTGATGCTGATCCCCTCGGACAGGCACTGGGTGATGGCCGGCAGGCCCGCTTCGGTAGCCGGGATCTTGATGAACAGGTTGGGCCGGTCCACCAGCCACCAGAGCGCCCTGGCCTCGGCGATGGTCTTGGCCGTGTCCCTGGCGATCCGCGGGATCGACCTCCAGGGAGACCCGGCCGTCCTGGCCGTTGGTCTCGTCGTAGACCGGCCGGAGCACGTCGCAGGCCCAACGGATGTCGTAGGCGGTGATCGCCCGCGCCGCCTCGTCCACGCCGACGCCGCGCACACCCAGGTCAGCGAGCTGCTCGTCGTAAGCGTGCCCGCCGGAGATCGAGTGAGCGAAGATCGTCGGGTTGGACGTCACGCCGCGCACGTGGAAGTCCCGCATCAGCTGCTCCAGGTTGCCCGTGGACAGGCGCTCCCGGCTGATGTCGTCGAGCCAGACCGCCACGCCCGCGGCGGTCAGCTGGGCCAGTGTGTCGTCAGGCCGCGAATTCATGACACCTTTGCTCCTTGCGTTAGTCGCCTGCGCGGGCGCTCTGCCTGGCCAGGCTGGTCCGGGCGGCCTCGGCCACCCGCTGTGCAGTTATCCCGAACTCCTCGTACAGGGTCTGGTAGGCCGCCGACTCCCCGTAGTGCTCGAGGCTCACGCACTCGCCCGTGTCGCCGACGTAGCCACGCCAGCCGAGCGCGATGCCCGCCTCGACGCTGACCCGGGCACGGACATGACCAGGAAGCACCTCCTCCCGGTAGGAAGCCTCCTGTTCAGCAAACCATTCCAGGCACGGTATGGAAACGACCCTGGTGGCGATCCCTTCCTCCTGCAGGATCTCCCGGGCGGCCAGCGCGATCTGCACCTCACTGCCGGTCCCGATGAGGATGACGTCTGGCTTTCCGCCCGCGGCTTCGGCAAACACATATCCGCCGCGGGCCGTTCCCTCCGCGCTGGCCAGTTGCTGCGGGCCGCCGGGGGAGCGGTCGAACACCGGCACGTTCTGCCGGGTGAGGCAGAAGCCGGCTGGGGTGTCGGTCCGCTCCAGGATGGTCCGCCAGGCCACCGTGGTCTCGTTGGCGTCGGCCGGCCGGACCACGTCAAGCCCGGGGATGGCCCGCAGCGCCCACAGGTGCTCGACCGGCTGGTGGGTCGGGCCGTCCTCGCCCAGGCCGATGGAGTCATGCGTCCAGATGAAGATGGACGGCAGCCTGGACAGGGCGGCCAGCCGGACCGCGCCGCGCATGTAGTCGCTGAAGGTCAGGAACGTCCCGCCGTAGGGCCGGGTCAGACCATCGGCCGCGATCCCGTTGATGATGGCGCCCATCCCGTGCTCGCGGATGCCGAAGTGCAGCGTGCGGCCGTAGATGTGGCCAGGGAACATCTTGGTCTGGTGATCGGACGGGATGAACGAGGGCTCGCCCTTCATCGTGGTGTCGTTGCTGCCGGCCAGGTCGGCCGAGCCGCCCCAGAGCTCGGGCAGCACCGGGGCCAGCGCGTTCAGCACCTCGCCCGACGCCTTGCGCGTGGCCACGCCCTTCTCGCTGGGCTCGAAGACCGGCAGCGCCGAGGTCCACCCGTCCGGCAGCCCGCGCGCGGCCAGCCGGTCCAGCAGCGCCTTGCGCTCCGGGTGGGCCGCCGCCCACGCGTCGAACCGCTCGTTCCACCGCGCGTGCAGCGCCTTGCCGCGGTCGGCCACCTGCCGCGCTCTGGCCAGCGCCTCCTCCTCGACCGGGAACGACACATCGGGGTCGAAGTGCAGAATCTTCTTGGTCGCGGCCACCTCGTCGGCGCCGAGCGCCGAGCCGTGCGCCGCGCCGGTGTTCTGCTTGTTCGGCGCCGGCCAGGCGATGATCGTGCTCAGCGCGATGAACGACGGCGCCTCGGTGTGCTCCCTGGCGTCCAGCAGCGCGCGGTAGAGCGCCCCGGGGTCTTCGTGATAGCCGCCCGGCTGGCGGAACGTGACGTGCTGCACGTGCCAGCCGTAGGCCCGGTACCGCGCGCAGACATCCTCGGACTTGGCGATGTGGGTGTCGTCCTCGATCGAGATGTCGTTGTCGTCGTAGATCACAATCAGGTTGCCGAGTTCCTGGTGGCCGGCCAGGGACGAGGCCTCGTGGGTGATGCCCTCCTCGATGTCACCGTCGGAGGCGATCACGTAGACAAAGTGGTCGAACGGGCTCGTCCCTGGCGCCGCGTCCGGGTCCATCAGCCCCCGCACCCGGCGGGCGGCCATGGCCATGCCCACAGCGTTCGACAGTCCTTGGCCGAGCGGGCCGGTGGTGATCTCCACGCCTGGCGTGTGATGACGCTCGGGATGCCCCGGGGTCCGGCTGCCCCAGGTGCGCAACTGCTCCAGGTCCTGCATGGTCATCCCGTAGCCGGATAGGTACAGCTGGATATACAGGGTCAGGCTGGAATGCCCGGCCGACAGCACGAAGCGGTCCCGGCCGATCCAGTCCGCATCCGCGGGGTCGTGCCGGAGCACCCGCTGGAACAGCACGTAGGCGGCGGGGGCCAGGCTCATCGCGGTGCCCGGGTGCCCGGAGCCGGCCTTCTGCACGGCGTCCATGGCCAGGACCCGGATCCAGTCCACCGCGCGGGCGTCGGCCGACGACCATTCGAGCTCGTTATTCGGCTGATCTGGCAGGGTGCTCACCGCGGCATCAGGCTCCTTTTCGCGTGGCACGGTATGACTTCGACCCTATCCCTCGGTTGGCCGGTACTAACCTGACCGTCCGTTAACCACCAGTGAAGTCTCAGCTCTTGCACAGGTGATGGCTACCGGAAGTTCATGTCACCCTGGTTCAGATCAGCGTGGCCGCAGCCGGGCGTCGAGCGAATCCCGCAGCGCATCGCCGATCAGGTTGAATGCGATCACGGTCAGCATGATCGCGAAACCGGCGGGATAGACCTCCCACCAGTATCCATCGAGCAGGTACGTGGTGCCCTGGGAAAGCATGCTTCCCCAGGTGACGGCGGGCGGCGGCA
Source organism: uncultured Actinomycetota bacterium (assembly GCA_963739645.1). Taxonomy (GTDB): domain Bacteria; phylum Actinomycetota; class Actinomycetes; order Streptosporangiales; family Streptosporangiaceae; genus JASHPR01. The sequence continues at coordinate 242,700 of CAVUBM010000114.1, forward strand.
GCCCGAAGCCGAGGAAGCTCAGCGTCGCGAGCAGGATGATCGCGTCAGCGACCTGGAACGTCGCGCTGACCGCGATCGTGCCGGCCGTGTTCGGCAGCAGGTGCCGCAGCACCACCCTCGGCCGGCGCCCGCCCATAGCCCGGACGGCCTCAATGAACTCGCGCGTGCGCAGCGTGAGCGTCTCACCGCGCACCAGCCGGGCCGGCCCGAGCCAGGACAGCAGTGCGAGCACCGTGATCAGCAGCGGGACCGTCGGCCTCAGCACCGACGACACGTAGATAAGCAGGAAGAGCGCGGGAATGGCCAGCGCGATGTCCACCACCCGCATCATGATCGCGTCAGCCAGGCCGCCGGCGTAACCGGAGACCGCGCCCCACACTACGCCGATGGCCGTGGCCGCCACGGCCACCGCGAGACCGATCTCCAGGGTGCTCTGGCCGCCGACCATCAGCCGGCCGAGGATGTCGTAGCCGTTGGCATCCGTGCCGAGTGGCTGGCCGCGGCCCGGTGGCAGGTTCGTGAGCCGGATGTTCGCGTGCACCTGGTCGGTGTGATACAGCAGCGGCCCGAGAAAGCAGAACAGCGCCAGGGCGGCGATCAGCCCCACCCCCAGCAGGGCCAGGCGGTGGCCGGCGAAGGCCCGGAGCACCGAGGTGCGGGCGCGTCCCGGCGCCGCGCTCCCGCTGGTTAGGCGCGGGCCGATCGTCTCTGGCCCGGCCTGCGGGCGGTCCGCGATCCGCATGCTGTCATCCATAGCGGACCCTCGGATCGAGGACCGCGTACGCGACGTCGGCGAACAGATTGCCGAGCACGGTGACCACGCCGACGAGCACGGCGATGCCGAGCTCGACCGGGTAGTCGGCGTTCACCGCGGCCGTGTAGTAGGTGAGCCCGACCCCGGGGACGTTGAACACGTACTCGACCACCAGGCCGCTGGTGAGTATGGCCGGGAACGACAGGCCGATGAGCGTGGTGACCGATATGAGGGAGTTGCGTGCCACATGCCGGGTCAGTACCCGGCGGGCCGGGCAGCACCCTTGGCCCGGGCTACCCGGACGTAGTCCTCGGCGAGTGTGGTGATGGCGGCCGAGCGCATGTAGCGGCTGAACAGGGCGACGTTGACCAGGGTCAGGGTGAGCACGGGCAGGATCAGGGCGACAGGGTCGGCGAGCAGGCCGCCGACCGTGGCCGCCTGGGGCGCCTCGGCGGGCAGCGCGCGGGTGGCGATGGACAGCCCCGCGATCAGCAGGATCGCCAGCCAGTACGACGGCATCGAGTAGAGCGCGAACGCCGCGGCCGTGGCGGCGTGGTCCACGGCGCGGTTGCGGTGCACCGCCTGGGCGATGCCGAGCGGGATGGCGATCGCGAGCGCCAGCACCAGCGCGCTGCCCACGACCACAATGTCGTTGGGCAGCTGGTGCAGAACGAGTGAGTCGACGCTCTGGTTCAGCCGGTAGGAGTAGCCGAGGTCGCCGCGGGCCAGGCGGCCGAGGAAGGCTAGGTACTGCTCGATCGGGGGATGATCCAGGCCGTTGGCCCGGTTGAAGGCGGCGATCCCGGCCCGGCTGGCCCGGGGGCCGAGGATGGCCCGGGCCAGACTGCCGGGGATGAGGTGCTCGAGCAGGAAGGTCACCGCCGTGACCCCAAGCACCACGACCACGGCCTGGGCGGCCCGCCGGACCATAAAGCCGATCACGTCATCCGGAATCCTTCGTGAAGTACCACTGCTCCGGGTTGATGAAGCCGTAGGCGTTCGGGGCGAAGCCGTGCAGGTTGGACTGGACGGTGATCAGGGTGCCGGGGCTCGGCTGCCAGAAGTCCGGCAGCTGCAGCCGGACCTGGTCGGCGTACGCGTCCAGCGCGGCCTGGGCCCCGCTGGCCCGGGTCCTCGTGGTCGCGACGATCAGCCGGTCGACGGCGGGATCGGAGTAGTTGTTGACGTTGCCGAGGGCACCGGTCTGGAAGATCTCCTCGCCGCTCGGGTAGTGGCCGGGGGCGAAGACCCAGGCCGTCCCGTAGTTCCCCAGCTGCCAGCTGCAGGCCGGCGACGCCGGCGCGCAGGCCTCGATGGTCTGGGCGATCGTGGCCGAGGTCACCTGATCCAGCGAGATCTCGATGCCGACCTGCTTGGCGACCGACTGCAGGTCGGTCATGGAGCCGTCGGCGTAGGGCAGGCCGCTGGGGTACATGAGCGTGAAGTCGAGCGGCTGGCCGGCCTTGATGCCTGCCCCGCACTCGTTCGCCGCGGTGCCCGGGCGGGTACAGGTGCTGTGCCCGTCGGGAACGATTTTCCAGCCGTGCCGGGCCAGCAGCGACCGGGCGGCGGGCACGCTGAACGGGTACGGGTCGGCCGCTGCGCTGGCGTTCGCGTACGGGTTCGCCGGGCGGGCCGGCACCGGACTGTACGTGGGCAGGCCGAGGCCGTTGTAGTAGGCGCGGATCCACCCGGTCTGGTCGATGAGGTGCTGGAACGCCTGGCGGAAGTAGAGCTGCCGCAGGATCGGCCCGACCTTCGGGTTGTTGAAGTTCGGCTCGAGGTAGTTGAAGCCGAACGGGAAGTCTTTGACCAGTTGGTACCCCTGCGACCGCAGGGCCGGCTGCTGCGGCAGGTCGTTGCTGGGCACGTACCCGACCGAGATCTGCTGGCCCGAGCTGCCGGGCCCGCCCGTGGCCGGCCCGGCCCGCAGCACCGAGAACTCGGCCGTGGCCGAGGTGAACGGCAGCTCGACGAACTTGGCCAGGTGCGGCTGGCTCGGCCCGGAGTAGCTCCGGTTGGGCACGAACGTGGCGGTGCCGTCGCTGGTCAGGCCGGTCAGCTTCCACGGGCCGTCCACGATCGACCAGATCGGGCTGGACGCATAGCTGGACACCTTCGTGGCCTCGTGGTTCAGGAACGTGTACACCGCCCGGGCGCCGGCCGGGGTCGTGTCGGGCAGGTGAGCCGCGGCGGGCGACGGCGCAGGCGAGCCCAGCGAGGTCCGGTCCCAGGCCATGGGCAGCGGGGTGATCTGGGACAGCTCGTTGTAGGTGAACCAGAACGGGTTATAGCTGCCGTTCAGGCGGAGCTGTACGACGGCGGGGCTGAGCGCCTTCCAGGACACGACGTTGTCGGGGAACCCGCCGGGGACGTAGGACGCCCAGTTGGCCTTGTTGGCCTTCAGCAGGTTGATCCAGAACCCGACGTCGCGCGCGGTCACGGTCTCGCCGTTGGACCAGGAGTAGTGCTTGAGCGTGATCGTGACCACCCGGTTGCCGTCGCTGTAGACCGGCGCGTTGCCGATCGAGAGCGGGTAGTTGACGGCGGGGTTCCCGTGGTCCCCGTACCAGTACAGCGGCTGGTAGAGCAGGGTCTGCAGATTGTTGGTGTTGGCCACGGTGAAGTACTGGCCGGATACGAGCGGGAAGATGTAGGTGGGCGGCGACAGCGGCTGCTCTGCGAAGTAGGCGGTGCCGCCGCGGACCGGCGGGCCGCCGGATGCGCCGCCCTTGGGACCGGGCGAGGCACAGGCGGCCAGGCCGAGCCCCAAGGCGAGGGCAAGCGCGAGCGCGAGCTTCCTGGCGGGCCGGGCCCGGCGGGTTAGCCAAGTGAACGAGTCCTGAACGGCGGTGCTGGTGGCTGTCACGCCTACCTCCCTACGCCGGCATTACCCGGTCAGGTTCAAACGGTCGGTGGCGCACCGGCCGTGCGGCCAGCCACCCTCTCAGCCCGGTTGGCCCGAGCTCCCGTGTTGTTGTGGCTTGATGTTACCGCGCCGCCACCCCGAATTCGCCGGCCGGGCGGCCGGCGCCGGACACGGTGAGGTCAAACGACGCGGGCGGGCGGATCAGGTCAAAGTAGGCCTGCTCGGCGATCAGCCAGTCGGCGTCCCATTCCTCTGGGGTCACCCGGCCGCGCAGCCGCCGCAGTCGCTGCTCCGCGGGCGCGTCGACAAAGACCGCCCGGTCCACCAGGTCGGCGAGCTGAGGCGAGCCGGAGAACACGCCCTCGACCAGGATCAGGTCGCCCGGGTGGACCGTGACCAGGCCGTCGAGACCGGTGCCGCGGTCCCAGTCGAACCGGCGGAACTTAGCGCGGCGCCGCGCCCGCAGCGGCTCGAGCGCCTGGGCCCGGAGCCGCCGCCAGTCGTAGTACCCCGCCAGGGGTTCCTGGCCGGGCGGCGGGCCAGATACGCCGCCAGGCAGGGCTGCCCGCGGCCGGAAGAAGTCGTCGGTGTGCACGAGCGCCGCCCCGGTCGCCGCGCAGACCGCGGCGGCGATGGTGGACTTGCCCGCCGCGCCGTGCCCGTCGATGGCGACGACGAGCATCCCGGATGGCCCAGCTCGCCACTGTGTCACCGCGCTGGTCACGCGGGCCGCGGCCGCGCTAAGGCCGGCTGGCATCCGGGGCCAGCGCCTCGCCGGGCGGCACGGCAGCCGGTGGCCCAGAGGCGGGGGCTCCGGCGGTGGGCAGCCCCGTGGTAGGCAGCCCCGTGGTAGGCAGCCCCGTGGTCGGCAGCCCCGTGGCCGCCACGCTGGCCGCGGTATCCGGCACCCGCGGTCCTGTCCCGCCGAGCGGGCCCCGGTCGCGCAGGGTGAACAGCAGCCGGATCGCGGTAATCCAGATCGCGGTCGCGCCGGCCACGTGGAACCAGACCAGGCCCGCGGGCAGCCCGGTGAAGTACTGGGTGTAGCCGATCACGCCCTGGGCGCCGATCAGCGCGAGCAGCACCCAGCCGACCCGTACCGCCCGGCGAGGGGCGCCGAGCATCCGCAGGCCGAGCGCCAGCGCGATCGTCAGGCCGGCCAGCAGCCAGCCGATGTCCGCGTGCAACTGGGTGACACCGCCGAGCGGCAGGTGGAACCGGGGCACGGACCTGGCGCCGGCGAGCGGGCCGGTGCCGGTGACCACGGTGCCAGCCGCGACCATGAGGCAGAGCACGCCCACGGCGCCGCACGCGAACAGCCGCAGCTCACGCGGGACCAGGAGCCGGGCCGGCCCCGCCCCTCGGTGCACCGCGCGTGCAGCGCCACCGCGGCGGCCACCAGGGCCATGGAGAACAGGAAGTGAATGGTGACCCAGACCGGGTCCAGATCGGTCAGCACCACGATGCCGCCCAGGGCGGCCTGGCCCAGGATCCCCACCGGCTGCGCCGACGCGAGCCAGACCAGGTCGCGGCGGCGGCCCCGGCCGTCCGGCCGGTAGCGCCAGGCCGCGACCCAGACACCGATGGCGATCACGAAGATCGCGACGGTGACCAGCCGGTTCCCGAACTCAACCCAGCGGTGGATCAGTGGGTCGCCGGTCGCCCCGCTGGCCACGACGCTGGTGGCCGTGCACGCGGGCCAGTCCGGGCAGCCGAGGCCGGACTGGCTCAGCCGGACCCCGGCGCCGGTCAGGATGATCCCGGCGGAGGCCACAACGCCCGCGAGCGCGAGCCGGCGCATGACCGCCGGAGACGGGGCGAGCACCACGTCCGCGCACCGCCGGGCCAGACCGGATTTCATCGTTAGAGGCTACTCCCAGCGGAAGAATCGCACCGCGAGCGCGATGGCCGCGGCCGCCCAGACCACGAGGACCAGCAGGTCGCGCACGGGGAGCCCGCTGCCGTGCTGCAGCACTGACCGCAGGCCGTCGGACAGGGCACCGGCCGGAAGCAGCCGCAGCACCGGCTGCGCCGCGGCCGGGAACTTGGTCAGCGGGAACACCACGCCGCCGAGGCCCAGCATCACGAGATAGACCAGGTTCGCTGCGGCCAGAGTCGCCTCGGCCCGGAGCGTACCGGCCATCAACAGCGCGAGCCCACTGAACGCCGCGGTCCCGGCGATCATCAGCAGCACCACCCACGCGACCGCCGCGCCGCCGCCGTGCGGCTGCCAGCCCAGGGCCAGCGCGGTCCCCACGATGATGACGCACTGCAGCAGCTCCACGACCAGAACGGTGAGTGTCTTGGCCCCGATCAGGCCCGAGCGCGACAGCGGCGTGGCGCCCAGCCGCTTCAGCACCCCGTACCGGCGCTCGAACCCGGTGGCGATGGCCTGGCTGGTGAACGCCGTGGACATCACGGCCAGGGCCAGGATGCCGGGCGCGAGGAAGTCGATGCGGGGACCAGGTCCGTAGCTGACCAGGTCCTCCTGGCTGAATGCGGCGAGCAGCAGCACCGGAATGATCAGGATCACCAGCAGCTGTTCCCCGTTGCGGAGCAGCGTCCGCAGCTCGAGCATGGCCTGCGCCACGACCATCCGCGGCAGTGGTGCCGCACCGGGCGCCGGAGCGGGCCAGTCCGGCACCGTCTCGATCATGAGCGCAGCTCCCGCCCGGTCAACTCGAGGAAGACATCCTCGAGGGTCCGGCTCTCGATCTGCAGGCTCTGGGCCAGTACGCCGTGCTCCGCGCACCAGGCGGTAACCGCGGCGACCAGCTGCGGGTCGACCCGGTCGTGCACCTCGACCACGTAGTAGCCGGCCGGAGACTCCTTGGCCGCGCTGTCCTGGGGGAGCGCGGCGAGGAGGCTGTCGGTATCCAGGCCCGGCTCGGCACGGAACCTGAGCTGGCCCGCGGTGCCGGTGAGCTCGGCCGGGGTGCCGGCCGCGACCTGGCTGCCGTGGTCGACGACCACCACCCGGTCCGCCAGCCGCTCGGCCTCCTCCATGTAGTGCGTGGTGAGGATCACCCCCGCGCCCGCGGCCCGCAGGCCCGCGATCAGCTCCCAGGTCGCGTGCCTGGCCTGCGGGTCAAGCCCGGCCGTGGGCTCGTCAAGGAACACGAGCTCCGGCCGGCCGATCACCGCGGCGGCCAGCGACAGCCGCTGCTGCTGGCCGCCGGACAGCCGCCGGAACGGGGTGCGCGCGGAGCCGGTCAGGCCGAGCCGGTCCAGCAGCAGCGCGGGATCGATCGGCCGGGAGTGGAAGCTGGCCATCGTCCGCAGGTACTCGCCGGCCCGGGCCGAGGTCGGGACCCCGCCGGACTGCAGCATGACGCCGACCTTCGGCCGGAGCGCCGTGGCGTCCCTGACCGGGTCCAGGCCGAGCACGCGGACCGTGCCCTGATCCGGCCGCCGGTAGCCCTCGCAAATCTCGATCGTGGTGGTCTTCCCCGCCCCATTCGGGCCCAAGATCGCGGTTACCTGCGAGCGCTCGGCCCGCAGCGAGAGATCCGCCACCGCGACCGTGCGCCCGTAGCTCTTGACCAGGCCGGCGATTTCGACGGCCGGAGCGGACGACACGCACGCGAGTCTACGGGGGTGCCGCCGGACGGACGGGACGGTTGGGTATGCCGGATCCGTGTCATGGCAACCGCTTTGCCCTAGGCGGGAGCGGCGGCGTGCTCGCGGGCGGCGGCGACCAGGGCACGGAACAGGCTCGGGTCGTCCCCCGCCTCGGGATGCCACTGCACGGCCAGCAGGAACGGCCCGCCCGGGTCGGTCTCGACGGCCTCGATCGTGCCGTCCTCCGCCCAGGCGGTCGCGGTCAGGCCCTTGCCGAGCCGGTCTACGGCCTGGTGATGGTGGGTCGGCGCGGAGATGGCCCGCTCCCCGCCCCCCGCCCACCTCCCCATTCCCCCTTCACCTGCCCCCTTCACCCCGCCCAGGACCTGGCTCAGCCTGCTGCCCGGCGGCACCCGGACCGCGTGCTGGCCGAACGCCCCCGGAGTCGGGGCGTGCCCGTCATGACCGACCACGCCCGGCAGGTGCTGGTGCAGGCTGCCGCCCCGCGCCACGTTGATGACCTGCATGCCGCGGCAGATGCCAAGCACCGGAAGCTGCAGCGACATCGCGGCGGTGAGCAGCGCCAACTCGGCAGTGTCCCGCTCCTCGCGCACGTTGGTGATCTCGGTCACTGGCTCCGCGCCGTAGCGGGCCGGATCGATGTCCCCGCCCCCGGAGAGCATCAGCCCGTCCAGCCGGCCGACGGCCTCGGCGATGTCCGGCACCGGGGGCAGCAGCACCGGGATCCCGCCAGCCGCGGCCACACGGTCGACGTAGCGCCTGGGCAGCACCACGGCCTGCGTCTCCCACACGCCCCAGCGGGCCTGCTCGCAGTAGGCGCTGATCCCGATCACCGGAGCGACGTTGCTGCCCGCCATCGGACTGGGTCCTCCCTCGACTCCTGGACTCCGCGGCTACAAGGGTGTCACATACGCGCCGGCGATCCCGCCGTCGACCAGGAACTGCGAGGCCGTGATGAACGACGCGTCGTCGCTGGCCAGAAAGGCCACGGCGGCGGCGATCTCCTCCGGCTCGGCGAACCGGCCCAGGGGGATGTGCACCAGCCGGCGGGCCGCGCGCTCCGGATCCTTGGCGAACAGCTCGCGCAGCAGGGGCGTGTTCACCGGCCCCGGGCAGAGCGCGTTGACCCTGATGCCCTCCCGGGCGAACTGCACGCCGAGCTCGCGGCTCATGGCCAGCACCCCGCCCTTGGACGCGGTGTAGGAAATCTGCGAGGTTGCCGCGCCCAGGACCGCGACGAACGACGCGGTGTTGATGACCGACCCCTTGCCCTGGCGCTGCATGTACGGGATCACGTGCTTGCAGCACAGGTACACCGACGTCAGGTTGACCTCCTGCACCCGCCGCCAGGCGTCCAGCCCGGTGGTCAGCACGGAATCGTCCTCCGGCGGGGAGATGCCCGCGTTATTGAACGCGATGTCCACGCGGCCGTGCCGCGCCATCACCGACTCGTACATGCGCTGCACGTCGTCCTCGCTGGACACGTCGGCCGCGATGAACATGCCGCCGGTCTCGGCCGCGACGGCCTTGCCGGCCGCCTCGTCAATGTCGACGGCGACGACCGCGGCCCCCTCGGCGGCGAGCCTGCGTGCGCTGGCCAGGCCGATGCCGCTACCCGCGCCGGTGATGACGGCCACCCGATCCTGCAAGCGCTGCATGACCTGCCTCACTCCTCGATGCTTATCAATCGGTTGCGATGAACACGTTCTTGACGTCGGTGAAGGCGTCCGGCGCGTCGGGCCCGAGCTCGCGGCCCAGGCCGGACTGCTTGAACCCGCCGAACGGAGTCCAGTACCGCACGGAGGCATGCGAATTCACCGACAGGTTCCCTGTCTCCACCGCGCGCGCCACCCGGATCGCGCGGCCGACGTCGGAGGTGAAGATCGATCCGGACAGCCCGTAGGGCGTGTCGTTGGCGACCGAGACCGCGTCGGCCTCGTCCTCGAACGGCGTGACGGTGACCACCGGCCCGAACACCTCCTCGGTGTAGGCCGGGTCATCGGCACTGACCGGGGCGAGCACGGTCGGCGGGAACCAGTAGCCGGGGCCGTCCGGCGCGCGGCCGCGGAACGCCACCGAGGCGTCATCGGGCACGTAGGAGGCGACATGCTGCCGGTGCGCCGCGGAGATCAGCGGGCCCATCTCGGTGCCGGCCGATGCCGGGTCGCCGACCGCGACGCCCTTAACCGCGGGCTCGAGCAGCTCCATAAACCGGTCCAGGACCGAGCGCTGCACCAGGATCCGGGACCGGGCGCAGCAGTCCTGGCCGGCGTTGTCGAACACCGCGTACGGCGCGGTCGCGGCGGCCCGTTCCAGGTCGGCGTCGGCGAACACGATGTTCGCGCTCTTGCCGCCGAGCTCCAGCGTGACCCGCTTGATGTGCCGGGCGCATCCGGCCATCACCTGGCTGCCGACCTCGGTGGACCCGGTGAAGACGATCTTCCGCACCGATGGGTGGTCGACCAGGCGCTGGCCGACCACGCTGCCCTTGCCGGGCAGCACCTGGAGCACTCCCTCGGGCAGGCCCGCCTCGAGCGCAATCTCGCCAATCCTGATCGCGGTCAGCGGGGTCATCTCGGCCGGCTTGGCCACCACGGTGTTCCCCGACGCCAGCGCGGGCGCCATGCCCCAGGCGAAGATCGGCATGGGGAAGTTCCACGGCACGATCAGGCCGACCACCCCGACCGGCTCATGAAAGGTGACATTGAGCCCGCCGGGCACGGGAATCTGCTTCCCGATCATGCGCTCGGGCGTCGCGGAGTAGTAGAGCAGGACGTCGCGGACGTGCCCGGCCTCCCACGTGGCCTGCCCCACGGGGTGGCCGGAACCGGCTACCTCCAGGCTGGCCAGCTCGTCGACGTGCGCGTCCACGGCGGCCGCGAACCGCCGCAGCAGCCTGGCCCGGTCCCCGGGCGCCACGGCGCGCCAGCTGTCCTGCGCCGCGGCCGCCCGGCTGATCGCCGCGTCGGTGTCCTCAGCGGAGGCCTGCGTCACCGTGGTGACGGCCTGCTCGGTGGCGGGATTCAGCACCGTGAACTCGGACATGACTAGGCCTCTCTCCCGATCGTCGGATGCTGGCGTGTCAGCTGCCGGGCTAGAGGCGCTCGAAGCAGCGCTGCAGTTCCCAGTCGGTCACGGCGGCGTCGAAGGCCGCCAGCTCCACCCGGGCGTAGTTGGCGTAGTGCTCGACCACCTCGGCGCCGAACGCCTCGCGGGCGAGGTCGCTCTTCTGCCACAGCTCGAGCGCGTCGCGCAGGGTATGTGGCACCTTCGCGCTGGTGTCCAGGTACGCGTTGCCCTCGACCGCGGCCTCGAGGGGCAGCTCGTTGTCGATGCCGTGCAGCCCGGCGGCGATCATCGCGGCGACCGCCAGGTACGGGTTCACGTCCCCGCCCGGGGTGCGGTTCTCCACCCGGAGCGAGGCGCCGTGGCCGACCAGGCGCAGCGCGCAGGTCCGGTTGTCCGGGCCCCAGCGGACCGAGGTAGGCGCGAAGCTGCCCGGCACGTAGCGCTTGTAGGAATTGATGTTGGGTGCGTAGCAGAGGGTGAGCTCCCGCATGGCGGCGAGCTGGCCGGCCAGGAAATGCTCGCCGATCTTGGAGAGCCCGTACGGCCCGTCGCCCGCCATGACCGGCGTGCCAGGCCCCCCTTTGCCCCGCAGCGAGAGGTGGATGTGGCAGGAGTTGCCCTCGCGGGTGTTCGGCTTGGCCATGAACGTGATGCTGTGACCGTCCTGCGCCGCGATCTCCTTGGCGCCGGTCTTGTAGATCGAGTGGTTGTCGCACGTGGTGACGGCCTCGGCGTAGCGGAACGCGATCTCGTGCTGGCCAAGGTTGCATTCGCCCTTGGCCGACTCGACGTACAGGCCGGCCCCGGCCATCTCGTTCCTGATCCGGCGCAGCAGCGGCTCGATCCGCGACGTGCCCAGGATCGAGTAGTCCACGTTGTACTGGTTGGCCGGGACCAGGTCGCGGTATGCCTTGGCCGCCGCCTGCTCGTAGGAGTCGGTGTAGACCACGAACTCCAGCTCGGTGCCTACCATCCCAGTCCATCCGCGCGCGGCCAGCCGCTCGGTCTGCGCCTTGAGTATCTGCCGCGGCGAGGCCACGACCGGGGCGCCATCCAGCCAGGTCAGGTCCGCGATGACCATGGCCGTGCCCTCCTGCCAGGGCACGCGGCGCAGCGTGGCCATGTCCGGCACGAGCACGAAGTCACCGTAGCCGCGGTCCCAGGACGACATCGTGTACCCGTCCACGGTGTTCATCTCCACGTCGACCGCGAGCAGGTAGTTGCAACCCTCGGAGTAGTGCTCGGCCACCTCGTCGAGGAAGAACTCCGCCGCCAGCCGCTTGCCCTGCAAACGGCCCTGCATGTCGGTGAACGCGAGGATGACGGTGTCGATCTCGTCCTCGCCGACCTCGACGCGCAGCCGCTCCAGGGTCAGCATCCCGCGCTGCTGGCTGTACGGTCCGTGACCTCGGTACTTAGCCATCGGGCTCCCGTCAGCAGTAGATCAGTCCACCGTATGCGGCGCGCGGACCGCGGCCGCGGGTCAGGAGGAGAGGTCGCGCTCGATGGCGGCCAGTTCTTCCGCGCTGCCCTGCACCCGCGGGCCTTTGAACCAGTTGCGCGCGGAAACCAGCCAGTAGATGCTGGCGAAGCCCAGCACGACCGCCACCGCCACGATGGAGTAGTTGAAGTTCGTCGCGGTGATCGGGCTCACCGTCGGCAGAATGAACAGGATCGTGATGATCGCGACCCAGGTGACGGCGATCCATCCAACCAGGTAGCTCCACCGGCCCAGGTGCCAGGGGCCGCGCTGGAAGCTTGCGCCCTGGCGTAGCCGCAGGAACGTCGGCATCACGTAGGCGATGTAGAGCCCGATGACGGCGATCGAGGTGACGGCGGCGTACGCGGTCGGGTTCCACAGATACGGCAGGCCGAGGATGAACGCGCCGGCCGCGGCCAGCCAGATCGCGTTGGTCGGCGTCCTGGTGCGCTTGTTCACCTTGTGCCAGAACGCCGAGCCCGGCAGCGCGCCATCACGCGAGAACGCGTAGATCATCCGTGAGTTCGCGGTCACCGAAGACATCCCGCAGAACAACTGCGCACCGATGACGATAAGCAGCAGCAGCTTCCCGCCGGTCGCCCCGACCGCGTCGATGAAGATCTGGGCCGGCGGCACGCCGGTAGGCGAGGCCAGCGTGGCGTCGTAGTGCTGGATCGCGAACGTCACGCCGATCAGCAGGACCCAGCCGGCGAACAGCGAGACCACAATCGACATGACGATGCCGCGCGGCCCGCTGCGCGCCGCGTTGTGGGTTTCCTCGGTCATATGGGCCGAGGCGTCGTAGCCGGTAAACGTGTACTGCGCGAGCAGGAGGCCGAGCAGGATCACGTAGAACGTGCTGTGCCAGCCGGTGTTGTTGACGATGTGGCTGAAGACGAAGCTCGCCGACTGGTGATGCGACGGAACGATCCAGAGCGCGCCGACGATGATCAGCACGCCCAGGAGGTGCCACCAGACGCTGACGTCATTCAGCAGCGCCACCAGCCGGACCCCGAACTGGTTCAGGATGCCGTGCAGCAGCAGGATCGCGGCGTAGACCAGGATGGTGTGCCCGGGCGTGGCCGTATATCCCCACTGCAGGTTGAGGAACGCGGTTGTGAAGAGCGCCGCGCCGAAGTCGATGCCCGCGGTCACGGCGACCTGGCCGAGGAAGTTGAACCAGCCGGTGAACCAGGACCAGGCCGGGCCGTTCTTCCTGGCCAGCTTGGCCGACCAGTAATACAGGCCGCCCGCGGTCGGGTAGCTGGAGCAGACCTCGGCCATTGACAGGCCCACGAAGATGACCATGATCCCGACGAACGGCCAGCCCCAGACGATCACCGCGGGACCGCCGGTGTTCATGCCGTAGCCGTACAGGGTCAGGCAGCCGGACAGGATCGAGATGATCGTGAAGGACACGGCGAAGTTGGAGAACCCGGACATGCGCCTGCGCAGTTCCTGGGCGTAGCCCATCCGGTGCAGGGCCTCTTCGTCGGTACCGGCCGCTGAGGGCGCTTGCTCGTTGATCGCCACGGCGTGCTCCTATGGTCAGGACGCTCGAATCGCTGCCGGGATTGCTCTAGCCGGCCGCAGCTTAATGGTTCAATATCGAACCAATGATGAACGTGTGTCAGGGAATGTTCAAGACCCCAGGGTCAGATTCGCCATGGGCGCCCGGTACCCGCTGGACGCCAGGCCTAGGAGCGAGATCGTGGCGAGCAGCGATCTTGACCTGACCGGCCTGCTCCGGCCGGTGCGTGAGGGCAATGCGTTCGAGGAAACGGTCGAGCGGCTACTGACCGTGATCAAGCTCGGGCTGGTCGGGCCAGGGGAGCGCTTCCCGGCCGAGCGCGAGCTCGCCGCCCAGTTCGGCATCAGCCGCCTGACCTTGCGCGAGGCGATCAGGGAGCTGCAGCAGGCGGGCTACGTGGAATCGCGCCGGGGCCGGTCCGGCGGTACCTTCGTGACCGGCGCGCCCCCCGCGCCGGACCGGGGCGAGCTGCGCCGCCTGGCCCGGGAGGAAGGGGACAAGCTGACCGATGCGCTGACGTTCCGGCTCGCGCTGGAGACCGGCGCGGCCGAGGCCCTCGCGCACCTCATGGGCAGGCCCGACCGGCTGACGGCCCGGCAGGTGCTTCTCAGCAGGCTCGCCGATGTGAACAGCGCTAGCCCGCAGGACTACCGGCGGCTGGACACGGTGTTTCACCTGTCGATCGCGGAACTTACCGGATCCAGCCTGCTCACCGCGGCCAGCGCGGACGCCCGGATGCGCCTGAATGACCTGCTGAACGCGATCCCGGTGCTGCAGCGCAACATCGACCACACCGCCCGCCAGCACGCGGCGATCGCGAACGCGATCCTGGCCGGCGACGCCGCCCGGGCCCGGATCGCGGTGGCCGAGCACCTGGAGGGCACTGCGGCCCTGCTCCGGGGCTTCCTCACCTAGTCCTGGTTACCCCTGGTAACCACAATTTGGAGCGTCGGGCGGGGATCCGGGCCGAAATAATCCAAGCTCAGGTACTTTTTGATTCCAAAGCGTTATCTATCTGGTCCCCGAACACTATGCTCGCCGCGCATATGATCCCCGGGAAACGTGCGGCGTCAGCCGAACCCCCAAGGAGATGTCAGATGAAGCGTTTGCGTTCAGTTACCCGCAGCGCGGCGGGCCGCGGGACGCGGCATCGGTTCCGCTGGGCCAGCATCGCGGCGCTGGCCGTCCTGGCCATGGTCGCCGCCGGCTGTGGCGGCAGCTCCGGGTCCGGTGGCAGCAGCAGCAGCAGCTCAACGTCCACAGCGAAGAGCGGCGGGACCTTCACGATCCTGGCCAACTCCAACTTCGGGGTGGCCGACCCGGCGCAGAACTACACGCTGCAGGAGTGGCAGCTGCTGATCGACACCCACGACGGCCTGACCAGCTTCGCGAAGGTGGCCGGCGTCGCCGGAACCAAGATCGTGCCTGACCTGGCGACCTCGATCCCGACGCCCACCAACGGAGGCAAGACTTACGTCTTCCACATCCGTCACGGGATCAAGTTCTCCAACGGCCAGGTGCTCAAGCCGAGCGACTTCGTCAGGACCTTCGAGCGCCAGTTCACGGTGCCAGGGCCCACGGCCTTCTACTCCGACATCGTCGGCGCGAATAAGTGCTCGACCAAGGGCTGCACCCTCCCCCAGGGGGTCATCGCCGATGACTCCGCGTACACGCTGACCATCAACCTGACCGCGCCAGACGCCGAGCTCATGGACCAGCTGGCGCTGCCGTTCGCCTACGCGGTGCCTGCTAGCACCTCGCTGAAGCTGACCGGAAACAACGTGCCGCCGGGCACCGGGCCGTACATGTGGAAGTCGTACAACCCCAACACCCAGGCGGTGCTGGTCCGCAACCCGTACTTCAAGGTGTGGAACGCCCAGGCCCAGCCGGCGGGCTATCCCAATGAGATCGTCGAGAAGTACGGCCTGCAGGTCTCCGATGAGGTGACCCAGGTGAAGAACGGCCAGGCCAACGAGGTGTTCGACGGCGACCAGATCCCGTCCGACCAGCTCAGCCAGCTCGGCAGTTCGCAGTACGCCAGCCAGGTGCACGTGAACACGCTCACCGCCGACTGGTACTTCGCGCTGAACACCAAGCAGCCCCCGTTCAACAACCTGCAGGCCCGTCAGGCCATCAACTACGCGGCCGACCGGTCGGCGTACGTCAAGATCGCGGGCGGCCCGTCGCTCGCGGTGCCGACGTGCCAGATCCTGCCACCCAACTACCCGTCCTACGTGTCCTACTGCCCGTACACCTCGGGTTCAGGCACCACCAAGTGGGCGGGGCCCGACATTGCCAAGGCCAAGCAGCTGGTGCAGAAGTCGGGCACGGCCGGGATGAAGGTGGTCGTCGACGGCACCAACGACCAGGTCGGCAAGGCGCTGGTGGAGCAGATGGTCTCGGACCTGAACTCCATTGGGTACAAGGCCTCGGCCCAGCTGCTCGCGGCGGGCATCCAGTACCCGTTCGTGCAGAACTCGACCAACTCGAAGAAGTGGAACGTGGGCTGGTCGGCCTGGTACCAGGACTACCCGGCGCAGTCGGACTTCCTGAACGTGCTGCTCGGATGCGGCAGCATCCACCCGAACAGCGACGCCAGCCCGAACATCGCCGCGTTCTGCGACAAGACCATCGAGGCGAAGATCACCCAGGCCGAGGCGCTGGAGACGACCAACCCGTCCCAGGCCGCCAAGCTGTGGACGCAGATCGACCACATGGACACCGACCAGGCGCCCTGGGTTGACATGTACAACCCAAAGCAGATCGATTTCCTGTCCAAGAACGTCCATGGTTACTCGTGGAACCCGCAGTGGTACATCCTGATCGACCGGCTCTGGCTGTCGTCGTAGGGGTGTCCGCCGCAGGGGGACGCTCGTGGCTGCTGTAGTCGAGCAGGCCGAGGCTGCCGCGGAGTTGCGGCCGGAGATCACCGGCCGCAACCCGTGGGCCTTGGCTGGCAGGCGGTTGCGGCGCAACCGCATCGCGCTGGCGGCGCTGGCGCTGTTCCTGCTCATCGTGCTGGCTTGCCTGGCGGCGCCGCTGTATGCCCACTACGTGGCGCACGTGGACCCGTTCACGCCGAACCTGAACGGCACCACCGTCGTCAACGGCAAGGTCGTGCCGGTGATGCAGCAGGGCGGTGGCACCCTGCACCTGGGTGAGACCCCGATCGGGCCCACCTGGGACCCGCATCACTACTTCCTCGGCGCGGACGGGCTGGGCCGAGACGTGGCCGCCCTGCTGCTGTACGGCGGTCGCAGTTCGCTGCTGGTCGGGATCGGCTCGGCGGTGCTCTGCTGCTTGATCGCCACCGTCATCGCGCTCATCGCCGGCTTTTTCGGCGGGCTCACGGACTCGCTGCTCTCCCGGGGCATGGATATCATCTGGGCCTTCCCTGTGTACCTGCTGGCGATCTCGATTTCGACCGAGTTGCTCACTCACTCCAGCGGTTTCAAGATCGGGCCGGTGCACGTCAGCGCCTCCAGCCTGTGGCTGCCGACGATCATCATCGGGTTCATCTACCTGCCGTACGTGTACCGGCCGATCCGCGGCCAGGTGCTCTCGGTCGTCAACCGGGAGTTCGTGGAGGCGGCGATCGCCGAGGGCGCGTCCAACCTGCGGCTGATCTTCTCGGAGATCCTGCCGAACGTGGTGTCCACGGTGATCGTGCTGCTGCCGCTGATGATCGCCACCACCATCCTGACCGAGGCGGCGCTATCGTTCCTGTCCATCGGCGTGCAGCCACCCAACGTCAGCTGGGGCACGATCATCAATGACGGCCAGGCCTTGCTCTACAGCCGGCCCTGGGTATCGATCGCACCGGGGATCATGATCGTCCTCACCGTGCTGGCGATGAACGTGCTGGGAGACGGGGTCAGGGACGCGCTCGACCCGCGCGCCAAGCTGCGGGTGGAGGGATAGTGCGGGCGAGTTATGCCGGGGGACGGCGCCCATGCTGACGTTTATCGTCCGCCGGTCACTGTGGGCCGTGCTGGTCATGTTCGTGATCACCGTGCTGGTCTTCCTGATCTTCTTCAAAACCCCGGGCGTCGACCCGGCCCGCGCGATCGCCGGCCGCAACCCCAGCCCGCAGGTCCTGGCCGAGATCAGGGCCCAGTTCGGGCTGAACCAGCCGCTCTGGGTCCAGTACGCCGACATGATGAAGTCGCTGTTCATCAGCCGCGACCTGGTGTCCTACTCCAACCAGGGCGTAAAGGTGGTTCCCGAGGTCGCGGCGGCGGCGCCAGCCACCCTGTCGCTGGTGTTCGGCGCCGCGGTGATCTGGGTGGTGATGGCGATTATCACAGGAGTCGCGGCGGCGCTACTGCGGGGCACCCTGTGGGACCCGCTGCTGATGATCCTGGCGCTCATCGGCATTTCCACGCCGGTCTTCTGGCTGGGTGAGGTGGCCAACCTGATCTCCCAGGGGGGCTTGCATAGCACCTTCCTGTTCAGCTGGGTCCCGCCGCTCGGGTATACACCGTTCCTGCAGAGCCCGTCCCTGTGGTTCAAGGGACTGATCATCCCGTGGATAACGCTGTCGATCCTCTACATCGGCTTCTACGCCCGCGTGCTCCGCGGCAGCGTGCTCGAGATCCAGAACGAGGACTACGTGCGCACCGCCCGCGCCAAGGGGCTGCGTGAGCGGCGCGTCCTGCTCCGGCACACGCTGCGCAACTCCATGATCACGTTCGTGAGCCTGTTCGGGCTCGACTTCGGCGCCCTGGTCGCCGGCAGTGCGCTGCTGACCGAGATAGTGTTCGGCATCCACGGCGTCGGCTTCCTCACCTACCAGGCCCTGATCAGCCTCGATCTCCCCACGATCATGTGCACGGTGGTATACGGGGCATTCTTCATCGTGCTGGCCAACGCCCTGGTCGACGTCGCCTACGCCTGGCTCGACCCGAGAGTGCGGCCCACCTGATGGCAGAGCCACTGCTGGAGGTGCGCAACCTCAAGGTGTCCTTCCGGACGGAGGACGGGATCGTCCGGGCCGTGGACGGTGTCTCCCTGGCCGTTGCCGAGGGCGAGACACTCGGCGTCGTGGGCGAGTCAGGCTCAGGCAAGAGCGTGACCATGATGTCGGTGATGCGGCTGATCAACGACCCGAACGCGGTCTTCGAGGGCGAGGTGCTCTACAAGGGCCGCGACCTGATGAAGCTGAGCCAGGACCAGATCCGCGACATCCGCGGCTCAGGGATCGCCATGATCTTCCAGGATCCGATGACCTCGCTCAACCCCGTCTACCGGATCGGATGGCAGATCATCGAGCAACTCCGGGCCCACGAGAACATCTCGAAGCAGGCCGCGCACAGCCGCGCGGTCGAGTTGCTCGCGGCCGTCGGCATACCGCATCCCAGGGAACGGATCAACGACTTCCCGCACCAGTTCTCCGGCGGCATGCGCCAGCGGGTGATGATCGCGATGGCGATCTCCTGCAACCCCGACCTGCTGATCGCCGATGAGCCCACGACCGCGCTGGACGTGACCATCCAGGCGCAGATCCTCACGCTGATCAAGAAGCTCAGGGACGACTTCGGCACGGCGGTGATCCTGATCACGCACGACATGGGTGTGGTGGCCGACATCGCGGACCGGGTGGCCGTGATGTACGCCGGGCGGGTGGTCGAGCAGGGCAGCCTGCGCAGCGTCTTCTACGACGCCCAGCATCCGTACACGTGGGGCCTGCTCGGGTCCATCGCCCGCCTGGACCGGCCCAGGCCGCCACGGCTCACCGCTATCAAGGGGCTGCCGCCGTCGCTGCTCAGCCTGCCCGAGGGATGCGCGTTCGGCCCCCGCTGCCCGCAACGGTTCGAGCTGTGCGAGCAGCAAATTCCGCTGCTCGAGGACCGGCTCGGCAACGGCCACCTGGATGCCTGCCACCTCGACCCGGAGCAGAAACGAGACCGGCGCGAGGTCGCCATCCACCCGGAGCTGCTCGCCGGGTCTGAGCCGGCGGCCCCGCCGAAGCTGACCGAGGGTCGGCCAGGCGGGGCGGAACAGTGAGCGCGTCCTGGGACGGCGAGGTGCTCATCCGGGCCGAGCACGTGAAGAAGTACTTCCCGATCAGGAAGGGAATCCTGCAGCGCGAGGTGGCCCGGGTGCACGCCGTGGACGACGTCAGCCTCGAGGTGCGCGCCGGGGAGACGCTCGGGCTGGTCGGCGAGTCCGGGTGCGGCAAGTCCACGCTGGCCCGGTGCCTGGCCCGCCTGTATGACCTCACCGCCGGCTCGGTCACCTTCGAGGGCCGCGACATATCCCGGCTGAGGCGACGCCAGCTGCGGCCGGTGCGGCGCGAGCTGCAGATGGTATTCCAGGACCCGTACGCCTCGCTCAACCCCCGCAAGCGGGTGGGCACGATCCTCTCCGACCCGCTGCGCATCCACCACTACGGAAGCCGGGGGAAGATCAGGGCCCGGGTGCGGGAACTGCTGGATCTGGTCGGCCTCTCGCCGGAGCACGTCAACCGCTACCCGCACGAGTTCTCCGGTGGCCAGCGGCAGCGGATCGGGGTGGCCAGGGCGCTCGCGCTGCACCCCAAGCTGGTCATCGCCGACGAGCCCGTCTCTGCCCTGGACGTCTCGATCCGCGCCCAGGTGATCAACCTGCTCGACGACCTGCAGGATGAGCTGTCGCTCACGTACGTGTTCATCGCGCACGACCTGGGCGTGGTCCGGCATATCTCGGACCGGATCGCGGTCATGTACCTGGGCAAGATCGTCGAGATCTCGCCGTCGGAGGAGTTGTACCAGCGGCCGATCCACCCCTACACCGAGGCCCTGCTGTCGGCGGTCCCGGTTCCCGATCCGGATCTTTCGGCCCGGCGGAAGCAGATCGTGCTGGAGGGTGACGTGCCCAGCCCGGTCGCACCGCCGCCGGGGTGTCGCTTCCACCCGCGCTGCCGGTACGCCACCGACATCTGCCGGCAGGAAGAGCCGCCGCTGGCGTCCTACGGAGCCGACGGGCACATGGCCGCCTGCCACCACCCGCTGAACCTCGGCGGTTCGCCCGCGGAGTAGCGGGCGGTTCCGTGTCTCCGGACCCGTGCCTTAGCGGATCCCGGAGGACCGGACGGTCAGCCGCTCCGGCCCGCGCAGGTTGAGGTTCGGCTTGTAGCTGAGCCCTGCCTCATCCAGCTCGGGCTCGGCGACCCGGGTCGCGAACGCCTGCAGCGCGATCGTGGCCTCGAGCCTGGCCAGGGGCGCGCCGAGACAGAAGTGCGGCCCGGCGGCGAACGCCAGGTGGCCGGGGGCGGAGCGACGGATGTCGAACCTGTCCGGGTCGGCGAAGACCTCGGGATCGCGGCCGGTCGCCGCGAGCAGCAGCATGAGCACCGCGCCGTCGGGTGCGCTCACGCCGCCAACCTGCATGCCGCCGCGTGCCACCCGCCCCGTGAACTGCACCGGCGCGTCGTAGCGCAGCGTCTCCTCGACCGCGCCCGCGGCCAGCCCGGGGTCGGCGCGCAGCGCGGCGAGCTGGTCCGGGTGCCGGAGCAGGGCCAGGATCGCGTTGCAGATCAGGCCCACCGTGGTCTCGTGACCGGCCACGAGCAGCAGCACGCAGGTGGCGATCAGTTCCTGCTCGCTGAGGTACCGGCCGTCGTCCTCGGCGCGGATGAGCTGCGAGAGCAGGTCGCCGGCCGGGCCGGCCCGCCGGAGGGCGATCAGCTCCCGGAAGTAACCGGCGAACTCGAGCCTGGCCTGCTGTACCGCAGCGGCCTGCGCGGGATCGGCCGGGCCGAACTGGGGCTGCAGCGAGTGGGCCAGCCGGGCCGACCACCCGGCGAAACGGGCGTGATCGGTGGCCGGGACCCCGAGCAGCTCGGAGATGATCCGGACCGGCAGCGGGTAGGCGAGCTGGCTGACGATCTCGATGTCCCGGCGGCCCCCGCCCCCCACCCCATCCCCGTTCGCTGCCGCGGTCAGCAGCCCGTCGGCCAGTTCGCGGATCCTGGGGGCCAGCCCGGCGATCACCCGCGGCGTGAAGGCCTTGGACACCAGTCGGCGGAGCCGGGTGTGGTCGGGCGGGTCGAGGGAGAGGAACGACGCGGCGCGCGGGGCGTCAGGGGGCGACAGCAGCGACCGGCCCCGCTCGCTGCTGGCCCGCGGGTCGCGCAGGATCCTGGAACAGTCCGCGTGCCGGCCGACGACCACCAGCGCCCCTCCGGCCTCCGCGAACGGTGACGCCTCGCGCAGCCCGGCCAGGACCGGGTACGGATCCGGCAGCACCGCCGGGTTGGCGAGCTCGGCCAGCGCAGGCCGCTCCGTGGTAGGCATCGGGGTCTCCGTCGTGGTCAGGCCCGTTCCGGCGTTCCGTCAGGCCCGCTGCTGGCCCACCACCGGAGCGGGCACGCCGACCGGGTTGGGGTAGGGCAGCTCGGCCGCGCAAGCCTGGGCGATCGGGGCCAGCAAGCCCGCCAGCTCCTCGGTGGCGGCCGCGCCTAGCCGGGCCCAGGGCCGGGCCGCCGCCCGGTCGGTTGCGTCCTCCACGGCCTGCCGGGCGGCCACGCCGTCCGGCGTGAGCTTGCCGTCCCCGGCCAGCCAGCCCCGGCTGGTCAGCCGGGACGCCGCCTGCTCCCAGTCCTCGTCAGTCCAGCCGCGCACCGGCTGCAGCTGCTCACGCGCCAGGTCCGCGCCCGTCCGCAGCACCAGCGCCTCGCAGCCGTCGATATCCGCGGCGACCAGGGCCGCAAAGTGCCCGTCCCCCCGGTGCTCCCGGAGCAGGGTCGCCGCGTGCCAGAGCCGGGCTGCCGGCCCGGCGGGAACCGGCAGCGCCGCGTTGGCCGCGGCCAGCACCCGGCCCGCGCAGTCGAGGCCGTCGGTGGCGCGCAGAAGCATGTCGGCGGCGGCCATGACGCTGGACGTGTCGTCGCCGAGCAGGCGGCGCAGGGCGGCCACCGCGCCCGCCGAGCGCACGGCGAGCGCATCCTGCGGCGTGATCAGCTCCCACACCCCGGGCAGCGCCCGCGCCACCATCGGGGGAGCGAAGTTGAAGAACGACGCGGTCACCGGCGCCGCTGCTGCTGCGCCCAGCGGCGCCGCGCGCCCGGCGAAGTAGCCGCGCCAGAATCCCCGCAGGCCCGCGTCCTGGAATGCCGAGCGGGCCTCGGCGGCGAAGTAGGTCACCACGTGCACCGGCTCAAATAGCGTCCACATCCGCCGTGCCGTAGCCTGCGTATGCCCGTCACCTCAGAATCAGGACATATCACTGCTGGAGCCTTCCGGCAAGACGGCCGCCACACCTCTGTCCTGGGGCGATCTGGGTCATTCGGGGGGTCGGTTGCGGGGGCGGAAGTATTTACGGCACAATGATGTTGTGAAAAACATGGGACTCGATGGCGCGATGCGCGACACCACGGATGCTGCCGGGGTGAGTGCTGCGCCCGTTCGTCCTGTGCCATCCCAGCCTACGACGGGGCATTCGGGGTCCGAACGGGGCACCCGGGCCAGGATCGCGCGCCTGATCCTGGAAAAGGGCCCGGTCACCGCGGCCGGGCTGAGCGCCAGGCTCGGCCTGACCCCGGCCGCGATCCGCAGGCACCTGGACAACCTCCTGGCCGAGGGCATGATCGAGGCCAGGGAGGCCCGCTGCTACGGCAGCCGGGGTCGCGGTCGGCCAGCCCGGCTGTTCGCGATCACTGATGCGGGCCGGAGTGCGTTTGAGCACGCCTACGACGACCTGGCCACCAGCGCGCTGCGCTTCCTGGCCGAGACTGCGGGACCCGGCGCGGTAGCCGAGTTCGCCCGCAGGAAGATCTCCGACCTGGAGGGCAGATACCGCCCGGTGGTCGACGCGGCGGCCCCCGCGCGGCAGGTGCAGGCCCTGGCCGAGGCACTGTCGGCGGACGGCTACGCTGCCTCGGCAAGTGTTTCCCCTGCGGCTGACGGGGGAGAGCAGCTCTGCCAGCATCACTGCCCGGTGGCCCACGTGGCTGCCGAGTTCCCGCAGCTCTGCGAGGCGGAGACGGAAGCGTTCGGCCGTCTGCTTGGCACTCCGGTGCAGCGCCTCGCCACGATCTCCCGCGGCGACGGGATCTGCACCACGCACGTCACCGCGCCATCGCTGGTGCACACCCGCAACACCACACCGGCGGGCGCACCGAGCAGCACGGCAACACATAGCAGTACGCCAACCACAAAGTCCGGAGGATTCTCCGCATGACAGCAATCGCGCACCCCGAGCTTGAGGGGCTGGAGCGTTACAAGTTCGGATGGGCCGACTCGGACGTGGCGGGCGAGGCCGCGCGCCGCGGACTGAACGAGGAGGTCGTCCGGGACATCTCGGCCAAGAAGAATGAGCCGGAGTGGATGCTGGACCTGCGGCTGAAGGGCCTGAAGCTGTTCCGCCGCAAGCCCATGCCCACCTGGGGCTCGGACCTGTCCGGGATCGACTTCGAGAACATCAAGTACTTCGTCCGGTCCACCGAGAAGCAGGCCGCGAACTGGGACGACCTCCCGGCCGACATCAAGAACACCTACGACAGGCTCGGCATCCCCGAGGCTGAGAAGCAGCGCCTGATCGCGGGCGTCGCCGCGCAGTACGAGTCGGAGGTCGTCTACCACAAGATCCGCGAGGACCTTGAGGAAAAGGGCGTCATCTTCGAGGACACGGACACGGCACTGCGCCAGCACCCCGAGCTCTTCCAGGAGTACTTCGCCACGGTGATCCCGGTCGGCGACAACAAGTTCGCCTCGCTGAACACGGCCGTCTGGAGCGGGGGTTCGTTTATCTACGTGCCGAAGGGCGTGCACGTGGAGATCCCTTTGCAGGCCTACTTCCGGATCAATACCGAGAACATGGGCCAGTTCGAGCGGACCCTGATCATCGTCGACGAGGACGCCTCCGTCCATTACGTCGAGGGCTGCACCGCCCCCATCTACTCCTCTGACTCGCTGCACTCGGCGGTCGTGGAGATCATCGTGAAGAAGGGTGCCCGCTGCCGCTACACCACGATCCAGAACTGGTCGGCCAACGTGTACAACCTGGTCACCAAGCGGGCCGTGGCGCAGGAGGGCGCGACCATGGAGTGGATCGACGGGAACATCGGCTCCAAGGTCACGATGAAGTACCCGGCCGTCTACCTGATGGGCGAGCACGCCAGGGGCGAGACCCTGTCGGTCGCGTTCGCCGGCACCGGCCAGCACCAGGACGCCGGCGCCAAGATGGTGCACTGCGCGCCGAACACCTCCTCGCAGATCGTGTCCAAGTCGGTGGCCAGGGCCGGCGGCCGGACCTCCTACCGCGGCCTGATCCAGGTGCAGGAGGGCGCGTCCCACTCCAAGTCCACGGTCAAGTGCGACGCGCTGCTGGTGGACACGGTCAGCCGCTCCGACACCTACCCCTACGTGGACGTCCGCGAGGACGACGTGGAGATGGGCCACGAGGCCACCGTCTCCAAGATCTCCGAGGACCAGCTCTTCTACCTCATGAGCCGCGGCATGACCGAGGACGAGGCCATGGCCACCATCGTCCGCGGCTTCGTCGAGCCCATCGCGCGCGAGCTGCCGATGGAGTACGCGCTCGAGCTGAACCGGCTGATCGAGCTGCAGATGGAAGGGGCGGTCGGCTGATGTCCGTGCTTCAGGGGGCGGCGGAGTCCGGCGCCCCCGTTTCTCGGCTGCACGAACGGCAGTCGTTCGAGCTGGGTGACTTCCCTGTTCCTACTGGGCGGGAGGAGGAGTGGAGGTTTACGCCGCTGCGGCGGCTGCGGCGGTTGCATGAGGACGGCGAGCTTCCGGTTGGCAAGGTACAGGTGGATGTCGATGCCGACCCGCAGATCGCCGTTGAGCTGGCGCAACACGGCGATCCGCGGCTCGGCACCGCCTTCATCCCGGCTGACCGGGTCAGTGCCCGGGCGTTCGCCTCATTCGATGAGGCAACCGTCGTAACGGTTCCTGCCGAGTCGGAGGGGACGCGGCCGACGGTGGTGTCGGTGCGGGGGGAGGACGCGGCCGGGGTGGGGTTTGGGCACACGCTCATCGAACTCAAGCCGAATTCGCGGGCTGTGGTGGTGCTTGATCACCAGGGGAGTGCGACGTACGCGGACAACGTGGAGCTGGTCGTGGGGGATGGGGCGGCGCTGGCGGTGGTGTCGCTGCAGGACTGGGGGGATGATGCGGTGCATCTGTCGCATCACCACGCGAAGCTGGGCAGGGATGCGCGGCTGACGCACACGGCGGTGACGCTGGGCGGAAGCGTGGTGCGGCTGGCGCCGTCGGTTCGGTACGCGGGGCCGGGCGGAGATGCCGAGCTGCGGGGACTGTATTTCGCGGATGCGGGGCAGCACCTGGAGCACCGGCTGTTCGTCGATCATGCGGAGCCGAACTGCCGGAGCCGGGTGAGCTACAAGGGCGCGCTGCAGGGCGAGGACGCACACGCGGTGTGGATCGGGGACGTCATCATCCGGCCGGAGGCGGTCGGCACCGACACGTACGAGTACAACCGGAACCTGGTGCTGAGCGACGGCACCCGCGTCGACTCCGTGCCTAACCTGGAGATCCTGACCGGCGAGGTGGTGGGCGCGGGGCACGCCAGCGCCAGCGGGCGGCTCGAGGACGAGCACCTGTTCTACCTGATGGCCCGCGGGATCCCGTTCCTGGAGGCGCGCCGCCTGGTGATCACCGGGTTCTTCGGCCAGCTGATCGCCCAGATCGAGGTGCCGGAGATGCGGGACCGGGTGAGCAGTGCGATCGAGGCCGAGCTGGCCCGGTCGCTGGAGCATGCCGCATGAGCGTGCCCGACACTTACGTGCGCGCCTGCGCCCTCGCCGACGTCCCCGAGGAGGGGGCGATCGGCGTGGAGGTGCAGGACACGCCGATCGCGATCATCCGGATCGGCGGGGAGATCTTCGCGCTGCACGACGTGTGCTCGCACGAAGAGGTGCCGCTGTCCGAGGGCGAGATCTACGACCACACGGTCGAGTGCTGGCTGCACGGGTCCTGCTTCGACCTCCGCACCGGCGCGCCCACCGGACCGCCCGCCACCAAGCCGGTTCCCACCTACCCAGTGCATACCGATGGCAGCGACGTGTACGTGTCACTGCCCGACCAGGAGAGATAATGCCCACCACGGCAGATCAGCCTTCCACTCTCGAGATCCGGGACCTCCACGTCAGCGTGGAGGATGCGTCCGGAGCCGGCCGGGAAATCCTGCGCGGCGTCAACCTCACCGTCACCGGCGGGGAGACTCACGCGATCATGGGCCCGAACGGCTCAGGCAAGTCCACCCTGGCCTACGCGATCGCCGGGCATCCCAAGTACCAGGTCACACGGGGTTCGGTGACCCTTGACGGCGAAGACGTGCTGGCCATGAGCGTCGACGCCCGGGCCCGGGCCGGCCTGTTCCTCGCCATGCAGTACCCGGTTGAGGTCCCGGGTGTCTCGGTGTCGAACTTCCTGCGCACGGCCATCACCGCGGTCCGGGGCGAGGCGCCCAAGCTGCGCACGTTCAGCAAGGAGCTGCGCGCGTCGATGGACGCCCTGTCCATCGATCCCGAATTTGCCCAGCGGAACCTGAACGAGGGCTTCTCCGGCGGTGAGAAGAAGCGGCACGAGATCCTGCAGATGCAGCTGCTCAACCCGAAGATCGCAATCCTGGATGAGACCGACTCCGGGCTGGACATCGACGCGCTGAAGGTCGTCTCCGAGGGGATCAATGTCTTCCGTGAGCAGCCCGGGCACGGCGTGCTGCTGATCACCCACTACACCCGGATCCTGCGCTACGTGCAGCCCGACTTCGTGCACGTGTTCGTCGGCGGCCGGATCGTCGAGGAGGGCGGCGCCGAGCTGGCCGAGGTGCTCGAGTCGGAGGGCTACGAGAAGTTCGTGAAGGCAGGCGCACCGGCATGACCACCACAGGGCAGGCGGCGGCTGCCTCCTCGGTCACGCTCCCGTTCGACGTGGACGGGACCCGCGCCGACTTCCCGATCCTCGGCCGGGCGGTCCGCGGCGGGCGGCCGCTGGTCTACCTGGACTCCGGGGCCACGTCGCACAAGCCACGGCAGGTCCTCGACGCCGAGCGCGACTTCTACACCATCCACAACTCGGCGGCGCACCGCGGAGCGCACCTGCTCGGCGAGGAGGCCACCGACGCCTACGAGTCGGCCCGCCGGCGGGTCGCGGCGTTCATCGGCGCGGATCCCGGCGAGATCGTGTTCACCAAGAGCGCGACCGAGGCGCTGAACCTGGTCGCCTACGCGATGAGCAACGCGGCCACCGCCGGGCCCGAGGCGGAGCGGTTCCGGGTCGGCCCCGGCGACGAGGTGCTGGTCACCGAGATGGAGCACCACGCCAACCTGGTGCCCTGGCAGCAGCTGTGCCAGCGCACCGGGGCCACCCTGCGCTGGTTCGGTGTCACTCCCGACGGCCGCCTGGACCTCAGCCACGCCGACGAGCTGATCAGCGACCGGACCAGGATCGTGGCGGTCACGCATCAGTCCAACGTCACCGGCACGGTCCCGCCGGTCACCGAGATCGCCGCGCTGGCCCACGCCAGGGGGGCGCTGGTGGTGGCCGACGGCGCTCAGTCGGTGCCGCACCGGCCGGTCGATGTGACCACGCTCGGTTCCGACTTCCTGGCCTTCTCCGCGCACAAGATGCTCGGCCCGTCCGGCATCGGGGTGCTGTGGGGGAGGCGGGAGCTGCTCGAGGCCATGCCGCCGTTCATCACCGGCGGGTCGATGATCGAGGTGGTCCGCATGGAGGGCTCGACCTTCCTGCCGCCGCCCGAGCGGTTCGAGGCCGGCGTTCCCGCGGCCGCCCAGGCCGCCGGCCTGGCCGCGGCGTGCGACTACCTCGACGCGCTGGGCATGCCGAACGTGGCCGCGCATGAGGAAGCCCTGACCGCACACGCGCTCGACGCGCTCGGAGCGATCGAGGGGGTCCGCATCCTGGGCCCGCTGAGCACCGAGGATCGTGGCGGCGCGGTGTCGTTCACCCTGGACGGGGTACACCCCCATGACGTCGGCCAGCTGCTCGATGAGCTGGGCATCGCGGTCCGGGCCAATCATCACTGCGCCTGGCCGCTGCACCGCGCGCTCGGCGTGCAGGCGAGCACCCGGGCCACGTTCTACGTGTACAACACCCACGATGAGGTCGAGGCGCTGGCCGACGGCGTCCGCCAGACGCAGAAGTTCTTCGCAGCAGCATGATGCGCGGCAGCCGGTACGGGGAACACCCGGCCCCTGGTGACATGTTGAAGGCGGTGTTATGGAAGTCGAGTCCATGTACCAGGAGCTGATCCTGGATCACTACCGCCACCCGCACAACAAGGGCCTGCGGGAGCCGTATGACGCCCAGGTGCATCACGTGAACCCGCTGTGCGGTGACGAGCTCACGCTCCGGGTCACGCTGAAGGACGCAGGCGGGGAGCCGGCCGTGGCCGACGTGTCCTACGACGCGCTCGGCTGCTCCATCAGCCAGGCCAGCGCCTCGATGATGACCGAGGCGGTCATCGGCAAGACCGTCCGGCAGGCCATGGACATCAGCGGGGCGTTCCTCGAGCTGATGCAGTCGCGGGGCCAGGCCGAGCCAGACGATGACATCCTCGGCGACGCTGTGGCATTTGAGGGCGTGTCCAAGTACCCGGCCAGGATCAAGTGCGCTCTCCTCGGCTGGATGGCCTGGAAGGACGCGACAGCGCAGGCGCTGGACGGGTCAGGTACAACGCATGACGGCTCGACCGTCGCGGACTAGGTAGCAGGGAGCAGACATGACGACCGACAACGCGGCCGGCACGACCGACCAGATCGGCGCGGGCGGCGCTCAGCTCAGTCCGGACACCGAGGACCTGCTGGAGGCGCTGCGCGACGTCGTTGACCCCGAGCTCGGGGTCAACGTGGTCGACCTCGGCCTGGTCTACGGGGTGACGGTGGCCGAGGACCGGGTCGCGACCATCGATATGACGCTGACCAGCGCCGCGTGCCCGCTCACCGACGTGATCGAGGACCAGGCCCGCTCGGCGCTCGACGGCCTCGTGGCCGACTTCCGCATCAACTGGGTGTGGCTACCGCCGTGGGGACCCGACAAGATCACCGAGGACGGCCGCGAGCAGCTCCGCGCGCTCGGCTTCAACGTCTGACCGCCGCGGGCTCAGCCGGCGTGGGCGAGCCGCCAGAAAGCGGGAAGTGGCAGGCCACGGCGTGCTCCTGGCGCGTCGACCGCTCCGAGTTCGGGTACTTCCTGGCTGGCGTCCATGCCGCTTCCGCCCGGCGAAAGGGAAAGACCCAGCGGGGTCTGGGGGCGGAGGCCCCCTGGGCAAACACAGCAGTTTCGACCGGGTTTGCGGCTTATCCAGGTACTTCTTGCGGAACGAATCGTCGCGTGTAAGCATGATTTGATTACTGCTTGTGCGCCCACCAGGTCATGCAGCACGCTAACCGCACAGCGGTCGACAAGGGGTCGAGCATGCGGGAGTACCTCGATGCCCCGAGGGAGGCGAGCGCCCGGGCCACGCGGACAAACGCCGCCGGACGGCTGCTGGCGGTGCTCGATGCCTTCGGCCCAGAGCAGCGAGCGCTGTCGCTGAGTGAGATCGCGCGACGCGCCGGACTGAGCCTGTCCACGGCCCATCGGCTGGTCTGCGAGCTGGCCAGATGGGGGGCGCTGGAACGCGGCCCGAACGGACGTTACTCCATCGGATTGCGCCTGCTCGAACTGGCCGCCCTGTGCCCGCGCGGGCTGGGCCTTCGTGAGGCTGCGTTCCCCTACCTGGACGAGCTGCATCACCGCACGCGGGGCAACGTGCATCTCGGCGTGCGGGACGGCGTCCAGGTCGTGTACGTCGAGACGATCACAGCCTGCGCCACCCATCCGACCAACGGCCGGATGGGCGACCGGTGGCCAATGCACGCCACCGGCACGGGCCTGGTTCTGCTCGCATTCGGCGGCCGGGAGCTGCAGGAGCAAGCGCTCGGCGGCCCGCTGGAGCGCTTCACGCCGCTGACGGTCACCGACGGCACCGAGCTGCGCCGCGAGCTGGCCCAGATCCGGCAGGTCGGGTACGCCGTGGCCCGGGGGCGAATCACGCTGCCTGACCTGGTGGTGGCGGTGCCGGTCTATGACCAGTTCGGCGGGGTGGCCGCGGCGATCAGTGTGGTGGTCGAGGCCGAACGGGCCAAGCCGCTGGCGCTGGCGAACATGCTCACGGTCGCGTCCGGCGCGATAACCCGCAAGCTGGCCCCGCAGCCCGGGCAGCGCCTGACCGCCGCCGCCCGGCGGCCAGCGGGCTACGCGCCGGTGGCCGCCGCCGGCAGGGGGATCAACAACCCGGCGTGATCCCCGGCCACCGGAAGGCTTTCCGGCCGACCGGCCAGCGCAGTGGGGCCACCTTCCGCATTACGGCCGCGGCGCTGGTCGCAGCACGCCGTTATCCGCTAACCTGGACTGGTCATGACTGGCGTGCTGCTCCTTCGCGGCCGCGGCGAGGCCCGGTAGTCAACCGGTCGGCCCCTCGTCGCGGGCTGTAGTGCTGCGCCGACCGAGTCCCCGTCCGGTCACCCCGTCAGGAGCAGCAGCACTATGAGCAATCCAGATAACCAGCGCCCGTCCGGCATGCCGTGCTACCGCTATCGTCCGTTCCCGCCGGTCGACCTGCCCGACCGGCAGTGGCCCTCGCGCACCATCACGGTCGCGCCGCGGTGGCTGTCGACCGATCTGCGCGACGGCAACCAGGCGCTGATCGACCCGATGAACCCCGCGCGCAAGCAGCTCATGTTCGAGCTCCTGGTACGCATGGGGTACAAGGAGATCGAGGTCGGGTTCCCGGCCGCGAGCCAGACCGACTTCGACTTCATCCGCAGCCTGATCGAGAGCGGGTCGGTGCCTGACGACGTCCGCATCTCGGTGCTGACCCAGGCCCGCGAGGAGCTGATCGAGCGCACGGTGCAGTCGCTGGTGGGCGCCCGGCTGGCGACCGTGCACCTGTACAACGCCGCCGCGCCGATCTTCCGCAGCGTCGTGTTCGGCTGGGGCGGCGACGGGCGCGCGGAGTGCAAAGCCGTGGCGGTCGAGGGCACCCGCGCGGTAATGAAGTTCGCCGAGACCTACCTGCAGGGCACCGACGTCGGCTACGAGTACTCGCCCGAGATCTTCATGGACACCGAGCTCGACTTCTCGCTGGAGATCTGCGAGGCGGTGATGGACGTCTGGCAGCCCGAGGCCGGCCGCGAGATCGTGCTCAACCTGCCGTGCACGGTCGAGAGGTCCACGCCAAACGTCTACGCCGACCAGATCGAGTGGATGAGCCGGAGCCTGACCCGGCGCGAGCACGTCGCGCTGTCGGTGCACACCCACAACGACCGGGGTACCGCGACCGCAGACGCGGAACTGGCCGTGCTCGCGGGGGCACAGCGCATCGAGGGCTGCCTGTTCGGCAACGGCGAGCGCTCCGGCAACGTCGACCTGGTGACGCTAGGGCTGAACCTGTACAGCCAGGGCATCGACCCGATGATCGACTTCAGCGACATCGACGAGATCCGGCGCACCGCCGAGTACTGCACCCGCATCGACGTGCACGAGCGGCACCCGTACGCCGGGGACCTGGTCTACACGTCGTTCTCCGGATCGCATCAGGATGCGATCAAGAAGGGCTTCGACGACCTCGCGCGGCGCGCGGCCGAGCAGGGCAAGCCGGTCAGCGAGATGCCGTGGGCCATGCCCTACCTGCCGATCGACCCCAAGGACGTCGGCCGGTCGTATGAGGCGGTGATCCGGGTCAACTCGCAGTCCGGCAAGGGGGGTGTCGCCTACATCATGAAGGCGGACCACTACCTGGACCTGCCGCGTCGGCTGCAGATCGAGTTCAGCCACGTCATCCAGAGGCACACCGAGGACGAGGGCGGCGAGGTGGACGCGGCGCTGATGTGGCAGATCTTCGCCCAGGAGTACCTGGAGGACGGCGCGTTCGAGCTGGTCAAGTTCGGCTCGGTGAGCGAGGACGGCGTGGAGCGGATCACCACGACGGTGCGCGCCTTCGGGCAGGAGCATGTCCTGGTCGGCATGGGCAACGGCCCGATCGCCGCGTTCTGCGCCGCCCTGTCCGGCACCGACATGGGCCTCGGCGGGCTGAACGTGCGCGTGCTCGACTACTCCGAGCACGCCCTCACGGCGGGCCGCGACGCCGAGGCCGCCGCCTACCTGGAGATCCAGGTGGGCGACCGGGTGCTGTGGGGCGTGGGCATCAGCGAGTCGATCGTCGACGCGTCGCTGCGCGGCGTGATCAGCGCGCTCAACCGCGCGGCCCGGGAACTCGGCCTGCCGTCGACCGTGACGGGGCAGTCGGCCAGCTCAGACTGAGCCAGTCAGCGCTTGCGCGGAGGACGCGGTAGGCAGAGCCGTCGATCAGTCGCGGCGGTAGAACGGGGCGGCGCAGGCTGAGACCCATTCGTCGACCGGATCGGGCGCGCCCTCGCCGGGAAACGTGACGTCGACAGGGAAACCGGGGACCTGGGGTGCGGCCGGCACCGCCTGCTCGAGCACGCGTATCACCGCGTCCCGGGCCCCGGCGTCCGCCGGGTCGTCCAGCGTCACGGAGATGACCAGGCCCTCACCGGCCAGCCGGACCGACAGCCAGGCGGCCGCGGCCTGGCTGGCCGCGGGGACGCCCGGGAGCCTGGACCGGATGGCCTCGAGCAGGCCGTCCAGCGGCACGGGGGGCGGTCCCACGCCGATCCGGTGCGCCGCACGCACCTCGGGCGCGACGGCCAGGTAGGCGACGCCCTCGGGATAGACCGGCACGCTCTCGCCCATGCCGGGGTTGAGCGCGATCCCCACCCCGGCGGGAAGCCGCCCAGCGAGCGCGGCCGTGGGCACGACG
Source organism: uncultured Actinomycetota bacterium (assembly GCA_963739645.1). Lineage (GTDB taxonomy): Bacteria > Actinomycetota > Actinomycetes > Streptosporangiales > Streptosporangiaceae > JASHPR01. The sequence goes on from CAVUBM010000114.1 coordinate 275,797, forward strand.
ATGTGCGGGGCTACCGGAGGCGGCACGTGAACCACCGGCACGGCCGTCCTGGGCCTCGGCACCGAGGCCCGCAGCCGCGCCGCCGAGGTGAACGCGGGCACGAACCGGTGGCCCCGATGGGTGACGGTAGGCAGGTCCACGGCCGAGCCGTCGGTCACCGGGCGCCCGTCGTCCGGCAGCGGGAGCCAGAGCCGGCTGCGGCCCAGCGCGTCGAGAAGATCGCCGAGGCCGCTCCCGTCCCTGAGCACCACGGCCAGAGTGCGCTCCACGGCTTCCTCGGCGCGCTCGCCCGCCGGGGTGGCAGTGTTGTCATCGGTGACAATCGTCATCTCGGTGTCCTAGCGTCACGGCCGCCTGCCATCACGGCAGACGGATCCATCGGTAGCCGCCGCGGCGCGGGCACGGCCTGAAGGTCATGTCACGGAGAGTAGGGGTTCCGAGGCGATGAGTAGTGCCAAACGACGCAGCTGACGGTCCGAGATGGGTGGAGCTGACCCCGGATCGCCTGGTGGGCTGGCTGGATTCGTTCTCCCGGCGCCATGGCGACGTGGCGGTCGAGCCTGGGCCAGAGACCGTGGCCTTCCGCGCCGCTGACGGGTCGGTCGCCGAGTGCCACGTACCGTTTCCGCCGCTGGGCGAGGCCCCGGCGGCCGGGCCGGGGAGCGGGCAAGCTGCATCGGGCGGGCCGATGGCCACGGCAGCCGAGCGGATCTGCGCCCATGCCCGGGCCGATCGCACGGTCGGCGTGCTCCTGGTCCGGCTGGGCGGCTACGCGGTGGGGGTGTTCACCGGGCCGGACGCGCAGCTCGCTGCGTCCAAGGTGGGTTCGCGCTTGGTGCACGGCCGGAGCGCCGCGGGCGGAACCTCACAGCACCGTTTCGCGCGACGCCGGGAGAAGCAGGCCCGCGAGGCGCTCGGCGCGGCGGCCGACACCGCAGCGAAGGTGTTCACTCCTTACACGGGCCGGCTCGACGCCGTGGTGCTCGGCGGGGACCGGCGGGCGATCGCCGGGCTGCGCGACGACCCGCGGCTGAGGCCGTACTTCAACCTCGCCGTGGACCGGTTCCTCTCGGTACCCGACCCCCGCCTGGCCGTGCTGCGCGGCACGCCGAAGCTGTTCCGCGCGATCCGGATCCGCCTGACCGAGCCGACCGCCACCTGAGGAGCTGACCGGCCCGGCCGCCTGACCAGCCCGCCCTGCCCCAGTCACGCACACGCCTGACGCGGACCGGCGGGCGAAAATCCTTTGCCGGGGCCGGTGACCGCTCGGGTAGCCTGGAGCCATGCAACCGCTCCTGTCGTGACGGGCCACCCCGGTTCCGGGGTCGGCGTATGCGCCGCGATGCCCGTTTTATGCCAATTATTACGATAGGGCGGTTTTCCGTGATCAACGCCAAGGATGTTGAGCTGCGCGCGGGCGCGCGCCTGCTCCTGGATGCGGCCTCGTTCCAGGTCGCGGACGGGGACAAGATTGGCCTGGTCGGCCGGAACGGCGCGGGCAAGACCACGCTGGCCCGGGTGCTGGCCGGGGAGTCCGGGCCGGCGGCCGGCGTGGTCAACCGCACCGGATCGGTCGGGTACCTGCCCCAGGACACGATGGTCGGCGACCTGAGCGGCCTGGCCCTGGACCGGGTGCTGTCCGCTCGCGGCCTGGATGAGCTCCTGGCCAGCCTGCGGGAGGCCGAGCTCGGGATGGCCGACATCGACCCGGCCCGGCGCGATGCCGCGGTTCGCCGGTACGGCCACCTGGAGGAGCGGCTGACCGTGCTCGGCGGGTACGCTGCCGAGGCGGAGGCGGCATCGCTCGCCTCCAGCCTGGGCCTGCCGCCGCACGTGCTCAAGCAGCAGCTGCGGACCCTGTCCGGCGGCCAGCGCCGACGTATTGAGCTGGCCCGGATCCTGTTCGGCGGCTCGCAGACGCTGCTGCTCGACGAGCCCACCAACCACCTCGACGCCGATTCGGTGTCCTGGCTCCGGGATCACCTGCGCGCGTTCCGAGGCGGCCTGGTGGTGATCAGTCACGATCAGGCGCTGCTCGAGGCCGTCGTCAACAAGGTGTTCTACCTCGACGCCGACCGCTGCGTGCTTGACATCTACAACCTGGGCTGGCAGACCTACCTGGGCCAGCGGGAGACCGACGCCAGGCGCCGCCGCCGCGAGCGGGTCAACGCGCAGCGGCAGGCCTCCGCGCTGCAGTCGCAGGCCGACAAGATGCGGGCCAAGGCCACGAAGGCCAGGGCGGCGCAGAACATGCAGCGGCGTGCCGAACGGCTGCTGGCCGGCGTCAGCGCGGACCGGGCCCAGGAGCGGGTGGCCAAGATCAGGTTCCCGGTTCCGGCCCACTGCGGCCGCACCCCGCTCACCGCACAGGGCCTGACCAAGACCTACGGCTCGGTCGAGGTCTTCGCCGACGTCGACATGGCCGTGGACCGCGGCTCGCGGGTGGTGATCCTGGGCCTGAACGGAGCGGGGAAGACCACGCTGCTGCGGCTGCTGGCCGGGCTTGAGCAGCCGGATACGGGCGAGGTCGTGCCCGGGCACGGCCTGCGCCTCGGCTATTACGCGCAGGAGCACGAGACCCTGGATACCGAGCGGACGGTGCTCGAGAACATGCGCTCGGCCGCGCCCGACCTCACCGAGGCCCAGCAGCGGGGAATCCTCGGCTCATTCCTATTCTCCGGCGATGACGTGGCCAAGCCGGCGGGCGTGCTTTCCGGCGGGGAAAAGACCAGGCTCGCACTGGCCCTGCTGGTCGTGTCCGGAGCTAACGTGCTACTGCTCGACGAGCCGACCAACAACCTGGACCCGGGCAGCCGGGCGGAGATCCTGTCCGCGCTGCGCCGGTTCACCGGAGCGATCGTTCTGGTCACGCACGACGAGGGCGCGGTCGAGGCGCTCGGCCCCGAGCGGGTCGTGCTGCTGCCCGACGGCGTGGAGGACGCCTGGAGCGACGAGCTGGCCGACCTGGTGGCGCTGGCCTGACGGCCCGTGCGTTCGCACGGAGCGGACGCTGCCGCCGTATGCACGGGCAGGCAGAGCGCCGCGAAGCCGCTGCCAGCCATTCTGCGGTTGCCGGGGTTGCCGCTCCAAAAAGAGGAGATCTTTTGCGGGCGTGTGGGTAGCCGATCACGAGTTCATGCGTGATCATGGCGAGAGACGGTAACGCAGCGGTCACTTCAGATCACCGGGAGGTACGCGTGGCCGAGACTCTCAAGAAAGGCACCCGGGTAACCGGTGCCGACCGCACCAAGCTGGCGGCGGATCTAAAGAAGAGATATAACGCCGGCGAGAGCATTCGCTCTTTGGCCGGCTCGACCGGCAGGTCCTATGGCTTCGTGCACCGCATCCTGACCGAGACCGGAGTGTCGTTGCGTGGGCGGGGTGGCGCCACCCGCGGCAAGGGCAAGCGCTGACGCACGACTCCCCGCTGTCAGCCGCTGAGCTGGAGGCCAGCGGGCTGAGCTTGGATATCAGCGACGCGGTCGCGACCGTGACGCTCAGCCGGGCCGAGCGTCGCAACGCGATGACCCCCGCGGTCTGGCGGGGCCTGGCCGCGGTCGGCGCTGGTCTGCCTGCGCGGGTCCGCGTGGTCGTCATCCGGGGCGCCGGACCATCGTTCTCGGCCGGAATCGACCTGCGCATGTTCTCGGCGGAAGGGGTGCCGGGCGAGGATCGGCTGCCCAGTCCCGCTGACCCCGGCTTTGAGCAATGGATAGCCGAGTGCCAGGAAGGCTTTCTCTGGCTGCGCGATCCGGCCATAGTGTCGATCGCTGCCGTGCAAGGGCACGCGATCGGGGCCGGCTGTCAGCTGGCCCTGGCCTGCGATCTGCGCATTCTCGCTGACGACGCGAAACTGTGCATCAAAGAGCCGGCGCTCGGGCTGGTGCCCGACCTGACCGGCACCAAACCGCTGGTCGACATCGTGGGGCTGCCGCGGGCGATCGAGCTGTGCCTGACCGCGCGCACGGTGTCGGCCGCCGAAGCCGCCGAGCTGCGGCTCGCCGAGTTGGTCGTGTCCGCCGCGGACCTGGACGGGGCCGTCGCGGACCTGGTGGCCGCGCTGCTGGTCACCGACGCCGAGGCGGCCAGGGCCACTAAGCGGCTGCTGGCCCAGGCCACCGCGAATACGCTTGACCAGCAGGCGGCGGCAGAACGCCGGGAACAGGCGGCGTTGCAGCGGGCGCGGCTCGCCGGCCCCCCCGGCGCAGGTTTTTGACTTCGCGGACCCGCGGGGTCCCCCCCTCGGGTGGGCTTTGACTTTGGGGGGTCCCCGCGGGTGTTTTGACTTTGGGGGGGTCGCGGGGGGGTGCCCCCCCGCGGGTGGGTTTGACTTCGGGGGGGGGGTCGCGGGGGGGTGCTCCCCCCCGCGGGTGGTTCGCCCTGAGCTAACGCGGGAAGAACGGCCGCCGCCAGGAGGTTCAGCTGTCATGTACGCGAGCCAGTGGCAGGCGATGCGCGGGTTCTCCCGTGATTCATCGGTGACCAAGCAGCAGCTCCGGCCGGGTATCGTCCGGCGGATCGCGGGCTACGCGCGTCCGTACCGCTGGGATCTTACGGTGTTCCTGCTGGCGGCCGCGCTGGACGCGGTCGTCACCGTGTCATACCCGATTCTGCTCGGCGTGATCATCGACCAGGGCATCGTGCCCAAGCGCACCGACGTCGTGCTGCAGCTGGCGGCCGTCGTGGTCGGCCTCGCGATTTTCGACGCGTTCCTGACCATCCTGCAGCGCTACTTCACCGCGCGAGTCGGTGAGGGCCTGATCTACGACCTGCGCACCGAGGTGTTCAGCCACGTGCAGCGGCAGCCGATCGCGTTCTTCACCCGGGCCCAGACCGGCTCGCTCGTCAGCCGGCTGAACAGCGATGTGATCGGCGCCCAGCAGGCGCTGACCTCGACGCTCGCATCCGTGGTGTCGAGCGCACTGCAGCTCGCCCTGGTGCTGGCCGCGATGTTCTATTACTCCTGGCTGGTCACGGTCATCGCGCTGCTGCTGCTTCCCGCGTTCCTGATCCCGGCCCGCCTGGTCGGGCGCAGGCTGCAGCGGCTGACCCGGGAGGGGATGCAGCTCGACGCGGCGATGGGCTCGACGATGACCGAGCGCTTCAACGTCGCCGGGGCGATGCTGGTCAAGCTGTTCGGCAAGCCCAACGCCGAAAGCGAGGTGTTCGCCGGCCGGGCGGCCCGGGTCAGGGATATCGGCGTGGTGCAGGCCATGTACGGCAGCGCGCTGTTCATCGCGCTGACCCTGCTGGCCTCGCTGGCCACCGCGGTCGTCTACGGCGTCGGCGGGAAGCTGGTCATCGAGGGCGCCTTCCAGATCGGCGCGCTGGTGGCCCTGGCCGGCCTGCTCAGCAGGCTGTACGGGCCGATCACCTCGCTGTCCAACGTCCAGATCAACGTGATGACCGCGCTGGTCAGCTTTGACCGGGTGTTCGAGGTGCTGGACCTGACGCCGCTGATCGAGGACCGGCCGGACGCGGTGCCGCTCGCGCTCGCCACCGCCCAGCCGGCCGCACCGGGCAACGGGTCTGGTGCCGCCGGGCCGGACGCCGACGTCGTCTTCGATCACGTGTCGTTCCACTACCCGGCGGCTTCCGAGGTCTCGCTCGCGTCGCTGGAGTCCATCGCCCTGCCCGCGGCCGAGCGCACCGACGCGAACCTGGGCGTGCTGCACGACGTGAGTTTCTCCGCCCCCGCCCGGCAGCTCACCGCCCTGGTCGGGCCGTCCGGAGCGGGCAAGACGACGATCACGCACCTGGTGTCACGGCTGTATGACCCGGACGAGGGCGCTGTGCGCATCGGCGGGTTCGACCTCAGGGACGTCACGCAGGACTCGCTGCACGACGTGGTCGGTGTCGTCACCCAGGACGCGCACCTGTTCCATGACACGATCCGGGCCAACCTGGCCTACGCCCGGCCGGGGGCCACGGAAGCAGGAGCTGATCGACGCGTGCCGGGCGGCGCAGATCTGGGATCTGATATCGGTGCTGCCTGACGGCCTGGACACCATCGTCGGCGACCGCGGCTACCGGCTGTCCGGCGGCGAGAAGCAGCGCGTGGCCCTGGCCCGGCTGCTGCTGAAGGCACCCGCGGTCGTGGTCCTCGACGAGGCCACCGCGCACCTGGACTCCGAGTCCGAGGCCGCGGTCCAGCGCGCCCTGAAGGCCGCGCTGACCGGCCGGACCTCGCTGGTCATCGCGCACCGCCTGTCCACCATCAGGGAGGCGGACCAGATCCTGGTGATCGACGAGGGCCGGATCACCGAGCGCGGCAGGCACGATGAGCTGCTCGCGGCCGGCGGCCTGTACGCCGAGCTCTACCGCACCCAGTTCGCCCGGCAGGAGCCCGCGGCCCTGGCCTGAGGTCCCCGTGGTCCCCGGTTCACAAATCGGACTGCCCAGAACCCGAGGTCAGATCCCGCGCAGCGCGCCCCCGTCGACCGGGATCATCGCGCCGCTGATGTAGCCGGCCGCCGGGGACAGCAGGAACGCAGCCGCCTTGCCGAACTCATCGGGTTCGGCGTACCGGCGCAGCGGGATGCGCTGGGACAGCTCGGCCCGGACCTGCTCAGGGTCGCCGATCCTGGTGTCTATCTCGATCACCCGGCCGGTCGCGACCCGGCCCGGCATCAGTGCGTTGACCCGGATGCCCTGGGGTCCGAGGTCGTCGGCCAGGGACTTGGCCACCCCAGCCAGGCCAGGCCGGAGCCCGTTGGAGATGGCCAGGGAGGGAAGCGGGGCCCGGACCGAGGTGGACAGCACGAACACGATCGAGCCGCCGTCACCCAGCGCTGCGCCGAAGGCCACGGCCATCCGGACCGCGCCCAGGAACACGCTCTCGAACGAGGCGCGCCACTGCTCGTCGGTGATCTCCGCCACCGAGCCGCCCGGCGGGCCGCCCACGCTGATCAGGACGCCGTCCAGGCGCCCGAACGCCTCCGTCGCGGCCGCGATCAGCCGCTGCGGCGCGTCCGGGCTGCTGTTGTTCGCCGCCAGGCCGACCGCGTTCGCCGCGCCGAGCCCGGCGACCGCCGCCGCGACCCCGTCCTCACTCCGGGCGCTGATCACGACCCTGGCGCCGTCGGTCACCAGCGCCTGCGCGGTGGCGAGGCCCAGGCCACGGCTGCCGCCGGTTATCACGTAGACGTGGTCACGCAATCCGAGATCCATCCGGCTATCCTGCCGCACTGCTGGCCTCGGGGGGACGACCCCCTCAGGACCCGTAGCCGACGCGGCTCAGGTCAGCGCCTGCCACCTGCTCGATGTCCTTGAGCTGCTGCGCGGTCAGCGCACCGCGCCAGGCGCCGGGCTGCATGGCCTGCGGGCCCACCGCGGTCCGCCCGCGGCCCCTGGCGTTGATCGGGGCCAGCTCGGCGTCGATGAAGCGCGACACGGCCTTGGCCGCAGCGGCGGGCTGGCGGATCATCTGCTCGTAGCGCAGCGTGGTCAGCCGCTCGGCTGGCATGCTGGTGCGCAGCCTGGCCATGGCCCGCACCGTGCCGCGCCAGCGCATCGCGCACTTCCCGGCCAGCGACAGCTGCGGCCACGCGGCCAGGTCGGTTTCGGTCTCGATGCCGAAGAACGGGTTGGGAAACTCGCTCTCCACGTTGACCACGCCGGGCTTGAACCAGGCCAGCGTGTCGGCATCGGCCAGCATGGCGGCCGCCACGTCCCGCCCGTCGCGGATGATCTGCATGATCCGAGCGTCGGGAAACGCGTCCACCAGCCCTTCGGCGCAGTACATCAGGTCCGGGGTGGCGTCCCCGTACCGGCGGATGTCGCGCTCCTCGATGCAGGTGCCGGCCCCGTTCACGCCGCCCGCGTCCCGGCACACGGGCGAGCAGGCCAGGCAGGCGTGCGCGTTGACCTGCCAGGCCTGCGCGAACGCGTCGCGGAGCACGGTTGCCGCCGCCTCGCCGCGGCCGCGCTGGATCGACGGGCTGCGCGCGAACGCGTACACCACGCTGACCACGCTGCGCTGCCCGATGGTCACGTGAAAGCCAGCCGAGCGCTTCAGGGCGCGCGCCAGCAGGTCCGCCCCTGAGTGCGGTGCGCCGATGACGAAGACCGGCTGGCGGACCTTTCGGCCGTTGACGACCAGGATGTGCGGGCGGGGTGCCATGACTAGCACAAGTGTGGCATTTCCCGCGGCTGGCCGGGGCATTGCCTGCGATCTTGCGGGAGCCGCCACGACTCAGGCCGGAGCAGGCCGAGCGCTTGCGCCCGGGCCGAGAAGTTTACTGAGCCTGCGGCGGCCGGCGGCCGGCCCCGCCGGTGCTGCTCGGCGTGGTGTTCGAGGTTCAGCGCGGACTGGATCAGTGGCATGTGGCTGAACGCCTGCGGGAAATTGCCGACCTGGCGCGAGTACCGCGGGTCGTATTCCTCCGCCAGCAGTCCGATGTCGTTACGCAACGTGAGCATCCGCTCAAACAGCGTGACGGCCTCGTCATACCGGCCGATCAGCTGCAGCGCGTTCGCCAGCCAGAAGCTGCAGGCCAGGAACGCCCCCTCGCCGCCGGTCAGGCCGTCGACATCGGCCTGCCCGGTAAGCGAGGCGGGTGGCTGCTGGGTGTACCTGAGCACCAGGCCGTCGCTCATCAGCTCCCGCTGGATGGTCTCCACCGTGGAGACCACCCGCGGGTCGTCCGGGGGCAGGAACCCGACCTCAGGGATCAGCAGGACCGCCGCGTCGAGCTCGGTGCTGCCGTAGTACTGCGTGAACGTGCCCCGCTTGGCGTCGTAGCCCTTTTCGCACACCTCGGCGTGAATCTTGTCCCGCACCGCGCGCCACTGCTCCTCGGCGCCCGGCCAGGCCGAGCTGGGCGGCATGGATCGCCCGGTCGAAGGCGACCCAGGCCATCACCTTCGAGTGCACGAAGTGCCGCCGCGGGCCGCGCACCTCCCAGATCCCCTCGTCCGGCTGGTCCCAGTTCTGCTCCAGGAACCGCAGCAGCGTCCGGACCAGACTCCACGTGTGGCCGTCGGAGCGCAGGCCGGCCTGCGCGCCCAGCGAGATCGCGTCGATGACCTCGCCGTACACGTCGAGCTGGCGCTGGCCGACCGCGGCGTTGCCGATCCGCACCGGAGCCGAGTTCTCGTACCCGGGCAGCCAGTCCGCCTCCCACTCCTCGAGCCTGCGCTCGCCCGCCACGCCGTACATGATCTGCACGTCGCCGGGGTCCCCGGCGATGGCGCGGCCGAGCCACTCCCGCCACTGCGACGCCTCCTCGGTGTAGCCGGTGCGCAGCAGCGCCTCCAGGGTGATCGTGGCGTCGCGCAGCCAGCAGTACCGGTAGTCCCAGTTCCTGACCCCGCCGATGTCCTCGGGCAGCGAGGTGGTCGGCGCCGCGACGATGCCGCCGGTCGGGGCGTAGGTCAGCGCCTTCAGGGTGATCAGTGACCGGACCACGGCGTCGCGGTACTTGCCCTGGTAGGTGCACTTGCCTGCCCAGCCGGCCCAGAACTTCCTGGTCTCCTCTAGCGCATCCGCCGCGTCGACCTGCGGGGGCGCGTCGAGGTGGGACGGCGTCCAGGAGAACACGAACGGCACGCGCTCGCCCGCCCGCACGGTGAAGCTCGCCTCGTGGGCCATGTCATGGCCGATCAGTTTGACCGGGGTGCGCAGCCAGACCGAGTCCGGCCCGGCGATGGCCACGATGGAGTGGTCGATGCGGCGGACCCAGGGCACCACATGGCCGTAGCCGAACCGCAGCCGCCACACGCACTCCATCTCGACCGCACCGGACACGCCCTCGACGATCCGGATCAGGACCGGCGCCTGGTCTCCCCGCGGCGGCATGAAGTCGATAACCCGCACGGTGCCGCCCATCGTCTGCCACTCGGTCTCGAGGATCAGCGTGGAGTCCTGGTAGCGCCGGGTGACCTGGCCGCGCCGGGACGGCGGGCCCTCGGCCGCGGTCGGGCTGATCCGCCACTGGCCGTTGCTCTCGTCGCCCAGGAGGGCGGCCAGGCAGGCGGGCGAGTCGAACCGCGGCACGCACAGCCAGTCGATCGAGCCGTCCCGGCTGACCAGGGCCGCCGACTGCATGTCCCCGATGAGCGCGTAGTCCTCGATGAACGCCGCCATCAGAACCTCCCGGAGGGGACTGCCGTCTTCAGGCGGCCGGGCCATCGGGCCGCCCGGCGTGTCACACCGGTCAGAGCAGTCACGATCCCTCCCAACAGTGCCGCCTGCCGGGACCAGCCTGGCACGCCCGCCGGCGGCCTGGGGCCGCGGGCCCCGGACTAAGCTGGCGGCGTGCCAGAGCCCTTCCTGAAGCGGCGAGCGGCGGCCGCGGCCGCGCTCGCGCTGGCGCTGGCCGGGGGAGTAGCGGGCTGCGCGAAGTTCGACGCCGCGCTCGGCCAGCAGTGGGCCATGGTGACGTTCAAGCCGGACACGTCGGTGGCGACCCTGCTCAAGGTCCGGACGACCTGTTCGCACATCCCGAACGTGCACGCCGAGGCGCTGCCGAAAAAGCGCACCCCGGAGACCATGATGTACTCCCTGAGCTACCGGACCGACCACGCCAGCGACGCCAACCTGGCGCAACTGCAGCAGTGCCTGCAGCGGTTCCAGTCGGTGCAGGGGATCGACTTCCAGGACTCGGGCGACTCCGGGTAACCGGCGGCCCGAACGGGACCGCGCACAAACCTGCCCGTGCAGCGGGCAGGTGACCGCCAGCAGGCACGCGGCGGCCAGCGGGTACCGCCGGATAGCCGCAATCTTCCCGCCCACGGCGTGCATACCCCGGGCTGACTGTGGTATAACCTACTAAACCTATAATACAGATCGGGAACAGATGTACTCTGAGAGCAGGCGGATTATGAGAAGAGCGCTGATCGCCGCGGGGGTGGCTGCCATCACGGTCCTGGCGGCCGCGTGCGGCTCCTCGGGCTCATCCAGCTCGTCTGGTTCATCAGGAGGCTCGGGCTCTTCCGGGCCGGTCACCCTCAGGCTTGGCTTCCTGGCCAACGTCACCCACGCCCCGGCCCTGGTCGGCATCAAGGAGGGCTTCTTCACCAAGAACCTCGGCGACGGGGTGACCCTCAAGCTGACCCCGTTCAGCACCGGGACCGAGGAGTCCACCGCGCTGCTGGCGGGCCAGCTCGACGCGGCCTACGTGGGCCCCAACCCGGCGATCAAGGCCTGGCAGACGTCGAACGGCAAGCTGATCAAGGTCATCTCCGGGGCGGCGTCCGGGGGCGCCGCGCTGGTGGTGAAGAAGAGCATCACCGGCCCGGCCCAGCTCAAGGGCCAGTCGCTGGCGACGCCATCGCTCGGCAACACCCAGGACGTCGCGCTGCGTTACTGGCTGAAGCAGCACAGCCTGACCGCCACCCAGACCGGGGGCGGGGATGTCTCGATCAAGCCGGTCACGCCGAACTCGGCCGCCGTGCTCGAGTACACGTCCGGCCAGATCGCCGGCGGCTGGGAGCCCGCGCCTTACGACATCGAGATGGTCCAGGCCGGCGGGCACATGCTGGTCAACGAGGCCAGCCTGTGGCCGGGCGGCAAGTTCGTCACCACGAACCTGGTCGTGACGCAGGCCTTCCTCGCCGCGCACCCCAGCGCGGTGAACGGACTGCTCAAGGGCCAGATCGAGGCCAACGACTTCATTCACAACCACCTGTCCCAGGCGGAGGCGGCCACCAACGCCGAGCTGACGTCGGTACTGGGCAAGGGCCTGAAGCCCGCCGTGCTCGTCGGCCTCGTTCGCGCAGATCACGTTCACCGTCGACCCGATCGCATCGTCGCTGGCCACCGACGCGCAGCACGCCGTGGCGGTCGGACTGCTCAAGCCGGTCAGCAACCTCAATGGCCTCTACGACCTCGGCCCGCTGAACAAGCTGCTGGCAGGCGGCCGGAGAACCGCAGGTCGAGCCCGTGAGCGTGACCGATTGGGCACAGGCAGACGACGTCGCCCGGAGCCTGCGTACCGGGGGGGTCGGCCCTGTCCGCGCCCCGGCCGGAGACCAGGGCACGACCGGATGCGCCGTCAGCCTGACCGAGGTGTCCAAGGTCTACGGCCGGGGGAACGCGGCCCTGCTGGCGCTGGACAAGGTGTCGCTGACCGCGAACCAGGGCGAGTTCGTCTGCCTGATCGGCGCGTCCGGCTGCGGCAAGAGCACGCTGCTGTCGCTGGTCGCCGGGCTGGACCGAGCCGACCGCCGGCGACGGTCAGCACCGCCGGGCGGCGGGTGTCCCTGATGTTCCAGGAGCCCGCGCTGTTCCCCTGGCTGACCGCGGCCAGGAACGTGGAGCTGGCGCTGCGCGCCCGCGGCGTGCCCCGATCGCAACTGCGGCAGCGCTCGGCGGAGCTGCTGGAAACCGTGCACCTGGACGGCTTCGGCGCCAAGCGGCCCGCACGAGCTGTCCGGCGGCATGCGGCAGCGGGTGGCCCTGGCCCGGGCCCTGGCCCAGGACGCCGACGTGCTGCTGATGGACGAGCCGTTCGGCGCGCTCGACGCGATGACCAGGGACCTGCTGCACGACGAGCTGGAGCGGATCTGCGCGGACCGGACGCTGACCGTGCTGTTCGTCACCCACAACGTGCGGGAGGCCGTGCGCCTCGGCGACCGCGTGATCGTGCTGAGCAGCCGGCCCGGCCGGGTGATCGAGGAGTACCAGGTGCCCCGGGCGGGGCCACGCCGGATCGACTCCGTCGAGGTGGCCGAGCTGGCCAGCCAGATCACCGACCGCCTGCGCGAGGAGATGAGCCGCCATGGCGACTAAGACCCACCCCGGCGCGCCCCAGCCCGGCGCGTCGCAGCCGTCGGCGATCGAGGGTCTGGACCGGCTCGAGCTCGGCGCGGTCAGGGCCGGGCGCGATCCGGGGCGGACGTTGCGTACGGCCTGGACGGCGGTGTGGCCCAAGCTCCTGGCCATCGCGCTGATCCTGGTCATCTGGCAGCTCGTGCACCTCACCGGCTGGAAGTCCTACGTGCTGAAGGGGCCGGGCACGGTGCTGCCCGACCTGTGGCACCAGCTGCACCACGCGCTGCTGTGGCAGGCCATCGGGATCACCCTGCGCCGCGCCGTGATGGGCTACGCGCTGGCCCTCGTCATCGGCTCGGTCGTCGGGGTCCTGGTGGCGAGGATCCCGCTGCTGCGCGCGGGGGTCGGCTCGATCATCACCGGCCTGCAGACGATGCCGTCGATCGTGTGGTTCCCGTTCGCGATCGTGCTGTTCGGCCTGTCGACCCCCACGATCTTGTTCGTCATCGTGCTCGGGGCTGCGCCGTCGATCGCCAACGGCCTGATCACCGGGGTGGACTACACGCCGCCGCTGCTGCTGCGGGCCGGCGAGACCATGGGCCTGCGCGGCTTTGCGCTGTACCGGTACCTGATCCTGCCCGCCTCGCTGCCCGCGTACGTGGCCGGGATGAAGCAGGGCTGGGCGTTCGCCTGGCGCAGCCTGATGGCCGGCGAGCTGCTGGTGCTGATCCTCGGCCAGCCCTCGCTCGGCGTGCTGCTCAACAACAACCAGAACCTGCAGGACTTCGCCGGCGTCACCTCCATCATGATCGTGATCCTGGTCATCGGGATTGTGGTGGACATGCTGTTCAACCGGGCTGACGCGTTCATCCGCCGCCGCCGCGGGCTCCTGAACCCCCGCGCGAGCGCGTGACCGGCGGCCTGCGGCCCGCCGTAGCCGCGGGCCGCGGGCGCGGTCAGTGCGGGGCGTGGTGGTAGACGCCGAAGATGTTCCCGGCCGGGTCGCGGAGCGCGCCGGTCTGCATGTGGTCATCCACGGCCATCGGCCCGTAGACCCGTGACCCGCCAAGCTCCTCGGCCTTGGCCAGCGTGGCCTCGACATCCGGCACGCTGGCGTAGATCGTCGCCCACTGCGCCTGCCCGGAGCCGAGGCCGCCCTGGATCCCGCGGCCCTCGCCGGTGTCGACCATCCGGTAGCCCTCGAACCCCTCCTTGACCGTCCAGCCGAAGAGCGCGGTGTAGAAGCTCTGGGTACGCTGCGCGTCGCCGCCCAGGACCTCGAACCAGTCGACCGGTGCGCCGTCGCCCGCCGATGGCGCGGGGGCTTCGCCCTCGGCCGGGTCGCCGGCCGACTTCACCAGGCCGACCAGCAGCCCGTCCGGGTCATTGAACATCGCGATCGTGACCATGCCGCCGAAGTCCGTGACCGGCATGACCGTGGTGGCGCCCAGTGACTCCGCCTGGTCGAGGACGGCCTGCGGGTCGTCGGCTTCCACGTAAAACGTGGACCAGGGCTCGCCGGTCTGGCTCTTCCCGATGCCCCCGTTGACCCCGCTGCCGCCGCGGGTGTCGATCAGCACGTACCCCCCGCCGGGGATCGACTCCAGTCCCCAGCCGAACAGCTGCCCGTAGAACGAGGTCAGCGGCTGGACGTCAGACCCGCCGATCTCGAAATGCACTACCGCGTGTCCCATGGTCGGCTTCCTCCCCCGTGGCCTTGGCTCCCGTGCCATCTGCCGTGCCAGCTGCCATTGTCTCAGCGCCCCCCGGCGGGCTCACAGCGGCTCCCGGCCGTTTATCCGCAGGCCACAGCGGGCGGCCAGGCGGTAAACTGATTGACATGGTTGTGGCGCGCATGCGGCGATTTGCCCGCCTCCCGGCCCGTCAGGGGCTGCCGGGAGGCGCTGGCGCGCGTTAGCGCGACTCCGCTGCGGTGGCTGAGCCGGGAGGTCTTTCCCACCAGCCACCGACATGATCAGGAGTCCACAATGCCTGCCCGACTTACCGCCGCGCAGCTTGCGCGCGATCTTGCCCTCCCCGACCTGACCGACCCGGCCGACGGGCCGCACGCCATCCAGCACCTGGCCGAGGCGGCCGCCGCCGCCCTGGCCGGTGCCTGGGGCTGCGCGGTCCGCTGGTGCCGCGGGCCCAGGATCGTGACCGTCGCCGACAACTACGACCGCCTCGGCTACCAGGCCGAGGCCGTCACCCGGGACGCCAGGTACACCCGCTACGTCGATGACCGGCGGATGCTGCGCAGCCATTCCAGCGCGCTGGTGCCGGCCGCGCTGCGCGGGCTGGCCGCCGCGCCGACCGACGACGTGCTCCTGGTGTGCCCCGGCATCGTGTACCGGCGGGACGCCATCGACTGGCAGCACTCCGGCACCCCGCACCAGCTTGACCTGTGGCGGATCAGCCGGAGTCCGCTCGGCGACGCCGACCTGGATGAGATGCTCACCGTCCTGCTCGGCACGCTGCTGCCCGGCCGCCCGAGCCGTCAGGAACCCCGGCAGCACCCGTACACGACCGGAGGGCGCCAGGTCGACGTGGCGCGGGGCACCGGGCCGGGGGCAGGCGGTGGCTGGGTTGAGGTCTGGGAGTGCGGGCTGGCCCACCCGGGCGTGCTGGCCGGGGCCGGGCTGGCGGGCCGCAGCGGCCTGGCCCTCGGCCTGGGCCTGGACCGGCTGCTGATGCTGGGCAAGGGGATCCCCGACATCAGGCTGCTGCGGTCGGCGGACCCCCGGATCGCCGGCCAGATGACCGATCTGGCCCCGTACCAGCCGGTCTCGGCGATGCCCGCCATCCGCCGGGACCTGTCCGTGGCCGTCGACCCGGGAGCCGACGACGAGACGCTCGGCGACCGGGTCAGGGACGCGCTGGGCGCCGACGCTGACTGCGTCGAGGACGTGACGATCCTGTCCAGCACCCCGTCCGAGGAGCTGCCCGCCGCGGCGGCCGCCCGCCTCGGGGCCCGGCCTGGGCAGCGCAACCTGCTGGTGCGCGTGGTGCTGCGGCACCTGGAGCGGACCCTGACCGACGACGAGGCCAACGCGCTGCGGGACCGCGTCTACGCGGCGATCCACGCCGGGGACCGCCATCAGTGGGCGGGCCGCCCGTCCGCCCCGGCGGAAGCGGCGCTGGCCAGCGGGGGCAGGACGAGCGCCTAGGATCGGAACTATGTCGGGTTCCGCTGGGATCGTGCTGGCCGGCGGGCGGTCGTCGCGGATGGGCACGCCCAAGGCGGCCCTGGAGTGGCACGGCTCGACCCTCCTGCGCCGCACGGCCGGGATCATGCTCCGGTCGACCGACGGCCCCGTCGTGGTGGTCCGGGCGCCCGGGCAGGAGCTGCCCGAGCTGCCGGCTCAGGTCGAGGTGATCGAGGACCCGCGTGAGGGCCTGGGCCCGGTGCAGGGCCTGGCCGCCGGGCTGGCGGCGGCCGAGGGCCGGGCCGAGATCGCGTTCGTCTGCTCCACCGACATGCCGTTCCTGCACCCGGCGTTCGTGCGCCGGGTTCTGCGCGCGGCCGCCGCCGGGGCGGATGTGGGCCTGCCGGTGGCCCGCGGCTATCCGCAGCCCTTGGCCGCCGCCTACCGCACCGCGCTGGCACCGGTCGTGGGCCGGCTGGTGGCGGAGAACCGGCTGCGTCCCGCGTTCCTGTTCGAGGAGTGCCAGGTCACCCGGCTGGACGAGACCGCCCTCCGGGAGGACCCGGTCCTGGCCGCGCTGGACCCCCACCTCGACTCGGTGGTCAACATCAACGAGCCCGGCGACTACGCCGAGGCCCGGGCGCGCCCCGCGCCAGAGGTGACGATCCAGCGGTTCGGCACCCTCGCCGACGGGCACCGCGGGCCGGAGCCGGTCCGCGCGGCCACTGTGGCCGGCGCGGCGGCCGCGGCCGGGGTGACGCTCGACGGGCATGTGGTGGCCGCGCTGAACGGGGACCAGATCACCCGGGAGGGGCAGACGCCGCTGGTGACCGGGGACGTGGTGTTCTTCCTCGCCGCGGACGCGGGCGGCTGACCCGGATGACCGCAGGCGGGTATTTCGGGCGGGCGCTGGTGGTCGACGCCGGGGACGCGACGGCCAGGACGCTGCCGCTGCCCGACGAGCTGCTGCGGGCCTACATCGGCGGCGCCGGGCTCGGCGCCTGGCTGATGCACGAGCTCGGCCCGGCCGGCGTCGACCCGCTGGCCGCCGAGGCGCCGCTGGCCTTCGTGTTCTCCCCGCTGGTGGGCACGCCGCTGACGACCAGCGCCAAGTTCGCCGTGGTGGCCAAGTCGCCGCTGACCGGCCTGCTGAACGATGCGCTGTCATCCAGCCACTTCGCGATCTCCGGAAAGCTCACCGGCCACGACGCCATCGTGGTGCACGGCGCCTGCGCGGAGCCGTCCGCGCTGCTGATCGACGGTGACGAAGTGCGTGTCATCGGTGCGGCCGACCTGTGGGGGCGGCCAGCGGCGGAGGCGGAGCGCCTGCTCCGTGAACGCCTGGGCCGGGGCTGGCGGTCGGCCGTGATCGGGCCCGCGGGCGAGCGCGGGGTGCGGTACGCGACCATCTCCCACGACGGGCGGCACGCCGGCCGTGGCGGTCTGGGCGCGGTCATGGGCGCCAAGCGGCTCAAGGCGGTGGCGGTGCGCGCCGCGGCCAAGGTCGCCCCGGCCGACCCGCAGGCCGTACTGGCCGCCGCGCGCGACCTGCGCGCCCGCTCGTTCGGCCCGGCCACGGCCAAGTACCGCGAGCTGGGTACGCTGGCCAACCTGCTCGCGTTCAACGCGATCAGCACCCTGCCCACCCGCAACTTCCAGGCCGCCGAGTTCGCCGGTGCCCAGCAGCTGGCCGCCGAAGACCTGTCCCAGCTGCGCAGCGTCACCCGCAATAGCTGTGCCTCGTGCACCATCGGCTGCGAGCACATCTACTCCGCCCGCGGCGGAAAGCAGATGCGGGTGGAGTACGAGAACGTCTTCGCGCTCGGTCCCATGTGCGGGGTCTCCGACCCCGACACCGTGCTCGCCGCCAGCAGCCGGTGCGACGAGCTCGGGCTGGACACGATCTCGGCCGGGGGCACCATCGCCTGGGCCATGGAGTGCGCCGAACGGGGCCTGATCGACGCACCGTGGCTGCGGTTCGGCGACGCCGGGGCGCTGCTGCGGGCCGTCGAGGAGATCGGCGCCCGACAGGGACTCGGCGAGCTGCTGGCCGAGGGCTCACGGCGCGCGGCCGAGCAGGTCGGCGGTGCGTCGATGGCGTTCGCGCCGCAGGTCAAGGGGCTGGAGCTGCCGGGCTACGAGCCCCGCACGATGCAGGCCATGGCCCTGGGCCTGGCGGTGAACTCCCGGGGCGCCGACCACAACCGCTCCGGCGCCTACGAGGCTGACCTGTCCGGCCAGCACGACCGGCTGCGCCGGCGGCCAGGCGCATGTCACGGCGGCGATCGAGACCGAGGACCGGGCCGCGGTCATGGACTCCCTGATCCTGTGCAAGTTCCTGCGCGGCGTGTTCACCGACCCGTTCGGCGAGTGGGCGGCGCTGCTGTCCGCGGTCACCGGCTGGGACGTTGACGGGGACGAGCTGCGGGGCACCGCGCGCCGGATCGTCCTGGCCAAGCGCGTGTTCAACCTCCGTGAGGGCTGGCGTCCTGAGGACGACTGGCTGCCGGAACGGCTGCTGTCCGAACCGCTCCCGGTCGCGTCGGGACGGGTCGCGAGGCTGACGCCGGAGCGGCTGCGGGGCATGATCGACGGCTACTACACCGCCCGCGGGCTGGACGGCGAGGGCCGGCCGGACCCGGCCAGCGTCGCCGACCTGCGGCTGGGCTAAAGCTCCCGGCCCGGACAGGCCAGGCTCGATCGCGGCGTCCTGCCCGCTGCAAGCGCGCCTGAGCGGGTGGATACTGACGGTTATGGTCCTTCATGCTCCCGCCAAGGTCCGTACGGTCACCCTGACCATCGACGGGACCGAGGTCACCGTCCCGGAGGGCACGACCATCTGGACCGCGGCCAAGGACGCGGGACTCGACATCCCCGTGCTCTGCCACGACGAGCGCTACGACCCCGTGGGTGTCTGCCGCATGTGCGTGGTGGACGTCGGGGCGCGCGCTTACGCCGCCGCCTGCGTGCGGCCATGCGAAGACGGCATGACCGTCAAGACGGCCACTGAGGACGTCGAGCGCAACCGGGCCACGCTGACCGAGCTGCTGCTGGCCGACCAGCCCGTCCGCGAGCAGGACCCCAAGCAGACCACGACCGCCGACAACGAGCTGCTCGCGCTCGCCGAGCGGTTCGGCCTGCCGGGCCCGGGCGAGATCCCCACGGCCGCGGGCCGCGGTGCGGACCTGTCCAACCCGGTGATCGCGGTGAACCACGACGCGT
The DNA here is from genome assembly GCA_963739645.1 of uncultured Actinomycetota bacterium. Taxonomy (GTDB): domain Bacteria; phylum Actinomycetota; class Actinomycetes; order Streptosporangiales; family Streptosporangiaceae; genus JASHPR01. Next base: position 294,880 of record CAVUBM010000114.1, read on the forward strand.
GCATCCTGTGCGACCGCTGTGTCCGCGCCTGCGATGACATCCAGGGCAACGACGTGATCGGCCGCAGCGGCAAGGGCTACGCCACCAGGATCGCGTTCGACCTGAACGACCCCATGGGCGCATCGTCGTGCGTGACCTGCGGGGAGTGCGTCTCGGCCTGCCCCACCGGGGCCCTGACCAACAAGCCGATCCGGAGCATACCGATCCGGCCGCGCGGCGAGCTTGACGCGGTGGACAGCGTCTGCCCCTACTGCGGCGTCGGCTGCGCGCTCACCTACCACGTCGACCGGGAGCGCGGCGCGATCGCGTTCGCCGAGGGCCGGGCGCAGCCCGGCTCCCAGGGCCGGCTATGCGTCAAAGGCCGTTACGGCTGGGACTACGCCGCCTCGCCGCAGCGGCTCACCACGCCGCTGATCCGCCGGGATGACGCCTACCCCAAGGGGCCGCTGTCCACGGATGTGCGCGGCGAGATGAGCCGCGGCGGGTACCAGGAGGACACGGAAGAGCGGGCTGAGCGCAGGCAGCTCAGCAGTGGCCATAACGTCAATTCCGCCCGCAGCGGTCGGCGCGAGAAGAATAGGGAGGGCCGCAAGCCCAAGGGGCGCAAGCCGGGCGGCCTGGTCGACTACGACGAGGTGCTGCCGCATTTCCGCGAGGCCACCTGGGACGAGGCGCTGGACCTGGTAGCCCGGCGGCTCACTGAGATCTACGCCGCGAACGGCCCGGGCGCGATCGCCGGCTTCGGGTCGGCCAAGTGCTCCAACGAGGAGGCCTATCTTTTCCAGAAGCTGATCAGGACCGGCTTCCACACCAACAACGTCGACCACTGCACCAGACTGTGCCACGCCTCCAGCGTGTTCGCCCTCTTCGAGGGCATCGGCTCGGGCGCGGTGTCCACCACCTACGGCGACGTGGTCAACGCGGACGTAGCGATCGTCACCGGCAGCAACCCGACCGCCAACCACCCGGTCGCCTCGTCGTTCTTCAAGCAGGCCCGCCGCCGCGGCACCACGATCATCTACGTCGACCCCAGGGCCGACAAGATGGCGGACCACTCGGACATCTTCTGCCAGGTGAAGCCAGGCACCGACGTCGCGTTCTACAACGGCGTCATGCACGAGGTGATCAGGCTCGGGCTGACCGACGATGAGTTCATCGCGCACCGGACCACGAACTACGAGGCCCTGGCCGAGACCGTCCGGGACTACCCACCGGAGCGGGCCGCCCAGATCACCGGGGTGGACGCCGACGTGATCCGACGGGTGGCACGGGCCTGGGGCGAGGCCGGGCCGGCGTGATCTTCTGGGGCATGGGGATCTCCCAGCACACCACCGGCACCGACAACGCCCGCTGCCTGATCGCGATGTGCGCGATCACCGGCAACATCGGGCGGCCCGGCAGCGGGCTGCATCCGCTGCGCGGGCAGAACAACGTGCAGGGCGCCTCGGACATGGGGCTGATCCCGATGTTCTACCCCGATTACAAGAAGGCGGATGACCCCGAGGTCCGGGCCAGGTTCGAGCGGATCTGGGACACCGCCGACCTGGACCCCAACCGCGGCCTGACCGTGACCGAGATCATCGGTTCGGTGCTGAAGGGCGGCGTGCGGGGCATGTACATGATGGGGGAGAACCCGTTCCTGTCCGACCCCAACATCAACAAGGTCCGCAAGGCGCTGTCCGCGCTCGAGTTCCTCGTGGTCCAGGACATCTTCCTGACCGAGACCGCCGAGTTCGCCGACGTTATCCTGCCCGCCACGTCGTACCTGGAGAAAGAGGGCACCTACACCAACACCGACCGCCGGGTGCAGCTCGGCCGGAAGGTGCTCGACCCGCCCGGCCAGGCCCGGGTGGACTGGGAAGTCGTGCAGGACATCGCGAACCGGATCGGGCTCGGCTGGAACTACGCCGAGCCGCGCGAGGTCTTCGAGGAGATCGTCGCGGTGATGCCCAACTACGCCAACCTGACCTACGACAACCTGGGTCCGACCGGCAAGCTCTACCCGAACCCCGACCCCGAGCACAGCGACGGCACCGTGGTGATGTTCGGCGAGCAGTTCAAGACCGATGACGGGCTGGCTCACCTGGTGCCCGCCGAGTGGCTGCCGGCCAAGGAGCTGCCGAGCGCCGAGTACCCGGTCATCCTGTCCACCGGCCGACTCCTCGAGCACTGGCACACCGGCTCGATGACGCGCCGGTCGTTCGCGCTGGACACGATCTCGCCCCGGCCCGAGGTCTACCTGCACCCAGAGGACGCCGCCGGGTTCGGCCTGGCCGATGGCGAGATGGCCCGGGTGACCTCGCGCCGCGGCACAATCGTGCTTGACACCCGCTACTCCTACCGGGAGAGCCGCGGCAGCTGCTTCATCCCGTTCCACTTCCGCGAGGCCGCGGCGAACCTGCTGACGATCGACGAGATCGACCCGTTCGGCAAGATCCCTGAGTTCAAGTTCTGCGCGGTGCGGATCGAGCCAGCCAACGAGGCAGCGCCCACCGCCTCCCCGGCAGCGTCCCTTCCCACCGGGGACAGGTGATGGCGCAGGCCCAGGCGCGGATCCCCGGCGTCGAAGCGCGTGCTGGCAAGTTCCCCGGCCCCAGCCTGATCCCGGCGCTGCACGCGATCCAGGAGCGGCTCGGCTGGCTGCCGCGCGAGGAACTCGAAACGCTAGCCCGGGAGGTCCGCCGCCCGCTGTACGAGATCGAGGGCCTGATCTCGTTCTATCCGCATTTCCGGACCGACCCGCCGAAGAAGGTCGCGCTGCAGGTCTGCCACGACCTGTCCTGCTGGCTGCAGGGCGCCGACCAGCGCATCGCAGCCCTGCGGGACCGCTACGGCCAGGACACCGAGATCGAGTTCACCGAAGTGTCCTGCATCGGGCGGTGCGACCAGGCGCCGGCCGTCGCCGTGAACGAGTGCCCCACGCCGGCCGACACCATCGACACACTGGTCGACGCAGCCAGGTCCGGCGACCTGCCCGGGCCCGCGCCCCGGGGCTATGGCGGCGGCCAGCCGTGGCCCAACGACCCGTACCCGCCCGGCCAGGACCGCTACCGGGCGCTACGCGCGCTGCTGGCGGGGGACCTGCACGCCGACCAGGTCATCTCCGTCCTGACCGAGTCGGGTCTGCGCGGGATGGGCGGCGCGGGCTTTCCCGCGGGCCGGAAGTGGGAACTGGTCGCGGCGCAGGCCGCCACGCCCAAATACGTGATCTGCAACGCCGACGAGTCCGAGCCGGGCACGTTCAAGGACCGGCAGATCCTCGCCGAGCAGCCCCATCTGGTGCTGGAGGGGCTGCTGCTCGGGATGGTGGCCGTGGGCGCCGAGGAGGGGTGGGTGTTCATCCGGCACGAGTACGGGCCGGAGGAGGCGGTGATCCGCCAGGAGATCGAGTCGCTGCGCGCGGCCGGGCTGATCGGCGGGAGCGTAACGGCACATAAAGAACGGGTCGGGCACCGACCGGCGCCTGTCCGTCGAGGTATTCACCTCGCCGGGCGGCTACATCCTCGGCGAGGAATCGGCGCTGATCGAGTGCATGGAGGGACACCGCGGCGAGCCGCGCAACAAGCCGCCGTTCCCTGGCGTCTACGGCCTGTGGGGCCAGCCCACGCTGATGAACTCGGTCGAGACGCTCGCCCACATCCCGGTGATCGTGGCGCGCGGGGCCGACTGGTGGAAGCAGCAGGGCGCCGGGGGCAGCGCCGGCCTGAAGTTCTTCGCGATCTCCGGCCACGTGGAGCGGCCCGGCGTGTACTGCGTGCCGATGGGCACCACCGCCAGGGACCTGCTGGCGCGGGCCGGCGGCGTGTCCGGCGGCCGGGCGCTCGGCGCGATCCAGCCCGGCGGTGCGTCTTCCAACTTCCTCGGGCCCGACCAGCTGGACGTTCCGCTGGACTTCGACGCCCTGGCCCGGGCCGGCTCGATGCTCGGCTCGGGTGCGCTGGTGGTGATGGCCGAGGGCACCGACCTGCTCGCCGCAGCCACGAATGTGCTGCGCTTCTTCCGCAACGAGTCCTGCGGCAAGCGTGTCCCGTGCCGGGTCGGCTCCACCAAGGCCCACCAGATTCTCAGCGACCTGCTGGCCAGCGGCGGCGGCCCAGGCGACGTGGACGGGCGTATCCTCCAGCTCGAGGAGACCATGCGCAGGACCTCGATCTGCGGACTCGGCCAGGTGGCCCTGGGTCCGGTGATGAGCGTGCTCCGGCTGCCAGGAGAACCGCCACGAAGCCCGTAACGCCCAGCTCCCGGGGCCGGGAGTTCTTCACCACCCGGACGGTCGCCGAGGTGCTCAGCCGGTTCCGGCCCGGGCGGCGCACGCTTGCCGAAACCATCCCGCTGGCCAGCGCGCTGCAGCGGGTTCCTGTCGCGCCGGTCACCGCGCCGCACGCGCTGCCCGGTTTCGCCCGCTCGACCGTGGACGGCTACGCCGTGCGGGCGGCCGATACCTACGGGGTTTCCGACGGGCTGCCTGGCTACCTCGACGTGGCCGGGCTGGTGCACATGGGCGCCGTGCCCGAGACCGCGGTGAGCCCGGGGACGGCGGTGACCATGCCGACCGGTGGCGCGCTGCCGCCCGGCGCGGATGCGGTGGTCATGGTCGAGTACACCCAGGAGGCGATGCCCGGCACCATCGAGGTGACCAGGCCCGTCGCCCCCGGCGACGGCGTGGTGCGCGCCGATGAGGACGCCAGCCCCGGGACCGACCTGGTGCCCGCTGGGCGGCCGCTGCGCGCCCAGGACCTGGGCATGCTGGCCGCAGCGGGGATCACGAGCGTGGCCGTCCACGCCCGCCCGCTCGTGACGATCTTCTCGACCGGCGATGAGGTAGTGCCACCGGACACCGCGGATCTGCTCCCCGGGCAGGTGCGCGACGCCGTCGCGATCGCGCTGGCCGCGCTGGTCGCCGAGGCAGGCGGGGAGCCGCGGGCGGGCGGCATCGTGCCCGACGACCCTGACGCGCTCGAGGCCGCACTGCGGGCGGCGCTTGGCGGCAGCGACGTGATCGTCATCTCGGCCGGCTCGTCGGTCGGGACCCGGGACGAGACCGCGGCCGCGGTGGGCCGTCTCGGCGAGCCAGGGATCTGGTGCCACGGTGTCGCGATAAAGCCGGGGAAGCCGACGCTGCTGGCCGACTGCGGGGGAGTGCCAGTGATCGGGCTTCCCGGCAATCCGCGGTCCGCGCTGGTGGTGTTCCGGCTGATCGGGATGGAGATCGTGCGCCGCGCCGGCGGCTGCACCGCACCGCCCGCCGAACCGGTGGTGCGAGCCCGCCTGGAGCGGGACGTGGCATCGGCCAGCGGCCGCCTTGATGTGGTTCAGGTCCGCGTGCGGGACCGCGTGGCCACCCCAGTCTTCGGGCTGTCGGCGCTGCTGTCCGTGCTCACCGCGGCCGACGGCTACATCATCGTGCCCGAGGAGGCCACGGGGCTGGACGCCGGCACTGGGGTGGATGTCACCCTGTACCGTTGACCAGACTCATGGCAGACAGCCCGTTCATCCGCGACGTCCCGGCCTCCCGCGCCCTCGACGCGTGGCGCGCCGCCCGCGAGGCTGCAGGCTGCCCGCCCCGGGTGGACGCGGTCCTGGTGCGGCTGGAAGACGCGGCGAACCTGGTCACGGCCGAGCCGGTGTGGGCCACGCGTTCCTCGCCGCCGTTTGACGCGGCCGGCATGGACGGGATCGCGGTCCGCGCCGCCGACACCCTCGGCGCCAGCGAGACCACCCCGGTCCTGCTGGAGCCCGGCGCTTACGACGTCGTGGACACCGGTGACCCCATGCCTGACGGGCGTGACGCCGTGGTCATGCGCGAGCACGTGCACTACGCGGGCCAGGCCGCGGAGCTGCGCGCCGCCGTGCCGCCCTACCAGCACGTGCGCTCGATCGGCGAGGACGTGAGCACTGCCGAGCTGCTGCTGCCCGAGGGCCACCGGCTGCGCGCCGTGGACCTGGCCGCGGCCGCGGCCGCGGGATCCACGCACCTGCTGGTGCGGCGAGCCCCGGTCGTGGCGGTGCTGCCCACCGGGGATGAGGTGCGGCCGGTGGGCGAGCCGACCGGCCCGGGGGAGATCCTCGACACCAACTCGCTGATGCTGGCGGCCCAGGCGCGCGAGGCCGACTGCGAGGCGTACTGCCTGCCGATCGAGCCCGACGACCCGGCGCGCCTGGCCAAGGCGGTGACCGCCGCCGTGGCCGACTGCGACCTGCTGATCATCGTGGCGGGCTCCAGCGCGGGCCGCGACGACTACACGGCCAGGATCGTGGCCCAGCTCGGGACCCTGGCCGTGCACGGCGTAGCCGTGCGGCCCGGCCACCCGGTGGTGCTTGGCGTGGTCGAGGGCACGCCGGTGCTCGGGGCGCCCGGCTACCCGGTGTCCGCGGCGCTGACCTTCGACATCTTCGCCGAGCCGCTGCTGGCCGAGCTGCAGGGCGCCGCGCCCCGGCACCGCCCGCGGACCCGGGCCCGGCTGGCCCGCAAGCTCGCGTCTCCGCTCGGGATGGACGACTGGGTCCGGGTGCGGCTCGGCCTGGTCGGCGGCACGATGGTCGCGACGCCGCTGCCCCGCGGCGCGGGTGTGCTCACCTCGCTGGTTCGCGCCGACGGGCTGCTGGTCGTGCCGGCCGGGCAGGAAGGCCATCACCCCAACGACGAGGTCGACGTCGAGCTGCTCCGCGGCCTGGACGAGATCTCCGGCACGATCGTGGCCATCGGCTCCCACGACCTGGTCCTCGACCTGGCCGCGTCCGCCCTGCGCGCCGAGGACCCCCGGATCACGCTGGCGTCGTCGAACGTCGGCTCGCTCGGCGGGCTCGTGGCGCTGCGCGACGGCCTGTGCCACCTGGCCGGATCGCACCTGCTCGACCCAGCCACCGGCGAGTACACCCTGCCCTACGTCGACCGTCTCCTCGCCGGGCAGGACATCCGGGTCATCCGGCTGGTGCACCGCGACCAGGGCCTGATCGTGGCCGCGGACAACCCGCTCGGACTGCAGGGCATCCAGGACCTGACCCGCCCGGGCGTGCGCTACGTCAACCGGCAACGGGGAGCGGGTACCCGGGTGCTGCTGGACCACGAGCTCCGCCAGCGCGGCATCGGCGCCGACGCGATCGAGGGCTATCTGCGCGAGGAGCCCACCCACCTGGCGGTGGCCGCGGCCATCGCCGCCGGGCGCGCCGACGCGGGCCTGGGGATCATGGCCGCCGCGCGGGCCTTCGGACTGGACTTCGTCCCGGTCACCTGGGAACCTTACGACCTCGTGGTGAGCGCGCCGGAGGCGGACAGCCCGAGGCTCGCCCCGCTGTGGGCGCTCCTGCGGTCGGAGGAGTTCCGGGCATCGGTGGAGGCGCTGGGCGGCTACCGGGCCGGCGAGATGGGCCGGCGGATCAGGTAGCCGCGGCGGTCGCGCCAGGTACGCGCGGCCCAGGCCAGCAGCAACGCGAACATCACGAGGCCGGCCAGCACGAACAGGTTCCAGCTGATCAGCTGGATGCCGCGCAGGCGGAAGATCTCGCTCAGCGAGTGCGATCCGGAATCGAACCCGACCAGGCCGTACGGCAGGAACGCGCGCGGCCCGGCCGCCTGGACCGGCCAGGCCACGAACACCGCAGCCCAGCGCCGCGGCCAGCAGCCAGCAGGCCAGCCGGGCCGGGCCCCGGGCGCGCACGGCCGTGTCGACGAGGACCGCCAGCAGCGGAACGACCCAGACCCAGTGATCGTCCCAGCTGATCGGCGAGACCAGTACCCCGGTGACCGCGCAGGTCACCCAGCCCGCGGTCGGCCTTCCGGACCGGTGGAGCACAGTCGCCGCGGCCAGGCCGAGGCACCCGGCCGCGGCCGCGGCGCCCAGCCACAGCGGCGTGGCCGCGGTCGCGCCCGCGGGCGTGCGGGTGACCAGGGCCAGCAGCGACTGGTTCACCAGGGAGCCGAGTTCCAGCCTCGTGAAGTTGCCGGAGTGCAGGAAGTACCCGGTCAGCCACCACCTCGCCGACTCCTCCGGCAGCGCGGCGAACCCGATGAGAACCGTGCCGGCCAGTGCCGCCGTGGCCACCGCCGCCTGCCGCAGCTTCCCGGCCAGGAGCAGGTACAGGATGAAGATCATCGGGACCAGCTTGATCCCCGCGGCCACGCCGACGCCCGCGCCCTTCCAGCGGCGGCGGTCGGGCTGGCAGAGGTCCCAGGCGATGAGCGCCATCAGCATCAGCTCGATCTGGCCCTGCTGCAGCGAGACCAGGACCGGCACGGTCCAGATCCCCACCGCGCCGACCCCCAGCACCCCGGCCCAGCGGTACATCGGTCCCCAGCCCAGCTGGCCGAACGTCACCCAGAGGGTCAGCACCACCGCGGTGAAGCTAGCCGCGGCCATCAGCCAGGTGAGCAGCGCCCAGGGCAGCAGCGAGCCGACTGCGAACCCGAGCGCGGCGAACGGCGTGTAGAGGTACTGCACGTCAGGCAGAAAATGCCAGGTGTACAGCGCCGCCGGAGCATGCCGCACCAGCTGGCCTGCGTGGTTGTAGACGAAGAGGTCGAAGAACCGGAACGTGAAGCGCAGCGGGTGCGTGGCCACGTCCGTCAGGTACGCGGAGACCGCGAGCGCGAAGGCGACGGCCGCGCAGGCGAGCGCCCGCCCGCCGCGCCGGCCGGTCGGCTGCGCGGTGCCCGCCGGGCTGGCCAGCCGTAAGCCTGACTGTGCCATCCGCATCCTTCCTTGGCCACCGGGATGCCCGCGACGGGAGACGGGCTGCAGCGGGATTGGTGCTGCGCCGGGCGGGATCAGCGGTCCAAGACCTGGACGACCCGCGACCCCCGGGCGGGGTGAGGGCACCGGACATGGCCCTGCGGTGGCCGGTCGCGTGTGACTTACCGAACGTCACCGTATCAATGCGTACGGCAACCAGGGGCAATCTCCGGTTAGGTTCTGGTCAATGTTCTGGGCGGCCAGGCTCACCGCGGCCGGAGCCGGGGCTGGCTGCGGGCGGGCATGCAGCGCCGCGGTGACCGCGACCGCGAACATCACGAGGCCGGCCAGCACGAACAGGTTCCAGCCCACGAGCTGCACGCCGTGCAGGTGGTACTTCTCGTTCGGAGGGTGCGGGCCGGCAAAGAACCCGAGCAGGCCATGCGGGACAAAGGCGCCGGGCCCGGTCCAGTGCTCTGGCCACGCGCTGAACACCAGCGCCACCCCGCCGGCCAGCGCCCACCAGGCCCGGCGGGCTGCGCCGCGGGCACGCAGCGCCGCGTCGGTGAGCAGCACAACCCCGGGCACGACCCACACCCAGTGGTGATCCCAGCTGATCGGTGAGACCAGCACCCCGGTCAGCGCGCAGGTCAGCCAGCCAGCCACCGGCCGGTCACGGCGGTGCAGGGCCGCGGCGGCCGCCAGCCCGACCGTCCCGACCACGGCCACGCCGGCCAGCCATACCGGCGTCGCGAGGTGGGTGCTGCCCGCGGCGCGGGTGAGCGCGGCCAGCAGCGACTGATTCAGCAGTGACCCGACGTCCCCCACGTTGTCGGCGCGCAGGAAGTACCCCGTCAGCCACCACTCCGCAGAGGCGTGCGGCAGGAACACGAAGCCGATCAGGGCCGTGCCGGCGAACGCGGCCACGGCCACGGCCGCCTGGCGCAGCCTCCCGGACAGCACCAGGTACGGGACGAAAATCAGCGGCACCAGCTTGATCCCCGCGGCCAGGCCGATCCCGGCCCCCTTCCATGACCTGCTGTCGGGCTGGCAGAGGTCCCAGACGACGAGGAGCATCAGCAGCGGCTCGATCTGGCCCAGATGCAGGGCGCGCTGGACCGGGTCGGTCCACAGCGCGACCGCGGCCAGCGCGGCCGTGGCGGCGGCCCGGTTCCGGCCGCTCCAGCCGAGCGCGCCCAGGGTCAGCCACACGACGCCGGTCACCGCGGCCAGGCTGGCCACGGTCATCAGCCAGCGCAGCACGGCCCAGGGCAGCAGCGAGCCGGCCGCGAACCCTAGCGCGGCGAACGGCGTGTAGGTGAACTTGATCCCGGGCCGCAGCTGCCACGTGTAGAGCTGGCGCGGCAGGCTCCGGGCGATCAGGCCCGCGTGGTTGTAGACGTTCAGGTCATACCAGTCGAGCAGGTGCAGGTGGGAGTGCCAGGCCAGGTCGGCGAGATACGCGGCCAGTGCGATCACGAAGGCCGTGGCCGCAGCCGGCCAGGCCCAGCGGCGCAGGCGTCTGACCGGTGTGGCGCCTCTGGCCCGGGTGAGGCCAGGACCAGCCAGTACCATTCGGGCATCCCTCCCGGTGCCTGCCGCCCGTGAGCCCTCCCGCGGGGTCCTCGCACCGGGCACGGTGCAGCTGCCTGCAGACCGCAGCCGCCTGAACGAGAGGGAACTTACCCGCGGCCGGACCGAAGGTGGGTCAAGCTCCAGTCAGGGTCTGGTCAGGGTCTTAACGATGTTGGTAAAGGTCTGTCCGGCCGCGGGCCAGCAGCCGGACAACAGGACTGCGCGCGCTGCTCTTGCGGCGCGGGCGGCGGCGTGGTGGCATGCCTTACGGGCAAGTAACAGGCCGGGTAACGCCCCGGCTGAGCGAGGGGTGGGCCGCGATGACGGAGATCCTGGAACAGCGCGCGGAGATCGAGCAGGCGGCCTGGGGCGACACCGGCCGGACCCTGTGCGATGACCTGGCCGCCACCGCCGAACGCTGGGCCGACGAGCCCGCGTACTCGGACCGGGAGGACGGCGGGCCATGGCAGACCATCACCTGGGGGCAGACACGCCAGCAGGCGCTCGAGCTCGCCGCCGGATTCATCGAACTCGGCCTGCAGCCGGGCGAGCGGGTCGCGCTGATGATGCCGAACCGGGTCGAGCATGTGCTGGCCGACTTCGGAGCGGTGCACGCCGGGGGAGTGCCGGTCACCTTCTACGCGACGCTGGCCGCCGACCAGATCGGCTACGTGGCCAGCGACTGCGACGCCAGGATCGCGGTGCTCGACGGCGGGCCGGAGCTGGCGCGCTGGCAGGCCGTGCTGGCTCAGCTGCCCGGCCTGAAGAAGATCATCGTCAGGGACGCCGCGGCGTGCCCGGCCGGCGATCAGTACCTGAGCTGGGCGGACTTCGCCGCGCTGGGCCGGGAGCGGCTGGCCGCCGCGCCGGGCGCGGTGGCCGACCGGGTCGCGGGGATCCGCCCGGATGACCCGGCCACGATCCTCTACACCTCGGGCACCACCGGCAACCCGAAGGGCGTCATCATCACCCACCGCAGCATCCTCTATGAGGTCGCCACCGGTAGTTACACGGGCTTCGTGGCGGACCACATCCGCTGGGTGTCGTATCTGCCGCTGGCTCACATCGCCGAGCGGATGTTCAGCCTCTACCTGCCCATCCACCACGGCTGGCACGTGCACTTCTGCCACAACGCCGCGGCCGAGCTGCTGGCCACCCTCGGTGCGGTGCGGCCGACTGCTTTCTTCGGGGTGCCCAGGGTCTGGGAGAAGATCCAGGCCGGCATCCAGGCACTGCTGGCCGCCGAGCAGGATCCGGCCAAACGGGCCGCGGTCGAGACGGCGATGGCGACCGGCCGCAGGTACACCCGCAGCCGCGAGTTCGGCAACACCACCCCGGACGGCCTGGCCGAGGAGTTCCGGCAGGCCGACGAGGCCGTGCTGCAGCCGATCCGGTCTCTGCTCGGCCTCGGCGAGGCCACGATGGTGTCCAGCGCGGCGGCGCCGCTGCCGCCCGATGTGGGCGACTTCTTCGCCGGGCTCGGCCTGACGATCCTCGACGTATACGGGATGACGGAGACCACAGGCGCGTTCACCACCAACATCCCTGAGGCGCTTCCGGCTGGGCACCGTCGGCCGGGCCGTGCCCGGGGGTGGAGGTCAAGATCGCCGACGACGGGGAGATCCTGACCCGCGGGCCGCTGAACACCCCGGGGTACCTCAACCTGCCCGACCGCACCGCCGAGCTGATCGACGCCGACGGGTGGCTGCACACCGGCGACATCGGGTCGCTGGACGCCGACGGCTTCGTGTCCGTGGTGGACCGCAAGAAGGAGCTGATCATCACCTCGGGCGGGGAGAACATCTCGCCGGCCGCGATCGAAAACCTGCTGGTCGCCCATCCGCTCATCGGCCAGGCGCTGACCTACGGGGACCGGCGGCCGTATGTCGTAGCGCTGCTGACCCTGGACGGCGACATGGCGCCGGCCTGGGCCCGGGCCCGCGGAATGGAGGCGGCGTCCCTGGCCGAGCTGGCCGAGGACCAGGCCGTCCTGGACGCCGTGGCCGAGGCCGTGGCCGCGGCGAACGAGCGGCTGGCCCGGGTTCAGCAGGTCAAGAGGTGGCGGCTACTGCCCGTGGAGTGGACCGCGGAAAGCGAGGAGCTGACCCCGACCTTGAAGCTCAAGCGCCGGGTGGTGCACGCCAAGTACGCCGACGTCATCGACGCACTGTACGCGGGCTCCTAAGCGGCCACGCCGCGGCGCGGCGCGCCCGGCAGTTGCACCCGCACGGCCACCGTGTCCGGCCGGAACTGGTAGCTCGCGCCTGCCCAGTGGCGGGAGATCATCTCGAGCATGCGCCGGTTCTCCGGCAGCACGTCCATCACGAGCGCGCCGACCCCGCGGGCCACGGCCCGGTCGGCCAGGCCCTGGAGCATCGCGGTGCCGACGCCGCGGTTCTGCCAGCCGTCGGCCACGACCAGCCCGATGTCCGCCACCCGGCTGCCGTCGGGGCCGTCGATGTCGACGGCCATCGCGTGCCCGACGATCGCGTCATCCTCGGTCGCGAGGAGCACGTCGCTGCCGGTCGTCCCGCACAGCCCGCGCAGGAGCGACGGGCTCGGCGGTGAGGCCGGGGCGAAGAACCTAAGGAAGCGGGTGCGCAGCGAGAGCCCGGTCAGGAAGGAGCTGATGGCCTCGCAGTCCTCGGCGACTGCGGTACGGATCCGCACGTCGCTGCGGGTGCCCGCCGCCAACTGGGTTCGTGACATAGACCCAGCATGCTCCGCCGTTGCTGAGTCTGTCAAACAGATTTAGCATGTAACCATGAACCGCGCCTGGGTCCTTGACTACGACACCGAGAACTGCACGATCGGCGCCGCCCTCACCATCGTGGGGGAGAAGTGGACGTTCCTGGTGCTCAGGGAGGCATTCAACGGGGTGCGCCGCTTCGATGACATCCGCCGCCGCATCGGCGCACCTCGCCAGGTGCTCAGCGACCGCCTGGTCCGCCTCGTGGAGCAGGGGCTGCTGCGGAAGGTGCCTTACCGGGAACCAGGGCAGCGAACCCGCACCGAGTACCGGCTGACCGATAAAGGCCTGGCCCTGTTCCCGTTGATCGTCGCGCTCCTGGAGTGGGGCAACGCCTTCGCGGCCAGCCCGGCAGGCCCCGTGGTGGAACTCACCCACCGGGACTGCGGCGCGCCGGTGCACCAGGAACTGCGCTGCGCGGACGGCCACGTGGTCGCGTCGGCCCGCGACGTCACCCCGGTCCCTGGTCCCGGCGCCCGCATGATCGCCTAGGGGCTGCGTAGCCGCCAACGACGCGGCCTGTTTTGTCAGTGCCTGCGGCAAGACTTGACCGCATGGATACCTACTCTTCCTCCGGACCGGGAGGCGATATGAGCCTCACGAGCCCACTCAGCACAGAGGCGGACATCCTGAGCCGGGTCGGCCAGATCATCAGCACGGATGACAGGCGCCAGCGCGGCTTATGGGTGTTCTTCCTGGACCGCAACGACATCCAGATGCCAGTCGTGGTTCCCATTGACGACGTGCCAGCCCATCCCGACCTGCCGCTGGTCGGCAATGTCTGCTGGATCGTCTCCCGGGTGCTCGCTGAGCACGAGCCAGAAGGCTCGGCAGTGATCGCTCTGAGCCGACCGGGGACGTCCGACATCGGCGAGGTCGATCGGTACTGGCACCGATCGCTCCGCGCCGGCGCCCGTGAGCACGGCACGGCGATCCGTTTGCTCTGCCTGGCCACGCCCGACGGCGTCCGGGAGCTGACCGCCGCAGCCTGACCGGGCCGGGCCCGGGCTAGCCGGTGATCGCCTTCTGCGAGCACGGGACGGACGCCCGCACCTCGCTCGGGTCTGAGTACGCGCACCGGCTCTCTGCCACGCCGGCCGCGGTCTTCAGCGTCGCGGTGTCCCCGTTGTTGTTCCAGATGTACCAGGAGTGGCGCCAGTACAGGTTGGTCGCTGTGTTGGCGCCATGCCCGGTGTGGATCCTGACGGACGCGTGCGCCTTCAGCGTAAAGGCCCCAACCTTGTAGACGTGGCCCGCCTTGTCCCGCAGCGTCCAGTTAGCCAGGCTGACCGCCTTGGCCGTGTTGTTGTGCAGTTCGACCCACTCGTGGTTCAGGCTCGGGTTCGAGCCCGTGTCCTTGCCGGGCGAGTTGTACCAGATCTCGCTGATCGCCACCTTGGCCTTGGCCGCTTGCGGCGCGGCCTGCGCGGCCAGCGCCGGCGCCAGAGCTAAGGCCGCGGCGCCGATAGTCAGGCACACGGCAAACAGACCGGTCTTCTTCATCGTTCCCCCACCGTCAGATGACGTTCATAGTCCGAACGGTGAGACGTCTACCTCGTAGTGCCGGTTGTCAGCCTTGGTCAGATGGCATACGTGTCGGGTTCGGTGGTGTAGGTGCGTCCGGCGGGTGTGGTCCAGGTGAAGTGGCCGGGTGTGGTTTGCTGGAGTGTCCAGCGGGGGTGTTGTTTGAGCTGGTGGTGGCTGCGGCAGGTGCCGCCGAGGTTGCAGTCGCAGGTGCGGCCGTGTTGGTCGTAGGGGTGGGTGTGGTCGAGGTCGGCGCGCCAGGCGGGCTGGCGGCAGGCCGGGTTGCGGCAGGTGACGTCCCGGGCGATGACGTGTTCGCGCAGCCGGGGTGGTGGCCGGTAGGCCGGTGACTGGGCGGTGTGGGCGCATCCTCCGGCGGCCTGGTCGGCCTGGGCGTGGGCGAGCGCCCGGTCGAGGGCCGCGGTGGCGGCCCGCAGCGCGGCGGCGGTGATCGGGCGCGGTGGTGTGGTGGTGGTGTCGGGGTTGGTGGCGCCCGGCGGGCCGGTCTGGCCCGGCGGATCTGCCCCGGCGGGCGGATTTGCCCTGGCTGGGGCCGGCCCCGGAGGGTGGTCCGGGGCCGGCGGCTTGCCCGGCGGCGGTGATGGTGTGCTGGGTGATGGTCAGCGTGATGCGGCCGGCCAGCCCGGCCCCGGGCGGCCCGTTGCCGGGCGGCCCGTCCGCGGCCAGGTCACGCGGATCGCGCGGGCTGGCGCGGGCGCGGCGGCGGATGCGGGTGACCGCGATGGCCTGCCCGGCCGGGTTGGTGACGATGATCCGCCACTGGGCGTCCGGGTCGGTGTCGGCGGCGGCGGCGAGGCGGCGGGCCTGGGTGGCGGTGATGGGGCCGATGCGGCCCAGCAGCCCGGGGGTGCCGGTCTGGCCGGCCAGGGTGGTCCAGGGCAGGGTGATATCCAGCAGCCCGGGCACCGGCCGCCCGTCAGCCGGCCTGGCGGTGGGGCGGGCCAGGGCGGGCGCGATCGTCCCCAGCTGCGGCCACACCGGCCCCGGCCCGGTCCCGGCCAGGTCATCATCGTCCTCGTCGGGATCCCACCGGTCATCCTCCCCGGCACGGTCCAGGATTTCATCCAGGCCGTCGTCTTCCGGCGCGTCCTCATCCCGCGGCGCGGGCAGGTCATCCCGCGCGCCGGCGTCCGGGTCGCTGCCGGGGATGCCGTCAGGCCAGGACCGCCGTCAGGGCCGGGACCGCCGCAGGGCCGCCGCGGCGCGGGCCGTCACCGGAGCCGCCGTCGCGGGGGCCGGGCCCGTCATGGGGCCAGGCCCGTCGCCGGGCCTGGGGCTGGTCGGGTGGGGCGCCGCCGGCGGGTGGGGTGGGGGGCAGGGTGCCGTTCAGCAGGCCGAGCAGGACCTGGGACCGGTGCCAGCCCAGCGGACCCTCGAACCCGGCCGCCTTCCGCGCCCGGGCCAGCGCGTTCAGCCGCGCGAACCCCGCCGCCGCCTCGATCTGCGGCTGCTTGTCCGCCACGATCGTCGCGGTCTGATCTACCTCCCCGTACAGCCGCACATCGGCGTGCCGCTCCGCCGCCTGACGCCGCCGCTCCGCACCGTCGGGGTCGGCCGCGATCACCAGGTGACGCAGCCGGTCCTTCAGATCCGGCTTGGTCAGCCGGCCAGCCCTGGGCAAGATCTTGGCCTCCACGACCCGGGCGGTGTCCTGGCTCAGCACACTGGTGGCCTCAGCGATGGCCTGGGCCCGGTCCAGGTCGATGACCCCGGCGGCCAGCGCGGCGCCGGTGGCGGGCAGCCGCCAGGTCAGCGTGATCCCCAGGTCAGCCCACGCCGCAGCGCTGTACCCGGTCAGCATCAGCGCCAGCGAGATCTGGCCCTGGGCGTCGCGGCACACCCGCACCGGCCGCCCATCGCCCTCCAGGCCGATCCTGCGGTCGGCGGCAGCGGCCCGGGCCGTAATCTGCGCGGCGGCGGACAGCCCCGCGGCGTGGGCGCGGGAGGCGACCTGCTGGGCGGCGATCGCATCCCGGCCAGCCCATCCTCATCCAGCCGCCCCGCCGCCGCGGTCGCGGTCTCCAGCCACGCGGCCTGCACCGGGGCCGGGGGTCATGTGCTCCACCGCGACCGCCGCAATCCACGCCAGATCCGGCGAGCGCATCCGCCCGTCCACGGCCGCCGCGAGCTCATCGTCGAGCACCGCCTCCTGATCAGCATCCGGATCCGCCAGCCGGCCCGACGCCGCCAGCGCCTCCAACAGCGCTGAGTAGTCAAGGCCGTCCGGCCCGACAGCCCCACCCGGCACCTCCGCGGGCACGGGGCCGGCCGCAGCGCTGCCCTCGGCCCAGGCGAACCGCGGCAGGCCGTGGGCAGAGTCATCTCCTTCGGGAGTGAGATCAGGCGGCTGGCCGAGCATCGGCTCACCTCCTCGGGCGGGAGAGACGTTCATGTTGTGGTATTCCCACGATATCGAGCACTACCGACAAAACGACCGGGCTGAGGGCGTTTTGCGTTAAGGATCTGGAAAGAATTTTCTAGATCGCTACTTAACCTGCGTGGTTCAGGCGTTTCCATTCGGCCTGGGCGTCAGCGGACCAGCGTTCGTGCCGGTCGGCGAAGAGCCGGGCCGCGGTCAGGCCGCTCCAGCGGGCGGGCAGGAGCTCACGCGGCAGCGCCGGGTCGATCGAGGGGAACCGGCGCCAGGCGTGCACCAGCTCGACCTGCCGGGCCAGCACGTCGTCCGGCGAGTTGGCGCTGAACTCGTCGATGAACCGCTCGTACTCGTGCTCGATCACGGCGAGGTCCCAGGCCGTGTCCACCATCTCGCGGGTGGCGGCCTGACCCGAGCGGGTGGCCACGAACAGGTGCGCGTCGGCGATGCCGGCTTCGCGCAGCACCTGAGCCACCTCCGCTTCGCGTTCGGGATGCG
This sequence comes from uncultured Actinomycetota bacterium, assembly GCA_963739645.1. Classification (GTDB taxonomy): domain Bacteria; phylum Actinomycetota; class Actinomycetes; order Streptosporangiales; family Streptosporangiaceae; genus JASHPR01. Next base: position 312,290 of record CAVUBM010000114.1, read on the forward strand.
TGCTGATCCACAGGCCGGGGCCGAGTGAGCCGAAGCCGGCCCAGCTCAGCCGGGTGCGCACCGCGTGCCGGGCACGGCGGTCGCCGTCGGGGATACGCGCCGCCACGAGCAGCCAGCGCCCGTCCCAGTTCTCAGCGGGCCCGGTGAACGAGTAGATGCGCTCGGCACCGTCGGTCAGCAGCTGCCGGGCAGCGTCGGTGAGGTGCCAGCGAGTGCGGCGGCCGGCCTTTTCTGCGCGGAGCCAGCCCGCGGCCGCCGTGCGCATCAGGGCCTGCCTGGTGGCCTTCTCCTCCACGCCCAGCCGGGCGAACGCGGCGATCACCGCCGACGTCCAGGCGGTGCCGCCGCTGGGCAGCACGAACTCGCCGAGCAGGGTGAACAGCAGCCCCCGCGCGCTGGGCGCGCCCGCCGCATGCCGTCGCGACAGCGCCGGAGCCGCGCCGGGCGCCGACGGGCGGGAATGCGACCTGGCACCTGGTGGCATGGCACTCATGGTACAGGCATTATGCTACAAACACTTGACTAAGTGACTGTTCTATGTAGAACATAAGAGCAAGCGAGCTGGGCCCGGGAGGATTCGGCATGACGGCAGCCGCGGCAGGACAGACATCAACCGAGGCTGCGGCGGACCCGCCAGCCACGGCGGCGGAGGCCAGGGTCGGCCGGGTCAGCTTCCAGACTCAGCCGGAACGCTACCGGCACTGGAAGCTCAGCGTCGACGGGCCGGTCGCGACGCTGTCCATGGACGTTGACGCCGAAGGCGGCCTGCGGGACGGCTACGAGCTGAAGATGAACTCGTACGACCTCGGCGTGGACATTGAGCTGTACGACGCGGTGCAGCGGCTGCGGTTCGAGCACCCCGAGGTGCGCACGGTGGTGCTGACCAGCATGAAGGAAAAGATCTTCTGCGCGGGCGCGAACATCAGGATGCTGGCCGCCTCCCCGCACCCGTGGAAGGTCAACTTCTGCAAGTTCACCAATGAGACGCGCATCGGCATGGAGGACGCGTCGGCGAACTCCGGGCAGACCTACCTGGCCGCGCTGAACGGCACCGCGTCCGGCGGCGGGTACGAGCTGGCTCTGGCCTGCGAGCACATCATGCTGATCGACGACCGGTCGTCGGCGGTGTCCCTGCCTGAGCTGCCCCTGCTCGGGGTGCTGCCCGGCACCGGCGGGCTCACCCGCGTGGTCGACAAGCGCCATGTCCGCCGCGACCGGGCTGACTACTTCTCCACCAAGGCCGAGGGGCTGGGCGGGGAGAAGGCCGCGGCGTGGAACCTGATCGACGAGGCCGTGCCAAGGGCGAAGTGGGCGGAGACCGTGGCCGAGCGCGCCGCTGAGCTCGCCGCCGGCTCGATGCGCCCGGCCGGCGCCACAGGGATCGCGCTGACCCCGCTGGACAAGCAGCGTACTGAGGAGCGCATTGCCTACCCCTACGTGACCGCGGAGCTGGACCGGGCCGCGGGCACCGCCACGATCACCATCGCAGGCCCGGGGCAGGACCCGCCAGCGGACGCGGCCGCGCTCGGCGAGTGCGGCGCGTCGTTCTGGACGCTCGCGATGACCCGCGCGCTCGACGACCTGATCCTCGACCTGCGCACGAACGAGCTGGAGATCGGCACGTGGCTGCTGCGGACCACCGGCGACGCCGGACAGGTGCTGGCCCACGACGACCTGCTACTGGACAATCGCGATGACTGGCTGGCCAACGAGATCCTGCTCTTCCTCAAGCGCACCCTGAAGCGGCTGGACGTGACCAGCCGCAGCCTGATCGCGCTTATCGAGCCGGGCAGCTGCTTCGCCGGGTCACTGCTCGAGCTCGCCCTGGCCGCGGACCGCTCCTACATGCTGTCCGGGATCTTCGAAGACGACGACGATGCCGCAGCCCCGGCGGCCGTCACGGTGGGGGAGATGAACCTGGGCCCGCTGCCGATGGGCAACGGGCTGACCCGGCTGCAGGCCCGGTTCAGCGGCGACGACGCCGCGCTGGACCTGGTGCGGAAGGCGTCCGGGCAGCCGCTCGAGGCCGGTGCGGCCGAGCAGCTTGGGCTGGTCACGTTCGCGCCCGACGACATCGACTGGGAGGACGAGATCCGGATCGCGGTGGAGGAACGGTCCAGCTTCAGCCCTGACGCGCTCACCGGGCTCGAGGCCAACTACCGCTTCGCAGGCCCGGAGACCATGGAGACGAAGATCTTCGGCCGGCTGACGGCCTGGCAGAACTGGATCTTCAACCGGCCCAACGCGTCTGGCCCGGACGGTGCGCTGCGCACGTTCGGCACGGGGCGGCGGGCCCAGTTCGACCGGAGGCGAGTCTGAGCAGTGACGACAGGATTCAGCGGTACGGGCGCTGATTACACCGAGAAGATCCCCAACAACGTCGACCTGTGCGATGACCGGCGGCTGCAGCGTGCCCTGGAGTCGTGGCAGCCCAACTTCCTGTCCTGGTGGGAGTCGATGGGCCCATCCCTTCCCACGCAGGACGTGTACCTGCGAACCGCGGTCAACGTGGGCCGGGAGGGGTGGGCGCACTTCGGGCACGTGGCCATGCGCGACTACCGCTGGGGCATCTTCCTGGCCGAGCGCGACCCGGACCGGCGCCTCGGGTTCGGCGAGCACAAGGGTGAGCCCGCCTGGCAGAAGGTGCCGGGGGAGTACCGGGCCGAGCTGCAGCGGCTGATCGTCGTCCAGGGCGACACCGAGCCCGCCTCTGTGGAGCAGCAGCGCAACCTGGGCGCCACCGCGCCCAGCCTCTATGACCTGCGCAACCTGTTCCAGGTGAACGTCGAGGAAGGCAGGCATCTGTGGGCGATGGTGTACCTGCTGCACGCCTACTTCGGCCGCGAGGGGCGCGAGGAGGCTGAGGAGCTGCTGCACCGCAACTCGGGCAGCGAGGACGCCCCGCGCATCCTGGGCGCCTTCAACGAGGAGACGCCGGACTGGCTGTCGTTCTTCATGTTCACCTACTTCACCGACCGCGACGGCAAGTACCAGCTCGGCACGCTCAAGGAGTCGGGCTTTGACCCGCTGTCGCGCACCTGCGAGTTCATGCTCAAGGAAGAGGCGCACCACATGTTCGTCGGCACCACCGGCATCGACCGGGTCGTCGAGCGCACGGCGCAGCTGATTTCCGAGCATGACACCGACGAGGTGGCCGCGCGCGGCGGCATCCCGCTCGACGTGATCCAGAAGTACCTGAACTTCCACTACTCGGTGTCGCTCGATCTGTTCGGCGGCGATACGTCGACGAACGTGGCGAACTACTACACCGCCGGGCTGAAGGGCCGCTGGTCAGAAGACCGCCGTCGGGACGACCACAAGCTCACCAGCGAATCGATCATGGTGGACGCGGTCGACGAGGAGGGCCAGATCGGGCTGACCGAGGTGGCCGCGCTCGTCGGGCTGAACACCGACCTGCGCCGGCAGTACATCACCGACTGCGAGAGCGGTCTCAAGCGCTGGAACCGCATCCTCGAAAGCGCCGGGCTTGACCGTCGCCTGAGGCTGCCGCACGTGGCCTTCAACCGTAAGGTCGGCGCGTTCGCCGTGATTGAGGCCACGCCGGACGGCAAGCGCCTCACCGCCGACGAGTGGGCTCGGCGCAAGGGCGAGTGGCTGCCGACCGACGTCGACAAGACCCACGTCCGGTCCCTGATGCAGCCGGTGCTCGAGCGCGGCAAGATCGCAGCCTGGATTGCCCCGCCGCGCAACGGGATCAACGGCAAGCCGTTCGACTACGACTACGTGCACCTCGCCTGACTGTGCTGGCCTCGGGGGACAACCCCCCAGACCCCCCGCGTGCGCTAGCTGGAACCGGGGTCGGACGGTGGTGTCGCCTGGCGGTTGAACACGTCGAACGGGCTCGTCGTGGTCGGGTACTGCTCCTGGGTGGTCGTGTGCTGCTCCTGCATGGTCGGCGCCTGCTCGGTCGCCTGGTACTGGCTCGCCGCGGGGAACTGGCCCGTGGAGATGGGATAGCTCGTCTCCCCGGCCACCATGCCGGCCGAGGTCGGGAACGGCTCGCTCAGAGACGGCTCCAGGCTCTCGGCCAGCGCCGCGTCCTTGACCGCCACCACGGAGAACCGGCCCAGGGCCAGCGCCGCGAAGAACAGGATCAGCACCCCCACGCCGGTGAAAAACCCGAGTCCCTCGAGGAACTGCCTTGTCGCGGACGACAGCGGGCCGAGCGAGCCTGCCACAGGGAAACCAGGGCGGACCGAGCCGTTCTTCACCACCAGCACGGTGACCGAGCTGCCGACAATGAACCACACCCCGCCCAGCGCCGCGAGCAGCGATCCGAGGATGCCGACCGCCCGATGCCCGGTACTGACCACCATCAGCCCGCCCAGCAAAGCCGCCGCACCGGGCACGATCGACAGGTACAGGCGGCCCGACGTGTACGCCCATGCCTTGTCCGGCGAGTAGGCAAAGTGGAAATACGGGCCCACGAAGGGGGCCAGACCGCCCCACGCGCCCAGCAGGATCAGCAGCACCCCGCTCACACCACCGCGACTCCGCGGAATCCGGGTTACGCCCGCCATACTGCTCACTCCCTCCGTAACCGGAGGATTAAGACTCGCACAAGTTGAGACCCCCGCGGGGAGCCCATTATGTAAAGGGCTGGTAAATGCCTGAATACGGGCTCCTAAGCGAAGGCCGTCTGGCCGCTGCCCGCAGGTATGGTCACGCTCGTGGACAGGGTCGACCAGGCAGTTGTCGCAACTGCCGGGCACATGGAGCACGGCAAGTCGACTCTGGTGCGTGCGCTCACCGGGATGGACCCCCACCACAGCGATGACGAGCGCCGCCGCAGCCAGGCCGGCGACCTGGGCTTCGCCTGGCTTACCCTCCCGTCAGGGCAGCGGCTCACGTTCGTCGATGTGCCCGGGCAGGAGCGCAGCGTCCCGAATCTGCTGGCCGGCGCCGGGCCCGCGGCCGCCGTGCTGTTCGCCGTGGCCGCCGACGCCGGATGGAGCTCGCAGTCGGCCCGGCAGCTCGCCATGCTGGACGCCCTCGGGATCCGCCGTGGGCTCCTCGTCGTCACCCGCGCCGATCTCGCCGACCCCGGCCCGGCGCTGTCCCAGGCCAGCGGGCAGATCGCCGCATCCAGCCTGGGTGACGTGGAGGCCCTCGCCGTGAGCGCGGTCACCGGCCAGGGCATGCCGGAACTGGTCGGCGCGCTCAGCCGCCTGGCCAGCAGCCTCCCCGGTGCCGGACCCGGGTGCCCCGGTCCGGGTCTGGGTGGACCACTCGTTCTGCGCGGCAGGCGGGGCCACCGCCATCACAGGGACGCTGGCGGCCGGCACCGTGCGCACGGGCGACGAACTCGTGATCGCGCCCGCCATGCGGCCGGTGCGGGTGCGGGCCATCCGGTGCATGGGGGAGCCGGTGACCGAGCTGACCGGCCCGGCCCGGGCCACGTTCCAGCTGGACGGCGCCAGCGCTGAGCAGCTGGGCCGCGGCTCGGCCATGGTGCAACCCGGCCGGTGGGTCCTGGCCGACGTGATCGACGTCAGGCTCCCGTGGTCAGGCCGCACGGGACCGGCCAGCCCGGTGCCCGGCAGCCCGGTGCCCGCCAGCCCGGTGCCCGCCACTCCGGTGTCTGCCACTTCGGCGCCGGCCACTCCGGCCGCCGCCGGTGCCGGGCCGTGTGACGGCCACCCCGATCCCGGTCGCTCCCGTCCCGGCCACCCCGAAGCCAGCCACCCTGGTGCCCGGCCGTCCGGCCGCCGGCGCGGGCGGCGCATCGCGGCTGCCGCGGGCCATGTCCGTGCACGTCGGGACCGCGCACACGGTGGCCAGGGTCCGCCAGCTGACCAGCAGGGTCGTCCGGCTCGTGCTGCGCGAGCCGATTCCGCTGCACGTCGGCGACCGGGTCCTGCTGCGCGACGCGGGCACGCCGGCGGGCTCGATGCGGGCGGCCAGGATGCCGGGCCCGGGGGCGGGCGGCAGGTCGTCGGTGATGGGCGCCGTCGTGCTTGACCTGACCCCCCCGTCGCTGACCCGCCGCGGAGCCGGCCTGTCCGCAGGCAAGGAGCTCGCCGGCTGGCCCGACATGCCGAGCGCTGCCGACGTGCTCCGCCGGCACGGCCTGCTGCGGGCCAGCACCCTGCTGGCCATGGGCATCAGCGACCATCCGGAACCCGTCTGCGGCGAATGGCTCGCTGACCCCGGTCACTGGGCGGACCTGTCGAGCCGCCTGAGCGGGGCCGTGGCCGCGCAGGCCGGCCGGGACACCCTGGCGCCCGGCCTGTCGCTCGAGGCGGCCCGGGGCGCCCTGGGCGTGCCCGACGTCCGTCTGGTGGAGGCGCTGGTCCGCCCGCCGCTGCGGGTCCGCGACGGCCTGGTGCAGCTGATCGGGCTGTCCGGGGAGGCAGCCGCGGCGGGCCTGCCGGCCAGCGTGGCTGCCGCGGTGCAGGTGCTCCTGGCCGACCTGGCGGCCGCGCCCTTTGCGGCGCCGGACGCGATCCGGCTCCGCCAGCTCGGCCTCGACGTCCGGGCGATGGCCGCGGCCGAGCGCGCCGGGCTGCTGCTGCGGGTCAGCGATCAGATCGTGCTGGCGCCCGGCGCGGATGTGGAGGCCCGCGCCATCCTGGCGGGCCTGCCGCAGCCGTTCACGGCCGCCGAGGCCAGGCAGGCGCTGCAGACCACGCGCCGCGTGGCCATACCGCTGCTGGAGTTCCTGGACCGGGCGGGCGTCACCCAGCGGCTGCCCGACGACCGGCGCACGGTGCCCGACGCCGTCAGCCAGCAGGCCGGCTGAACCTCGTCGCCGACCAGGTACCTGGCTCGGCCGGCGGCTGGCCGTCCGCGATCCAGCGGGCCAGCACCGCCGCCGTGGCCGGGGCGTTGAGTATGCCGGTCCTGAAGTGCCCCGAGGTGAGCCACGCGTTGGCCAGCCCGGGGACCTGGTCGATAACCGGGCGCCGGTCCGGGTGACGGGGCCGGAAGCAGCACCACTGATACGCGATGCCCAGCCCCTTCAGGACCGGCAGCGAGACCACGAGACCCTCCATGATCGACTCGATGACATCGGGCTGGACCTTAGGATCCTCGTCCCCGATGTCGAAGGTCCCGCCGGCCAGCAGCCGCCCGTCCTCGATCTGGGTCGCGATCGGCGCGACAATGCCCGGCAGCCGGACCTGCGTGGGCTCGGTGACCAGCAGGTGCCCCTTGACCCGGTCGGACGGGATGCTCAGCGGCAGGCCGTCGAGGACAGGCGGCTGGCCGGTGGCGAACACCACGATCCCGGGGTCGATGTCCCCCGCCGACGTGGCCACCGTCACCAGCCGGTCGCCGCGGACGGTGACGCCGGTCGCGGCCACGCCGGTGGCCACCGCGGGCAGCCCAGCGGCCAGCCTGGTCACCGCACGCAGCGGGTTGATCCGGGCCTGGCGCCGGATCAGGGCGCCCTCCATGGACCGGGCCAGGCCCGGGATGAGCTGCTCCACCTGGCCGGGAGCCAGCCATTCGACCGCCGGGGGCTGGTGCGCGGCGAACCCGCCCGGGTGCGGCGTCAGGCCGATCCAGTCGATCTCGATCAGCCCGACTCCGCCGGGCACCCGCTGCTCGAGCTCCCGCCACCGCTCCAGGCTGGCCCGCTCCAGGTCCACCAGCGGCTCCGGGTCGCTCCACTGGTGCGGTTCCGGGATCAGCAGGCCCGTGGCCCCGCCGGTGGCCCCGGTCCCCAGCCGGCCGGTCTCGATCAGCAGCACCGAGCCGAGCCCGGCCTCATGGCACGCGGCCGCGGTGGCCACGCCCATGATCCCGCCGCCGACGACCAGGATGTCCGGGTGCGGCTCGGGAATGGACCCGTGCCCGCGGCCCAGCGCGTCGCGCTCGGCCGCGGTGAGCTGATCGCGCCAGACGGCGCCGGTCTCGGTCATGGCTCCATCCCCGGGCGGAACTCGGCGGTAAGGCAGGTCAGCCGATGTTATAGCGGAGGCCGCCCCGGAGCGCGCAGCCCGCCGCCGTCCCCCGGCAACGCCCGAGGCCAGCCCCTCCTTGTCACCTGAGGGCGGGCCGGTAACGGCGGCTGCTCGCGCGTCATCTGTGCGCACCGAACCGCCGGCTGTCCGGATGAGCTCGGCCTGCCGGTCACCTGCTTCCGAGCGGCCCGCTCGGCGGTGACCAGCAGATCGGCGCACGCATCGCCGAGGGCGACATCGACCTGCTGATCTTCTTCTGGGACCCGCTGGAGCCGCAGCCGCACGACCCGGACGTCAAGGCGCTGCTGCGCATCGCGATGGTGTGGAACATCCCGGTCGCGTGCAACCGCGCCAGCGCCGACTTCCTCATCTCCTCCTCGCTGATGAAGCACCGCTACCAGCGGCAGGAGCCCGACTACGGCGTGCACGCGGTCCGGCACCACGCCGAGGCGGAGCGGGTGGCCTGACGGCCCGGTCCGGCGCGCCGCAGGAAATGGGCGGGCCGCCGGGTGTGTTGACCTAGGAAGAGGGGGCAGTGGGCGAGCGACGGCTGGGGCCGCTGAGCCTGCGGCTAGGCTGGGGATCATTGCGGCAGATCGGCTGAAGGGCAGATACGCCCTGCTGGGAGAGGAGGTGGCGCTGTGCTGACCGACTCGTACGGGCGCGTGGCGACCGACCTCCGGGTATCCCTCACCGATCGCTGCAACCTGCGCTGCAGCTATTGCATGCCGCCCGAGGGCCTGGACTGGCTGCCGAAGCCCGCGCTGCTCACCGACGACGAGGTGGTCCGCCTGGTGGGGGTCGCGGTCCGGCTGCTCGGGGTGACCGAGGTGCGCTTCACCGGCGGCGAGCCGCTGCTGCGCCGCGGCCTGCCCGGCCTCGTGGCCCGCGTGGCCGCCCTGCACCCGCGCCCAGATATCTCGCTGACCACCAACGGGATCGGGCTCAGCCGCCTGGCCGAGCCGCTGCACCAGGCCGGGCTGGACCGGGTCAACGTGTCGCTGGACACGCTGCGGCCGGACCGGTTCCAGACCCTGGCCCGGCGGGACCGGCTCGACGACGTGCTTAACGGCCTGGCGGCGGCCGCCGCGACCGGGCTCGCCCCGGTCAAGGTCAACACGGTGCTCATGCGCGGCGTCAACGACGACGAGGCCTTGCCCCTGCTCCGGTTCTGCCTGGACTACGGGTACCAGCTTCGGTTCATCGAGCAGATGCCACTGGACGCGCAGCACGGCTGGCGCCGCGAGAACATGGTGACCGCGGACGAGATCCTGGCCGCGCTGTCCGAGGAGTTCCTGCTCACGCCCGACGACCCGGAGGCCCGCGGGTCGGCACCGGCCGAGGCGTTCACGGTCAACGGCGGTCCCGCGCGGGTCGGCGTGATCGGGTCGGTGACCCGGCCGTTCTGCGGTTCCTGCGACCGGGTCAGGCTCACCGCCGACGGCCAGGTGCGCAACTGCCTGTTCGCCACCACCGAGAGCGACCTGCGCGGCCCGATACGGTCCGGCGCGGATGACGCGGAGCTCGCCGCGATCTGGCGCCGCGCGGTCGCGTCCAAGCTGCCCGGTCACGGCATCAACGACCCGGGCTTCCTGCAGCCCGCCCGGCCGATGTCCGCTATCGGCGGCTGACCTCCCTCGCCCGGCTCGCGCCGGGCCCGCCAGAACGCGCGATCGCCGTCGATGTGAGTTCACAGCACACCTGACGCAGCAGATCACATTCATCGGCCCACAGCTCGGCGGCCGCTCCACATCTGGCACATCTGCACCACACGCACCATGTCGCCTCCCGGGGCTTGCCATCGAGGAATATAAAGATATATCTTTGAGCTATCTAGAGCGTCCGGCGACAGTCCAGGACATGCCTGAGACTACTCAAGCGCCGGAGCCAACCACGACAGGAGACACAAGCAATGCGAGAACGACGAGAAACAGACGAGGGCGCCTGGCGCCAGCACGGCGATGCCGAAGGCTGGCGCCACGGCGGAGACGACGACTTCGGACGGCGCCGCCGGGGCGGCGGCCGCCGCGGCCATGTCCGCGGGGGGTTCCGGGGCGGGCCCGGGTTCCCGGGCGGGCCGATGGGCGGCGGGCCCGGCTGGTGGCCGGGTGAGCCGAGGATGGGCCGCGGGCCCAGGGCCAAGCGCGGCGACGTCCGCGCCGCGGCGCTGGCGCTGCTGGCCGAAGAGCCGATGAACGGCTACCAGATCATCCAGGAGATCGGCGAGCGCAGCGACGATGTGTGGCGCCCCAGCCCGGGGTCCGTGTACCCGGCGCTGCAGCAGCTCGAGGACGAGGGGCTGATCCGGGCCCAGGCCGACGAGAACGGCCGCCGGAGCTACCAGCTCACCGACGAGGGCCGCAGCTACGTCGAGGCGCACCCGGACGAGGTCCGCGCCCCGTGGGACGCGGTGGCCGATTCGATCGGCGACTCCGCGATCCAGATGCGCAAGCTGCTGATGCAGCTCGGCATGGCCGGCCATCAGGTGCTCAGCGCGGGCACCGATGCCCAGGTCCGGCAGGCGCGGCAGATCCTCACGGACGCGCGCAAGGCCATGTACCGGATCCTCGCGGCCGACGACGAGGACGAGGCCGCCAGTGCCGCCAGTGCCGCCGATGGTACTGCCGCCAGCGGACCGGGCGACGCTGACCAGAGCTAGGCTCGAACCGCGGCAAGCGAGGGGAGGCGGCAGCGGTGGTGACACACACCAACGCGGATCCCGACGGCGTGGTGACTGGCGCCGCGCCGGGCGGTAACGGCAGGCCGGGGGCGGTAATCACCGTCTCCGGCCTGACCAAGGAGTACGGCGACGTCAAGGCCGTCCGCGGCATCGACTTCGAGGTGGCCCGGGGGGAGACCTTCGGGTTCCTCGGGCCGAACGGCGCGGGCAAGACCACCACGATCAAGATTCTCTGCACGCTGGCGAACGCCACGTCGGGCACGGCGACCGTGGCCGGCCACGACACCGCCACCGAGCGGGACGCGGTCCGCCGGAACATCGGCCTGGTGTTCCAGGACACCACGCTGGACACGTACCTGACCGCGGAGCAGAACCTGCGCTTCCACGCCGAGCTCTACGGCGTGCCCAAGGCCGCCGTGATGCCGCGGATGCGCCAGGTCATGGACATGGTGGGGCTCTGGGACCGCAAGGACAGCCTGGTCAGCACGTTCTCGGGCGGGATGCAGCGGCGGCTGGAAATCGCCCGCGGCCTGCTGCACGCGCCGCACGTGCTGTTCCTCGACGAGCCCACGGTCGGCCTGGACCCGCAGACCCGGTCGTCGATCTGGGCTTACATCAACGATCTCAAGCGGCGCGAGGACATCACGATCTTCCTCACCACGCACTACATGGATGAGGCCGAGAACTGTGACCGGATCGGGATCATCGATCACGGCCAGATCGTGGCGATCGACACGCCCGAGGCGCTCAAGGCCAGCATCGGCGAGGACCGGGTGCAGATCCACACCGCCGACGACGACGCGGCCATCGCCGCGCTGGCCGGCACGTTCGGCCTCGAGGCGGCGATGCACGAGGGAGCGGTGACGTTTTCTGTGGCGTCCGGGGAGCAGTTTGTCCCGCGTTTGTTCGCCGAGTTTTCCGTGCCGATCCGCTCGGTCAGCGTTTCCCGGCCGTCGCTGGACGATGTGTTCATGTCCTATACCGGGAGCACAATCCGTGACGCAGAGGCATCGGGCACCGATGCCATGCGCCAGATGGCCCAGCGATTCCGCGCGGGGAGGCGATGAACATGGCCACTCAGACCAGTTCCGTTACGCAAAATCCGGCGGCCGGTGCCCTTGTCGAAGAGATCAGGGTGGCGGTTCCCGAGGGCGGTCTGCGGCATGATCTGCGCGCAATCGGAATCGTCTGGCGGCGGGAGCTGATCAGGTTCCGCACTGACCGGCTGCGCGCGATCACCGCGTTGATCCAGCCGTTGCTGTTCCTGTTCATACTTGGTACCGGCTTGTCCTCGCTTGCGGGCGGGAGCATGCCGCCAGGGATTAGCTTCAAGACCTTCATCTACCCCGGTGTGCTGGCCATGTCGGTACTGTTCACCGCCATTTTTTCGGCCGCTTCCATAGTGTGGGACAGAGAATTCGGCTTCCTGCGCGAGATCTTGGTCGCGCCGGTCAGCCGGGCGTCGATCGTGATCGGCAAGTGCCTGGGCGGCGCGACGATCGCGACCTTCCAGGGCCTTATCTTCCTGATCCTCGCGGGCGCCGCTGATGTGCCGTACAACCCGGTGCTGATGCTCACCCTGATCGGCGAACTGCTGCTGCTGTCGTTCACGCTGACCGCGTTCGGCGTGATGATGGCGGCCAGGATCAAGCAGTTCCAGGCGTTCATGGCACTGACCCAGATGCTGGTGTTCCCGCTGTTCTTCCTGTCCGGCGCGCTGTACCCGCTGACCGGACTTCCGGCCTGGCTCAGCGTCCTCACCAGGATCGATCCGCTCACCTACATCGTCGGCCCGATGCGGCACGCGGTGTTCAGCTACCTGACCATGCCCGCGGCGTACAAGGAGCGGCTGTCACCGGGTGTGACCTGGGCCGGCTGGGAGGTCCCGATAGCTCTGTCGCTCGGGATCGTGGCGGTCATGGGGCTCACCATGATGGCGATCGCGATCGCCGAGTTCCGCAAGACCGAGTAAGCATGTTTCCAGGCTGAGAACAAGCTGAAGAAAAGAGAGAGCGACGCCGGGTGGCTACGGGGGCAAACCACCCGGCGTCGCATTCATCGGCGCTCCGACGGGGGCCCGGAACGCCGGCAACGGTGCCCCGGCGGGGGACCAGAGCACCGGCAAACATGTTACACCGAACCCCCCCCTTGTGCGTCAAGACCGGACTACAAGCGAATCTCCGGCAACCAGACGCGCCGATCACTCGTGATGCGCCGTTTTTCCTGCGACCTTTCGTAACCCGTTCAACTGCGGCGACCAGGCGCGCCGTTCGTGCCCGGAATGTCGCTCTCGCCAGGCTCGCCAGTTCCGGGTTCTGCAGTGCCCGTATAGGCAGTTGTGCCCGGCTGCTGGTTCTGCGCGGGTGGCGTGTACCGCTGCGGCAGGTTCGGCTGGTAGACCCGCATCCGGCCGCCGGCGGGCTCGCGGCCGCCATTGGCGAAGACGACGGCAAAGTACGGGATCACGATCGCTCCCACGGCCGGGATGGCGGTGAGCCACCCCGCGCCGTTCACGAACAGCACCACCGCGACCACAAAGCAGACGAGCCGGATGCCCATCATGATCAGGTACCGGCGCTCGCGGTACGCGATGTCCTGCGACAGGGGCTTCCGCGCCTCGGTAACCAGCTGGGGCCGCTCCCGGCGCGGGTGGTGCGCTGCTCTCACGTTTCCAAGGTATGCCTGAGCCTGGCCAGCCGCCACCGCGCACCCCCACCGGCCGGCGCTGGTCAGCGCCAGCTGGCTCCGCCGGGCCGGGCCAGGCCGGCGGTGCCAGCCACGGATGTCGCGCCGGCCAGGGCCATGGCGTGAGCCAGGTCGTCGGTCAGGCCCTCCAGCAGCGACCGCACCCCGTCCGCGCCGCCGCAGGTAAGCGCCCACAGGGCCGGGCGGCCCAGGAACACGGCGCCGGCCCCGAGGGCCAGGGCGGTCAGGGCGTCCTCACCGGTGCGGATGCCGCCGTCGGCATAGATCTCGCAGGCCGCGCTGCCCGCCGCCCCGGCGGCCAGCGCACCCGTCACGTCGGGCAGCGCAAGGGCCGCGGGCTGCGCGCCGTCGAGCTGGCGGCCGCCGTGGTTGGACACCAGCACCGCGGCGGCGCCGTGCGCCCGGCAGGCGCTGGCGTCGTCGCCGCGCAGCACGCCCTTCACCACCACCGGCAGGCCGCCGCCCACGTCCCGCAGCCAGCCGATGTCGGCCAGGCTGAGGTCAGCGGCCTGAGCCGCCGCGTCCAGGTCGTCCAGGGGCCCCAGGTTGACCAGGAACACCTCGTCGCTGACCAGGCCGTCGGCGGAGTCACGGCGCTTCCTGCCCACGACCGGCGTGTCGGCGGTCAGCATCAGCGCGGCGGCGCCCGCGGCCGCGGCCCGCCGCACCAGCCCGGCCGTCAGGTCCCTGTCGCGCATCAGGTACACCTGGAACCACCAGGTGCCGCCCTCGGCCGCGACCACCTCGCCAACGTCCTCGATCCGGCAGGTGCTCCTGGTGGACAGCACGTACAGCGCGCCAGCCCGCGCCGCGCCCGCGGCCGCGGCCAGCTCACCGTCCGGGTAGGCCAGGCCCTGGTAGCCCGTGGGCGCGACGCCCAGCGGGGTGGCGAACGTGGTGCCAAGCAGGCGGGTGGTGGTGTCCACCGAGGACACGTCGCGCAGCACCCGCGGGGCCAGCCAGACCTGGCGCCAGGCTTTCTCGCTGGCGCGGAGGGTCCGCTCGCGTCCCGATCCTCCGGCGTAGTAATCGTAGACGTGAGGAGGCAGCAGCTTCCTGGCTCGGCGATGCAGCTCTGCGGCGTCGGGAGTCACGACTGTCAAGTATCGCCAACGGAGGCAGACATGAGCGACCGCACCTACCGCGTCACCGAAATCGTCGGCACGTCGCCGGACGGCATCGAGCCCGCCATCAGCGGCGCGCTGCACCGCGCCGGGCAGACCCTGCGGCACCTGGACTGGTTCGAGGTGAGCCAGATCCGCGGCCAGATCGTGGACGGCGAGGTGGCCCACTACCAGGTCGGCCTCAAGGTCGGCTTCCGCCTCGAAGACGCGTGATTATCTCCGGGAGAAACACGGCCCGTGGGGCCATCCCCCGTGCCAGCCCGGCGCAGCCGGGACCAGCCGCGACGGCCGGCCGGAGGCTGGCCCGAGCGGCTGGCACGCGGGGGGGTCTGGGGGGGTCGTCCCCCCGAGGCAAGCACAGCTAACTGGCTTGGCTCACCGAGGACATGTTGAAGGCTTCGACGCGCAGGGGCGGCATGGCGGAGCGGGTGAAGTACTCGCTCCACTCGCGGGCCAGGGTCGGCGCGGTGGCGCCGGCCTCGGCGATTCGCCCCAGCATGGCCACCGGGCTCTCGTTGAACCTGAAGTTGTTCACCGCACCGGCGATCTCGCCGTCCTCCACCAGGTAGACGCCGTCCCTGGTCAGGCCGGTGAGCAGCAGAGTCTGCGGGTCCACCTCCCGGATGTACCAGAGGGAGGTGAGCAGCAGCCCGCGGCGGGTGCGGGAGATCATGTCGTCCAGCGGGGCGGTGGCGTCCGGCGCCTCCATGATCAGGTTGTCGATGGCGGGCGTCACCGCCAGCCCGGACAGCGCGGCCGAGTGCCGGGTCTGGGTCAGCGCGGCCAGCTCGCCCCCGCTGATCCACTCGGTGGGCCCGAGCGGCAGGCCGTTGTCGAACACCGACGCCTGGCGGCCCGAGCTGTGCGCGATCACGAACGGCGCACACTCCAGGCCCGCCGCGCCCGGGTCACTGCGCAGCGTCACCGGCAGGCTGGCTAGCCGTTCCCCGACCCTGGTCCCGCCGCCGGGCTTGCTGAACACCGTCCGGCCGTCGACCGTGTCCTTGGCCCCGGACGACCAGTACAGGTAGATGAACAGGTCCGCGACGGCCGTCGGCGGCAGCAGCGTCTCGTACCGCCCGGCGGGCAGCTCAACCTGCCGGTCGGCCCAGCCCAGCCGCCGGGCCAGGCCGGCCTCGAGCCCGGCCACGTCGACGTCGGCGAAGTCACGCGTTCCGGCGCCCGCCCACGCCGAGCGGGTCAGGTCGGCCGATTTCGCGTTCAGCTCGACCTTTCCCGATGGCTGATCGTGCCGCAGCCGCAGCCCACTGGAGGTGCCAAGGAACAGTGACGTCAGCGAGTGCTGGGCGAACCCGTAGAGCCTCCGGCCGCCCGTCGCGGCGACATCGAACGCGCCGCCGAGCGCGCTGGCGAAGTCGCGCAGCACGCCGATCTCGGTGCGCCCCGGCGGGTCGTCCCAGGCCGACCCGGGGAACCTGGTCCGGCCGGCGGCCGGACCGACCAGGGGCTGCGCGTCATCAGCGGGTGAGCCTTCCGCGGCCGCCTTCTCGGCCTCGGCCACCAGGTCGGGGATCTGCTCCCTGCCGACCCCCGCCCGGGCCACCACACCGGCCCTGGCCTGCGCGCCGTCTCGGATGATCGCGATCACGGTCAGCCTGCGCGAAGCAGAGATGCCGTTCGTGGTGAGCGAGTTGCGCGCCCAGCGCAGGTTGGCCGACGAGGTCTCCTCGGCGATCACTACGCAGTCATCGCAGGTCGCGGCCTGCAGGGCCCGCTCGACAGTCTCCTGCGGCGAAATCACGGTCATTCGCCGGCCTCCTGCGCGGTGTTGAGGATCCGGATGCCCCGCATGACCACCGCCGGGCAGCCGTGGCTGACCGGTGCCACCTGGCTCGGCTGGCCCTTGCCGCAGTTGAACGCGCCGCCGAGCACGTAGGTCTGCGGCCCGCCCACGGCCTCCATCGAGTTCCAGAAGTCGGTGGTCGTGGCCTGGTAGGCGACGTCGCGGAGCTGCCCGGCCAGCCGGCCGTGCTCGATGCGGAAGAACCGCTGGCCGGTGAACTGGAAGTTGTATCGCTGCATGTCGATCGACCAGCTCTTGTCGCCGACGACAAAGATGCCGTGCTCCACGCCCGCGATCAGCTCGGCGGCCGACGGGCCGCCGGGCGCGGGCCGCAGCGAGACGTTGGCCATCCGCTGGATCGGCATGTGCCCGGGGGAGTCGGCGAACGAGCAGCCGTTCGAGGCGCCGAGCCCCTGCATCCGGGCGATCCGCCGGTCCAGCTGGTACCCGGTCAGCACGCCGCCGGAGATCAGGTCCCAGGACTGCCCGGCGACGCCTTCATCGTCGTAGCCGATCGTGGCCAGGCCGTGCTCGACGGTCCGGTCCCCGGTGACGTGCATCACCGGGGAGCCGTACTGCAGCCGGCCCAGCTGGTCCGGGGTGGCGAACGAGGTGCCAGCGAACGCCGCCTCGTACCCGAGCGCCCGGTCCAGCTCGGTCGCGTGACCGATCGATTCGTGGATCGTCAGCCACAGGTTCGAGGGGTCAATGACCAGGTCGCAGCGGCCGGGCTCGACCGACGGCGCGGCGAGCTTGGCCGCCAGCAGCTCGGGCATCTCCGCCAGCTCGGCGGCGAAGTCCCAGCTTCCCCCATCCCCCGCCCCCCACCCACCTCCCCGTCCCCCTCCATTTCCCCCTTCGCCTGCCCCCTTCACACCGCCCGTCAGGTACTCGTAGCCGCGCCCGGCCGGCGGGGCCAGCGTGCGCATGGTCTCGAACCTGCCGCTGGCCTCGACCGCCACCGCGGTCACGCTGGGGTGCAGCCGGACCCGCTGCTGGGTGGCGGTGGTGGCGCCGTCGGAGTAGAACTTGCACTCCTTGACAGCGAACAGCGACGCGTCGACGTGGTCGATCCCGTCGTGGGCCAGCAGCCCGGAGCTCCAGTCGGCCAGCAGCGCGACCTTCTCGGTGACGCTGACGCGCAGCGGGTCCACCTGGTAGGCCGAGACCCAGCTGACCTCGCCGTGCGCGGGCTCGGGCGCGAGCTCGATCCGCTCGGTGTTGATCGCGGCCGCCACCCGGGCGACCTCGACCGCCTCAGCCGCGGCTCGGGCCGCCGAGTCAGGGGTCAGGTCGATCGCGGACGCGAACCCCCAGGTTCCCTCGACCACGACCCGCACCGCGAGGCCGAGGTCGTCGGCGTCCCACAACGTCTCGAGATTGCCGTCCGACAGGCCGATCTGCTGGCCCCTGATGCGCTCGGCGCGGAAGTCCGCGTGCTCCGCGCCCAGCTCCGCGGCCCGCTGCAGCGCGGCCCCGGCCAGCTCGCGGAGCGGGTACGCGGTGAACTCCGGGTCAATCCGTCCGGTCGTTGCCTGGCCCGTGGTCATGTGGTCTGCGCTCGAGGTCACGGCAGGTCAATCTATCCTGGGGTGTCCTCGGCGGCTGAGGCCAGCCAGCCGGTACGCTCGCCACGATCGAGTCTGCGACCAGATCCGCCGGAGGTACGCCCGATGAGCCGATCTGTCCTGGTGACCGGCGGAAACCGCGGCATCGGCCTGGCCATCGCGCAGCGGCTGGCGGCCGGCGGGGACGCGGTCACCGTCACCTCCCGCTCCGGCGAGCCGGTCGACGGGCTGGCGGTGGTGACCTGCGACGTCCGCGACGCGGCCTCCGTCGACGAGGCGTTCACGAAGGTGGAAGCGGCGAACGGCCCGGTCGAGGTGCTGGTGGCCAACGCCGGGATCACCCGCGACCAGCTGCTCGCGCTGATGAGCGAGGACGACTTCGCCGCGGTGATCGACACCAACCTGACCGGCGCCTACCGGGTGACCAAGCGCGCGGTGCGCGGCATGATCCGAATGCGGCGGGGCCGGATCATCTTCATCTCCTCGGTGGTCGGGCTGCTCGGCTCGGGCGGCCAGGCCAACTATGCGGCGGCCAAGGCGGGTCTGGTCGGGCTGGCCCGGTCGCTGGCCCGCGAGCTGAGCAGCAGGTCGATCACGGTCAACGTGGTCGCGCCCGGATTCGTGGACACCGGCATGACCGCGGTTCTGCCCGAGGACAGGAAGGCGGCGATCCTGGCCACCGTGCCGCTCGGCCGCATCGCCTCCGCCGACGAGATAGCGGCGGCCGTTGCGTTCCTGGCCTCGGAAGATGCGGGCTACATCACCGGGGCGGTCATCCCGGTGGACGGCGGCCTCGGCATGGGTCACTGAACCAGCGGGCTCGGCGAAAGGGACGCGATGGGAATCCTGGACGGCAAGCGGATACTGGTGACCGGCGTGCTCACCGACGCCTCGATCGCCTTCCACGTGGCGCGGATCGCGCAGCAGGAGGGCGCCACGCTGGTGCTCACCGGGTTCGGGCGGCTGAGCCTGGTGCAGCGGATCGCCAAGCGGCTGCCGGACCCGCCGCCCGTGCTCGAGCTGGACGTCACCGACGCTGACCAGCTGGCGTCGCTGGCCGAGCGGGTGTCCGAGCACGTGGACGGCCTGGACGGGGTGGTGCACGGGATAGCGTTCGCGCCGCAGTCCGCGCTCGGCGGCAACTTCCTTGACACGCCCTGGGAGGACGTGGCGACGGCCGTGCACGTGTCCGCCTACTCGCTGAAGGCTCTGGCCATGGCGGCCCTGCCGCTGATGAGCGCCGGGGGAGCGGTCGTCGGCATGACCTTCGACGCGAGCGTGGCCTGGCCCGCCTACGACTGGATGGGCGTGGCCAAGGCCGGCCTGGAGTCCTGCGCCCGCTACCTGGCCCGTGACCTCGGGCCCAGGGGGATCCGGGTGAACCTGATGGCGGCGGGCCCGGTCAAGACCATGGCCGCCAAGAGCATCCCGGGCTTCAGCGCCTTTGAGGACCTGTGGGGAGCGCGGGCTCCGCTGGGCTGGAACCTGTCCGACCCCGAGCCCCCGGCCCGCGGCTGCGTGGCCCTGCTCTCCGACTGGTTTCCCGCCACCACCGGCGAGATCGTGCACGTGGACGGCGGGGTGCACGCGATCGGCGCCTGACCTGGGACGATCCGTCCTGACCGGACAGATCCGGCTCGGCGGCCGATGGTCAATACCGGGCCCGATTCAGTCGCCCGGTGCTGTCATGGCTTATGGTGATCTTGCCCGAGTGGGCGGCAAAGTGTGACACGTCACATTGGCCGACGCATCATGTTTAATCATCACCAAGATCGGTAGTGCCACGCTATGCCAGTACACCGTACGTATGCGCTCAGGGTCGGGGGCCGGCTCCCCGGCGCGGGCGAGATCCCAGGTCGGATACGGGAAACCAGCGCGCCGGCGGGATGCCGCCCGAGCCCCACCAACCCGGTGATAGCGGACGTCGGCGCGGTGTAATGATCCGCGAGCGAGTTTCGACTGTGCGTGACATCGATAGGAAGTTGTGACATTTACTGCTGGAATCTGTGTCAACGATGAAACTACGCTCTCCGTGAACCGTAGCCAGGACAAAGGTGTCGCGGGCACGGCGGCCAGCCAGGGTCGCGCGCGGCTTTTGGCGGCGCTGAGGGGAGAGGCGGCGATCAACGATGCAACCGACGCCGTGGTTTCTCCGCCGTTCCCGTCCGCCTCGGCGGGCCGGGGCGAGGCAAGCTGGCGCGGGCCGACACGCGCGCGCGGATCATCGAGGCGCCTCGGCATGAACCGGTATGGCATTACGCGCGAGCAGGCGCGCCACGACGAAGGAGCAACATGAATCTATGGAGACGTAAGCTGCGCCTCGCGGCTGTCGGCGCGGTCGCCGCGATCGCGATGGTCGCGGCCGGCTGCAGTTCGAGCGGCGGCGGCAGCAGCTCATCAAGCAGCTCAGGCGGAACGCCCGTCAGCGGCGGGACCGCGACGATCGCGCTGCCGGCGGGCGTCACCTACAGCTGGATCTTCCCGTTCTACGCGATCACCAACGCCAGCGTGTACAACTCCGAGCAGTTCCAGTGGCTCATGTACCGGCCGCTGTACATGTTCGGCAACAACACCAACAGCAACGTGGCGATCAACTACCCGCTGTCGCCCGCCAACGCCGCCGACGTACAGCAACGGCGGCAAGACCGTCGACGGTCAACATGAAGGGCTGGAAGTGGTCCAACGGCGAGACCGTTGACGCCAAGAGCGTGATCTTCTGCATGAACATGGTGGAGGCCGAGAAGGCGAACTGGTACGCCACCACGCCCGGCCTGCTGCCGGACAACGTGACCTCCTACAAGGCCACCGGGCCGAACCAGGTCACGTTCCAGCTCAACAAGGCCTACTCCAGCCTCTGGTTCACCTACAACCAGCTGGCCGAGCTCACCCCGATGCCGAAGGCCTGGGACGTCACCAGCCTGAGCGCCACGCCGGGCAGCGGCGGCTGCACCACCGACACCGCGGCCGACAAGTGGGCCAAGTGCAAGGCGGTCTACACGTTCCTGACCGCGCAGTCGAAGCAGGCCACGACGTACGCGACCAGCCCGCTCTGGGCGGTGGTGGACGGCCCGTGGAAGCTGTCCAGCCTTCAGCACCACCGGCAACGTCACGATGGTGCCGAACAAGGCAGTACTCGGGCAGCCCCAAGCCGAAGCTGTCGGCCATCAAGTTCCTGCCGTACACCGACGGACTCGACCGAGTACACCGCGCTGAAGACCGGGCAGATCGACGTCGGCTACATCCCGTCGCAGGACCTGCCGCAGAGGCCGGCGGACTCGGCCCTGCCGGCGACCAACCCGCTGGGCAGCGGCTACAACCTGCAGCCGTTCTACTCGTTCGGCATCTACTACGCCCAGCCCAACTTCAACAACCCGACGGTGGGCTTCATGGTCCGGCAGCTCTACATGCGGCAGGCGCTGCAGGAGGTCATCGACCAGCCCGGCATCGACAAGGCGATCTACCGCGGGTACGCCGTCCCGACCTCGGGGCCGGCCCCGAACACGCCGCCGAGGAACCAGTGGCAGCCTGTCGATCCAGAGCGAGAACAACGGCCAGGGCCCGTACCCGTTCAACATCGCCAAGGCGAAGTCGCTGCTGACCAGCCACGGCTGGGCCATGTCGGGCGGCGTGATGACCTGCCAGGACCCGTCCAAGTGCGGCACCGGCATCAAGAAGGGCCAGCAGGCGAAGTTCACGTACGACTACTCGACCGGCGTCAGGCCTCGGTCACGGCGAAGTGGCAGACCTACAAGTCCGACGCCAGCCAGGCCGGCATCGACATCAACCTGGTCGCGCAGACGTTCAACACGATCATCGGCGAGAGCGCGCCGTGCACGCCGATGGGCCCGAAGTGCAACGTCCAGGTGTTCGACTTCGGCGGCTGGAACTTCAACGGCCCGGGCTTCGAGCCGACCGGTGAGCCGCTGTTCGCGACCGGCGCGGGGTCGAACTCCGGCAACTACTCCGACCCGACAGATGGACAAGCTGATCACCGCGACGCACACCAGCAGCAGCCTGTCGGCGTTCCACCACTACGCCACGTACGCCGCGCAGCAGCTGCCGTTCATCTGGACGCCGAACCCGTACAGCGATCCAGGCGGTCAGCACCAAGCTGCACAACGTGACCTTCAACGCGCTCGTACACGCTGCTTCCCGAGTACTGGTACTTCACCAAGTAGCAGGGAAGTAGTAAGGCAGTAGTAGGAGGCCTTGGCCGCCGCCTCGCCCGCGTCCTGCGGGTGCGGCGGCGGCCCAGGCCGGAACGGTACGCGGCGTGAGACGCCGGCCGGGACGGGAGGAACTCATGACACCATGGCGCGGCGCGGGCGGTGACCGGCCCGCAGGCGGGGTGGTGGCGCGATGATCGGTTTCCTGATCCGGCGGACCGTGCAGGCGATCTTCGTCCTGTTCCTGGTGACCGTGTTCACGCTGGCCCTCGTGCACCTGTTCCCCGGCGGCCCGATCCGGGCGCTGCTCGGCCCGCGGGCCACCCCGGCGCAGGTCGCCTACTACAACCAGCTGTACGGCTTCGACCAGCCGTTCTACGTGCAGTACATCAAGTGGGTCGGGCAGATGCTGCACGGCAACCTCGGCTTCTCGACCAAGCTCAACCAGTCGGTCACCAGCCTGATCGCCCAGGACCTGCCGAAGACGATCATCCTGGTCGCTGCTCGGCACCGTCGTCTCGCTGCTGTTCGGCATCCCGCTCGGCGTCTACCAGGCGGTGAAGCGCTACACCGTCGGCGACTACGTGCTGACCGGGATCTCGTTCCTCGGCTACGCGACCCCGACGTTCTTCGTCGGCCTGCTCCTGGTCGAGTGGTTCTCCATCGACATCCACCTGTTCCCGCCGTTCGCCCCGCAGGGCACCACGGTGGCCCAGATCCTGTCCGACCCCCGGGCGCTGGTGCTGCCGGTGCTCACCTACTCGTTCGTGCTGTACGCGCTGTGGAGCCGGTACATGCGCTCCTCGGTGATGGACAACCTGGTGCAGGACTACGTCCGCACCGCCCGGGCCAAGGGCGCCAGCGAGCGGCGGGTGCTCTGGGGGCACGTCTTCCGCAACTCGCTGATGTCGATCGTCACCCTGCTCGGCCTGTCGCTGCCCACGCTGGTCGCCGGCGCGATCTTCATCGAGGTGGTGTTCAACTACCCCGGCATGGGCCTCGCGTTCTACAACGCCGCGCTGAACGTCGACTACCAGGTGCTGCTCGGGTTCACGCTTGCTCGCCACGCTGGCGACGATCCTCGGGAACCTGCTGGCCGACGTCGGCTACGCGGTGCTCGACCCGAGGGTGAGGTAAACTGATGGCCATCATCCGGGCGCGGATCCCCGCGAGGTAGACCGACGCCGCCGTAGCTCGAGGCCCCCGCGACGCGGCTCGAGGCGGCCGAAGCCGCGCAGCCTGCTGCGCCGCGGCTGGGAGGTGTTCGCGGAGAACAAGCTCGCGCTGGCCAGCCTCGGCTTCATCGTGTTCATCGTGCTGTTCTGCTTCGTCGGCCCGCTCATCTACCACACCGACCAGGTGCACACCAACCTGACCGACACCCTGTGCCCGCCGAGCGGCTCGCACCTGCTCGGCTGCGACGACCTCGGCTACGACGAGCTCGGCAGGCTGATGGTCGGCGGCCAGACCTCGCTGGAGGTCGGGTTCGCCGCCGCGATCGTGGCGGTCTTCATCGGCACCCTCTACGGGGCCATCTCCGGGTTCGTCGGCGGCCCCGTCGACTCGTTCATGATGCGCATCGTCGACGCCGGGCTGTCCATCCCCTACATCATGGTGATCATCATCCTGTCGGTGATCTTCCACCCGGACACGGTGATCATGATCTTCATCATCGCCGTGTTCTACTGGCTCGGCGTGGCCCGGCTGGTGCGCGGCGAGACGCTCTCGCTGCGCACCCGGGAGTACGTGCAGGCGGTCAAGGTCATCGGCGGCCGCAGGTCCCGCGCGGTGGTGCGGCACATCGTGCCGAACGCGATCGGCACGATCATCGTGCAGGCCACGTTCGCGGTCGCGGACTCGATCATTATCCTGTCCGGCCTCGGCTTCCTCGGCCTCGGCGTCCAGCCGCCCGCGACCGACTGGGGCGACATGCTGTCCGGCGGCCTGCAGCTACCTCCAGTCCGGCCGAACTACTGGTGGCTGATCTACCCGCCGGGCATCGCGATCATCCTGACCTGCATCGCGTTCAACTTCATCGGCGACGCGCTCCGCGACGCGTTCGAGACCCGGCTGCAGCGCCGGTAAGTCGGGAAAGGGTGGGTTAAGAAGGAGACCTGGTGGCGCCGCTACTTGAGATCAACGACCTGCGCACCGAGATCCGGCTGAAGCAGGCGGTCGTGCACGCGGTCGACGGCGTGTCGCTGCACGTGGAAGCGGGCGAGACGCTCGGCATCGTGGGCGAGTCGGGCTGCGGCAAGACGATGACCGCGCTGTCGATCATGAACCTGCTGCCCACCGGCGGGTCGGTCGTGGCGGCAGCATCAAGCTCGACGGCCAGGAGATCAGCAACCTGCCCGACGACGACATGCGGCAGATCCGCGGCAACGAGATCGGCATGATCTTCCAGGACCCGCTGACCTCGCTGAACCCGACGATGACGGTGGGCAAGCAGATCGCCGAGACGGTCATGCTGCACCGGGGCGTCAGCAGCGAGCAGGCCCTGGACCGGGCCGCCGAGGTGCTCGACCTGGTGGGAATGCCGCAGGCCAGGGAGCGCATCGGGGAGTACCCGCACCAGTTCTCCGGCGGGATGCGCCAGCGCGTGATGATCGCGATGGCGCTGGCCTGCGAGCCGAAGCTGCTGATCGCCGACGAGCCGACGACCGCCCTGGACGTGACGATCCAGAAGCAGATCCTGGAGCTGATCGACGACCTGCGGCTCCGGCTGCGCATGTCGGTCATCCTGGTCACCCACGACCTGGGGGTGATCGCCGGCCGCGCCGACCGGGTCGCGGTGATGTACGCGGGCAAGATCGCTGAGACCACCGACACCGGCGACGCTGTTCGGCAACCCGCGGCACCCCTACACCGAGGCGCTGTTCCAGGCCCTGCCGGACAAGGCCGCGGAAACCAAGGAGCGGCTGTACTCGATTCCCGGGCTGCCGCCGGACCTGGTGCACCCGCCCGAGGGCTGCCGGTTCGCTCCGCGCTGCCGGTACGCGCAGGACAAGTGCCGTGCGGAAGACCCGCCGCTGGGCGGCGAGATCGTGGGCCACCGGTTCGCCTGCTTCTTCCCGGTTGGCGCGGCGGAATGGAGCCGGGCCACTGCGGTCCCGCGCGCGGCGCCGCACGCTCCCGAGCTTGCCACAACCGACGGCAACAGCCAGGCGACGTGCTGCTGAGCGTCGAGCACCTGGTCAAGGAGTTCCCGGTGACCAAGGGAGCCGTCCTGCAGCGGCGGGTCGGCTCGGTCAGCGCCGTCGCCGACGTGAGCTTCGAGATCCGCAGCGGCCAGACCCTCGGCCTGGTCGGGGAGTCCGGGTGCGGCAAGACCACGATCGGCAGGCTCGTCGTCGGCCTGGAGAAGCCGACCAGCGGATCGGTCTGGTTCCGGGGCAAGGACCTGGCGAAGAGCAGCGGCCAGCGAGTACCGGCGGGAGCGCCAGCACATCCAGCTCATGTTCCAGGACGCCTACGCGTCGCTCGACCCGCGCATGCGGGCGGGCGCGGTCCTGCAGGAGCCGCTCGTCGTGCAGCACATCGGCTCGCGCAGCGAGCGGAACCAGCGGGTGGCGGAGATGCTGGACCAGGTCGGGCTGCCGCGCACGTCCGACCGAGCGGTACCCGCACGAGTTCTCCGGCGGCCAGCGCCAGCGGCTCGGCTTCGCCCGCGCGCTCATGCTGTCGCCGGATCTGATCGTGGCCGACGAGCCGGTCTCCGCGCTCGACGTGTCGATCCAGGCCCAGGTCCTCAACATGATGAGCGACCTGCAGCGCGAGCTCGGCCTGACCTACCTGTTCATCTCCCACGACCTGGCCGTGGTGCGCTACGTGTCCAGCCAGATCGGCGTCATGTACCTCGGCAAGCTGGTCGAGATCGGGCCCGCCGACGAGGTGTACCTGCGGCCCGCGCACCCCTACACCAAGGGACTGCTCGACTCAGCTCCGGTCGCCGACCCCGACACCGAGCAGGCCAAGGTCAAGGCGGGTATCTCCGGAGAGCTGCCGAGCGCGATCCATCCGCCGTCGGGCTGCAGGTTCCGCACCCGCTGCCCGCTGGCCGAGGAGATCTGCGCCGAGGTCGAGCCGCCGATGCGGCCGTTCCCCGGCACCGGGCACCTGGCGGCCTGCCACTTCCCGCTGCAGCCGGTCCAGACCGCGGACAGCATCACCGCCACCGAGGCCCAGGCTCCGTAGCGTTCTGGAGCCCCGATCTGGCCGGGCTTGTGCCCGGCTGGGGCGGGCCCGATACTGCTGGGTATGCGGGCTTCCCCTGGCCGGCCGATCCGCCCCTCGCCGTCGGTGCGTGTCTGCGACGCTGACCGGGAGCAGGTCATCGCCGAGCTGCGGGACCGTTTCGCCGACGGGTCGCTGGCGCAGGAGAGCTTCGTCTTCCGGGTCGATGCCGTGCTGCGCGCCCGCTGGGCCGGTGAGCTCGCCGAGGTCCTCACCGACCTGCCACCGCCCCGGCCACCGCTGGCGCGGGCCGTCATCGGCCGCGTGACGCAGGCCGGGCGCACCGCGGCACGCCGCATGACCGGGTTCCTCCAGCCGCCACCGCCGGCCACGCTCGTGCTGCCGTCCGGCACCAAGGAGAGCTTCACCATCGGCCGCGACGGAGCCTGTGACCTCGTCCTGGCCGACATGACGGTGTCCCGCAGCCATGCTGGCCTGCGCCGCAAGGGCGGGGAGTGGCTGCTGTGCGACATGAGCTCCACGAACGGGACCAGGCTAAACGGCTGGCGGGTCACCGAGCCGGTCCCGGTCAGGGCCGGGGACGAAGTCATGTTCGGGTCGCTCACCCTGGTGGTAACCGACCATGCCCAGCGACCCGGCGTAGCCATTACCCCGTAGAGTCGGGGAGTGACCTTGGTCCTCCTGGTGCGGCATGGCCTGACGGCGCCGACCGGCACGGTCCTGAGCGGCTGGACACCGGGCATCCCGCTGGATGACCGCGGCCGGGCGCAGGCCGAGGCTCTCGCCGCGAGACTCGCCCCGGTGCCGCTTGATGCGATCATCACGAGCCCGCTGGAACGGTGCAGGCAGACCGCGGAGGCGATCGCCGCCGTGGGCGAGGGCCAGGCCGTGCTGGAGGATGAGCGCGTCGGCGAGTGCCACTACGGGGACTGGACCGGCCAGCCGCTGAAGCGGCTGGCCAGAGAGCCGCTGTGGCGTGTGGTCCAGGCCCACCCCGGCGCAGCGCGGTTCCCCGGAGAGGGCGGGGAGTCGATCATGGATATGCAGCACCGTGCGGTCACTGCGATCATGGACTGGAACGAGCGTCTGGGGGCAGAAGCGGTCTACATGATCTGCTCGCACGGCGACGTGATCAAGTCCGTCATCGCCGACAGCCTCGGCATGCACCTCGACATGCTGCAGCGGATCCAGGTCGACCCGTGCTCGCTCAGCGCGATCAGGTACACGCCGCTGCGCCCGTTCGTGCTGCGGATGAATGACACCGGCGGGGGAGTTGCAAGCCTGAAGAAGCCTGAGCCGAGACGGTCACGGGCCACAGCACGCCGCGAGGCCGACGCAGCGGTCGGCGGCGGAGCGGGAGGATAGGGTTCATGGCGGTCTATACATACGACCCCCCGGAACGGTTCGTCGCCGGGACGGTGGGCCAGCCCGGGGAGCGGACGTTTTACCTGCAGGCCAGCGGCCAGGGCAGGGTCACCAGCGTGGCGCTGGAAAAGGTGCAGGTGGCCCGGCTCGCCGAGCGCCTGGACGAACTGCTCGACGAGGAGCTGCGCAACAGCGGCGGAACGTCGTCGGTGCCGGCCGCTGCGCCCGTGAGCCTGGCCGACGACGGCCCGCTCGACCTGCCGCTGCTCGAGGACTTCCGGGTGGGCGTCATCGCCCTGGCGTGGGATGCTGAGGGCGAGCGCGTCGTGATTGAGGCGCAGGAGGAATCGGAGAACCCCGTCGAATACCTGGCCGACGACGTGCCCGAGGACGGCCCCGGCGTGCTGCGGGTCCGCATCACGGCCGCCGCGGCCCGGGCGTTCACCCAGCGGGCCCTCCAGATTGTCAGCCAGGGGCGGCCGCCCTGCCCACTGTGCGGGCTGCCGCTCGACGCGACCGGGCACATCTGCCCGCGACAGAACGGGCACCGGGTCAGCAATGCGTGAACCGCCCCCGCCCGACCACGCACAGCAGGCGCCGCGCGACCGGGAACATCCAGCGCCGCGCGACCGCGACCACCCGCCCCCGCACGACCACGCACAGCAAGCACCGCGCGACCGCGCGCAGCAAGCACCGCGCGACCGCGCGCAGCAAGCACGGCGTAGCCGCCGACCGCCACCGCTACGCAGTCGAGGGCCGCAGCGCCCCGGCGGGCCAGGCCGACGACGCCGGCAGCACCAGCCAGACCGGGACCGACGACGGCGACGCGGCCGCGCTCGACCTGCTGAGCCACGGCACCCTGGAGGTGGAGGGCAGGCTTATCGTCGCCTCGAATGCGACGATGTACTGCACCATCCAGCATGCGGGTGCCCAGGCGGCCTGCGTCTACAAGCCGGTGGCCGGTGAGCGCCCGCTCTGGGACTTCCCGGTCGGCACCCTGGCCGGCCGGGAGGTGGCCGCGTACCACGTGTCCGCCGCAGCGGGCTGGAACGTGGTTCCGCCCACCGTGTACCGCGATGGTCCGTTCGGGCCGGCATGTGCCAGCTGTGGATCGAGACCGACGAGGCCGTCGACGTCGTCGCGCTCGCGCGCAGCCGCGACAACCACGCGCTACGGGAGATGGCCGTCTTCGACGCGGTGGTGAACAACGCCGACCGCAAGATCGGCCATTTGCTGCCCGACCACAGCGGTCACCTGTTCGGGTGCGATCACGGTGTCTGCTTTGGCGAGGACTACAAGCTGCGTACGGTCCTCTGGCAATGGCGCGGCCGACGTCTTCCTGCGGCCGCGGTCGAAGCGCTGGACAGGTTGCAGCAACAACTGGCCGACGGGGACCTGCGCGCGGAGCTGGACAAGTGGCTGACCCGGGACGAGGTAGAGGCCACCCGGCAGCGGGTCGAGTTGCTGCTCCAGCACAAGGTGCACCCGTTCCCGCCCGAGGACTGGCCCGCCGTCCCCTGGCCGCCCGTCTGAGCTCGGCTACATCGCTCCCTGCCGGGTGAGCCAGTTGCAGGCGTGACCCGCGACCTCTTCCCAGCCATCCCGGGCGATGATCCAGTGAGTGCGCCCGGGGAATTCCTGGAAATCGGTAATACCGGGTGAGATTGCGTACCGGCGATAGTTGGCCCGGCTGACCGACGCGGGAACGATACGGTCCTTTCCGCCGGCCATCAGCAGCAGTGGCGCCCGCTCAGCCCGGTCGAAATCAATGGCAAACGGACTAGCGCGGTCTACGGATGACATAACGCCCTGAAAGAAGATTCTCCCCGTCTCAGGCGTGATGAAGCGCTGGTAGGCGGCCTTCGCCTCGGTTTCGGGCAGCGCGTGCGCGAACGCGTACCTGAACCGGTCATAGTTGCAGTGCACCACACGCCCGCGGTTGGCCGGATTCGCCAGCACCCCGGCTAGCGATCTGAACACGGTGGGCGGCCAGGCCAGGATTCCCTTGGGCGGCACAGAACCGATGGCCACCCCGGCCGACCCCAGCCCCCTGGCCAGCAGGATCTGTACGAACAACCCGCCAAACGAGTGGCCGATCAAGGCGGGCGGCTCGGGGAGGCCTGCCATCGCCGAGGCGTAATGCTCGATGATCTGCCCGGCGCCGAGGCCAGCGAGCGGCGAAGGGTCCGCCCGGATTTCCTCGACGGTCCGGCTCTTCCCCGGCCAGCCGGGCGCTATGGTCGCGACACCACGATCCTCGAAGAATTCCCGGAATTTCTCCCAGAACGAGCTCGTGACCCAGGCGCCGTGCAGAAACATCACGGTCGCCGCCATCCGCATCTCCTCTCAGCCGCGACACAACGGTCCCAGAAACGCCGATCGGGCGAGAGGGATATTCCAGCTTTCAGGCTCGTACCAGGCAGAAGCCGCATTTTGCAGATCGCACGCGGCTTTCCGAAGAATCCCGCCCTGGCGGCCGGGGAAAGTCAGCGGCCGCCGTGCTCCCCCCGGTCACCGCGCCGCCGCAGGTAGCGCTCGAACTCGCGGGCGATCGCGTCTCCGCTCGCCTCCGGCAGGTCCGTCGCGTCCCTGGCCTCCTCGAGCGTTCGCACGTACTCAGCGACCTCGGTGTCCTGATCCGCCAGCTCATCCACCCCGCGTTCCCAGGCCCGGGCGTCGTCGGGCAGATCGGCCATCGGGAGGGTCACGTCTAGGACATCCTCCACCCCGCGCAGCAGGGCCAGCGTGGCCTTGGGGCTCGGTGGCTGGGCCACATAGTGGGGCACGGCCGCCCACAGGGACACCGAGGGAACCTTGGCGGCGATGCACGCATGCTGCAGCACGCCCACGATCCCGGTGGGTCCCTTGTAGTCGACCGGATCCACGTGCAGCCGGGTAGACAGCTTGGCGTCGGAGACCGCGGCGTTCACCGGCACCGGCCGGGTGTGCGGCGAGTCGGCGAGCATGGCGCCGAGCAGGATCACGAGCTCCGCCCCGAGCTCGGTGAACGCGTCCACAAGCTCATCGGTGAACGCCCGCCAGCGCATGTTGGGCTCGATGCCGTGCAGGAGGATCAGGTCACGGTCCACGCCTTCCGGCCGGGCCACGGTCAGCCGGGTGGTCGGCCAGACCAGCCGGTCGGTCCGCCCGTCGGAGACCTCCATCACCGGGCGGGTCACCTGGAAGTCGTAGAAGTCCTCGGGATCTATGGCGCCAACCGGGCGGGAATCCCAGGCGCCAGCCAGGTGGGTGATGACCCCACTGGCCGCCTCACCAGCGTCGTTCCAGCCCTCAAAAGCGGCGATGACAGCAGGCGAGCTGAGCTTTCCAACGCCGTCGAGCTCGATCTCCGATCACCTCCTCGCGTTCCTCGTGGATCCAGGTTACGTGCATGACCATGATCGCCGCGCAGCGTGGCCGGCAGGTGCGTGGTGCCGGGCGGGTATCCGGCTGCTGCCCTGGCCGACGGGAGGCGGCACTTAGAATTGGGCTCACTATGACCTTCGACAACCAGCCTCCCGGGGCCCAGGAGGCCGTTTCAGGCCGCCCCAGGCCCTCTCTGCGGGCGGCCATCGGTGATCGGTTGCTGGTCGCGGACGGCGCGATGGGCTCGATGCTGCAGGGCAGCCCGACCACGCTGGACGACTTCGTCGGCTACGAGGGCTGCAACGAGATACTGAACATCACCCGGCCGGACATCGTCAGGGTGATTCACGATGGGTACCTTGAGGCGGGCGTCGACTGCCTCACAACCAACACATTCGGCGCCAACCTCGGCAATCTGGGTGAATACGGTATCGCCGACCGGATCGGCGAGCTGGCGGAGGCCGGCGCGCGCATCGCCAGGGAGGCCGCCGACGAATGGCCGGGTGAGCGGGCCCGGTGGGTGCTCGGCTCCATGGGCCCGGGCACCAAGCTGCCCACGCTCGGCCATGTCACGTTTGCCGAGCTTCGCGACACCTACCAGGTCAACGCCGCCGGCCTGCTGAGCGGGGGAGCCGACGCGCTGATCGTGGAGACCTGCCAGGATCTGCTGCAGGCGAAGGCCGCGATCATCGGGGCCCGGCGGGCCATCGCCGCGGCCACGGCCGAGTCCGGCGCCGACATCATGCTGATCGCCCAGGTGACGATCGAGACCACGGGGTCCATGCTGCTCGGCTCGGAGATCGGCGCGGCGCTCACCGCGCTCGAGCCGCTGGGCATCGACGTGATCGGCCTGAACTGTGCCACCGGGCCAGGGGAAATGAGCGAGCACCTGCGCTACCTCGCCGCGCACTCACGGCTGCCGCTGTCCTGCATGCCGAACGCGGGCCTGCCGGAGCTGACCTCTGACGGCGCCTATTATCCGGTGACCCCCGATCAGCTGGCCGAGGCCCATGCGGCGTTCGCGGCCGAGTTCGGTCTGGCCCTAGCGGGCGGCTGCTGCGGCACCACGCCTGAGCACATGGCCGAGGTGGTGCGGCGGCTGCGGGACCGCCCGCTCGCCGCGAGGCGGCCGCAGCCGGAGCCCGGCGTGGCATCGCTCTATCAGCATGTGCCGTTCCGTCAGGACACCGCGTTCCTGGCCATCGGCGAGCGAACCAACGCGAACGGGTCCAAGGCGTTCCGCGAGGCGATGATCGCCGAGCGTTACGACGACTGCGTTGAGATCGCGCGCGCCCAGACCAGGGATGGCGCGCACCTGCTCGACGTCTGCGTGGATTACGTCGGCCGGGACGGCGCCAGCGACATGCGCCAGGTGGCCGGGCGGCTGGCCACGGCCGCGACCCTGCCGCTTGTGCTGGATTCCACCGAGCCCGATGTGATCAAGGCGGGCCTCGAGCTGCTCGGCGGCCGCGCGGTGGTGAACTCGGTCAACTACGAGGACGGCGACGGCCCGGCCTCGCGGATCGCCCGGGTCATGCCGCTGATCCGCGAGCACGGCGCCGCGGTAATCGCGCTGACCATTGACGAGCAGGGCCAGGCCCGCACCGCCGACTGGAAGGTGGCGGTGGCCGACCGCCTGATCGCGGACCTGACCGGGACCTGGGGCATCCGGCTGGGCGACATCATCGTCGATTGCCTCACGTTCCCGATCGCCACCGGCCAGGAGGAGACCAGGCGGGACGGCATCGAGACGATCGAGGCGATCCGCGAGCTGAAGCGCCGCTACCCGGAGGTGCAGACGACCCTCGGCGTCTCCAATGTCTCCTTCGGCCTGAACCCGGCGGCGCGGGCCGTGCTCAACTCGGTGTTCCTCGCGGAGTGCGTGCAGGCCGGGCTGGACTCGGCGATCGTGCACGCATCGCGGATCATGCCGATCTCGCGGATACCCGGAGACCAGCTGCAGGCCGCGCTCGACCTGGTCTACGACCGGCGGCGGGAGGGGTACGACCCACTGACCCGGCTGCTCGAGCTGTTCGAGGGCGTCGACGTCGCGGCGGTCAAGGCCAGCCGGGCTGCCGAGCTGGCCGGGCTGCCGCTCTGGGAGCGGCTGAAGCGCAGGATCATCGACGGCGAGAAGGTCGGCCTCGAGGCCGACCTGGACCAGGGGCTGGCCAGCAGGCCCGCGCTGGAGATCGTCAACGAGGTCCTCCTGGACGGGATGAAGACCGTCGGCGACCTGTTCGGCTCCGGCCAGATGCAGCTGCCGTTCGTGCTTCAGTCGGCCGAGGTGATGAAGTCGGCGGTGGGCTACCTGGAACCGCACATGGAGCGGTCAGGCGAGGCGGGCAAGGGCCGGATCGTGCTGGCCACGGTCAAGGGCGACGTGCACGACATCGGCAAGAACCTGGTCGACATCATCCTGTCGAACAACGGTTACGACGTGGTCAACATCGGCATCAAGCAGCCGATATCGGCCATCCTCGAAGCCGCGGACTCCAGCGCCGCCGACGTCATCGGCATGTCCGGTCTGCTGGTGAAGTCCACCGTCGTGATGCGGGACAACCTGGCCGAGCTGAACTCGCGGCATCTCGCCGGCCGGTGGCCGGTCCTGCTCGGCGGTGCCGCCCTGACCCGGTCCTACGTGGAGCAGGACCTGGCGGGCCTGTTCGATGGCGAGGTGCGCTACGCTCGCGACGCGTTCGAGGGGCTGCGGCTGATGGACGCGTTCATGGCGGTCAAGCGGGGGGAGGCGGGCGCGCAGCTGCCCGCACTGCGGGAGCGGCGGGTGCCGTCCGGGCCGCGGCTGCAGGTCACCGAGCCGGAGGCCATGCCGGCCCGCTCCGACGTGGCCACGGACAACCCGGTGCCCGCCGTGCCGTTCCTGGGCGACCGGGCCGTCCGGGGCATCCAGCTGGCCGACTACGCCGCGTTCCTCGACGAGCGCGCGACCTTCCTGGGCCAGTGGGGTCTCAAGCCGTCCCGGGGCGAGGGCGGCCTCTCCTACGACGAGCTCGTCGAGACCGAGGGGCGGCCGCGGCTGCGGATGTGGCTGGAGCGCCTCCAGACCGACGGCCTGCTCGAAGCGGGCGTCGTCTACGGTTATTTTCCGGCCGTCAGCGAAGGTGACGACCTCGTGATCCTGGACGACAGCGGGGGTGAGCGAGAGCGGATCAGGTTCCCGCGGCAGCGGCGCGACCGGCACCTGTGCCTGGCCGACTTCTTCCGCTCCCGCGAGTCAGGCGAAACCGACGTGGTCGCGTTCCAGCTGGCCACGGTCGGGCCGAAGATCAGCGAGGCGACCGCGGAGCTGTTCGCGAAGAACGCCTACCGCGACTACCTCGAGCTGCATGGCCTGTCGGTGCAGCTGGCCGAGGCCCTGGCCGAGTACTGGCACGGCCGGATCCGGGACGAGCTCCGCATCGGTGACGATGACCCGGCCGACCTGGACGGCATCCTGCGGGTGAAATACCGGGGCTGCCGTTACTCGTTCGGCTACCCCGCCTGCCCGGACCTGGAGGACCGGGCCAAGGTCGTGCGGCTGCTCAAGCCGGAGCGGATCGGGGTGACGCTGTCGGAGGAGTTCCAGCTGGCGCCGGAGCAGTCCACCGACGCGCTGATCGTGCATCACCCCGAAGCCAACTACTTCAGCACCTGATGCTGCGCCAGCCAGCGGGGCCCGCGAAGCCGGACCGGCCGACCGCAGCCGACCGGGAGCTGCAGGCCGTCCTGTTCGACATGGACGGG
The DNA here is from genome assembly GCA_963739645.1 of uncultured Actinomycetota bacterium. Taxonomy (GTDB): domain Bacteria; phylum Actinomycetota; class Actinomycetes; order Streptosporangiales; family Streptosporangiaceae; genus JASHPR01. The sequence continues at coordinate 346,938 of CAVUBM010000114.1, forward strand.
CTGCTGGTCGACTCCGAGCCGCTCTGGTTCGAGGTGGAATGCTCGGTCATGGCCCGGCTTGACGGCCGGTGGAGCGAGGCCGACCAGCAGGCCCTCATCGGCGGGTCGCTGCCACGCACCGTCTCCTACCTGCTGGAACGGGCCGGCCGGCCAGCCCCGAGGACGTCGGTCGCTGGCTGGTGGACGGGATGACCTCGCTGCTGATGTCGCGGAAGCTGCGGGTCCTGCCGGGAGCCAGGGAACTGCTGGCCGAGGTGCGCGCCGCGGGGATCGATTGCGCGCTGGTCACATCCTCGGAACGCCCGATCATGGACGCCGTACTGCGGCAACTGGAGATCACCTTCAGCGCAACTGTGTGCGCGGACGACGTGACCCGCGGCAAGCCCGATCCGGAGCCGTACCTGCGCGCGGCGTCGCTGCTCGGGGCCGATCCGCGGTGCTGCGTGGCGCTGGAGGACTCGCCCAATGGCGTGGCCTCAGCGGAGGCGGCTGGCTGCCGGACGGTGGCCGTACCGAGCCTGGTGCCGATCGAGGCCCGGCCCGGCCGGATGATCGCCGGATCGCTCAGCCAGGTCAGCCTCGCGCTGCTGCGCAGCCTCGTCGCCTCGGGCTAGCGGCTGCGCAAGCTCGCCCGGCCCGCACGCTGGCTGGGCCGCAGGCTGGCATGGTCCTGGGCGGTCGGGACATGTGCGACGATGAAAGAGAAACGCCCAGCCGCGCCGCGCGGGGGAGATCGCAGGCGACGCGGCCCGATTGGAGGCGCCGATGAACACCTGGAACAGCATCGCGTGGTTCCCGCTCTGCGTCGGGCTGACGGCCGCGGGACTGGTCTACAGCTGGTTCGCCTGGCGGCGGCGGGGAGCCAGGCGCGGTATCCGGGCCGCCGCGTGGTCGGTGCTGCCGCTGGCCGCCTACCTCACCGGCGCGATCCTGCTGATCGGGCGGATCGGCTCGGCGATCGTTCAGTTCGCCGGGTCATTCGTGTTCTCGCCCAAGACCTGGGTCGGGGTGGCTCTCTTCGGCCTTTCCGGGCTGCTGTTCCTGACCTCAGGCGGGATGCCGAAGGTCAGGAAGCAGAAGAAGCGGGGCAGCAACGGCGAGGCTGCCCAGGCCGCCGCTACGACCGGGGGCAACGCGGCGGTGGCGCCGCGGGGCAATCGCGGTGCCGAGGTGACCGCGGCCGCACCCAAGCCGGCCAAGGTCGCCAGGGGTAAGGGCGCGGCCGACGACGATGCCCTCGACGCCGACGTGGCCGAGATTCTGCGCCGCCGCGGCATCAGCTAAGGCCGCCCGGCCCGCGGCCGCTACCAGCGGGCTCAGCCGGAGGGCGTCTGCGTGGCGATCTCGCCGGCCGACGCGGGCTGGGACGGGATCTCGGGGCCCGGCCGCCCTTCCTGATCCGGAATTCCTGGCTCAGGGAGCTCCTCGAGCTGCGGCGGGCTCTCGGCCTGGGGCCGCTGGGCGGGGATCTCGGCCGGGGACGGCGCTGCGGTCGCGGCGCCAGGCCGGGTCTCGGGCAGCGGCGGGGGAGTGCCCCCGAAGGCGGGGCAGATCGCCTGGTGTGCGCACCAGGCGCAGAGCCTGCTCGGCCGGGGGCGCCAGTCGCCAGTCGACCGGGCCCGCTCGATGGCCTGCCACAACGCCTCGATCTTCCGCACCGTGGCGCGCAGGTCGGACTCGTCCGGCGCGAACCGCACGATCTCGCCGTTGCCGAGATACATGAGCTGGAGCAGCTTGGGTATGCGCCGCTCGGTCAGCCACAGCACGACCGCGTAGAACTTCATCTGGAACAGCGCCTTGGCCTCGAACTCCTCCTTGGGCGCGGTTCCCGTCTTGTAGTCGACGATCCGGATCTGGCCGTCGGGCGCGACGTCGAGGCGGTCGACATAGCCGCGCACCACCAGGCCGGACTCGAGCACCGCCTCGACCGCGAGCTCACGATGCCTAGGCTCGAGCCGGGTCGGGTCCTCCAGGGTGAAGTAGCGGTCCAGCATGTCGCTGGCCTCCGCGAGCCAGGCGCTGCGCTGCTCGTCCGTGCTGAACAGCCCGGCCATCTCCGGCTCGTCGATGATCAGCCGCTCCCACTGCGGCTCGAGCAGGTCCCGCGCGGTCTGCGGCGTCCGGCCCACGGCGGGCTCGTCGAACAGCCGCTCCAGGACCGCGTGCACCAGCGTCCCCCGGGCGGCCGCAGGGCTCGGTGGCTCCGGCAGCCGGTCGATCACGCGGTACCGGTAGAGCAGCGGGCAGGTCATGAAGTCGCCGGCGCGTGACGGCGACAGCGAAGGCCGTGCAGCAGGCTCGGCCTGGGGGCCGTTGGCTTCGGGCCCGCCGGCGTCGGGCGCGGTGTCGGGGGGTTGCGCGCCGGTCTCGTTGCCCACTCTCCGGAGACTAGGGGACGGCACCGACAATTGGCCGCCTTTGCGCATTCGCCGGCGCGCCCCGATTCCGCGTGCTGGCAGCCGTTCTTCACCCCCCGCAGCACGTAGCATCGAGGACGTGGCAGGCATTACCCCGGAGCAGGACCGCCAGCAGGCGCAGCGGCCCGACGAGACGCCCCCGCAGGGCGCGCAGCGCGAAGCCAGATACGGCATTGTGATCGCGCGGCCGTTCGGCGTGCCGGTGTACATCTCGCCGTACTGGTTCCTCGTGGCCGGCCTGTTCGTGGTGTTCTACGCCAGCAGCCTGCCGAGGCTGGTCCATCCGGAAGCGCTGCGGTACGTCGTGGCTGCGGCGTTCGTCATACTGCTGTACGCCTCGGTGCTCGTGCACGAGCTCAGCCACTGCGTGGTCGCGCGGGCCTTCAAGCTGACGGTGCGGCGCATCCTGCTGTACCCGCTCGGCGGTTTCTCGGAGATCGAGCAGGAGCCACCTACGCCGTCCAAGGAGTTCGCCGTCTCGGTGGTCGGGCCGCTGACCTCGCTCGCGCTGGCGGCGTGCGGGTTCGGGCTGGACGCGGTACTGCATCCGGGCGGCATCCCGCGCGTGCTCATCGATCAGCTGATCCTGGCCAACCTGCTGGTGGGCGTGTTCAACCTGCTGCCCGGCCTGCCGCTGGACGGGGGCCGTATCCTGCGGGCCGGGGTGTGGAAGCTCACCGGGCGGCCGGGCACGGCGACGATCGCCGCCGCGTGGGCGGGCCGCGCGCTCGCGGTGCTGCTGGTGATCGTGCCGTTCCTGCTCGGCACCAAGCTGAGCCTGACCAGCTCGTACGGTCTCTGGTTCGCCGTTATCGCGGTGTTCATGTGGATCAGCGCGGGGCAGGCGATCCGGGCCGCGAAGGTACGCGACCGGCTGCCCAGCCTGCAGGCCAGGATGCTTGCGCGGCGGGCCATCGCGATCCCGGGGAACGTGCCGCTCGCCGAGGCGATCAGGCGCGCCGACGAGGCGCAGGCCCGTGCGCTGGTGGTCGTCGACCACGAGTCGACGCCGATCGCGATCGTCAACGAAGGCGCGGTGATGGCCACGCCGCCGCAACGCCGGCCCTGGATCGAGGTTGGCTCGCTGGCGCGGGCCCTGGAGCCGGGGATCGTGCTCTCCGCCGACCTGTCGGGCATGGACCTCATCGAGGCCGTGCAGCGCTCCCCGGCCAGCGAGTACCTGCTCGTCGAGCCGTCCGGCCAGGTCTTCGGCGTGCTCGCCACGAGCGACCTGGACCATGCCTTCGCCGGCGCTTGATCTAGCCTGGCGGACGTGATCAAGCAGCCTCGCGGTCCGCTCGCCCCGGGCGATCAGGTGCAGCTGACCGATCCCAAGGGACGCCGCCACCGCGTGATCCTTGAGGCCGGGCGGTCGTTCCACACCCACAGAGGCTCCCTCGTGCACGATGACCTCATCGGCAGGCCGGAGGGGAGCGTGGTGGTTTCGTCCGGCGGCACACCGTACGTGGTCCTGCGGCCGCTGCTGGCCGACTACACCCTGTCCATGACGCGCGGTGCCGCGGTGGTCTACCCCAAGGACGCCGGGCAGATCCTGGCTCAGGCCGATATCTTCGCCGGGGCGCGGGTCGTCGAGGCCGGGGCCGGCTCGGGTGCGCTGTCCTGCTGGCTGCTCCGGGCGGTCGGCGAGGCCGGGCTGCTCGTCTCCTACGAGCGAAGGCCGGATTTCGCCGAGATCGCTCGGGCCAACGTCGAGCGCTACTTCGGCGGGCCGCATCCGGCCTGGCACTTGGTGACCGGCGAGTTCCCCGCCGACGGTGCCGTGGGAATCCTGCGCGGCGACAGCAGCACCGATGCTGACGATGCTGATGGCAACGACGATGCCGTTGATGACGGCGAGGCGTTCGACCGGGTCGTGCTGGACATGCTGGCCCCGTGGGAATACCCGGAAGCAGCCGCGACGACGCTCCGGCCGGGCGGCCTCATCTGCTGCTACGTGGCCACCACCACGCAGCTGTCGCGCACCGTGGAGGCGCTGCGGGCGCAGGGCAGCTTCGATGAGCCCGCGGCGTGGGAAACCCTGCTGCGCGGCTGGCATGTCGACGGACTCGCCGTCCGGCCCGAGCATCGAATGGTGGGCCACACTGGATTCCTGGTCACCGCGCGCCGACTCGCTGACGGGGTGACTGCGCCACCGCGCCGAAGACGCCCTTCCAAGGGCGCACACGCCGATGACCTGCAGAATGACCGACTTTGATCATGCCAGACGGGGGGCCGGGCGACACGCCGGCGAGCGCTTCGGGAAGTAGTAACGCCCGTTCGCTGTTCCCGGATCGTAACGGGAGAAAGCCTTGCCAGTGCCGGCCGTAGGTTACGGAAGCCTCCCGGATAGGTAGGGTCAAGGGTAAATCGGCTCTCGGGAGGGGGTGAGGGGCATGGCCTCTCGCGACGACAGCGCGCGCGCCGGGCGATATGACGACGAGGTCAAGGTCCTGACCACGCAGATCTCCTTCCTCGAGGAGGAGATCGCCGCTCTGCGCCGCAGGCTAGCGGACTCGCCTAGGCAGACCAGGCTGCTCGAGGAGCGGCTTCGCGAGGCCGAGACGAATCTGGCCAGCATCACCGGTCAGAACGAAAGGCTCGCCGGTACGCTGCGCGAGGCACGCGACCAGATCGTGGCGCTCAAGGAAGAGGTAGACCGGCTCGCCCAGCCGCCATCCGGGTTCGGGATTTTCCTGGAGGCGGCCGAGGACGGCAACGCCGACGTGTTCACCGGCGGCCGGAAGATGCGGGTGAGCGTCAGCCCGGGGATCGAGCTCGACGACCTCAAGCCGGGCCAGGAAGTGGTCCTCAACGAGGCGCTCAACGTCGTGATCGCCCAGGGCTACGAGACCGTCGGCGAGGTCGTCATGCTCAAGGAGATCCTTGAGGGCGGCGACCGGGCGCTGGTGATCTCGCACGCCGACGAGGAGCGCATCGCGCGGCTGGCCGAGCCGCTGCGCAACTCCACGCTGCGCGGAGGCGACTCGCTGCTGCTCGAGCCGCGGTCCGGCTACGTGTACGAGCGCATCCCCAAGGCGGAGGTCGAGGAGCTGATCCTGGAGGAGGTGCCGGACATCACCTACTCCGAGATCGGTGGCCTAGCACCGCAGATCGAGCAGATCCGCGACGCGATCGAGCTGCCGTACCTGCACGCCGACCTGTTCCGCGAGCACCAGCTCAAGCCGCCGAAGGGCGTGCTGCTCTACGGCCCGCCTGGCTGCGGCAAGACCCTCATCGCCAAGGCCGTCGCGAACTCGCTGGCCAAGCAGGTGGCCGCGCGCACGGCCGAGACCGTCAGCCAGGGCGCCGAGACGGCAGCGCAGGCCAAGGAAGGCAAGAGCTTTTTCCTGAACATCAAGGGCCCCGAGCTGCTGAACAAGTACGTCGGCGAGACCGAGCGCCACATCCGGCTCGTATTCCAGCGGGCCAGGGAGAAGGCCAGCGAGGGCATGCCGGTCATCGTGTTCTTCGATGAGATGGACTCGATCTTCCGCACCCGCGGGTCCGGCGTGTCCAGCGACGTCGAGAACACGATCGTGCCGCAGCTGCTGAGCGAGATCGACGGCGTCGAGGGTCTCGAGAACGTGATCGTGATCGGCGCGTCCAACCGCGAGGACATGATCGACCCGGCGATCCTGCGGCCGGGCCGGCTGGACGTCAAGATCAAGATCGAGCGGCCGGACGCCGAGGCGGCCAAGGACATCTTCTCCAAGTACGTGGTGGATGCCCTGCCGCTGCACCCCGACGACCTGACCGAGCACGGAGGCTCGTCCGAGGCCACCGTGGACGAGATGATCCAGCGCGTGGTCGAGCGCATGTACAGCGAGACGGAGGAGAACAGGTTCCTCGAGGTGACGTACGCGAACGGGGACAAGGAGGTCCTGTACTTCAAGGACTTCAACTCCGGGGCGATGATCGAGAACATTGTGGCCCGCGCGAAGAAGATGGCCATCAAGGAGTTCCTGGAGACCGGACAGAAGGGCATCCGCATCGCCCATCTGCTGGCCGCGTGCGTCGACGAGTTCAGCGAGAACGAGGACCTGCCCAACACCACCAACCCCGACGACTGGGCCCGGATCTCCGGCAAGAAGGGCGAGCGGATCGTCTACATCAGGACCCTGGTCTCCGGCAAGCACGGCACCGAGGCCGGGCGCTCCATCGACACGGTGGCCAACACCGGGCAGTACCTGTAGCACAAGGAAAGTGCGCCAGAGTGCGGCCGGGAGGTGCGGCCAGGCCCCGGCCTGGGCACTATGGCGGTATGTGCCTTAAGGCGGAGTTCTCGCGGCGGCCGGCCCAGGTTGACCCGGGCCGGCCTGCTGCTGCGTGCGAAGCGTACGCCGGCGTGTACCGCGCGACGTCCCGTGTGCTGTGCAGTCGGCACTAGGCTCAGACGCATGAGCGTGCGTCGGGTCATGGGCACGGAGACCGAGTACGGCATTGCCGTGCCCGGCCAGCCGGGCGCGAACGCGATGGTGACCTCCTCGCAGGTCGTCAACGCCTACCAGGCCGCGAGGTCGGCACGGGCCCGGCGCGCCCGGTGGGACTTCGAGGAGGAGAACCCGCTGCGGGACGCGCGGGGATTCGACCTGGCCCGCGACGCGGCCGACTCGGCCCAGCTCACCGACGAGGACCTGGGGCTGGCCAACGTCATCCTCACCAACGGGGCCCGGCTCTACGTGGACCACGCCCACCCGGAGTACTCGGCCCCGGAGTGCACCAACCCGCTGGACGCCGTGATCTGGGACAAAGCGGGCGAACGGGTAATGGCGGAGGCGGCCTCTCGCGCCGGGTCAATGCCCAGCGGCACCGCCATCCAGCTGTACAAGAACAACACCGACAATAAGGGCGCTTCGTACGGCTGCCACGAGAACTACCTGATGAGCCGGGCCACGCCGTTCGCCGACATCGTGCGCCACCTCACCCCGTTCTTCGTGTCCCGCCAAGTGGTCTGCGGCGCCGGCCGGGTCGGCCGCGGCGCCGACGGCAGGGACGAGGGTTTCCAGATCAGCCAGCGGGCCGACTTCTTCGAGGTCGAGGTCGGCCTGGAGACCACGCTCAAGCGGCCTATCATCAACACCCGCGATGAGCCGCACGCCGACCCGGAGAAGTACCGGCGCCTGCACGTGATCATCGGCGACGCGAACATGAGCGAGATCTCCAGCTACCTCAAGCTCGGCACGACCTCGCTGGTGCTGGCGATGATTGAGGACAGGTTCCTCGGTTCCGACCTGGCGGTGGACTCACCGGTGGCCGAGCTGCGCGCCATCTCGCATGACCCGAGCTGCCGGCACCTGGTCGCCCTGCGCGACGGCAGGCGGATGACCGCGGTCCAGCTGCAGCTGGAGTACCTGGACCTGGCCAGGAAGTACACGGAGGACCGGTTCGGCGCCGACGTCGACGACATGACCAGGGACGTGCTCGACCGCTGGGAGTCGGTGCTGACCAGGCTCGGCGAGGACCCGATGCTGACCTCGAGGGAGCTGGACTGGGTCGCCAAGCTTGAGGTCCTCGAGGGCTACCGGACCCGGGACGGGCTGAGCTGGACTCATCCCCGACTGCAGCTCGTCGACCTGCAGTACTCCGACATCAGGCCAGAACGCGGCGTCTACAACCGGCTCGCCGCCAACGGACGGATGCACCGGCTGGTGGATGAGCAGGACGTGGTCCGGGCCATCGACAACCCGCCGGAGGACACCCGGGCCTACTTCCGCGGCCGCTGCCTGCGTCAGTACCCGGACGCCGTGGCCGCCGCCTCCTGGGATTCGGTTATCTTCGACATACCGGGCCGGGAGTCCCTCCAGCGGGTGCCGACCCTGGAGCCGCTACGGGGCACCAGGGCCCACGTCGGCGGGCTGCTGGACCGCTCCGAGACCGCCGCGGAGCTGGTCGCGGCGCTCACCGGCCAGGGCTGACTACACAGGCCGGGCGGGAAGGGGCGCGGCGAGACAGCGCGGGGGACAGAAGGTACCAGAACGGTACCGATGCCGGTTTGCAGGATTGGGCTGGCCCCGCGCTGGCGAGGATAGCGTTGAGGCTGTGGGGCAAATCCCGCGGATCACGGAGGTTCGGCATGGCGACAAAGGACACCAGCGGCCAGCGTCAGGCTCCTCGGCGCAGCGAGGAGGAGCAGGACACCGCACCGCAGGAAACCGAGGACGTCAAGGAGCGGCAGGACAAGCTCACCGACGACGTCGACGCGATACTGGACGAGATCGACGAGGTGCTCGAGGAGAACGCCGAGGAGTTCGTCCGGTCCTACGTGCAAAAGGGCGGCGAATGAGGTAGCGCCCGCCGTCCCGCGGGCTCGCCAGCGGCAGTAGGGTCAGTGACGTACCAGACGCGTACTAACGGAAGGATCCGCGTGGGCCCTGATTCCTACGGACGGCAGCTTCCCGGGCCCTTCCTGGCCGCGGGGACGTCGTCGTTCTCCGACTTCCTGACCGCGGCAGCCCCCGAGCTGCTGCCGCGGGTCCACCAGGCGGCGACGGGGGTCATGCCATCGGGCGGGGCAGCCTCCGGCTCGCTGGCCGCCGACCTGCCCCACGGGACCACGATCGTCGCCGCGGCCTGCGACGGCGGCGTGGTCATGGCCGGCGACCGCCGCGCCACGGCCGGAAACATGATCATGCAGCGTGACATCGACAAGGTGTTCCGCAGCGACGAGTTCTCCGCGATCGGCTTCGCCGGAGTGGCCGGCGTCGGCTTCGAGCTGGTCCGGCTGTTCCAGGTCGAGCTCGAGCACTACGAGAAGCTTGAGGGCCACGCGCTGTCTCTGGACGGCAAGGCCAACCGGCTCGCCACCATGGTCCGCGGCAATATCAGCGCCGCGATGCAGGGCCTAGTGGTGGTGCCGCTGTTCGCCGGCTACGACGAGGACACCGGCGTGGGCCGGATCTTCAGCTACGACGTGGCCGGCGGCCGGTACGAGGAGCGCAGGTTCCATGCGATCGGGTCAGGCTCGGTGTTCGCCCGCGGCGCGCTGAAGAAGCTCTACCGGGATAACATGCCGGCCGAGGAGACCGTGCTGGCCCTCATGCAGGCGCTGTACGACGCCGCGGACGACGACTCCGCCACCGGCGGCCCCGACGTGACCAGGCGCATTTACCCGGTGATCGCCACGGTCACGGCCGACGGGTTCGAGCGGCTGTCCGATGAGGCCACCGGGGAGTATGCCCGGGCCGTGATCGACGGCCGGATGCAGGCTCCCGACGGGCCGCCCGCACCGCTCAGCCTGCCCAGCGGATCGCCGGGCGCGCTGCCCCGGTAGCCGGCCGCCGTCCGGCTCGGCCGGCCCCATTCCGACCAGTCCATTCCGACGAGCAGAGTAAGGGAACCCCAGCGGTGACGATGCCGTTCTACGTCTCGCCCGAGCAGGCGATGAAGGACAAGGCGGACTACGCACGCAAGGCCATCACGCGTATCCGCAGCGGCGTCGTGATCACCTGCGACGCCGGGATCCTGTTCGTCGCGCCGAACCCGTCCCGCGCGCTGAGGAAGTTCAGCGAGATCTACGACCGCATCGCGTTCGCGGCGGTGGGCCGGTACAACGAGTTCGAGAATCTGCGCAAGGCCGGCGTGCGGTACGCCGACATGACCGGCTTCCAGTACGACCGCCAGGATGTCACCGCCCGCGGGCTGGCCAACTGGTACGCCCAGCTGCTCGGCACCATCTTCACCGAGAGCCCCAAGCCGTACGAGGTTGAGATCGTGGTCGCCGAGGTGGGGAAGACCGAGGACGACGACGAGATCTACCGGATCACGTTTGACGGGTCAGTGGCCGATGAGCACGGCTTCGTGGTGATGGGCGGCCAGGCCGATCAGGTCGCGTCGGTGCTCAAGGACAAGTACTCCGACGGCATGACGCTGTCGCAGGCGTTCACCATGGCCATCCAGGCCCTGGCCGGGCAGGGCAACGGCGACCACAGCGAAATCACCGGCGCCCAGCTCGAGGTGGCCCTGCTGGACCGGAGCCGACCGCACCGGACGTTCCGGCGGCTGACCGGCGCCCGGCTGGAGACACTGCTTACTGAGGCCATACCCGCCAAGACGACCGAGGCAATCGCCGAGGGCTCCAGTCCGGCAGGCGAGGGCTCGGAGGCTGCCGGCAAGAGCACGGGTGCAGCCTCCGGGGAGGCCGCGAAGGGCTCGGGCGGCAAGGCCGCGGGCGGCTCCAGCGGCAAGGCGGAGGGTTCCGGCGGCGCCACGGATTAGCCCCGTCAACCCAGGGGACTACTTCCCTGGAACCCGCGTGCCTCACCAGATCCCTGGCGGTCGCGGCTGTGCTGGCCCCGGGGCGACCCCCCAGAACCCCCGCGTGCCATCCGGTCGGACCGGCAGGCCGGCCGTCGCGGCTGGCACAGGTGCCGATGTAGTGTCGAATCGTGCGAGGGCCGCCAGAACCCGCGGCCTGCGATTGGGAGGAAACGTGACGGCTGACCTGGCCGGCATCATCGGCATCGAGGTGCCGACGGCGCTGCTGATCGGCGGGCAGTGGACCGGCGGCCGGGCCGGCGTGCTGCCCGTGATCGACCCGGCCACCGAGGACGCCATCGCCGAGGTGGCGAACGCGACCACCGAGGATGCCCTGGACGCGGTCACCGCGGCCGCCGACGCCCTGCCGGCCTGGTCCAGGACCCCGCCGCGGCAGCGGGGCGAGTGCCTGCGCCGCGCCTGGGAGTTGATGATCCAGCGATCCGAGTCGCTCGCGAAGCTGATGGTCCTGGAGAACGGCAAGGCCCTCAGGGACGCCCAGGCGGAGATCACCTATGCGGCCGAGTTCTTCCGGTGGTACGCGGAAGAGGCGGTCAGGAACGAGGGCTACCTGGTCACGGCGCCGTCGGGGGCCAACCGGATCATGGTGCAACACCAGCCGGTGGGGGTCAGCGTACTGGTCACGCCGTGGAATTTCCCGGCGGCGATGGCCACCCGCAAGATCGGCCCAGCACTCGCAGCGGGCTGCACGGTGGTGCTGAAGCCGGCCAAGGAGACGCCGCTGTCGGCCTTCGCCGTGGCCGAGATCCTGCGCGAGGCCGGTGTCCCTGACGGCGTGGTGAACGTGGTTACCACCCAGAAGGCGGGCCCGCTGGTGTCGGCGATGCTGGCCGATCCGCGGGTGCGCAAGCTGTCGTTCACCGGGTCCACCGAGGTCGGCCGGGCGCTGCTGCAGACGGCCGCGCAGACCGTCACCAACTGCTCGATGGAACTCGGCGGCAACGCACCATTCCTGATCTTCGAAGACGCGGACCTGGACGCCGCGATCGACGGGGCCTTCCTGGCCAAAATGCGTAATGGCGGGGAGGCGTGCACCGCGGCCAACCGGTTCTACGTGCACGAGGCGGTCGCGGATGAGTTCAGCACCCGGTTCGCTCAGCGGCTGGCCGGGCTCAAGGTCGGCCCGGGCCTGGACGACGGGACCGACCTCGGTCCGCTCGTCAACGAGGACACCCGGTCCAAGGTCGCCAGCCTGGTGGAGGACGCCACCAAGACCGGCGGGCGGGTGGTGACCGGCGGGCAGGTGCCCGAGCGGCGCGGCTACTTCTACCAGCCGACCGTCCTGGATGACGTCCCCGCGGACGCGGGCATCCTCGATGAGGAGATCTTCGGGCCGGTCGCGCCGATCGTGCGGTTCACCGACGCCGACGAGGCGATCGCGCTGGCTAACGGCACCGAATACGGCCTGGTGTCCTACCTCTATACTCGCGACCTGCGCCGCGCGCTGCAAGCGGCCGAGGCCCTGGAGGCGGGCATGGTCGGCATCAACCGGGGGGTGGTGTCCGACCCGGCCGCGCCGTTCGGCGGCGTGAAGCAGTCGGGCATCGGCCGGGAGGGCGCTCATGACGGGCTGCTGGAATTCACCGAAACCAAGTACATCGCGGTGGACTGGTAACCCAGGCTAACCATGGACAGACGGATCTTCGGGCTCGAGAACGAGTACGGCGTCACCTGCACCTTCCGGGGCCAGCGGCGGCTGTCTCCGGACGAGGTGGCCAGGTACCTGTTCCGGCGGGTGGTGTCCTGGGGGCGCAGCAGCAACGTCTTCCTGCGCAACGGCGCCCGGCTCTACCTGGACGTCGGCAGCCACCCCGAGTACGCGACCCCGGAGTGCGACAACCTGATCGACCTGGTGACGCACGACAAGGCGGGGGAGCGGATCCTCGAGGGCCTGCTCGTGGACGCCGACCGGCGGCTGCGGGAAGAGGGCATCGCCGGGGACATCTACCTGTTCAAGAACAACACCGACTCCGCGGGGAACTCCTACGGCTGCCACGAGAACTACCTGGTCGGCCGGCACGGCGAGTTCGGCAGGCTGGCCGACATCCTGATCCCGTTCCTGGTCACCCGGCAGATCATCTGCGGGGCGGGGAAGGTGCTGCAGACCCCGCGCGGGGCGGTGTACTGCGTCAGCCAGCGCGCCGAGCACATCTGGGAGGGCGTCTCGTCGGCCACCACCCGGTCCCGGCCGATCATCAACACCCGGGATGAGCCGCACGCCGACGCGGAGCGGTTCCGGCGGCTGCACGTGATCGTGGGCGACTCGAACATGAGCGAGACCACCATGCTGCTCAAGGTCGGCGCGACCGACCTGGTGCTGCGCATGGTCGAGGCCGGCACCGTGATGCGTGACCTCACGCTGGAGAACCCGATCCGGGCGATCAGGGACGTCAGCCACGACATGACCGGCCGGCGCAAGGTCCGGCTGGCCAACGGGCGCGAGGTGAGCGCCCTGGACATCCAGCAGGAGTACCTGTCCAAGGCCAGGGACTTCGCCGACCGCAAGGGCAAGGACCCGATCACCGAGCGGGTCCTCGCGCTGTGGGAGCTGAGCCTGCGTGCGGTGGAGAGCGGCGATCTCGGCCTGGTAGCGCGGGAGATCGACTGGGTGACCAAGTACCAGCTGATTGAGCGGTACCGGGCCAAGTACGACCTGCCGCTGTCGTCGCCGCGGGTGGCGCAGCTCGACCTCGCTTACCACGACGTGCACCGCGGCCGCGGCCTGTACTACCTGCTGCAGCGCCGCGGCGCGGTGGAGCGCGCCTGCCGTGACCTCGACATCTTCCAGGCCAAGTCGGTGCCGCCGCAGACGACGCGGGCCCGGCTGCGTGGCGAGTTCATCCGGCGGGCTCAGGAGCGGCGCCGGGACTTCACCGTGGACTGGGTCCACCTGAAGCTGAACGACCAGGCCCAGCGGACCGTGCTGTGCAAGGACCCGTTCCGCTCGGTCGACGAGCGCGTGGAGAAGCTCATCGCGGGCATGTAGCCCGGCTACGTAGTTCCTGGCCGCGGATCCCGCGGCCTCGGCCGGGCGAGCCGAGTTCGGGGCCGCCTGCCGGCGCGACGACGTCGGCGCGCCCGGAGCCGCGGGTCGCGGCGGCGCGACGCGAACTTCATCGCGCTGTACCCGTCACGGCCAGGGGCGGACCCCTATCCGTGGATTACCGATGTCCGCGCGGCATTTGGCCAGCCGGCCAGAATCTATTATGTCTACGGATATACGGTAATGGTCTGGAACGACAACCTGCTCACCGAGCTCTCCCGATCCGTCCCGTGACCGCCTCCCGCAGGCGGCCAGATGGCGGCGACGTTCCCGCCGCATTCGGCTTCCGCTAAGCCACGACGGGTAGGCTGGCTGCGCTCATGATCCCGACAATGAGGATTCCCATGCGACGCATTGCCGCTGCGCTCTTCATCCCCCTTATCGCCACCGCCGCGGCCCTGGCCGGCTGCGGCTCCTCGTCCTCGCCTCCCACCAGCCCCAATGAGTCTGTCTCGGCCACCGGCACCTTCGACAAGGTGCCCACCGTCAAGATCCCGGCCACGAAGGCGGGCGGCAACCTCTACGTCAAGACCGAAGTCAAGGGCAGCGGCCCGGCCCTCAGCGGCAAGGATGCCTTCCTCGGCAACTACGTGGTCTACATCTGGAGCGGCAAGACCCACAAACTGGCGCTCAGCACCTACACCGCCACGCCTCAGGTCCTGTCCGGGAAGCTGCTGCCCGGCCTGACGACAGCCCTCGACGGCAAGAAGATGGGCAGCCGGGTGCTGGCCGTGCTGCCGCCCAAGTACGGCTACGGCGCGAGCGGCAACTCGCAAGTTGGCATCACCGGCTCCGACACGCTCGTGTTCGTGGTGGACATGCTCAAGGAATACACCGGAACCGCGTCAGCCTCCGGCGCGCAGGTATCCAACGGCGGCGGCACCCTGCCCACGGTCTCCGCCAAGACGGGCACCGCGCCGAGCGTCAAGGTCCCCACCACGGCGCCGCCGGGCAAGCTCGTGGTCAAGACGCTGATCAAGGGATCGGGGCCGCCGGTCGCCAAGGGCCAGGAAGTCGTCACGCAGTACGTGGGTCTCAACTGGCGCACGCGCACGGTCTTTGACTCGTCCTGGTCCCGCGGCGCTCCGTTCGGCTTCGAGATCGGTGCCACGCCGGCTCAGATCATTCCCGGCTGGGACACCGGGCTGGTCGGCGTGCCGGTCGGCAGCCGGGTCATGCTGGTGATCCCGCCCAAGGACGGCTACGGGTCGGCCGGCCAGTCGTCGGCCGGCATCAAGGGCACCGACACGCTCGTGTTCGTGGTCGACGTCCTGGACGCGGTCAACAAGTCGGCCTGACCGGCCGCCGTGATGCCGGCCCGCGCTGACGCGGGACGCCTCGCAGCCGCACTCGCTGAGAGACGTCCCCGCCAGCCGGGCCTGTCCTGCTACGCCGGCGTCCCTGGCCTCAGGAACGGTCGGTGAGAGCGTCCAGCGTGAGCCCGAGGCCGATGCCGAGCATCCAGACGTCCTTGGCCAGCGCGGTGCCCTGCTGGCTGGGCCGGATGCCGTCCTCCTTGGTCATGCCGGGGGTGCGCGCGTACAAGCCGAGCAGGCCGGCCGAGAACGCGGTCAGGCCCACCCCGGCCGCGGCCGCCGGCACGACCGGGAGCAGCAGCGCGGAGCCCAGCGCGATCTCGCCGATGGAGAGCAGCCGCGCGAAATCCTTTGGCTTGACTGCGTTCAGGAACGGATACGTCCCAGCCGCCACGCCGTGCAGCCGGGCGGCCGTTTCTTCATCGGCGGACCATTTTCCCAGGCCGGCGTTGAGAATGAATGCTCCTGCCGCGAGCCGTCCTGGTAGCCGCCTGGCCTTAGCCGAGATACCCATCAACCTGCCTTCCCTCTCTGACCCGTAGCTCTCGTCTCGTGACCTCGCCCCCGTTCGCGGCTTTGCTACGGTATATCCCATTCTTGCGCGGCCGCGGCGCGCAGTACGGCGGCGGTCGCCCGGATCGGGGCTAGTTCCACCGCTCGAACGGCTCGTCGATCCGCTCGCCGGCCAGGAACGCCGGAAGCAGTTCCGGCAGCCGGCCCGGGTAGAACCGCTGCTCGCTCCGGATGATCTCGTCCTGTTCCCACCACCGCACGTCCACGTAGTCCTCGAGCTCTTCCGGGGTCTGCCCGCCGTCGGTGATCTCCGGCCGGTTGCCGGCCACCCGGGCCCGAACGACCACCTCGTGCTGCAGCCGCCGGACGCCGCGCGACTTCCAGGTGGTGTCCCGCCGCCACGCGGGCTGCCCCACTGCGCCGGGGTCGAGGATCAGCCCGGTTTCCTCGCGGATCTCGCGCACGGCGGCGTCCAGGTACGACTCGCCCGGGTCGATCCCGCCGCCGGGCAGCTCCCACCATCCGTCCGGGGTCTGGTCCGGGGTCAGGGCGTGAAACAGCAGGATCCGGCCGCCGCCGTCGGTCAGGACCACGCGTACCGCGTTCCGTTCCAGATCAAAGTGCAGCTCGGGCACGCGCGCCTCCTCCGGGCTGGCGGGCCAGGGTAGCCGCGTGCCGCCCGGCTGCCGCGGCCGCGAGGAAGTAGGCCAGATCCTCGTCCAGCCCGCGGCCCATCGTGGACAGCGTGACCGGGCAGGCCCGGAGCACATCCTGCAGCCCGGCCACGCTGACCCGGACCAGGTTGTGCCGGGTGGCCAGCGGCGCGGCCGCGGCCGTCACCTGGGCGCCGAAGTCGCCGGGCAGGTCGGGCAGCACGACGTCGGCGCGGGCCAGGGCCACCCGGCCGTAGGAGGTCAGGCTGTGGTGCGAGATGCCGCGATGCCGCTCGCGCGGGTCGGCCTCGCTGATCCGCAGCGACGCCACCGGCCTGCCGCCCAGCACCGCCACCGCGTTCACCGCCTCACCCGAGGCCACCCCGGAGAAACCCCACCGGGTGCCGGTGCCCAGGTTGCCTGGTCCCTGGGACACCACCACGAGGTCCGCGCCGAGCACGTGCCGCGCGGCCAGCAGCCCGCTGTGCAGCGTGACCGCCTCCAGGTCGCCCCCGAACGCCTGGCCCACGGTCACCGTCCCGGCCAGCCAGCCCGCGTCGCGCAGCGCGGCGATCGTGCGGGAGAACCAGGCGGGCAGGGCACCGCCGTCGGGCATCACGTACACCGCCCGGTCCCGGACGCCCGGCCGTCCGGCGGAAGCACCCAGCGCCCTGCGTTCGGCGTAGAACGCGGCCAGCACGGCGGGCAGGGCCGAGTGCAGGTCGGCCACCACGACCGGCAGGCCGTTCAGGTCGTCGGCCTCGCGCAGGATCTCGTGGTGCGGCGAGCCCTGCTCGTCCGCGCCGAGCACGCAGGCCTGCAGCGGCGTGTACCGCGCCTTGATCAGGTGCCCGGGGCCGCCCGGGTCGGGCGGCAGCCGGTCGGGCAGCGCGACCACGAGCGCGTAGCCACCGGTGCCCAGGCCGAGGTCCAGCGCGTTGGTGTTGAGCAGCACCCGGTCGCCCGGCTGCGGCCGCCCGGTCAGCTGCGGGTAGGCGAGCGCGCGCACCTGCGCGCCGTCCACGGTCACCTCGATCTCGACCGCGCCGGTCCATTCCCTCCGCATTCCGGCAACCACGCCACTGCGCCACCTGATCACTCAGGCAGCGTAGCGTCAGGCAAGGTAGCGTCAGTGCCGAGGACGGGGGCGGGAGGGGAGGAGCAGTAGGAATGTCACGGCGGAAGACGGAGCGGCTGCTCAGTCTGGTCGTCTGCCTGCTGTCATCGAACCGGTATCTCACCGCGGCGCAGATCCGTGAGGCGGTGCCCGGTTACCCGGACTCCTTTGACGCGTTCAAGCGCATGTTCGAGCGGGACAAGGACGAGCTGCGCGAGCTGGGGATCCCGCTGGAGACCGGGATCAGCGCGGCCGCGGACGACGAGCCCGGCTACCGGATATCCCGCCAGGCCTACGATGCTGCCCGAGATCAGGCTGGAACCCGACGAGGCGGCCGTGCTCGGCCTGGCCGCCCGGGTCTGGCGGCGGGCCGAGCTGGCGGGCGCCGCCGCGGGCGCGCTGCTCAAGCTGCGGGCCGCCGGGATCGACGCGGAGGACACCACCCAGCCCGGCATCGAGCCGCGGCTGCAGACGGGTGAGGCCGCGTTCGGGCCGCTGTGGGAGGCCGTGCGCGACCGGCGCCCGGTGTCGTTCGGCTACCGGGGGGCCGGCCGCAGCACGTCCCAGCAGCGCAACCTGGAGCCGTGGGGCGTGGTCAACCGGCATGGCCGCTGGTACGTGGCCGGGCTGGACACCGACCGGGGGGAGACCCGCGTGTTCCGGCTGAGCCGCATCGACGGCCCGGTGAGCTTCCGCGGGCGCGCGGGCTCGGTCACGGTGCCGGACGGGGTTGACGTCCGGGAGCTGGTGCGCGAGTGGGACACCACGCCGCAGACCCTGCGCACGGCCGTGCTGCAGGTCAGGCACGAGGCGGGCTACGGGCTCCGGCGCGGCGCCAGCGACGTCAGGCCCGACCCGCAGCGCCCCGGATGGGATCTGGTCGAGGTGCCATTCTCGGATGTGGGCTGGTATGGCGAGCATCTCGCCTCGTTCGGCGCCGACGTAGTCGCTCTCCAGCCCACCGACCTCCGAGAGGCTGTCATCGCCCGTCTGAAGGGAGCACTGGCATGACCACCGCCGCCGCACCAGGATCAGCGGCGAAGCCGGCGCCGCCGCGGGTGACCCCCGCATCGGACCGGCTGCAGCGGCTGCTGGCGCTGGTGCCCTACGTGGTCAGCCGGAACGTGGTCGGGCTGGCCGAGACCGCGGCCGCGTTCGGCATCACCGAGCGCGAGCTGGTCGACGACCTCAACATGCTGTGGTGCGTGGAACTCCGCTCGCCCGACCCGTACTGCCCGATCGACCTGTCGTATGAGGGCGGCGAGATCGTGGTCAGCGAGGCGGAATCGATCGACCGGCCGCTGCGCCTCGGCGTGGACGAGGCCAGCGCGCTGCTGGTCGCGCTGCGGATGCTGGCCGAGGTGCCGAACCTGGAGGACCGCTCGGCGCTGAACCGGACGATCGCCAAGCTCGAGGCGGCCGCCGGGGAGGCCGGCGCGGTGAGCGCCCAGGTCGCGGTGCAGGTCGACGACCGCGGGGCCAGCACCGTGCTGGCCCAGATCCGGGATGCGCTGGACCGGCGCCGGCGGCTGCACCTGTCCTATTACGTGCCCGGGCGCGACGAGGCCACCGAGCGGGATGTGGACCCGATGCGGCTGCTGGTCGTGGAGGGCCGGACCTACCTGGAGGGCTGGTGCCTGAGCGCCGAGGCGGTACGGCTGTTCCGGCTGGACCGGGTGCTGGCCCTGACCGTCCTGGACCAGGCCGCGTCGGTCCCGCCCGAGGCGGAGCCCAGGGACGTGGACCAGGGGCTGTTCCGGCCGTCGGCCGATGACGCGGAGGTGGAGCTCGAGCTGTCGGTCGCGGGCCGGTGGGTGGCCGAGTACTACCCGTGCGAGCGGGTGGAGGATCTGGGCGACGGCAGGCTCAGGGTCGGGCTGCGCACCCCGGACACCCGGTGGGTCCGGCGGCTTGCCCTGCGGCTCGGCGACGATGGCCTGGTGATCTCCCCGCCGGAGCTGGCCGCCCAGGTCCGCGAGGACGCCTCCGCCGCCCTGGCCCAGTACACCTGAGCCTTCCCCTAACGTCCCAGGCCCCCAGCAGGCCGTCCCGGGCGACTTGACGGCCAGGTAGCGGCCCTGTAGCGGCTATATAACGGCTGGGGCGGAGCCGAGACATGAGCGCCTATGTCTGGTTAGCCTAGAGGTCAGGCGGGCGCCGTCCGCTTGGCACGGAGGCCCGGTTTCCTGGGCGTCGCGTGTAGACTTTCGGGTGCAAGCGACCCTAGGCGCGGGAACGCGCTTCCCGCTGAATGGGGACAGACATGATTGGTGACCTGTTCGACAGCCCGTGGAAGATACTCATCGTCGCGGTGGTATTGATCGTGCTGTTCGGGTCGAAGAAGCTGCCCGATGCAGCCCGGTCGCTCGGCAAGTCGATGCGCATCCTGAAGACAGAGGTGCAGGATCTGCATCACGATGAGCCCGACAAGACCCCGCAGGCGCAGGCCGTGTCAGCTCCACAAAACCAGCAGCAGATCGAGCAGTTGCAGCAGCAGATCCGCGACCTGCAGCAGCAGCCGACCGCGGGCGGGGCGACGGCGGCCAATGGCGCACCGCTGACGGAGACGCAGCGGACGCAGCAGCCGGGTTAAGCCCGCTTCGCTCGCGTAGCAGACCATGGCGAAGCTGGGTGACACCATCACGGGCGCGCGCGTGCTCGGCACGCGCTTTATGCAGATGCACCAGCCTCCGAACCCCGACGGCCGGATGCCGCTCATGGAGCACATCCGGGAGCTGCGGAACCGGCTGCTCAAGGCCGTGGGCATCCTGGCCATCGGCATGGCCATCGGCTTCATCCCGCAGGTCTACAACCGGATCTGGCACTTCGTGGAGCACCCGTTCCTCGAGGCCGAGCACAAGGGTCACGCCAGCCTGATCATCACCGGCGTGCTCGACCCGTTCATGCTGCGGGTGCAGATCGCGTTCTTCTTCGCGCTGATCGTCACCTGCCCGTTCTGGCTCTACCAGGTCTGGGCGTTCATCGCCCCCGGCCTGTACCGGCGGGAGAAGCGGTGGACATACGTGTTCGTGTTCACCGCGGCGCCGCTGTTCCTGGGCGGCGCCACGATCGCGTACTTCGCGATGAGCCGGGGCCTGAAGTACCTGCTCGGGCTGGCCCCGACCGGGGTCGACGTGCTGCCGACCATCTCGAACTACCTGAGCTACTTCGAGGCCATGATCCTCGGCTTCGGGCTGGCGTTCGAGCTGCCGCTGGCCCTGGTCATGCTCAACATGGTCGGCATCGTCACGCACGAGCGGATCCGGAAGTGGCGCCGGATAATGATCTTCCTCGTGTTCGTGTTCGCCGGCATTGCGTCGCCGAGCCCGGATCCGGTGACCATGCTCCTGCTGGCCGTGCCTTGCGTGGTGCTGATCGAGGTGGCCGAGCTGCTCATCTGGGCCAACGACCGGCGCCGGGCCGCCAGGCCGTCGATGTACGGCGGGCTGAGCGACGATGAGCCGGCACCGCTCGACGACTACGACGAGGCGTCCCGCGACGGCGTGGACATCGGCCGCTCGGCCGGGCCGGACGCCTAGCCCCGGCCGGGCCGGGCGCAGGCAGGTCCGGCCGGCCGGTGGCCTGCTCGGCCGGGAGACCGCGCCCCCTACCCTGGATCAGGTGGCCACCCAGACGAGCCCTGCCGACCGTTACGCGGCGGCGCGACGGCGCATGGCGGAAGACGGGCCGGAACTCATGGCGTTCCAGGCCCTTTATGACTTCAGCTTCGACGACTTCCAGCTGGATGCCTGCCGGGCCCTGGGCGCAGGCCACGGGGTGCTGCTCGCCGCGCCCACCGGATCTGGCAAGACGGTGGTCGGCGAGTTCGCCGTGCACCTGGCGCTGGCCGAGGGCCGGAAGTGCTTCTACACCACCCCGATCAAGGCGCTGTCCAACCAGAAGTACGCCGACCTGGTCCGCCGCTACTCGGCGGCCAAGGTCGGCTGCTGACCGGGGACAACAGCATCAACGGCGAGGCTCCCGTGGTCGTGATGACCACCGAGGTGCTGCGGAACATGCTGTACGCGGGCTCGCCGACGCTGGCCGGGCTCGGCTACGTGGTCCTCGACGAGGTGCACTACCTGGCCGACGCGTTCCGCGGCGCGGTCTGGGAAGAGGTGATCATCCACCTGCCCGAGGCGGTGCGCCTGGTCGCCCTGTCGGCGACCGTCAGCAACGCGGAGGAGTTCGGTGACTGGCTGTCCCAGGTCCGCGGCGGCACCACGGTCATCGTCGACGAGGTCCGCCCGGTGCCGCTGTGGCAGCACATGATGGTCGGGACCCGGCTCTACGACCTGTTCACCGAGGCCAGCAGCGAACCCGACCGGCCCGGCCAGGACGGGACCCGGGGCGGAGGCGCCGGGAAAGCCGGGGCCCACGGCGCTGCCCACCGGGGTGGGAGCAGGCCCCGGGCCCGTGACGCCGGGCAGGCCCTGGTCAACCCGCAGCTGCTGCGGGTCGCGCGGCGGGAGGACTTCACCGACCGGAGGGCGCCAGCCCGGCCCGCCCGCGGGCGGGCTCACCCGGCCGGGCGGCGGCCGCCCAGGTTCCGCGCCGCCCGCCGCCCCGATGTGATCGAGCGGCTCGACTCCGCGGGCCTGCTCCCGGCGATCACGTTCATCTTCAGCCGGGCCGGGTGCGACGCCGCCGTGCGGCAGTGCCTGGACGCGGGCCTGCGGCTGACCACTCCGCAGGAGGCGGCCGAGATCACCGAGCTGGTGCAGCAGCGGACCGCGGACATCCCCGAGGAGGACCTGCCGGTCCTCGGCTACGACGACTGGCTGGCTGGCCTCCAGCGCGGCATCGCCGCCCATCACGCGGGGATGCTGCCGACGTTCAAGGAGGTGGTGGAGCAGCTGTTCGCGGCCGGGCTGATCCGGGCCGTGTTCGCCACCGAGACCCTCGCGCTCGGCATCAACATGCCGGCCAGGACCGTGGTCATCGAGCGGCTGGACAAGTGGAACGGCGAGACCCACGCGGACCTGACCCCGGGCGAGTACACGCAGCTGACCGGGCGGGCCGGCGGCGCGGCATCGACGTCGAAGGGCACGCGGTCGTGCTCTGGCAGCCCGGGATGGACCCGGCCGCTGTCGCGGGCCTGGCCGGCACCAGGACCTACCCGCTGAACTCAAGCTTCCGGCCGTCCTACAACATGGCGGTCAACCTGGTCGGCCAGGTGGGCCGGGAGCGGGCCGCGGCCCTGCTTGAGTCGTCGTTCGCCCAGTTCCAGGCCGACCGCGCGGTGGTCGGCCTGGCCCGGCAGGCCCGCCGGATCAGGCAGTCCATGGAGGAGCTCGAGGTCAGCTGCGACCACGGCGACTTCGCCGAGTACCAGTCCATCCGGCGGGAGCTCTCGCAGCGCGAGGGCGACCAGTCCCGGCAGCGCTCCCTGGCCCGGCAGGCCGAGGCGGCTGCCTCGCTGCGGCAGCTGCGCCGCGGTGACATCATCTTGGTGCCCGGCGGCCGGAGGGCCGGGATCGCGCTGGTCCTCGAGCCGGGCCCGGCGGGGGAGACCCGCCTGTGCCGCTCGTGCTTACCGTGAACCGGCAGGTCAAGAGGCTGTCACTGGCCGATTTCCCGGTCCCGGTCACGGCCATCGACCGGGTACGGATCCCGGCCTGGTTCAGCGCCAGGTCCGCGAATCACCGCCGCGATCTCGCCTCGACCGTGCGCAACAAGCTCGCTGGCCACGATCTGACCCAGCACCGGGCCGACAAGGCCTCCCCGCGCGGCGAGGACGCGGAGATCGAGCGGCTGCGGCGGCGGCTGCGCCAGCATCCCTGCCACGGCTGTGCGGACCGCGAGGAGCACGCCAGGAACGCGGAGCGCTACGTCCGGCTGGAGCGGGAGGCCGAGGCCCTGGAACGCCGGGTGGCAGGCCGGACGCACGTCATCGCGCGGACGTTCGACCGGGTCTGCGCGGTGCTCGATCAGCTCTCCTACCTCGACGGTGACACGCTGACCGCGGAGGGCAGGCGGCTGGCTGGCCTCTACACCGAGCTCGACCTGCTGGTCGCGGAGTGCCTGCGCCGCGGGCTCTGGGACGAGCTGAACCCGGCCGAGCTGGCCGCGTGCGTCTCCGCGCTGACGTTCGAGTCACGCCGTCCGGACGATGCGAGCCCGCCCCGGCTGCCCCGCGGGAGGGTCCGTGAGGTGCTCACGGCCATGGGCCGCATCGCCGCGGACCTCGACGAGATCGAGCACGAGCACCGGCTGTCGTTCCTGCGCGATCCCGAC
This sequence comes from uncultured Actinomycetota bacterium, assembly GCA_963739645.1. Taxonomy (GTDB): domain Bacteria; phylum Actinomycetota; class Actinomycetes; order Streptosporangiales; family Streptosporangiaceae; genus JASHPR01. The sequence goes on from CAVUBM010000114.1 coordinate 370,508, forward strand.
ACGGGCTTCGCCTGGGCCGCGCACACATGGGCTCAGGGCCGGCCGCTGGAGGAGGTGCTGTCCGCCGACCTGACACCCGGCGACTTCGTTCGGGCGGCGAAGCAGCTTATCGATCTCCTGGACCAGATCGCGGGCGCGGCCGGGGCGGCGCGGGTGGCCGCGGTGGCGCGGGACGCGATCGGCGCCCTGCGCCGAGGCGTGGTCGCCTACTCCTCGGTGGGCTGACGCCCCTCTGGAATCAGCCCACCAGCGTGACCACGGGGAGGTCATAGGTGCGGCGCACGCTGCTGCCCAGTCGGGCGATGTCGGCACCGTAGACGTGCAGCGAGATCGCGACGTCCGTGCCGTGGTTCCTGACCCGGTGAATGTCCCCGGGCGGGGCGAAGCCGCCCACCGCGCCGGTCTCGTTCATGCTGCGCCCGACCTCCCCGAGCGCCGTATCGCCGTCCCGCAGCGAGAACAGCTCCTCGTACTCGGCCCCCTGGAGCACGCCCACGACGCACCAGGTCACATGGTCATGGATCGGCGTCTGCTGCCCGGGGCCGCCAGACCAGCGCGCAGACCGAGAACGACCCGTCCGGCTCGGTGTGCAGGGTGTGGCTGACGTAGCCGTCCTGGCTGCCCGCAGCCTCCTCGGCGGTCAGGATCCCCGGGCCGGGAAGGTGGCGCCGCAGCGCATCGGCCACCAGCTCCGCCGTCTGCTGCCAGTCGGCGTGCCGGGCCGTGGCCGCCCGTATCGCAGCCACGAGGTCGGCCGGACATCGGGTATGGACAGCGCTCGCTTGCGTCATTTGTGCCTCCCTCCGGACGGCGGACCGGATGCACCCAGCCTAGGGATCACCCAGCGCCGTGATCCAATGCCAAAGCTGTCACGAACCCATAGAGGAACAGTATGAATATGCCCTGACCAGCACGGGTCAGACATGATCCGCGGGCAGAGCCGGGATGGGACAGCGGGTGTCGGCGGGGCCTGGCAGGATGGCCCGGGTGGGCTCGCTGATGCTGCTTGATTCTGCCTCGCTGTACTTCCGCGCCTTCCACGGCATTCCCGCCGACAGCATGACCGCGCCGGACGGCTCGCCGGTCAACGCGGTTCGCGGGCTGCTGGACATGATCGCCCGGCTCGTCCGGCTGCGGAAGCCGACCCGGCTGATCGCCTGCATGGACGCCGACTGGCGGCCGGCGTTCCGGGTGGCCGCGATCCCGTCCTACAAGGCGCACCGGGCCAACCCGGACGGCAGCGAACAGGTCCCGGACGCGCTCACCGCCCAGATTCCGCTCATCGAACAGGTGCTCGATGCCGCGGGCGTGGCCATGGCCGGCGCCCGCGGTTACGAGGCGGACGACGTGATCGGCACCCTCGCAGCCCGCGAGGACGGCCCGGTGGACGTGGTGACCGGGGACCGAGACCTGTTCCAGCTGGTCGATGACGCCCGCCCGGTCCTGGTGGTCTACACCGCCCGGGGGATGTCCAGGCTCGAGATCGTGGACGAGGCGGCCGTGACCAAGCGGTACCAGATTCCCGGCCGGGCCTACGCGGCCTTCGCGACCCTGCGGGGCGACCCGAGCGACGGCCTGCCCGGCGTGCCGGGGGTGGGGGAGAAGACCGCCGCAGCGCTGGTGCGGGTGTTCGGCAGCGTCGAGGCGATGCTGGACGCGCTGGACAAGGGCCACGGCGGGTTCCCGATGGGCACCCGCGCCAAGCTCACTCCGGCCCGCGGCTACCTGGAGGCGGCCCTGCCTGTGGTGCGCGTGGCCACCGACGCGCCGGTGCCCGCGGTCGGCGGGGCGCTGCCGACCGGCCCGGCCGACGCCCGGCGGCTGGCCGAGCTCGACGAGCGCTGGGACCTCGGCTCATCCCTGGGCCGGATGTCCGCCGCCCTCCTACAGACACCCGTAGGGCGACCAGGCAGGTGTCGTCCTCGGGGTCCGCGGACCCGAGGGCACTGACCGCGGCGTCGATGGCGCGTTCCGGGTCGTTGATGCCGCGGACGGCGGCCGACAGCGTGGCCAGGCCTTCGTCCATGGACCGGTTACGGCGCTCGATCAGCCCGTCGGTGTAGAGCAGCAGCAGGTCACCGGGGGCCAGCGCCAGGATCGCCGCCGCGTACTCGTCGTTCCCTGCGCCCAGCAGCACGCCGGCGGGCGGGTCAAGCGGCCGGGCCCAGGAGCCGCGGACCAGGACCGGCGGCGGGTGGCCGGCCTGCGCCCAGGTCAGAGTGCGGCTGGGCGGATCGAAGTAGCCGGCGACGACCGACGCGGTGTGCTCGGGCGCGACGTGGTGCACCAGGTCGTTGAGCCAGCCGACCAGCCGCTCCGGCGGTGAGCCGGTGATCGCGAGGCCCGCGAGCGCCCCGCGGAGCCTGGCCATGCCCGCGGCGGCGGCCAGGCCGTGCCCGGCCACATCCCCGAGCGCGATCAGGACATGACCGCCCGGCATATCCGCGGTGATGTACCAGTCGCCGCCGACCCGGCCCGCCCGCGACGCCGGGAGGTACCGCACCATCGTGCGCAGCCCCGGCAGGTCGAACGCCTCGTCGTGCAGGGGCAGGATGGCACGCTGCAGTTCCAGCGCGACCCCGCGCTCCTCCGCGAGCTCGGCCGCCAGCCTGGCCTCGGCTGCGAGCCTGGCCTCGCCGGCACGCCCGGGGCCTGTACCCGGGCGCGACGAAACCGCCCCCTTATTCGGGCGGCCGTGCGGAACCCCGATAGCCTCAGAAGTCATCACGGACCGGATCTAGTTAGATTTCGTGCACCTAGCGTGAGGCATGCTGACCCGCCCTGTCTAGATAAGGGCGCAAGTCTCACGAGTGAGATGATGCCAGGGACAGTGCGCACGGGCGGGCAGTATGAGCACGGGAGAGACGATGGTATCCGACCGGCCTGATTCGGGCCTGTACCCCGCGGACCGGCTTGAGCTGGCGGCGGCAGCGGCGGCGGAGGCAGGCCTCGCGGCACTGCTGCTCTCGCCCGGGCCTGATCTGCGGTATCTGACCGGCTACGACGCTCATCAGCTCGAGCGGCTCACCTGCCTGACCGTCCCGGCGGCCGGAGCAGACGGCGGGCGGCCGTTCCTGGTGGTGCCACGGCTCGAGCTGCCTGCCGCCCAGGCGTCGGGCGCCGGCGACCTGCGGCTGGAACTGATCCCCTGGGACGAGACCGATGACCCCTATGCGCTGGTGGCCAAGCGGCTCGGGCCGGTCACCGGCCGGATCGGGCTGTCGGACCGCATGTGGGCGCTGATGGTGCTCGGGATCCGCGACGCGCTGCCCGGCGCCGACCAGGTCCTGGCCAGCACGGCCCTGCGCGGCCTGCGCATGCGCAAGACCCCGGCCGAGGTGGCCGCGCTGCGCGAGGCGGGCGAGGCCATCGACCGGGTGCACGCCCGGGTGCCCGGCTGGCTGCGGGCCGGCCGGACCGAGCGGCAGGTCGCGGCCGACATAGCCGACGCGATCCTCGAGGAGGGCCACGCCCGCGTCGACTTCACGATCGTCGCCTCCGGCCCGAACGCGGCGAGCCCGCATCACGATGTCTCCGGCCGGGTGCTGCTGCGCGGGGACGCGGTCGTGGTGGACATCGGCGGGACCATGCCCAGCGGATACTGCTCCGACTGCACCAGGACCTACGTGATCGGCACGCCGCCGCCGGAGTTCGCCGCCTACTACGAGGTGCTGCGGGGCGCGCAGGACGCGGCGTGTGCCGCGGTCCGGCCCGGCGTGACCGCGGAGGCCGTGGACGCCGCCGCCCGTGAGCCGATCACCGCGGCCGGCTACGGCGAGTACTTCGTGCACCGGACCGGCCACGGGATCGGCCTGGAGTGCCACGAGGATCCGTACATCGTGTCCGGGAACACCGAGCCCCTGCAGCCGGGCATGGCGTTCTCCATCGAGCCCGGCATCTACCCGGGCCCACACGGGGCCAGGATCGAGGACATCGTGGTCTGCACCGAGCAGGGGTGCGAACGGCTCAACAACGCCAGCCGCGAGCTGGTCTGCGTGGACGACCGGTGATCGAACGGGAGTGCCCGGACGAGGAGACCCGCGCCCTGTTCGAGCTGACCAGGGAGCTGGCCGACAAGGAACTGCGGCCCAAGGCCGACGCGGCCGAGCGTGACGGCACGTTCCCGCGCCATGCGTTCCGGATCCTGGGCCGGTCCGGCCTGCTCGCGCTGCCCTACCCGGAGGAGCTCGGCGGCGGCGGCCAGCCCTACCAGACGTACCTTCAGGTGGTGGAGGAGCTGGCCAGCGCGTGGCTCACGGTCGGCCTGGGGCTGAGCGTGCACACGCTCACCTGCTTCCCCCTGGCCACCGCGGGCACCACGGAGCAGCAGCAGCGGTGGCTGCCCGGCATGCTCGGCGGGGACCAGCTCGGCGCCTACTGCCTGTCCGAGCCCGCCAGCGGCTCCGACGCGGCGGCGATGCAGGCCAGGGCCGAGGCCGACGGGCCCGATTACGTCATCAACGGCGTCAAGGCGTGGATCTCCCACGCGGGCCACGCCGACTTCTACACGCTGTTCGCCCGCACGTCCGGCAGCCACGAGGGGCCGGAGCGGGCCCGGGGGATCAGCTGCCTGCACGTCCCGGCGCAGACCCTGGGGGTGTCGGCCGCTCCGGCCGAGCACAAGATGGGCATGCGCGCGTCCACCACCGCGCAGATGATCTTCGATGGAGCCCGGGTGCCCGCCGACCACCTGGTCGGTGCGGAAGGCAAGGGGTTCAGCATCGCGCTGGCCGCGCTCGACGCCGGACGGCTCGGCATCGCCGCGTGCGCGACCGGCGTGGCCCAGGCCGCGCTCGACGCCGCGGTCGGCTGGGCGCGGGAACGGCGCCAGTTCGGCCGGCCGATCGCGGACTTCCAGGGCATCTCGTTCCTGCTGGCGGACATGGCCACCGCGGTGGAAGCCGCGCGCGCGCTCTACCTGTCCGCGGCCCGCCGCAAGGACGCGGGCCTGCCGTTCAGCGCGCAGGCCGCGATGGCGAAGCTGTTCGCCAGCGACACCGCGATGCGGGTCACCACCGACGCGGTGCAGGTACTCGGCGGCTACGGGTACGTCGAGGACTTCCCGGCCGAGCGGCTGATGCGCGAGGCCAAGGCGCTGCAGATCGTTGAGGGCACCAACCAGGTCCAGCGGATGGTGATCGGCCGGTCCCTGACCCGGGCTAGCTGACCACTCCCGCGCTGCGGCCGATCGACAGCCCGCTCTCGGTGTCGAAGAACTGCAGCCTGGACGTGTCCACGGCGAGCTCGGCGGACTGACCCGACCGGACCGAGCTGCGCGCGGCGACCCGGGCGGTCCACAGCGACTTGCCGCCGGCCAGCGGGATGGCCGCGTCGTCGTCCGTCCTCGGCCCCGGCCTGGGTGATGCTGTGGTGCTGGACCTGCGGGGCGTCGATGCTGAACAGGATGTGGATCTCGCTGCCGAGGTCCTCGGTCACGCCCGCGGTCACCGCCATCCGCGGCCCAGCCGGCATCGGCCAGCGCGGCGTCCTCGAAGTCCGACGGCCTGACGCCCAGGATCAGCTCACGGCCGAAGTAGCTGTCCAGGCCGGGGCGCGCGGTGAGCAGGGCCTCGGGCACCGGCAGCCTCATGTCGGCGAAGGTCACCGCCGGCCCGTCGTCACGGACCAGCTTGGCGGTCACGAAGTTCATCGCCGGCGAGCCGATGAAGCCGGCCACGAACAGGTTCACCGGGGAGTTGAACAGCACCTGCGGCGTGTCCGCCTGCTGCAGCTGGCCGTCGCGCAGCACGCACACCCGCTGGCCCAGCGTCATCGCCTCGACCTGGTCGTGGGTCACGTACACGGTGGTCACGCCGAGCCGCTCGTGCAGCTGGGACAGCGAGGCACGCATCGACACCCGGAGCTTGGCGTCCAGGTTGGACAGCGGCTCGTCCATCAGGAACGCCTGCGGCTCGCGGACGATCGCCCGGCCCATCGCCACCCGCTGCCGCTGGCCGCCGGACAGCGCGGCCGGCTTGCGCTTGAGGTAGTCCTCCAGGCCGAGCATCTTGGCCACCTCGGTGACCCGCGTCCTGATCTCGTCCTTCGGCGTCTTGCGCTGCTGCAGCCCGAACGCGAGGTTCTGCTCCACGGTCATGTGCGGGTACAGGGCGTAGTTCTGGAAGACCATCGCGATGTCGCGGTCCTTGGGCGGCAGGTCGTTCACCACCCGGCCGCCGATGGAGATCGTGCCGGAGGTGATCTCATCCAGCCCGGCGATCGACCGCAGCGCGGTCGACTTGCCGCAGCCGGACGGCCCGACGAGCACCATGAACTCGCCGTCGGTGATGTCGAGGCTGAGCCCGTCGACGGCCTTCACACCGCCGGGATAGACCTTGTCCACCTGGTCCAGAACGATCTGCGCCATCGGCTGCTCCGTTCCGTGTTCCGGCGCTCGGCCGCAGGCCGCAGGCGCGGCCCGCCTCTGGCCGGAGCGTATCCGTTCGTTTCGTACTCGTTAAGATCGGCGCATTTGCGTTACGGGAGCGTAAGGCCGATACCAGGCTGTTATCAAACTGTGGCCGAGCCCCGTCCGGGGTGTGCTGCCCGCTGGGGTGCGTGCGCAGCGGGCAGGCGGGCTACCGTATCGGGGTGGAGGAGACCAACCGCACCATCCTCGCGCTGCTGGCCCGAGACGGCAGAATGAGCTTCACCGAGCTCGCGAAGCGTACCGGCCTGTCCGTCTCGGCCGCGCAGCAGCGGGTACGCCGTCTGGAGCGGAGCGGCGTGATCAAGGGGTACGTGGCCGTGATCGATCCTGACGATGCAGGGCTGCCGCTCACCGCGTTCGTGTCGATCAAGCCGTTCGACCCGGCCGCCGCGGACGACGCGCCGGAGCGGCTCGCCCACCTGCCGCGATCGAGGCCTGCCACAGCGTGGCGGGAGACGAGAACTACATACTCAAGGTCCGGGTCGCGTCGCCGGCCGCGCTCGAGCACCTGCTGCAGGAGATCCGGGCCGCGGCCAGCGTGTCGACCCGCACCACGATCGTGCTGAGCACGCCGTACGAGAACCGGCCGCCGGACGTGTGACGCAGGGCCGGGCTACGAGGCGACCGCGAACACCCGCAGCCGCTCGTGCGCACCGACCGCGACGCTGCCTGCAGGACGATCACCGCGGTGCCGTGGTGCACGGTGGCCGCGGTGGCGAGCTCATCCGGCGCTGGCCGCCACCACGGTCGCGCCGTGCAGCAGCGCGTGATCGAGCAGGGCGGTGTAGGACCGGCCGTCGCCGGCGGGCGGGGCGGCCAGCACCACGTCCTTGTCGCAGATCGCCGCCTCGGCCGCCAGCGCAGCCCAGCTGGCTCAGCCAGGTGCGTGATGGCTGACCGGGGCCGGCGCCAGCGTCGCCGTCGGGCGTGGCGCGCGTACGGCAGCAGCGCCAGGTCGTGCGGCCGCGGGCCGGGCCAGCCGGCCGGGCGCCCATCCCGAGCAGCGCGCTGAACTGGGTCGCGCCCGGCGCCTCGCCAAAGGAGATGACCTGGCGGACCCAGGACCGGTCGGCCGCGGCGAGCGCGGCCGCCGCCAGCGGCGGCGCGGTCAGCAGCATCCGGGCGCCGCAGTCGGCGAGCTGGCCGGCGATCTCGGGCACGGTCAGGCCGGCCGCCACCGGGGACGGGCACACCGCCCGCGGCGCGTATCGCGTGCGCGGCCAGCATGTAGCACGCCGCGTCGGGCACGTAGACGCCCACCGACGTCCCGGGGCTGCAGCCCGCGCCAGGCCAGCCCAGCCGCGGCGGCCTGCACGGTGACGGCGAGAGTCGGCGTAGCTACAGCGCGGGCTCCGCGGGGCCGCCGACCAGAGCCCGGTGCTCGCCCCGGGCCGGTGCGATCGCCGAGCAGTCGCTGGGTGACGGTGAGCTCGCCTGCCGGTGATCTCGGGGCTCACCATCGGGCTGGGTCACCTCCTGTCCGGCCAGAACTGGGCATCTCGATGCCTGACGCTAGGGAGCCAGCGGCCCCGCGCGCATCGTCAGGACTATGTAGTCGGATATGTAGCCGCCCCGCGGGCCACGCGGGGAGGGTTTCCCGCGTGCGGGGCGCCCCGCGCAGCGGAGGAGCGCCCACCCGCGGGGTGGCCCGCCGGCGAAGGCGCGCCATGGGGCAGTCCCGTGCCAGCGCGGCGGGCACGCGGGGGGTCCGGGGGTTGTCCCCCCGGGCAAAACCGAGCGGGCGGGCCCGGGCACAACACCCGGGCCCGCATGTGGGAGGCCGTCGGCGGCCGGCCACCCCCCTCCTGATGGCCGGAGCACCTGAACGAATCCGTCCCGCGCCTATCACGAACCTAGCGCAGGCCGCGGTCCTGGCACATGCGCCGAATGAACCATCGCGATGTGCATATCGCGGCCGCTCTGGTGTGTATGGCGACCGCGGTATATGTAGTGCACGTGCAGATGCGCAGGGCGGCCCACTCGCGCCACCGGCCCCGGGGGGCGAGCGGCTGGCCGGTCAGTCCTGACGGCCAGGGGAGCCAGACTCTCGCTGCGCCGCCCAGGCCGCGACCTGGGCGCGGGAGCTGAACCCGAGCTTGGCGAAGATGTTCGCCACATGCCGGGCGGCGGTGGCCGGGCTGATCACGAGCTCGTCGGCGATGCCGCGGTTGGACAGGCCGCGGGCGATCAGGGCCGCGATCTCACGTTCCCGCGCGGTCAGCGTGGAGCGCCGCGCCCGAGCGTGAGCGTCGCGGACAGGCCCGGCTGCGGGCCTGGCGGGCCGGCGCCGCGCCCGCCCAGGCTCGCCGGCGCGTCCGGAGCCGGTCGCGAACCTGACCGCTTCGTGGCGCGGTCATCGCCGCGCCTTCGGCGAGCAGCGCCTCGGCCAGCGCGCCGGGCCCAGCTGGCGGCGCGCCGCCTCGAGCAGGTCATCGAGCCGGGAGCGGGCCAGCGCGGACGGCACATGGCCGATGGCCTCGCGCAGCGCCAGCGCGGCCCCTTCCAGCTTGGCGGCCCGGGCCGGGTCGCCGCCGGCCACCGCGAGCATGGCGAACGCCTCGATGCCGCGGGCGATCGCCAGCCGCTGCCCGGTGGCCAGGCTGAGCTGCAGGCTCTCGGTCAGGCTGGCGGCGGCCAGTTCCAGGTCGCCCTGGGCCAGCGCCACCCAGCCGATCCCGGCCAGGCAGCGGGCGATCTCCGGCCGGGCGTCGATCTCCCGGTACAGGGCCAGCGCGCTGCGGAAATGACCGATCGCCGCGACGTAGTCGCCGCGCGCCCGGGCCAGGTTGCCGAACCCGTACAGGGTCTGGGCCACGCCCCAGCCGTTGTTGTCGCTGCAGCACGTCGAGCGCGGCCTCGAAGGCCCGCTGGGCCTCGTGCCAGCTTGCCCTGGCGGGCGATGATCGCGGCCCTGGCCGCGAGCGCGAGCCCTTCCTCCCAGTCGTCCCGGGCCGCCCGCGCGGCCTCGACCGCCGCGTCGGCGCTGGCCAGGCCTCGTCGGGCGCCCGGCCCGCAGGCTGACCAGCGGCGAGCATGCGCAGCGCCGCCGGCCGCGCCGTGCTGCCGGCGCGAGCGGCAGCAGGTCCAGGCCCGCCTGCGCGCTCTCGGCGGCCACCGCGTAGTCCTGCTGCTCGAAGGCCAGCTCGGCGCGGTGGATCAGGGCCCGGGCCCGGACCGCGGGCGCGACCTCGCCGGCCAGGCCCAGGAACGGTCGAACCAGATCGACGCCCTCGGTGACGTCGCCGTCGGTCGACCCAGGGGCTGCGCAGCGCCGAGCACAGCCGCAGGCCCTCGCTCGGGCGTCGCCGCGCTCCAGGCAGGCGGACAGGGCGGTCCGGCAGTTCGGCCGCTCGACCGCGATCCGCTGGTACATGCGCGACCCGCTCCGGCCAGGGCGGGTCGCCGCGCACGAACGCCTGGTCCACGATGCTCTCGCGCCAGCCGCAGCAGGTAGTCGCGGTGCCGCAGCCGCATGGCGGGCCCCTCGCCGGAGGCGTCCAGCCGGTCGGCGGCGTACTCCTTGATCGTGTCCAGCAGCCGGTAGCGCGCGAACCCGTCGAGCTCCGCGTCGAGCGTGACCAGCGACTTGTCGATCAGCGCGGCGAGCAGGTCGAGCACCTGGCTCGGCCGGGATCGCCTCGTCGGCGCAGACCTGCTCGGCCATCTCCAGGTTCCAGCCGGAGAACACCGACAGCCGGCGCAGCAGGGCCTGCTCGGGCTCGGTGAGCAGCTCGTAGCTCCAGTCCACGGCCGCCCGCAGGGTCTGCTGGCGCGGCGGGGCGGTCCGGTCGCCCGAGGCCAGCAGCTGGAACCGGTCGCGCCAGCCGGGCCGCGATCTGCTCGACGGACAGCGCGCGCGACCCGCGCCGCGGCCAGCTCGATGGCCAGCGGCATGCCGTCCAGCAGTCCGGCACAGCCGCGCCACCGCGCTGGCGTTGCCGGCGCGCGAGCGCGAACCCGGGACGGACCGCCGCGGCCCGGTCGGCGAACAGCCGGATCGCCTCGTGCTCGGCCAGATCCCCGGCGTCGAGATCATCGACCGAGGCCGGGCAGGGCCAGCGGCGGCACCCGCCAGACCGTCTCGCCGCGCACCCGCAGCGGCTCGCGGCTCGTCGCGATCACGCGCAGCTCGCGGGCAGCCCGCCAGCAACTGCTGGACCAGCGCCGCGCAGGCGTCGACGACGTGCTCGCAGGTGTCGAGGATCAGCAGCATCCGCCGCGGGCGCAGCGCCTCGGTCAGCGTCTCGGTCAGCGGCCGGTCCGGCTCCTCCCGGATCCCGAGCGCGGCCGCGATACGCCGCGGGCACCAGGACCGGGTCCTCGGTGTCGGCCAGCTCGACCAGCCAGGCGCCGTCGGGGAAGCCGGTGACGATCTCGCGCGCGAGCCGGAGCGCGAGCCGGGTCTTGCCGATGCCGCCGGGCCCGCACAGGGTCAGGACCCGGACATCGCTGAGCAGCAGGGCAAGCTCGGCCAGGTCCCGCTCCCGGCCGACGAAGCTGTTCGGCTCGGCCGGGAGGTTTCCGTCGCTCAGCACGATCTCAGTGGTCATGGTCCTTCGGGGTGGTCGCCGTCACCCGCCAGTTTGTCACCCCTGCGCCCCCCGCGCGGAGCCATGGGCCCGAGCCCGGGATTTCCCGGTACGCGGCCCCCGCGCCCGCCGGCGCGCAGGCTCATCGCCGGAAATCGTAGCGTTTGTCACGGTCCTGGCCGCCGGGTTCAAGCACTCACCGAGATCGCCGCGGGCTCGCTGTAGCGGGCCCGGCCGAAGTACATGACCTTGACCAGCGCCCACCAGTGCTGGCCGGGCCGCGCGATGGCCGGCACGGTCACGGCGAAGCGCCAGCGTGACGCTCTCCGCCGGCCCGGCGGTGAAGCCCCGGGTCCACGGCCGGCCCCCGCCCAGCTGCCGAACGGGGAGACCAGCTGCGCCTCGCCGCGGACCGGCGCCGCGGTGGCGTTGCCGAGCGTGACGTCGAGCTCGCCGCCTGTCCCCGGGCCGCAGCCGCAGCTCGGGGGCGAGCAGCGCCAGTCGAGCTCGGCGGCGGTCGCCGCCTGATCGGCCAGGTAGAGCGGGAGCAGGTCGTCGAGCGGCAGGTCCAGGGCGGGGCGGGCGGCTCGCCGATCGTGACCAGCGACCGCGTCTTCGAACCGCTGGCCCGAGCCGTCGCTGATCTGCGCGGTCACGAAGTGCCGCCCGGCCGGCGTCCCCGGGCCGCGCCCGGACGGCCATGTCCCAGCAGGCGTAGCCGCGGGGCCGCAGGTCGTAGCGCAGCGGCCCGGATGGCTCCAGTCAGAGCGGTCCCCGGCGCTGCAGCTGCACCGCCCCGGCCGCAGGCTCCGGGCCGCAGGCCACGGTCAGCCGCAGCTCGGCGCCCGCGCCGTCGTCTCCCGGCGGCTCGCCGCCCGGGCAGGCCAGCGCGATCCGGGCGGGGGACAGGTGCACGGCCACCGGCAGGTTCCCGGCCGGGGCCGGGCCCTTGCCGTGCAGCCAGTACCGGGCGAAGACCGGCTGGGCGGGCTCGGGGCCGCCGGGCCTGGCTCAGCGGACCGCGGCTCGCGGGCGGCGGGGGCCGGTCACGGCGGAGCGCGTCATCGGGGAGCGCGGCGGGCGTGAGCACCATGGTCACGGTGCCCGCGGGCGGAACCTCGGCCACGGCGGCGCCGTCGCTGACCGGCACCGGCGGGCCGTCGTCCTCCTCGCACGGGCCGCTGAGGCTGGCCGCGGCCACGCCGGTGAACAGGGCCACCGACGCGCTCGGCCGGCCCGGCCTGCCCGGCGATGTCGCGCAGCCGCACGATGACCCCGTCCTGCGGGCCGGGGCTGGGCCGCGCCGGGGGCCAGCGGGTTGCCGCGCGGCTTCAGCGCCGAGATCAGGGCGGCGGCCGGCGCAACGGTGGCCAGGCTGGCCGTGGCGGGCAGCGGCCCGCCGTGCAGCGCTGGTCTCGCAGGCCAGCAGGCCGTGGTTGTAGTCCTGCCCGGCCCGGCGCGAACCCGGCGCTGCGCCAGTCGCCAGGCGCCGGCGGCCAGCGCGTACTCGAAGGTGTGGCTCCAGTGCTGCCAGGCGAAGCTGCTGCCGTCCGGCGTCGTGCGCTGGTCGCCGTCGATCCAGACCCCGCACGGCCAGGCGCTGCACGCGCGCATCAGCGCGATGTGCAGCGTGCCGTCCGGGGTGACCAGGCTGCTCGGGCGTGCCCCGGTTCAGCAGCGCGACGCTGTGCCCGGCCAGGTCGGCGGGCTCGGTCGCCCCACCGTGCAGCCCCACGGCTGCCGGCCGGCCGGCCGCGCGCGGCGACCTCGATGACCGCGTCGGCCAGGTCCTCGACGACCGCCGCGATCGCCGCGGACAGGTCGTCGGCCGGCCACGATCAGCACCGGCAGGTCGCGGCGGGCCGCGCAGGTCGGCGCCGGGCGCGAAGGCCTCGGCCCGGCTCTGGACGGCGGGCACCCAGACCCGCGCCGCTCCCGGGCGCGCCAGCTGGCCGTCCAGCGGCCGCGACGGCCGGGCCGGCTGCGGCCAGCACCTGCGGCGGTGAACGGGTTCTGCGCCGGGCCGCCCAGCGCGATCCGGAAGTCGGGCAGGTTGGAGTCCACGTCGATCGAGCCGTAGCGCGGGCCGTCGGCCAGCGAGCAGGTCGCCGTCACCCCGGCCGGGCCAGGGCCGCCACCAGGTCCGCGGAGCCGGCGTCGCGGAGGCCGTAACGGCTCGCTGGGCGACGACCTCGGCGACACCGATGGCGCGCAGCGTCGCGGCCCGCCCGCCGCGGGGGCGAGCGCGACGCGGGCGGTCGATCCGACGCCGAACCACTCGTGGGCCGGGTTGTCCAGGGTGAAGGCGTGCTGCGCCACGTCGGTGTCAGCGGAGCCGGGCGGCCGGCCGATCACGGCCAGTGGCGGTCTGGTAGATCGGCAGGCCGCCGGGCACCGCGGGCCGGGAACGCGACCCGCAGCAGCCGGTCCTGGCCGATCGAGCCGTCCACGTGGGTGCGGAACTCCACCCGCTCGCCGCCGTCCCAGAGCAGGGTCTCCTGGGTCACCCGCAGCTCGCCGAGGGTCAACTCGGCGACCAGCCGCGGGCCCGACCGGGCAGCGCTCGGCGCGCACCTGCGCCGGGCGCGCCGCCGAGCCGCGTGCCCGGGCCCTTCGGGCAGAGCAGCCACGGGCCCTCGCCCCAGCGCGGGTGCGGCGTACTCCTCCTGCAGCACCAGCTCGTTGGCCGGGCCGGCCAGCAGCTCGCGTGCCGGCCCGCTTGTCCTGACGCGGGTCAGCGTGCCGCCCCGGCCGGGTCGGCGGTCGACCCGGAACGCATCCGGTTCTCGATGCCGGTACCGGGCCCGGGCGCCCAGCCGGCGGCGGCGGGCCGTGGCCGCCGGTCGGCCGGGCCCGGCCAGGTAGGTGCGGTAGCCGAGCCGGGCACGTCGGCCGGCGCGGAACGTCAGGGTCAGCGCTGGCCAGGGTGCCGTCGGCGTGCCGGGCCACGCCCTCGGCCAGGACGGCACGGTCTGCGCCGGGCTCGTCGCGCAGGCGGCCCGCGGGGCGCCCGGGCCAGGGAAGCCGGCAAGATCCGTGACCAGGCCGGACCGGGCGACCGACAGCGTGTTGAAGACGACCACGGCGCGCGCGGCCGGCCCGGGCCGCTCCGCCGCGGCGCCGGTCTGATCGGCGGCGGGGCCGTGTCGGCCAGCGCGGCCAGGTGCGCGGCGGCCGCGCGGCGGGCCGCGTCGCCGCGCTCGTGCGCCTCCCGCCAGCCGGCCAGCAGGTCCAGGTAGACCTGGTCGCCCTCGGTGCCGGTGATCGCGTCGTGGTGCGCGCCGAACACCAGCAGCCGCCAGGCCTTGTCCAGGACTCGGCGCCGGGATAAGCGGCGCCGGCCAGCCAGGCCAGCGTGGCCAGCCGCTCGCCGTCCTGCACCGCGGTCTCGGCCGCCCGCTGCGCCTGCTTGGTGTCGATGTAGGAGACGTCCTTGCCCGGTGTACAGCGGGTTCATGTCCCTGGTCTGCGGCGTGATCCAGACGTCACGCTCGGCCGCGTCCTTGCGCACCGCGGCGAAGAACTCCGACGGCACCGCGGTCACGAACCGGGGCCAGACGTAGCGGGCGTTCCAGTCCCGGTGGATCCCGGTGGCCCAGCGGGACGGGATCACGTGGTCCGCGCCGACCGGCAGCAGCACGTTGCGGGTGGCCGCGACCGGCGACGAGCTGGCGGAACTGCTCGTAGGCGGCCTGCTCGGCCGCGTCCAGGCTGGCGGCCCGCTGGATGACCCAGCCCGCGCCGTAGTGGTTGGCCATGTAGCTGGTCAGCAGCCCGTTGCCGTCCGGCGACAGCCACTCGAACTCGGACGCGAACTGCATCCGCCGGTTGTCGCCCACGGTCCGGTCCGGGCCCCACTGGTGGAACGGGCCCCTGGCCCAGGACGACTCGGTCAGCCCGGCCGCGGCCATCAGGCCCGGGATAGCCAGGGTCGTGCCCGAACGCGTCCAGCATCCACGCCGTGCTCGGGTCGGCGCCGAGCGTCTCGCGCTGGTACGCCAGCCCGTAGACGGCGTTGCGGATGGTGGACTCGGCGCAGGTCAGGTTGGTGTTCGGCTCGTTGTAGCTGCCGCCGACGATCTCGATCCGGCCCGCCTTGATGAACGCGAGCAGGTCGGCGCGGTCCTCGGGGTGGGCGTCGAAGTGCGGCTTGAGGTAGTCGATCTCGGCCAGCACGAACTTGTAGTCCGGGTCGCGTCTGGCCTCGTCCAGGTGCAGCCGGACCAGCTCGAACGCGGTCCGCACGTCGGGCAGGCTGCCGTCGGCGTCGGGCAGGAAGACCCGGGACTGGGTGAACTGGCCCTGGGTGCTCCACCAGACCGGGTCGTAGTGGAAGTGGCTGACCATCCACATCGTCCAGCCGGTCTCGGCGACGGTGATCGTGGCCGTCAGCTCCGCCCGGCCCGGGCCGGGCCCGGCAGGGTTTCCGCGATGGCGGTGACCTGCAGCGGGCTGCCCGCCGAGTGCGGGGCCGCGATCTCGACGCCGACCTCGACGTCGGCCTGCCCGTCCGGGGCGGGCCCGGCCGCCGCCGCGGGCTGCGGGGTGGTCACCGCCGGGCCCTCGACCCGCACGCTGACCGGAGCGCCGGCGGCCGGGCCTGGGCCGTCGCCGGCCAGGCTGACCCGGATGATCTGGAGCGGCCGGGCCCGCCGTGCCGCCGAACAGTTCGGTCGAGGTCACGCCCGAAATCCGCATGCTTCATCGTCGCACGGCACCGGCGCACGGGCATCGGGCTGTGCCCACGATCAGCCGCGCCGCCCCACCCAGCCTACTTGTCAGAAGACATGTTTCGAGCGTAGCATTTCGAAACATGTCTTCCGAAGATCGGTCCCGGCTCGCCGGGCCGGGTTCCGGCACCACGCCGCCGGGCACCCTGCCTCCGGTTGCGGCGGACGGGCCCGGGGGCGAACGCCCGCATCTTGAGATCAGTGACCCGAAGATGATGCGAGCACTGGCCCATCCGCTCCGGGTGGCGCTGATCGAGGCCATCGGGCAGGCGGACAGCCAGACGCTGACCGCCACCGAGGCCAGCGAGCTGCTCGGTGAGTCGCCGGCCAACTGCGCGTTCCACCTGCGCACGCTGGCCAAGTACGGGTTCGTCGAGGAGGCGGGCGGCGGCCGCGGCCGGCAGCGCCCGTGGCGGCTGCGCTACAGCGGCCTCGAGATCTCGCCGCCCTGGGAGGACCAGGAGACCCGGCTCGCGGTCCAGGCGGCCGCGGGCATCTGGTTCGACCGGTGGCTGACCCGGGCGCGCAGCAGGCTGATGCGCATTGTCGGCTACCCGGCCGACTGGCAGGCCGCCGCGATCGCCTCCGAGTACCACCTGTTCCTGACCGCCCAGGAGGCCCAGGAGCTGAGCGAGCGCATAGACCGCCTGATCGCGCCGTTCAAGGCCCGGTGGGACGACCCATCGCAGCGGCCGGCCGGCAGCCTGCGCTACGAGGTGCTGGCCTTCGGCTACCCGCTGACCGATCCGCCCGCGCCTGCCGGCGACTCGCCGTCCGGTCCCCCCGCGGCCGCGGGCCCCCCGCCGGCCGACCCCACCCCCCGAAGGGGCTGACATGCACCGGCTTTTCTCCCACCGCGACGCGCGGATCTACATCGCGGGCCAGAGCCTGTCCATGATCGGTGACAGCGCCCTCTGGCTGGCCATGGGCATCTGGGTCAAGATCCTGACCGGCAGCAACAGCGCGGCCGGGCTGACCTTCCTGGCGTTCATCCTGGGCTACTTTGCCGCGCCGGTGTCCGGGGCGGTGGCCGACAGGTTCCTGCGCCGCCCCCTGCTGATCGCCGCGAACCTGGGCACGGCGGCGCTGGTGTGCACGCTGCTGCTGGTGGGCGGCAAGGGCCAGGTCTGGCTGATCTACCTGGTGATGCTCGGCTACGGCGCGTCGAGCAGCCTGATCACGTCCGCGCAGACCGCGCTGCTCCCCGCGCTGGTTCCTGACGACCTGCTCGGCGAGGCGAACTCCGTGCTGCAGATGGCGCAGCAGGGCCTGCACATGATCAGCCCGCTGCTCGGGGCCGGGCTGCTGGCCGCGGTGGGGGCCCGGCCGGTGATCCTGCTGGACGCGGGCACGTTCGTGGTGGCCGCGCTGACCGTGCTGGCGCTGCGGACGCGCGAGCCGCGCCCGGAGCGGCCGGCCGCGCGCTGGCGGGCCCAGTTCAGCGCCGGAATCGAGCACATCGCGCGCACCCCGGCGCTGCGACGCCCCATGATCGCGGGCGTGATCGCGGTGACGGCGTTCGGCTTCTTCGAGACCGTGCCGTTCGCGGTCGTGGCGCAGGGCCTGCACCGGACCCCCGAGTTCCTGGGCGTGCTGACCAGCCTGCAGGGCGTGGGCGGCGTGGCCGGGGGAGTCGTAGCCACCACGGTCATGCGGCGCACCAGCGAGCGCGCCCTGGTGGTGGGCGGCCTGGCCGCCTGCGCGGCCGCTGCGCTGCTGCTGATCACGGCCTCGCTGCCGCTGATCCTGGTCGCGAGCGCGGCGCTCGGCCTGTGCATCGTGTGGATCAACGTCGGGATCATCACGCTTATCCAGCTCCGCACGCCCGCTGCCCTGATCGGACGGGTCGACGCGGCGCTCAGCTTCGCGATTGTGGTGCCCCAGGCGGCCTCGGTCGCGCTGGGCGCCGCGCTGATCGCGGTGGTGGATTACCGTATCCTGCTGCTCGCCATGGCCACCGTGATCGCGGTCTCCGCGGGGTACCTGGCCGCCGGGCGCGACCCCGCGGCCGACCCCGGTGCCCCAGCCGGGCCGCAACCGGCGGATAGCATGCCGAGGGAGTCCGCAGGAACATTCTAGGGACCGAAACCCGCGCAGAGCGGAGCGTGACTGCCGATGCCTGACCCTCCCGTGACCCTCCGGGACGTAGCGGTCAGCGCTGGCGTGCACCCCGCGACAGCCTCCAGGGCCCTGAACCCGGAGACCCGGATCCTGGTCAGCGAGGACACCGCGCGCCGGGTGCTCGACGCCGCGGAAGCCCTCGGCTATCACCCGAACCCGGTGGCCCGCAGCCTGCGGACGCGGCGCTCGCACACCATCGGGGTGCTGATCCCGGACCTGAACAACCCGCTGTTCCCGCCGATGGTCCGCGGCCTTGAGGACCGGCTGGCCGCCGCGGGCTACGTCGCGCTGATCGGCAACACCGACTCCGATGACCAGCGCGAGAAGATGGTCTTCGAGCAGATGCGGGCCCGGCACGTGGACGGCCTCGTGCTGGCCACGGCGCGGCTGCACCATCCGCTGCTGGCCGAGGCGTCCCGGGCCGAGCTGCCGGTGGTGCTGATCAACCGCCTGGCGCAGGACTACAGCTTCCCCTCGGTCTCGGTGGACAACGAGCGCGGCGTGCGGATGGCCGTCGGCCACCTGGCCGCGCTGGGGCACCGCCGCATCGCGCACATCGCGGGCCCGCAGGAGATGTCCACCGGGCTCAGCCGGTACCGGGGCTTCGTCACCGCCATGGAATCCAGCGGCCTGCAGGTCGACAGCGACCTGGTCGTGTTCGCCAAGGCGTTCACCGTCGAGGAGGGGCTGCGGTGCACCCGGCTGCTGCTGGACCGCGGTTCCGGGTGCACGGCCATCGCCGCGGGCAACGACATGCTGGCCGTGGGCTGTTACGCGGCGCTCGATGATGCCGGGCTGAGCTGCCCGGAGGACATGTCGGTGGTCGGCTTCAACGACATGCCGTTCATCGACAGGCTGCGGCCGCCGCTGACCACCATCAGGTTCCCGCACTACCAGGTCGGCACCGAGGCCGCCCAGCTGCTGCTGGAGCGGATCGCCGAGCACGGCGGCCCGGTGAAGATCCTCTACCTCGCGCCCGAGCTGATCGTCCGCGGCTCCACCGCGCCGGCCCAGGGCTGACGGCAGTATTGCCTCGGGGGGCGACCCCCCAGACCCCCCGCGTGCCCCCACCCACCTCCCCTTCCCCCTTCATGGCCAGCCTCCGGCGGCCGTCGCGGCTGGCGCGGCTACCGGCTGAGCTGGCGGGCCATCCAGTCGGCGCTGTAGGGCCGGTGCCGGTAAGGCACGTTGGCGCACCCGTGGTTGCCCTGCTCGAGGAGCAGCAACTCGGCGGGCCCGGCCGCCTCCTCGGCCAGCTGGCGCGCCTGCTGCCACGGAATGATCCGGTCCTGCTGCCCGGCCACGATCAGCGTCGGCGCGGTCAGGGCGCCGCCCCGGCCCGCCATCGTGAGCTCGCCCGCGCGGAGCCTGGCCTGCGCCACGCTGGCCGACTTCGAGCGCACCAGGAACGCCTCGCGGGTCAGCTCGGGCAGCTGATCCCAGGTCGCGCCGAAGCTGAACGGCCCGCACAGCGCGATGCAGGCCCGCACCCGGCGGTCGCCGCTGGTCACCCGGGGCGCGTAGTACCCGCCCAGGCTGACCCCCCACACGCCGATCCGCCTCGGGTCGATCCCCGGCATCGCGCTCACCGCGTCCAGGATGGCCGCGCCTGGCACCTCCCAGTCCGGGCGGATCGCCAGGTCGTACTCGGCTTCTCCCTGCCCGGGGCCGTCGACCGAGAAGGTGGCCAGGCCGCGCTCGAGGAACAGGCGCTCGGTGCGGCCGAACTCCTCCTTGGCCGAGTCCAGCCCGGGAATCAGCACCACCGCCGGGTGCGGGCCGGCCCCGGCCGGGCGGCGCATGATCCCCGTCAGCGCGGCGCCGTCGAAGGGGATCTCGACCCGCTCACCTGGCGGGCTGAGATACGGGAGGGCGTCGCTGCGGCAGCGCACGGCCGCGGCATGGGCCCGGCGCAGCTGGGTGAGGTCCTGGACGAACAGGAACTTGGCGAAGTGGTAGTAGACCGCCGCCTGCGCCAGGTGGCTGCCGCCGGACAGGCCGTACCCGGCACCGAGCGCCCGCCGGCCGAGGTCCTCGTGCTCGGCGGCGGCGGCGCACCACGCGGCGCACCATCCGTCCCAGCCGGTGATCCCGGACGTCACGCGCGTGAAGTCGGCCTGGTCCACGCCGTTGGCGATGAACCGTGCGGCCCAGTGCTCGATGGCCATCACCACGCGGCGGTCTGCCATGCGACCAGTCTTGCATCCGATTGCACGAAATCCAGGGCCCCACGGCGCCTGCTACATCCGATTAGGTAACAGCTTGCCCATGTGCCGTTGACAACCCAGCCGGCCGTGGTCCAGGCTCGACGTGCAAACGATTGTGCCGACGGCAACCGGGTGGCGGCACGGCCAGCTACCCGCTGAGCAGCACGGCTGGTCGCGCGGTGAGCAGACCGTCAGCAGCAGGAATCAGCGGCAAGGTTCAGGCGGTGGACGACATGGCAGACCGGCTCAGTGACCGTCGGCTCGGCTGGCTGGGAACCGGGCGCATGGGCCTGGAGCTTGTCCGCCGCCTGCTGGCCGCTGGCTGTGACGTCTCGGTCTATAACCGGACGCGGGCCAAGGCACAGCCGCTCGCCGACCTCGGGGCGAAGGTCGTTGACTCAGCGTCGGACCTGGCCCGCTGCGACATCGTCTTCACCTGCGTCGGCACGCCGCAGGACCTGACCGACGCCGTCCTCGGCCACGGCGGGCTGATATCCGGGACCGCGATGCCTTCCGTCCTCGTGGACTGCTCCACCGTCTCGGCCGAGGTGTCCGCGGACGTCCGCGAGCGGCTGGCCGCCCGCGGCACCGCGCTGCTCGCCGCGCCGGTGATGGGCAACCCGCGGGTGGCCGCCGCGGGCAGGCTGACCCTCGCGGTCTCCGGCCCGCGCGACGCCTTTGACGCCGCCGAGCCCTACCTGAACCTGCTCGGCGCGGGCTGCACGTACGTCGGTGACGGCGAACTGGCACGGACGGTGAAAATCTGCCATAACCTCTTCCTCGGAATCGTCGCCCAGTCCATGGCTGAGGTTGTTGTCCTGGCCGAAAAGAGCGGGATCAGCAGGCAGGCGTTTCTCGCCTGCCTCAACTCCAGCGTGATGGGGTCGCTGTTCACGCGCTACAAGACACCCGCGTACGTCAACCTCGACTTCACGCCCACGTTTACCGCGACGCTGCTGCGCAAGGACTTCGACCTCGGGCTGGCCGCCGCGCGGGACCACGAGGTCCCGATGCCGGTGGCCTCGCTCGTGCACCAGCTGGTGCAGAGCCTGGTCGGCCACGGCTATGCGCGAGCAGGACTTCGCGGCGCTCCTGCAGCTCCAGGCGCAGGCGGCCGGCCTCGAGCTGGTCAGCGAGGACGCGGAGGTCACCGACGGCCTGGAGCCGGGCACCGGTCCCGAGGAAGCGACAACACGGTGAGCCGCCTGGCGTCACCACCTGCGGCCCGGCCCAGCCGGGCTGTTCCTGCCGTCCCGGTGGATGCCACCCAGGGTCCCCGCAGCGCGCCGCCGGCGCAGGCCTTCACCGGGTAATTCACATGGAAGTGGAAGGAGGGCCGGGGTGAGAGTGAGTCCTTACCGCGCCCGGTTCCTGTCTCTTGCCGCCGCGGCCGTCGTCATGACGGCCATGGCGGCCGGCTGCAGCAGCAGTTCCGGCAGTTCCGGCAGCGCGAGCACCAGCAGCAATAAGACGCCCATCGTCATCGGCGCCTCGCTGTCGCTGACCGGCGACTTCTCCGCCGACGGCCAGGCCTTCGAGAAGGGCTACAAGCTCTGGCAGAGCGAGGTCAACAGCAAGGGCGGGCTTCTCGGCCGCCCGGTCAAGCTCGACATACTCAACGACAACAGCTCGCCGACGCAGGTCGTCACCAACTACCAGAAGCTGATCACGGTCAACCACGTCGACCTGACCTTCGGCCCGTTCTCCTCGCTGCTGACCGCGCCGGCCTCGGCCACCGCCCACCGGTACGGGTTCGCGTTCGTGGAGGGCGCGGGCGGGGCGCCCATCGTGTTCGCGCCCAAGCTGAGCAACGTCTTTGACGTGAGCCTGCCGGTCGCGAACGAGCTCGACCCGTTCACCGCCTGGATCAAGTCGCTGCCCGCCAGCCAGCGGCCGGCGTCCGGCGCCTACCCCATGGCCAATGACCCGTTCGCCACCCCGCAGGTCCAGCGCACGCAGGCCATCCTGCAGCCGCTCGGGATCAAGACGGTCTACTCCAAGATCTTCCCGGAGGAGGAGTCGGCGTACAAGGCGCCCGCGGACGACGTGGCGGCCAGCGGCGCGCAGATGGTGGTGCTCGGGTCGACCGACGTGCCCACCGTGTCGGCGTTCATGACCGCGTTCGAGCAGCAGCACTTCAACCCCAAGATCTTCATCGCGGCGGCCGGGCCCGACCAGGGGCAGGCGTTCACCAGCGCGGTGGGCGTGGCCAACGCGAACGGGGTCATGGTGCCGAACGCCTGGTACCCCGGCTCGGCGAACCCGCTGAGCCAGGCCATGGTCAAGGCCTACGTGGCCAAGTACGGCGGCAGCGCATCGGACATCAACGCCGACGTGGCCGAGGCCTACTCGGTCGGCGAGGTCGTGGACCAGGCGGTCACGCACAACCAGAGCCTGAGCAACGCCAAGCTGATCAGCTATCTGCACAGCGGCGTTACGCTGCAGAGCGTCCAGGGCCCGGTCCGGTTCAACGCCCTGGGCGAGAACCTGGTCGCCACCGCCTTCGTGTTCCAATGGCAGAACGGCAAGTTCGTGCAGGTGCTGCCGGCCAGCGCGCAAGGGTCGGTCAAGATCATCTACCCGAAGCCCCACTGGGCCGGGTGAGCCCGGAGGTGCACGGAGCGGCACGGAGCGGATATGGCACGCCAGATCTACCAGGCGATCGTCGACGGGATACTGGGCGGCGGCGTCTACGCGCTGATGGCCGTCGGGCTGACGCTGATCTTCGGCGTCCTCGACATCATCAACATCGCCCAGGGCATCCTGGTGATGCGTCGGTGCCTACCTCAGCTACGCGCTCTCCGTGCACCTGCACATCGACCTGTTCCTCGGCCTGCTGATCACCGTGCCCGGCGATGTTCGCCATCGGCCTGATCATTCACGGGGCCTTCATCCGGCCGCTCCGCGGCCGGGACCGCACCTCCATGTCGCTGCTGGCCTGCTACGCGGTGGCGATCATCACTGAGGGCGTCCTGTACTGGGCCTTCGGGCCGAACTACGTGAACCTGCAGGCTTCGTACATCAACGCGAGCGTGCGCGTGTTCGGGTTCTACCTGCCCTATATCTACCTGTACGGGTTCGCGCTGGCCGTCGCGCTGGTGCTGGTGCTCTACTGGCTGCTGTACCGGACCAAGTTCGGCCGCAGCGTGCGGGCCACCATGCAGGACCAGACGGCGGCCCGGCTGATCGGGATCAACGTGAACCGGGTGGCCGCCCTGACCTTCGGCATCGGCGTCGCGGTCACCGCCGTGGGCGGCATGGTGTACGGCGCGACCAGCGGGGGCTTCAACCCCAACAGCGGCTACGACCTGATCTCCCGGCTGCTCGCGATCATCGTCCTGGGCGGGCTGGGCAGCATCGGCGGGGCGCTCGCCGCAGCGGTATTCATGATCACGCTGGAGTCCGTGGTCGACATCTGGTCGCCGAACTGGGCCATCCTCGTGTTCTACGCGGCGCTCGTGATCGTGCTCACGTTCCGCCCGGCCGGGCTGTTCGGGCGCCAGGCGGCGCGGGCCCAATGAGCGGGACTACGGGGAGCGAGACCACCGGGCGACCACGGGGAGCGGGGGGCGGATCAGGCTGCTGCGGGCGGCCGGGGCGTGGCGGGCCGGGGGGCTGCTCGTCATCGCGGCCCTGTTCGCGGTCTTCCCGCTGGTCGTCACCAACGGCCTGGTCACCACGATCGGCGTGGACACGATGATCTTCGTAGCGGCGGCCGCGGCCTGGAACATCTTCTCCGGCTACTCGGGCTACATCTCCCTGGGGCATGCGGTGTTCTTCGGCTGCGGCGCCTACACGGTGGCCATCGGGGCCAGGGACTGGCATCTGTCCGGGGATGCGGTGTTCGCCCTGCTGCCGCTGGCCGCCGTCGTGGGGGCGGTGGTAGCCGTTCCCCTGGGCCTGGTCGCGCTGCGGGTGCGGCGGCATACGTTCGTCGTGATCACCATCGCGTTCTTCTTCATCTTCCAGCTGATGGCGGCCAACTTCTCGTTCACCGCCGGGTCCACCGGGATCATCGCGCCGATCCTCAACTGGGACCCGGCGACCTACAACAATCCCTTCTACTACCTGGCGCTCGGCATCGCCGCGGCCACCACGGCGCTCTCGTGGCTGATCCGGGGATCGAGGTTCGGCCTGCAGCTCCGGGCCATCCGAGACGACGAGGACCGGGCCCGCGGCCTGGGCGTGCGGGCCATGCGGGTGAAGCTCGCGGCCTTCGTGATCTCTGCGTTCATCACCGGGCTGGTCGGCGGGCTCTGGTTCTACTTCGTGGGCGAGGCCCTCCCGCAGTTTGCCTTCGACCCGCTGTTCGATCTCTCCGTGGCGCTGATGTCGTTCCTCGGCGGTCTCGGCACCGTGGCCGGCCCGGTGCTCGGCGCGCTGATCATCGAGCCCGCCCAGCAGTACCTCACCACGACGATCACCAATGACTACCTCAGCCTGATCCTCCTCGGGGCGCTGTTCCTCGCCGTGATCCTGCTGCTGCCCCGGGGCGTGATACCCACCGCCGGGGAGATGATCAGCAAATGGCAGGCGCGGCGCCGCGGGCGGGCGAGCAGCGCGGCCCCGCCGGCCGCGGCCGGTCCCGGGCCAGCCACCGCCCCGGCCCGGCGGGCCACCGCTGACTCGGCAGGGAAGGACAGCCAGCCGTGACCGCGATCCTGCGGACCGAGCAGGTATCCAAGGCCTTCGGCGGGGTCCAGGCGCTCGGCGACTGCTCGGTCGAGGTGGAGCAGGGCAGCATCACCGGGCTGATCGGGCCGAACGGCTCCGGCAAGACCACCCTGTTCAACGTGATCACCGGGTACGAGCGCCTGGACGCCGGTGACGTGTACGTCGACGGCAAGAAGATCACCAATGCGCCGCCGCAACGGGTGTTCGCCCAGGGCATCGGCCGGACTTTCCAGCTGACCCGGATCTTCCCCAGGCTCACGGTCATGGAGAACATGCTGGTCGCCGCCCAGCACCCGGGGCCGGGGCGCCGCCGGGTCCGCAACCCGCTGGCCAGGGCCGGCGGGCCCGGCGACCGGCGGCGGGGCCTGGAGCTGCTCGAGTTCACCGGCATCGCCGACCACGCCGGCGCGCTGGCGGAAACCCTGTCCTACGGGCAGCGCAAGCTGCTTGAGCTCGCCTACGTCCTGGTGGCGGACCCCGCGGTGGTGCTGCTGGACGAGCCCGCCGGCGGGGTCAACCCGTCGCTGATCAACCACATCTCGGCGCGGATCAGGGAGCTCAACGCGGCCGGAACGACCTTCCTCATCGTGGAGCACAACATGGACTTCGTGATGAGCCTGTGCGCCCACATCGCGGTCCTGGACTACGGCACGGTCGTCGCCGCAGGTCCCCCCGAGATCATCAGGGAAGACCCGCGGGTGCTCGACGCCTACCTCGGGACCACGGAGGAGGGCGATGAGTAGCACCGCGGCCCTCGTCATTGAGGGGCTGGTGTCCGGCTACGGCGGCGGGGACATCCTGCACGGCGTGTCCCTGACCGTGACCGAGGGGGGAATCACCTGCGTGGTGGGGCCGAACGGGGCCGGCAAGTCCACCCTGCTCTCGACGATCAGCGGCCTGCTGCGGCCGAGGCAGGGCACGATCACCTACCGTGGCGAGCCGCTGGTGGGCAAGAGCCCCCGCCAGATCCTGGACCTGGGCCTGGTGCATGTGCCGCAGAACCACAGCCTGTTCCGGGACATGACCGTCAGGGAGAACATCGAGCTTGGCGGCTACATCATCAGGGACCGCTCGGTGCTGGCCCGCAGGCTGGCCGATATCGAGCAGATGTTCCCTCAGGTGGCAGCGTGGGCCGGGAAAAAGGCGGGCAGCCTGTCCGGCGGGGAGCAGCGTCTGGTCGAGTTCGCCCGCTGCCTGATGCTCGACCCTGGCCTGGTGATCCTGGACGAGCCGTCGATGGGGCTGTCCCCGAAGGTGCTCAAGTCCGTGTTCGACGCCGTCCGGATGATGAACGCCAGCGGCAAGGCGATTCTGCTCGTGGAGCAGAACGCCCGGGCGGGCCTGAAGCTCTCCACCGACGGCGTGGTCCTGGAGAACGGCCGGGTGCGCCTGGCCGGGACGGGCCGGGAGGTGCTGGAGCATCCCGAGATCGGCGCGCTGTACCTCGGCGGTGCCGTCACCAGCGTCCAGCCGCAGCAGAACGGGGCCGCAGGCGCACCGGGTCAGGGCTGAGCGCCCGGCACCGGGATCCGGTACCTGAGCCGGAACCTGTCCGCCGCGATGATGATCTCCCCGACCTCGACCGCCTGGCCGCCGGCCAGGTGCACGCGCTCGATCACCAGCGCCGGTGCGCCGGGCGGCAGGCCGAGCGCGACGGCTTCAGCCCGCAGCGACGGCCGGACGGACAGCTCCTCGGCGACCTGGTCCACACGGACCCCGATCGAGGCCATCCGCTCGATCACCCCCCGGCCGGCGAGCGGGCCCTGCTCCGGCAGCGCGACCGGCGTGCCCGCGGTGATCCGGTCGGGTTCGTAGCTCGTGGCCAGCTGCACCGGCTCGGAGTCCGCGGTGAGCAGATACCTGGTGCTCATGGCCCAGTCAACGCCCGGTTCCAGGCCAAGCCGCCGCGCGATCTGCGGCGGCGGGATCACGTGCTCGGTCTGGTGCTCCCAGGACAGGCGGCGCGCCGTGCCGGGCCCGGAAATCGGCACCGGGGCGGGCGCCGACGGGTCGGCCGCCCCGTCCGGGGCGGTGTGTCTCACCGGGGCCTGGGCCGTCTCATCGAGGCCGAACGGCGAGCCGGGGAAGTGCAGCCGGTCATGATCCAGGTAGGACGCGGCGGGCACCTTCCGCACGTAGGATCCGGACCCGGCCCGGGCCTCGATCAGGCCCTCGGTGGCCAGGACCTGCAGGGCATGCTTGGCGGCTGTCTCCCCGACGCCGTATTTGGCGATGATCGCGTTCCGGGAGGGAACCCGGGCTCCGGGCGGGAGCATGCCGCCGCGGATCCGCTCGCGCAGATCCTCAAGCACCCGGAGGTACACCGGGTCGGTAGCGGCGCCCATGGACGACATGCACTCCTCATGCGGACCCGAGGACAGGACGCCATTGTGGCGGAAGCGCACGCCAAGCTGTGGCCCAAGTCAGATCTTGTGACCACACCTTTTCCGCCGCCCTGGCCAGGCCCGGGAGGACCGGGGCGCCGGTCTCCTTAGCCCATTTCCCGGCACTCTGACAATTTTCGCCACTTTAGTAACAAATAGTGCGGGCGCATCCCGGAAGCTGCCGCATAGCCGGCAAACTATCCGCTGCCCTCCTCAAGCAGCAGGTGATAGCCGTTCGGGGTGCGGGCGTGGAGCACGCGGTACCTCCAGTCCGCCGCGGGCGCCATCAGTTCCTCCCGAAACGGGATCCCGGCTTCGACAAGGCGCTTGCGGGCCAGTTCGATGTCGGAGACGCCGAACTGCCAGGTCAGCACCTGGTCGGGGCCGCCGCGGTAAAACCCCTCGCGGCGTTCAATGCCGAATTCGACCGAGCCGTGCCCGAGCGAGGCGAAATCCGGGTACTCGGGACCCTCGTAGGTCACATGGAAGCCCAGCCGGATGTAGAAGTCACGTTCGGCCGCAAGATCGCTTACGAATAGAATGGGGATGATCCGGCTGAACAATGCGGTCATAGCGGGCATCGTAGCGAGAAGGTCGAGCTAGGGTGGCCTGGTGCGATCACGGGACGGCAACCTTTCTGTTCGGGTCGCGGTCTGCCAGGTCAAACTCGCGGTCGGTGACACGGATCAGAACGCCGCTGCGGCGCGCGACGCCGTCGTGAGCGCGGCCGGATCCGGGGCCCAGATCGTCGTGCTGCCCGAGCTGACCCGGTCCGGCTACGTGTTCCGCGACGCTGACGAGGCGCGGTCGCTCGCCGAGCCCGCGGACGGCCCGTCAGCCCGCGAGTGGGCGGAGCTCGCCGCCCGCTATGACCTGGTGATCATCGGCGGATTCTGCGAGCTCGGCGAGTCCGGCGCGGTGTACAACAGTGCCGTGCTCGTCGGCCCGGACGGCGCCAGGGCCGTGTACCGCAAGGCCCACCTGTGGGACGCGGAGGCGGACTGTTTCATCCCGGGCGATGCCGATCCGCCCGTGGTCGCCACCGCATACGGGCGGATCGGCGTCATGATCTGCTACGACGCGGAGTTCCCCGAATGGGTGCGCCGCCGGCCCTGGCCGGGGCCGAGCTGCTGGCCGTGCCCACGAACTGGCCTTCGGAGCCGGTGCCTGCGGGCGAGCGCCCGATGGTCGTAGTGAACATCCAGGCCGCCGCGTTCGCGAACCGCATGTTCCTGGCCGCCGCCTGCCGCTGTGGCGAGGAGCGCGGGGTGAGCTGGGTCGGCGGCAGCCTGATCGCCGGCCCGGACGGGTACCCGCTGGCCGGGCCGGCCACCGCGGACCGGGCCGAGGTGCTCGTGGCCGACTGTGACCTGGGCCTGGCCCGCAGCAAGGCCAACGGCCCGCGCAACGACGTGCACGCCGACCGCCGGCCTGACCTGTACCGGTAAAAGCCCGGGAGGGACGGCACCGCCCCGCAGGGCCACGGCCGCGCGCGTAGGGGGTTACCCTCGGTCCATGGCCCTGAATATCCCGAGCCCGCCGATCAACGGCTTCCACATCGGCCCGGCGTTCATTCACTTCTACGGGCTGATGTACGTGGTGGGGATCACGCTGGCGATCGTGATCACCCGGCGTCGGTGGCGCGCGGTAGGCGGCGACCCGGCGCTGGTGGCGGACGTGGCCACCTGGGCGGTGCCCGCCGGGATCATCGGCGGGCG
This sequence comes from uncultured Actinomycetota bacterium, assembly GCA_963739645.1. Classification (GTDB taxonomy): domain Bacteria; phylum Actinomycetota; class Actinomycetes; order Streptosporangiales; family Streptosporangiaceae; genus JASHPR01. The sequence goes on from CAVUBM010000114.1 coordinate 399,301, forward strand.
GATCTACTTCGACATCACCACCCCGTTCGACATCCCGCATGTCTGGTACGGCATCTTCGCGGTGTGGACCGGCGGCCTTGGCATCTGGGGCGGCATCGCGGGCGGCGCGGCGGCCGGCATCTGGCGGGTGCGCCGGGCCGGCGCCAGCTGCGGCGCGTTCGCCAACGCGGTGGCCCCTGCGCTGCTGGTCGCCCAGGCGGTCGGGCGGATCGGGAACTACTTCAACCAGGAGCTGTTCGGCAAGCCGACCAGCCTGCCGTGGGCCCTGCACATCGACCCGCAGTTCCGGCCGGCCGGGTACACCCAGTTCCCGACCTTCCAGCCGACGTTCCTGTACGAGCTGATCTTCGACCTGGCGCTGGCCGCCGCCCTGGTCTGGCTTGGCCACCACCGCAGGATCCGCCCGTGGGGGCTGTTCGCGCTGTACGTGGCCGGGTACTCGGCGTTCCGGATCTTCGAGGAGTCGGTGCGCATCGACTCGTCCGCGCACTTCCTCGGGCTGCGGCTGAACTTCTTCATCGCCGCCATCGGGACCCTGGCCGGCCTCACCTGGTTCATCCTGGTGCAGCGCCGCAAGGACACGCCCGGGCCCGCGCAGGAGACCGAGTCCGTGCCCAGCGGCAGCGGCGCCAGCGGAGGCTAGCGCCCGCCGCCCAGCCGGGCACGGCTCGGCTCAGCCGGGCCCGGCGGGCGGTTCCAGCGCTGCGGTTACGTCTCGCCGAACCGCTTGATCTCCTCGAACTCCGTCTCGGTCAGGTCGCGCGGCACGTCGTCCTTGGCCACCTTCTCGCCCTGCACGTAGTGCCGAATGCCGTCGACGATCTCGGGGTTGGCCAGCGTGGTCACGTCGCCGACGTCCGCGAAGTTGGAGATCGACGCGATGACCCGGCGCATGATCTTGCCCGACCTGGTCTTGGGCATGTCGGGCACGATCCACACGTTCTTCGGCCGGGCGATCTTGCCGATCTCGGTCTCGATCGCCTTGCTTACCTTGGCCTCCATCTCAGGGCCCGGCTCAAAGCCTGGCTTGAGCGAGACGTATACCTCCACGGCGCGGCCGCGGATGTCGTCGATCACCGGGACCGCGGCCGCCTCGGCGACCTCGTTGACGGTCAGCGCGGCCGACTCGATCTCCTTGGTGCCGAGCCGGTGCCCGGCCACGTTGATCACGTCGTCGACGCGGCCCAGGATCCGGTAGTAGCCGTCCGGCGCCCGCACCGCGCCATCGCCGGCGAAGTACGGCCAGTCGTGCCAGTCCTTGCTGTCCGGGTCGGTGTTGTACTTGGCGTAGTACGTCGACACGAACCGCTCGGGCTGGCCCCAGATCGTCTCGAAGATCCCCGGCCAGGGGTTGCGGATGCAGATGTTGCCCGCCCTGCCGTCCGGTAGCTCGTCGCCGGTCTCGTCGTAGATGGCCGCGTGGATCCCCAGCGCCATGGGGCCGCAGCTGCCCGGCTTCATCGGCTTCAGTGCGGGCAGCGTGCTGCCGAGGAAGCCGCCGGTCTCGGTCTGCCACCAGGTGTCGACGATGACCGCCTCGCCCTTGCCGACCTCGGAGTGGTACCAGCGCCAGACCTCGGGCTCGATCGGCTCGCCCACCGTGGTCATGTGCTTGAAGTGGTAGTTGTACTTCTTCGGCTCCTCCGGCCCGATCTTGCGCAGCTGCCGGATGGCCGTGGGGGAGGTGTGGAAGATGTTCACCCCGAGCTTCTCGGCGATCCGCCAGGGCCGGCCCGCGTCGGGGTAGTTCGGCACACCTTCGTAGATCACCGTGGTGGTGCCGAGGGCCAGCGGCCCGTAGACGATGTAGGAGTGGCCGGTGATCCAGCCGATGTCGGCCATGCACCAGTACACGTCGTCGGGGTGGATGTCCTGGTAGTACTTGGACGTCCCGGCCACGTAGGTCATGTAGCCGCCGGTGCTGTGCTGGCAGCCCTTGGGCCGGCCGGTGGTGCCGCTGGTGTACATGAGGAACAACGGCGCCTCTGCGGGCATGGACACCGGCGCGACGGTCGCTCCCTCGTGCTCGTTGAGCAGGTCGTCCGCGAACACGTCCCGGCCATCGGCCATGGGCGTCTCGGACGCGTACTGACCGGGATGACGGCGCCAGACCAGGACCTTGTCGACCTCCTGGCCCTGCCTGGCCGCCTCGACGACGGCCTCGTCCGCCTTGACCTTGTGATCGATGAGCTTCCCGCTCCGGTAGTAGCCGTCCATCGTGATCAGGACGCGGCTGCCGGAGTCCGCGATGCGGGTGCCGCAGGCGTTCCCGCTGAACCCGCCGAACACCTGCGAGTGGATGATCCCGAGCCGCGCGCAGGCCAGCATGGTGACCGGCAGCTCGGGGACCATCGGCATGTGCAGGGTAACCCGGTCACCGGTCTTCAGCCCGAGCGAGTCCCGCAGCACGGCAGCGAACTCATTCACCTGGCGGAGCAGCTCCGAATAGCTGATGTGAACGTGGGCGTCTTCTTCGAGCTCCGGCACAAAGACCATCGCGGTCTTATCCGGATTGGCGGCGGCATGCCTGTCCACGCAGTTATAGGAGGCATTCAGCTTCCCGCCGACGAACCACTTCCAGAACGGCGGGTTGCTGGTGTCCAGCGTGGTGTGCCATGGCGCATCCCAGCTCAGCAGGTCAGCGTACTCCTTGAAGCAATCCGGGAAATGATCCTCGCTGAACCGGTCGTAAATGGCGGGATCGTTGGCATTGGCCTGATCGATGAAATCCTGCGGAGGATAGATGTATTCCTCCTCGCGCCAGTGCACCGCGATTTGCGTCTCAGATACCTGAACCTCCGGGCCTTCTGTCATTCTCTTCCTCCAGATGGAAGACCAATCCCGCAAAACGGATGGGGCTGCCGTCGCACCCAAACCGGGGCTCAATCGTATCGCCGCAGGACAAGGGGGAACAGGCCAGCCCCCACGTTGATCACTTGTGGGGGCAGCCATCTGTGACAGGTTGACATCGCGACGATCAACGGTATGTTGCTGCGCAGTCCAGCACCGGGCCAGCCGGCCGGGGCGGTGAGCCGCCCCGACCGTGTTGTGTCAGTAGAGGGGGCTCATACACCCCTCTGGAGCCAGGCGCAGCGTGGAAGGGGGCTGCTCCTCGGGACCCGGCTGGGCAGGGGGTTGGACCCGGGGAGGGGCCCGGGCACCCAGTAGACAACGGAGGGCGAGCCCGTTGCCGACGGGACGAACTCCGGTCCGAAGGGATGCCCGGGCCCTATTCCCTGCGAGGGTCACAGCTCAGGTGGTGCGGTCAGCGCCGATGGCGGGGGTCGCCCGGGTTGCCGGATCGAATATCCTTTTCGACCGGCGGGATCCTCATCGCCCCGCTTCCGGACAGCAGCCCAGCCGAGGCAGGAACATGACCGAAACCGACCCACCCCGGGGCCAGGTAAACCGGGTGGCCGTCATCATCCCGACCTACAACGAGCGCGAGAACCTGGAGTCGATCACGTCCCGGGTCCGCGGCTCGGTTCCCGAGGCTGACCTGCTGATCGTGGACGACAACAGCCCGGACGGGACCGGTGAACTGGCCGACAAGCTCGCGGCGGGCGACCCGCAGGTCCATGTCCTGCACCGGCCAGGGAAGTCGGGCCTCGGTGCCGCCTACATCGCGGGCTTCGGGTGGGCCCTGGAGCGCGGCTACGACGCGATGGTCGAGATGGATGCCGACGGCTCCCACCAGCCGCAGGACCTGCCCCGGCTGCTCACCGCCCTGCAGGACGCCGACGCCGTCATCGGCTCGCGCTGGGTGCCCGGCGGCACCGTGCGCAACTGGCCCAAGTCCAGGGAGGCGCTCTCCCGCGGGGCCAACAGCTACGCCCGGATCATGCTCCGCCTGCCGGTCCACGACACCACCGCGGGCTTCCGCGCCTACCGGGCGCAGACGCTGCGCGCGATCGGCCTGGACAGCGTGCGGTCCCAGGGCTACTGCTTCCAGATCGACCTGACCTTGCGGGCGGTTAACGCGGGCCTGACCGTGGTCGAGGTTCCCATCACGTTCGTTGACCGGATGAAGGGCGCGAGCAAGATGAGCCGGGGCGTCATGGTCGAGGCGTTCTGGCGGGTCGCCCAGTGGGGAGTGGCGCAGCGCCTGCACGGGCGTGGGCGGCCCGGAGGGCAGCGGTCACCCGGGTCCGGCCAGTAGCTGGCGCGGGGGCCAGACGGCCCCAGGGCGGCCGATCGCAGCCGGGTACCGGGTGGTGGCCTATGCGCTCTTGCGCTGGCGCGACGCGTGCGTAGCGGGCCGCTCGCGCCCGTCCGCACGCTGGCCCCTGATCACGGCGAGGCGCTCAGCCAGAACTTCTTCCAGGTCGGCGACGCTGCGCCGTTCCATCAGCATGTCCCAGTGGCTGCGCGGCGGCTTCACTTTCTTCGGTGCGGGCAGGTCCCCGGTCGCCGTCACCGCGGTCGCGCCGCAGACCCGGCATTCCCAGTTCGCCGGGATCTCTGCCTCGGCAGCGAACGGCACGGTGAATCGGTGGCCCTTCGGGCAGTCGAAGGCCACCTCCTGACGCGGGGCCAGATCGGTGTTACGGTCGTTCTCGTAGCTCGTGGCTCCGAGCCGGGTGCCGCGTAGTGCGCGTTCGGCCATGGTTTGCTGCCTCCCAGGCGCTCAGCCGTCCTCATAGACAACGGTGAGTTCCCGGACAAGATTCCCGGCCAGCCAGGATTCCAACCCCGGCAGGCAGTGACGATTGCATAAATCGGCTACCGCGCGGCCCGGGGATGCCACTGGCCGCGGGATTCCAGCACGTCCCGCAGCGTTTCTGTCTCATCGGTCATGATGCCGTCGACCCCGAGGTCAAGCAGGCCAGTCATGATGCTGCGGTCGTTGATGGTCCACACGTGCACCTGCAGGCCCAGGGTGTGAGCCCGGCGCACGAACGACTCGGTCGCGACGCCGACAGGGACCTGGGCGCAGCGCACCGACAGCTTCCGCAGCCGGGCCTCGACGCCGCGGCCAGGAACGCACAGCCGCACGGCCGCGACGCCGACCGGGGAGGTGGCCATGCAGACCGGCCTGGGCAGCTGCCGCCGCACCGCCGCGAGCCGCCGCGCCGAGAACGAGGTGATGCAGACCCGGTCCCAGGCGGCGGTGCGCCGGAGCACCTCGGGCAGCGGCCGCACCGCGGGGTCATCCTTCACGTCGAGGTTGAACCGCGCCTCGGGCCAGGCGCCGAGCAGGTCCTCAAGGGTCGGAATCGGGTCGGCCCCGCCGATGCGCGCGGCCATGACCTCGCGGTGCGGCAGCTGGGCGATCCGGCCGGGCCGGTCGGTGACCCGGTCCAGGGTCCGGTCGTGGAACGCCACCAGCACCCCGTCGGCGGTCGCCTGCAGGTCGGTCTCCAGGTAGGAGTAGCCGAGGCCGACGGCGTGCTCAAACGCGCGCCAGGAGTTCTCCGGGTGGTGCGCGGCGCCGCCGCGGTGCGCAAAGGCGAGCGGGCGCGGCAGGTCGAGGAAGTCACGCACAGCCCTCAGTATGCAGAAGCCCACCCCCCGCCCACCTCCCCATTCCCCTTCACTGCCCCCACACGCCGGCCGCTCAGCCGCGCTGCCACTCCCTCCGGCGTGTCTCGGCCAGGGCGATCGCCGCCGCGGCGGCGACGTTCAGCGAGCCCACCCGGCCCAGCTGCGGTATGTAGGCGATCACGTCGGCCGCAGCGAGCAGCGCGGGGGAGCAGCCCCGGTCCTCGTGGCCCAGTGCCAGGCAGACGTCGTCTCCGAGCGGCGCCTCGTGCAGCGGAACCGCGTCCCTGGCCAGCTCAATCGCGATCACCCGCAGCCCGGCGGCCCGCGCGGCGGCCACGGCCTGGCCGCTGCCAGGCTCCCGCTCGAACGTGACCAGGCGGCCGGTGCCCAGGGCGGTCCTGCGGGCCTGGGGATGCTCGGGCGGGGCGGTATCGCCGCACAGCCAGATCCGCTCGACCCCGAACGCCGCGGCCGTCCTGACGATGGAGCCGACGTTGAACGGCTGGCTGACCGAGTCGAGCAGCAGCCCGACCCTGGCCTGGGCCTGCTGGCGCCAGGACCGGTTCAGCCGCTTGACCTCGGTGGGTCCCAGCGTCCTGGGACCCGGCGTCCCAGGCCTCGGCTGCGCGGTCATCCGGCGACTCTCAGCACGCGGTACCCGGCCCGCGCGGCGACCCGCTCGGCCGGCCGCCCGGATTCCTCCAGCCAGCGCTGCAGCGAGTCGGATCCCAGATGGCGGTGGACCACCAGGTAGGCGGCCCCGGACGGCTCCAGCCGGCCCAGCCAGGCCGTGAGCAGCCCGTGCAGGGCAGCCTTGCCGATCCTGATCGGCGGGTTCGACCAGATGAGCCCGAACGTGCCAGGCAGCTGCGCGTCATCAGGAGCGGCGCACCGGACATTCGGCAGGCCCGCCCGCGCCGCGTTCCTGGCGCACAGCTCCAGGGCCCGGCGGTTCACGTCGACGGCCCAGACCTGGGCGCCGGGGGAGCGGGCCGCCAGCACCAGCGCCAGCGGGCCGTAGCCGCAGCCGAGGTCGAGCAGGCGCCCCGCCGCGGGCGGCGGCGGTGCGGTCTCCAGCAGCAGCCGGGTGCCCGGATCCAGGCGCGACGGTGAGAACACCCCGGCATCGGTCTCCAGCTCCAGGTGCAGGTCCGGCAGGACGACGTGCACGGAGCCCGGACGCCGGCCAGCGGCCGGGCGCTCGGTGAAGTACTGCTGGCTCACCCCGGGGTCCGGCCGCGGCTAGCTGGGCCGCTGCGCTGTGGTCTGCGGTCCGGTGCGTGGCGCGGCCGCAGCCCCGGACCCGGCCCTCGCGGCGGCCAGCGCGGGGTTGATGTACCGGCGGGTCACCCAGCGCTCCACCACGAACGTCAGCACCGGTATCGTCCCGGCGAGCAGCACCAGGACCGTCTGCGGGCTGGCCAGCTTCATCCCGACCAGCCGCGTCATCCAGTACGCGGTGCCCAGGTAGATGATGTACAGGATCCCGTGCATGGTGCCGACGTAGTTCACGACGAACAGATTGTTCGCGAACACCTGCAGCGGGATCCCCACGAAACACAAGATCATCAGCACGACGCCGGTCACGTACGCCATGACCCGGTAGCGGCGCACCGCGCGGGCGAGCGCCCCTGCCTCCCCTTCCTCCTTCACTGCACCGTCCTGTCTCATTGATTTCTTCAGCTGATCAGGGAGCCGACCGGCCCCGTCCTGCGCAGGCTAACGCAGGCCGTGCCATCTCCCGTGGCCCTTCACCTGCTCGTTCAGGCGGGCCAGGTAGGCGTTGTAGGCCGCAAGCTCCGGGTCGTCGGCCTCGTCCGCCGCGCGGCCAGCCTGGCCGCCGACCCTGGCACCATCCCCGCCGGGCGCGGCGACGGCCGAAGGAAGCTCGACGTCGACGGGGCCAGGGTCGGGGGGCGGCTTGAACTCGTCCCGGATGGTCTTCGCCCAGAAGACCAGCCCGAATATCGCGAAGACCGGCCACTCGAAGGTGTAGGCCCAGCTCAGGGCGTTACCCGACTCCGCCCGGTGGAACTGCCAGTCGCCCAGCCACAGCATGCCCGCCGTCGCGAGCACGGCGAACAGATGCCAGCCGAGCCACCTCGGGGTGAACAGGAAGTGCCACCGCGGCCTCGCCCGAACGCTGGACATGAACAGAGCCTAACGCCGCGCTGCCGTGGATCGGTGCGGTGGATACCAGGTCGCGCCGGTCCTTACCGGGTGATCCGCCACACCACGTCGATGCCCGACTCGCCGGAGGTCTCCGGGCCATCAGGATTGCGCCGCCGTTCGATCTCGGCAAAGCCGAGCTTGCGCGGCACTCCGCCGCTCGCGACGTTCGCCTCGTCATGCACGATCTCGACGCGGTCGATCCCGGGCATGGTGAATGCGGCCTCGACGAGCGCCGCGGCCGCCGCGGTGGCGAGTCCCTGGCGCAGGTGCGCGGCGTCCACCCAGTACCCGATCTCGAGCCCGCCCGGCCCGATCCTGGCCATCAGGCCGCAGCCGCCCACCACGTCCCCGCCGGAGGTGATGGCGTAGCTGAACGCGGCCCCGGAGTTCCAGTCCTGTTCGCATCTCCCGATGAACTCCGCGGCGTCCCGCGGGCCGTAGTCCTGCGCCCAGACCAGCCACGGCTGCAGGTGCGGCTGCGATCGCTGGACCAGCTCGGTGACGACCGCCGTGTCGGCCGCGCGCCAGCGCCGCAGGGTCACCGGACCGTGCGTGAGGACCTCGGGCGGGCGTTTCATGATCCCAGCATCCTGGCGCCGCGGCGGCCGGGGCAACAGAAATTCACCCCCGGCGGCCCGGCCGCGGACACTAGAATGCTCCGCGTAACCGGGCACTGCCCGCGAGTCACTACTAGACCGGGGCGCCCGGTCGGCGATAATCAGAGCCATGTCTCTTGCGGAACTGCTTTCCGGACGCGGGGTCGCGGGGCGTCTGCCCCAGCGGCTTGAGGAATTGCGCGGGCCGGTCAAGGGAGTCATCGTGCTGCCCAGGCACCTGTCGTGGCCGGGCATGCGAGAGTTCGACGTGTCCGACGACAGCATCCGGCGCAGCATGTACGGCATCGTGCTGACCCAGGGCCGGCGCAACGACGTGGCGCGTTTCCTCAACGCCCGGCTGCTGATCCAGGACTGGCCGCTGATCCGGGTGTCACTGGATCCGAAGCTGCGCCGGTGGTGCGAGCGGCGGTTCGCGCTGCGCGCGGGTGACGTCAGCCAGACGCTCAGCTAGCCGGCACAGGGCAGGGGCCGCGCGGATGCCGCGGCCGTATGCCAGGGTGGCGTCATGCGGAAATACGTCATCATGGGCGTGCAGGGGAGCGGCAAGGGCACGCAGAGCGCAATGCTCGCCGCCGACCTGGACTTGGTGCACATCAGCGTCGGGGACATCTTCCGGTGGAACGTGCAGCATCACACCAAGCTGGGTGCTCAGGTCAGGCGCACCATGGTGCAGGGTGCGCTGGTCGGCGATGACCTGGTCGAGGGCATTGTCCGCGAACGGCTGACCGAGCACGACTGGAACTACGGGTTCATCATCGACGGGTTCCCCCGCAACGAGCGCCAGGCCGAGTTCTTCCTGGAGAGCTACGACATCGACGGGGTCATCCACCTCGACCTCCCCGACAGCGAGGTCCGCCGCCGGGTGCTCGGCCCGGCGGCTGTGCTCGGGCTGCGGCCTGGACTACAACCTGCTGGCCAGCAGCCCTCAGGTGGCCGGGAAGTGTGATGCCTGCGGCGGTGAGCTGGCGACCAGGGAGGACGACACCGAGGAGGCCCTCGCCGTCCGGCTCCGTGACTATCACCAGAAGACCAACCCGGTGCTCGACATCTTCCGCCGCAAGGAGTACGTGATCACCGTCGACGCCCGGCCGGACAAGGAGGAGATCCAGCAGGTCATCAGGACCCGCCTGGGCCTGCCGCCCTATCACCCGGCGCAGCAGGAGGCCGGCTGACACCGATGCGGATCGTGGTCGCGCCCGATTCGTTCAAGGGCAGTATCGGCGCCGCCGAGGCCGCGGCGGCTCTCGCCGCCGGCTGGCGCGGCGCACGGCCCGACGACGACCTGTCCTGCGTCCCGCTCGCCGACGGCGGCGAGGGCACGCTCGCGGTACTCGCCGCCGCGGTCCCGGCGGCCCGCTGGCACCGGATAGCGGTCACCGGCCCGGCCGGGCCGCAGGTGACCGCGCGCTGGCTGGAGCTTCCCGACGGGACCGGGTACATCGAGCTCGCCCAGGCCAGCGGGCTGCCGCTGATGCCGGCGCTCGACCCGCTCGGCGCGCAGACCACGGGGGTCGGCGAGCTGATCGCCGCCGCTCTGGACACCGGCGCCAGCCGGATCGTGATCGCCCTGGGCGGGTCGGCGTCGACCGACGGGGGCAGCGGCGCCCTGGCCGCGCTCGGCGCCCGGTTCCTCGACGCGGCCGGGCAGGAGCTCCCACCGGGCGGCGGAGCGCTCGGCGCCCTCGCCTCGGCCGACCTGAGCGGGCTCCGGCCCCAGCCGCGTGGCGGCGTCACCTGCCTGACCGACGTGCGGGCCCCGCTGCTCGGCCCGCGTGGTGCGGCCGCGGTGTTCGGCCCGCAGAAGGGCGCCGATGCCGCGCAGATCGCCGTGCTTGAGGCCGGCCTGAGCCGCCTCGCGGCCGCGCTCGGCGGCGACCCGGGGGCACCGGGCAGCGGTGCCGCCGGCGGCACCGGCTATGGCCTGGCCGCGGCGTGGGGCGCGCAGATCAGGCCGGGGGCCGCGGAGCTGGGGCGGATCGTGGGCCTGGACCGGGAGCTGGCCGGCGCTGACCTGGTGCTGACCGGGGAAGGCCGCTACGACGCCACATCGGGGGACGGCAAGGTCGCCGGCACCGTCCTGGCCGCCGCGGCGCGGGCGGGCGTGCCAGCGGCGGTGGTGGCGGGGCAGATCGCGGACGCCCCGCCGCCGGGGACCGCCGCGGTGGCGCTCGCGGAGCTGGCCGGCGGGGCCCACGAGGCCATGGCGCAGCCCCGAACGCTGGCTGCGGGCGGCCGGCCGGAAGCTGGCGCGCGACCTGGGCGGCGGGCCGGACCCGGCGGCGGCCGACCAGATCAGGGCCTGAGGCTTTAACCTGGGCCCGTGCGGGAAATCGCGGTCTTCAGCGGCAGCGCCCATCCTTACCTGGCGGCCGAGATATGCGACCAGCTCGGCGTGATGCTGCACCCGGTCCGGCTGCGCCGGTTCGCCAACGACTGCCTCGAGGTCCAGCTGCAGTCGAACTGCCGGGAACGGGACGTGTTCCTGATCCAGCCGCTGAGCGCGCCGGTCCAGGAACATCTGGTCGAGCTGCTGCTCATGCTCGACGCCGCCCGGGGTGCCTCGGCGGCGCGGGTCACGGCGGTGATCCCGCACTACGCGTACGCCCGGTCGGACAAGAAGGCCATGCCGCGGGTGTCGATCGGCGGTCGCCTGGTCGCCGACCTGCTGGTCACGGCCGGCGCCAGCCGGGTCCTCACGATGACCCTGCACGCGCCGCAGGTCCACGGGTTCTTCTCGGTCCCTGTCGACCATCTGCACGCGCTCCGCGAGATCGCGGGTCACTTCGAAGGCACGGACATCGCCAACGCGGTCGTGGTCTCGCCGGACCTGGGCAACGCCAAGGCGGCCTCGGTGCTGGCCCGGATGCTCGGCCTTCCGGTCGCGGCAGGCACCAAGGAGCGGCACAGCGACTCCAGCGTCACGATCAGCTCGATCATCGGCGAGGTGACCGACCGGGACGTCATCGTCCTGGACGACGAGATTGCCCGCGGCACCACGACCCTGGAACTGCTCGCCCGGCTGCGGGAACGCGGCGCACGCTCGGTGCGGATCGCGTGCACGCACGGGCTGTTCCGCGACGGCGCGCTGAAGCGGATCGCGTCCGACCCCGAGGTGATCGAGGTCGTGTGCACCAACACCGTGCCGATCCCCGAGTCCGAGCGCGACCCCAAGCTGCACGTGATCTCGCTGGCGCCCGCGCTGGCCGAGGCCATCCGCCGCATCCACGAAGGCGAGTCGGTCAGCGCGCTGTTCGGCGCCCCCCTGAGCTAGCCGGCGTCCGCCCTGCCGTTGCGGCCCGCCTGCCGCGTGGCCCACGCCGCGACCTGGGCCCGCGAGCTGAAGCCCAGCTTCAGCAGGATGTTGGCCACGTGCCGGGCGGCGGTCGCGGGACTGATGACGAGCTGCTCGCCGATGCCCTTGTTGCTGTGCCCCTCGGCGATCAGGGCCACGATCTCAAGCTCCCGCGGGGTAAGCCCGCCGGGGGCCTGCGCCTTCACGCCGGGCCGGGGTCGCGAGCCGGAGTCCGCGCCGGCCGCGGCATCGTCGGGTACCGTCAGGGCCAGGTCGACGGCGGCACTCGCGTCCAGGCTGGATCCCTGCTTCCACAACCGAGCGACCGTCTCCTGTCCCAGGCCGCGCGCGGCCGCCAGATAGCGCTCGGTCCGCGCGCCGGACAGCGACGGCAGGCTCGCCTCCTCGCGCAGCGCGACCGCGGCGGCAGCCAGCTCCACCGCCCGGTCCGGCCGCTGCTCACGGATGGCGAGCGTGGCAAAGGCCTCCAGCCCGCGGATCACGCCGATGCGGCTGCCGATGAAGCGGCTCACCGTGATGCTCTCGGTCAGATGAAGCCGGCCAAGCGTGACATCTCCCCGGTCCATCGCGATCCGGCCGAGCCCGGCCAGGCAGCGCGCGATCTCCGGCCTGGCGTTGACCTGGCGCAGGATGACCAGGGCCTGCTCGTAGCGCAGCTCGGCGCCACCCGGGTCACGGCGCAGCCGGGCCAGGTCGGCCAGGCCCATCAGCGCCCGGGCCGCACCCCACTGCTGATCGATGTCGTGCATGATCTCGAGCGCGGATTCCGCGAGCCGCTGCGCCTCAGCCAGGTCCCCGCGCAGCGCGGCCACCGCCGCCTTGGTGCCCAGCGCATAGCCCTCGTTCCAGCGGTCGCCCGCCTCCCTGGCCACCGCCAGCGCGCTGTCCGCGTGAACCGCGGCCTCGTCGGTGTTCCCGGCGTGCAGCGCGGCCTCGGTGAGCAGGTTGAGTGCGGCCGCGGTCCAGGAGTCCTGGCCCGCCGCCCGGCAGAGGTCAAGCCCCTCCAGGGCCCGCGCCCGCGCGCCTACCGGGTCGTTGGCCAGGGCCAGCTGGGCCCGCCCGACCAGCGCCGGCCCCCGGACCGCGGCCGGCACCGACCCGCCCCGGGCGAGGAAGGAGTCCAGCCACTCGGCGCCCTCGGCAAAGGAGCCGCGCACGATCCAGACCGGCCGCATGGCCGTGCAGATGCGCAGGCCGCTTTCCGCGTCCCCCTCGGCCAGGCACTGGCCGAGCACCTGCCGCAGGTTGGCGACGTCGGCGTCAAACCGGCGGAATGCCTCCACCCGGGCCGACCACGGAGCCTCGATCAGCGCCATGCCCATCTGGGAGAGATGCTCGGTCTCGCGGATTGAGTACTCCCGCAGCCGCTGCTGCATCATCGCGGTCTCGCCCGCTGCGGCCAGCCGGGAGGCCGCGTACTCCCTGATGGTGTCGAGCATCCGGTACCTGGCCTGGCCGCGCGCCTCGGCGTCGACCGCGACCAGGGACTTGTCGGCCAGGGTGGCCAGCAGGTCGAGGACGTCATCGGCGGGCAGGTCGTCGCCGGAGCAGAGCTGCTCGGCCATCTCCAGCGACCAGCCCGCGAACACCGACAGCCGGCGCAGGAGCAGCTGCTCCCGGCTGCCCAGCAGGTCATAGCTCCAGTCGATCGCCGCGCGCAGCGTCCGCTGACGCGGCGGAGCGGTGCGGTCACCGCTGGTGAGCAGGCGGAAGCGGTCGTCCAGCCGGGCCACGATCTGCTCCACGGTCAGGACCCGGACCCAGGCGGCCGCGAGCTCGATCGCCAGCGGGACCCCGTCCAGGGCCCGGCACAGCGCCGCGATGGCCTGAAGGTTGGCCGGCCCCCGCGCGAACCCGGGATGCGACGCCTCGGCCCGGTCACAGAACAGGCGAATCGCCTCGTACTGGCACAACTCCTCCGATGTCTCGCCCCCGTCCGGCTTGGGCAGGGACAACGGCGGCACCTGCCAGACCGTCTCGGCCGCCACCCGTAGCGGCTCACGGCTGGTGGCCAGCACGCGGAGGCCCTGCGAGCTGGCCAGCAGCCGCTGGCACAGGCGGGCGCAGGAATCGATCAGGTGCTCGCAGTTGTCCAGGGCCAGCAGCAGCCGGCGGGGCCTGAGCGCGTCGGCCAGAGTCTCCAGCAGCGGGCGCCCCGGCTCCTCTTCCACGCCGATGACCGCCGCGACCCGGGACGCGACCAGGTCAGGCTGGCGCAGATCGCCGAGCTCGATGAACCAGACCCCGTCAGGGAAGTCATCGGCCAGTCCGGCCAGCACCCGCAGGGCCAGCCGCGTCTTGCCGATGCCGCCTGAGCCGCAGAGCGTCAGGGCACGGATCGAGGGCACGAACCGGCGCAGCTCGTCGAGTTCGCGCTGTCGGCCGACAAAACTGTTCGGCTCCTCGAAATTACTGCGAACCTGGTCAATGATCATTTTCAAATCGGATTCTAGTACGTCATTCCCGCTGATGGCGTTCTCGGCGCGACTTAATTACCAAGCGGCAAAGCTGCTTCACTTCCTGTTCCCTCGCGTTGGCGAGCACATAATGGGACCACTTATCCACAATGTCACCATCCGCGACAGGCGGCCGCTCACAGGTCAGCGGCGATCCGCCGCTTCATCGCGGCGATCGCCTCCTCGTCCCGCTTGTAGAACGTCCACTGGCCGATCCGCCTGGGGGTGACCAGCCCGGCCCGGGCCAGCCGCTGCAGGTGCGAGGTGGCGGTGGGCTGAGTCACCCCGAGCTTGTCGGCGATAAAGAGCACGCACACCCCGTCGTCCACGAGGTCACCATCCCGTTGCGGCGGGAAATTCGACCGGGGATCCTTTAGCCATTCGAGTACCTGCAGCCGCCGCGTGCTGGCCAGCACCGCGAACAGGTCCGCGTCGGTCATGGCTCAGGCCAGCCGGTACTCGCCGCGCGCGACAACCACGGCCGATCCGCCGACCAGCACCCGGTCGATCCGCTCGGCTGACCCGTCGGCCTGGGCGTACAGCACCGAGGGCCGGCCGATCTCCGCGCCCTGCTGTATCTCGATCTCCGCACCGAACCCGGTCCGGCCGTGCCGGGCCAGGTGGATCGCGAGCGGGCCCGCGGCCGACCCGGTGGCCGGGTCCTCGGGCACGCCGAGGCCGGGCGCGAACATCCGGGTCTTCCAGCGCCGACCGCGGCCTGCGAAGCAGCTGACGCCGATCTCACCCAGGCCGGCCAGCGCGCGGAGGTCCGGCCGGAGCGCGGCCACCGCGGCCTCGTCGCCCAGCGCGACGTACACGTGCCTGGGCCCGTTCCTGTAGGCCTCGATGGGCAGGTCCGAGCCCGCCACGTCCAGGGCGGCCAGCAGCCGCTCCGTGTGCTCGTACGGCTCCCAGGCCGGTATCGGCTGCTCCATCCGGCCGGCCACGATCTGCCCGCCCTCGCGGCTCAGCTCGACCGGCACCAGCCCGGCCCCGGTCTCCAGCCGGACCGCCGCGATCCCGAGCAATTCGCCCGCCAGGCAGGCCGAGCCGAGCACCGGGTGCCCGGCGAACGGGAGCTCGGTGGCCGGGGTGAAGATCCGGATCCGCAGGTCGCCGCCGCGCTCCGGCGGGAGGAAGAAGACGGTCTCGGACAGGTTGAGCTCGCGGGCCACGCGCTGCATCCGGTCCGCGGGCAGGCCCCGGCCATCGGTGAAGACCGCGACCTGGTTGCCTTCCAGGGGGGTACTGGTGAACACGTCCGCGATCGCGTACCGGCGCGGGCTCGCGCCCTCACCCACGGGGCCTGACCACAGGCCGGCTGAGGCAATAGACATAGATAAAAAGCTAATTTCCTATGTCGCGGGGCACAAGACCCAGGCCGGCCTGCTGCCCGCCCACCGGGGGATACCCCGGCCCAAGACGGACAGCAGCCGGATTCTGCCCGCCGTGGAGACGCACATGGCCCGCATCTTCGGCAAACTGGGTCTGCCCGTCGGAGAGCGACAACCGGCGGGGCCTCGCGGTGCTGCGCTACCTGGAGACCTGATCCGGGCGCAGCGATGGTGCCAACCTGATGGAGGCGGGATGAGCGACTGGGTGATGATTGGGATCCCGAGCAGTGCCGGAGCTCATCACGCGGGCCAGGAACGCGCACCCGACGCGCTGCGCGCCGCCGGGCTGGGCGGCCGCCTGACGGCCGCGGGGGAGTCCGTGCTGGACCAGGGCAACCTGCCCGGGGCGGCGTTCGCCGTCGACCACGATCACCCGGGGGCCCGCAACCTGCCCGCGGTCGCCCGGGTGGCCCGCGAGGTGGCTGACGCCGTCGCCGGGGTCGCGGGCACCGGGCGGCTGCCGCTGGTCGTGGGGGGTGACTGCACCATCACCCTGGGCGTCATCGCCGGTTTCCGACGGCACCATCCCGACGTCGGCCTGGTCTACGTGGACGGCGACACCGACGTGGGCGTCCCAGACGACGGCGGCTCGGGCATCTTCGACTCGATGGGGGTCTCGCACCTGCTCGGCCGGGGTGCTCCCGAACTGGCCGGGCTGGCGGGCGGCGCGCCGCTGCTGGACGGGAGCAGGCTCGCGATCGTGGGCGCCGACCCGAGGGAGACCGACGACGCGGGCCGCCGCTACCTCGCCGCGGCGGGTGTCAGCCTCCAGGAGGCGCCCGTGTTCATCCCGGACCCGGCGGGCGCGGCCGAGCGGGCGATCGCGGCCGTCGCGGCGGCCAGCGGCCCGGTGGTGGTCCACTTCGACGTCGACGCCGTCGACTCGGGCGACCTGCCGCTCGGCAACTTCCCGCACTACGGCTCCGGCGTCCGGCTCGAGCACCTGGTCTCCTGCCTGCGTGTGCTGCGGGCGCATCCGTCGTTCGCCGGCCTCATCCTCACCGAGGTCAACCCCACCCACGACACCGAAGGAAGCCAGCTGAGCCGTTACGCAGACGCCCTGGCCCGGTCCATCGTCCGGTAGCGGACCCGGCCTGGGCAGCGTGGCACACCTGGGGCCGGCCAGACCGCCTGAGCTCGCGGTCAGCCGGGCAGGGTGTCGAAGTCGCCGTCCCTGGCGCCGGCCAGGAACTCGGCGAAGTCGGCGCGTGTGCAGATCAGCGCGGGCCCGCCGGGGAACCGGGAGTTGCGGATAGCGACCGCGCCGCCGTCCAGCCCGGCTATCTCGACGCAGTTCCCGCTGGGGTTGCTGTGATGGCTCTTGCGCCAGGCTGCGCCGGCGAGCCGGGGGTCGTTCAGAGCATCGTGCGCCAAGTCCACGTGCGTGTCCTTTCCACGGTCTCCGGATGTCGTCAGCCCCGCGCGACAACTGCCGCACCAGGAAACGCCTGGCGGGCGAGCGGTCAGGTGAGGTCAGATGCATGTGCAGAAGTATTTGCAGATGCAATGCTGCGCGGCAGCCTAGTGGACCTGGCGGGGCACCGTCGGCCGTCCCGGTAAATACGGCCGGCCGCCTCAGATCAGCGTCTGCCCGCTGACCTGGCGCTCGTGCGCGAGCAGGTACTGCTTGCGCTCGATCCCGCCGCCGTACCCGGTCAGGCTGCCGTCCGAGCCCACCACCCGGTGGCAGGGCACGATGATGCCGATGGGGTTCTTCCCGTTGGCCAGGCCCACGGCCCGCGAGGCCGATGGCTGCCCGATCCGGTCGGCGAGCTGACCGTAGGACATCGTCTCGCCGTACGGGATGTCCTGCAGGGCCGTCCAGACGCGCTGCTGGAAGGGGGTGCCCCGCAGGGTGAGACGGAGGCTGAACTCGGTACGCTCCCCGGCGAAGTACTGCTTGAGCTGCTGTGACACCTCGCCGAACAGCTCGCCGTCCTGATCGGGCCCCGGCTCGCCGAACGTCTCGTCCCCGGGCCGGTGCCGCTGCTCGTTCATGTACAGGCCGGCCAGGGCGCCGTCGGCCGCCACCAGCGTGAGCGGCCCGACCGGGCTGTCCACGGTGATGTGGGTCCTGCGCCCATCCGGTGTGCTCGGCGTCATGCTCGGTCCTTTCGCGTTGACCTGGCGTCGGGGGAATGGCGTTGATGCTGGCGTCGCGGGGGCGGCTCGCCGGGCGGCATCCGGTTGATCGCGTGGTCGCCGGTGGCCCACAGGTACTGCACCGCGTACGCGCGCCACGGCCGCCAGCCCGCGGCGCGGCCGGTCAGCGCGGCGGGCGTGACGGGCAGGCCGAGCTGCCGCGCCGCGAGCCTGACGCCCAGATCACCCGCGACGAACGCGTCAGGGTCACCGAGGCCGCGCATCGCGATCGTCTCCACGCTCCACGGCCCGAGCCCGGGCAGCGCGGCCAGCTGAGCGCGGGCCTGCTGCCAGTCACTGCCGACGCCGAGGTCGATGCGGCCGTCGGCCAGTGCGCGGGTCAGGGCGCCGAAGGTCGCGCGGCGCGCCTGCGGCAGGGCCAGCGTGGCCGGGTTCAGCCCGGCCAGCGCGGCCGTCTCGGGGAACAGGTGGCTGAGGCCGCCCGCCGGGTCGTCGATCTGCTCGCCGTGGGCGGTCACCAGCCGCGCGGCGTGGGTCCGCGCGGCCGCGGTGGAGACCTGCTGGCCGAGCACCACCCGCACGGCGAACTCCGGGGCGTCGGCGGTGCGTGGCACCCGCCGCCCGGGTGCCTTGCCGACCAGCGGCGCGAGCACCGCGTCCTCGCTCAGCAGGTCGTCCACGGCCACCGGGTCGGCGTCCAGGTCGAGCAGCCGCCGGCAGCGGCTGATCGCGATGGCGAGATCGCGCAGGTCGGTGACCGACAGCTGGCAGGCGATGTACTCCGGCTCGGGCCGCAGCGCCACGACGCCGTGCCCGTGCGGCAGCCGCAGGGTGCGCCGGTAGGCCCCGTCCCGCCACTCCTCGACCCCGGGCACGGCCGTCGCGGCCAGGTGACCGAACAGGTTGTCGGGGAACAGCGGCGACCGGAACGGCAGCCGCAGCGGCAGCGCTCCCGGCGCGGCGGCGGCGTGCCCGCGGCCCGCGCGCCTGCGCAGCTCGGTGGGGGAGAGGGCGAAGACCTCGCGCACCGTGTCGTTGAACGTCCTGATGCTGGCGAACCCGGCGGCGAACGCGACGTCGCCCATCGGCAGCGTGCTGGTCTCGATGAGCAGCCGGGCGGTCTGGGCCCGCTGCGCCCGGGCCAGGGCCAGCGGGCCGGCGCCGAGCTCGGCCAGGAGCTGGCGCTCGATCTGGCGGACGCTGTAGCCGAGCCGGGAGGCGAGCCCGGGAACGCCGTCGCGGTCGATGACGCCGTCGGCGATCAGCCGCATCGCCCGCGCCACCAGGTCGGCGCGCTCGTTCCACTGCGGCGATCCTGGGCTGGCGTCCGGCCGGCACCGCTTGCAGGCCCGGAATCCGGCCTGCTGGGCGGCGGCGGCGCTGGGATAGAACCGCATGTTCCCCGGCTTGGGCGGCACCACCGGGCAGCTCGGCCTGCAGTAGATCCCGGTGGTGACGACCGCGATGAAGAACCAGCCGTCAAAGCGGGCGTCTTTGGACTGGACGGCCCGGATCCTGCGCTCCCTTTCCTCGTCCACCCGCCCAGCATCGGGCCAGGAGAGACGCCAGGTCTAGCGAAAATCCGACAGGGAGGCCAGGACGGCCCGCTCTCCGGGGGTGATGTCGCGAAACCGCGACCGGCCCGTGAAAGATGCGTAGCCAGAAAATTTGCTGATCACGCAATTTCCACCTAGCATGGCCGCCGTGACCGACGTCCCGGCCGACCACGACGCCCAGTCCGACGGGCTGCGCGAGCGCAAGAAGCTGGCCACCCGGCAGGCGCTCAGCGCCGCGGCGCTGCGCCTGGCGGTCGAGCGCGGCCTGGACAACGTGCTGGTCGAGGACATCGCGGCCGAGGCCGGGGTATCGCCGCGAACGTTCAACAACTACTTCTCCAGCAAATACGAGGCGATCTGCGCCCTCGCCATGGACCGGGGGCGGCTGATCGGCGAGGCCCTCAGGAAGCGCCCGGCGGATGAGCCGCTGTGGGAGGCGATCAGCCACGCAGTCCTGCAGCAGCACACCGACGTCGACCGGGTGCCCGACCGGGACAAGATCGCGAGCATCCGGGTCGTCGTGCAGTCGCCGACGCTGCAGGGGGAGTACCTGAAGGCGCAATACGTGATGCAGCACGCCATGGCCGACGCGATCGCCGAGCGCACAGGGACCGATGCCGCCAGCGACATGTTCCCCCGGATCGTGGCGGGCGCGGTCATGGCCGCGACGCAGGTCGCGATGGAGCGCTGGATCATGGCCGATCCGCCGGTCGCGCTGGGGCCGCTGATGCGGCGCGCGCTCCGCCAGCTCACCGAGGCCGTGCCCGCGGCGGAAACCTCCCCGGCGGGTCCTGACCCCGGGACCGGGCCCCTGACTCTGGCCGAGGCCGCCATGATGCGGGCCGGTCCCGGCCCTCCCGCACCAGCTGGTTTCTCCCGCCCGCCCTAACCTTTCGTCCGCCGCCCACCCCTCCGCCGCTGGCACGCCCGCCGCGCCGGCCTGACCCCCTGACGAGCGAGCCCCGTGCTGTTTCAACTCCTGCGAACCCAGCTGCGCCCCTACCGCAGGCCGATCGCGCTGGTGGTGCTGCTGCAGCTGGCGCAGACCCTGGCCACGCTCTACCTGCCCACGCTGAACGCCGACATCATCGACAACGGCGTGATCACCGGCGACACCGCGCTACATCATGCGGACCGGCGGCATCATGCTCGCGGTCACGCTGGTCCAGATCGCCTGCTCCATCGGCGCGGTCTACTTCGGCGCCCGGACCGCGATGGCCGTCGGCCGGGACGTGCGCGCCGCGGTCTTCAGCCGGGTGCAGGACTTCTCCGCCCGCGAGGTCGGCCGGTTCGGCACCCCGTCGCTGATCACCCGGACCACCAACGACGTCCAGCAGGTCCAGATGCTGGCCATGCTGACGTTCACGCTGATGGTGTCGGCGCCGATCATGTGCGTCGGCGGCATCATCCTGGCCCTCAACCAGGACGTCCCGCTGTCCTCGCTGCTGCTGGTCGCCGTCCCGCTGCTGGCCGTCATCGTCGGCGTGATCATCAGCCGGATGCGGCCGCTGTTCCGGCTGATGCAGGACCGGATCGACCACGATCAACCGGGTGCTGCGCGAGCAGATCACCGGCGTCCGGGTGATCCGGGCGTTCGTCCGCGACCGGAGCGAGGAGCGAGCGGTTCGCCGGCGCCAACCACGAGCTGTTCGACGTCTCGCTCGGCGTCGGCCGGCTGATGGCGCTGATGTTCCCGACGGTCATGCTGGTGCTCAACTTCTCCAGCGTGGCCGTGCTGTGGTTCGGCGGGCACCTCGTGGCCGACGGCAGCATGCAGATCGGCGCGCTGACCGCGTTCCTCAGCTACCTGCTGCAGATCCTGATGTCCGTGATGATGGCGACGTTCATGTTCATGATGGTGCCGCGGGCCGAGGTCTGCGCCGAGCGCATCAAGGAGGTGCTCGACACCGAGCCGGACGTGGTCCCGCCCGCCGACCCCGGTGCACCTGCCCGAGCTCCGCGGCCAGCTGGAGCTGCGGGACGTGGAGTTCCGCTACCCGGGCGCCGAGGAACCCGTGCTGCGCGACATCGGCCTGCAGGCCCGGCCGGGCGAGATCACCGCGATCATCGGCGGCACCGGCAGCGGCAAGACCACGCTGCTGAACCTCATCCCGCGGCTGTTCGACGTGACCGGCGGCGCCGTGCTCGTCGACGGCGTCGACGTCCGCGAGCTCGACCCCGCGACCCTGTCCGCGGCCGGTCGGCCTGGTGCCGCAGAAGCCGTACCTGTTCTCCGGGACCGTCGCCTCCAACCTGCGCTACGGCAAGCCCGACGCCACCGACGCCGAGCTCTGGCAGGCGCTGGAGATCGCGCAGGCGCGCGACTTCGTCGAGCGCATGGAGGGCGGCCTGGACGCGACGATCGCCCAGGGCGGCACGAACGTCTCCGGCGGGCAGCGCCAGCGGCTGGCCATCGCCCGCGCGCTGGTGCACCAGCCGGAGATCTACCTGTTCGACGACTCGTTCTCCGCGCTCGACTACGCCACCGACGCCGCGCTGCGCGCCGCGCTCGCCGCGGAGACCGCCAGGGCGACCGTGGTCATCGTCGCCCAGCGGGTCAGCACCATCCGCCACGCCGACCGCATCGTCGTGCTCGACGAGGGCCGCGTGGTCGCCGCCGGCACGCACGCCGAGCTCATGGACACCAACGAGACGTACCGGGAGATCGTGCTCTCCCAGCTGACCGAGCAGGAGGCGGCGTGACCAGCCCCCCGGCCGGCGGCCCGGCCCGCAACGGCACGCGGCCCGGCCGGCAACGGCGCGGGCGACGGCGCGGCCGGCGCCCAGGCGAGCGCCCGGTCCCGCGCCGCGGCCCAGGGCCCGCGCCCGGCATGGCCAGGGGCCGCGGCCTTCATGGCCGGGCGGTCCACCGAGAAGGCGCTGAACTTCCGCGGCTCCAGCCGCCGGCTGCTGCGCACCCTGGCGCCGCAGCGCCCGCTGATCACGCTCGCCCTCATCCTGGGCGTGGCCAGCGTGACCCTGACCGTGCTCGGGCCCCGGCTGCTGGGCGAGGCCACCAACGTGATCTTCGCTGGCCTGGTCGGCCGCCAGATCCCGGCCGGGCTGACCCAGGCCGAGGCGGTCGCGCGGCTGCGCCACGAGGGCCACGGCACGCTGGCCGACCTGATCGGCTCGCTGCACCTGGTCCCCGGCCAGGGCATCGACTTCACCGCGGTCGCGCACCTCCTGCTCATCGTGCTGGTGATCTACGCCGCGCGCCGCGGTCTTCGGCATCCTGCAGGCCCGGGTGACCACGACGATCGTGCAGCGCGCGGTGTTCAGCCTGCGCGAGCAGGTCGCAGGCCAAGCTGTCCCGGCTGCCGCTGCGCTACTTCGACCGGCAGCCGCGCGGCGAGATCCTCAGCCGGGTCACCAACGACATCGACAACCTGGCGCAGTCGCTGCAGCAGACGCTGAGCCAGGTGGTGATCTCGCTGCTCACCATCGTCGGCGTGCTGGCCATGATGTTCTGGATCTCGCCGCTGCTGGCCCTGATCGCGCTGGTCACCGTGCCCGTCTCGGTGCTGGTCGTGGCGCAGATCGGCAAGCGGGCCCAGCCGCAGTTCGTCCGGCAGTGGTCCACCACCGGCAAGCTGAACGGCCACATCGAGGAGATGTACACCGGGCACTCGCTGGTCAAGGTGTTCGGCCAGCGGGAACAGGCCATGCGCACGTTCACCGAGCACAACGACAAGCTGTTCGAGTCCAGCTTCCGGGCGCAGTTCATCTCCGGCACGATCCAGCCCGCGATGATGTTCATCGGCAACATCAACTACGTGCTGGTGGCGGTCGTCGGCGCGCTGCAGGTCGCGTCGGGCGCGCTGTCGCTCGGCGCGGTGCAGGCGTTCATCCAGTACTCGCGGCAGTTCAGCCAGCCGCTGACCCAGGTCGCGAGCATGGCCAACCTGCTGCAGTCCGGCGTGGCCTCGGCCGAGCGGGTGTTCGCGCTGCTCGACGCCGACGAGCAGGTGCCGGACCCGGCCGAGCCCGGCCGCCCGGACCCGGTCCGCGGCCGGGTCGAGTTCCGCGACGTGTCGTTCCGGTACTTCCCGGACACGCCGCTGATCGACGACCTGTCGCTGACCGTGCAGCCGGGCCAGACCGTGGCCATCGTCGGGCCCACCGGCGCGGGCAAGACCACGCTGGTCAACCTGCTGATGCGGTTCTACGAGCTGGACGCGGGCCAGATCACGCTGGACGGCGTCGACATCGCGTCCATGAGCCGCGAGGAACTGCGCGCGATGACCGGCATGGTGCTGCAGGACGCCTGGCTGTTCGGCGGCACGATCGCCGACAACATCGCCTACGGCTCCGCCGGCGCGACCCGGGACCAGATCATCGAGGCGGCCCGGGCCACCTACGTCGACCGGTTCGTGCGCACCCTGCCCGACGGCTACGAGACCGTGCTCGACGACGAGGGCGGCAACGTCAGCATGGGGGAGCGGCAGCTGATCACGATCGCGCGCGCGTTCCTGGCCCGGCCCGCGATCCTGATCCTGGACGAGGCGACCAGCTCGGTCGACACCCGCACCGAGGTGCTGATCCAGCAGGCGATGAACTCGCTGCGCCAGGGCCGGACCAGCTTCGTGATCGCGCACCGGCTGTCCACCATCCGGGACGCCGACCTGATCCTGGTCATGGAGTCCGGGCAGATCGTCGAGCAGGGCACGCACGCCGACGCTGCTGGACGGCCGGCGGCGCCTACGCGCGGCTGTACGCCGCGCAGTTCGCCCAGGCGCTGGCGGAGGTGGACTGACCCGGCGGGACGCGCCCCCACATCTGCCCACATGAGGCATTACGCACCTTGACGGCGCCGGTCAGCGATGGAAGCGTAATGCCTATCAATCGATTGATTGGGAACGCGCGTGTCCAACCTCGCTGAGATCAGGCAGGCCGCGGTGAGCCTGTTCGCCGAGCGCGGCTTCGCGGCCACCGGCATCCGCGACGTGGGCCGGGCCGCCGGGCTCAACTCGGCCACGCTGTACCACTACGCCAGCGGCAAGGAGGAGCTGCTGGCCGGCATCATGCGGGCCGGGCTCGAGGAGCTGCTGCGCACCGGCCGCGAGGCCGTGGCGTACGGATCGGACCCGGCCGTGCAGCTGGCCCGGCTGGTGGCCGCTCACGTGGCCAACGAGGCGGTGAACCCGCTGACGTCCCGGGTCACCGACACCGAGGTCCGCGCGCTGACCGGCGGCAACCGGGCCGAGATCATCGCGCTGCGCGACGCCTACGAGGCGCTGGTCGCGGGCGTGCTCGAGCGCGGCGCCCGCGCGGGGGAGTTCCAGGTCACCGACCTGCGGGTGGCCCGGCTCGCGCTGGTCGAGATGTGCAACGGGGTCGCGCTCTGGTACCGGCCCGACGGCCGGCTGTCCGTGGCCCGAGCTGCAGGAGCGTTTCGTCGAGCTGGCCTGCCGGCTGGCCGGCGCGCGCATCGTGCCGCGGGCGGAGTACGGGCCCGGCATCGTCCCGCTGCGGCTCGACTCCGAACCCCGCCCGCACCCGGGAGCTGAATGACCGATGACGGCCGACCTTGTCCTGGACCGGGCCACCGCCGGGGCCGAGCCCCGCTGGGGGACCATCACCGAGCTGCTCGCCGAGGCCGCGGCCCGGTACCCGGACCGGGAGTTCCTCCGCTGCGCCGACGCGTCGCTGACGTTCGGCGAGGTGGCGGACTACACCGGCCGGCTGGCCCGGGTGCTGGCCGCCCGCGGCGCCGGCCCGGGGGACCGGGTGGCGGTCATGATGGACAACGTGTCCGGCTGGCCGCTGAGCTGGTTCGCGATCCTCAAGGCCGGGGCGGTCGCGGTGCCGGTCAACGCGCGGTTCCGCCGGTCCGACCTCGAGTTCGTGCTGCGTGATTCCGGCGCCACGCTGGTGCTGGCCTCGCAGGCGTACGCCGGGCTCGTGCACAGCGTGGCCGGCGGCATCGGCACGGTCCGCGGGGTGGGCACGCTCGAGGAGCTGGCGCCCGAGCTGGCCGCCGCGCCCGCGGGCGGCCCGGGGGCCGCGGCCGGCCCGGAGGACGTCACGAACTTCCAGTACACGTCGGGCACCACCGGGTTCCCCAAGGCGTGCCTGCTCCCGCACGACTACTGGCTCAGGACCGCGTGGCTGACCGCGATCGACGCGGAGCTGCGCACCGACGACGTGATGCTGATGGCGCAGGCGTTCTCGTACATGGACCCGCAGTGGTGCGCGCTCATGTGCCTGATCGGCGGCCTGCCGCTGGTCGTGCTGCCGCGGTTCTCCGCGTCCGGGTTCTGGCCCGCGGCCCGGGAGCACGGCGCGACCCTCACCTATGTGCTCGGCACCATGCCGCTGCTCATGCTCAAGCAGCCGCCGCACCCGCTCGACCGCCAGAACCGGATGCGCCTGGTGCTGTGCTCGGGCATCACCCCGGGCCTGCACGCGGCGATCGAGGAACGCTGGGGCGCGCCGTGGCGGGAGATCTACGGGTCGACCGAGAGCGGGCTGGACCTGAGCGTGCCGCTCAGCGCCGCGGAGACGGTCGGCACCGGCGCGATGGGGCACCCGCCGCCGGGCAAAGAGGTCCGGGTGGCCGACGAGCACGGGACCACCGTGCCCGACGGCACCGTCGGCGAGATCGTCATCCGGGGCCAGCCGATGATGCGGGGCTACTGGAACCAGCCGGAAGCCACGGCGCACGTGTTCCGCGGCGGCTGGTTCCACACCGGGGATCTCGGCTTCCGGGACACCGGCGGCTGGATCCACCACGCCGGGCGGCTCAAGGACATGATCCGCCGCGGCGGGGCGAACATCTCGTCGGCCGAGGTGGAGAGCGTCCTGGCGCAGCACCCGGCGGTGACCGCGGCCGCGCTGGTGCCCATACCCGACGAGCTGTTCGGCGAGCTGCCCAAGGCCTTCGTCCAGCTGGGCCCCGGCCAGGCCGCGGACGCGGGCACGGCCCGCAGCATCCTGGACCACGCGCGCGGCCAGCTCGCCGACTTCAAGGTTCCGGCCTACCTCGAGTTCGTGGACAGCTTCCCCATGACGCCGTCGGCGCGGATCCGCAAGCAAGAGCTCCTCACCCCCGAACGCGACCAGCGCCGCGGCGCCTTCGACGCCGCGGCGGACTCCTGGACCTGAAAGGCGGCAGCCATGGACGATCAGACCAGCCCATCGGCCCACATCGACGTGACCGTGCAGGACGAGGTCGCCGTCATCACCCTGCGGCGCCCGGAGGTGCTCAACGCGCTCAGCGCCGAGATGCGCAGCAACCTCGCGGCCGCGCTGCGGCGCTACGGGGACGGCAGCTCGGTCCGGGGGATCGTGCTGACCGGCACCGGGCGCGCGTTCTCCGCGGGGGAGGACCTCAGGGAGGCGGCCCGCCAGCCCGCGGGCGGGCTCATCGCCGCGATCGAGCTGTTCCACGACATCACCCGGGCCGTGCTGCAGACCCGGGTCCCGGTCGTCGCCGCGCTGAACGGGATCGCGGTCGGCGGCGCGTGCGAGATAACGCTCTGCTGCGACGCGCGCATCGGCTCGCCGGCCGCGGAGTGCTACTTCCCCGAGAACACGCTGGGCCTGCCGATCTCGAACGCGTCGAGCTACCTGCTGCCCCGGCTGGTGGGCCGCCGCCAGGCCACCCGGCTGATCCTGGAGTCGGCGCGGGTCAGCGCGGCCGAGGCGCTGGCGCTCGGGCTGCTGGACGAGATCGTCGAGCCGGGGGCGCTGATCGGCGCCGCGATCGCGCTCGCCCGCCGCTGGAACCCGCCGGGCTCGGCCACGCCCGTCCACCTTGGCCTGCTGCGCCCGCCGCTGCCCGAGATCGAGCAGGCGTTCGCGGCCGAGACCGAGGCCGCCCGGTATGTCGATCAGAGCGGGATGGCCCGGGCCGGGGTCAGCCGGTTCCTGGCCGGGCGCTCCGGCTAGCTCAGCGGGACGCTGCTGCCCGGCACCGGCGTGAGCGGCTGGCCGGTCACCGGCCAGCCCGAGGGCAGCCAGACCAGCGGCCGGACCTGCACCCCCGGATCGCCCGCGCAAGCTGCAGGAGATCAGGAATTACACGGATGTAGTTGGTCATCTTCACCGCCTTGAACTGCCCAGATGCAGGAATGGACGGCGTCAGAGGACCACCTCGATGACGGCGGGACCCTTGAGCGCGAGGCCGGCGTCGATGTGCCGGGAGAACTCGTCGGCGGTGGTGGCGCGGAACGCCTCGATGCCGAAGGCCCGGGCCAGTGATACCCAGTCGATGCGCGGGTGGCCGAGGTCCGTGAGCGCCTCGGCCTTGGGACCGCCAGTGGCGACGCCCACGTTGCGCATCTCGCTGCGCAGGATCTGGTACGTGCGGTTGGCGAACACGATCGTGAGGATGTCCAGCTGCTCGCGGGCGTGGGTCCACAGCGCCTGGGGCATGTACATGCCGCTGCCGTCGCTCTCCAGGGCGATGACCTTGCGGTCCGGGCTGGCGATGGCCGCACCGGCGGCACAGGGGAGCGCGTACCCGATGGAACCGCCGGTCCCCAGGATCCAGTCGTGCGGACGGGAGCCCTCGGTGTCGGCGAGGAACGTGCGCCCGGTCGTGATCGACTCGTCGATCACGACCGCGTTCTCCGGCAGTGCCGCCGCGAGGACCGCGCCGGTCTTCGCGGGGGTCAGTGTCCCGGTGGGGCGGGCCGGAGGCTCAGCTCGGCGCGCTTCGGTGTCGCGCTGCCCGCATCCAGCGCGTCGCACAGCGCGGCCAGCGCGCCGGGGATGTCCTGGTCGGCCCGGGCCAGCTCGTGGACGCGCGTTCCCGGCCGGGACAGCTGGCTGGGCTTGTCCGGGTAGG
The DNA here is from genome assembly GCA_963739645.1 of uncultured Actinomycetota bacterium. Classification (GTDB taxonomy): domain Bacteria; phylum Actinomycetota; class Actinomycetes; order Streptosporangiales; family Streptosporangiaceae; genus JASHPR01. Next base: position 427,190 of record CAVUBM010000114.1, read on the forward strand.
CGAAGAAGGCGACAGGCGGCTTCGCGCCCACCAGGATGATGTTCTGCACATCGTCAAAGGCGGCGACCGCCGGGCCGATCGGGTAGGGAACCCGCTGCACCGGGACGCGTCCGGCGCCGCGGGTGATGCGCGCGGTGTGCGTCGGCGCGTACAGGCGCGCCCCCGTGACGTCGGCGATCTGCCCGGCCCGCTCGAGGGGCAGCTCCCGGGTCGCGGCCGGCCCGAGGATCAGTGCCGTCGTCTCGCCGGACCGCAGGATGCGCGCGGCCACGTCGACCGCCGCACCGGAGACGTGCGGGGGCGCAGGCACGAAAGCCTCGGCCGCGACGGGCTCTCGGGTGAGCGGGCTCCAGGAGGCGTCGGCCGGCAGGATCAGCGACGCGATCCGGCCCGGCGCCGTGCGTGCGGCCGCGATCGCGGCGGCGGCGTCCGTGGCCAGAGAGTCCGCGTTCGGCGAGGTCCGCACCCAGTGGCTGAACGGACGTGCGGTTCCCTCGATGTCCGAGGTGAGCGGGGCGTCGTACAGGCGGTGGTAGGTGGCGTGGTCGCCGATGATGTTGACCATCGGGGACTGCGCGCGCATCGCGTTGTGCAGGTTGGACAGGCCGTTAGCCAGGCCCGGTCCCAGGTGCAGCAGGGTCGAGGCCGGGCGGTCGGCCATGCGGGCATAGCCGTCCGCAGCTCCCGTCAGGACACCCTCGAACAGGCCCAGCACACAGCGCATGCCCTCGGTGCGGTCCAGCGCGGCGACGAAGTGCAGCTCGGAGGTCCCTGGGTTCGCAAAGCAAACGTCGATCCCGTTCCTGGTCAACGTCGCCAGCAGGCTCTCTGCGCCATTCACAGAAAACTCTCCGCTCTCCGAGTGCCGTCGCTGTCTTTGTGCCTGAGGCTACGTCCGCATTGTCCCGCAGGATCTCCGCGCCGGTCTCGGTGCTTCCGGGCAGGTCCCGGCGCGAGAGGACGGCGGGAGTGAGCAGCACCGTGCCGGACAGGGCATAGCTGGCCAGGATGATCCACAGCGCGGTGCGGGTGCCGAGCGCGGTAGCCAGGCTCCCGGCGAGCAGGGCGCCGAGGGGGATGGTGCCGAAGACCAGGAGGCGCATGGTGGCGGTGATGCGCCCGAGCAGCGCTGACGGGCAGTAGGCCTGCCGGAAGCTCCCGCCGATGATGTTCCCGGCCGCGATACCGCCGGACGCCACGGCTGCGCCCGCCAGGTAGAAAGCCGCCCGGGGCCCCGCCGCGGTCAGCGGGATGAGGAGGCTGAACAGCCCGGCGCTCAGCGCGCTCAGCAGCAGGGTCCTGGCGGTCCCCAGCCACTGGGCCAGCCGCCTGGTGATCATGGCGGCCAGGACTCCGCCCACGCTGCCGGCGCCCAGCAGCAGGCCGGTGGCGACGGCGCCGAATCCGGCGACGCGGACGAGGAAGACCACGAGCAGCGCGGTGCTGCCGGCGTAGGCGAAGTTGCCGGCCGCGGCGTAGAGGGTGAGCGGGCGCAGGTAGGGGTCACGCGCGATGAACCGCAGGCCCTGGGCGATCTCGGCCCGCAGCGTGGTGGCGCGCTCGGCGGGGCGGCGGGAGGCCGGGCCGGTACGGATGCGCAACAGACAGGCGGCTGAGACGAGAAAGCTGGCCGCGTTGACCAGCAGCGCGGTGGCCGGGCCGATGGCCTCAGCGGCCAGGCCGGCGGCGCCGCGGCCGCCGATCGCGGCCACGGATGCGCCGCCTTGCAGCTTGGCGTTGCCTTCCACCAGGTCTCCGGCGCTGACCAGGGAGGGCAGCAGCACCTGGTAGGCGGTGGCGAACACGACGTTGGCCGTTCCGGCCAGCACCGCGACCGCCAGCATCGCCCCGGTGGTGAGGATCCCGGCCCAGGCGGCGGCGGGCAGGCTTGCGTAGAGCAGCGCGGCGATCACATCGCAGATGATCATTAGCGGCCGGGCGGGCAGCCGGTCTACCCAGGCCCCGGCGGGCAGGCCGACCACGAGCCAGGGGAGATAGGCGGCGGCGGTGAGCGCGGCCACCGCGAAGGTGCTGGTGTGCAGCAGCGTGACGGCCAGCAGCGGGACCCCGGCCGCGGCCATGGCGGTGCCGGCTCCGCTGATCGTCTCGCCGGACCACAGCAGCCGGAAGTTCCGGTGCCTGAGCAGCCCGCCCCGCTGGCGCTCCCTCACCGGCCAGGGTCGGTCCGGCGGCCCTGGACGTCATCCTGCAGCCCGCCTGTCGTGGCCGGCCTGGTCCGCCCGGCTCCGCCTGCCGGATCCGCGGACAGCATCTCCTCGGCCACGGCCGACCACAGCGCCTCGCGGGCCGCCTCAAGAACCCCGGGGCCGGGGGGCTCAACCTGCCCGAGCGTGCGCAGCAGGCCGGTGTCGTCTGGTTCCGCGGTGTTCTCGGTCACGTCATCCCCTCAGCTCTCCCGGCTGCCAGACAGCACCGGGCGCAGGGCGGCGCGGGCGCGGTGCAGGCGGCTGCGCACCGTTCCCGGCGGGATCCCGAGCACCACCGCGGCCTCGGCCGGAGTCAGCTGCTCCCACGCCACCAGCAGCAGCACGTCGCGTTCTGGCGCCGGCAGGGCCCGCAGAGCGGACATCAGCACCCGGGCCTGAGCCGCTGAGTCCAGGCGGTCCACGACGTCCTCCCACGGGTCCACGGTTTCCTCGGCCGCGGCACGCGGGTCCGGCCTGGGCCGCCAGTGAGCCCGCAGCACGTTCCGGGCGATCCCGTACAGCCACGGCCGCGCGTCAGCGTGCCCGGGGTCGTAACCGCCCCGGCCCGCGAACGCCCGGACCCAGACCTCGCCGAGCAGGTCATCGGCGGCCTGCTGACCCGCCCGGCGGGCGAGGAACCCGTGGACCGCGACCTCGTGACGCTGCACAACCTCGACAAACGCGTCGGGGCGGCCCTGCACGGACCGCTCGATCAACACGCCGTCGGTGTCCACGCCGCTCCTTCCGGTTGCCCTCTACCTGTTATTGCCGACCAGCCGCGCCCGCGTTCGCCGCAGTCCCGGAGGCTACTCACCGCGACTCGCCGGGCGGCCTTAACTTGGGTGATTCATCTTCTTGAACCGTTTGTGTTTATGGCGATAGGCTCCCGTCATGACCGCATCCCAGACTCCGACCATCGCGGGGGAGTTGCGCGGTGCCGGCCTGCGGGTGACGGCCGCCCGCGTCGCACTCCTCGAGACCGTCCGGGACGGTGATCACCTCGACGTCGAGGCGATCGCCTCCGGGGTGCGCGACCGCGTAGGCCACGTTTCCCTGCAGGCCGTGTATGACGCCCTGCACGCGCTCACCGCGGCCGGGCTCGTGCGCCGCCTCGAGCCGGCCGGCAGCCCCGCCCGGTTCGAGGGACGCGTCAGCGACAACCACCACCACGTCGTGTGCCGGTCGTGCGGTGTCGTCGCTGACGTCGACTGCGCCACCGGCGAGGCGCCCTGCCTGACCGCGTCCGACGACCATGGCTTCTCGATCGACGAGGCCCAGGTCATCTACTGGGGCCTGTGCCCCGCCTGTTCCACCGCCCGCAGTTCCTGATCACCTGTCTACCGCCTCAAGCCCGGAAGGATGTCATGACCGAGAACCACGACCCAGTAGTCGCTGAAGGCCCGACCCCGGAAGCCGCGGCCACGGAGACCGGGGGATGCCCGGTCGTGCACGGCCTCACGGATCCCACCATGGGGGACCCCAACCGTGACTGGTGGCCCAACCGGCTCAACCTGAAGATCCTGGCCAAGAACCCGCCTGTGGCCAACCCGCTCGGTGAGGACTTCAACTACGCCGAGCAGTTCAACTCGCTCGACCTCACCGAGGTGAAGCGCGACATCGCGGCGGTGATGACGGACTCCAAGGACTGGTGGCCGGCCGACTTCGGCCACTACGGCCCGCTCATGATCCGGATGGCGTGGCACCTCGCGGGCACCTACCGGATCAGCGACGGCCGCGGCGGCGCCGGGGCCGGTCAGCAGCGCTTCGCTCCGCTGAACAGCTGGCCGGACAACGTCAGCCTGGACAAGGCCCGCCGGCTGCTGTGGCCGGTCAAGAAGAAGTACGGCCAGAAGATCTCGTGGGGCGACCTGATGGTCCTCACCGGCAACGTGGCCCTGGAGACGATGGGCTTCAAGACCTTCGGCTTCGGCGGCGGCCGCGAGGACGTGTGGGAGCCGGACGACGACGTCTACTGGGGCCCGGAGACCGTCTGGCTCGACGACGAGCGCTACACCGGCGACCGCGAGCTCGAGGACCCGCTGGCCGCGGTCCAGATGGGCCTGATCTACGTCAACCCGCAGGGCCCGAACGGCAACCCGGACCCGCTCGCGGCGGCCCGCGACATCCGCGAGACGTTCCGCCGGATGGCGATGAACGACGAGGAGACGGTCGCCCTGATCGCCGGCGGCCACACCTTCGGCAAGACCCACGGCGCGGGCCCGGAGGACAACGTCGGCCCCGATCCCGAGGCGGCCCCGCTCGAGCAGCAGGGCCTCGGCTGGAAGAGCTCCTTCGGCACCGGTGTGGGCCGCGACGCGATCACCAGCGGCCTTGAAGTCACCTGGACGGCCACCCCGATCGCGTGGGACAACAGCTTCCTGGAGACCCTGTTCAGGTACGACTGGGAGCTGACGCAGAGCCCCGCAGGCGCGCACCAGTGGCAGCCGAAGGCCGGCGCGGGCGCCGGGACCGTTCCCGATCCGCAGGACCCGTCTCAGAGCCGTCCTCCGACGATGCTGACGACCGACCTGTCGCTCCGGTTCGACCCGATCTACGAGCCGATCTCGCGGCGCTTCCTGGAGAATTTCGACGAGCTCGCTGACGCCTTCGCCCGCGCATGGTTCAAGCTGACCCACCGCGACATGGGCCCGGTCGTGCGCTACCTCGGGCCCGAGGTGCCGTCAGAGACGCTGGTCTGGCAGGACCCGGTTCCGGCGGTGGACCACGAGCTCGTGGATGCCGCGGACGTCGCCGCGCTCAAGGGCCAGATCGCCGCCGCGGGCCTGTCGGTCGCGCAGCTGGTCTCCACCGCCTGGGCGTCGGCCTCGTCGTTCCGCGGGAGCGACAAGCGCGGCGGCGCCAACGGCGCGCGCATCCGCCTCGAGCCGCAGAGCGGCTGGGAGGTCAACAACCCCGACGAGCTGGCCACGGTGCTGCGCGCCCTGGAGGGAATCCAGGACTCGTTCAACACCGCCCAGGCCGCCGGGAAGAAGATCTCCCTCGCCGACCTGATCGTGCTCGCCGGCGGCGTCGGCGTCGAGCAGGCCGCCAAGGCGGCCGGCTACGACGTGGAGGTCCCGTTCGCGCCGGGCCGCACCGACGCAGCGCAGGACCAGACCGACGTGGAGTCGTTCGCCGTGATCGAGCCGAAGGCCGACGGATTCCGCAACTACATCGGGAAGGGCACCCGGCTGCCGGCCGAGTACCGGCTGATCGACCAGGCGAACCTGCTCACGCTGAGCGCGCCCGAGATGACGGTCCTGATCGGTGGCCTCCGCGTCATCGGGGCCAACTACAACGGATCGAAGCACGGCGTCTTCACCAGCACCCCGGGCTCCCTGACCAACGACTTCTTCGTGAACCTGCTCGACATGGGCACGACGTGGGAGCCGACGTCCAAGGACGCGACGGCGTTCGAGGGCCGCGACGCGGCCACGGGGCAGGTCAAGTGGACCGGCAGCCGGGTCGACCTCATCTTCGGAGCGAACTCCGAGCTGCGGGCGGTCGCGGAGGTCTACGCGAGCGATGACGCGAAGGAGAAGTTCGTGCGCGACTTCGTCGCGGCGTGGACCAAGGTGATGAACCTCGACCGGTTCGACCTCGCCTGATCATGACGTCCGCCGGCCCGGCCCGGACGCCCTCAGCCCGAAGGATTCAGCGGCGCTGAATCCCGCCACTCGTCTCAGCGCCGTCCGGCTCAAAGGGGCGTCCCTCGAGGGCGGCGAAGACGCGGAGCGGATCGAGGTAGTCGCGCCACCAGGCGACCTTGCGGTCCTTGATGCCCACCACGGAGATGTACCTGTTGCTGTAGGGGTACCCGGTCCCGACGACCCTGCCCGCAGAGGAGTATTCGAGCACGGCCGATGAGGTTGGTTCCGAGTAGTGCACGCGCAGGTCGTAGCAGCGGTCGAGGGAGAACGTGGCGCCGTAGCCCCGGTACAGCTCGATGATGCTGCCGCGGCCGACCACGTGGCGGGGGTAGTCGGGCACGGTGATCACGAAGTCGAAAACGACGTCGTCGGCGAGCAGGTCGAAGAAGTGATCGCCGTCCACGTATTCGCGCAGGCCTTCCTCGATGATGCGGAAGAACGGATCCAGGGCCCGGAAGTCCTCGATGTTGTCTACCACTGGACTTGCTCCCTGAGGCTTGATGGCCGAACGCTCCGTCTCAATGATGGCTGTCGCGGGAGAGCAGCCCCTCCCGGGCCCTCCTCCGCCCCTCTCCACGTAACGCCGATAATGAACATTATGTTAAGTAATAGTCTGAGCAGGCTCACCCGCGCAGCGCGTGATTGATCCGCGCCGCCTGCCGGGTGAGGTGGTCACGTTCGGCGAGGTTGGGCGCGGACCGGGCGGCGTCGGCGTACAGCCGTGCCGCAGTCGGCAGGTCGCCCGCCTTCTCGTGGAGGTACGCCGAGGCGGCGGAGTGGCGAGGCAGGCCGGGGTCCACGGTGGCCAGGGCCGCGAGGCCCGCCCGGGCGCCATCGGCCTCGCCGATCGCGACGGCCCGGTTGAGCTGCACGACCGGGCTGCCGGTGAGCCGGAGCAGCTCGTCGTACCAGCCGACGATCTGCACCCAGTCGGTCTCCTCGGCGCGCGGCGCGTCGGCGTGCAGGGCGGCGATAGCGGCCTGGGCCTGGAACTCACCGAGCCGGTCACGACCCAGCGCTGCCTGCAGGACGTCGACGCCCTCGGCGATGAGCGAGGTGTTCCAGCGGGAGCGGTCCTGCTCGGCCAGGGGAACCAGGCTGCCGTCGCGCCGGGTCCGCGCCGGGCGCCGGGCGTGGTGCAGCAGCATCAACGCCAGCAGCCCCGCGGTCTCCTCGTCATCGGTCATCGACGCCAGCTGCCGGGTGAGCCGGATCGCCTCGGCCGCCAGGTCGACGTCGCCGGTGTAGCCCTCGTTGAAGACCAGGTAGAGCACCCGCAGCACCGTCGCCAGGTCGCCTGGCTCCTCGAACCGCACGCCACCGACCGTGCGTTTGGCCCGGCTGATCCGCTGCGCCATCGTCGCCTCCGGCACGAGGTAGGCCTGGGCGATCTGCCGGGTGGTCAGGCCACCGACGGCGCGCAGCGTGAGGGCCACCGCGGACGCCGGGGGCAGCGACGGGTGGGCGCACAGGAAGAACAGCTGCAACGTGTCGTCGGCGGACGCGGTCGGCCCGGGCGGCGGCTCGACCTCGACCCGCCGCTCCCGCTCGCGGCGCGAGACCTCGGAGCGGCGGGCGTCAAGGAACTTGCGCCAGGCCACCGTGACCAGCCAGCCCTTCGGGTCGGCGGGCTGCCGGTCCGGCCAGGTCAGCGCGGCCTGGATGAGTGCTTCCTGCACGGCGTCCTCGGCCGTCGCGAAGTCAACTCCGCGACGCACGAGGACGCCGATCACCGCGGGAGTCAGCTCCCGCAGCAGCAGTTCGTCCATCACCTGATCTGCCCTGGCCGGTCCGGTCACTCGGTGACCGTCGGGGGTGCACTCAGGAACGGGCGCACCTCGAGCCACTCGTGGATCGGCTTGCCGCCGGCTCCGGGGGCAGCCGACAGCTCGCCGGCGAGCGCGAGCGCGCGCTCGTACGTGTCGACGTCGATCACCATCCAGCCGGCGATCAGGTCCTTGGTCTCCGCGAAGGGCCCGTCGGTGACCGGCGGCCGGCCCTCCCCGTCGTACCGGACGAACGTGCCCTCGGGCGAGAGCGCCTGGCCGTCGACGTACTCACCGGTGCCCTCGAGCCGGGCGGCGAAGTCGGCCATGTACTGCAGGTGGTCCTCGACCTCCTCCGGGGTCCACTTGTCCATCGGGACGTCGTTGACGGCCTCGGGGGCGCCGCGGTAGTGCTTGAGAAGCAGGTACTTCGTCATGCTGGGTCTCCTTGGTGTGGTGCGGCCACGGTGGCCGCGTCTGCCCCTGGGACGGAGCCGGCAGGCCGGTCTCGACATCGTCCGCCACATTCTCTTCGAGCCCGAGGCCGTCGTGTCGAGGCCCTGCGGCGGCAGCCAGACCCGGGACCGCGGGCTGCTGGCCAGCTGGCGCATACGGAACGCGCCGAGCCGGCTCGCAGGGACTCGCCCGCGGGTGGCCGCGCTCTCATCGATGAAGCCATGAACCGGGCCCATTGCTCTTTGCCAGGCGGACCGCTCGATTTTCTCACGGCGGGCGGAACACGATGGCCGGCGCGTGACCGTCATCCTGAGCGGAATTCTCGAAATAGCCTGCTAGAATTAGAACGAAGTTGCGGCAAGGCGCAGGAACTGGGCTGCATATGACAACTACGTTTGAGACGCAGCGCATCGGTACCCGACCGGTTACGCTTGGGCGTATGGCCACGGTGCGAGCCGCCATGCCCACGACCCGGTACCAGTCCCGTCCCGGCCGCGGGGCCATGGTGGCTGCCCGCCTGACGGATCTGCATGGCCCCACCCAGGGCACGGTCGAATTGCCGCTGCGGCTGTTCTGGAGCTTGCCCGATCACACATTTGACCTCGGTGACCGGGATATGCGGCTGTGGCTGTATCAGACCGTGCTCCGGGAGGCGAGCCGCCCGGAGGATCTCACCGCTTTCCTGGATGGCGACACGCTGATCGCTTTGTGGCCGGATCTGTATCTGCCCAAGGGCGTCCGCCAAGCCTGGGAGGACGCGCACCCGATCCTGCGGGCCGCCGCCCCTGCTGTCTGATGCCCATCAGCGGCCTCCACCGTGAGGTGGCCGTTATCGCGCTGCGGGCCGCCGCCCCGCATGGATTCGCGCTCGGCGGCGGCAATGCCCTGATCGTTCACGGGGTGACCGAGCGGCCCACCCAGGACGTCGATGTCTTCAGTGACCTGGAAGGCGGCGTGGAGGCTGCCGCCGATGCGGTGGAAGCCGCGCTGCGTGACATGGGCTTTGAGGCCGAGCGCTGGGATAAGGCCAGCGCTCTCGCGGACATGTTCTACGGGATGGGTGAAGGCCTGGCCGAGTGGATCATCACCGCTCCCGGCGGGGAGCAGATGCTGCTGCAGATGGCTTATTTTGACCGCGCCCGCAAGCCAGTGATCATGGATATCGGTCCTGTTCTGGATCTTGAGGATGTGGTCGGCGGCAAGGTGTGCGCGCTGGCCAGCCGGGCTGAGCCGCGAGATTACCTTGACACGGCAGCCGCCATGGAGCACTACAGCATCGAGCAGATGATTGGCTTCGCCCGGCGGCTAGATCCGGGTCTGACCGATCAGGACTTCGCGGACGCTGGCGAGCGGCTCGACCAGTGGGGCGACGGGGTGTTCGCTCCCTTCGGGCTCAGCCCGCCGGACGTATCCACGCTGCGGCAGCGATTTGCGGCCTGGCCCCGGACCTGATGCCCGCGCCGCGAGCCGGCCAAATCCGTTTGGGACCGGTGATCGCTGCGCGTAAGGTCTCCCCATGCCCACAACAGCCGTCGCTCAGGTTCAGGCCGCCCTCAGCGCGGCCGGCGTCGACATTGAGCTCAAGCCCTTCGCCGAGCCCGTCCCCACCGCCGCCGCCGCGGCCGCGGTGCTGGGCTGCGAGGTCGGGGCGATCGCCAACAGCCTGGTGTTCGAGGCGGCGGGCCACCCGCTCCTGGTCCTGGCCAGCGGCGCCCACCGCGTCGACACGGCCAAGCTGGCGGAGCGGCTGGGCACCGGCAAGATCCGCCGGGCCACACCGGACTTCGTCTTCGAGCACACCGGCCAGCGGATCGGCGGCGTGGCGCCGGTCGGGCACCCGACGCAGGTGCGGACCATTGTCGACCCCGACCTCGCGGCGTACCCGGTGGTCTGGGCCGGGGGCGGCGACGAGAACACGATGTTCGCCACCAGCTTCGACCAGCTGCTCGCCATGACCGGCGGCACCGCGGTCCCCGTGGTCTGAGCGGCCTCTCCCCTCTCTTCTCCCCCGGGCCCGTGCCGGGCCGCGCAGGCCGCCTAGCCCGCGCGGCGCCGGGCCTGGATCGCCGCGAACTCGTCGGCGAGCTTCTGCTGCGCCACCTCGACGGTGAGGCCGAGGCCGCTGAGAGCCCGCGCCGCGTCGCCGTCGGCGCCCAGGATCCCGAGCAGCAGGTGCTCGGTCCCGATGTAGTTGTGGCCCAGGCTGAGCGCGGCCTTCAGGGTGTCCCGCAGCGCGGCGCGGCCCGCGTCGGTGAAGCGCAGCCGCTGAAGCGCGGCCGGCGCGGCGTCGCCGGGGCCGGTGGCGGGCCCGACCTCGAGTGCGGCCAGGACCTGCTCATCGGTGAGGCCGGCCGCGTGGATGACCCTGGCCGCGAGGCCGTCCGGCTCGCTCAGCAGCCCACCCGCCAGGTGCGTGGCGTCGACCAGGTCCGCTCCCCCGCCCTCGGCGATCTGGCGGGCCGCGGCCAGCACGTTCCGGGAGCGCTGGGTGAACCGGGAGAACTCGGCACTTTCCCAGCGCGACACGAAGCGCTGCTGAGCGGCCTGCTTAGACACCCCCATGCAGGTGCCGATCTGGCTCCAGGACGCCCCCGAACGCCGGGCCTGGTCCACGAAGTACCCGATCAGCGCGTCCGACTGCTCGTCCAGGCGGGCCGAGACGGTCATCGCGTCCGCGAGGTTCTCCAGCGGCCCGCCGTCCGGCTGAAGGACCTGTCACGAACGCGATCAGGTTGTCGAGAGATACGGGAAAATCGGCCATGCGTCAATCGTAAATTGACGCATGGTCAGTGTCAATCTCGCCTTGACGACTGAGGCCGCCTGACCCACCGAGCCACCCAAATCGGCGCATTCGCGCGGACGAACTTAAATTTTCTGCCCGATTACGGGCAGGAACTTGGCACGGCTGCCGTGGAGGCTGCACCATGGGGCGGGTGCGCGACCGCGATCTCATCGACCGGGTAGCAAGCTCCACAGGCCTGACGCCGGGCGAAGCGGCCCGGGTCGTCGAGGACGTCCTGTCCTGGTACCGCGAGCCGGTCGAGGACTACGTCCGGCGCCGCCACGCCCATCACCAGCTCTACGGCAAGCGCAACGCAGAGATCTTCGCGCTGATCGCCGACGAGCTGGCCGGGCGCCTGGTCGCCGCACCCACTCTCTCGCAGCGTCAGCTGCGCCGCATCGTCTACGGCTGAGCAGCAGCAAAAAGGAGCAGGAACCGCATGTGCGGAATCGTCGGCTACATCGGCAATCAGAACGCAGCGCCCATCCTGATCGAAGGCCTGTCCCGCCTGGAGTACCGCGGCTACGACTCGGCCGGCATCGCGATCCTGGGCAGCAAGGGCGCCCAGGTGTACCGCAAGGTGGGCCGGGTCCGCGACCTTGATGCGTCGCTGCCCAAGCGCCTGGCCGGGAAGGTCGGCATCGGGCACACGCGCTGGGCCACCCACGGCCCGGCCACCGAGGACAACGCCCACCCGCAGACCAGCGAGGACGGGCGGATCAGCGTGGTGCACAACGGCATCATCGACAACGCGGCCTCGCTGCGGGAGCGCCTGGACGCCAAGGGCGTGAAGTTCACCTCAGAGACCGACACCGAGGTCATCGCCCACCTCATCGCCCGCTCCGAGGCGGCCACGCTGGAGGGCGCGGTCCTCGACGTGCTGTCCCGGATCACCGGCACGTACGCGATCGCGGTGCTGGACGAGCAGCACCCGGACCGGCTCGTGGTCGCCCGCAACGGCTCCCCGCTCATCCTCGGCGTCGGCGACCACGAGATGTTCATCGCCAGCGACCTCGCGGCCCTCGTCCGGCACACCACCTCGGTCGTGCACCTCGACGACGGCGAGCTGGCCACCGTGACCGCGTCCGAGTTCCGCACGTTCAGCCGGGAGCAGGAGAACACCGAGAAGGTCCCGACCACCGTCGACCTCGACCTCCAGGACGTCGGGCTCGGCGGCTACCGGCACTTCATGCGCAAGGAGATCATCGAGCAGCCGTCCACGATCGAGCGGATGCTGCGCGGCCGCCTGGACGAGCGGTTCGGCACCGCGCGGCTGGACGGGCTGAACCTCAACCCGCGGGAGCTGCGCGGGTTCCGCCGGGTGAAGATCCTCGGCTGCGGCTCCGCGTACTACGTGGGGCAGATCGGCGCCTCGATGATCGAGGAGCTGGCCCGGGTCCCGGCCGACGCCGAGCCCGCCTCCGAGTTCCGGTACCGGAACCCGATCGTCGAGCCCGACACGCTGTACGTCGCGGTCAGCCAGTCAGGCGAGACCGCCGACACGGCATTCGCCGTGCAGGAGGTCAAGCGCAAGGGCGGCCAGATCATCGGGCTGGTCAACGTCGTCGGCTCCACCATCGCCCGGGAGTGTGACGGCGGCATCTACCTGCACGCCGGGCCCGAAGTGGCGGTCGCGTCGACCAAGGCCCTCACCCACATGTCGATCGGCTTCGCACTGCTCGCGCTGGCCCTGGCCCGGGTCCGCGACCTGTCGATCGCCGACGGCCAGCGGATCATCGCCGGGCTGCGCAAGGTGCCGGCCCAGATCGGGGAGATCCTGGCCGACGAGGAGCACATCGCCGAGGTGGCCCGGGGCCTGGCCGGCGCGGAGAGCCTGTTCTTCATCGGGCGGGTCCGCGGGTTCCCTGTCGCGCGCGAGGGCGCCCAGAAGTTCAAGGAGATCTCCTACCGGCACGCCGAGGCGTACCAGACCAGCGAGCTCAAGCACGGCCCGCTGGCGCTGATCAGCGAGGAGCTGCCGACCGTGGCGATCCTGCCGGCCGACGAGCTGACCGACCGCAACCTCGGCGCCATGCAGCAGATCGTGGCGCGCCGCGGACCGCTGGTCGCGATCACCCATCCCGGCGTGGACGTCGGTGAGCTGGACGTGCCCAGCATCGTGGTGCCCAAGAACGAGCGCGAGCTTGACCCGATCCTGCTGACCGTCCCGCTTCAGCTGATGGCGTACCACGCCGCGCTCGCGCTCGGGCACGACATCGACAAGCCCCGCAACCTGGCCAAGTCGGTCACCGTGGAGTAAGCGCGGCGGGCCGGCCGCTGCTGGGCGGCCACCTCGGGAGGATACGGCTACCGTGTCACCGGCCAGAATGGGCGGATGAGCGATGCCCCTGCCGAGGATGCCCTGCCCACGCGCACCTGGGACGGCCTGCCCGTCGCGCCGGACGACCCGCGCGGAGCCCAGATCGTCGTGCGCCGTCCCGCCGGGCCCAGCGGGGCGGCGTTCGAGTACCTGATGCTGCACCGCGCCGTGAACGGCCCGGGCTACGAAGGCGACTGGGCCTGGACCCCGCCGTCCGGCGCCCGGCTGCCCGGCGAGCCGATTCTGGCCGGGGCCGAGCGCGAACTGGCCGAGGAAGCCGGCCTGCGCGGAGTCCCGCTGCGCCCCGCGGACCTGTCCGGGCCGTGGGCCGTATTCGCGGCGGACGTGCCGCCGGACGCGCTGGTCACGCTGGACGCCGAGCACGACAGGTTCGCCTGGCTGCCCGGCGACGAGGCCGCGCGGCGCTGTTTACCAGCACCGGTGGCGGTCACGTTCCGGGTCGCGGCGGCCCTGCCCGCTCCCCCGGTCTCCTTCCGCCCGCTGGCCGAGTCCGACCTGCCGGACCTGGTCGCCTGGATGCACGCCCCGCACGCCGTGCGCTGGTTCCACGAGGACCTGGACCTGGCCGCGGCCGAGCGCAAGTACCGCCCGCGGATCGACGGCTCCTCCCCCATCCGGGTGCACGTCATCCTCATCGGCGGCCGGCCGTGCGGCTCTATCCAGCACTACCCGGTGCGCGAGGTCCCTGGCTACCGCCCCGTCCCCGGGGAGCCGGACGGGGCCGGGATCGACTACCTCATCGGCGTCGAGGCCTTCGCCGGCCGGGGCCTGGGACCCCAGGTCATCTGGAGCTACCTGACCGACGTGGTCTTCACCGCCCGCCCGGACGTGCAGCGCGTGATCGCCAGCCCCGAGGTCGCGAACCGCCGGTCGGTCCGGGCGCTGGAGAAGGCCGGGTTCCACCCGGACGGCGAGATCGCCGGCGCTGAACCGGGCCGACCTGAGCTGCGCTGCGTCCTTGACCGCCGCCGCGTCTTCGGCTGACGCGCTGTTATAACCAGTGCTTCTTATCAAGAGAAGAACTAGCTCTTGGACTTCTAGTTAGTCGCCCCGAATACTGGAAAGCAGGACTTCCCGGATCCAGAAAAGGAGGTCATTGCCGTGCCAGTACGCCAGACAGCGCAACAACCCGAGGACCTGGCCCGGATGTTTGTCGAGCGGGCTCGAGCCAAGGACGCCGAGGGGCTGACCGAACTCTACGAGCCCGATGCCGTCCTGGCCTACCCGCCCGGGCAGCAGACGGTGGGCCGGGACGCGATCCGCAAGGTGATGGAGCAGCTCGTGGCGGCCCCGGTCGAGTTCACGCCGGAGGAGCCGCTGCCGACGGTGCGCTTCGGCGACCTCGCCCTCACCTCAACGCGGCCAGCTGACGGCACCGGCGGCCGGGTCCAGGTCGCGCGCAGGCAGCAGGACGGATCATGGTTGCGGATCATCGACCGGCCCGAGCTCCCGGGCTAGCGGCCGCGGCCACCCGCCCCGCCCCCGGCTCGCGGGCCGGGGGCGGGCCCTGGCCCACCCTGGTGGTGGTGACGGCCGGGCTGTTCCTGGCCGTTCTGTCCACCACGGTGGTCAGCGTCGCGCTGCCGACGATCGGCCGCGAGCTGCACGCCAGCGCCACGGGCCTGGAGTGGACCGTTGACGCGTACGTGCTGGTCTACGCCAGCCTGCTGGTGGCCGGAGGGACGGCCGGTGACCGCCGCGGCCGCAAGGGGATGTTCCTGCTCGGCGTGGCCCTGTTCGGGCTGGGCTCGCTGGCCGCCGGCCTCGCGCCCACGATCGGGCTGCTGCTGGCCGCCCGGGTCCTGCAGGGCATCGGCCCGGCCCTGCTGATCCCCGGCAGTCTGGCCATCATCCGGGCCACCTTCACCGACGACCGGCAGCGGTCGGCCGCGGTCGGGCTGTGGTCAACCGGGTCGGGGGTGGCCATAGCCGTCGGCCCGGCGCTCGGCGGTGTGATCGTCGGCACCATGGGCTGGCGGTGGATCTTCTTGCTGAACGTCCCGCTCACGGCCGCGCTGGTGCTGCTGGCCGCCTGGCTGGTGCCGCGGCTGCCCCGGGCTGCCGCCGGCCATGGACGGCCAGGGCCCGGCCGGTTCGACTGGGCCGGGACCGCGGCATCGACCGCCGGGGTCGGCCTGCTGGCGTTCGCGGTCATCGACGGGCAGGACCGCGGCTGGAGCGCGCCGGAGGTGCTGGCGTGCTTCGCCGCCGGCGCCGGTGTCCTGATCGCGTTCGTGATCACCGAGCACCATCGCGAGCAGCCGCTCATCGACGTGTCGCTGTTCCTGCGCCCGGGTTTCGCCGCGGCGAACCTCGCCGCGGCGGTCGTGTTCTTCGCCTTCGTCGGCGCGATCGTCTACTTCAGCGCGTATTTCCAGGAGGTGCAGGGCCGCTCCCCCGGCGCGGCGGGCCTCGCCGTCTGCGCCATCGGCGTCGCCTACGCGCTGGCCGCCGCGTGGTCGGGCCGGCTGGTGGGCCGGTTCGGCGAGCGCTGGCCGCTGCTGGGCGGGCTCACCCTCGGCGGCCTGGCCACGCTGGCGCTGCTCCGCCTCGAGCCCGGCACCGGCCTGAACGCGATCTGGTGGAACTTCGCGCTGCTCGGCGCCGGCATCGGCCTGTGCGGCACGCCCATGACCACGCTGGCGCTGTCGGCGGTCGACGTCTCCCGGGCCGGCATGGCCTCCGCGGTGGTTAACACGTTCCGCCAGATCGGGCAGGTGTTCGGGGTGGCCGTGCTCGGCGCGCTGGTCTACGCCCAGCTGCCGGACGGCGGTGGCGCCGGTCAGCTTGACGCTGCGGACCGCCTGCTGTTCGTGACCGGTCTGCACCATGCGCTGCTGCTCGCCGGGCTCGCCCTTCTCGCCACCGCGGCCGCGATCGCGCCCGCGCTGCTGCGGGCCCCGGCTCGCCGCCGAAGGTGACACTCGTCACGTATCGACGTGTATCGGGCCAGGCCCCGGGTTACTGTGTGCATGTTCTAGTGACAATTTTCCTGCAACCGGCGGCGTGGTGACGAAATGAGCAGCGAGTTACAGCAGGCCCAGTCCAGCATCTACGGCATCATCGGCGGCGAGGCGGCGTTAGCGCCCGTCGTCGATGACTTCTACGACCGGGTCCTGGCCGACCCAGAGCTCCGGGGATTCTTCGCCGGCGCGAACATGACCAGGCTCAAGGGACGGCAGGTCGAGTTCTTCGCCGCCGCGCTCGGCGGCCCGCAGCCGTACACCGGGGCGAGCCTGCGCGATGCGCACCGGGGCCGCGGCATCGAGCAGAAGCACTTCGACCTGGTTGCCGGGCACCTCGTCGCCGCGCTCCGGGCGGCTGACGTGCCCTATGAGATCATTGACCGGATTGTCGGGGCGATCTCCCCCCTGGCCAGCCAGATCGTGTCGGCCGGATCCGGCTGAGCGCCGCCCGGCCCCGGGCGGCGGCGCAGGCGGCGACCGCACCGCCGAGCCGCGGCGATGCCGCGCGAAAGAGGGTGCCGCCATGCCCGGGTCTGTGGATGTGGTCGTCGTCGGTGCCGGGCTGGCGGGGCTGGTCACGGCCCGGGACCTAACGGCCGCCGGGCTGGGCGTGACGGTACTCGAAGCCAGGGACCGGGTCGGCGGCCGGCTGCTCAACGCGGCGCTGCCCGGCGCCGGCGGCGAGATCGCGGAGGCCGGCGGCCAGTGGGTCGGGCCCGGCCAGGACCTTGTCCTCGGGCTGATCCGCGAGCTCGGCCTGGACACGTTCCCGACCTACGACGCCGGTGACAAGATCGCTGAGCTGCGCGGCGCCAGAACGCGCTACTCCGGCCGCATCCCGCGGCTGAACCCGGCCGTGCTCGCGGACATCGCCCAGGGCCAGCTGCGGATGGACCGGGCGGCCCGGCGGGTTCCGCTGGACGCACCGTGGAGTGCCCCCAACGCGTGGCGCCTGGACGGCCAGACGTTCGCCACCTGGCTGCGCCGCCGGCTGGGCACCGCGAGCGGGCTGGCGTTCACCCGCCTGGTGACCGAGGCCGTGTGGTGCGCTGAGCCCGAGGACATGTCGGCGCTGTGGGCCCTGTTCTACCTCCACTCCGGCGGCGGGGTCGACTCGCTGATCAACACCAGCGGCGGGGCCCAGCAGGACCGCATCGTCGGCGGATCGCAGCGGATCGCGCTGGAGCTCGCGGCCAGGCTCGGCGACCTGGTGGTGACCGGCGCGCCGGCCCGTGAGATCGTCTGGGACAGCACCGGGGTGGTGGTCCGGGCGGCCGGCCACCAGATCCGCGCGGGCCGGGCGGTGCTGGCCGTGCCGCCGCCGCTCGCCGCCAGGATCCGGTTCGAGCCCGGTCTCCCGCCCGAGCGAGACCAGCTCACCCAGCGGATGCCCATGGGCTGGACGATCAAGGTCAACGTCGTCTACGACGAGCCGTTCTGGCGGCCCGACGGCCTGTCCGGCCAGGCCAACAGCGACGTACGGCCGTTGGGCACGGTCTTCGACAACAGCCCGCCGTCCGGGCGGCCCGGGGTGCTGGTCGGCTTCCTCGAGGCCCGGCACGCCCAGACCGCGGCCCGGCTCGACGAGCAGCAGCGCCGCGGCCTCGTCCTCGACGACCTGGCCGGCTACTTCGGGCCCCGGGCCAGGGACGCGACCGCGTACCTGGAACGCGACTGGGCGGCCGAGGAGTACACGCGGGGCTGCTACGGCTCGTTCGCCACCCCGGGCACGCTGACCCGCTACGGCCGGGCGCTGCGCACCCCGGTGGGGCCGATCCACTGGGCCGGCACCGAGACCGCCACGCGCTGGGCCGGGTACATGGATGGCGCCGTACAGTCCGGCCAGCGGGCCGCCCGCGAGGTCACCGCCGCCCTGGCCGCCGCTCCGGCACCCTGATCAGCCGGTGGTGCGGCTCCGGCCGCGGAACTCGGCGATGACCTCGTGGCCGCGGCGGACGGTCACGTCGTAGACGCCGCTGCGGCCGTACCTGACCCGCTCCTGGGCGGTGGCCACGAGCACGTCGCCCTCCCGGGCCGGGGCCACGAACGTGATGTCGGCCGCGGCGGCCACGGTGACCGGCCCGTGGCTGTTGCACGCGCAGGCGAACGCGGTGTCGGCCAGCAGAAACACGACGCCGCCGTGCGCGCTCCGGTACCCGTTGAGCATGGCCGGGCCGACGGTCATCCGCACCACGGCCGTGCCGCCACCGACGCTGAGCAGCTCCACCCCGAGGCCGTGCGCCGCCGTGTCAGCCGCGAACATCGCCGCTGCCGGGCCGTCCGGAGGCGGCGGGTCCGGCTGCGCGTGCTGCCCGCTCCCGGTGGTCATGCCCCCATCCTGCCGGTCCGGGCCGGTTCCAGTACGGTGCGGTTCATGATCTCGTACCGGCAGCCAGGAACGATCCTCACCGACCGCACGTTCACCGTCCCGCTCGATCACGCCCAGCCGGGCGGTGAGCAGATCCAGATCTTCGCACGGGAGGTGGTCGGCGCCGACAAAGCCTCGGCCGACCTGCCGTGGCTGGTGTTCTTCCAGGGCGGGCCCGGGTTCGGGTCACCGCGGCCGGCCGGGCGGGAGGCCTGGCTGGACCGGGCGCTGGACGACTACCGGGTGCTGCTGCTCGACCAGCGCGGCACCGCCAGTTCCTCCCCGGTCAACCGGCGCACCCTGGCTGGGCTCGGCTCCGCCCAGGCTCAGGCCGACTACATCGCGCTGTTCCGGGCCGACTCGATCGTCGCCGACGCCGAGGTGATCCGCCAGGAGGTCACCGGCGGGCAGCCGTGGAGCATCCTGGGCCAGAGCTTCGGCGGCTTCTGTGCGGCCTGCTACCTGTCCCAGGCCCCCGAGGGCGTCCGTGAGGCGTTCATCACCGGCGGCCTGCCCGGCCTGGACGTCACGGCCGACGATGTGTACCGGGCGACGTACCCGAAGGTGGCGCGGAAGAACGCGGAGCACTACCAGCGGTACCCGATGGATGTGCCGCGGGCCAAGGACATCGCCCGGCGCCTGGCGGCCGGCGACGTGCGGCTGCCCAACGGCGCGCCGCTGACCGTCGAGGCGTTCCAGACGTTCGGCCAGCTGCTGGGCGCCAGCACCGGCAGCCACACGCTGCACTACCTGCTGGAGGAGCCGTTCGCGGGCGGCGACCTGTCCGACGACTTCCTGCACCGGGTCGGATCCCAGATGTCGTTCTCGGCCGGGCCGCTGTACGCACTGGTGCACGAGGCGTGCTACGGCCAAGGCGGCGCGACCAACTGGGCGGCGCAGCGGGTCAGGGCCGAGTTCCCGGAGTTCGACGCCGCGGCCGCGCTGGACAGCGACGAGCCGCTGCTGTTCACCGGCGAGATGATCTACCCCTGGATGTTCGAGAACGACCCGGTGCTCGCGCCGCTCGCCGAGGCTGGGGAGATCCTGGCCCAGCGGGACTCCTGGCCGCGGCTGTACGACGCCGAGCGGCTGCGGGCCAACGAGGTGCCCGCCGCGGCGGCCGTCTACTTCGACGACATGTACGTGCCGGTGGAATTCTCGGTGCCGACGGCCCGCACCATCCGGGGCCTGCGGCCCTGGGTCACCAACGAGTACGAGCATGACGGGCTGCGGGTCAGCGGCGGAAAGGTGCTGGACCGCCTGATCGCGATGGTCCGCGGCAACGCGTGATCACGAGTCAGCGGGGGCACTTTCCTGTCGTCTTCGAAAAGTGCCCCTCGCTGATCTCTGGCCCAGGGACCGGCTAGTCCAGCACGGCGGTCACCGTGCCGGCGCCGACCGTTTTGCCGCCCTCGCGGATCGCAAAGCCCAGCCCGGCGTCCAGCGCCACCGGCCGGCCCAGCGTCACGGTCAGGTCCACGGTGTCACCCGGGGCCGCGGTGCCGGGCGCGCCCAGGTCGACCTCGCCGCCCACGCTGGTGGTACGGACGAAGAACTGCGGCCGGTAGCCGGTGCTGACCGGCGTGTGCCGGCCGCCCTCCCCGGCGCTCAGCAGGTGCACCGTGGCGGCGAATCTGGTGTGCGCGGCCAGGCTGCCCGGGCTGGCCACGACCTGGCCGCGGCGGACCTGGTTCCGGCGCACGCCGCGTAGCAGCAGCGCCGCGCTGTCGCCGGCCTCGCCGCGCTCCATCGGCTGGCCGAACGTCTCGACCCCGGTGACCACGGCGGTGAGCCCGCGGCCGAGCCCGACGGCCTCGACGGTGTCGCCGACCCGGACGGTGCCGCGCTCCACGGCCCCGGTCACCACCGTGCCGCGGCCGCTGATCGTCAGCACGTTCTCGACCGGCATCAGGAACGGGGCGTCGGTGTACCGGGCGGGCACGGGCACGTGCAAGTCCACCGCGTCCAGCAGCGCGCCGACGGCGGCGGTCCAGCCGGCGTCCCCCGCGAGCGCCCGCAGCGCCGACACCCGGATCACGGGCGCGGTGTCCCCGGGGTAGCCGCAGCCGGACAGCAGCTCCCGCACCTCCAGCTCGACCAGGTCGGCGAGCTCCGGGTCCGCGGCATCGGCCTTGTTGAGCGCCACGACCATGTGCCCGACCCCGACCTGGCGGGCGAGCAGGACGTGCTCGCGGGTCTGCGGCATCACGCCGTCGAGCGCGGACACCACGAGGATCGCGCCGTCGATCTGGGCCGCGCCGGTGATCATGTTCTTCACGTAGTCCGCGTGGCCCGGCATGTCCACGTGCGCGTAGTGCCGCGTGGCCGTCTCGTACTCGACGTGCGTGATGTTGATGGTGATGCCGCGCACGACCTCCTCGGGCGCGCGGTCGATCCGTTCGAACGGCAC
Source organism: uncultured Actinomycetota bacterium (assembly GCA_963739645.1). GTDB lineage: Bacteria > Actinomycetota > Actinomycetes > Streptosporangiales > Streptosporangiaceae > JASHPR01. The sequence continues at coordinate 448,136 of CAVUBM010000114.1, forward strand.
GTACGCGGCCGTCCCCCGGCCGGCGAGGAACTTGGTGATCGCGGCCGTCAGGGTGGTCTTGCCGTGGTCGACGTGCCCCATCGTGCCGATGTTGAGGTGGGGCTTGGTGCGCGTAAAGGTCTGCTTGGGCATGTTCCTTCCTCCGGTGCGTCGCAACAGGCTGGTGAGACCCGCAGGCCGAGCCGACCCTTCCCCGCGAGGCCTCCCGGCCGCCCGTGGTCGGGCTGGGCCGGCGGGCCGGGGAAGGGTCAGCGTCGCTCGCCGCCGAGGGGCTTGGCCGCGGTCGCGCGCATCAGGGCAGCCGCTGTCCCGCCCGCGACCGCGGGCGCAACGAAAGCGGCGTGCCGGAACATACCGTCAATGATCGGGTCGGAGGCTGCGGCAGGCCACTGGTTTTCCGCGCCGCAGCCGGTCAGGACCCAGATTTGTCCATCGCACCGACCCGGCGCCCGCCATCTCGATAGGTAGTTGCGGTCAAGCAACTGCTTCGCGATAGACTCAATCGAGTGCGGACGATCGCTGAACTAGGCCAGGCCGGCGGCTACGGTTCCCGAAGCGGCGGCGACCGCTACAGGTGGGTAGCGCTCTCCAACACCACGCTCAGCATGACGATGGCCACGATCGACGCCTCCATCGTGATCATCGCGATGCCCGCCATCTTCCGCGGCATCCACCTGAACCCGCTGACGCCCGGCAACATCAGCTACCTGCTGTGGATGATCATGGGCTACCTGCTGGTCCAGTCGGTGGCGGTGGTGTCGCTGGGCCGGCTCGGCGACATGTACGGCCGGGTCCGCATCTACAACCTCGGCTTCGTGGTGTTCACGCTGGCCTCGATCGCCCTGTCGCTTGACCCGTTCCTCGGCAGCGCCGGCGCGCTGTGGCTGATCGGCTGGCGGGTGGTCCAGGCGTTCGGCGGGGCCATGCTCATGGCCAACTCGGCGGCGATCCTGACCGACGCGTTCCCCGCGAACAAGCGCGGCATGGCCCTGGGCGTGAACCAGATCGCGGGCATCTCCGGCCAGTTCATCGGGCTGCTGCTCGGCGGCCTGCTCGCCGCCTGGGACTGGCGCGCGGTGTTCTGGATCAACGTGCCGATCGGGATCTTCGGCACCGTCTGGGCCTACGTCAGCCTGCGCGAGATCGCCACCACCAGGCGGGCCCGCATCGACTGGGCCGGGAACGTCACGTTCTTCCTCGGCGCCGGCGTGCTGCTGGCCGCGATCACCTACGGCATCCAGCCCTACGGCGGCCACCCCACCGGATGGACCAACCCCTGGGTGCTGGCCGGCCTGATCGGCGGCGTCGTGCTGCTGGTCACGTTCGGGATCATCGAGACCAAGATCCCTGAACCCATGTTCCGGATGAGCCTGTTCCGGATCCGGGCGTTCGCGGCCGGGAACGCGGCCAGCCTGATGGGCTCGATCGCCCGCGGCGGGCTGCAGTTCATGCTGGTCATCTGGCTGGCCGGGATCTGGCTGCCGCTGCACGGCTACGACTACGAGGTCACGCCGCTGTGGGCGGGTATCTACATGCTGCCGCTCACCGCGGGGTTCCTGATCGCGGGCCCCATCTCCGGGGCGCTGTCGGACCGGTACGGCCCGCGCCCGTTCGCCACCGCCGGGCTGCTGCTGGCCGCGTGCGCGTTCACCGGGCTGATGCTGCTGCCGGTCAACTTCCCTTACTGGCTCTTCGGGCTGATCATCTTCAGCAACGGGATCGGCTCCGGCCTGTTCGCCTCGCCCAACACGTCGGCCATCATGAGCAGCGTCCCGGCCAGCGACCGCGGCGCCGCGTCCGGGATGCGCTCCACGTTCCAGAACTCCGGCATGTCGCTGTCGATCGGCATCTTCTTCTCGCTGATGATCGCCGGGCTGGCCAACACGCTGCCGCGCACGCTGACCAGCGGGCTCAGGGCGCAGGGCGTCCCGGCCGCCATCGCCGCGCATATCGGCAGCCTGCCCCCGGTGAGCACGCTGTTCTCCGCGCTGCTCGGGTACAACCCGGTGCGCGGCCTGCTGGCCCCGTCCGGCGAGCTGGCCAGGCTGCCCCGCCACAACGTCAGCGTGCTGACCGGCAAGCAGTTCTTCCCGAACCTGATCTCCGGCCCGTTCCACCACGGCCTGATCATCGTGTTCAGCGCGGCGGTCGCGATGTCGGTGGCCGGCGCGCTGATCTCGCTGCTGCGCGGCCGCCAGTTCTACTACGACGACGCGGGTGCGGCCGCCGCGGCTGCCCCGGTCCCGCCCGCGCGCACCGTGTCGTCCATCCCGAACGCAAACTCCGCGGCCAGGCTCACCCGCCCGCCGGACGGACCCTGCGGGCGCCGAGGGCGGGGCCTAGCCGCATCGGCTTGGGCCGGGCCTGCGGGGCTACCTCCGGCGCTGGGCCGGCGAGCTCGGCAGCTGCCTGATCAGGACTTGACCAGGCGCGAGACGGCCGCGGCGGCCTCGCGGACCTTCTCCTTGGCCTCGGGACCGCCCTCTTCGATGGCCTCGGTCACGCAGTGGCCGAGATGGTCTTCGAGCAGCCCAAGCGCGACCGCCTGCAGCGCCCTGGTTACCGCGGAGACCTGGGTGAGCACGTCGATGCAGTAGACGTCCTCTTCCACCATGCGCTGAAGCCCGCGCACCTGACCCTCGATCCGGCGCAGCCGCTTCAGGTACGCGTCCTTGTCCTGCGTATACCCTCGCACAGGTAGAGATTACCCCGCGCAGGTCATCGCCACCCTGGCTGTGCCAGCCGCGACGGCAGGCCCGCAGGGTCGGCCCGAGCGGATGGCACGCGGGGGGGTCCTGGGGGGTCGTCCCCCCGGGCTAACACCACTAGACTAAGCCCGTGCCGCGATACGAGTACCGCTGCCGCGCCTGCGGCGACACGTTCGAGCGGACCCGCCCGATGAGCGAGTCGTCCGCACCATGCGCCTGCCCGCAGGGCCACGACGACACGGTGAAGCTGCTGTCCACCGTCTCGGTCGGCGGCCGGGCCGGCGCCGCGGGGCCGGCGTCCTCCGGCGGGGGCGGCTGCTGCGGCGGGGCCTGCGGCTGCGGCTGACCGGCTTACCCGCCGAACCGCTCGACCTGGCGCATCTTGTTCGTCGCGTCCAGCGCCGCTACCTTGTACGACTCGGCCAGCGTCGGGTAGTTGAACACGGCGTCCACCAGGTAGTCGATGGTGCCGCCACAGCCCATCACCGCCTGGCCGATGTGCACGAGCTCGGTGGCACCGGTGCCGAACACGTGCACGCCGAGCAGCGTGCGGTCCTCCGGCGAGACCAGCAGCTTGAGCACCCCGTAGGAGTCGCCGATGATCTGCCCGCGGGCCAGCTCGCGGTAGCGGGAGACGCCGACCTCGAACGGCACGCACTCGGCGGTGAGCTGATCCTCGGTCTTACCGATGAAGCTGATCTCCGGCAGGCTGTAGATCCCGATCGGCTGCAGCATGTTCGCCGTGTGCACCGGCTCGCCGCAGGCGTGGTGCGCGGCCAGGCGCCCCTGCTCCATGGACGTGGCGGCCAGGGCGGGGAACCCGATCACGTCGCCCACCGCGTAGATGTGCGGCACGGTGGTGCGGAAGAACTCGTCCACCTCGATCCGGCCGCGCTTGTCCGCGGACAGCCCGGCCGCCTGCAGGTTAAGATCCTCGGTCGCGCCCTGGCGGCCCGCTGAGTACAGGACCGTTTCCGCGGGGATCCGTTTGCCGCTGGCCAGCGACGTGATCGCCCCGCCGTGATGGGCCTCGACCGACGTGACGGTCTCGCCGAACCGGAACGTCACGGCGAGATCGCGCAGGTGGTATTTGAGGGCCTCGACGACCTCCAGATCGCAGAACTCCAGCATCCGCTCGCGCTGCTCCACGACCGTCACCTTGGTGCCCAGGGCGGCGAACATCGACGCGTACTCGATGCCGATCACCCCGGCGCCCGCCACCAGCATCGACCGCGGAACGCGCTGCACGTGCAGGATGCCGTCCGCGTCGATGATCGTCTTCTCGTCAAAGGCCACGCTGGCGGGCCGGGCCGGCCTGGTACCGGTCGCGATCACGATGTCCTTGGCGCTGGCCTGGCACAGCCTGGTGTCGCCGTCATTGACCTCGATGGTGTTCGGGCCGGTGAAACGCCCGGTGCCGGCCAGGATCGTGACCCCGTTCCTGGTCAGCTGGCTGCGCACGACGTCGCTCTCCCGGCCGACGACGTGCTGGGTCCTGGCGGTCAGGTCGGCGACGGTGATGTCTTCCTTGACCCGGTAGCTCTGCCCGTACATCTCGCGCTGGTCCAGGCCGGTCAGGTAGAGCACGGCCTCCCGGAGCGTCTTGGACGGAATGGTGCCGGTGTTCAGGCACACCCCGCCGAGCATGCGCGGCCGCTCCACGATGGCCACCCGGCGCTCCAGCTTGGCCGCGGCGATCGCAGCCTTCTGCCCGCCCGGTCCGGAGCCGATGACGAGCAGGTCAAAGTCGTGCACCCCCTTAGTGTGACTAAGGCGACCTGGCATGGAAAGCCCGTAAGCGCCATGTTCACGGCACGATCACATCCGCGACAGGGAAATCCCCCACCGTGACCGCGGGGAACGCGTGCCCGGTGGCGGCGCTGACCGGTGTCACCTGGCCCGCGTAGGTGTCGAGCACCAGCGTGTCGCCGCCGGCCAGCCCGCGGTCGATGGCCAGCGGGTAGTCGTACAGCCCGACCGAGATCGGGTGGCCGGCCCGGTTGGTGGCGGTGCTGACCGGCGTCACGGTCCCGGAGATCGTGTTCACCACGTAGGCCGTGCCGCCGGACCGGGAGATCGTGACGGACGCGGGCGCGTACCCGACCGGGATCGGCGGGCCCGGCCGGCCGGTCGCCACGGCGATCGGCGTGACCGTGTCGTTGTCCCCGTTGACCACGTACACGGTCCGGCCGTCCGGCGTGATGGCGATCGCGTCCGGGGCCTGGCCGACCGGGATCGGGCGGTCGGGGCGCTGCGGCGCCGGCCGCGATCGGGGTCACGGTGTCCGAGCCGTAGTTGGCCACGTACGCGGCGCGGCCGTCAGGTGCGACGGCGATCGCGGCCGGGAACGAGCCGGTCCTGACCGGGCGCCCGGGCCGGTCCGTCGCCGTGGCGACCGGGGTGACCGACCCGCCCTCCCAGTTCAGCACGTACAGCGTACGGCCGTCCGGGGTGAGCGCCATGGCCTTCGGGTAGGCCCCGACCCGGATCGGCGGGCCGGGCTGGTTGGTGGCGACGGCGATCGGCGTGACCGTGCCAGACGCCGGCGTTGGTCACGTAGGCGGTCCGGCCGTCCGGCGTGATCACGATCGACTGCGGGTCTGCACCCACGGCGATCGCCGGGCCCGCCGTGCGGGTCACCGTGTCGATCGGGGTCACGGTACCCGAGCCGGAGTTGACCACGTACGCGGTGCGGCCGTCGGGGTGAGCGCGATCGCCTGCGGGTCCGCGCCCACGCCGATCGCCCGGCCCGCCTTGCGCGTCACCAGGTTGACCGGCGTGACTGTGCCAGGGGTGTCCGTGCCCAGGCCGTAGTTCACGACGAACGCGGTCGGGTCGGCCAGCGGCTTCGCCGCCGCGACCGCGGCGGCCGGAACCTGCGCGGCCGCGGGCTGGGCGCTGGCCGCAAGAGCAGCGCCGGTGCCAGGCGCGGGCTGGCCTACGTCCCTGGGGTTACCCGCGGCGCGGCCACGCCCGGTGCCCGGGCGGTTGAGGCAGCGGTCGCGGCGCCCGCGGGGTCAGCCGCTGACGGCCCCATCGCGCCGGTAAAGACATCGGCGGTGGGGGCAGCGTACCGGTCGTTTTTCGTCAGGGTGCCGAGCCCGAGCACGCCCTCAATGGTCCGGAGCAGGCTGTAGTGGGTGTAGCGGACGGGCGAGACATAGCCCTGCCGGACGCCCCGGGAGCCGAGGACGAGCGTGACCACCTTCTGGGCGGGATGCTCGTGGTCGTAGTTGTCCTCGTCGAACGTGATGATGGCCAGCGACCGCTGCCTGGTCCAGGCGGGTGACCGCATGATCAGCCCGAGCTGCTGGCGGAGGAAGCCGTCCCCGGCCCTGATGCCGCAGCCCTCCATGTCGAAGCAGTCGTCCGGGGCGATCCAGGCGAAGTTCGGGGTGGTGGACGCGCGGCTCAGGTCGGCCGGCAGCGACGGCAGCGGGACCAGGTGCGCGGCGCAGTAGGACGGCCGCTGCCTGACGTCCTTGAAGTACATCATCGGCTGGTCGTCGTCCCAGTAGTTCACGTGGACGGTGTCGTCGCACGGCCCGTTGGCGCTCTGCAGGTAGCCCTTCCACGACTCGCCCGCGGCGGTGACGCGGTCGCCGATGTTGGGCGCGTTGATCGTGTAGAGGGGGTTCTCCTCCGCCGGGTCGGTCAGCGGGACGCCGAAGGTGCTGCCCCCGGCCAGCGCGAGATAGTTGCCGTCGCTCGGGTGCTCCTCGGCGAAGAAGTTGCCGAGCAGGCTGGACTTCGGCAGCAGGCTGTTCAGGTACGGCGCCTGGGCCGTGTTGCCGATGACCTGGCTGACGTCCTCGTTCTCGAAGTAGAAGAGGAACACGTGCTGGTAGCGCGGCAGGTGCGCGGACGGCGCGGTCAGCACCTGGCGGCGGGCCGGTACCGACACGCTGAACCGCAGGCCGTCGGCGACCGCCCGGTCATACCCGACCCACGGCGCGTTCGGGCCGTCGTCGTTGGTGAGCGACGTCGTGAGTGACAGCGCGACCCGAACCGAGCGGGTGCCCGCTGGCACGGTGCCGGTGCCGCGGCGCCACGCGTAGTCCGGGTGCGCGGCCGACCCGGATCCGCCGGCCGGGCCGAGGCGGAGGGTGGCGAGGGTCCGGCCGGCCCCGGACAGGAACGCGACGTCGAGCTCCGCCTGGCTGGTCTTGGTTCCGCCCAGCCACCCGGAGACAGCGAACCGGGTGCCCGCGGGCACGGGCTGGCCGGTTCCGGTGCGCAGCGGCCATTGCTGGGTCAGCACCGCCGTGCCGCCCGGCCCCGCCCGTGAATAGCTGCGCGCCCCGGCCCCTGGTGCCGGCGTCGGCCCGGCCGGGGAAGCCGGCCGTGCCGTAGCCGACCACGGTCGGCAGCCCGCGCCGGATCTGCCAGCCGGGGATGGTCACGGCGTCCGCGCCGTGCGCCGAGGCCGCGCCCGCCTCCGCGCCGCCGTTGACGATGAGGTTGGCCCCGGCCGGGGCCGGGCGCGCCGCAGCCGGGGCCTGGGCGCGGGCCCGCGTGCCGGGCGCCGCGGCGCCCGCGGGCTGGGCGGCGCCCGCCAGCGCGGCCAGGCAGAGGATTCCCGTGGTCAGAACGCCGGTCACGCGGCGGCCCATGAGTCCGGTCATGGCGATGGCCTTTCCTGACGCGGGTGGTGCCCGCAGCGACCCGGCGTGCCTGCATTTACTGCTGTTTGACCGTTCAGTTATGGTATCGGGGGGGTTGGCTGAGGTCCAGACGCCGGCCGTGGCGGGCCGGTGAAATGCAGCCGTCATTCCCGGAAATGGCCGGGGCCCGCGGCGCCGGCCGGGGTTGGCCTCGGCCAGGTCACGGAATGGCCGGCCCTGTCCCCCTTGTCACCTGCCCGGGTACCCTGGCGCCGGGAGCTCATCAGGTACCAGAGGAACGCAAATGACGCCGATCAGTGCTGATCGCTGCTACGCCGAGATCGAGGCCAGTACCGAGACCCTGGCCGGGCTGATCGACGGGGCCGACCTGACCATCCCGGTGCCGACCTGCCCGGAGTGGACGCTGCGCCAGCTCGCCACCCACGTCGGCCGGGCGCACCGCTGGGCGGCGGAGATCGCGGCCACCCGGTCGGCCGAGTTCATCCCGTTCCGGCAGGTGCCGGACGGCAGGCTGCCCGACGACCCGGCGCAGCACGCGCCGTGGCTGCGCGCGGGCGCGGGGCGGGTCAGCGCCGCGGTGCGCGAGGCGGACAGCGACCCGGTCTGGGCGTTTTCCGGGCTCCAGCCGGCCAGCTTCTGGGCCCGCCGGATGGCACATGAGACCGCGGTGCACCGGGCCGACGCCCAGATCGCCACGGGTTACCAGGCCGAGTTCGCGCCGGACCTGGCCGCCGACGCCATCGACGAGTGGCTGGGCTTCCTGTCCGGCCCCGCGCCCGGAGACCCTGACCCGCGCCTGGACGCCCTGCCCGAGGGCGCGGTGCTGCACATCCACACCACCGACGACGCCCTGAACGGTTCCGGCGAGTGGCTGGTGTCGCGCGAGGGATCCGCAGTGAAGGTGGAGCACGGTCACGGCAAGGGTGACGTCGCGCTGCGCGGGCACGCCGGGCGGCTGCTGCTCGTGCTGCTGCGCCGGGTGCCGGCCGATGACCCTCAGGTGCAGGTCCTGGGCGACGCCACGCTGCTCGGCGGCTGGCTGGCGGCCACGCCGTTCTGATCCCGGCGGCCCCTGGGCCCGGGTTACAGCCAGCCCACCCTGGCGCCGGCGGCCGGCTCGCCGCCCGGTGCCGCGGCGGCCGCACCGTGCTGCGCCTTCTCCAGCAGGCGGCCGACGGTCTCCATGATCTCGGGCAGGCAGGCGCGCAGGCTGTGGCTGTCGGCGGCCGTGACCTCGTCGGTGGCGACGCCCGCGCGCTCGAGCAGGCCCTCGAGGTCGGCGAGCTGCTCCCCCACGAACCGCACGGGGTCCGCGGTCAGCTCGGGATCGAACGCGCGCCGGCCGGGATTCCAGCCGCGGAAGTTCGGGTGATGGTGCGCCCGGTCCAGGCTGCCCGGCGGCCCGGCCACCGACTCCAGCAGGTCCGCGCGCCAGACCGGCCCACCTCGATGGGCCGGGAGGAGAACATGTTCCCCCGCAGCTCGCCCCGCTCGAGCAGCCGGACCTCGAGCCGGACGCCACGCTCGGCGCCCTCCTGACCGGGCAGCGGATCCGGGATCAGCACGTACATGTCGCTGCACAGCACGCCGACCCGCTCGAACCCGAATGCATAGAGCATGCCGCCTCCCGCAGCCATGGCCGTCCAGACCATCGTCACAGGCGCGGCGGCCGGGCGCCAGGGCAGGCCAGCGCGGGCCCGGCGGCCTGGCTACCTCGGATCGGGCCGGTCGACGTTCCAGTGCCGGGTGACCGACGGCAGCCAGCGCTCCTCGCCCACGGGGCGCAGCAGGAACCGGCTGATGATGCGCTGACCGCCCTCGTAGTCCCCGTAGAGCAGGTCGATCGTCACCGGGTCCCGGCCCTTGACCGCCGCCTGGGCGCCCTCGTGCCGGGCATCGGCCGGATCACGGAACGCGCCCTGCCAGAAGCCGGTGTCCCCGGCCGGGATGTACAGGTCCCGGCGTCTGGACGGTGAACCTGGCCAGTTCGTCGTGGTCATCGCTGCGGTGGTCCCCCGGGTGGAACAGCCAGCCGCGCAGCACGCCGATGCCGCTGCCCGCGTTGCGCACCGATATGGCCAGGTACACGATCCCGTCGTCATCCTCGGCCGCGGCCTCGCCCCCGGGAATCACGACATGCTTGCCGTCCCCGAAGAACACCTTCTGCGGCCCGTCCTCCAGCCGGGACGGGACGAGCAGCGGGCGCAGACCGGCCAGCAGGGACCGCTCGGCGGCCCGGGCCGCCCGGTTCGCCGAGCGCACGGCGGCGAACGTGGCCACCGCGAGCACCAGGGTGCCGAGCCCGGTGGCCAGCGCGGAGACAGTCGTCCAGTCGATCACCCTCCGAGCCTAAGCGAAGCGGGCCACGATATGGATGTACCACCAGACGGGCCCAAACCCGTCGGCTGGCACAGCCACGAGGCAGCCGGGTGCGGGAGCGTGCCCTGGCCGGCCAGATGCTGATCGGACGGCGCAACATGGCGGATGACGCGGAGCTTGTCCTCAAGGCCGCACGGCGGCTCGAGCAGGCCTGGCAGCAGGAGGTCCCGGTCGGCGACGTGATAGTCGCGCTGACGTATCGCTGCGTGTTCGTCACCGTGGGCCCGGACGGAACCCCCGTCGTGGTCAAGGCGGACACCCGGCCCGGTCAGATCGCCGCGGAGCGGCACGTCACGCTGGCCGCGCGGGCCGCCGGGGTGCCGGTCCCGGCCATCGTGCCGGCCCAGGACATCGTGCCTGGCGAAGGCGGGGAGCCGCCGCTGCTCGTGCTGGAGTACGTGCCGGGGCCGGCCGCTCGGGCCGGCGCGCGGCCTCGGCCTGGGCCGAGGCGGGCCGGGTGCTCCGGCGGCTGCACGCCATCGCCGACCCGGGCGGGCTGAAGTCCTGGCCCGAGCGTGCGCCCGATGCGGGTATGGGCTCGGGGCTGCCGCTGCGGTCGGTGCTGGCCGGTCACGCCGCCCGCGAGGCCGCGGGCACGGTCAAGCGGGGCCTGCTCTCCTCCGAGCAGGCCGCCCGGCTCGGCCGCCTGCTCGGCGAGGCCTTCAGCCGGGCCGAGGCCCGCGGGGCCGACGACCCGGCGAACAGCCGGGTGCTGCACGGTGACTGCCAGCCGGACCACTTCCTGCTCGCTGACCACGCAGGGCACATCGCGGCCGTGCTCGACCTGGGCGACGCCTGCACCGGGGACCCGGTGTGGGATCTGGCCGTGCTCACGCTCGACCACCCCGCCCGGATGGACGACGTCCTGGCCGGGTACGCCCCGCCGCCCGACCTGGCCCGCCGGGTGTCCGCGCTGGCCGGGCCCTACCGGATGCTGCGCTGGCTGGGTGAGGCGAGCTGGCTCCATGATCACGGATACGATCCGGGACCGAGCATTGCGCCGGTGCGCGCGGTGGCCGGCTAATCCACCCGGGCGGCCGTGGGCGACCCGCCCCGCCCCCTACCTCGGCCGATGTTTCTGGCTGGTGCCCTTGCGCGCTGCTAGAGTGTTTACCTACCGATAAGCACGAATTATCACTTGTCGCGATATCGGTTTTCCTCTATTCCCATTCTGGTTAGGGTCCATTTTGCAGCCAAGCGTGCTACGGCAGTTCGTGCTTCACGGCCACAACGGGGCATCGCCCGATAAGGCCCTGAAGCTGCCGGGATCGGCCTTCGCGATGTCCGACGCGGCCAGATCCACCACGCTCCGGCGGCTGTGGCTCGACACCTTCGACTGGCGGCTCTACCGCTCCGGCCTCACCCTGGAGCAGGTCAGTACCCGCGGCGCGACCGAGCTGGTGCTCACCGGCCGGGACGGAACGGTCATTGCCACCGATCACGTGGTGCGCCCCAAACCGGGGGGCAAGCACGGGGCCGGGACCGGCGGCGAGGGCGGGAACGGGCGGGGTGCCCGGTGGCCCGGGCCGCTGGAGGCGCTGCCTCTGGGGCCGCTGCGGGATCACCTCGCCCCGGTCCTCGGCGTGCGCGCGCTGCTGCCGGTGGCCCGGGCGGTCAGCACGGCCCGCGACTGGCGGGTGCTGAACTCCGACGACAAGACGATCGCCCGGATCACCGTCGACCGCATGGCGGTGACCTACCCCGCCGCCGCCGAGGTGCCGCTGCGGGTGGTGGTGACCGCGCTGCGCGGCTATCAGGCGCAGGCGCAGCGGGTCTCCGACCTGCTGGCCGGGATGCCCGGGGTATCCGGTGGCAGCGAGTCCGGGCTGGAAGCCGCGCTGGCCGCGGCGGGCCGGCGGCCCGGCGACTACACCGGCAAGGTCGACGTCAGGCTCTCGCCGCGGATGCCCGCGGCGGTGGCCATGGCCGCCGTGCTGAGCTCGCTGTTCGACACCATTGAGGCCAATGTCAGCGGCACGGTGCGCGATGTGGACACCGAGTTCCTGCACGACCTGCGCATCGCGGTGCGCCGGACCAGGACCGCGCTCAAGCTGGCCGGGGACGTCCTGCCCAGCGGGGTGGCCGCCCGGTTCCGCGCGGAGTTCAAGTGGCTGGGTGACCTGACCACCCCGACCCGGGATCTGGACGTCTACCTGCTCAGCTACCCGGACATGGCCGAGGGCCTGATCGCGGCCACGCCCGGGGAGCTCAAGCCGTTCCACGACCACCTGCAGCGCAGCCGCGCCGCGGAGCAGCGCGACCTGGCCAAGGGCTTGCGTTCCGCCCGGTTCGCGCGGCTCCGGCGGGAGTGGCGGCAGGTCCTGGCGGCCGCCGCCACGACGGCCACGCGGCCCTCCGCCGCGCGGCTGGCCGCCAGCCGGATCGCCCGCGCGCACCGCCGGGTGCTGCGCGACGGCAACGCGATCACCTCCTCCTCGCCCCCGGAGAGCCTGCACGAGCTGCGGAAGCGCTGCAAGGAACTGCGCTACCTGCTGGAGTTCTTCGGCTCGCTGTACGACCCGGGAGAGCAGTGGCGGGCGGTCAGGGAGCTGAAGGCGCTGCAGGACTGCCTCGGCGAGTTCCAGGACACCCAGGTGCAACACGATGAGATCCGGTCCTTCGCCGACCAGATGATGGCACAGCGGGCCGCGCCCGCGGCTACGCTGCTGGCGATGGGCGAGATCGCGGTTGGGCTCGCGGCGCGGCAGCGGAAGGCGCGCAGTGAGTTCGCCGGCCGGTTCCGCGATTTCGCCAGCCCGGCCAGCCAGAGCCGGATCCGGACCCTTATCGGGGCAGAAGCATGAAGATCTTCGCGACCTACAACATCAAGGGCGGGGTGGGCAAGACAGCCACCGCGGTCAGCCTCAGCCACCTGGCGGCCAGGGACGGCTACCGGGTCCTGCTCTGGGATCTGGACCCGCAGGGCGCGGCGAGCTTCCTGTTCCGGATCAAGCCGCGGGTCAAGGGCGGCGGCAAGGCGCTGATCCGGGGCACCCGGTCCATGGACGACGCGATCAAGGCCACCGACTTCGACAACCTGGACCTGCTGCCCGCGGACTTCACTTACCGGAACCTGGACCTGGTGCTGGACGCCGCGAAGAAGCCCTCGCGCCGGATCGCGAGCCTGCTCTCGCCGCTGAGCGCCGAGTACGACGTGATCTTCCTGGACTGCCCGCCGGGGATCTCCCTGCTGTCGGAGAGCGTGCTGCACGCCGCCGACACCCTGATCGTCCCGCTGATCCCGACCACGCTGTCGGTCCGGACCCTGGACCAGCTGACGGAGTTCATCAGCGACTTCGACGGCAGCAAGCCGTCGGTGGTGGCGTTCTTCTCCATGATCGACCGGCGCAAGCGGCTGCACATCCAGATCGCCGAGCAGCTGCCGGCCGAGCGGTCCGACGTGGTGACCGCCGCGATCCCGGCCCTGTCGCTGATCGAGCGGATGTCCGTGCAGCGCACTCCGGTGACCGCGTCCGCCCCCCGCAGCGCCGCCGCGCGGAGCTACGAGGAGCTGTGGCTCGAGGTGCGCAAGCGGAGCGGGCTGCCCGATCCGCCCGACGACGCCTGGTGACCAGGCCGCCCGTGGTGCTCAGGCCTGCCTGGCTGCCGTCCAGCTGAGCGGCAGCTCATCGATGCCGTAGATCCCCTCCACGCCGCCCAGCCGGGCCTCGCCCGCCGGGGCCAGCCCCGGCATCCGCGGCGCGAGGAACGCCAGGGCCTCCTCGAGCTCGGCGCGGGCCAGGTTCGAGCCCAGGCAGAAGTGCGGGCCCGCGCCGAAGGTGAGCAGCCGCCCGTCGCGCTCGGCCGTGATGTCGAACTCCTCGCCGCCGTCCTGCTCCCGGTTGGCCCGCTCGGCGCAGATCGCCACGATCGTGCCGGCCGGGAACGTGACCCCGCGGTGCTCGAGGTCGGCGGTGCAGATCCGCGCGGTGAACGGCGTGATCGGCTCGGCCCTGACCACCTCGTCGACCGCGCGCGGAACCAGGTCCGGCTGCCCGGCCAGCAGCTGCCACTGGCGGGGATGCGCGGCGAACAGCCGCATCGCGTGGGACAGCTGGGCCTGCGGTGGTGTCGATACCGCCGGCGATGACGTTCAGCACCAGGTTGACGCACTCATCGTGGGACAGCCGGTCCCCGCTGTCCTCCACGGCCAGCAGCGCGGTGATCAGGTCGTCCCCGGGCTCGGCCCGCCGCTGCCGCAGCAGGTCCTCGACGTAGCCCTGGAGCTCGACGACGGCGCGCTCGATCTCAGGCACCTGGCTGGACATCGCCTGAATGTCGAACTGCCGCTGCACCAGGCTGGACCACTCGTGCAGCTTCGGCGCGTCCCCGGCCGGGGCGCCCAGCACGGCCGCGATGGTCAGCGACGGGTAGGGCTTGGCCAGCGCGGCGACGAAGTCACAGGACGTGGCCTGGCCGACGGCCGCCCACAGCTGGCCGAGGAAACCGCGCATGGCCGGCCGCCACCGGTCCGCGGCGCGGGGGGTGAAGGCCGGGCCCACCAGGGCGCGCAGCCGCCGGTGGCGGTCGCCCTGCTGGTTGAGGATGTTGGCGTCGACCTGCTCCCGCAGCGGGCCGCTGGTGACCCCGAAGATGTCGGCGATCTCCCGGCCAGGGAACGACGCGGAGCGCGACCGGAGGAAGAACTCGCCCGCCTCCCGGTCGAGCACGATGAACGCCAGCGGCGAGCTGGCCAGCCAGCCCTGCTCGCGCAGGTCGGCGAGCCGCTGGTGGTAGCCGTCACCGGCCAGCTCGCCCGAGGTCAGGTCGATGACGGGCAGCTCGAGATCGGTCACGAGGGTCATCTGGCTCCCCAGGTTCAGTCCAGCTCACGGATGAAGCCGATCATGGCCTTGCTGACCTCGTCGGGCCGTTCCTGCTGGGTCCAGTGGCCGCAGCCGTCCAGCAGGACCGGCTCGCGCAGCTGCGGCGCGCAGTCGCGCAGGCCCGGCAGCATCTGCCGCCCGCCGGAGAAGCCGACCACCAGGTCCCGGTCCCCCGCGACGTACAGGGCGGGCACGGTAACCGGCGCGTGGTGCCAGGCGGCGGTGAGCTCCCAGTTGCGGTCGAGGTTCCGGTACCAGTTCAGCGGTCCGGTGAACCCGGAGGCGGCGTACTCGGCGACGAACATGTCGATGTCCTCGCTGGTCAGCCACGCGGGCAGGGCCGGTGTGCCGGGCTGGCCCGCCGCGCAGGGCGGCTCGGCGCAGATGTCGAGGAAGCCGCCGCCGGGCGGGACGACCGGCAGCCCGGGCGGGCCGTCACCGGACGCGCTGTACAGCAGCCGGGTGAAGGTCTGCCGCGGATCCCGGCTCAGCTCGGCGTCGGCCACGCCAGGCTGCTGGAAGTAGACCATGTAGAAGCCGTCCCCGATGGACTCCCGCATGGCCGGGATCGGCCGGCGACTCCCCCGCGGCCGGTAGGGCACGCTCAGCCCGATCACCCCGCGGACCCGGTCCGGGCGCAGCAGCGCCGTGTGCCAGGCCACCGGCGCGCCCCAGTCGTGCCCGGCCACCACGGCCGATGGCTCGCCGAGCGCGTCGAGCAGCGCGATGACGTCCCCGGTCAGGTGCAGGATCGTGTACTCGTCCACGGCCGGGGGCCCGCCGGTGCCGGCAGTAGCCGCGCTGGTCAGGCGCTACCGCGTGATAACCGGCCTCGGCCAGGGCGATCGAGCTGATGGCGCCAGGAGTACCAGCACTCGGGGAAGCCGTGCAGCAGCAGCACGAGCGGCCCGGAGCCTGCCTCTGCAACGTGCATGCGGAGCCCGCGCGCGTCCACGAACCGGTGGCCTATCCCGCTTAGCCCGCCCGCCCCGAGGTTCGCACCCACCATGACCGGAGAATAACGGCGCGCCAGAGCATGCAGGAAGACCCCTGCGTGGCGACGAGGAGCATCGTAACGTTTCTTTATGGCTAATTGCAGGTACATGCAGGTCGACACGGCCCATGGTGTACTTCAGCGGTTTGCTCTGCCGAGGGGGGTTCGTGGGCCGCAGGCTGCTTCGCCTAGAGATACCGGTCTTCCCGGAACGGGGACTGTTCTGGGTTCATGACCCGACCGTGGATCCGGACGCGCCCGGCGGGCCCGCCGCTGCCCGCGTCGTCGCTGATCAGCGCCAACCGCGATCAGATGCTGGTGGCCTGCGCCCAGGAGCACATCGGTGTCCAGCTCACGGTCGAGGAGTGGGATGACGCGCCGCCCCCGTTCAGCGACGGATTCGAGGACGACGCGAAGTGTGTTCTGTATCTGCGTGGTCGGCTGAGCGTAGCCGACCTGAACCACTCTGACCCCGCGGTGAACGGCGTACGGCTGACCGGCGGGGTGGGCGACTACGGCGTGCGCGTGTACACCCGCAACCGGACCGAAGCCGTCCGGCGCTACTCCGCGCTGTTCAAGCTGAACGCCGACCCGCTCGGCGACGAGTTCCAGCAGGCGAGAAAGCAGCTGGAGGGGCTGGAGCAGTACCTGGTGCAGCTCTGGCGCGAAGGTTAGGGCCCGGCCTTCAGGCGGGCCGCGCGAACCGCCCGGTCAGGGCGAGGCGCTGGCCCGGTGCGCCGGCGGGGACACCGACTGGCTCACACCGTGCTGGGCCGCGGACCGCCCACCCGCGCTGCGTTCGGGGCTGGTGCGGAACGGCGTCAGCACGTACACCACCATCGAGACCGCGGCGATCATGACCAGGGCCAGGCAGGACAGCACGATCCGCATGCGCCGCGATCGCATGAGCGCGGCCAGCCCCGGCCGCCCGAACGAGGTCAGCCTGGACGCCAGCAGAGGATCGTCATCGGCAAGCTTGCGCTCCATCTCGTCGAGGATGCGCTGCTCGTCCATGGACAGAGCCATGGCCACCTCCGAACCACGTCCGGCCACCGCTACCACACTGGGCAGGGCGGGGCGGGGATCCCACTTCTACTATCCCCCGCTGGATGAGCTTTTACCCGCACTTTGCCACCGGACCGCCCGGTAAGTCATCCCCCAAAAAGGAGTAGATGTTCCGCCCGGCCGGGCCGTCCGCGGCGTCGTCACCCCGGCCGCCGGCCGCCCGCCGGGACGTCACCCGGCCGCCCGCCCGTCGTCACCTCGGGCGGGCCCGCGACACGCCCACCGGAGCCGTCGAATACTTGTTTGCACGATCGAACACTTATTCTAGACTGAGCCGCATGCGATGGGACAACCTGCGTCTCGATGAGAGTGCCGGGGAGAGCAGCGGCCCCGGTGGCCGCCCGGCCCGGGCCGCGCCAGAGCGCCGGCCCTGTTCGAGCGGGACGCGGTGGCCAGGACGTTCGACACCCCCGGGTTCCGCGGCATGACCTTCTACGAGGTCCACGCCAAGTCGATCATCAACCAGGTTCCCCCGGCCTCCCGCATGGCGTTCCGCTGGACGATCAATCCCTATCGGGGATGTAGCCATTCCTGTACTTACTGTTTTGCTCGGAGCACGCACACTTACCTCGACCTGGATACCGGGGCCGACTTCAACTCGAAGATCGTGGTCAAGGTGAACGCGCCGGAGCTGGCCCGCAAGGAGCTGGCGGCGCCGAGGTGGCAGGGCGAGCACGTGGCGATGGGCACCAACGTGGACTGCTACCAGCGCGCCGAGGGGCGCTACCGGCTGATGCCGGGCATCATCGGCGCGCTGCGCGACGCGGCCAACCCGTTCTCGATCCTGACCAAGGGCACGCTGATCCTGCGTGACCTGGACCTGCTGGCCGAGGCCGCCGAGGTCACCGACGTCGGCCTGAACGTCTCGGTCGGCTTCGTCGACCGAGAGCTGTCCCGGTCGGTGGAGCCGGGTACGCCAAGCCCCGAGGCCCGGCTCGAGATCTGTTCCGCGCTCACCGAGCGCGGCCTGCGCTGCGGGGTGCTGATGGGCCCGGTGCTGCCGTACCTCACCGACTCCCCCGGGCAGCTCGAGGCCACCGTGCGGCTGATCGCGGAGGCGGGCGCCGCGCAGGTCACGCCCGATCGTGCTGCACCTGCGGCCAGGTGCGCGCGAGTGGTTCCTGCGCTGGCTGGGTGAGAACGTCCCTGACCTGGTCAAGCCCTACCGCAGCCTGTACGGCGCGGGGGGCCTACGCGCCCAAGGCCTACCAGCAGCAGATCGCCGGCCGGGTCAGGGAGCTGGCGGTGCGCTACGGCGTCGGGCGGTCAAGCCCGGCCGCGGCCCGCCGCATCGGGCCGCCGCGCTCGCAGCAACAGTCGCCGCCCGCTGCGAGCGCGGCTCCGAGCCGGAAGGCGCCGTTCAGCTGTCGCTGCTGTGACCGGCGGATACCACGGGCAGGCCCGCCGCCTGCCACGCCAGGAAGCCGCCGTCCAGGTCGGTGGCACGGCGGACGCCGAGATCCTGCAGGGCCGCCGCGGCCAGGCTGGAGGTGTAGCCCTCGGAGCAGAAGACGATCACGTGGGCGTCATGGCTGGCCTGGGGCAGCCGCGCGGCCGAGGCCGGGTCGAAGCGCCACTCCAGCACGTTGCGCTCGACGATCAGGGCGCCGGGGATCTCGCCCTCGGCCGCGCGCTGCGCGGCCGGGCGGATGTCCACCAGCACGGCGCCGTGGCTGCCGCGCGCTGGGCCTGCTGCGGGTCCAGGCGGCCCAGCCGGACCCGCGCGTCGGACAGGACCTGGTCGATGGTCCGGCTGCCCGGCGGCGGCGAGGAGATCATCATCGCAGGAGCGTAGTTCACCAGTCCTGCTCCCCGCTCTGGGTTCCGGTATGGACCAGGCCGGAGCCGGTCAGCTCGTACCGGCGCATCACGGTGAGCGGCGGTGAGTAGGCATGGACGGTGATGGCCGGCTCGGCGGCACGTTGGCCACGTCGTGCACGTACTGCGGGCCGAACGACCGGCTGCCGCCCGCTGTGACCACACGGTCGGTGACGAGCGGCCGCGCGGCGGTGACCGTCCGCTCGCGCACCCGCCCTGTGCCACCGCGAACGCCCCGGCGGCGTCACCGTGGTCGTGGAAGCCGGTGCTCTGGCCCGGCATCCAGGTCAGCAGCCAGATCTCGTAGTCGTCCGCCAGGTCCAGGCGCTGGTACCAGCGCCGCCCGGCGTCAAAGCGCACCACATCGCTCCAGCGGCGCGGCTCGGCCGCCACGGCGTCCACGATCTGGCCGAGACGGGCCGGGCTCAGCGCGGCGGCGACGTGGTGCAGAAGCTTCATCCTAGTTCTCCTATCATTTTAATAGAGATCTGACTTTACAAGCTACCACGGTCCCCTGGAGTCACGGAAGAAAAACTGGTTAGCCGCTTCGGCGTGTTTACCCGGCGCTAACCCCCGCCCCTTGGCCGATCCGCAGCATCACCGCACGTAAAGTTGTCTGCCGTGGACACCCACCGCGATGCCCCCGCCCAGCGTGTGCCCGACCGGTTGATCGTCCGGACGGTGGCCGTCGATGATCCGGGCGATCTGGTGGCCCGCCTGCCCGACCCGGCCTCCGTCGCCTGGGTCCGGCGCGGCGAGGGGATGGTCGGCTGGGGCGAGGCCGCCCGGGTCACCGTTCCGGCCGGCGAGGACAGGTTCACCGCCGGCGAGAAGTGGCTGCGCGAGCTGTTCGACAGCGCCGATGTCACCGACGAGGTTGGTGTTCCCGGCTGCGGACCGGTTGCATTCGGCAGCTTCACCTTCGACCCGACCTCGGATGGCTCGGTGTTCGTGGTCCCTCGCGGGGTGCTCGGCCGCAGTTCCGGCCGCACGTGGCTGACCACCATCGGCGACCAGCACGACCCCCCGGCACCCGTGCCCCTGCCCGCGCCGCCCGCCGAGGTGAGCTGGCACGACGGCAACCTGACCGCACCGCAGTGGGAGCGGGCCGTCGCGGCGGCCGTGGCCAGGATCCAGGCCGGCGATCTCCGCAAGGCCGTGCTGGCCCGGGATCTGTATGCGGACGCGTCCGAGGACATCGACGTCCGGGTGCTGCTGGCCAGGCTGGCCGAGCGCTACCCGGACTGCTGGACGTTCTCCTGTGCCGGGCTCACCGGTTCCACGCCCGAGCTCCTGGTCCGGCTGGAGGGCACGCAGGTGAGCTCGCTCGTGCTGGCCGGGACCACGCCGCGCGGCCGCAGCCAGGCCGAGGATGAGGCGCTCGGCGCGGCCCTGCTCGCGTCGGCCAAGGACGTCGAGGAGCATCAGTACGCGGTCGCGGACGTGCGCGCCACGCTGACGCCGCTCTGCGACCAGCTCGACATCGACGCCAGGCCCACGCTGCTGCGGCTGGCCAACGTCCAGCACCTGGCGACCCACGTGGCCGGGCAGCTCGCCAGGCCGCAGGAACCGCCCGCCGACAGCACCGGGCCTGGCGGGTACCCCACGGCGTTCGCGCTCGCCGCCGCGTTGCACCCGACCGCCGCGGTGTGCGGCACACCGGCCGGCGCCGCCATGGAGCTGATCAGGGAGCTCGAGGGCATGGACAGGGGCCGGTACGCGGGCCCGGTCGGCTGGGTCGACGCCCAGGGCAACGGCGAGTGGTGCATCGCGCTGCGGTGCGCGGAGCTGGACGGGTCACGGGCCCGGCTGTTCGCGGGCTGCGGCATCGTCGCCCACTCCGATCCGGAGGCCGAGCTGGCCGAGACCCAGGTGAAGTTCCGGGCCATGCAGGACGCGCTGGCCGGCTAGCGCCACAAGGCCCGGGCCCCGGCTGCCATCGGGAACGACGGCTATTGCAGCGCGGCCGCCGTGCACGCGGCGCGGAGCCTGGCCCGCAGGCTGGCCGCTGCGGCGCGCTCGGTGCGCAGCTCCACGACGCGCAGCCCCTGACCCGCCAGCGCTTTGGCCAGGTCACCGGGAATCTCCAGCCGGGTGAACGGAAGCCCGGCGGCATGCGCCAGGCCGCCGATGTCCGCCCCGTGCGGGGTCCCGAACAGCCGCTCAAACGAGCCGGTGAATGCCGCCTGCTCCAGGTCAGAGAAGATCCCGCCGCCGTCGTTGTTGACCACGACCAGGCACAGGTCGGGCCGGGGTTCGTCCGGCCCGAGCATCAGGCCCGGCGTGTCGTGCAGGAACGCCAGGTCGCCGAGCAGGGCCACGGCCGGGCCACCGCCGGCCGCCTGGTGCGCCAGCGCGGCCCCGATCGCCGATGAGACCGTGCCGTCGATGCCGCTGGCGCCGCGGCTGGCCAGCACCCGGACCCCGGTCCGGGCCGTCATGTGCCGGTCCAGGTCCCGGATCGGCAGGCTGGACCCGGCCCACAGCAGCGCGCCCGCGGGCAGCGCCGCGGCCAGGTCGCGGGCCAGCCGCGGCTCGCTCGAACTCCGCCGCGGCGTCGAGGATCGCGTCGGCCGCGCGGCGCGCGGCGACGTCGGCCCGCTGCCAGGACGCCAGCCAGATCGCCGGTGCCGCCGCACGATGGGCCTCGGCGCCCGGCGCCGGGCCGGCCAGCCGGACCGCGGCGGCGACGCAGGTGGCGGTGCGGGCGGGATCGGCCCAGCGGCCCGGGCCCTGGGCCACGACCACGTGCCGGCCAGGGACCGGGCCCGGCGCGCCGCGCAGGAACGCCAGCTGGCCGCGGGACAGGCCCGGCCGTCCGGCCGAGACGATGATGTCGGGCCGGTGCGCCGCGACGAAGCCGGGCGCATCGAGCAGGTAGCCGTAGGCCGACAGCGCGTTCGGCCCGCGCCGGGCGCCGGACGACGGCTCGGCCAGCACCGGCCAGCCCGCTGCCTCGGCCAGCTCCAGCAGCGGCCCGGCGTCGTAGTCGCCGTCCCCGCAGACCACCACACCGCGCTCCGTCCACTCCACCGGCGCTGGCTCGCCCTCGCCGGGCGGCCCGGCGTTCCCGGTGCTCGTCCACGGCGCTCCGCCCGGGCGGCCGTCCAGCGGCTCCGGCCACGGATCGCCGGCACCGGCGGCACCGGGCACCAGCGGGTCGCGGAGCGGGAGGTTCAGGTGCACGGGCCCGGGGAAGCCTGCCCGCGCTGCCCGACGCGGCCGCCCAGGCCCGGCAGGCCAGCGACCGCCAGTACGCCGGCCATCCCCGCCCGCGCCTCGGGCACGCCGACCTCGCAGAACCAGCGGACGGCGCCGCCGTACAGCTTGAGCTGGTCGATCGTCTGGTTGGCGCCGGTGCCGCGCAGCTCGGGCGGCCGGTCGGCGGTGAGCACGATCAGCGGCACCCCGGATTCGTCGGCCTCGATCACCGCCGGGTGAAAGTGCGCCGCGGCCGTGCCCGAGGTGCAGACCACCGCGACAGGCCGGCGGCTCGCCTTGGCCAGCCCCAGGGCGAGGAACGCGGCGGACCGCTCGTCGATGCGCACGTGCAGCCGCAGTGCTGGCCCGGGCGGCGACCCCCGGAACCCCCCGGGAGCACCCGATCGGCCCGGCGTAGAGCGCCATGGCCAGCGGCGTGCTGCGCGAGCCCGGCGCCAGCACGGCCTCGCGCAGGCCGCACCTGACCAGCTCGTCGGCGAGGACGGTGCGCGAAGGCGGTCGACGGATTCACCGCAGCCTGATTACCAGGTGCCGAGGAACTCGGCGGCCGCCAGCCATCCGGGACACCCAGGGGGCGGGATCGGATTCCCACGCGGACAAGCGTTCGGGATCAGGGCTGGGTGCCCGCACCGGCAGCGTGCCTTCCTCGGCCGCCAGCGGATCGGCGGTCACGTCGCCGGTGAGCAGGCTCATCGTCGCGAGCCCGCAGTCGTAGGGCAGCTCGGGCAGCGCGGCGGCCAGCGCGACCCCGGCCGCGAGGCCGACCGAGGACTCGACCGCGCTGGACACCACGACCGGCAGCCCGCAGCTCGGCGGCCACCCGCAGCGCGGGCCGCACCCCGCCGAGCGGCTGCGACCTTGAGCACGACGATGTCGGCCGCCCCGGCCGCCCGCACCGCCAGCGGGTCCTCGGCGCGCTGCGGATCGACTCGTCCGCGGCCAGCGGCACGTCGGTCCGGCGGCGCAGCGCGGCCAGCTCGGCCAGGGTGGCGCACGGCTGCTCGGCGTACTCCAGGCCGAACCGCGCCAGCGCGGCCAGCATCCGGGCGGCCTGGTCGACGTCCCAGCCGCCGTTGGCGTCGACCCGGATCCGGCCGTCCGGCCCGAGCGCCTCCCGCACCGCCGCGACCCGCGCGATGTCGTCGGCCTCGGCCTGGCCCGGCTCGGCCACCTTGACCTTCGCGGTCCGGCAGCCCGACCCGGCGACGATCTCGTGCGCCCGCGTCCGGCCCGACCGCGGGCACGGTCACGTTGACGCCGACCCGGTCCCTGACCGGCTCCGGCCAGCCGGCGCACGCCGACTCGATGCGCGCTGGCCAGCCACCGCGCGCACTCGCGCGGGCCGTACTCGGCGAACGGCGAGAACTCGCCCCACCCGGCCGGGCCCTCGATCAGCGCGCCCTCGCGCACGGTGATGCCGCGGAACCGGGTGCGCATCGGGATCGCGAACGCGCGCAGCGTGCGGAGCAGCGCGCCAAGCTGCTCAGCGCCCGCCGCAGCCGGCCAGTGCTGGCCGGGCGACTCCCGGAGCCCCCGCAGTGCTGGCCCGCCGCCCGCCGGTCACGGGCGGCGCGGGAACTTGGCGAAGTCCGGGGTGCGCTTGTCCACGTAGGCGTCGCGGCCCTCCTGCGCCTCCTCGCTCATGTAGTAGAGCAGCGTCGCGTCGCCGGCGAACTGCTGCATGCCGGCCGCGCCGTCGGTGACCGCGTTCAGCGCGCCCTTGAGCATCCGCAGCGCGAGCGGCGACTTCGCCAGCATCTCGCGCGCACCAGCGCGATCGTCTCCTCCTCCAGGTCGGCCAGCGGCACGACGGTGTTGACCAGGCCCATCTCCAGGGCCTCCGGCGCGCTGTACTGGCGGCACAGGTACCAGATCTCGCGCGCCTTCTTCAGCCCGACGGTGGCGGCGAGCAGCCAGGAGCCGTAGCCGCCGTCGAACGAGCCGACCTTCGGGCCGGTCTGGCCGAAGACCGCGTTGTCGGCGGCGATCGTCAGGTCGCAGCAGACGTGCAGCACGTGCCCGCCGCCGATCGCGTAGCCGGCGACCATCGCGATCACCGGCTTGGGCGTGCGGCGGATCTGCACCTGCAGGTCGAGCACGTTCAGCCGGCCGACGCCGTGCGGCGTCGACGTAGCCGTCGTCGCCGCGGATCTTCTGGTCGCCGCCCGAGCAGAACGCCTTGTCCCCGGCGCCGGTCAGGATGATCACGCCGATCTCCGGGTCGTCGCGGGCCACGTTGAACGCGTGCGACAGCTCGAACAGCGTGGTCGGGCGGAACGCGTTGCGCACCTCGGGCCGGTTGATCGTGATCTTGGCGATGCCCTCGGCCGTCTCGTAGATGATGTCCGTCGTACTCCTGCCCGGCGCCGGTCCCGACGCCTGCCAGTCGATCACTTTCCCCCTCCGGGCAGCTCACTAGGGTGCCGTTGGATCTGCCCGGATTAACCTTACGACCGTGACCCCCCGGCCCCTGCACGCGGTCCTGCTGCCCAGCCAGGCCGAGTCCGGCGGGCGGCTGCTCGACGGCGCTCGCGGCGGCGCTCGACGGCACCGGCCCGGCGATCCTGCCGCTCGATCCGGGCCTGCCCCGGCGCCCGGCTGGCCGCGCTGCTCGACGCCTTCGCCCCGACGCCATCGAGACCGGCCGACGGGCCCGAACGCTCCGCCGCCCGCTCGTCAGCCGACCACGCGGCTCCCGGTGTCGGGCCTGACATCGCGGTGGTGATCGCGACCTCGGGATCGACCGGCCAGCCCAAGGGCGTCGAGCTGAGCGCGGCCGCGCTGCTCGCGTCGGCGCGGGCCTCGCTGGCGCCGGCTCGGTGCCGCGCGGCCGGGCGAGCGGTGGCTGTGCTGCCTGCCGGCGCACCACATCGCCGGGCTCGAGGTGCTGGTCCGGTCGCTGGCGGCGCGGGCACCGCCGCCGTGGTCACCGGGTCCGCTGGACGCCGGCGCGCTGGCCGGGGCGGCTGCGCGCACGTGTCGCTGGTGCCGACCCAGCTGCGGCGGCTGGTGGACGCCGGGGCCGACCTGGCGCGCGCTGCGCGACGATCCTGCTCGGCGGCGCCGCGGTGCCGCCGGGCCTGCTCGATGACGCGCCGCGCGGCCGGAGCGCGGGTGGTCACCACCTACGGGATGACCGAGACCTGCGGCGGCTGCGTGTACGACGGTGTGCCGCTCGACGGCGTGTCCGTGGACATCGGCCCGGACGGCCGGATCAGGATCGCCGGGCCGGTGCTGTTCTCCGGGTACCGGCTGCGCCCCGACCTGACCGCGCAGGCGCTCGACGGCCGCTGGTTCGTCACGTCGGACCTCGGCTCGGTCGGCCCGTCCGGTCGAGCTTGTGGTCCGCGGCCGGGCCGACGACGTGATCAACACCGGCGGCGAGAAGGTGGTGCCCGGCCGAGGTCGAGGCGGCGCTCGGGGCCTGCGCCGGGGTCCGGGACGCCGTCGGTGGTGGGCGGCCGGGACCCGGAGTGGGGGGAGCGTGGTCACGGCCGTGGTCGTGCCGGCCGATCCGCTCGGCCCCGCCGTCATTGGCGGATATCAGGGCCCGGCTGCGGGACCGGCTGCCGGTCTACGCGGTTCCGGCGGCCCTGCTGCTGGTTCCGGAGATCCCGACTGCTACCGTCGGGTAAGCCCGACAGAGAAGCACTTCGGGCCTGTGCGGCCGACGCCCTGCGGCAATGATCCGGCCCGGGACCGCGGGTGCGGCGCACGGGTCCGACCACGGGAACAATCGGGCCACGTGAGCGTTACTACGATAGTGCCCGCACTGCACAATACCAAGTGCTGCGGGCCTCCGCTAACCGACGGCGCCGCCTAGGTGGTGCAGAAGCAGCGCGTCCCCGATGCGCAGCAGCGAAGGGAGGAGGTGTCTCATGCCGAGGACCGCGACCGCCACGTCGCAGGCCCACGACGATGAGGCGACCACGACCCATGTGGACGAGCTGATCCAGCACGGCCGCAGCCAGGGCCATCTCTCCCTGCCCGAGCTGCGGGCGGCGTTCGAGCGCGCGCATATCTCCCCCACCGAGGCCCGTTCCATCGTCCGCGAACTTACTGAGGCCGGCGTTCAGCTCGGTCATGATCAGCCGGAGGGTTCTGTGCAGGCTGCCACCATCACCCCGACTGCACCTGCGGCCGGCCATGCGGCCGCGCGCAAGGCTCGCGCCGGGACCGCGGCCCGCACCAGCCGGAACCGTCCAGGCCGGGCTCGATGCCGCGATCGCCGAGGTGATCGAGATTGACGGCCTGGATTCCGCCGAGGCCGCGGTGGCCGCCGAAGCCACCGCGCTGGCCGCTGGCCGCGTAGTGGAGCAGGCCGGGCCCGAGCCCTCCGCCGAGGCCGACCTGGATGACCAGACGTCGGTCATGGGCGACTCGGTGCACACCTACCTGAAGTCGATCGGCCGGACCAGCCTGCTCACCGCCGAGCAGGAGGTGGACCTGGCCAAGCGGATCGAGGCCGGGCTGTTCGCCGAGCACAAGCTGGAGACCGAGACCGGCCTGTCCGCGGCCTTCCGCCGTGACCTCGAGGACGTCGCCGAGGATGGCCGCCAGGCCAAGGCGCACATGCTCGAGGCGAACCTGCGCCTGGTGGTCTCGGTGGCCAAGAAGTACAGCGACCGCGGGCTGTCCCTGCTCGACGTCGTGCAGGAGGGCAACCTCGGCCTGATCCGGGCGGTCGAGAAGTTCGACTACTCCAAGGGCTACAAGTTCTCCACCTACGCCATGTGGTGGATCCGGCAGGCGATCCAGCGCGGCTTCGCCGACTCCGCACGCACGATCCGGCTGCCGGTGCACGTGCTGGAGATGCTCAGCAAGCTGAGCCGGGTGGAGCGGGACATGCACCAGCGGCTGGGCCGGGAACCCACCCCCGAGGAGCTGGCCGTCGAGCTGGACCGCACGCCGGACCAGATCGAGGAGCTGCTGCGGACCAGCCGCCAGCCGATCAGCCTGGACTCCACGATCGGCGAGGACGGCGAGACCAGCATCGGTGACCTGATCGAGGACGTGGACGCGCCCGAGGCGTCGGAGCTGGTGGACCGCCAGCTGCTGGCCGACCAGCTGCGGCACGCCCTGGACGCGCTGACCCCGCGCGAGGCGACGATCATGGCCATGCGGTTCGGCCTGTACGACGGGAACCCGCACACGCTGGACGAGATCGGCAGGGCGCTGGGCCTGACCCGGGAGCGGATCAGGCAGCTGGAGAAGCAGTCGCTGTCCAAGCTGCGCCACCCGAGCCGCGCCCAGCCGCTGCTCGACTACGCCAGCTGACCCGCCAGTCCGCGGCCCTAGCTAACGGGCCGGGCCCGACCTCCCGCCGGGCCCGGCCCGTTTCCTTACGCCAGCAGCTACCGGATGACGACGACCGGGCAGGCCGCGTGACTCGCCACCTGCGAGCTCACTGAGCCCATCTTCAAGCCGGGGAACCCGCCGCCGCCGCGCGATGAGACGACGACCAGGTCGGCGTCGGCGGAGGCGGCGATGAGCTCCTGGGCCGGCACCCCGTTGACCGCCCGGACGGTCACCGAGGGGGGCTTGGCGCCACCGAGCTTGCCGACGGCGGTGTTCACCGCTGCCTCGGCCGCCTTGCGGCTTGCTTCCACCTCCGGAGCGTCTTCGGGAAAGACGATCGGGTTACCGGTCCAGCTGCTGCGCGCCACCGGGTGCACGGTCAAGACGGTCAGCGGGGCCTGCCGCAGCACTGCCTCGTTCATCGCCCAGTCGAGGACCTTTTGGGAGTGCTCTGAACCATCGACGCCCACAACGATTCCAGGCATGCCTGCTCCTTATCTCGGGGCCGCCACGAATCTTAGCCCTCACTGTCACAGCGATGCCAGGAATGATCAAGAGGCGTGACCAGACTGATGCAACACGGGCTCGGTCAGGCGATGCGCCGGGCCGCGACGGCCACGGCGCAGGCCCCGGCCGCGCCCACGGCGAGCCCGAGGCCGATCCCGCCGGCGATGCCCACGCCGACGAGGGTGGCTGCCGCAATGCAGAGTCCGCCGACCCCAGCTCCGAGCGCCGTGCCCATGCGATCGGCGACCAGCGGGCCCGCCAGGCCGCTGGCCGGGCCTGGCTGGGCAGCCATAACCGCCAGCCAGGCCCCGGTATAGGCCAGGCCCATGCCGAAGGCGCCGACGCCCCACGCCAGGTAGGGCGCGAGCCACAGGGCCGGGATCAGCCCGGCCGCGGTGCCGCCGATGCCGGCCACGAGCAAGGTCCCGCCGGTGGCCAGCAGGCGCGCTGGTGTCCAGCCCCGCCGCGCCAGCCGGGCCTGGATCATCCCGCCCGCCGTCCACCCCAGGACCGCCACGGTGACCACGATTCCCGCGGTGCTGACGCTGCGGCCGTCCACGGCCGTGAGCAGCAGCGGCACAAAGCCGTCCACGGCGAAGAACGCGAAGCTGCAGCAGAACATGGCCATGGTCGCCGCGGGCAGGCCGGGCCGCATGGTCAGCATCCCGGCCGGCATGATCCGCCGCACGGCCACCGCGGCCAGCACCGCCCCGGCCACGGCCAGCGCGATCCCCGCCGGGCCGCCCTCGGTCGGCCCGGCCACGACGGCCAGCAGGCCCGCCAGGAGCAGCAGCGACGGCCCCGCGACGCCGCGTTCGGGCCGGTCGGCGGAGGGCCGGAGCAGCCCGAGATTGGGCGCCACCAGCACCATGGCCACGGCCAGCGGGGGCAGCGACGCGGTGAAGGCCCACCGCCAGCCGACCGTGGCCAGGGCCAGGGAGCCGACCGCGGGCCCGGCAGCGGCCGGGATCAGCCAGGCCAGCTGGCCCAGCGCCATTACCTTCGGCCGCTCGGCCCCGCCGTACAGCGCGGCCACGCTGCTGATCGCGATCGCCTCCAGGGCGGAGGCCCCGGCGCCCTCGAGGAACCGGGCCGCCACCAGCTGCGTCATCTGCTGGGCCAGCCCGGCGCCCAGGGCGCCGCAGCTGAACAGCAGCGCGCCGGCCGGGACCACCACCCGTGCGCCCCAGCGATCGAGCAGCCGGACCGCGATCGGAGCCGCCCCGATGCCGGCCAGCGCCGCCACCGACAGCGCCAGGCCGTACAGCCGTATCCCGCCGATGTCGCGCACGATGGCCGGCATCAGCGTGATCACGATGAGGATCTGCACCGCGACCACCAGCTCGGTCAGCAGCAGGCCAACCAGCAGCCGGCCGCGGCGCCCCGCGACTATCGCCGCCCAGGAGCCGGAGGCGCCCGGTGCGCCCGCCTGGCGGTCCCCGGCCCCGCCCTCCCGGCCGTGCCCGCCCTCCCGGCCCGGCCCGCCCGGCCGGCCTGCCCGGCCCTCAGCGCCCGCGGGATCGGCCTCGCTCGCCGGGCCGGCCGGGGCGGCTGTCACGTGTACAGCTCCCGGTCGTTCTCGTTGACCTGCACCAGCGCCCCGTCCGGATCGATCACGCGCAGGCTGCGGCCGAAGTTCTCGTCCACGATCGCCTCCGGTTCGAAGCCCGCGGCGCTGAGGCGCTCGGCCAGCGCCTCGAGCGGCTCGGTGGTCTCGAAGGACAGCTCGACCCGGCCCGGGGTGTCCTGCTGCGACGTCCGCGCCGTGTGCAGGGCGACCATCCCACCCGAGCCGGTGAGCTCGGTCCAGTTTCCCGAGCGCGAGCTGTCGCCCTGGACCAGCCCGAGCGCCGCGTAGAACCGTGCCGACGCGGCCATGTCGGCGACGTAGCGGATGGGCATGATCTTCATGGCGTCGCGGCTCCCTTCGCCGCCAGCTGGTCCAGGTGCGCGGTCAGCGCGTCCTCGACCAGCTGTGACAGCGATTGCCCGGTGTCGATGGATGCGTACTTGGCCCGGCGGATGAGCAGCTTCGGCAGGTAGACGTTGAACTGCGCCTTCTCGGCGGAATCCGGTGGCATGGCTAGTATCATAGCTTACTAACTTGCTAGCAGCTAGTGACAGGCGCCGGGCGGCGGTATCAGGTAAACAAGGCGGTATGGCGGCAGACCACCATGGCGGCTGAGACCGCGCGCTACTGGCAGCACGCGGCGGTCCCCGGCGTGGACTTGCTGCGCGCCAGGTTCGTCACGCACCGCTACAGCAGGCACGCGCACGAGACGTACACCCTCGGCCTGATCGAGGCCGGGCTGGAGGAGTTCGAGTACGGCGGGACGCTGCACCGGGCCGGGCCGGGCGCCGTGGCGCTGCTGAACCCCGAGGTCGTGCACACCGGCCAGGCGGGGAGCCCGGCCGGCTGGGCGTACCGGGTGCTCTACCCGGAGGTGGACGTGGTGGCCGGGGTCGCCGCCGAACTCGGCTGGACCCGCGGCGTGCCGTACTTCCCTGACACCGTGGTGTACGACGAGCGCAGCGGCGGGCTGCTGCGCGCGGCCCACGTCGCCGCGGAGCGCGGTGACCGGCTCGCCTCGTCCACCCTGCTCCGGACCGCGCTGGCCCGGCTGCTGAGCGCCCACGCCCGGCCCATGCCGCAGTGCGATCCGCCGCCCGCGGCCCGGCGCCGGGCCCCCGCCGCGGTGGCTACCACCCGCGATCTGCTGGCCGTGCGGCTGGCCGATCCGCCGAGCCTGGACGATCTCGCCATAGCCGCGGGCATGAGCCCGTTTGCACTGCTGCGGGCGTTCCGCGGCGAGACCGGCCTGCCGCCGCACGCGTACCTCAACCAGCTGCGGGTCCGGCATGCCCGGCGGCTGCTGGACGGCGGCCTGGCGCCCGCGATCGTGGCCGCCGAGGCCGGCTTCGCCGATCAGGCGCATCTCACCCGCCACTTCAAGCGGATGGTTGGCGTTCCGCCCGGCGCCTACCAGCGCGAGCGCGGCATCCGGGCAGCGCAGGACCGGGCCCGCGCCTGATCCCAGCCATTATCAACCCGCGGCTCCGGCCCCGTCACCCGGCGCCGCCGCAGGAACGTACAAGACCGCCTGGTACGAGCCTGCCTAG
Organism: uncultured Actinomycetota bacterium; assembly: GCA_963739645.1. Classification (GTDB taxonomy): domain Bacteria; phylum Actinomycetota; class Actinomycetes; order Streptosporangiales; family Streptosporangiaceae; genus JASHPR01. The sequence goes on from CAVUBM010000114.1 coordinate 478,698, forward strand.
CCTGCGGGCGTGCAGGAACAGGCTGACGAGCAGCGCAGGCCGCCTGGCCACCCGGCTGGGTCCGCCGCTGCCGCGGCAGAGCCAGCGGGCCGCGGCAGCGGGCAGGCGGCCGGGAACCAGCGGCGCGCGAGCCCGGCCCGGGACGGCATGGCGCTCGGGCTCGCGGTCGGGATCTCGGGGCTGGCGTTCGGCGCGGCAGCGGTCAGCTCCGGGCTGAGCCCGGTCCAGGCGTGCGCGCTGAGCCTGTTCACGTTCACCGGCGCCTCCCAGTTCGCCCTGGCGGGCGCGGCCGCGAGCGGCGGCCTGGTCGCGGGCGTCGCCGGGGCCGTGCTGCTCGGCAGCAGGAACACGCTCTATGGTCTCCGGCTGGCCGACCTGCTCCAGGTGCGCGGGCCCCGCCGGCTGGTGGCCGCGCACGGCGTCATCGACGAGACCACGGCCATCACGCTGGCCCAGCCGACCCCGGCCGCGGCCCGGGCCGGATTCCGCGCCACGTTCGCCACGCTGTACCTGACCTGGAACCTCGCCACCCTGGTCGGCGCGGTCGGCGCGGGCAAGCTCGGCTCGCCGCAGTCGTTCGGGCTTGACGTCGTCGGTCCGGCGGCGTTCCTCGCGCTGATCTGGCCCCAGCTGCGGGCCGGCCGGACCGAGCGCGGCGTCGCGCTGCTCGGCGCGGCGATAGCGCTGGCCGCGACGCCGTTCCTGCCGCCGGGCGTGCCGGTCATCCTGGCCGCCACCGCAGCCCTCGCCGGGGCCCTGGCCGCACCCGGTCCGGGATCGGAGCCCGGACCGAGCAGGCCCCGGGCCAGCACCGCGGCCCGGGCGGGCGCCGGGGCCCGGGAAACGATGACCGGGATCTGGGCGGCGGTCCTGGCCACGTCGGCGGGCTGCTACGGCCTGAAGCTGGCCGGCCTGACCGTGCCGCGGCGCATGCTCGCCATCCCCCGGGTCCGGCGGTTCGCCGAGCTGGTCCCAGTCGCGCTGCTCGCCGCTCTGACCGCGGTGCAGGCGGCCGGCGACGGCCAGGCGCTGACCTTCGACCCGGCGCGGCTGGCCGGCCTGGGCGCCGCGGTGATCGCGCTGCTGGTCCGGGCGCCGTTCCTCCTGGTCATCGCCGCCGCGGCCACGGCCGCGGCGCTGCGCGCGCTAGGCGTGGCCTGACACCGCCCGGACCCGCGGCGCAGCCGCAGGCGGGAGCCTGCGCATCGCCGCCGGGCCGGGTAGTGTGCCCCGGGTGACGGTCCAGGTAGAGGTGCTCGACAAGATAACCGGCGAGGTGGTTGAGGCCTTCGGCCGCCTGCTGCCTCAGCTGTCCAGGTCCGCCCCGCCGCTCGGCCAGGCCGAGCTCGAAGCGATCGTGGGGTGCCCGGCGGACACGGTCCTGGTGGCCCGCTCGGCGGGCGCCATCGCCGGCACGCTGACCCTCGTGATGTTCCCGCTCCCGACCGGGATGCGCGCCTGGATCGAGGATGTGGTCGTGGACGAGGCCGCGCGCGGCCAGGGCGTCGGCGAGGCGCTCACGCACGAGGCGCTGCGGATCGCGCAGGAAGCCGGCGCCCGGACCGTGGACCTGACCTCGCGCCCGGCCCGGGAAGCGGCCGGGCGGCTCTACGAGCGGCTCGGATTCACCCTCCGCGACTCACGGCTGTACCGGTTCCTGCTCACCGGCTGAGCTCCAGGCGGCCCGGCTCAGCCGCCGCCGGCACCGAGTTCGCTAACGGCGCTGAGCAGCCGGTCGACGTCGGAGCGGTCGTTGTAGTGCACAAGGCCCGCGCGCACGGCTGACCCCGAGTCGCGGATGCCGAGCACCCCGGTCAGCTCCCAGGCGTAGTTGTCGCCGTCCCACACGTTGATCTTGCGTTCGGCCAGGCGCTCGGCGGCCCGCCGCGGCGTGTGGCCGGCCACGTTGAAGTACGCGGTGGCGGTGCGCCGCTCGGCCTTGCCGTAGGTCGTGACGTGGGTCATCGCGTCAAGCCCGCCGAGCAGCACCCGGAACAGCTCCTGCTCGTGCGCCTCCGCTGCGGCCATGCTGGCCAGGATCCGCTCCCGCCGGCCGCCGCTGCCCGGCCCGGCCAGCGACGCGAGGTGCTCGACGGCCGCTGTGCAGGCCGGCCAGGTCGGCGAACGGCAGCGTGCCCTGCTCAAACCGCTCGGGCACGACGTCGGACGCGGGCGCCAGCTTGTCCGGGGCCAGTGATTCGAGCAGCCCGGGATCCGCGATCACCGTGCCCAGGTGCGGCCCCGACCACTTGTACGAGCTGGTCGCGTAGAAGTCGGCGCCGAGCCCGCGGACGTCCACCGGGCCGTGCGGGGTGGCGTGCACGCCGTCCACATAGCTGAGCGCCCCGGCCGCGTGCGCCAGCGCGGTGATGGCCGTCACGTCCGGGCGGGTGCCGATCACGTTGCTCGCCGCGGTCACCGCGACCAGCCTGGTCCGCTCCGAGATCAGCTCGGCGAACTGGGCTACCTCCAGGTCGCCCTCGGGCAGCCGGACATCGGCCCAGCGCACCGTGGCCCCCGCCCAGGTCGCCGCCTGCACCCACGGCCGGACGTTCGCGTCGTGGTCGAGCCGGGTGACCACCACCTCGTCGCCTGGCCTCCAGCCCGCGGCGAGCGTGCGGGCCAGCCGGTAGGTCAGGGTAGTCATGTTCGGGCCGAGGATGACCCCGTCGGGCTGCCCGCCGACCAGGTCCGCCACGGCCCGGCGGCACTCGGCGGTGATCGCGTCGGAGCGGCCGCTGGCCGGGAATGCCCCGCCCGAGTTCCCCAGCCCCGCGCGGTAGGCCCCGGCCATCGCGTCGATCACCGGCTCGGGAAGCTGCGTGCCCGCGGCGCCGTCCAGGTAGGCATAACCATCGGCCAGGGCCGGGTAGGCAGCGCGCACCCGGCCGACATCAAACGCCATCTCCAGAACCGATCCCTTCTCCGGTGCCATTACGCCACGTCCACCCGTGGCGGCCTGCGGACGAGGCCGGCGATATGCGGCGGACTCAGGACATCATCGCAGGCTGGCCTGCCCGACCCGGTCGGGTGACCGTCCCGGCGCGCGCAGCAGCATCAGCCAGGGATCGCCGGTGCCGAGGTCGGTGCCCAGCGCGGCAGTATAGCCGGAGTGCCAGATTTACCTACTCTCCGCCACCGCGCGCCCTATCGGCGAAAAATTAGGATGACAGCCGCCGACTGTCCGGTTAGCCTCCGAATAGTGCCCTCCAATCCCCCAACCTCGATGCCGCATGCCCAAACCGGACAAAGACTGAACCGGCAGGCACCGACCCGGCGGGCAGCAGCGAATCCCCATCCGCCCGAGCAGACACCCCTGGCCGCGCTCTGGCGAACCCGCGAGTACCTGCGGCCTTACTACCTCTCGCTGACGCTGATGCTCGCCGCCGCGATCGCGGCCGCCGCCGCCGAGATCGTGATCCCGCTGCTGATCAAGGCCGTCATCGACGGGCCGATCGCGCACGGGAGCGTGAGCGCCCTGCTGCCGCTCGGCCTGGCCGCGATCGCGCTGGGCATCACCGAAGCCGCGCTTAACCTGTACCGGCGGTGGGTGCAGGCCAGCGCCGTCACCGGCATGGAACGGTCGATGCGGGACAGCCTCTACGCGCACCTGCAGCGGCTGCACACCGGGTTCCACGACGAGTGGCAGTCCGGGCAGCTGCTGTCCCGGGCCACCACGGACCTGTCGGCGATCCGGCGCTTCGCCGGGTTCGGCATCGTGTTCTTCATCACCAACGTGGTGACGTTCATCGCCATCATCGCCCTGCTGATCCGGCTGAACTGGTGGCTTGGCCTGCTGACCGGGTGCGTGTTCCTGCCCGTGGTCGTGATCTGCACCCGCTTTGAGCGCCGGTACCGGGTGCTGTCCCGGCGCGCTCAGGACCAGGAGGGCGACCTGGCCACCTACGTCGAGGAAGCCGCGACCGGCGTCCGGGTGCTCAAGGCTCTCGGCCGCCGCGACGAGGCGGCCGCCCGGCACGCCAGCCAGGCCCGGCTCGTGCAGGCCACGCAGGTGGAGAAGGCGAAGCAGCGCGGTACCTTCTGGGCTGGCCTCGACCTGCTCCCGAACGCGGTCATCGGCCTGGTCCTGCTGCTGGGCGCGCTCACGGTCGCCCAGCACGCGCTGACCCTCGGCGGCCTGGTCGCGTTCATCACGCTCGCCCTGCTGCTGGTCTGGCCCATCGAGGCCATGGGGTACATCCTCGCCGGAGGCCAGGAGGCCGCCACGGCGGCGCAGCGTGTCTACGAGATCTTCGACACCGAGCCCGCGATCACCGACCATGGGCCGTCCGCTCACGCGCCGCCGCGGGGACGGCTCCGCTTCGATCACGTGATGTTCCGGTTCCCTGGCGCTCCTGAGCCGCTGCTGCGCGGCGTGACCCTGGAGCTCGAGCCCGGGGAGACGCTCGCCCTGGTCGGGCCCAACGGCGCGGGCAAGACCACGCTGCTGCAGCTGGTGCCGAGGCTGGCCGATGTGTCCGGCGGGGCGATCCTGCTGGACGGGACCGACATCAGGAATCTGCCGCTGGCCTACCTGCGCTCCACCGTGGGCTGCGCCTTCGAGGACCCCACGCTGTTCTCGGCCAGCGTCAGGGAGAACGTCAGCTACGGCGCGCCCGGAGCCAGCGAGGACGAGATCCAGGCTGCCCTGGCCGCGGCCCAGGCGGAGTTCGTCACCGACCTGCCCTGGGGCCTGGACACCAGGATCGGCGAGCAGGGCATGGCGCTGTCCGGCGGGCAGCGGCAGCGGGTGGCGCTCGCTCGCGCCATTCTGGCCCGGCCATCCGTACTGCTGCTGGACGACCCCCTGTCCGCGCTGGACATGCACACCGAGGCCAAGGTCACCCGCGCCCTGGCCCAGGTGCTGGCCACGTCCACGGCCCTGGTGGTGGCCCACCGGCCGTCCACGGTCATGCTGGCCGACCGGGTGGCGCTGCTCGACCGCGGCGTGATCACCGCGACCGGGTCGCATCAGGAGTTGCTCGCGACCCAGCCCCGGTACCGGCGAGCTGATGAGCGGCACGGACGACCCGGACGCCGAACCGAGGGCCAGGGCCTGGCCCGGAACCGGACCAGGACACCGCCCAGGACCAGGATCTGTCGGAGGCCCGCCGGTGACCCAGACGCCCCCCACCCCCCAGACCACGGGCCAGGCCTGGCGCGGCATCGCGGCCGAGGACGCCGACGACATCACCGCCAGCCTGGCGTCGCTGCTGCGGCTGCGGGGCCGGCGGCTGCTGCAGGACCTGCTCCGCCCGCACCGGAAGCGGGCCATCGTGATCCTGCTGCTGATCGTGGCCGCCAACGTGGGCGCCCTGGTCGGACCGTGGCTGATCGGGGTCGGGATCGACCAGATCCCGCAGCTGGACCGCACCCATGATGCGGTGCCACTGGCCCTCATCATCGTCGCGTTCGCCGCGGCGGTGATCCTTCAGGCCACCGCCACCCGGTCCTTCATCGGCGCCATGGGCAGCCTCGGCGCCGACGTGGTGTTCGAGCTCAGGCGCCGCCTGTTCGCCCACTTCCTGCGGCTTTCTGTGGCGTTCCACGAGCGTTACACCTCCGGCCGGGTGATCTCACGGCAGGTATCCGACGTCGACTCGATCTCCGACCTGTTCGACGAGGGCCTGGATTCGCTGGTCTCCGCGGTCCTGTCGCTGCTGCTGGTCGGGGCCGGGATGCTGCTGCTCGACTGGCCGCTGGCGCTCGTGGTGCTGACCGGCTTCATACCGCTGGTCTGGCTGACCGTCTGGTTCCGGCGCGAGTCGGCCGTCGCCTACCGGCGGACCAGGGAGACCATCGCGCAGGTCATCGTGCAGTTCGTGGAGACCTTCGGCGGCATCCGGGCCGTCCAGGCCTTCCGCAGGGAGCGCAGGAACCAGGAGATCTTCGGCGAGTTCAACGCCGGCTACGCCGCGGCCAGCCTGCGCTCCTCCCGGCTGATCGCGATCTACTCCCCCGGCATCACGCTGGTGGCCAACCTCTCGATCGGGGCGGTGCTGATCTACGGCGGGTTCCGGGTCATCGAAGGGACCATGCAGGTCGGCGTGCTGGTCACCTTCGTGCTCTACCTGCAGCGATTCTTCGACCCGCTGCAGGACCTGTCGCAGTTCTACAACACGTTCCAGTCCGCCGCCGCTGCCCTGGAGAAGATCTCCGGGGTGCTCGACGAGGCTCCGGCCGTGCCCGAGCCAGACTCCCCGGTGCCGCTCCCCGAGGCCGCGGACCCGGCCCGGCGCGGCCGGGCCGTGCGGTTCGACGCGGTCCGGTTCGGCTACCGGGACACCCCGGTGCTGCCCGGCCTGGACCTGACCATCCCGGCCGGGCAGACCGCGGCCCTGGTGGGGGCCACCGGCTCGGGCAAGACGACCATCGCCCGGCTGATGGCCCGGTTCTACGACCCGGGCCAGGGCCGGGTGCTGCTGGACGGCGTCGACCTCCGGAGCCTGTCCGAGCCCACCCTGCGTCGCGAGATCGTGCTCATCACCCAGGAGAACTTCCTGTTCAGCGGCACCATCGCGGACAACATCGCGCTGGGCAAGCCGGACGCGTCCCGGGCCGAGATCGAGGCCGCCGCCCGCGCCATCGGCGCGCACACGTTCATCTCGGCGCTCCCGGCCGGCTACGACGAGCCGGTGGGCAAGCACGGCGGGCGGCTGTCCGCCGGGCAGCGGCAGCTGATCTCCTTCACCCGGGCGTTCCTGGCCGCCCCGGCCGTGCTGGTGCTGGACGAGGCGACCTCGCTGCTGGACATCCCGAGCGAGGTGCTGGTGCAGCGGGCGCTGGGCACGATCCTGGCCGGGCGCACCGCCCTGATCATCGCGCACCGGCTGTCCACGGTGCAGATCGCCGACCGGGTGCTGGTGCTCTCCGACGGCCGGGTGCTGGAGGACGGCCCGCCGGCCAGGCTCCTGGCCGAGGGCGGGGAGTACTCCTCGCTGCACGCCAGCTGGCAGGAGAGCCTCGTCTGACCCGGCCCGGCGGCGCGGGCCAGCGGCCGTGCCGCGGCGCGGCCGGGCCAACCCGGGCCGTACCGGCCCGTGCTCGGTAGGCTGCCTGCGGCGCGCGCTGGATCCGCGCCCGGTTCCGGGCCGGGTATAACCGGTGATGAGACCAGAGGAAGGGGTGCTGATGGCCGCTGACAACGTTCCCCGCCGGCCGGATCAGCCTCCCGGCCGGCCTCAGGCACCGGGCCGCCGCCGGTTCGGGGTCAAGAAGATAGCCATCGGCACCGGGCTCGTCGCCTACTCCTGGTTCGCCGCGGGCACCGTGCCGTTCACCCGGGACGCGCTGCTGATCGTGCTGGTGCCCGGAGCCGTAATCGGCTTCCTGGCCTACGGCCGCCCGCCGGCCCGCATCCCGCCGCCCGAGAGCCTCGACATAGCCGGGTTCTCCTACTGGGCCATCACGGTCGCGGCCCTGTTCGAATGGGAGGCCGCCGCGTTCAAGGACAACTCCCAGTGGTGGCACCCCGCGCTCACCGACCTGGTCGACCCCATGCTCGACCCGCACCCGGTCAAGGCGGCAGCGATCTTGATATGGCTGCTCGCCGGGTGGGGCCTGGTGCGGAGGTGATAGCCGGATGGTGACCCGGGTTATCACGATCGTCGGCTTCGTCATCGCGATCGCGGCCCTGTTCGTGCTCGAGTACCTGGGCCGGCGGACGGACAACCGGATTCCCACGCTGGGCCAGTGGCTCGGCTTCATCATGCGTCCCTGGGCCGGCCGTTTCCTCATCCTGCTGGGCTGGCTCTGGCTCGGCTGGCACTACTTCTCCCGGTAACCAGGACGCTCCCGCGGGTCCGCTAGGCTGACCGCGTGATCGCGCGTCGCAACCAGGTATCCGGCCAGGCCGAGGCGGAGTACACAGCGGACGTAGCGCTGGCCGCGCAGTTCGATGATCTGCTCGCCCGGGCTCGCGAGGCCGAGCAGGCCTACCGGTCCGCGCAGGCCCGGGCCCTGCCGATGGATGAGGTGTACCCGCTGGCCAGGAAGCTCGATACCGCGCTGACCGAGGCCATGCGGGCCGCGTACGCCGCTGAACGCGTCGAAATCGGTCCCCGGGGCTATGAGGACCGGATCTTCCGGCGGAAAGCCAAGGCCAAGCCCGCCGTGCACGCCCGGACGGACGAGGCGGAACGGCTGCTGACGCTGCGCGAGACGCACCGGCTCACCGGCATCCCGCCCGAGCGGGTGGCCGACCTGCCCGGCGGCATAGTCACGCACGTCCTCGCCTGAGCCTGCCCGAGCCACCCAGCACCCCGCCCGAGCCACCCAGCCCCCGCCGTATTACCGCAAGATTGTCGACTGCCGGCGTGTCGACTTTGTGCGTCAATGGCCGGGGAGCACGCTGTTCTATGCCTGCAGTAGCCCGACGGGCGACGCGTTTGGTAACCAAGTGGCTACTTAAAGTGAGGTCACAGGTAACAATGGGTAGTACCTGGGTGCCAGAACGCGTACCCACGAAAGCTACAAAGGGTGGGCCGGAAAACAGTCACAACGGGCCATGCCGCGCTCGGTAGTACTGCTGGCACAGTAGAGTTGAACGACGAAACAAACGAGGACTGACCAGGAGGCACGCGAATGTGCCCGCATACGCCATCGTGTCCGGATGCCAGTGGCCCGGACCGCGAGGCGGCCCGAACGATTATCAGCCACCCGGAGCAGGGCTGGAGCCTGCTCTGCAACGGCATAGTTGTGTTTGAAGACACCGGGGAACTGCTCCCCGATGGAGTGCCCATCGCGCCGCACCGGCCCACCGATCTGATCTCACAGCACGTAACCGGGGTCCGGCGACGGGAGACCCCGAAGGCCGACTCACACTCGCCAGCGGCCTAGTCACCGCCCAGCTCAAGCACTTCGCGCAGCCAGGTTCCGACCGCCTGCCCGACGCTTTCGGCATGCTTTGACAGGGTATGCGTCTCGCCCGGCAGCACGACCACCCGCGACGCGTCTGCGCTGGCCGGGATGCCGAACGGGTCCTGGGCTCCGTTAACCACGAGCACATCGGTGCCTGCCGCGCGCAGCTCGTCGGCCCGCGACCGCTCCGGGCGGCCGGGCGGGTGCAGCGGGAACGCCAGCGCCACGACCGCGCGGGCACCCGCCGCCTGAGCCGTGCGGCAGGCCACCCGGGCGCCGTTGCTGCGGCCGCCCTGCACCAGCGGAACCCGGGGGACCTTGCGCCGCAGCGCCTCGATGATCTCCAGCCAGGCCGCGTCCTGCCGGTCCGGGGAACCGGGCGCGCGGGCTCCCCTGACCCGGTAGGGCTGGAGCACCCGCGCCACCGCACCGCCCAGCTGCCGCCCGGCCGCGCGGGCCGCAAGCAGGTCCGGGCTGTCCACGCCGCCACCCGCCCCGTGCGTCAGCACGAACAGGAAGGCCGGCTTGCCCGGCTTGTCCAGCTCCACCCGGGCCGGACCGCTGGCCGTATCGATCTCCACTCCGGGCAGCCTAGCGCCGTGACCTGGCCCGGACCTCAGGGCAGGCCGGCTGCGTCAATGGCTTCAAGCTGCCGGGAGGAGAAATCGGTGACCAGCAGGGTCCGCCCGGAGGGCTCCAGTGCCATCTCCCGGGGGAAGCCGCCCGCGGGCAGGTAGCCGAGCAGGGCAGGCTTCCCGGCCAGCGCCTGCGGGACACTGACCACGGCCAGGCTCGAGGCGGCGCCCGCGGTGCCGAACCGGTTGGAATCGGCCACTACCATCCGCTGCCCGCGGTCCGCCAGCACCAGGCCCACCGGGGCCTCGCCGACCTCGACGCTGGCGATCAGCGCATGTACCGGGTCGGTGCGCAGCCGGGCCGCGGAGAAGGCCAGCAGCCGGTCGCTGCCGCGGGCCGTGACCCAGACCACCCGGCCGTCCGCGGAGGTGACCACCCGGACCGGGCTGCACCCGGCCGTCACCGTGGCCACGACCGAGGCCGCGGGATTGGTCTCGGCACGATCCAGGCTGATCACGGTGAGCGTGCCCTGACCATCCCCTCCCGTGGCTGCGCGCGGCATCGTGGCAATCTCGCTGGTCGCGTACAGCCACCGGCCGTCCGGTGACACCGCCAGCCCGACGGGGGCGATACCGACCGGGATCGTGCCCACGAAGTCGCCCGCGCCGAAGCCTCTGGTCAGCGCCCGCTGCAGGTTGAACACGGCGATCGTGTCGCTGTCCTCGAGGCTCACGAACGCGAACCTGCCGTCGGGCGAGGCGGCCACCTCGATCGCGCCGATGCCCTTGGGCGAGTTCAGCATCCCGAGGGGCGCGCCCGGCTGGCCCTGCTCGGCCCGGTTCACGCTGATCACCCCCACCCCGGCGCCGTCGTCGGCCGCCAGCAGGTACCGGCCGTTGCGGGTCAGGGTCTCGCCCAGCGGCTGCCCGGCGGGGACCACCTGCCGGATCAGGGTCGGAACGGACGCCCGGCCCACCCGGAACACCCCGACCGAACCGGAGCCGGGGAGCGAGACAAAGGCCCAGCGCCCGTCGGCGGTGACCACCACCCCGAACGGGGCTCCCGGCACCGGTCCCATCGTGGTGGGGACACGGTGCAGCGAGGGCGCGGCCGCCGTCGCGGTGCTGCATCCGGGAGCACCCGCCACGGGAACAGGGTGCTGCGACCCGGCGCGGGTTTCGGCCGCGGGCCCGGACGCCGTGCGGTGGGTGGTGGCCGGGCGCGATGCGGGCGTGCACGCGGCCAGCGGCCACCACGGCCAGGGCGGTCATCGCGGCCAGCGGTGGCCATCTCACGGTCCAGGATAGACCCGTCAAGGCCGCCAAACCGCCGCAAACCGCCGGAGACCGTCGACGGGACCAGCCCCGGGGTTTATACGTTCAGGACCTTCTTGAGGAATTGGCCGGTGTAGCTCTCCTCGACCTGGGCGACCTCCTCCGGGGTGCCGGTCGCCACGACGGCGCCGCCGCGGGACCCGCCCTCGGGGCCGAGGTCGATGACCCAGTCCGCGGTCTTGATCACGTCGAGGTTGTGCTCGATCACGATGACCGTGTTGCCGCCGTCCACCAGCCGCCCGAGCACGCCGAGCAGCTTGCGGATGTCATCGAAGTGCAGGCCGGTGGTGGGCTCGTCGAGCACGTAGATCGTCCGGCCGGTGGAGCGGCGCTGCAGCTCGGAGGCGAGCTTGACCCGCTGCGCCTCGCCGCCGGACAGCGTCGGGGCGGGCTGGCCCAGCCGGACGTAGCCCAGGCCCACATCCACCAGCGTCTGCAGGTGCCGGTGGATGGCGGGGATGGCCTCGAAGAACTCGGCGGCCTCCTCGATCGGCATGTTGAGCACGTCGGAGATGGTCTTGCCCTTGTAGTGCACCTGCAGCGTGTCGGTGTTGTACCGGGCGCCGTGGCAGACCTCGCAGGGCACGTACACGTCGGGCAGGAACTGCATCTCGATCTTGATGGTGCCGTCGCCCGAGCACGCCTCGCACCGGCCGCCCTTGACGTTGAAGGAGAACCGCCCGGGCTGGTAGCCGCGGACCTTGGCCTCGGTGGTCTGCGCGAACAGCCGGCGCACGTGGTCGAACACGCCGGTGTAGGTGGCCGGGTTGGACCGCGGGGTGCGGCCGATCGGGCCCTGGTCGACGTGCACCACCTTGTCCAGGTGCTGCATGCCGGTGACCCGGGTGTGCTTGCCCGGCACGATCCGGGTGCCGTGCAGCTCCTTGGCCAGCGCGCTGTACAGGATGTCGTTGACCAGGGTCGACTTGCCGGACCCTGACACGCCGGTGACCGCGATGAAGCAGCCGAGCGGGAACGCCACGTCCACGCCGCGCAGGTTGTGCTCGCTGGCCCCCTTGACCACGACTTCCCTGCTCTTGGACCGCTTCCTGCGCTCCGTGGGCAGCGGGATGGACTCGCGGCCGGTGAGGTAGGCGCCGGTCAGCGAGTCCCGGCTGGCCAGCAGCTCCTTCAGCGGGCCGGAGACCACGATGTTGCCGCCGTGCTCGCCTGCCCTCGGGCCGATGTCCACCACCCAGTCGGCCGCGCGGATGGTGTCCTCGTCGTGCTCCACCACGATCAGCGTGTTGCCCAGGTCCCGGAGCCTGACCAGCGTCTCCAGCAGCCGGTGGTTGTCGCGCTGGTGCAGGCCGATGGACGGCTCGTCGAGCACGTACAGCACGCCGACCAGCCCGGAGCCGATCTGCGTGGCCAGCCGGATCCGCTGCGCCTCGCCGCCGGCCAGGGTCGCCGAGGCCCGGTCCAGGGTCAGGTAGTCGAGCCCGACGTCGAGCAGGAAGCCCAGCCGGGAGTTGACCTCCTTGAGGATCCGGCCCGCGATCTGCTGGTCCCGGTCGGACAGCTCCAGCGTGAGCAGGTGCTTGGCCAGCTCGCCGATGGGCAGCGCGCAGAAGTCGGCGATCGACTTCCCGTCCACGCTCACCGCGAGCGACACCGGCTTGAGCCGGGCGCCGTGACACGTCGGGCACGGCACCTCGCGCATGAACCCCGCGTACCGCTCCCGGCTGGAGTCGCTCTCCGCCTCGGAGTGCCGGCGCTCGATGTACGGGATCGCGCCCTCGAAGTGCGTGTAGTAGGAGCGCTCGCTGCCGTACCGGTTCTTGTACCTGACGTGCACCTGATCGTCGTAGCCGCCCAGCAGCGCGGTCTGGCCGGCCGCGGCAGCCGGCGCCAGGGCGTGTCGATGGTGAACCCGAGCGCGTCGCCGAGCGCCTCCATCAGCCGGATGAAGTAGTCGCTGACGTGCCCGCCGCTCCACGGGCCGATCGCGCCATCGGCCAGGGTCCGGTCCGGGTCCGAGACCACGAGCTCCGGGTCGACCTCCATCCGCGTGCCCAGCCCGGTGCAGTCCGGGCAGGCGCCCCACGGGGAGTTGAACGAGAACGAGCGCGGCTCGAGCTCCTCGAACGACAGGTCGTCGTACAGGCAGGCCAGGTGCTCGGAGTACATCCGCTCCCGGTGCGGGTCGTCATCGGGCAGGTCGACGAAGTCGAGGACCACCACCCCGCCGGACAGGTTCAGCGCGGTCTCCACCGAGTCGGTGAGCCTGCGCCGGGCCGACTCCTTCACGTCCAGCCGGTCGACCACCACCTCGATGTTGTGCTTCTCGTACTTCTTCAGCGCGGGCAGGTCGCCCGGGCCGCCGCTGCCCACGCTGTCCAGCCGGACCACCACGCCGTCGACGCGGGCCCGGGAGAAGCCCTTGACCTGCAGCTCGCGCAGGAGCTCGCCGTACTCGCCCTTGCGCCCCCGCACCACCGGGGCCAGCACCTGGAACCGGGTGCCCTCGTCGAGCTCGAGCACCCGGTCCACGATCTGCTGCGGGCTCTGCCGCGCGATCGGGCGGCCGCAGACCGGGCAGTGCGGCTTGCCGACCCGCGCGTACAGCAGCCGCAGGTAGTCGTAGACCTCGGTGATCGTGCCGACCGTGGACCGCGGGTTACGGCCCGCAGCCTTCTGGTCGATGGAGACCGCCGGCGACAGCCCGTCGATGAAGTCGACGTCGGGCTTGTCCATCTGGCCGAGGAACTGCCGGGCGTAGGCGGACAGCGACTCGACGTACCGGCGCTGGCCCTCGGCGAAGATCGTGTCAAAGGCCAGGCTGGACTTACCGGACCCGGACAGCCCGGTGAAGACGATCAGCGCGTCGCGCGGCAGGTCGAGCGAGACGTCCTTGAGGTTGTGCTCGCGCGCGCCGCGGACGACGAGGCGATCAGCCACTTTGCGCTCTGTTCTCCGGTTTGTGACTGCGGAATCTAGCTCTGGGGGCACGCGTCGCCATGGTATCCGGGGGGTCCGACAAAACGCGGAGCTTCGGCGGGCGGCGGCGCTACCAGGGCGGCAACGCTCTGCCGCCCCCCAGCATTCCCGGCCCCTCCCGCCCGCGCAAGCCCACCCCCCCGCCCGCGCCCGCCGCAGCACCCGCCGTGCGTGCTGGGCCCCGCGCCTCGCAGCCCGCCATCTTGTTTCGCGGGCGGGAGGGCGATGATTCGGTGCGGGTGCGGGGGCGAGAGGATGGCGGGGACGCGCTGACGACGTGAGGACATCGCGGTGGATAGTGACCCTGGCCGGCTGCTCGCGCGGATTCAGGCGGCGACCGGCCGCCTGGCCGTGACCGCTGGCACGCTCACCGACGCCCAGACGCGGGAACCCTCGCTGCTGCCGGGCTGGAGCCGCGGGCACGTCCTCACGCACATCGCCCGCAACGCCGACGGGCTCGGCAACCTGCTGGTCTGGGCCCGCACCGGCGTCGAGACGCCGCAGTACCCCAGCCGCAGGCGCGGGAGGACGGGATCGAGGCGGGTGCCCACCGCCCGGCGGCTGAGCTGGCCGCCGACGTGAGGCAGTCGGCCGCGGAGTTCGCCGGGGAGGTGGCCCGCGTGCCCGCTACGGCCTGGGACGTGCCGGTGCACGGCCTGAACGGGCCGGATCACCCGGCCTGGTTCACGCTGTTCCGGCGGCTGGCTGAGGTGGAGATCCACCACGCCGATCTCGGCGCGGGATACGGGCCGTCAGACTGGCCCTCGGCGTTCGTCGCCGACGAACTGGAGCGGGTCACCGGGCAGTTCGCCGGCCGGGACGACGTTCCCGCCTGCGTGCTTGAGCTGGCCGGCACCGGACAGCGCCTCCGGCTCGGGCCGGGCGCGGCCGCGCCCGCGGACGCGACGACGTGGCCGGCCCGGGCTGGCAGGTGCTCGCCTGGCTCACCGGGCGGGACGATGGGGCGGCCCTGACGGTCAGCGGCGGCCCGGACCCGGCCGGCGGCCAGGGCGGCTTGCCCCCTAAGCTGCCGAAGTGGAGTTGAGCACCGCCGACCGCTTCGCCTGCCGGGCGGCATGGCCGGCGGCCCAGGCCGGACCTGCCGTATGAACGGAGAGACATGACTTACACGGGCGACGTCAGTGTCGGCGGGCCTGCCGACACCAGGGAGCTTCCGGGTCTGTCCATCACCAAGGTGTCCGTGGGGCCCATGGACAACAACGCCTATCTGCTGCGCTGCAGCCAGCACCGGGGAGCTGCTGCTCATCGACGCGGCGAACGATGCCGACACGCTGCTGGGCCTGATCGGCGACACCCCGCTGGCCCGGATCGTCACCACCCATCAGCACTTTGACCACTGGCAGGCGCTGCAGGCGGTGCAGCAGGCCACCGGCGCGAAGTCGACCGCCCATCCCGAGGACGCGGGCCCGCTCCCGGTGACCCCCACCGACCTGGTCCGGCACGGCGACACGGTCAGCGTCGGTGACTGCGAGCTCTCCGTCATCCACCTGCGCGGGCACACCCCCGGCAGCATCGCGCTCTGCTACGACGCGGGCGGCGAGCAGCCGCACCTGTTCACCGGCGACTCCCTGTTCCCCGGCGGGCCCGGCAACACCGAGCACGACCCTGAGCGGTTTGGCCAGCTCATCGGCGACCTGGAGGACAGGGTCTTCGGCCAGCTGCCGGACGGCACCTGGGTGTACCCGGGCCACGGCAAGGACACCACGCTCGGCGCCGAGCGCCCGCACGTGCCCGAGTGGCGGGCCCGCGGCTGGTGAGCGATCGCCAGGGCCGGCATAGCCTGGCGCCATGGAAGCCCGGTATGACGTCGTCGTGGTGGGCGGCGGCCTGCTCGGCCTGGCTGCCGCCCGGGCGCTGGCCCGGCGCGGCCGTGAGGTCGTGCTGCTGGAGCGAGACGAGGTCGGCACCGTCGACGGCGGTTCCAAGGGCAGCTGCCGCATCTTCCGGCTCGGCTACACCGATCCCGTCTACGTCGCGCTCGCCCGGCGCGCCCGCGGGTACTGGCCGCCGGTGGAGGACGAGTGCGGCCAGCGGCTGCTCTGGCCGACGCCGCAGCTCACGTTCGGCGGCGAGCTGGACACGGTCCACCAGGCGATGCTGGCCGCGGGCGCGCCCTGTGAACTGCTCCCCGCGGCCGCGGCCGCGGCCAGGTTCCCGCAGGTAACAGCCGACGGCCCGGCCCTGCTGGAGACCGAGTCCTGCGTGATCAGCGCGGACACGACGCTGCGGGCCCTGGCCGCGGGCGTGCCGGAAATCCGGCCCGGCGTCACCGTCACCGGCCTGAGCGACGACGGCCGGCAGGTGGCCGTCCGGACCACCGCAGGCCCGGTCACCGCCGGAATCGTGATCGTGTGCGCCGGGCCCTGGACCAGCCAGCTGCTCGCCACCGGCGGGATCGCGGTGCCGTCGGCGGCCACCCTGGAGCAGGTTGGCTACGTGGCGCCGGCCGCCGCGCCCGCGCCCGAGATGCCGATCTTCATCTGCCACGACGCTCAGATCCCGTACGGGCTGCCGGTGCCCGGCTCGCCGCTCTACAAGATCGGCTTCCACCACAGCGGGCCGCCGGCCGACCCCAGCCGCCAGGATCACGCGCCCGACCCGGACCTGTGCCGGCAGCTCAGCGGGCTGGCCCGCCAGTACCTGCCCGGCTTCGGCCCCGAGCTGATACACGCCGAACGCTGCGTCTACGACAACAGCCCCGACGAAGGCTTCATCGTCGACCGGGTCGGCCGGGTCCTGATCGGCAGCGGGACGTCCGGCCACGGGTTCAAGTTCGGGCCGCTGCTGGGTGAGTGGCTCGCGGACCTGGCCACCGGCCGGGAACTCGCCGACGGCGACGCGGGCCTGCTGGCGCGGCTCTCGCTGAGCCGGCTCGGCGGCGTGCGCGGGCCGGTCAGCGGGTCAGCGACGCGAACACGATGATGTTGCTGAGGTAGTGGCCGGTCGCGGGGTCGAACGCGCCGCCACAGGTGATCAGCCGCAGCTGGGCGTTCGGGACCGCCCCGTACACCGCCAGCGAGGGGAACCGCGCCTTCAGGTACGACCGCACCCCGGTTACCCGGAAAACGGCCAGCGAGCCGTCGGCGCGCCGGACGTACACCTTGCTGCCGGGATGCAGCTGGCGCAGGCGATAGAAGACGCCGGGCGTGCTACATCGAGTCGATGTGGCCGACGATCACGGCCGCACCGACCGCGCCCGGGCGCGAGCTGCCGGTGTACCAGCCGGCCACCGACGCGGTCGGCGGAACCTGCAGCGTTCCGGCGGACGTGAGCCCGAGGCGGATGAGCCCGGTGCGGACGCCGATCGACGGGATGACCAGGCCGGTCGGGGCGGCCACCGAATCGGGCGTCGCCTGGGGCACGGGGGCCTGGCTGCCACGGGGCACCGGGATCAGCGTGGGCTGGCCCACCGGGGTCGCCGGCTTGCCGGTCTGGCTCGCGAGAGCCAGGCCGGTCAGGGCACCGCCGGCCACGAGGATCCCGAGGATCAGCACGACAGCAGCGGCCAGCCGCGCACCACGCGAATGGGCGAGGTGTGCCTGGCCGGTCCGCTTTGCGGGATCACCGCGCATGCTGCGTCAGTTCACCGCGCATGCAGGGCCGGGCGACGACGGCGGCGCAGGCAGACCACGCCGCCCGCCGCGACCAGGATCCCGGCCGCAGCCGCGCCGGCCCAGGGCAGCAGCGGGGCACCGGGGTGCGCGGCCGTGCCGCCGAATCCGGTGTTCGCGCTGCCGGCCGGCATGACCTTGCTGCCCGTGGAGTCCACCAGGTCCTGGAGCTTAAGCTCCTTCCCGTTGTCCAGCACCACCATGGTGTAGATGGTGCCCGCGGCCAGCGTGAACTGGCCGGACCCGTGCTCGGTCGTGCCGTTCGCGGTCACCGTCACGGTGCCGGGCTTCACCGCCGTGTACGGGGTCACCTTGGTGAAGCTCAAGCCGTGGCCGAGCACCGTCGATCCCGCCTTCACGGTGACCGAGTTCTGGTGCATCGACGCCTGGATGACGCGCACGAGGGCCTGACTGCGCGCCATGGCCAGGCTGTCGCCGATCACCTGCAGCCTCAGCCCGGCCAGCGGGCCCATGCCTGCGACGGTGTAGGCGTGGCCGTTGACCACGTCGATGGTCGTGGACAGGACCGGCTTGGACGACGGCTTGGCGCCGGCGGCCCGCATCGCGACCGTGTACTCGCCGCTGCTGACCGACTCATACGGAGAGACCTCACCGTATGCGACGTGATGGAGCACCACCATGGCGTTGGGGTCGCCAAAGGAGTACAGGTAAACATCCACGGCGGGAGTGTTCGGCGAGAGGTGGGCGAGCCTCAGGTAGCCGGTTCCCGTGGACGCAGAGGCAACGGTGGCAGCGCTGAGCCCGAGCATTCCAGCCAGGCCCAGCGCGAGCGCGCCGGCGCTGAGCACTCTGCCCAGCCACGCCGCAGTTCGTGACACTTTCATACGCTCCCCTTCAGTTATGCAACCGGGCTGCCGCTTAGCCGCTCAGCAGTCCCGGTGGGCTCGGTGCGGCATATTCGATCCGCACGATTTCCTGGCCGTTGGCGAGTCTTGCCAGCGTGATGCTGTTCGCCAGGTATGGCGCCTGCTGAGCCCGCAGAAATGCGAGCACGGACTGCAGGTAACCGCTCTTGATTCCGGGTGGCTGC
The DNA here is from genome assembly GCA_963739645.1 of uncultured Actinomycetota bacterium. GTDB lineage: Bacteria > Actinomycetota > Actinomycetes > Streptosporangiales > Streptosporangiaceae > JASHPR01. The sequence goes on from CAVUBM010000114.1 coordinate 497,090, forward strand.
GCTAGCTCGGCAGCGCGAAGCGGTACGCCCGGGCCGGCACCGGGCCCGGAGTCACTGAACGCAACGATGCTGACCTGGCCCTGGGCGGACAGCCCCGCGATCGTGATCAGCAGCCGCGAGTCGACCTGGCCGGCCGCCAGCGCCTGCCGCGCGGCAGGCGCTGCCTCGACTCGGTGGTTGCGGAGCAACTGCCGCCCGGCGTCCTGCCGGGCAGCCTGGTCCGCCTTGAGCACGGGCAGATACGCGGCCGCGCCGCCCGGGGCGTACCCCCGGACGTCGACCTGCGCCGATCCTGAGCCGAAGCTGGCCAGCACGGTGGGCGCGTAGACCGTGGTCAGACGGTTGCCGAACTCGCTGCGGACGGCGGCCGTGGCCACGATGACCGCGGAGCCGAGCGGATAGCCAGCCGAGGGCCCGATGGTCATGAGGTCACCCGAGGGAAAACCCCTGGCCTCGAGGGCTGCGCACATCGCGGGATCACACGACACGACGGTGCTGTGGCTGACCTGCGCCGCGATCCATGCCGCCGCCCGCTGCCGGGCGGCCGTGGCGGCCGCCACCGGAGCCGAGCCGGGCGCGGTGCCGGGGTGCGCCGCCGTTCCCGATCCGTTGTGCCGGGTCAGCCCGACCGTCAGCGCACCCGCCGCGAACACCACAATCAGCAGGATCAGCGCCGTGACCAGGCGCCACCGCGTGGACCGGCGCTGCAGCCAGAGCCGCATGGTGGTCGAGGCGACCTGGCCCCAGGAGGGGGTGACCTCTGGCGCTGCCCGCGGGACCACCGCCCGGTCGGCGCGTTCCACCTCGGAGCCGGGGACCCGGACAATGGGGCCGGTAACCGGCTCGACGCCTGAGCCGGCCCGCCGCGCTACGGCCCCGTCAGGCTGCTCGCCCGAGGAGCCGGGCCCGGACGCTGCTGCGGGCGGGCTGGGGGTGGGCCGCCGCGGACTCGGCCGCCGGGCTTCCGGTCCCGCCCGCCCGTTCCGAGGGCACACCGGTGGCCGGTTCCGGGGCGTCGGCGGGGCGCCTGGCCGGGTGCTCCGGGCCGGACTCGCTCGCGGTTTCTGCCCTGGTGGCAGGTTCTGCCGGGGACGCGGGCTCAGGAACAGGGATCTGGGCCGCGGGTTCGGCCGGAGAACCAGGCGGCGGGCTCGCGGCGGTCCTGGCCGGCGGTTCGGCCGGCGCCGCCGGTGCGGGAGAACTCTGCTCTGACGATGCAATCCCGTTGGCCCGCCCGGGCGCGGAGACGGGCCCGGGCAGCCGCTGAGAGCGTGAATCGATTTTCGGAATTGCGGTCTCCGCCGCCCGCCCTGGGGAGAAGACGGAAGCGGGCCCGGCACCATTCGGCGGACCGGTCTCCGGCCGGGTAGCGGGAGCAGTCTGCTGGATCCGGGGTTTCGGGCCACGCCGCTGCTGCCAGTTGCCCGGATTCGGGCCGGCCCCGGGTACCCGCCGTGGTAGCGGGCTTACGGGCGGTTTGGGCGGCGGGCTGGCCGGTGCGGGGGCTGACGGCACCGGGGCGGCATGCTGCGCTGCCGTGTCCCGAGACTTCGGTCTCGTGAACGGCAGTCCCCGCCCTTTCTGTGCCATGCGCATTCCCCCTGGGCAGCGCGAGGGTGCGCTCCCCCCAGTAGGACAGTTCAGCACACGAGTGGGCGTTCTTTCAGCAAAACACCATATTGTTACCAGAACCTATTTAGCTTTAATGAAGGTGTCTTATGCATCAAGACATATGCAAATTGCACGACGATCAGGGCCGGAGCCGGGAGTACAGCTCCAGCGCGGCATCGACGGCCTGGGCCGCGGTGGGCAGGGCCTGGGCCCGAGCCTGAGCGGCGGCCCCGAGCCTGGCGGCCAGCGCCTGATCCGCGAGCACTGACAGCACGGCCGATGCCAGCTCGCCGGGGTCGGCCGCGGGGACCAGGAGCGCCGCGTTTTCGCCAGTCAGGGCCGGTATCCCGCCGACCCGCGACGCGATAAGGGGCCGGCCCGCCCGCAGTGCCTCCTGGACGATGAGCGGCTGCCCCTCCCAGCGGCTCGGCACCGCGACGACGTCCGCGGCGCCCAGCAGCGCTGGAATGTCCGTCCGCGCGCCGAGGAACCTGACGTCGCCGCCGGCCGCCTCGGACTGCGCGGCCAGCTGGCCAGCCAGCGGCCCCTCCCCCGCGATGACCAGCAGCGGCGCCGGATTCCGGGCCCGCAGCCAGGTCATGGCCTCGATCAGGACGTCGAATCCCTTCTGCGGGGCGAGCCTGCCTACGGCGAGCACGACGGGCCGCCCCGCGGCGCCGATGTCGGCGCGGGCCTGGCCGATGTCCTCGGCCGAGGGCGCGGCCACGGGCGGGGCGGGCACCACGGCCAGGGCGACGTCGCGCGCCCCGGCCCGGCGCATCCGGTCGGCCAGGTCGGCCGAGACGCAGAGCACGGCGTCGGCCCGGCGGGCGGTGAGCCGCTCCAGGGTCTGGTAAATGACCCCGGGCACAGTGCCGGAGGGGGGCACGTTGTGCACGGTTACGACCAGCGCCGGGCGGCTGCGCCCGGATCGGGCCCGGGCGAGCGCGGCCACCGAGGCGGCGCGCAGGCCGTGCGCGTGCACGACGTCGGGCCCGAAGTCCGCGAGCAGCCCGCGCAGGCTCCGGACGGCCGCCGCGTCCGCGGCCGGGCGCGGCCGGTCGGCGATGTCCACGGGCTCGAAGGACGCGCCAGGAAACAGGCTCCGGGTTGAGGCCGGGCCGAAGACGCGGACCGCCCGCCCCCGCCCGGCGCAGCCTTCGGCCAGCATGGCCACGTGGCGGCCGGTTCCGCCCGCCGTGGTGCCGAGCACGTAGCCGATCCGGGACGCGGTCACGGCGCCGGCGCATCCCGCCGCCGGACCCGGGCCAGTACGGCGCGCAGATCGCCGCCGTCGAGGAAGTAGGCCACCACCCCGAACCCGATCACCGCGCAGCAGCACGCGAGGAGGGCGATCATCGCGTTCAGGAAAAATCCGGTGACCGGCACGGCCGCCGACAGTCCCGCCCCGGCTGCGGCGCCGGCCAGCCCGCCGGCCAGCCCGGCCGCGGCCGCGCGGGCCGTGCCGTGGAGCGCCCCGCCGCCCCGGGCCCGCCGGACCGCGATCAGCAGGGCCGCTCCCGACAGGGCCATGCCCACGGTGTTGCCCAGGCCGAGCACCGGCACGACCCAGCGGGCCGAGACCAGCTCGACCGCGATGACGTCGGCCACGATCACCATCAGCCAGCCGCCGGCCATGGCCCCGGCCGCCGCACGGTTCCTGGAGTCGGCGAGCAGCACCCGGGACAGGCACGCGACCAGGCCGAACCCGACCAGGCCCGGGGCGAATGCGGCAAACGCCCAGGCGAGCTGCGTGGCCTGATCCGGATGTGAGGCGAACAGGCGGGCGGCGGGCACGGCGGCCCCGGCCAGCAGCGCGGCACCGAGCCAGGACACGAGCAGCACCCCCCGGGTCGAGGCGGCCGACGTCGCGTCGAAGTCGGCACGCGCTGGCCCGTCGCCGGCCGGCCCGGGCCGGCCCGGGCGGCCAGCACAGGAAACGCGCTGACCGCGATCGGGATGGCGAGCACCGCGTAGGGAACGAGGAACATCTGCCAGGCGTAGTTGTAGAGCACCACTGCGCCGCTGCCGCCGTGCCCGTTGGCCAGCCGGGTCACCACCACCGCCGAGGCGTCCTGGGCAATCAGGGCGGCGATCCCGACCGTGGCCAGGTTCCGCGCCCGGCGGGCCACGCCCGGCGGGAACCGGAGCGCCGGGCGCACCCGGAGCCGCAGCCGGAACGCGGGCACCAGCGCGGTCAGCACCAGCGCGGCGACGCCCACCGTGGTCCCGACCGACAGCATGAGCTCGGCGGATGTCGGCAGGCCGGCGAGGTCGGTGGTGTGCGCGCCGCCGAGCGGCACAAACGCGATGTAGGCGGCGATGACCACGACGCTGGACAGCACGGGCGCGAGCGCGGGGCCGGTGAACTTCCGGTGCGCCTGCAGGATGCCGTAGAGCACCACGGCCAGGCCGTACAGCAGGATCTGCGGGGCGAACACCTCGAGCATGCGGGATCCGACCGCGACGGCCTCCGCCCGGGCGCAGCCCTGCAGGTGCGGGATGAGCAGCGAGGTCACGGGCTCGGCCACCAGGCCGAGGACCACGCTGGCCGGGACCAGCAGCACGACCGTCCAGGTCAGCAGCGCGGACGAGATCTGGCTGGTGGTGCGCGCCGCCTCCGGGTCGGCGCCGGACCGCTCCGCGGGGCCGGCCAGGACCGGCACCATGATGCTGGCCAGCGCACCGCCGAGCACAATGTCGTAGATGATGTTCGGCACCTGGTTGGCGGTGGTGTAGGCGGAGCCGAGGCAGGAGTTCTGCACCGTGTGCGCGAACACGAGCTGGCGGCCGAACCCGATGACCCGCGCCGCCGCGGTGAGCGCGCCGATGAGGAGGGCGGCGCGGCCGATGCCGCGGCTGACCTGGTGACGCAGCGGGCGGCGCGGCTCCGGGTTCTGCTCGGTCACCGGGGCGGCGGGCCCGGTCACTGGGGGGCGGCGGCCGCCGGTGCCGACACTGGCGCCTGGTGCGCCTCGCTGACCTCGCCGGTTCCGTCAGTCCCCTGCGTCCCGCTAGCCTCGGGCGCTTTCCCGGCACCGGGCTGATCGGGGCCCGGGGCGCTGGCGGCGGCCGGGCGGCGGCCCAGCATGTCGAGCCAGCGCAGTGGCGGGGTCCGCTCGATGACCCGGGTGAAGCTGACGACCTCGCTGGCAGCGGTCAGCCCGGCCATCCCGGCCAGCACGGCGATCCTGGCCTTCTGCGGCAGGGCCGCGGCCGCACCCGCGCCGAGCATCGCGCCCAGCGCGTTCGCACCGGAGTCGCCCAGCATGGCCCGCTCGCCGAGGTCCTCGGGCAGCAGCGCCAGCGCGGCGCCCACGGGGGCGGCAGCCGCGCGCCGGCCGGCCGGTGAGGCGGCGCCGAGCAGGGCGCCGGTGGCCAGCGTCACCTTGATGGCGCGGCCCGGCCGGAGGTCGAAGAGGTTGAGCAGGTTCGCGCCGCCCGCGATCAGGCCCGTGTTGAGGACGATGTCCACCGCGGAGCCGCGGCGGTCACGGCCGGCCAGCACGCCCGCGGCCAGCCCGGTCGCGCCGATCCCCGCTATCTTCAGGGCGCCGGTGGTGACCTCGCCGCGGGCCAGCGCGCCGAGATGGCCGCGGAACCCGCGCTTGTCCCCGCTGCCCTTGAGGTCGTCGTAGCCGCCGAACGCGGCCGCGCCCGCCCCGGCGAGTGTGATCGCGGCCCGGCTGCGGGCGGGCAGCCCGGGCGCGGCCAGCGTCACCGCGGCCGCGGCCGCCGCGGCGGCCGGCCCCTCGAGCAGGGTCACGGTCTCGCCACGGTGGTTGGTCCTGGACCAGGTCTCCGATCCGCCCGGCGGGCGCCGGGTCAGGCCGGTGTAGGCCGCCCGGGCGGCGGCGGCGGCCAGCCCGCCGGACAGCAGCACCCGGCTCGCCCGGAGCGCCCGGCCGCTCACCGGGTGCTCTTGTTCTTGGCCGGCGTGGGCGTGGGCGAGGCGGTCGGCGCCGGGCTCGGCACCACCCCGGTCGCGACACCGTACGCGGCGGGCTTCTTCCCGGCCAGCAGGAAGTTGAGGGCCTGGGCGACGAGGATCTGGCCGGTCTCGGTGTTCGCGTTGTCCACGCTGGACAGCTGGAGCCCGGTGCTGCCGTTGATCAGGTCGTCAATGGCGCTGCCGGTGCCGGAGCCGGGGAGCGAGCCCGCCAGCACCGTGCCGTGGCTCGCCTGCATGAGCTGCTCGGACAGGGAGAGCAGGGCGAGGTTCTCGGGATCGGCGTCGCCCGCGGTCGGCGCGGTCGCCGGGATGACGACGACGGCGAGGTTCGCCGGGCTCAGCGTGGTGGCCCCGCCCGCCGGGTTCAGCTGCAAATACCCGGCCTGGGCGAACCCGCCGAGTATGCTCTTCGCCTGGCTGCCCGACAGCCCGGGGGTGTCGGTGCTGACCAGCGCGGAGGCAATCACCTGACCCGCCTCCTCCTGCCCGCCGATGAGCGCGTTCGCGCCGAGCTGCGTGTTCTGGCTGCCGGGAGTGACACCCGACGGCGCGAGCTTGGTGGCCAGGGTATCGAGGGTGTTCTGCGTGCTGGCGCTGGTATCGAAGAACGCCTGCTGCATCTGGACCTGACCGGTGACCGTGGCTCCCGCCCGGCGCAGGTCGGTGCTGATGCCGGTGATGGTCGGGCCGTCCGCGCCTGGCGCCGTGACGACGACGACCTTCTGCCCGGACAGCAGGTTGGCCAGCAGCTGCGGCGCCGCCGCCTGCGCGAACGCCTGGTCGCTCGTGATCTGGTTCTGCATGGCCTTCTTCTGCGCCTGCAGCCCGCTGATCTGCTGCTTCTCCTGCTTGGACGCCCGGTCGAGCACCCTGAGCGTCTCGGGCTTCAGCGCGCTGGCGCCAATGACGATGCCGATGGCCAGCGCGAGGAAAACAGCAACGATGGAAACCAGGTGGTAACGAAAGTCGATCACTACAAAAGTCCAGTCAGCCAGTACCAGAACGTCTCCAGCTCGGTACCGATGTACCTGAAGAAGATCTGGCCCGCGGTCAGGGCGACCATGGCGACCAGGACAGTCACCGCGGCGGCGAGCACAAGCGGAATGACCGCCGACGCGGGCACCCGGCTCCGGTAGAGCCGGCTGACCCCTTTGGCGTCGACGATCTTGTCGTCCACCCTGAGCCGGGTCAAGAAGGTGCTCGCCATGCCCGACCGGCCCTTGTCCAGGAACTCTACCAGCGTGTCATGCCTGCCCACGGCGACGATCAGGCTGGCGCCTTTCTCGTCGGCGAGCAGCAGCGCGATGTCCTCGCTGGTCCCTGGCGCCGGGCAGAGCACGGACTCGAGCCCGAGCCCCTGGACCCGCGGCAGGCCCGGCGCGCGGCCGTCCGCGTAGGCGTGCACGACGATCTCGGCGCCACAGGTCAGCGCCCGGTCGGAGACCGAGTCCATGTCGCCGACGATCAGGTCTGGCCGGTAGCCAGCCTCGAGCAGTGCGTCCGCGCCGCCGTCCACCCCGACCATGACCGGCTTGCACTCCCGGATGTAGGACCGGAGCGTGGCGAGGTCCTCGCGATAGTGGTAGCCGCGGACTACGACCAGCGCGTCCCTGCCCTCCAGCTTGGTCCGCAGCGCGGGAACCCCGATGCCGTCGATCAGCAGCGGGTACTCGTGCTTGATGTACTCCAGCGTGTTGGCGGCGAACGCCTCGATCTCCGAAGCCACGCTGGCCTTCGCCTCGGTCATCGCCGCGGTGACGGAAGCCTCGTCCTGCCGCCTGCCCTTCGCCGCGACATGCTCGCCGACGTAGAGGGTGTCGCCGTCGAGCCGGACGGATTGCCCCTCGTGCACCCGGTCGAACACCTCAGGGCCGACGTCGTCGATGAGCGGGATGCCCGCGTCCAGCAGGAGCTGCGGGCCGCGGTTGGGGTACCGGCCGCTGATGCTGCGCGCCGAGTTCACGACCGCACCGACCTGGCGGCCGATCAGCGCGTCAGCGCCGGTGCGGTCCAGGTCCGCGTGATCGATGATGGCGATGTCGCCGGGGCGCAGCCGGGTGGCGAGGTTCTTGGTCCTGCGGTCCAGGCGCGCCGTCGCTGTTACGCCGGGAAGGTCATCTGATCTCTTCCGGCCTATTCTGGGTAGTTTGCGAGGCAGCACCTTCATCGCACAGTAAGTTTGCCAGATCTCCTACGCATCGGATGCCACCGGTGCGATCACGCAACGCGATCATGAGGGAGTTCCTAGCCTAGCCTCAGCCCGGACGCGTTCGGATCATCTCCGCCAGTTCCCGCAGGCCGCTCGTGGCGCCCCGGCGTACGCGGGTCGGCGGACGCGGCCGGCCTGCCCTTCCGCTCGGCCGCTGCGGCCGCGAGCAGCTCCTCGGCATGCGCGCGGCCGAACTCGGAGTCCTCCAGGCCGGCCAGCATCCGCGACAGCTCCCTGACCCGCCCGCCGGCGTCCAGCCGGGCCACCCCGCTCCTGGTCACCGAGCCGTCATCGGCCCGCTCCACCATCAGGTGAGTGTCGGCAAACGCCGCCACCTGGGGCAGGTGCGT
>CAVUBM010000115.1:0-28532 GCA_963739645.1 uncultured Actinomycetota bacterium
CCGTCGCCGTCCGGGAGCATCACATCGAGCAGGATCAGATCCGGCCGCACCGCCGCGGCGGCCCGCAGCGCCTCCCGGCCGCTGGCCGCCGTCAGCACGTCGAAGCCCGCGAACCGCAGCGACCCGGACAGCAATTCCAGGATCGTCGGCTCATCCTCGACCACCAGCAGCCGGGCCTCGGCGCGGGCCGCCGGAACCTCCATCGCGGTGGCTGAAGAACCCATGAACCGACACTCTCCGCACAACCTTGCGGCTGGATGACTGCCCGCTGGGAACACGCTGACTGCCCACGCCCGCGGGGATGTCGCTGAACCCGTGGGCAGCCCATCCGGACACACCTGGCGGTCTCCGATTTCTGAGCTTGCTCAGAGCATGTGGTCAGCCGCTGTTCGCGCCGGACCTGCATCGTTGTGCATGAGTGCGCAGGCAGAGCCGGCGATAAGACCGGTTACCGGCGCGGCAATACGGCCACCTTTATGGATACCTGGGCGGACGTCTGCCGGGAAAGCAGTTCCTCCACTGGAATCCCGCTGCGCCAATGCCGGCGCAGCGCCTGACGTTCGGTTGCGACCAGGCCGCCCCAGATACCATGCTGGCCCACGTTGCTCCACTGCCGAAGCGACATCTCCAGGCACTCGGCCCGTACCGGGCATATCGTGCACACGGCGAGCGCGCGCGACGCTTCGGTGCGGGCCCGGGGCGTTCCGGTGGCGATGGGGAACCATTCGTCCGGATCGAGACCCGCGGTGGAGCAGGCCGCCAGGGGGCTGGCTACGTAATTGCCCAGTTCCTCATTGGTCAGCTCACCGGGCCGGGCGCGTAGGCCGGACGCGGCCGAGATGGTCATGGGTGCCTCCTCCGCCTGAGCGCGACCGCGATGCCCGGTCCGCGCGGTAGCGGTATGAGATACAGCCTGGTCACCCTGCCGTGTCGGCGCTTCGTCAAGGTGAGTAGTCCCCGGGCCAACCCGGACACGGCCCCGGGATCAGCATGACTAGCCGGTCGGGGGATGCGGCAGCTAGGCAGTTGATAGCAGCATCGGGCATCGAGGCACGTGCCCCCAATGCACCAGATCCGCGTCACGAGGAGGTTCCGTGATGGCTCAGCTTCCGGCTCGCCGGAGCGCACGCAACGTACCCATGGTCGACCCGTCCGGTGAGTTCGAAGACATCTACGACCGGATGGGGCAGCTGATCAATATGGCGTTCGGCGACCTGCCGGCCGGGCCGGTCCTGAACGCGCCGTGGCGGCCGCTGGCCGACATATCTGAGACCGACGACGGCTACCAGGTCGAGGTCGAGCTCCCAGGGGTAAGCAAGGACCAGCTCAACGTCGAGCTGAACGATCGTGAGCTGGTCATCACCGGCGATGTCGCCGAGCCGAAGCAGGAGGACGGCAGGCGGCGGCGCCGCAGCACCCGCCGGACCGGCCGCTTCGAGTTCCGGGCGTCGCTACCCGGCGACATCAGCCAGGAGGGAGTCAGCGCCACGCTGTCCGATGGCGTGCTGACGGTCAAGATCCCCAAGTCCGAGGCGGCCAAGCCCCGCCGCGTCGAAGTCGCCGGCTGATTCAGCCGCGAGCAGCGGCCCCGGTGGGAGTCGGGCTATCACCGGGGCCGCTACTGGCTGGGCTCAGGCGCGCTTGCCTCAGGGGCCCTGGGCAGGGGGAACCGCAGGCCGGCGCAGGTGGGGTAATCGCCAAGCTGGTCCGGGGCGATGTGGTGGATCGCCCCGCCGTCGTCCATCACCACTTGCGTCAGCTCGGCGATCACGTCGGGCGTGCGCCGGGTGGGGCTGTCGCACAGCGGGCAGCTCTCCCCGGACAGGGCCAGCCAGCCGGACTGGTCGCAGACGACGCCCGCCGCAGCCACGCCGTCCTGGACGAGCAGCGTCTGGATCGCGCCGACCGAGCCGCCCCACAGGCAGCCAGGGAGGCCAAGCGTGGCCAGGCCACCGGTGGCGGCCTTGGTCAGCACGTCGGAAAGCAGTTGCTGGTCCCGCTCCCGTTCGTGGCGCCGCACGAACGCCCCCGCGATGCTGCGGATGTCGGCCAGCCGGGCGGTGCCCGGGTCGATGCTCAACGTGCCCGCTACCCGCGCCCGCAGCTCACGCGGCAGCTGCTGGAGGAATTCTGGCACCTCGTAGTCGTGGCCGCCGACGATCAGCAGCGTGTACTCGCTGTCGCGCAGCAGCTCGGTCAGCTGTGCGGCGACCCGCCGGTAGTGCCGCTTGGCCATCTCCTCGGCTTTGTTGCGGACCCGGTCTTCGGCCAGCCCAGCGGCGTAATTGGGTTTGCGCAGCTCGGGGTCCCTGATCCGGCCCAGCTCGCGGACCTCGTCCTGGTAAAGCTCACCGAGCCAGGCGGTGGCCCGGTCAACCACGGCCACGCAGCTGCGCTCGTGTTCTTCGAGCACGGCCAGCATCGGGCGGACGTACGGCGTGGCGTCCACAGTGATCCGGTCCGCGACCGGCTGCGGCAACGGCACCTCGGTGTACAGGCCGCGGCCGGCGCAGGCGAAGATCGCCATCGCCCCAGGGCGCCAGGTCTGGGTGCTGAGCCCCTCCTTGATCCGGGCAATGTCGCGGCGCAGCGACAGCCGGTGCTCGCGGTCCACCGCGGCGTCCTTGGCCAGCGCGCGGACCTCATCGAGCAGGCTGGACACCCGGGCCCGCAGATCCCGGCCGCTGGGCCCGGGGTCAACCCGGGCGTAGAGCGAGACCACCGGCAGCCCGTCACTGGCAAAGTGGCGGATGCGGCTGACGGTATCGGCGGTGATCATGTCAGATCAGCAGCCGGAAGAGACTGAACGCGCGCTCCCACTCGGCCGTGTGCACCGCCTTAACCTCGGCGTCGATCAGCCTGAACGCCTTGGCCAGCGCCACGCTGATCCCGCCGAACAGCAGCGGAAGCCGGGCCTCGGTCTCGGCGTCCAGCGTGACATCAAGTGGCGGCCTGGCTGCAAGCGAGTCGAGGATGGGCCGCAGCTCGATCTCCTCTTCGAGGCGCCCGAACGCGTGCATGCTTTCCTGCAGCCCCTTGGTGACGGGCAGGTCCCACGGCTCGATGACGTCCCGGAGGTTCGCCTTGGCCGCTGCCTGGCCCATGATCAGCAGGTCGTAGAGCGCCTCGTTGACGAACTCGAGGTAGCGCTTGATGTCGTCCCGGTCAACGGTGACGCCGCTCGCGGCCCGGAACAAGCGCTCGAACTTCGTGAAGCCCAGTACTGGCATTACCCCTCCTGGTCAGCGTCGGCTAGCCCGGCCGCACTCTCTCGAAGGCGAGCCGGATGGCCATGGCACCCTCGCCGACGGCGGCGGCCACCCGCTTGGCCGAGCCGCTGCGGACGTCACCCACCGCGAAGATCCCGGGCCGGCTGGTCTCCAGCGCCGGGCGCCGCCAGCCGGCCTCGGCCCCGGCCGCGCCACGGGCAGCTGGGCCGGCATCCGGCCCGGTCCGGACGAAGCCATGGTCGTCGAGGCCGACGAGGCCGACGAGCCAGCCGGTGCTGGGGGTCACGCCGATGAACACGAACAGGGCCCGGGCCTTGAGAACGCGCCGCGCGCCGGTCCGGTTGTCCTCGACGGCGACGGCGTCCAGCGCCTCGTTGCCGAGCAGTTCCCGTACCTCGGTGTCCAGCAGCACCTGCACGTTCGCGATCCGCTGGATCTGGTCGATGAGGTACCGCGACATGTACTCGGCCAGATCGTGCTCGCGGACGATGAGCGTGACCTGCGCCGCGTGCCGGGACAGGAAGATGGCGGCCTGCCCGGCCGAGTTGCCGCCGCCGGCGATCGCCACCGGATCACCGCGGCAGGACAGCGCTTCCGCGTGGGAGGCCGCGTAGTAGACGCTCATCTGCTCGAAATGGGCCAGCCGTGGCACATCGAGGCGGCGGTACCTGGCCCCGGTGGCTATGACCACCGAGCTCGCGGTCAGCGTGGTCCCGTCGTCCAGCCTGATCGTGTACTGCCCGCCGTCCTGCTCGATGGACGTTGCCTCCGCGGGCACGGCGAACCGGGCGCCGAACTTGCGGGCCTGCAGCACCGCCCGGTCGGCCAGCTCGGCGCCGGAGATGCCCGACGGGAAGCCGAGATAGTTCTCGATCCGGGACGAGGTCCCGGCCTGGCCCCCGGTGGCGATGCCATCCAGGGCTACTGTCCGCATGCCTTCCGAGGCCCCGTAGACCGCGGCGGACAGGCCGGCCCGGCGCCGACTACCAGCAGATCGCAGCTGGCGTCCAGCGGGCTCGGCACCGGCAGGCCGATCGCGGCGGCCAGTTCGGCGTTGCTGGGGTTGCGCAGCAGCTGGCCGGCGATCACGATCGGGGTTTCCTCGGGCGCAACGCCGAGCTGCGTGATGAGCTCCTCGGCCAGCGGATCCGCCTCCAGGTCCAGCCATCGGTACGGCAGCCGGTTCCGGGCCGCGAAGTCCCGCAGCCGCCGGGTATCCGACGAGTACTTCGAGCCGATGATCCGCAGCCCCACTCCGAGCCCGATCAGGATCGAGCGGCGCAGTAGGCAGGCGCGCAGGATGAGGTCGCCGAGGTCCGGGTCACGGGCTACCAGGTCGCGGAGGCGGTCGCCCGGCACCACGAGCACCTCGCCCGCTTCGACGGCGACAGCTGTGTAGTAGGCGGCCTCGCCGGTCAGCAGGCTGAGCTCGCCGAGGAAGCGGCCGCGGCCATGCACGGCGATGACCCGCCCCTCCGGTTCCCCGTGCCCTTCGACGCCGGCCACGTGCCCGGCCAGCACGACATAGAAGTCGCAGTTCCGGTCCCCCTCGGCGAATAGCACCTCGGCCGGTGCCACGGTGCGGCGCTGGCCCAGCGCCTCCAGGGTGGCGATCTGCGGCCCGCTCAGCCGGGGATACGCCCCCTGCAGGTCGGGGGTCTCGGCCAGCGGCCCAGCCAGCGGTATAGCCGGGCCGGGCGGCTGTCCGCCGGGGTCAGACGTACGTTTCGTCGACATAGCACCAGCGCCAGTCCTCGTCCGGCTCGAATGAGGAGACGATCGGGTGCCCGATCGCATAGGCGTGGCCGCGCGCGTGCCGGAGCGGGGACGAGTCGCAGCAGCCGACATGCCCGCAGGTCAGGCAGAGCCGCAGGTGTACCCATGGCGAGCCCACCTGCAGGCATTCCTCGCAGCCCTCCGGCGTCCGCGGGGACACGGGCCGGATCATGCCCAGGTGTGGATCGTTGAGGACTGGCTTGCTCGCCAGCCCGCGTGTGCTGCTCATAGGCCCAGGCTCGCTACTGGCGACGGACCGCACATCAGCAGACCCGTTAGTTCTTGGCTGCCGGCCTGCGCGCTAGCCGAACAGGGGATGTCGGCCTGTGGCCGGCCCGGCAGCGTGGCAAGCGGAGGAATTTGTGATGAGACGACGGATAGTGAAAGCGGCGGCAGGCTGCACCGTGGTGGTCGCGCTGATCGCTGCCGTCAATGCGGACAGCATCAGCCGCTACAGGCGGATGCCCCGCATGTAAGGACCCGGGGGCTAGCCATGCCGGCACTAACGGACACCTCGCCTGGTGCGATCCGGAGCCTGATCCCGGCGCGGGTGGACCGGCTGCCATGGTCGCCGTTCCACACCAGAATGGTGATCGCCCTTGGCGTAGCCTGGGTGCTCGACGGCCTGGAAATCACCGTCGCGAGCTCGGTGGCCGGTGCACTGAGCAAGGCGGACACGCTGAACATGTCCTCGACCGCGGTCGGGGCGATCGCCACCGTCTACCTAGTAGGTGAGGTGGTCGGCGCGCTGGTCTTCGGCCGTCTGTCCGACCGGCTTGGCCGCCGCAATCTGTTCATGGTGACGCTGGGCGTGTACCTGATCGGCAGCGGGCTCACCGCGCTGACCCTGGGGGCCAGCGCCGGCTGGGTGGTCTACCTGTACGCCACCAGGTTCATCGCCGGGACGGGCATCGGTGGCGAGTACGCGGCGATCAACTCGGCCATCGACGAGATGATCCCCGCTCGCTACCGCGGCCGGGTCGACATCGCTGTCAATGGCACCTACTGGGGCGGGGCCATTATCGGCACCCTGGGCAGCCTGCTGTTCCTGAAGGTGCTGTCACCGCACCTGGGGTGGCGGCTCGGCTTCCTGATCGGGCCGGTACTCGGCCTGGTCATCCTGCTGGTGCGGCGCAACCTGCCGGAGAGCCCGCGCTGGCTGCTGATGCACGGCCGGGCGCGGGAGGCGGAACAGGCCATCCGCCGGATCGAGCAGGAAGTTCAGGCGGCCGGCCGGCCGCTGCCGCCGGTCCCCGAGGATCGGACAATCGAGGTCAGGCCGGAGCCCCACATCGGCTATTTCAGGCTGGCCCGGGTGCTATTCCGGGACTACTGGCCCCGGTCGGTGCTCGGCGCCACCCTGATGATCTCGCAGTCCTTCCTGTACAACGCGATCTTCTTCACCTACACCCTGGTGCTGACGAAGTTCTACCACGTCAACGCCGCTAACGCGCCGATCTACCTGATTGCCTTCGCCGTCGGCAACCTGGCCGGCCCGCTGACCATTGGCCGCTTGTTTGACACGATCGGCCGCAAGCAGATGATCGCGGGCACCTATATCCTGTCCGGCGCGCTGCTCGCGCTCACCGCCTGGATGTTCGACCAGGGCATGCTGACCGCGGTGACCCAGACGATCTGCTGGTGTGTCATCTTTTTCTTCGCCTCGGCCGGGGCGAGCGCGGCCTACCTCACGGTCAGCGAGATCTTCCCGCTGGAGGTCCGGGCCCAGGCGATCGCGGTGTTCTTCGCCATCGCCCAGTGCTTCGGGGCGCTGGGACCCGTCCTGTACGGTCACCTGATCGGCGGCGGCCATGACCCGTTCAAGCTGTTCATCGGCTACCTCATCGGGGCCGGCGCCATGATCATCGGCGGCATCGTGGAGATCGTGCTGGGCGTCCCGGCCGAGGGCAAGTCCCTGGAGGACGTGGCCGATCCGCTGTCCCTGGTTCGTCGGGCGGCCGATTCGGTGCCGGATTTCGCCGGGGGCCGGGCCAGGCAGCGGCCGGCCAGGTGACCCGGCGGGCAGGCATCCGGCCAGCGCTGCGGCGCCGATGAAGATCCCGGTCTTCCGCCAGCGCCGGGCGCCCCAGATCAGCGCGGCGGCCCGGGCCGTCGCGCAGCGCACGCCAGTGACGCTGACCGTGGCCCGCCAGCGGGCCCAGCCCACCGCCGTCACCATCGTGCGGCTGACCAGCACCGCCATCTTCGCCTACCTGCTCGCGCTGGTACTGAGCAGCACGCCGCGGCCGGTGCTGGCGCCGCTGACCGCGCTCCTGGTCGTCCAGGTCAGCCTGTACCAGACGGTGCGCAGCGCCGTCACCAAGGTGGCCAGCGTGGTGTCCGGCGTCCTGCTGGCCGTCGGCCTGTCCACCTGGGTCGGGTTCACCTGGTGGAGCCTGGGCATCACGATCGCGCTCGCGCTGGCCGTCGGCTATGCGCTGCACCTGGGCGAGAACATCCTCGAAGTGCCGATCAGCGCCATGCTCATCCTGTCGGTCGGCACCCAGGCCGCGGCGGCCAGCCGGGTCATCGAGACATTCATCGGCGCCGGGGCGGGGCTGGCTGCCGGGCTGGTGCTCAGCTCGCCCCGGGTGCAGCCGGCCGAAGAGGCCATCGAGGACCTCTGTGCCAAGATGGCCGACCTGCTGGACCGGATCGCCAGCGGGCTCACCGACGGGTCCGTGCCGGACTCGGCGGGCGAGTGGCTCCGCCAGGCGCGCCTGCTGGGCAGCGAGGTCCGGCGGGTGGACGACGCGCTGGGCCAGGCCGAGGAGAGCATCCGGCTCAATCCCCGCAGCATCCGGCAGCCCTTCATGGCGGTCAGCTTGCGTGAGAGCCTGGAAACCCTGGAGCACGAGACATCCGCGGTCCGCGTGCTGGCCCGCTCGCTGGCCGACATGAGCGGGCTGACCGGCGACGACAACCCGCTGACTGACCCAGACGTCCGCGGTATCTTGTCCGAGGCGCTCCGGGAACTCGCCGCCGCGGTCCGGACCTACGGCAGCCTGGCGACCGAGCGTGATCCGGCCCGGCTCCAGATGCTGGAGTCCGAACTAGAGCGGCACCTGGCCGTGGCCCAGGAGCAGCAGGACCGGCTCAGCGGGCAGCTGGGCACCGATCCAGCGGCCCGCCCAGTCGGCTGGCCGCTGCGGGGTGAGCTGATCAGCCACCTCGACCGGCTGCGGACCGAACTGCGCGCGGGCAAGCCGGGCCGCAAGACCATGCGGCGGCGGATCCGGTCCTGGCGGCGGCCGGCCAGGCCGGCCGACAGCAGCCGCGCTCACCGACCCGGGCCCGGCGGCTGAGGTGACCACCTGCCGTCCGGGCGGGCCTGCGGGTCACTTGAGCTGCACGCCCGGCCGCGCCGGGGACTGGGGCGGGCGGACGCGTACCGCAGTGCGGGCCACCCCGGACAGCAGGGAAATAACCGCCACCCCGGCGACCAGGTTGATGATCGCGGTGAACACCTTGCTGGCCAGGGGGGCGGGCTGGCTGAAGGGCGCGGCGACCAGGATGATGACGGCCAGCGCGGTGATCCAGGTGAAGAAGCTGAGCGGCCGGGGCGTGGCGAGCAGCAGGACGTGCAACAGCCCGGTGGCGAGCAGCGCGCCCGCGGCGGCGACGACGGCATACACGACGGTGGTAGCGCTGCCCAGGCTGCCCGCGGCCGCTGGGGCCAGTACGGGTATGCCCAGGATGCCGCGGGCAATGAACACTCCGGCCACCACCACGAGGGCGGCCACCACGGCGGTGGCCACGCCGCCTGCCCAGAGCCGGCCCGCATTCAGCGGCGGCGGCTCTTCCGAGTCGTCGATATCCAGGCCATCGGGGGGAATCATCCCGGCACCTCCGCACAGGACGTTAGGGGCGAGGATCCGTACCAGCCCAGGCTCGCCGCTGCCGCCCGGTCGCACATCCTCCAGACGGCTAGCGGTCAGGCTCCGGACCGCCGGTAGACGAGCAGCCCTCGCTCGTGCTTGCCCTGGGTGAACCCAGTCTCGGCGGTAGCCACCTCGCCATCGACGGACAGCCACACCGGCCCGCCCCCGGTCGCGCGGATATCGGTGGATCTGGCCCACCATGCGTGATAGACCCGGGAGCGGCCGAGAGTGCCAGTCGCGGCCGCGGCCACCAGCCGGGCCCGGGCCAGCCGCCTGGCCTCCACGATCCGGATGTCGAGCCACCCGTCGGACAGATCCGGCCGGTAGGTGGGGGCCATCCCGGCGGGCTCGTACCGGCAGTTGCCCGCGAAGTACAGCCAGAGTCGGCGATGCTGCCCGTTGAGGATCAGCTCGTGGGGCCGGCTCTGCCGCAGCACCTGGATCAGGCTGACGATCGCCGCCGCCCGCCGGCCCAGCGTCCCCTCGATCTGCTCACGAGCCAGCACGAGGTCTACGTACACGCCCGTGCTGGAGGTGTTGACGAACGACCGCCGCCCGGCGATGCCGACATCCACCAGGACGGCCTGGCCGGCCCGCAACGCAGCGACCGCGTCGCGCGCGGACCGGATCCCCAGATCCGCCGCGAAGTGGTTGTACGTGCCCGCCGGTATCACCAGCAGCGGCAGGCCCAGTTCCAGCGCGATCGCGGCGGCGGTGCTGATCGTGCCGTCGCCGCCAGCCACGCCGAGGATCCGGGCCTGCTGCGCGGCCCGCCGGAGCTGGACGGCCAGGTCCAGCCCGGCCCGGGTCTTGATGATCGTGGCCGCGGGAAGCTCGGCGGCCAGCAGCTTGGCCAGCTCAGCTGAGGCCGTGCCCGCGCGGGTGTTCACCAGCAGGACGACACCCTCCCCGGTGGGTGCAGCTGGCGCTGCGCACGGCGGCCGCATCGCGGCGGCTGGCCGCAGTGGCCGCCGCGGCCACCAGCGCAGCGTCATCAGCCCGGCGGTGACCCCCAGCGCGGCCGGGCCCAGCACCTGCGGCACTCGGCCGGCCCCGGTCACGGCGTGAGCCGCCGCCCACCGCAGGGCCAGCGCGGCGGCTGGTGCGGCCAGGCAGGGCAGCTCCAGTGCGGCGCCGGTGGCAAAGGCTGCCCCGGCCGCGGCCGGCCACGCCGGGGGCCGGGTGGCCAGTGGCAGCCACCGCAGCCGCCGCGCGGCCGGGCCCCCGGCCGCCGCGCCGCCCGGATCAGCGGCCAGCGCGTGGCCGAGGAGGCTGGTGGCGACGCGGGCGGCCAGCATGCTGCCCAGGCCGCGCCACGCGGCCCGGCGGGCCCACCGGTCGCCGGTCGCCCACAGCGCGGCGGCCAGCACCAGCCAGGCAGCACTGTGGCCGGTGTCCCAGGACAGCTTGCGCATGACCTGGTCCACCGGCCCGCCAGCTCGTTCGCTCAGGCCCGGGCCACGGCGGCGGCCGCTGGCCGCTCCCAGGCCGGCGCGCTGGAGTTATCCCCGTGCAGGGCCTTCATCAGTTCCTGCTCGGTGCCGTGCGGCAGCGAAGTCTGCAGCACTCTGCCACCGTAGGGCCGCAGCGCTTCCACGAACCGGTCGACGGTGACCTGGCGGACGATGACCAGCAGCGCAGAGGTGCCGGGCTGGACCAGTTCCTGCACGCGGCGTTTGAAATCGTCCTTGATCCCGAGATCCCTGCAGCGCCGAACGCGGCGCCCATGATGCCGCCCGCTACACCGAAACAGCGGGGCGATCGGGAACGCGAACAGCAGCCCGGTCAGCACGCCCCAGAACAGGCCGCAGAGGCTGCCCCAGGCGACGGCATGATGCGCGGTCATGTGCAGCTTGACCTTCGTGTCGCGCCGGATGACCGCCGCGTCCTCCAGGTCCACCAGGTAGTCCTGCTGGGGTTTGACGAGCTCACCCCCAGACTCGCTCTGCCATGGTCTCGTCCGGATATCCGATGACGATCAGGTCACTCATAACAGGCCCTCCTTAACTGGCCAACGCGCCGCTTTACGGGGAGACGACCAGATGGTTCTCCACCGAGGCCACCCCCGGTGCGGAGGCAGCCGCGGCGACCGCGGCGTTCGCCTCCGTCAGTGAGTGGACCTGCCCATCGAGCTTTGCGGTGTGGTCGGTTACCTCGACCCGGACGTGCCGCGCGTCGATCTCGGCTTCGCGCTTGAAGGCGTCCTCGATCGCGGCGTGGACCCGCGCCGGGGTCACTGGCGGGTTCACCGTGATGTGGTTCAGCACGCCGGTCACGCCACGAATCTGGCGCACCATGCGTTCCACTTCGCGGCGCTGGTAGTCGTACTCGACTTCGCCATCGAGCGTGACCCAGCCGTTCTCTACTTCGGCGTGCACCCGGCCCTCCGGCACTTGCACGTTCCACTCCAGGACGTGCGCGATGGCCCGGGCGATGTCGGAGTCATCCCGGGGCAGGCCGGACAGCTGGACCCTGATGTCGTTGGCGACCGCCTTGACTCCGTAGACCCGCTCCGCGGCCCGGGCCGCCGCCAGCTTTTCGGCGTACGTGGACGCGTGACCGGTCAGCGTGACCGCTCCGTCCACCACGGCCACGCCAATCGCGTCGGGCTCGGTGATCTGCGGGTCCCAGCGCAGCTCCTCGATGACGTCATCCCTGATCTGCGCGTCGGTCTTCATGGGCTCACCTCACTGCGGGCACTCGTTGGTGATGGCTCCAGGCTCGGGCCGGCTGACCCGGAGTCACATCACCCGTTCGGGTAGCTATCGGGGCGGTCGGCCGCCCGGGGCAGGACTAGCCGGATTAGGGATGTGCCGGGGCAACGGAGACCGGCAGCGTGGGGCAAAACCGCCCACGAGCCGCTGGCTTCCGTGGCTCCGCTGCAGGAGGTTAGGAATGGCAGTCGCAGTCGGTATCGACCTTGGCACCACAAATTCCGTGATCGCGGCGACAGAGGCGGGCCAGCCGACGGTGATACCGAACGCCGAAGGGTCGCGAACGACGCCGTCGGTGGTGGCGTTCACCCCGCAGGGCGACCGCCTGGTCGGCCAGCTGGCCCGGCGGCAGGCGATCCTGAACCCCAAAGGGACGATCTACTCGGCCAAACGGTTCATCGGGCGGCGCTATGACGAGGTGACCAGCGAGCTGACCGCGGTGTCGTTCGACGTAGTGCCGGGCCCGGACAACGCCGTGCGGTTCGAGGTCCAGGGACGGCTGTACGCCCCCGAGGAGATCTCCGCGCTGGTGCTGCGCAAGCTGGCCGAGGACGCGTCCAAGTTCCTGGGCGAGAAGGTCACCGAGGCGGTCATCACGGTGCCCGCGTACTTCAACGACGCTCAGCGCCAGGCCACCAAGGACGCGGGGCGTATCGCCGGGCTGGAGGTGCTGCGCATTATCAACGAGCCGACTGCGGCCGCGCTGGCCTACGGCCTGGACAAGAAGGGCAGCGAGACCGTGCTGGTCTTCGACCTGGGCGGCGGCACGTTCGACGTGAGCATCCTGGAGATCGGCGACGGGGTGGTCGAGGTGCGGGCCACCGCAGGCGACACCCACCTCGGTGGCGACGACTTCGACCGGCGAATCGTGGACCATCTGGCCGATGAGTTCCAGCGGGATAACGGCATCGACCTGCGGGGCGATCCGCAGGCGCTGCAGCGGCTGTTCGAGGCGGCAGAGAAGGCCAAGGTCGAGCTGTCCTCGGTCAGCCAGACCACGGTCAGCCTGCCGTTCATCACGGCCGACGCCTCGGGGCCCAAGCACCTCAACACGACGCTGATGCGCTCGACTTTCGACCAGATTACCGCGGACCTGGTCGAGCGCACCACCGGGCCGGTCCAGCAGGCGCTGGCCGACGCCAAGCTGACGGCCGCCGATATCGACGAGGTGATCCTGGTCGGCGGGTCCACCCGGATCCCGGCCGTGCAGAATCTGGTGCGGCGGCTGACCGGTGGCAAGGACCCCAACATGACCGTCAACCCGGACGAGGTCGTGGCGCTGGGCGCGGCGGTGCAGGCGGCGGTGCTCAAGGGCGACGTCAAGGACGTGCTGCTGCTGGACGTGACGCCGCTGTCGCTGGGCATCGAAACCCTGGGCGGGGTGATGACCAAGGTGATCGAGCGCAATACCACGATCCCGACCCGGCGCACCGAGGTGTTCAGCACGGCCGAGGACAAGCAGTCTGCGGTGGACGTGGTGATCCTGCAGGGCGAGCGGGAGCGCGCCGCGGACAACCGGGTGCTGGGCCGGTTCCGGCTGGAGAACATCCGGCCCGCGCCGCGCGGGGTGCCGCAGATCGAGGTCACCTTCGACATCGACGCGAATGGGATCCTCAATGTCTCGGCCCGCGACAAGGACACCGGGGCCGAGCAGCGCATCACGATCAGCGAGAGTTCCAACCTGGATCAGTCCGAGGTGGAACGGATGGTCGCCGATGCCGAGCGGCACCGGGATGAAGACCGGCGGG
This sequence comes from uncultured Actinomycetota bacterium, assembly GCA_963739645.1. GTDB lineage: Bacteria > Actinomycetota > Actinomycetes > Streptosporangiales > Streptosporangiaceae > JASHPR01. The sequence continues at coordinate 13,350 of CAVUBM010000115.1, forward strand.
TGCGCGAGCTGACCGATGCCCGCAACGAGCTCGACACCGCGGCCTACCAGGTCGAGCGGGTGCTCGGCGAACGGGGGGACTCGCTGCCGGTGCACGAGAAGGCACGGGCGGAGAACCTGGCCGCCGAGGCCCGCCAGGCGCTTAAGGACGAGGCGGCGCTGGACCGGCTACGGACGCTCACTGCCGAGCTGCGCCAGGTCTTCGAGATCCTGGGGGCGTCAGCGTCCGGACCGCCGCCGCAGGCCGAGCCGGAGGTCCCGCCCCCGGGCGACGATGACGTGATCGATGCCGAGTTCACCTCCCAGGACTGAGCTGGCCGATGAGTGACAACGCACGTACCTCGCCCGCGGCGGCGGGGGAGCAGGCCCCAGACGCCGCGGCCGGGCCGCCGCCGGGCAGCCCCGCCGCGGACATGGGCATCCCCGACCTGCTGGGCCGGATCGCCGAGCTGGAGGAACTGCGGCTGCGCGCCCTGGCCGACCTGGACAACCTGCGCAAACGGTGCGCCGCCCGGGTCAGCCGGGCCGAGCAGGAGACCAGGGCCGCGGTGGCCCGGGAATGGCTGCCCGTGGTGGACAACCTCGAGCGGGCGCTGGCTCACACCACGACCGAACCGGACGCGGTCATCGCCGGGATCCGGGCGGTCTGGGAACAAGCCATCGGCGTGCTCGCCCGCCTGGGCTTTCCCCGGCGGGATGACCGCGGCGTGCCGTTCGACCCGGCCCGGCACGAGGCCATAGCGTCCCGGCCGGACGCGGCCGCCCCCGATGGCTCGGTGGTCGAGGTCGTCCGGCCCGGCTACGGCGACGGGGACCACCAGCTGCGACCTTCGCAGGTGGTGGTGGCCAGGTCAGGCTGATGGCGTCCGGCCGGGACTTCTACGAGATCCTGGGCGTGCCGCGGGACGCCAGCCAGGAGGAGATCCAGCGCGCCTACCGCAAGCTGGCCCGCAGCTATCACCCGGACGTCAACCACGACCCGGCCGCTGAGGACCGGTTCAAGGACATCTCCGAGGCTTACAACGTCCTGTCCGACCCGCAGACGCGGCGCCGCTACGACGCGTTCGGGCCCGACTTCCGCCAGGTTCCTGAGGATGTGGACCCGGAGACCTGGCGGCGCAGCCAGGCGGGCGCTGGAGCCGGATCGGCCCGCGGCGGCCGGGAAGCCGGCGGGTTCGGCTTCTCATCCAATGACATCGATCTGGAGGATCTGCTCGGCGGGTTCTTCGGCGGCCGGACTGGCCGGGCGGGCCGGGGCTGGGGGCCGATTCCCGGCGCCGACCAGGAGGCCGAGCTCGAGCTGACCGTCGAGGAGGCCTACCAGGGCACCCGCCGGACGATCACGCTGACCGGCGACGGCAGCCGCCGGGCCCTCGACGTCAACGTGCCGGCCGGGGTGACCAACGGGCAGCGGATCCGGCTGGCCGGCCAGGGTGGCCGGGGCAGCGACGGGGCGGCCAGCGGCGATCTGTATCTCGTGGTGCGGATCGCCCCGCACCCGAGATACCGGCTGGACGGGCGCGATCTGTACGTGGATCTGCTGCTGGCACCGTGGGAAGCCGCCCTCGGCACCTCGGTCGCGGTGGACACCCCGGGCGGCGAGGCCAAGGTGAAGGTCCCGGCCGGAACGTCCAGCGGCCGGCGGTTGCGGCTGCGCGGCCGCGGCCTGCCCAATCCCAGGGGCAAGCCGGGCGACCTGTTCGCCGAGGCCAAGATCATGGTCCCGCCCCGGCTGTCCCGGGCCGAGCGCCGCCTGTTCGAGCAGCTCGCGGCCGAGTCCAGCTTCGATCCGAGGAGCCGGCCGTGAGCTACCCCATGGTCCGCGCTGCCTGGCTGCGCCTCGACGAGTTCGCCGTGGTCACCGGCCTGCACCCGGACCTGATCCGCCGGTTCGTGGCCCTCGGCCTGATCGAGGCCCGCCGCGACTCCGCCGGTCAGCTGTGGTTCGCCCGCGGCCAGGTGGCCGCGGTGGCCCGGATGCAGCGGCTTCGCGCGGGATTTCAGCTCAACTACGCGGCCGTCGCACTCGTCACCGATCTGCTCGACCGGATCGCAGCACTCGAAGCGGCCCTGCGCGGGTCGCCACGGCCAGGAGGGGGAACATGGACCCGAGCCACCTGACGCAGAAGTCGCAGGAAGCGCTGCACGACGCGCAGACCAAGGCGCTGCGCTTCGGCCACACCGAGGTAGACGGCGAGCACCTGCTCCTCGCGCTGCTCGACCAGGCCGAGGGCATCGCCCCCAGGCTGCTCAGCCAGGCGGGCGCGGACCCGGACCGGCTGCGCCAGGCGCTGGAAAGCGAGCTGGCCCGGCGTCCCCGGGTCAGCGGCCCGGGAGTGAGCCCGGGGCAGATCATGGTCACCCAGCGGCTGTCCCGGCTGCTCGATAGCGCCGAGCAGGAAGCAGGCCGGCTCAAGGACGAGTACGTCTCGGTCGAGCACCTGCTGCTGGCGCTGCTGGCCGAAGGCCCAGCCACCCCGGCCGGCCGCCTGCTCCAGCAGGAGGGGGTGACCAGGGACCGGTTCCTGGCGGCGCTCACCAAGATCCGCGGCAACCAGCGGGTCACCTCGGCCATGCCCGAGGTCGCCTACGAAGCCCTGGCCAAGTACGGCACCGATCTGGTCGCGGCCGCGGCCAGCGGCCGGCTCGACCCGGTCATCGGCCGCGACGCTGAGATCAGGCGGGTCATCCAGATCCTGTCCAGGAAGACCAAGAACAACCCGGTGCTGATCGGCGATCCCGGCGTCGGCAAGACCGCCATCGTGGAGGGCCTGGCCCAGCGCATCACCCGCGGTGACGTCCCGGAGGGGCTGCGCGACCGGACGATCTTCGCCCTCGACATGAGCGCGCTGGTGGCGGGTGCGAAGTACCGGGGCGAGTTCGAGGAGCGGCTGCAGGCCGTGCTCAGCGAGGTACGCGCCGCGGAAGGCCGCATCCTGCTGTTCGTGGACGAGCTGCACAATGTGGTAGGCGCCGGTGCGGCCGAGGGAGCCATGGACGCGGGCAACATGCTCAAGCCGATGCTGGCCCGCGGCGAGCTGCACATGATCGGCGCGACCACGCTGGACGAGTACCGCAAGCGGATCGAGAAGGACGCCGCCCTGGAGCGCCGGTTCCAGCCGGTCATGGTGGACGAGCCGTCACAGGAGGACGCCATCTCCATCCTGCGCGGCCTGCGCGAGCGGCTGGAGGTGTTTCACGGCGTGAAGATCGCCGACAGCGCGCTGGTCGCCGCGGTCACGCTCAGTCACCGCTACATCTCCGACCGGTTCCTGCCGGACAAGGCCATCGACCTGGTCGACGAGGCCTGCGCGATGATCCGGACCGAGATCGACTCCATGCCGGCCGAGCTGGACGAGCTGACCCGCCGGGTGATGCGGCTGGAGATCGAGGAAGCCGCGCTGGCCAAGGAGAGCGACCCGGCCAGCCAGTCGCGCTTGGAAGACCTGCGCAAGGAGCTGGCCGATCTGCGCGCCCAGGCCGACGCGCTGCGCGCGCAGTGGGAGGCCGAGCGGCAGGCGCTGCGCCGGGTCCAGGCCCTCCGTGAGGAGATCGAACAAGTCCGGCAGCAGGCCGAGCTGGCCGAGCGCAACTATGACCTGAACGCCGCCGCCGAGCTGCGCATGGGCAAGCTGCCCGAACTGGAGCGGCGGCTGCACGCCGAGGAGGAGCAACTGGCATCCCGCCAGGGTGGCACGCGGCTGCTGCGCGAGGTGGTCACCGAGGACGAGATCGCGGCCATCGTGTCCCGGTGGACCGGCATCCCGGTCAGCCGCCTCCAGGAGGGCGAGCGAGAGAAGCTGCTCCGTCTCGACCAGATCCTGCACGAGCGGGTGGTGGGCCAGGACGAGGCCGTGCAGCTGGTTGCGGACGCGATCATCCGGGCCCGGTCGGGCATCAAGGACCCGCGCCGGCCGATCGGGTCGTTCATCTTCCTGGGTCCCACTGGGGTGGGCAAGACCGAGCTGGCCAAGTCGCTGGCTGCGGCGCTGTTCGACACCGAGGAGAACATGGTCCGCATCGACATGAGCGAGTACCAGGAACGGCACACCGTCAGCCGCCTGGTCGGCGCCCCGCCGGGTTACGTCGGCTACGAGGAAGGCGGGCAGCTGACCGAGGCAGTGCGCCGCAAGCCGTACTCAGTGGTGCTGTTCGACGAGGTGGAGAAGGCCCATTCCGACGTGTTTAACACGTTGCTCCAGGTGCTCGACGACGGGCGGCTCACCGACGCGCAGGGCCGCACGGTTGACTTCCGTAACACGGTCATCATCATGACCTCCAACATCGGCTCGCAGTACCTGGTGCAGGACGCGGTGGCCGGGGAGCGAGATCAAGCCTGACGTGCGGGAGCTCGTGCTGGCCGAGATGCGCTCGCACTTCCGGCCCGAGTTCCTCAACCGGCTGGACGACATCGTGCTGTTCAAGCCGCTCACTGAAGCGGAGATCGAGCGCATCGTGGACCTCATGCTGGGCGACGTGCGGGCCCGGCTGGCCGACCGGCAGATGCAGCTGGAGGTGTCTGAGGACGCCCGGCGCTTCATCGCCCAGCAGGGCTTCGATCCCGTCTACGGTGCGCGGCCGCTGCGCCGGTTCATCGCCCGCGAAGTGGAGACCCGGATCGGCCGCGCGCTGCTCGCGGGGGATGTCCGCGACGGCGCGGTGATCCGGGTCGGCTACACCGACGGCGAGCTGTCCATTAATTATGAGAACCCGCCGTGACCGAGAAGGCTCACCGGGCCACCGCGGCTGAGCTAGTCACCTGCCCGAACTGCGGACGCCGCAACCGGCTCCCGGTGGCGGCGGCCGGGGCACCGCGGTGCGGCAACTGCCATCATCCGCTGCCGTGGATCGTGCCCGCCGACGACAGCACGTTCGCGGAGATCGCGGAAGCCGCGTCGGTGCCGGTCATCGTCGATATGTGGGCGCCGTGGTGCGGGCCGTGCCGGGCGGTGAGCCCGGCCCTCGCGCAACTGGCCACCGAGATGGCGGGCCAGGTCAAGCTGGTGAAGGTCAACGTGGACAACTCACCCCAGCTGCAGCGGCGGTTCGGCGTGCAGGCCATCCCGACGCTGATGGTGCTGCAGCACGGGCAGGTGACCGCGCGCCGGGCCGGCGCCGCGCCCATCAGCGACCTGCGCGCCTGGGCCGAAACGGCGATCAAGGAATGATGGGGGGCCAGCGATGGAGGTGCTGCTGTCCCGCTGGCAGTTTGGCGTCACGATCACCTATCACTTCCTGTTCGTCCCGCTCACCGTCGGGCTGGCCCTACTGGTGGCGGTGATGCAGGTGCTCGCCTACCGGCGCCGGACCAGGAGTGGGAGCGGCTGACCAGGTTCTTCGGCACGCTGTTCTGATCAACTTCGCCGTGGGCGTGGTCACCGGCGCCGCGACGGCGGCGGTGTTCACGGCGCTGTACCCCCGGGTCATGGTGTCCAGCGGCCCGGGACCGTCGCTGACATTTGGAGCGCCGCCTCGGCTAACCGGACTCTGGTGGTATGACCATGGTCGCGGCGATCTTTGTCCCGTTGGTCCTGGCCTACCAGGGCTGGAGCTACTGGGCGTTCCGGCAGCGGCTGGTTAGGCCGGCCAGCCAGCCAAAGCGTGCCCCCCGCGTCGCCGCAGCCGGCCGCCGCCCCGAGAAGATCCCAGCCGGGTTCTTCCTGAGGCGGCGCGGGTGGGGCCCGTGCTCAGCGCCATAGTGGTCGGCGCCCACGGTGGTCACCCTTAGATTGTCGCCGGGGTAGCCAGCTGGCTGCGACTGCCATGCTGGCCCCGTTCCGCGGCCAGGCTGGCCAGCTGGACCCGCGACGTCAGGTCCAGCTTGCAGAACACCCGGCGAAGGTGAAACGCGATCGTATGCGTGCTGAGGAACATCTTGCTGGCGATCTGGCGATTGGTTAGCCCCTGCGCCACCAGCAGGGCGACGCGCCGCTCGGTCTCGGTCAGGCTCTCCCAGCCAAACGCCGGCCGGTCCGCGCGGCGCCAGTGCCGTACCCGGACGCCGGTGGCCCGCAGCTTGGCCCGGACCCGGGCCAAGCTGTCTGCGTCGCCGAGCTGCTTATACATGTCATGGGCGGCCCCCAGTCGGGCTACCGCGGCGGAGCGCTCGCCCTGGTGAGCCCAGGCGATCCCGGCATCCTCGGTCGCCCACGCCCGGCCCAGCTGCGCCGAATACCGCCGGGCGGCCCAATCCAGGGCGCCCGGTTCCTGCTCTACCAGCCCGCGGGCATGGGCGTTGGCCGCCGCCATGTCATGGTCGCCCGGCCGCAGCGCGGCCAGCCGGGCCGTGGCCGCGGCCAGGTCGACCGCCCTGGGCCGGTCATCGGCGGCCAGCGCGCCGCGGACGAGCAGAATCGCTCCTTCTGCGTCCGGGACACCACCGCCGAACACGGTCAGCTGCAGGTGCTCTTCCAGGTGATGTATGTACGCTTGCAGGTCTATCTCCGTGCGGGTCACAGCACACCCCTGTTCTGTTGACCCCCCTCAGGGTCAGCATCGGCGAGGGGTACCCGCACGTCACCGTCCCGGTTGGTCAGACGCGTTGTCCCGGCAGGACAGGCCCGCCCGGCGCAGCTCAGGGGCTGCGCAGTGCCTGGATCGTGCGCCACGCCCGGGCCGCCAGCATCAGGTTGAACTGGGTGTCCGGACGGCCGAGGTCGTATCCGGTCACCTGGCGGATGCGCCGCAGCCGGTACTTCAGCGTGTTGCGGTGCACCGACAGCACCTTGGCGGTGGCGTCGTAGTTACCGCCGCACTCCAGGTACTCACTCAGGGTCAGTACCAGCTGCCCACCGTGGGCGGCGTCATACTCGATCAGTGGCCCGAGCCAGTCCCGCACGAAGCGTTCCACAGCGGCTGAGTTCTGCGCGGTGGCCAGCACCTGGTACACGCCGAGGTCGTCGAAGTGGGTCAGCTGATCCCGGCCGCCAGCCGCCTTCTGGATCTTCAGCGCCAGCTGCGCTTCCCGGTAAGACTCCGGGAACTCGTCAATGCTGATATGACGGCCACCCACCCCGATCCGGCAGCTGGCCCGGTGCCACTCGGCGGCCACCGCGGCGCGGAACTTCTCCCATGCTGGTTCCGCGTCGGCCAGGATGACCACCTCACCGGGCCGGGAGGCGAGCAGCGAGCCGGCCCGGGCCGCCAGCGTGGCCCGCCGCACGGCCTGGAAGAAGTCGTCCGCCTCATGCTCGTCGTGGCATCCCTCGATCACGACCACCCGGTGCGGACGGCCGAGGTCATAACCGAGGGCTTGCGCCCGGTTGAGGGTCTGGGCTGGGTCGGTGCCCTCGATCAGCCCGGCGACCAGGTCGACGCGCAGCCGCGCGGCGGCCTCGGCCAGCGTCTGCAGACGGGCTAGCTCCATGGTGAGCACCGTGGTGGCGTGCTCGATCGCCACCCGCTCCGCCTCCTCGGCCGTCCCGTCCAGATCATGCACGACGAGCACACCCATGGCGGCGCCGTCGAGCCGGACCACCGAGAGCAGGCGCTCCCCGTCCCTGACCGGGCCAGGGGCTGCCATCGCCTGTTTCAGCAGGCTGTCCCGGTGTCCCGAGGTGTCCTTGGGGTAGCTGTCCGGGCGCCCAGGGCCGGCCCAGGCCCGCAAGTTGCCGAACCGGTCCTCGATGGCCACCGGGTACCCGGTCAGGTCGCGGACAGCCTCGGCGATCCCCTCCTGGCCACGCCCCTCGAGCGCCACCCGGGTCAGGGTGTCGTGGATCTCCATCGTGCGCTGCAGGGTCAGGTTGGTGACCCGAAGTTGCTCGGCCTGATCCCGCTCTCTCGCGTGCAGCCGCGCATTGCTCACGGCCACCCCGGCCTGCTGGGCCAGGACCTGCAGGAGGAACCGCTCGTCCGCTGCGGGCCCGGCCTCCGCCCCGACCACCAGGTAACCGGACGGCCCGTGCGGGATAGACATTGGATAGGCCCACGACCAGGGCACCCCGGCCAGCTCCACCGGGCCGCCGTCCGGCGTGCGGAGGCTGCTGGGCAGGCCGGGGCCGGTCGGCTCGTGCTCCGGTACCCGCACCTCGGTCCACCGGCCGTCGAGCAGGATGCGTTCCGTCTGGCAGGGCCCCAGCGACCCGACCGCGCTCGCTACCAGATGCAGAATTCCGGCTTCATCGTCCTGCCGGGTCAGCAGCATGGAGAGCACCAGCAAGCTCCTCAGGGCGGACAGCTGTTCGCGGAGCTGATCGTCTCCATCCGCCAGGCCGCCCGGTGTCACCGGCGCTACCCCTGGCGGGCGAGGAACTTGCCTGGCTCGATGTAGTAGGGATTGTGGTGCACCATCCCGTCCACGATGACCCGTGGGGTGTGTGCGCAGGGCGTCCATCAGCACCTCGGCGCCAAACCGCTCCAGGTCATACAGGCACAAGATCACCTCCGGGTAGTTCGGGATGACCTCGTTGAGCCTGGCCTCGTAGCGAAAGAACTCTTGCCGGCCCGCCGGCTGATTCAGCACCGAAGGCATTTCCCCGGCCGCCCTGGTCAGGCTGAAGCCGGCCGCGCCCTGTGTCGCTGGCCGCCGCACCCCAGTAATCGAGCATCTCTTCCGTCGAGAACCGCCCGGAACGCAGGTAGGCCTCGTCGGAAGTGGCCAGTTCGAGCTGCCCCGTATCGACCGATGAGCCCACATCGACCTGCCGGGCCAGCTTGGACAGGACGTCGGCTGGTGCCACCGAGTCCGTGATGCACAAGCATCTGTCCCTGGCCCGGATGCCCTCGGCCAGGAAGGGCAGCAAGATCTCGTCCTGGCCGGGCGGTCCCCGGTAGAACGTGCAGAGGTGAGTGCCGCTGGGGACTTCCAGGCCCAGGATCCCTAGTGCCACCGGTTCAGACATCAGACCCTCCTCGAGCGGTCGGATTCAGCCGCCGAGGTCGCTACCGTCACATGACCAGCGCGTCAGGTCAGTGACGGAACTCACCCGAGCCCGGCGGCGGCTGTTTCCGGGCCAGGGCTGACGTCTTGTGGTCTGATGGCCCTGCGCTTAGAGCCCGTTGACTTGGCTTCGTCTCCGGCTGGGGGTCCGCAGATCATTTGTGATGCAGTCGTGACCTTTACAAGGTACGCCCTGACCGGCCACGGGCGTTAGTACCGCACGCCTAGCAGCTGCGCTGGCCCCGCTAAGCCAGACTCAGCGCCCGGATCGCCGGGGCCCCCTGGCAGGCGCCCACATCACCTCGATGCGGCCCGCCTGGACCGCCGCGGCCAGCACGTCATAGTCGCGCCTCACCTGCCCGGCGTAGCTGCTGGCGAACGCGGCGACCGCCTGGTCGAAAGCGCTTCCGCCGCCCAGGTAGCTCGAGATCATCAAGAGCCAAACCAAGAGCCAACGGCCACCGGCGCCAGGCCTCACCGAGCCACTGCCAGCCGTCATCGCTGCAGGCAGATACCCCATCAGGCGATATCCAGCACCTTCCAGCCAGGCTGCGGACACGCCTTACAAGCGAGGGGCCGGTGGTTCGAACCCACCTGCGCCCACCGGTTTATGCAGGTCAGCGGCCTCTTTGAATTTAGCGAGGCTTATTAGCTCAGGTAAAGAAGAGCCAATCGAGGATCTTCGGGCAGTTTCGGCCCGCACCGAACCGGACTCGGGACGGGAGAGGAGGGCGACGCTGACGCCCGATCGCCTGCCTATGCAGGGCGGATGGGTGAGGCCTGCTGCTGATATCACTGAGCGTGACCCTAGGACCGCGATCGCATATTCCTTTCATAGCCTGCCGAATATTTGGTTGTCAGTGGCAACCGCTGGGATGACAGATGCACGCCCAGATCATCCAGTTCTCTGCGTCGTTGGCTGCTGCTGATCGGTGGCCTCACGTCTCCCGTGCTGGCGGCCGGGTAAGGGGTAAAAGACAGCGGCAGCGAATGCTGACGGGAAGCTGGTTTCGGTGGAAGGCTTGCCGGCCCCGGCTGGGGGGCTGTCGCGCCCCGGCGTGTGGCGGGTCAGGGCTTGCGGCCCATGCCGGCGTAGGCAGGAATGACCAGGGGGCTGGGCAGCGTGCGCCATCGTGGCACGGGGACAAGCCCGGGGTCGACGAGGTCCAGGCCGTCGAAGTAGCGCGCGATCGCGGCGCGCGGCCGCGGGGTCAACTGGGCCGGGCCCAGCCGCGCGTTGAGTCTCGCGGTGCCAGCGCTGACCCGGTCGGTGTCAATGTCGGTGGTGGTGTCGGAGATCACCAGGTAGCTGCCGCGGGGGACGGCATCCATCAGCCGGGACACGACCTGGTGCGGGCCGTCTGAGTCCGGGATGTACTGCAGGATCAGCAACGCCATGACCGCTACGGGCTGGCTGAAGTCGAGGGTCTTGGCGGCCTCGCGCACGATGGTGCCGGTGTCGCGGGCATCAGCGTCGATGTAGGCGGTGGCACCCTCGGGGTTGCTGGTCAGCAGCGCACGGGCGTGGGCGAGGACGATCGGGTCGTTGTCCACGTACACGATCCGCGATTCGGCCGCAATGGACTGCGCGACCTCGTGAGTGTTCTCAGCGGTCGGCAGCCCGGTGCCGATGTCGAGGAACTGCCGGATCCCGGCCTCCCCGGCGAGGTACTGCACCGCACGGCGCAAGAACGCCCGGTTAGCCCGCACACCGGGCAAGATGTTCGGCAGCACCTCGATCATCTGGGCGGCGGCTTCCCGGTCGGCCTGAAAGTTGTCTTTCCCGCCGAGCCAGTAGTCATACACCCGAGCGGGATGAGCGACGCTTGTGTCGAAAGACGGTCGGTCGGCTGCCATGTCGGGGATGCCGCTGTCCCCCCTCCCGGCTGTCCCTGGGGTACTCACTGGCTCACGCCCTTCCCAGCGATCTGCTCCGGCACCCTGGGCAGCCCTGCGGGTTCCTCATCTTGAGTGCGCCTCCTCTGTCGGCCATGACGTCGCTGGCCCAGGAAGCCATCGTAGAAGAGCCACCCCCGGCAAGCCGGGTCCGCTGGCTGCTTGCGCCTGCCCTGCCCCTCCGGAAACAGGATCCCGCAAGTACCTGCAGTTTTCAGTGCGTCAGGCATTTCGAACGGATTCGATGATCAGGCCGTTGAGGGGGCACGCAGTGATGCCCGGCCTGGGCGGGCGCGACGGCCGGCGCCAGCGTTGCCCACGGCGCGGCGGGAGCGGTTCTTGTCATCGCGTCTGGGAGGCGCCTGCCCGTCTGGGGTCACTGCTTGATGCCGCCGGGCACAGGTGCCTTGAGCCCGAACAGTTCGCCGATGCCGGTGGGAGCCTCGGTCAGGCACATCTACCGCGATCTCGGTGCCTTCATCCGCGCAGCTGGCCGTCCCGCACCAACGGCCCCGGGGCGGTGGATTCAGTGCTGGGCAGCCGGGTAGAGCGGGGAGAGCCGGCTGCGCCAGGTCACGGTCGGCCCGTCGCGTTCGGCAGAGGCCCGCGATCAGGAGGAGTGATCCATGAGCACAGCTGACGGCCCAGATAGATTGGTCCTTGCCTACCGCCTCGATACCGGCATCGCTGTGGTTAAGGTGACCGGTGACGTTGACGTGTCCACCAGCGGGTCGCTCCGAGATAGCCTCCTTCGGGTCATCAGCGATGAAAACTATCGCGGCCTGGTGGTGAACCTTGCCAGCGTGAACTTCATCGATTCCACCGGCGTCGGTGTCCTGGTCGGGATCTGGCATCGGGTCCAGGCCGCCCAGGGCTGCATGGCACTGGCCGCGCCGTCCCGCCAGGCCCGGGGCATCCTGGAGACCACCGGCCTGACCAAGGTATTCCCGGTCTACGGCACCGAGGCAGAAGCCGTGCAGGCATGCCGCGAGCCGGCCACCCAGCAGACCTGATCCGGAGCGTTGCGCCGACGTGAGCGCCAGCGGTGTCTAGTCGGCAGGAGCCCGTGCTTGCTGCCTTGGTTCGGCGCGCCGTACGCGGGGGCGGTGAGGGAGCGTCGGTTACGCAACGTGATTACTGAGGGTCTCGGCGTCGTCCTGGATCGCCGGCGCAGTGTGACCGCGGGCACCCGTGGAGCCCTGCCCTGGTGATCGTGTCGTGGTGAACTGCCATTCCGGCCCGGCGCCGGCAACGGTCGGGAGCGCGCGGGCCGTCGGCCCCTCAGATGATGAGCTGCCGGGCTCAGGGCTGCCGGTCGTGCTGGTACCGGCCCTGGCACTGGGGAAACGCCCCGCCAGCTGTGGCCAGCGGGGCGCTCCCGGCCGGGCTCACTGGCCGCGCGGGACGCGGGCTCAGCTGCCGGTGGCCCCTGGTGGGTGCCGTTACAGGTGTACCGGCCCTGAGGCGCGGACGATCAGCTCGAAAGTGACCGGTGGCTTTTTCTGGGTGCACTTGCCGTGTGACCGGGCGCCAACGGCCAGGATGTCCAGCCGGTACCTCCCGTGGCCGCTGATCCCGGCGTACTTGCTGGTCCCGCTCAGCAGCGTGTAGGTGCCGTGCTGGTGAACGGTGAACAGGCAAGTATGCGGGTTGAAGGACTGTGGCCCGGTGCCCGGTGAATGCCTGAGCTTGATCGTGCCGTTGGGGAACTTCAGCGTGTCGGTTGTGTTGCTGGTGGTGATGTCAACGCCCCCGGCGGTGAATACGCCATGGGCGATCACCGTGTCCCTGGTCGCGGTGGCCGAGGTGGACATGAACTGGAAATGCTCGATGCCCGAGGCGCTACTGTTGCTCGGCGCGGCGGTTGCGGCGAGGGTGCCTGACAGAGCAATCGCCCCGGCGGCCAGCATGGAGCCTGCCGCCATCAGCAGGCGGAGATGGTTTTTGCGCATGGTGGTGCTCCCCCCTGGGAACTAATGACCCCCGGTCCCCGTGCCCGCGGCACGGGGACGCTCTTTAGAAGCAGGTTACGGAGAGTTGGCGTGCCTGTGAAGGCGGGTTCCCGGCGATCTCCTACAAGTCGGAGCTCTGACGGTCATGGGACGTTGCGTCCCTGACCGGAAGACGCCTACCTGCAGCGATGCGTGTTCCGCTGGCTGCGGACGTGACCGGGGACGTGCTGCGGAGGGACCTGGCCGGGCCATCCCCCTTATGCCAGGCTGATGACATGCGCAAATACGTGATCATGGGGATTCAGGGCAGCGGCAAGGGCACGCAGGCCAAGATGCTGGCGGCGGACCTGGACATGGTGCACATCAGCGTGGGTGACATCTTCCGGTGGAACGTGCAGAACCACACCAAGATGGGCGCGCAGGTGCGCCGGGTCATGGCGGCAGGAGAACTGGTCGGGGACGACCTGGTGGAGTCGGTGGTCAGGGACAGGCTCACCCAGCACGACTGGAACTTCGGCTTCATCATCGACGGGTTCCCGCGGGACCCGCGGCAGGCCGAGTTCTTCCTGGAGAGCTACGACATCGACGGCGTCATCGAGCTTGACCTGCCGGACAGCGAGGTCCGCCGCCGGGTCCTCAGCCGCAGGCTGTGCGCCGACTGCGGGATGGACTACAACCTGATCGCCAACAGCCCAAAGGTCCCCGGCCGGTGCGACATGTGCGGCGGAGAGCTGATCACCCGGGAAGATGACACCGAGGAGGCGCTCGCGGTCCGGCTGCGGGACTATCACAACCAGACCAACCCCGTCCTGGCAATTTTCCGGCGCAAGGAGTACGTCTACACCGTGGACGCGCGGCCCGCGCCGGAGGTCATCCAGCAGCAGATCAGGGAGCTGCCTCGGCCTGCCGCCGTACAAGGGGTAGCGACCAGATACGTGTAATAGCACCATCGGGCCTGATTAGCGTCATATGGCAGGAGATTGAGGGCTCGTTCGCGGTCGGCGGCGCAGGGGTGGGTGTAGAGGCGAACGGTGTCGAGGCGGACATGGCCGAGCATGTCGGCGACGGCGACCAGGTCGGTGCCGCCGCGGATGAGGGTGGTAGCGAAGGTGTGGCGGCCGACGTGGGCGGTGATGTGCTCTTCGTCGAGGTTGGCGTCGGCGGCGATGGCTCGGATGATGTCGCTGGCGCCGCGGACCGACAGCCGCTGCCCGCGGCGGTTCAGCAGTAGCGCGGGGCTGGTGACGAGCGCAGACTGGTCTTCGGATGCCAGCACCTGCTGGCCATGGCTGTTCGGTTCATTCGAACGTTAGCCAACGGGGGCAGATACGAACCGCAATGAGCGACGTCCAGCCAGAGTCTGCGCAGGTGAGCAGCACATAGAGCTACGCCTGGCCTCGCTGGGCGATAGGCTGAGTCTGCATGGCATTCAGGGTGAAGTCCTTGAACGCTGGGCCCGGCAGTACGCGTCTGGCGATTCCCGGCTGTCGGTCCGGATTAGCCATCACGCAAAGTGACAATCTCCACAGCGCTGTGAACGTCGCCAAAAACCTGCCGAGTATGCGCTGGCGGTCGAGCGGGCGGGCAGCCACCTGGCCGGTCAAGGCTGAGGTCGGGTGCTCGTCGTAGCCGAATCCCACTCATCAGGGCCTCGGTGGTCACGAGATACCTCATCGCGGCGGAAACGTGCGGTGATGAGCGCACCGGCAGGGCCGGTGTGGCGGTGAGCCGGTGAGCCGGTGAGTGATGACCGGATTGCCCTGGTGCCGAACGCGGTGGAAGATCGAAGGTGCGATGCCCACGGACCTGACAGTGATTCTCGAGCACCGGCCGGGCGAGCTAGCCCGGCTGGGGGAGATTGTCGGCGAGGCGGGTGTTACTGTCCATGGCCTCGCGGCCTTCACTGGTGAGGGCAGGGGTGTCGTGCACATGCTCCTCGACGATGAGGCCGTGGCCGGGTGCCGGGCGGCGCTTGAGCGCGCCGGAATGGGGATCGCCGACGCCCGCGAGGTCTTCGTGATCGACGTCGAGGACCGGCCTGCCGCCCTCGGCGAGCTGGCCCGGCGGCTCGCCGAGGCTAATGTCAACGTTGACGTCGCCTACACCACGTTCACGGGCGGGAAGATCGTGATTGCCACCGACGACGTGGGAAGCGCTCGCGCCGTACTCCGTGCATAGAAGCGGATACGGATTGCCAGACGGTGAGCAGTTCAGATCACAGAGCGTGACCCGAGTGCAGGCTGGCCGCAGCCACTGACCGGCTGGCCGGTGGCTACGATCGACGGGGCGATCGGGCAGTGCGGCGGGGCGCACTCGCGGGCGATTCCCGGCCGATGTGGTGCCTGCTGGCGATGAACGGGTGGTAGCAGGGCCGGCGACCACCGCGATCAGCGCGTCCGGCCAGCAGCCCGCAAGGGCCTCCTCCTGCCTGCCAGCGCCGGTACTGCCTCGTGAA
>CAVUBM010000116.1:0-6963 GCA_963739645.1 uncultured Actinomycetota bacterium
CGACCGCCCAGTACCGTCGCTGGGTCGTCGTGGCCGTCCGCGTTTCCTGCGGGGGCCTGGTCGTCAGTTGGCATAGGCATCAGCATGGGGTGTCGGTTGCATCCTCGCAACGACGGGGTCCGGCCGTGGCACCGCCCCCTGCTGCGCTCGCCGGCGGAGACGGCGCTGGTCAGCCGGTCGACCCCGCTGACCACAGCGTCGGTGTCGGTGAGGTCGTCGAGGACGAGGTCGGCGCGGCGTCGCGCAGCTCGCCGATGGTCGCACGGCCGCTGGCCACCGCGACACAGTGCGCACCGCCGACCCTGGCCGCCTCGACATCACGGCCCGAGTCGGCGAGGTAGACGGTGGCGTCCGCACCGATGTCCGTGCCGTATTTCTGGACGCGCGGCCGCGGGACCTGAGCAGCAGGGCGCCCATGGGGTAGATCTCCGACCCGTACCCGCCGATCTCGAGGTCGAAGTAGTCGTCCAGGTCGAAGGCCCGGAGCTTCACCACGGCGTTGGGCCTGATCGTCCCGGTCAGCACCGACTGGACCACGCCCGGCAGGGCGGCCACGGCGGCGACCGCGTCGGCGGCCCCGGGCAGCGCCCGGCCCTGCGCGCTGAGTTGGCCGACCCTGGCCCCGAACGCGGCCTCGAGTTCCCTGGTGTACCGGGCCAGAAGCTCCTGGCCGCTGGCCTCGTCCCGGGCCGGGACCGGCGCGGCCGCGTTGTTCGCCAGGGCCTCGAAGAAGATCTCTGAGTCGGTGCGGCCCGCCGTCTGCGGCAGCGCCACCAGCGGGCGCCCCGTCACCCGGCGGAACGCGTCGGCGTAGGCCCCCCGCGAGACCCTGGCCACGTCGACCAGCGTCAGATCGATATTCCACAGCACCAGGCGGTAGATGTGAGGCCTCCGGTTACGTGATGGTCGGTGCGGATATCAGCCCATATGTGGATAGCGGTAGTCCACCGGCGGCACGAACAGCTCCTTGATGGCCCGGGTGTTGACCCAGCGGATCAGGTTGAAGATCGAGCCCGCCTTGTCGTTGGTGCCGCTGGCCCGGGCCCCGCCGAACGGCTGCTGGCCGACCACGGCGCCGGTCGGCTTGTCGTTGATGTAGAAGTTCCCGGCCGAGAACCGCAGCGCCTCGGTGGCCTCGGCGATCGCGGCCCGGTCCTGCGCGACGATCGCGCCGGTGAGCGCGTAGGGGGCGATGTTGGCCGCCTGGGCCACGACGCTCGAGTACTGCGCGTCGTCGAACACGTGCACGCCGAGGATCGGGCCGAAGTACTCGGTGGTGAAGATCTCGTCCGTGGGGTCGGAGCTCTCGAGCACGGTGGGCGCCACGAAGTAGCCGTCGGAGTCGTTGGTCTCGCCGCCGGTGAGCACCCGGACGGACGGGCGTGACCTGGCCCGGGCGATGGCGTCGGCGTGGGTGGCGAACGCCGGCCTGTCGATGACCGCGCCCATGAACAGCGACAGGTCGGCGCCGACGTCGCCCATGGTCAGCGACGACACCGTCGAGATGAAGTCATCCCCCATCCGGTTCCACACCGACCGCGGCACGTACGCCCGGGACGCGGCCGAGCACTTCTGGCCCTGGTATTCGAAGGCCCCGCGGATCAGCGCCGTGAGCAGGACACCGGGGTCGGCGGACGGGTGGGCGATCACAAAGTCCTTGCCCCCGGTCTCGCCCACCAGCCGCGGGTAGCCGCGGTAGCCGGCGATGTTCTCGCCGACCGAGCGCCACAGGTGCTGGAACGTGCCCGTGGACCCGGTGAAGTGGATCCCGGCGAGGTCCGGGTGCGGCAGCGCCACCCGGGACACCGGCTGGCCGCTGCCGGTCACCATGTTGATCACGCCGGGCGGCAGCCCGGCCGCCTCGAGCACGCGCATCACGTAGTGCGCGGACAGCTGTGAGGTGCTCGACGGCTTCCACACGACCACGTTGCCCATCAGCGCGGGCGCGGTCGGCAGGTTGCCCGCGATCGAGGTGAAGTTGAACGGGGTGATCGCCAGCACGAAGCCCTCGATCGGGCGGTACTCGAGCCGGTTCCAGGAGCCGGGCGACGACCCGGGCTGCTCGGCGAGCAGCCGCCGCGCGTAGTGCACGTTAAAGCGCCAGAAATCGATCAGCTCGCAGGCCGCGTCGATCTCGGCCTGCTGCACGGATTTGGACTGGCCCAGCATCGTGGCCGCGTTGACGGCCGAGCGCCAGGGCCCGGACAGGAGGTCGGCGGCCTTGAGGAAGATGGCCGCGCGGTCGTCGAAGGACAGCTCGCGCCAGCCGGGTGCCGCCTGGCTGGCGGCGGCGATGGCCGCGGACACGTCGTCGTCGGTCGCGTTGCCCAGCTGGCCCAGCACGTGCCGGTGGTTGTGCGGCTGGACCACGTCGACGCGCTCGCCCGCGCCCATCCGCTGCTGGCCGCCGATGGTCATGGTCAGCTCGGCCCGCTCGCCGGCGAGCTCCTTGATCCTGCTCTCGAGTGCGGCACGCTCGGGACTTCCCGGGGCGTAGGTCCGGACCGGCTCGTTTACAGGAACGGGGACGGTCGTTACGGCATCCATGGCGAAGCGGCTCCCTGCATTTCCTGGTCTGAACGGCAGCAGGATTTTATCCTCGCATGGGGCAAGCCAGGGGATGGCCGCACCCGGGGCAGCCTGGCCTCAGCCCGTGACCTGCCGCAGCTCCTGGGTGGCGTACCAGAGCAGCTCATGGCCCTCCGCCCCGTCGACGGTGAACCTCGCGTCCTCGTCTCCGCCGTCCGCGGCCGCCAGCGCGGCGACCGCCGCCCGGACGTCGGCCTCGGCCCGCGGGTCGTCGATGTGGCCGGACGCCACGTCGGCGAGCCCGACCGGCACGCTGATCCGCACCAGGGCCGGGTCGTCGAACCCTCCCGAGCCGGTCACCTGGTCGTCGGGCACCTCCGCGGCCAGCACGACCCGGCGCGGCGGTGCCTCCGGATCGGCGTGCAGCAGCCGGAGTGAGGCCCGCGCCGCCTGCGTCATGGCCACGTACTCGAGCTCCTCCTCATCGCCGCTCGAGTACCAGCTCCCGCAGCGCGGGCGTGACCGCGTAGCCGTGCACCGGGGCCGCGCCAGCGGCAGGCTCGTCAAGCAACCCGGCCAGCGCCGACAACGTGAACGGCAGGTAGACACGCATCGGACCCCCGTAGCCCCTCACCCGGCGCCGGCCTCGGGGCCGGCCACGGCGTTCACGGCCGGCCAGGGACTTCTCCAGCGCCGCGAGCACCGCCAGCACGGCCGCATCGATCGTTTCGTGCTCCCAGATCCGGACCACACCCCAGCCCGCTGCGAGCAGCGCCGCGTCCGCGGCCCGGTCCCGCTCGACGTTCCTGCGCAGCTTGGGCTCCCAGTACCAGACGTTGTTCGCGGGCTTGCTGCCGTGGTCAGGGCAGACGTGCCAGAAGCAGCCGTCGACGAAAACCGCGACCCGACGGGCCGTGAACGCGATATCCGGGCGGACTCGCTTTCCCTCGGCTAGATCAAGCCGGTAGTCCTTGCGGAACCGGTAGCCCTTCCGGTGCAGCGCGCTGCGCAGCGCGAGTTCGGGCTTGGTGCCGGTACGCCGAATGGCGCGCATATTGGCGGCACGCCCTTCGCTCGCGGGGTGCGGGTACTCGGCCACGAGCCTCAGGGTAGAGGTCCGCGGTCCGGGCGAACTAGCTGTTGGGTATGTCGGGAAGCCCGGGGTCGTACTCGGTCCTGTGCGTCGGGCAGACCCAGAGAAATTCGCCGGACGGGGCCTGCACCCGGCTCAGGCCGCCGAAGGTCCGCGTCTTGTCCCGTTCGAACAGGAAGGCCCGGAAGGCACGCAGCGCCTGGCCTTCGGCGGGTTCCAGGCCACGCGCGAACCTCAGCGCATCGCCGGGGTCCAGATCCTCGCCGCCGGACGCCGGGAACTCCTGCAGCACCGCGGCCATGGTCCGGAGCTCGGTCCTGACCGTGGCCAGGTCGGTTCCGAGCAAGCCGCCGCCGGAGATGGACGCGGCGATCGGGGTGACCAGGCGCAGCGCCCGCACCACCAGCGACGCGTACGGCCGGACCTGCAGCATCCATTCCCTGGGCTGGTCGATGGGGTAGGTCGCATCCGGCCACGGGTGCCAGTGGTCGGTGTGCTCGCACCACAAGGTGACCGTGTACGAGCGCCGGTAGATGCCCCGGAGCCGGCGCACGCCCTCGCTCGCGTCCGGCATCAGGTTGAACAGCCGCGGGCAGTCCTTAACCTCCGTGCTCGCGATCCGCAGGATGCGCCGCACGGACTCGGCCGTCTGCGCCGCGACGCTCTCCAGCCTGCCCACCCCGCTGGCGATGTCGCTGACCTGCTTCTCCAGGCGGTCAAGCTCGGGCTTGATCGACCCGGCCGGGAAGTCGAACCCGGTCAGCAGCCGGGACACATGGTGATCCTGCCCGCACCCCAGGCAGGCGTAGGTCAGGCCGCCCCGCTCCCGGTACCGGAGCAGGCCGTCCAGGGGAAAGCGGTATTCGCAGCGGGAGCCGTCGGTGAAGCGGGTCGTGCACGGAATCAGCAGCTGATAGGCGATGCCCGGCCATCGGGCGCTCACCAGGCTCTCGATGCTGTCGCGCAGGACGTTGAAGAACAGATCGGGCGACGGCGCCCGCACATCCAGGTGCAGCTCATCGGCCTGCCGCAGCTCGATGAGCGCGTCGGATTCGTAGGTGGCGATCGGGTGGCGCAGGAAGATGCCCCGCCGCCAGTGCATGTTGGTCGAGGCCCTGTGGTGCCGCACCGTGAGCCAGGCGATGAGGCCGGGGGCGGGTTCGTTGAGCTTGCAGATCAGCGACAGCGAACGCGTGGAGCTGGGCAGGTCTTCGTCGGGTTCCCAGGGCAGGTCAGGGCGCTCGTGCGGCAGCAGCTGCGGGACGAGGCTGGCGTCCCCGTCCTCCAGCCGGTAGGAGACGTCGAACTTCTCCATCAGCCGGAGGAAGTAACGGTGATACCGGCCGGGATACGACTGGCCGTCGGGGCCGTCCTGCCAGATCTCCTTGAGCCGGTGATGGTCCAGGATGCCGTAAGAGTTCCGGGTGACCCGGTCTTCCAGCACATAGCTGATGGCCTTGGTCAGCCATTCCGGGTTCAGGACCACGACGTCCTTGAGGCCCTCGTCATCGCCGTAGTAAATGACCTGCCCGAGATCGTGCAGGTACTCGGCGAGCGTACGGATCTCCCCGTCATCGGTGACGCCGCAGCCCTTGCAGGTGGCGGCGAAGTCGGCGAACGAGATTTGCGGATTGGTCGCGGCCCGGCTGAGCACCTCGTCCCTGGTCGCGATCCACCGTGGGCTGACCAGCTGGCCCATCTGCGGCAGGTCGGCGGCCTCGTCGGCCAGGGCGGCCCTGAGTCGCTCGATCCCGCTGCTGGTGCGGTTGTCCACCTCGACCGACCCCCTGAGGACATCGGCGAACGTCCGCTTCAGCTGCGGGTAGTCGAGCTCAGGGCTCCGCTCATCGCAGTGCGTGGCGACGATGACCACACGTGCCTCGCTGGCCACCCTCATCCTGATGCGCTTCAGCCAGTCCTCGACCTCGTTGCGCTCCTGCCCTTCCCTGGCGCTCCACACGACCATGTAGAGCGCTCGCTTGGTGAAGAAGAACTGGTGCGTGATCCGGTAGACCTCCTGGCCGCCGAAGTCCCACGTGCGCAGCGTCATGCTGCGGGAGAGGCTGGGGTGGCTGAGGACCAGCGGCTGGATCTCGATGCCATGTGTGGTGCTGCGGCCGTCGATGAACCGCTCACGATGCAGCGCGGCGATCAGCGAGGTCTTGCCGACGTTGCCCTCGCCCACCAGCAGGACCTTGGCCTCGTACTGCGGGACGGCATCCTCGAGACTCATCAGGTACGTGGAGATGGAGTCGGCCCCCCGCTCGGACAGCTGTGAGAGCGCGCTGCCGATCGGGTTACCGGCGAAGGTCAGGTTCAGGCCGTCCTGGAGCAGGACCGCGAGCTCGCGCGGGAGCGCGGTGAGCCGGTTTCCGTCCAGGCTGAGCTCGCGCAGCCGGGCCAGGTCGCCCAGGCCGGGGGAAGGGCCGTGAGGAGATTGTCTTTGACGCTGAGCGAGCTGAGCTCCGTCAGCTTCGCGATTTCCGGGGGCAGCTCGGAGACTCTGTTGCCGTCTAGGGCCAGCGACCGGAGATTCGCCAGCGAGCCGATTTCCGGTGGCAGCCTGCTCAGCTTGTTGTGGCTCAGCACGAGCTTCATCAGGCCGGAGAGGGAACCGATGCTGGCGGGCAGGCTGGTGATCCGGTTGTACGAAAGCCACAGTCGCCGCAATCCGGGCAGCTGCGTTATTTCCTGTGGCACGTGCTCGAGCTGGTTGTCGTTCAGCATGAGCGACTGGAGCCGGTCGAGCCGGGCCAGTCCCGCGGGCAGCCGGGTGATCGTGTTGCTGTTGGCCGCCAGCGATTCGAGGGCGCGCAGCCGGGAGATGTTATACGGCAAGGTCGCTAGACAGTTGCGGTCAAGCCTTAGCTCGCGCAGCCGGGACAGCTTCGACAGGCCGGGCGGCAACTCGGTTAACTGATTGTCGTCCAGGTGCAGGGCCTGCAGGTTCTCCAGCCACTCGATCTCGGCCGGGATGCTGGTGAGCTGGTTGTCGTTCAGGAAGAGGGACCGTAGCCCGGTGAAGCGGAAGACGTCCAGGGGAACGGACGTGAGATTCAGTCCAGAAAGATCGAGGGTTCCGCTCTGACCTGCTTTGGAAAGGGCTCGCGATAACACCGTGCTTGCCGACACTGCGACCGACCTCGGATAAGTTACTGACGGGTGATTGAATTACGGCAGCGGTCGGCCGGACCCAGGAGTAGCTACTGCCCGACAATCATTCGCCCCGGGGCCTGAGCTGCTGAATGGAGGACTTGATCCCTGTCCTGCGGGAACTTAAGCCAAGTCCCGACTGACCATGGTGAGCAATGGTAGCGGCCGATGATGCGTCTCGAGCGTTT